>NZ_LGXZ01000006.1 GCF_001238295.1 Ruegeria sp. 6PALISEP08
CAAAAATAAATCACAAATACAACGAACTAGCGCCCCTAGGGGCGCTTCTTGCGTTTGGAGCGCGCAGGTACGGTGCTACAGCAGTGCTACGCTGCAGAGCAAAGTCAGGCACCCAATACCCACTGAGATGGGCGAAGCCTAAAGCCGAATCTCTCCCCAGAAAAATCCAACCCGCAGTCCCCGTCCGCTCTGTCAGCACCGTCAGCTGAAACCGTGAATGTCTGTTCAGAGCAGCTCCTCTAGGCATGGAAGACTTTTTCGATTTTCTGGTCACTTGCGAGTTCACCTAGAGCTTGAGAATTCATGATGCCTGTACCCTTTTGGAGGCATCATAGACTTCTAGGTGTTGGCTGATGAGGTGCTATCTAGGGGGTCGGATGCAACGCTTACCGTTCGCTGCGGGCGCATAATTTAGAGCAGGTCAAATTTACACTGTGCGCAACAAGGTTGCTATCACCTGTTCGTACTTCTAAGAATCCCAACCGTTTTCGCCGATGGCGTCCAGTAGTGGCCGTAGCTGCTGGCGATAATTCAGCCACTTAGCCTTGGATGATTTGTATAATGGCTGTCGAACCTGCTGCACACTTGCTGTTCGGACGCGACGCTTGTTTTTGTGAAAATCGAGACACGCGCTGTCCCATTCCAGACCGCAATAAGAAATAATCCTCCGGGCTTCGAATTCAAAGTCATCAATCAGTGCTTCGTAGTGAACGGTCAGAAAGGCGCTGTCGGGCAGGACTTCCGTCAAACGCCCACAACAAGATCGGGTCGTCTACTTCTTCAACCCGTAGAACATCGAGCAGGTCGAAGCAGGGATGCTCACCGGGTAAAGAAACCGACTTCAGGCCAGGAAGCTTTCGAAATCGTTCAACTGAAGATCGGCTGCAGCGCCAGCGCTCCACAAGGCAACGCGTAGCCAGTTGTGGTGGCGGGTATTGTCTTAAGGCGATAGTCAACTTGTAGGCGTCGTGTTCAGGCTGGTCGTCGAAGCAAAGTGAGCCATTGTTTGTTTGCATTGCCAAGTGCTGACTCCACTGCCCAAAGGAGATGGGTTCGAACTGAAGCAAGAGAAATTCTTCGCTGGCAAAAAATGATCTCTCAATCGGCGCGGCGATGCAGAACGGGGATTCGATGCGTTGTTGTGTTTCGAACCAGCCGATTGGGTGGTTCGTCGCTGGGAAATGCCTCAGAAAAAATTGTCTAAATCTTGCCCATAATCCACGTAAATTGGTGTGTTTTACCGTGTTTTCAACGGGTTCAGCAATTTTGCCGGAGTGAGGCACAAAATGGAAATTTCGCCTTGTATTCCCGTCGCTTGCAAGGATATACCCGTCGGCGGAGACGTGGCCGAGTGGTCGAAGGCGCTCCCCTGCTAAGGGAGTAGGCCCGGAAGGGTCTCGAGGGTTCGAATCCCTTCGTCTCCGCCATACCCGCTTTCGGTGTGACCTGTCGGCGTGGCACGCCTTGCTGCCGTTGAAAACACTCACTTTTTCTGCACTGATGATCTCAGTTCGAATCCCCATAATGTGGGGTGGAGATCTGATGGGCGAAATTCAGGAAAAGGGTGGCAAGGCAAACGGTCGGCACTGTCCGCACTGTCAGTCTTTGGCGTTCCACCCCTTTTTCCTGAACAAGCGGCATCATGGAAAAGGCTGACAACATTCCCCTATGTAACGGAGCGGGGCCTGGAGAAATGTTTGCCGTCGATGTCGAGGACATTTTCCCGCAAACTAGACGAGTTTGGATTGCCTGCAAGGAAGCTGGAGCTTCAACGACCCCATTTCGTGAGTGATGGGTGGTACCCCTGATTATACCTGGCGTCTAATGGGTGATTTTCCCAAAGACGGAAAAGCGTTTCGGTCGCCAAGCGGCTCACCTTATACCCTGCGCGAAAACGGCGGTGGACAAATGTCGGCGGCCAATCAGACTGTCCGCGAAGTTGCCAGCCTTGGCTCAGAAGTGACCCCGTATATTTTGCGCCACACTTGGGCAACCTGGTTCTACGCACAAACAAAGGACGAGCTACTTTTGAGAAAACTGGGGAGATGGGCCCAGAAGGATATGGCTTACCATTTCGCAAAAATTGTGCCACTGAATCTCAACAAAAGACTGCTGAGTTTTGGCTGAGACTTTAGGCAAAACTTGGACAAGTTGCCTTATGGGAACTTTTAATACGATGAAAAGTATACGAAAAATAACAAAAAGCGCTCCATTAGCAGGGGAGCGCCTTTGACCACTCGGCCACGTCTCCGTCGACGGGTATGTCCTTGCAAACGCTGGAAGTACAAAGGCAATTGTCAGCGGTTTGACAGATTTCTTTAGATTCCCAGGAAACCTTAGAATTACTCTTGTTGGCTAAGATTTCCCGCACTCCTCAACTCGGATCCGTCAAGCGCTTTGGGGTTTATTCAGCTTATGCAAGACAGGGATTCGCGCAGTTTGGCATTGATGGGTCGATCCTTCGTGTGAACTCCTTGGTTTGCATTCGGGGAAACACAAGGCGGTTCCATTTGCTTTTGGACTTTCGGTCCGGCCTTTCCCCGAACGCAGTGCATCAAAGGCGTGTTATTGGTTTTCCAAGACCTTTCTGGCTACGCGAAAACACTCCAACGCCTGTGGCACGCCGCAATAGATTCCGATCACATGGATGATGGCTCGGATTTCTTCTTTGGTCACACCGTTGTTGATGGCGCCCCGGCAGTGAATTTCCCATTCGTGCATTTTTCCTAACGCGCCGATCATGGACAGGTTCATCATCGATCGCGTTTTCGAATCGATCACGTCGTCGCCCCAGCCGAAACCCCAGCACCAAGCGGTCATTGCCTCTTGAAACGGGCGGATGAAGTCATCGGCGGCGGCAAGGTTCTTTTCCACGTATTCTGCGCCCAGCGTGCTCTTTCGTTGCTCCAAGCCTTTGAGAAACAAGTCTTCGTCAAAAATATCGGCCATTGCGGGTCTCCGGTGTGTCAGCGTGTCAGGCGGTGTTTGTAAAGGTGATCGTAATGCGGTTTCATCCGGCGGTGCACCTGTTTCACCCGATCTGGAGCGTCCGTGATATCGATATGCTTGCGCGGCTGTGGGGCAAGTCCGGTCGATTTCGCAAGGTTGCCGTGGAACGATCCTCCGTCCCACCAACTGTGGGCCGACGGGTCTCCACCGGGCGCCCAGGTCAGCGCGTCTTCGAGGAAGGGGATACCCACCTCCTCGCAAAAGGCCCGGGTCATGCCGTGGGGGTCTTCCAGCAGGTCATCGCTGTCGATCACCGTCGGCGGCGTTCCGTTCAGCGCCGTCAACAGATCGAACAGGGCACGCTGTTCGGGAAAGCCAACCTCGCCTTCGGCAAAGTCGGGCCATTGCTTGTACATCGACGTGATGGTCTTGGCCGGATCCCGGATCAGGAAGGCATGGGTGAAATGCGACAGGAACTCGGCATTCCACATGTGGTTGATGTAATGCGGGAAATCCTTGAGAAAGACCGGGCCCTTTTCTGCTCTCGCCTGAATATTCTGCCAGACACAGTCCAGCGTCAGGCCCGGTGTCGTAACGTCCCCCGGCTGAAACCGGTGCCACAAGGGGTCTTCGCCCTGATACCACGCCTCGCCAAAGGGTTCGTGCAGACAATCCAGATCTCCACGTTGCCGCATCATCCACTCAAACGCGGTCGAGGTGGATCGGGGCACAGCCCATAGCGCGAGGATCTTGTGCATTGTCATGGCCTTTCGTGCAGTCACAGACGTTTCAGCAATTGCCCGCGTGGTGTGTCGGGCGCGATACCGAGGGATTTGAAAATGCGCCAGTAAAGCGCGATATCGTGGCCGATCACCGGCTTGCCCAGGGCGGCCTCAAGCGTATCGGCCAGATGCAGCGGACGCTGTGGCAGGCCATCAGGTCCTGTGCGGAAGTTGCACATGCCGTTGATCAGGATTGCATCGGCTTGCGGAGCTTTTTCGGTGACGTATTCAAAGCTCTTCAATGCCAGATCTCCGTCAAAGACCCAGCGATAGGAATTGACGTCTTCCTGACTGTCGAACCAGCCTTGGTCGTGAAAATTTCCGGCCCAGACCACATCGAATCCGGCTTCTTTCAGGAAGTTGACCGTGCCCTGCCACCATTCCGGCCAGTGATAGGCGGCGTTCAGGGCCACTTTCTCGACATTCATATCGCGCAGGGCTTCGACCATGGCATAACCCGCCATGTGAAAGCGGGTACCATGTTTGTCTGACAGGTCTTCGCAGTGTTGCCGGACACCTTCCACGCCCAGCCCGGAGGCATGGACCCAGTTCGAACCGACCTGACCGCAGACATCCACGCCATTGCGCGACATGCAGTGAACGAAATCATCCAGCATACCAAAGTTCTTTTTGCGCTGGTCCAGACCGTGTACATAGTCCGGCACGTGCAGCATCCAGCCATGAACGCCGACGGTTTCGGGGCACATGTTCAAAAAATCTGATGGGGCGGCGTCAAAGTCGAACGGCGGCGAGGTAAAGCCGACCTGATGGGGAAACAGTTTGTGTTCTGGGCGCCAGTCTTCGGGCATCAGCATTGGCGTGTCACCTCGGTCATCACTCCACAGCCTCGCGCATCCATTGCTGAAGCCGCGCGATCGAATGTTCCGACATCACTCCGCACCCCGGATCCAGCACCAGCGGGCCGGGACGGTAACCTCGGGATTTCAGGCCGCGGTGGACGGATTCTACTAGGCAGATGTCTTCTTCGACCGTTGTTTCGCGGTCCTGAACAGCCAACTGCCGGATAACCGCGCTTTCCGAACCACCTTCGGTGTACCAGCCGCGCCAGACGGTGCAGTGATCGGCATCAACAGCGCGCCAGTGATAAGTGTTCAGCACGTTGCCCGGGTAACACTGGAACGAGAACATCGGCCACAAGAACCATGACTGATAGTCGCCTGCGTGCGGTACCGACAAGTCAATGGGATATGTCATCTTGTCGAGGCTTTGGCATTCGGTCGTGTGACGCAGCACATAGCCGCCGCCTGCATCGGGCTGAATGTCATAAGTTTCGGGCTTGACCACGCCCTCGGCGAAGGTCGGGTGGTTGGTCGGGCAGTGGTAGCATTCCGAGTAATTCTCGATACTGACCTTCCAGTTGCAGTTTTCCGGAATCTCGACCCATTCCAGCGGTTCCAGATCGTCGATATGCGGAACGAAGGCGCGGATTTCCTCGCGCACGCCGGGGTACCATTCATCCATGGGTGCGGCGTTGTCATCGAGGTTGACGAAGATGAAACCGTTGAACACCTCGGTCCGGACCGAGGTCAGGCAGATCGCGCTGCGGTCGAAACCGGGAACGGATTTGATATTAGGGCCAGCACGCAGTTGGCCGGACAGCTCATAGGTCCAGGCGTGATAGGGGCAGACCACGACGCGGGTGTTGCCCGCACCGGTTACCATTTCATGTGCGCGGTGCTGGCAGACATTGTAGAAGGTGCGGATTTCGTCATCGCGTCCACGAATGCAGAACAGGTTTTGCCCGGCAATCTCGAAGACGAAGTAGTCACCAGGTTCCCTAACCTGTGCGACATGGCCCGCGAACTGCCACGTCCGAGCCAGCAGCCCCTGCATCTCCTGCTCGAAAATGCCGGGGTCGGTATAATATCGGGCGTCCAGTGAGTGGGTCAGGGGTGCGTTCATTCTGGCTCCTCCGCGTAGAGGCCAAGTTGATGACGGCGAAGATGGAAACGTTCGACCCGTTCAACGATCTCGTCACTGGAAACTGCGATCACAAAGGACAGTAACGTTTCCAGCAATGCGATGGTCGAGACGGATGATGGGAAAAACTGCGGCGTGTCGGCTGCGACAACGAACCCGTGATGGGCGTTTAGAATGACCGGGCTGGCGGGGCTGTCCGAGATGCCTACGACGGTCAGCCCCTGTTGTCGGGCCAGCTTGATCGCCTCGATCACTTCGGTGCGGTACGGGCGGCAGGTAATTGCGATCAGCACGTCCTGCTCATCGGCCCAGGCCAGATCGTCCACCGGGGTCGAGCCGGGGCGGGGGATGGCGTGGAATTGTTTCATCCCTGTCGAGGCAAGATAAGTGAAATTGCGCGCGTTCGAGTTGTTGACGCCGACGCCCAGAGTGAAGATCTGGCGGCAATTCCAGATATCTTCAGCGGCAGCCTTCAGGCGCGTAGCATCGATCCCGGCGAAGGTTTCTTCGATATTCTGGATCGCGGCACCGATCATATCGGCATAGAGCCCACCCAATTCACCTGACTTGCCGATATTCTGTAGCCACCGGGCACGATCCGGAAACGACACCTGCCCATTGCGGATTGCTTCGCGAAACGGTTCGCGGAAATCTTCGTACCCGTCAAAACCCACCTGCCGCGCCATGCGCACGAACGTATTGGGTTTGACCTTGGCGGCTTCTGCGATTTCACGCACGGTCGAAACGCCGACATCCGTTGGGTTTTCCAGCACGTAGCGCGCGGCTTTCTGCGCCTCTGGGGTCAAGGCGTCCCACTCTTCGGTCAGGCGGCCCAGAACAGTTGATGATACATTTGTGTCATTCATGATTGACGATGGTACAAGTGTGGAATTAGCCTGTCGAGCAGAAAAGCGACTCGGGAAGAGGAAAATCATGTCCGGGAACGAACTGCCATCACATGCACGCGTTGTCATTGTCGGGGGCGGCGTCATGGGGGTTGGCCTAGCCTATCATCTGGCGCATGAAGGGTGGGGCGATGACACTGTCCTGCTGGAAAAAGCCGAGCTGACCAGCGGCAGCACATGGCACGCGGCGGGGCAGATCACGCATTCGACCTCGAGCTTCGGGTTGGGCAAATGTGTGGACTACAACATCGGACTTTATTCCGGTCAGCTTGAGGCGGAAACCGGCCAGCCCGTTACGTGGCATGGCTGCGGGTCATTCCGTCTGGCCTATACCGAGGATGAGATGGACTGGCTGCGCCACACACTTTCGGTGGGTCGGTCGCTTGGGTTCAACATCGAGCTGGTCGGGCCCGAGAAAGTGGCCGAGTTGCACCCGTTCTACAACCTCGAAGGCGTACTGGGTGCGCTGCACACACCGGACGATGGTCACGTGGACCCGACCAACGTGACGATGGCGATGGCCACTGGTGCGCGTCAGAAAGGCGTGCGCATTTTCCGCAACTGCCGTGCGACCAACATTACGCAGGGCGAGAATGGCGAATGGGTTGTCGAGTCCGAGATGGGCACGATCATCTGCGAGCATGTGGTGAACGCTGGCGGCACCTATGCCCGTCAAATGGGCGAATGGTCTGGGCTGCAATTGCCCATGACCTCGATGACGCACCATTACTTTGTGACTGAGCCGGTGCCAGAGTTCCAGAACCTTGACAAAGAACTGCCGGTTATCCGCGATGACCGAAAGGTCTCCGGTTATATCCGCATGGAGCAGCAGCGCGGGCTGATCGGGATCTACGAAAAAGAGAACCCGAACTCGGTCTGGCATGACCATTGCCCGTGGGAATACGAGAACTGGCTGTTCGACGCGGACTTCGACCGGGTGATGCCGTGGCTTGAAGAAAGCCTGAACCGGATGCCGATCTTTGCCGAGTTGGGCATTCAACGCGACGTGCACGGGGCGATCTCGCATCCGCCCGATGGCAACCCGCTGATTGGCCCTGCGCCCGGGGTGCGGAACTATTGGTGCTGCTGCGGCACACAGATTGGTATCGGCTGGGGTCCGGGGCTGACCCGCGAACTGGCGCGCTGGATGGTGCATGGGGCTGCTGAAATCTCGATGCGCGAATACGATCCGCGCCGGTTTGGCAGCTATGCCACCAAGGACTGGCAGGTGATCAAGGCCGAGGAAGACTACTGCCTGCGCCACGAAATCCCTTTCCCGCATTTCAACCGTTTGGAGGGGCGTCCGATCAAGCCGTCGCCGCTGTATGAGCTGTTGAAGTCCAAGGGTGCGGTACATGAAGAAGTCTATGGCTTCGAGCGCCCCCGCTGGTTCGCACGGGACGGTGTGGAACAGCGCGATCACTATTCCTTCCGCCGGACCCCCGCAGACGACATGGTCGCGGCCGAGGTCAAAGCGGTCCGCCAGAGCGTCGGTATTATGGACGTAACTGCCTTCACCAAGGTCGAGGTTTCGGGGCTGGACGCCTATGCCCTGTTGGATCGGTTGACGGCCAACCGGATGCCGCAAAAGGTTGGCTCGATCACGCTGACCCACATGTTAAACCGTCGCGGTCGGATCGAGTTGGAGACGACGATTGTCCGTATGGCCGAAGACCGCTTCTATCTGGTCTGCGCGGCCTTCTTCGAACAACGTCTGCTGGACCATCTGGAGCAGCAGCGCGCGGATGAGGACGTGCAGATCACCGCATTGTCCGCCGACTGGTCGGCCCTGTCGCTGAACGGCCCGCGGTCGCGTGACGTGCTGGCGCGCTGCACTGACGCCGATCTGACCAATGCCGGTTTCCGCTGGTTGTCTGCGCAAGAGATCACCATCGCTGGTCACAAGGTCTGGGCTTTCCGTATGTCTTATGCCGGCGAACTTGGGTGGGAGCTGCATATGCCCAACGCCGCCTGTCTCGACGTCTACACCGAGCTTTGGGCAGCAGGTGAGCCGCACGACATCACCGACTACGGCAGCTTTGCCATGAATGTGATGCGGATGGAGAAAGGCTTTAAAGGCGCAGGTGAACTGACCAACGAGGTCACTTTGGCCGAGGCCGACGTGCTGCGCTTTGCCCGCACCGACAAGGAGTATCTGGGTAAAGACAAGACGCTGAACACCGATTTGCCTTGGATCTGCGCATATCTTGAAATCGAACCGGATGGCGAGATTGATGGTCATGGCGGCGAAGCTGTGATGCTGGACGGGCGTGTTGTGGGCTCCACCGCCTCGGTAGCTTACGGTCATACCGTCGGCAATATCCTCGCCTTTGCTTATATAAAGCCCGAAGCGGCTGAAGTCGGGACCGAATTGGAGGTCGTGATCCACGGCAAACCTCGCGCGGCCCGCGTGCTGGGCGAGCCTGCCTATGATCCGCAAAGTTTGTTGCCTCGAACTGATGCCATTTTGGAGACCGCGTAATGAATCTTCCTGACAAAATGAAAGCAATGGTCACGATAGGCCATGGCGGCTTGGAGCAAATCGTCCTGCACCAGGATTGGCCACGCCCGGAACCCGCCGCCGGTGAGGTGCTGATCAAAGTTGCCGCCTGTGGGCTGAATAATACCGACGTCAACACGCGATCCGGCTGGTATTCCAAGACTGTAACCGATGCCACTACTGGTGGTGCGTTTGAAGAAGTTGGTGAAGAAGACCCGACTTGGGGTGGCGCACCTATTACTTTCCCGCGCATTCAAGGGGCTGATATCTGCGGCGAGATCGTCGCTGTTGGTGACGGTGTGGACAGCGCGCGTATCGGCGAGCGGGTCATAACGGATGGTTGGCTGCGCGATCCGACTGATCCGGGCAACATGAACAAGACAGGCTATTTCGGATCCGAGCGCGACGGTGGCTTTGCCGAATATGCAACAACGCTGTCCGTGAATGCGGTACCGATCACCTCAGACCTGTCGGATGCCGAGCTTGCGACATTCTCCTGCTCTTACTCCACCGCCGAAGGTATGCTCAGCCGCGCCAACGTGACCGAAAAGGACACCGTGCTTGTGCCCGGAGCATCGGGCGGTGTTGGCGGTGCCCTTGTCCAATTGGCCAAACGGAGAGGCGCACGGGTCATCGCAATGGCGTCCGAGGCCAAACACGCGGATGTCGCCCAACTTGGACCGGACAGGATCCTGTCCCGTGACCCTGGTAACCTGCGCAACGCGCTGGGCGATGAAAAGATCACCGTGGTCGCGGATGTTGTCGGAGGGCCGTATTGGCCGAACCTGATCGATATTCTGGAGCGTGGCGGTCGGTATACCTGTTCGGGTGCAATCGCAGGCCCAATGGTCGAGCTTGATTTGCGAACCTTCTACCTGCGCGATCTGACATTCACGGGCTCGACCGTGATTGACCCTCAGGTCATGAAGAATCTTGTGAAATACATTGAGGCCGGTGACCTCAAGCCAGCACTTGCGGCAACCTATCCCCTGGAGGAATTGCGTGACGCGCAGGCGGCCTTCATTGCCAAGCAGCACACAGGCAATATCGTGGTGGTGCCATGACGCTGGATGAAGTTCTGGAAGCTGCGCGGCAATTGCATCAATCGCATCCTGAGATGGCCGCGTTTGCACCTTGGCCCGATGACCTGAAACCTGCAAACCTGCAGCCGGCGCATATTCCGGCAATCGATCAGGTCGCTGGCTTTGACCTTGAAACAACCGACGCCACGCGGGATCTGATCGCTGCGATCAAAGCGACATCGCATCTGGGGCATTGGAAACAAACCTATACCGAAGAAGAGGTCGGCGCGGATTTTCTCAACCGATACGGTTACTACGAATTGTTTGGTCCGAGCGGGCATTTCCATTCGACCCAGTTGCGTGGCTATGTTGGGTATTGGGGGGCCGGTCTGACCTATGATTGGCACAGCCACCAAGCCGAAGAGATTTATCTGGTTCTCGAAGGAGCAGCCCTTTTCAAGAGTGAAGGCAACGAAACCCACATAGGCCCGAACCAGACGCGTCAGCATTCAAGTTGGCAGAGCCACGCCATGATCACGACGGATCAGCCGATTCTGACATTTGTCCTTTGGCGCGGGGAAGGAATGGGTGGTCTGCCTCTGATGGGTGCTGCATGAAGATCACCCGTATCCGCGTGTACCAAATGGGCCTGCCCTATGTGGGCGGAGCCTATGTCTGGGGTGCAGGAAACGCGATTGAGACTGCTGTTGCATCCGTGGTTGTCCTCGATACCGATGCGGGGTTGCAGGGCTGCGGTGAGTTCACGCCCTGTGGTGAGAACTACATGGTCGCTCATTCCGAAGGTGTGGTGGCTTTGGCGCGGCTGGTTGCTTCGACGCTGCTGGGTGAGGACCCAAGGCAGGTGGCGCGGGTCGAGCAGTTGATGGATCATCTGGTGCAGGGCCACGGCTATGCCAAGGCCCCGTTCGACGCGGCCTGCTGGGATATTCTGGGGAAAGCCAGTGGTCAACCGGTATGGATGCTGTTGGGCGGTAAGTTGACGGACGGCGCACCTATGTATCGGGTAGCCCCGCAAAAAGCGGTGGATGAGACGGTGGCCGAGATGAACGCCTATCGCGATCAGGGCTATCGCCAGTTTCAAGTCAAGGTCGGGGGTGACTGGGCGACTGATATAGATCGAATCCGCACGACGGTTCCATTGCTGAAACCGCGAGAAAAGGCGATGGCCGATGCCAATCAGGGGTGGCGTGTCGACAATGCAATCCGCGTGGCACGCGCTACACGCGATCTGGATTATATCCTCGAACAACCCTGTCGCAGCTATGAAGAGTGCCAGCAGGTGCGCCGCGTGGCCGAGCAACCGATGAAACTGGATGAATGTGTGACAGGTATCCACATGGCGCAGCGGATCGTCGCCGATCGGGGCGCCGAGATCTGCTGTTTGAAGATCTCGAATTTGGGTGGCATCAGCAAGGCGCGGCGCGTGCGGGACTATCTGATCGACAACCGCATCCCTGTGGTCAGCGAAGACACGTGGGGGGGCGAGATCACGACGTCTGTGGTGGCGCATTTTGCGGCGTCGACACCGCCTGAGTATTTGCAGAACACAACTGATCTGATGAATTACAACACCCGATCAACTGGCATCGGTGGCCCGACGGCCCAGGATGGCAAACTCTATGCAACCGACACGCCGGGTTTGGGCGTGACACCTGACTTTGAAAGCCTCGGCGCGCCGGTGGCGGAGTACACTCTGTGAAGATCAAGACCATAACTGTTTACCACGTCGATCTGCCGCTGGAGCATCCCTATTGGCTGTCCGGCGGGCGGCTGAAGTTCGAAACGCTCGACGCGACGATTGTGAAGATCGAATCCGATACCGGGCTGGTCGGTTGGGGAGAGGGCACCCCTTGGGGTCATACCTATGTGCCCGCCCATGGACCAGGCATTCGCGCGGGTATCGAGACGATGGCCCCTTTCATTCTGGGCCTCGATCCGCGCAGGGTTCTGGATGTGGAACGGGCGATGGATCTGGCCCTGCCCGGGCATCTTTACGCCAAGAGTCCGATTGACATGGCCTGCTGGGATATCGCCGGACAGGCGGCGGGTCTGCCCATTGCCGATCTGATGGGGGGCGGGTCGCGTACGCCGCGCCCGATTGCATCCTCGGTCGGGGCCAAGACTGTCGAGGAAACCCGCGCGGTTATGGAGCGCTATCGTAGCCGAGGATACATCGCCCATTCGGTGAAAATTGGCGGCGATGTCGAGCGTGACATCGCCCGTGTCCGCGATGTGGAAAGCATTCGCCGCCCCGGAGAGATTGTCCTCTACGACGTCAATCGTGGCTGGACGCGTCAGCAGGCCCTGCGGGTGATGAGCGCTTGCGAGGATCTGAACGTGATGTTCGAACAGCCCGGTGAATCGCTGGATGACATCGCCGCGATTTCGGGTCTTCACGCGTCTCCCGTATCAGTGGACGAAAGTCTGGTGACGTTGCAGGACGCGACCCGGATTGCGCGGGACGGTCTGGCCGAAGTGTTCGGGATCAAGCTGAACCGGGTGGGCGGTCTGACCAAGGCCGCGCGGATGCGGGATATCGCCCTGGCACATGGGATCGACATGTTTGTGATGGCAACCGGCGGGTCGGTTCTGGCCGATACCGAGGCGTTGCATCTGGCCGCGACCATCCCCGATGACAACTGCCACGCTGTCTGGGCCTGCCAGGACATGATCACCGTGGACATCGCGGGGGCGCGCGGGCCTCGAAACATCGACGGTCATCTGCATCTGCCCGAATCGCCGGGACTCGGCGTTTATCCGGATGAAGATCAACTGGGGCCGCCCATTGCGACCTACGAGGCCCCGCGATGATCCGCCTCTTCATCTGGCCAAAAATATCCCGGGGTGTGAATTGGCCGCAGGCCAAGAGAGGGGCTGGCCCCTCTCAAAGCCAAAGGAAGGGCTGAATGAAGATCAACAAGATAACGCTCTGGTCTGTCGACCTGACCAGCCATGAGACCTATCACATGGCCGAGGGCAAAACCTGTGCCACCGTAACCTCTCATGTCCTTCGGCTTGAGACGGACACGGGCCTGCACGGGTGGGGCGAAGTCTGTCCGATCCCACATTACCTGCCAGCTTATGCCGATGGTGTACCAGCGGCCGTGGCAGAGATGGCCCCCGAAATTCTTGGCATGTCCCCTTTTGGCGTCGATGCGCCAATGCGCAAGCTGGATGCGTTTTTGCACGGGCATCTCTATGCGAAATCCATCGTGGATATCGTGCTCTGGGATCTGTTTGGTCGGGCCTCGGGTCTGCCGGTCTACGCACTCTTGGGTGGGCGCGCGCGGGCGGACATGCCGCTGTATCACTCGATCACCTGCATTGCACCGGACGAGATGGCCCGGATCGCCCAGACCGCGTATCAAGCCGGAATACGCCAGTTTCAAGTCAAGCTGGGTGTCGAAGGTGACTGGCAGGCCGATGCCGAGCGTCTGATCAAAGTGCGCGAGGCCGTTGGGCCGGGGCCGTTGGTCTATGGTGACTGGAACTGCGGCGCTTCGCGGTTGCAGGCAACGCGAACAGGGCGCGCTGTGGCGCATCTGGATGTGATGTTGGAACAACCCTGTAAAACGCTTGAGGATTGCGCTGCGGTCCGTCAGGCCACGGGCCTGCCGATGAAGATCGACGAAAATGCGTATGACCTAGCATCACTGATGCAGGCGCACAGGCTGGGCTGCATGGATGCGGTTGCGTTGAAGCTGTCGAAATTCGGCGGCCTGTCCGCGATGCGACGGGCGCGTGATCTGTCCGTGCATCTAGGGGCCGAGATTTGTGCCGAATGCACCTGGGGGTCGGATATCATCACGGCAGCGTCTCTGCATTTTGCCGCTTCAACCCCGCATGGATCGCTTATGAATACCTGCGATCTGTCCTCTTACGTTGCCCCGCGCCTGTGCCCCGACGCACCAAACCGTGAAAACGGGCGGATTGCGCCGCCCGATGGTCCAGGTTTAGGTGTGGAGCCTGATCTTGAAATTCTTGGCACCCCGATTTTGGAGATTGATTGAGATGCTGAAAGTCCAGACACAATCCGAGTGGATCGCCCGCGCAAACGAGGTTTTGCCTGCGGGCGGTTTCGGCAATTTCGATCCCGGCATCATCATCGCCCGCGGCGAAGGCAGCCACGTCTGGGACGAGGATGGCAAGGAATACATCGACTATCTGATCGGGTCCGGCCCGATGTTGCTGGGCCACGGCCATCCCGAGGTGATGGAGGCCGTGCTGGAACAGCTTCCCAAGGGAATGACCTTCTTTGCCAATAACAGCAAGGGGATCGAACTGGCCGAGGCCATCATCGATGCCGTTCCGTGCTGCGAACAGGTGCGCTTTGTTGCATCAGGTGGTGAAGCAGACATGTATGCCATAAGGCTGGCACGGGCCTATACCGGTCGCAACAAGATCCTCAAATTCGAAGGTGGCTACCACGGGATGAGCGCCGAGGCGCAAATGAGTCTTGCGCCCAGCCGCCGGGTCAATTTCCCTCAGGCCGTGCCCGACAGTGCCGGAATTCCCGAAAGTGTGGCCGAGCAGATGTTGATCGCGCCCTTTAATGATCTTGAGGCTGTGGCGGCTCTTTTGGACGAACATGCCGATGTGGCGGCAATTATGGTCGAACCGCTGCAGCGGATTGTCCCTCCGGTGCCGGGATATCTGCAAGGACTGCGCGATTTGTGCGACAAACACGATGTGCTGCTAATCTTCGATGAGATCGTCACCGGGTTTCGCCTGGCATATGGAGGGGCGCAGGAGCGTTATGGCGTGACCCCCGATATCTGCACGCTGGGCAAGATTACCGGTGGTGGGTTTCCTCTGGCCGCCTTGGGCGCCAGCGCCGAGATCATGAAGCATTTCGACAAGTCGAAGGTCGGAGAAGAAGGCTGGTTGATGCAGTTGGGCACCTTGTCAGGAAATCCTGTGGCCTCTGCCGCGGGGTTGAAGACAATGGAAATTCTGCAGCGTGACGGGGCCTATGAGCGCCTGCGCGACATCGGGCGGCAGTTGCAACAGATGCAATCCGACGCGCTGAGCGATGCCGGTATTGTGCATCGCATCTGCGGGGACGAAACCCTGTTCGATATCTATTTTACCGAGGCCGAATGCAGGGACTACCGCAGCGCCAGTCATGATGATCCTGCGCGCAACACAACATATAACGCGGCTTTGCGGTCGCATGGGATATTCAAAGCTCCGGGCAAGCTATACCCGTCATTGGCGGTCACAGATGCGGATCTGGATCAAACCAGAGAGGCCGTGCGTCACGCGGTTGCTGCAATTTCCTGAGCATGAGAAGCCTGAACAAAAAACGGGTCGCTGTTGACACCAACAGCGACCCGCAACCTTTGGAAGCCGGGGGTCAGTCTCGCCCCCTCGAATACTGATTAAATCACCGCAATCTTGAAACTTTTCGATACTTTCGAGACTGACCTGACTTCCTGATCGGTATGTCACCTTAATGCATGAACAAATGGGTCGCTACAGTGACCCAGTTCACATTGCGCGAATTTATTTTGATTTTTTCCAATCGAAAAAATCCGGCCCCGCCTGTTCCAGCAGTTCTGCGGCCATGGCCTGCGCCATATCCGCGCCATCTTCGACTGCGCCTGTGATATCCCGGCTTGCAGTTTCAGTTCCATCGGGGCGTAAAACTTCGCCACGCAGCCTGAGGGTGCCGCCATCCAGTTCGGCCAAACCTGCGATAGGCGTTTCGCACGACCCGTCCAGTGCAGCCAGCAACGTGCGTTCAGCAGTCAGCCGCTGGCCTGTTTCCGCATGATGCAACGCCTCAAGCATCTCTGCCGCACGCATATCGTCGCCGCGCCGTTCAATCCCGATGGTGCCCTGCGCAATGGCGGGCAGCATGTCGTCAGGCGAAATGGCACTGGCCGGGATGTCATCCATGCCCAGACGACGAATGCCTGCCATGGCCAAAAAGGTGCAATCGGCAACGCCATGGTCCAACTTTTTCAGCCGGGTCTGAACATTCCCACGAAATTCCACCACCTTCAAATCCGGTCGTCGGTTCAGCAATTGAGCGCGACGACGCAGCGAGGAGGTGCCCACAACGGCCCCCTCGGGCAGATCGTGGATTGAACCCAAACGCGGAGAAATAAACGCGTCTCGCACATCCTCGCGTGGTAGAAAGGTGTCCAGTACGAGGCCATCAGGCTGTGCAACGGGCATATCTTTTGTCGAATGAACGGCGATGTCGATTTCGGCGCGCAACATCGCCTCTTCGATTTCTTTGGTGAACAGGCCCTTGTTGCCAATCTCTTTCAGCGGGCGATCAGCATCGATCATGGCGCGATTGTCGCCGGTGGTTTTGATCACCACGATCTCGAATGCGTCTTCTGGCAGGCCGAAGGCGTCACTCAGGCGTTGGCGCGTTTCGTGCGCTTGCGCCAGAGCCAGCGGCGAACCACGGGTACCAATTCTGAAGGGCGATGCGGGTGTGGGCATATTCACGGTCATGCTCACAGCTTTAGTCGCGTCACATTGCCCTGACAATGGGGGGTGAGCTTGACAAATTGCCGCCGAAGGACGACCCGTTGCCAAAACCGGATGACTGGGGGCGAATATGGCCGAGACAAAAAAACTGCTGCGGGCGTTGGCGGGTGAGGTGCAGGATGTGCCGCCGATCTGGATGATGCGTCAGGCGGGGCGGTATTTGCCCGAGTATCGCGCCACACGTGCGCAGGCCGGTGATTTCCTGTCCTTGTGCTATAACCCTGAGCTGGCCGCCGAAGTCACATTGCAACCGATCCGGCGTTATGGGTTTGATGCAGCGATTCTGTTTGCAGATATCCTGCTGGTGCCGCAGGCCATTGGGGCGGATCTGTGGTTTGTGACCGGCGAAGGCCCGCGCCTGTCGACCATCACGCAGCAATCCGAATTTGACGCGTTGAAGCCGGTTGACGCGATTCATGAAACACTGTCGCCCGTTTATGAAACGGTAAAAATCCTGTCGCGGGAATTGCCCTCGGAAACCACTTTGATCGGGTTTGCCGGCGCGCCGTGGACGGTTGCAACTTATATGATCGCAGGGCGCGGCACGCCCGATCAGGGTCCTGCTCATGCGTTGCGTGAAGGGAATGCCGCGCTGTTCGAGGCACTGTTGGACCGGATCACGGCCGCAACGATCGAATATCTGTCCGCGCAAATCCAAGCCGGGGCCGAGGTGGTCAAGATCTTTGACAGTTGGGCGGGGTCTTTGAAAGGTGAGGCGTTCCGCAAATACGCAGTCGAGCCGTGCCGCGTGATTACCCAGGCTATCAAAGAGCGGCATCCGGGCATTCCGGTCATCGGTTTCCCGCGTGAGGCGGGCGACGGATATATCGGGTTTGCCAAGGCGACGGGTGTGGATTGTGTCGCGCTGGACAATTCGGTGTCGCCGGATTGGGCGGCCGCGCACGTGCAGGTTGATGGCTGTGTACAGGGCAATCTGGCCTCGTCCCATATGGTGACGGGCGGACAGGCGCTGGTGGATGAGACGCGTCTCATTGTCGAGGCGTTCTCGAAAGGGCCGCATATCTTCAATCTGGGGCACGGCATCACACCGGATGCAGATCCTGAAAACGTGCAACTGATGATCGATACGGTACGCGGGCGGTAAGTGGGTGAAAGGGGGCCAGCCCCCTTCTTGGCCTGCGGCCAATTCATCCCCCGAGACATTTTTAGCCAGATGAAGTTCGGATCAACGTGGGGCGTCGAGCTCGGCGAGAATTTCATTTGTGTGCTCGCCGCGTGTTGGGCTTGGTCTGGGGTGCCACTGGTGGTTTGAAAACCGTGGCGCGGCGGCGGATTGCAGGGCGCCGTCGATCTCTTGCCAGCTGTTGCGATAGGTGTTCATCGGGTGAACCTGCGCCTCTTGTGGACAGAGCACCGGGGCGACGCAGGCATCCGTTCCGCGGAACAAGGCGTCCCAGTGGTCGCGGGGGTGACTGGCGAAGATATCGGCAAGCCGTCGCGTCAGGTCGGGCCACAGTGAGCGGTCATATTGTTTCTGGAATTCGGCGTCATTGGTGAGACCGAGGGTCTGCAAAAACTGAGTGTAGAATTTGGGTTCGAGGCATTGAACCGTGATGAAGCGGCCATCGGCACAGGCATATGCGCGGCTCCAGTGTGGGCCGTCCAGCAGGCTGTCGCCGCGAGTGTCGGACAGGTTGCCTGTTTGGCGCATGGTCATCAGAAGGTTCATCATATGGGCTGAACCGTCATAGATTGCGGCATCGACAACTGTTCCTTCGCCAGTTCTTTGTGCATTGATCAGGCCAGCCAGAATCCCTGCGACAAGATACATTGCGCCGCCACCGATATCGCCTACCAGAGTAGCCGGTGTTTGCGGCGGCTGGCCGGGTTGAGAGGCATACCAGAGCGCCCCGGAAAGGGCGATATAGTTCAGATCGTGGCCTGCGGTGTTGGCCAGAGGACTATCCTGACCCCAGCCCGTCATGCGCCCATAGACCAGCTTTGGATTGCGGGTCAGACAGGGCTCGGGGCCAAGGCCCAGCTTTTCCATAACACCGGGGCGAAAACCTTCGATCAGGGCGTCGGCAGTGTCGATCAGACGCAGAGCAATTTCCAGATCATCTGGGTCTTTCAGGTCAAGCGCAATGGACCGCTTCCCGCGATCCAGAAGTGATCTTTCGGGCATTCCAGGTGTTGCAGCACCACCCTTGCGCTGAATGGTTATGACGTCAGCGCCCAGATCGGCCAACTGCATGGCTGCAAACGGGCCGGGCCCCAACCCTTCGATTTCGACAATTCGAATTCCGTTCAGCATCCTTGCCCTCCGTTTCGGGCAGAGTTTGCGGGCAGGTGGGAGGATTGCAAGCTGGATATTCGATGGCGCAGATGGTCGCCATTTCGGCAGATGTGTATCAATCGGTGCCGAATTGACCTGTTATACAAGGATTTGGCGCGATAGGGTCCACGCCAGAACGGGGAACGGGCATGACGACCATTTTATCCATCAGGGATCTTCGAAAGTCTTACGCTGACGGGTTTGAGGCGCTGAAGGGTGTGTCTCTGGACATTGAAGAAGGTGAGATTCTTGCCTTGTTGGGTCCAAACGGGGCAGGAAAGACAACCTTGATCTCAACCATCTGCGGGATCACGACCCCGAGTTCCGGTGAGGTCACAGTGGGTGGACATGACATCCAGACTGACTATCGCGCAGCGCGCAGGATGATCGGGCTTGTGCCTCAGGAAATTGCTCTGGAACCGTTTGAGAATGTCTGGAACACGGTGCGCCTGTCGCGAGGGTTGTTTGGCCTTGGCAAAGACAATGCGCGGATCGAAGAGACTCTGCGCAAGCTGTCCCTTTGGGATAAGCGCAACAACGCGATCAAGGAATTGTCTGGCGGTATGAAGCGTCGGGTCCTTATCGCAAAGGCGCTGGCGCATGAGCCCCGCGTTCTGTTTCTGGACGAACCCACTGCCGGTGTGGATGTCGAACTGCGCAAGGATATGTGGGAGATCGTGGCCGAGCTGAAACGGGACGGGGTCACTATCATTCTGACCACCCACTACATCGAAGAGGCCGAAGCCATTGCTGATCGTGTCGGCGTCATCGACAAGGGTGAACTGCTGCTGGTGCAGGACAAGGAAACGCTGATGGCGCAGATGGGTAAAAAGCAGATCGAAGTCATGCTGTCAGAGCCCATCGCGCAAATCCCTGACAGTCTTGCACTGCATAACCTGACTCTGAATGGCGTAGGGGATGTTCTAGTTTACACTTACGATACACATGCGGATCGCACCGGAATCACGACATTGTTGAATGACGTGTCGCAAGCCGGGCTGGTCTTGCGCGACGTGCAGACCCGGCAATCGAGCTTGGAAGAAATATTCGTCAACCTCGTATCCGGAGAAACAGTATGAACTGGACTGCAATTGCTGCCATCTACCGGTTCGAAATGTCCCGGTTCTTTCGCACTCTCGCGCAGAGCTTTTTTTCGCCGGTCTTGTCCACGTCGTTGTACTTCGTGGTATTTGGCACAGCCATCGGCAGCCGCATTCAAGAGGTCGAGGGCGTCTCATACGGTGCGTTCATCGTACCGGGGCTGATTATGTTGTCGGTGGTGATGCTGTCGATTTCTAATGCGTCATTCGGAATCTATTTCCCAAAGTTTCTCGGCACCATCTACGAACTGCTGTCCGCGCCGGTCAATTTCTTCGAAATCGTGATCGGGTATGTTGGCGCAGCCGCCACCAAGGCGCTGTTTGTGGGTCTGGTGATATTGGCGACGGCCACTTTTTTTGTGGATATACGAATCGAACATCCCTTTGCCATGGCCGCGTTTCTGATCTTATCCTGCCTCAGCTTTTCTTTGCTGGGATTCATCATCGGCATCTGGGCCAGCAATTTCGAACAGATGTCACTGGTGCCGCAGCTTGTGGTGACGCCACTGATCTTTCTGGGCGGCACGTTTTATTCGATCTCGATGCTGCCTCCGTTGTGGCAGACCATTACCTTGTTCAATCCCGTCGTTTACCTGATTTCGGGCTTCCGCTGGTCATTCTACGGGTCGGCGGATGTGCCGATTGTTCTTAGTTTGCTGGCTATTCTCGCCTTTACAGGACTCTGTTTGGCGGTCATCGGCTGGATCTTCAAAACCGGTTGGCGCATTCGCAGCTGACATTGCCAAGGCGTTGCATTTTTGCCCATTGAGTGTGTGAATCTGGTTGGCGGCGCGCTTAAGGCCTGATGAGTCCCTTGTTTACGGGTTGGGGGCACTCTACATCGGCACCCATGAAACTCAGCCTGCCGTTTGTTAAAAAGCACCCCTGCGTGGCCATTGTCCGCCTGTCCGGCGCGATTGGAATGGCGGGGCGGGGCGCGTTGAACGACACGACCCTGGCCCCTGTTCTGGAAAAGGCGTTTCGCAAGGGAAAACCTGCGGCAGTGGCGCTTGAGCTTAATTCCCCGGGCGGGTCCCCGGTGCAAAGTTCGCTGATCGGTGCCCGTATCCGGCGTTTGTCGAAAGAGCTGGATGTGCCCGTTATTGCCTTTGTCGAGGATGTTGCGGCCTCGGGCGGCTATTGGCTGGCTGCAGCTGCGGATGAGATCTGGGCCGATGACAGCTCGGTACTGGGCTCGATCGGGGTAATCTCGGCCGGGTTTGGAGCGCATGTCTTTTTGGCTCGGCAGGGGTTCGAGCGGCGCGTGCATACGGCGGGCCAATCGAAATCCATGCTGGATCCGTTTGCGCCGGAAAAGAAAGAGGACGTGGCCCGCCTTCAGGGGTTGTTGGGAGACATCCACGAAAACTTCATTGACCATGTCAAAGCGCGACGTGGCGACAAGCTGGATCACAGTGCCGATCTGTTCACGGGTGAAGTCTGGCTGGCGCGCCGTGCGCAAGAATTGGGTCTGATTGATGGCATTGCCCATCTCAAACCCAAGATGCAGGAACGCTTTGGCGAAAAGGTCAAGTTCCGCCGCTACAGCGTGCGCAAACCGATCTGGACGCGCTTTGGGGCCAGCCTGGCTCAGGATGCTATCGCCGGATTAGAGGAGCGTGCAGCCTACGCGCGTTTCGGTTTGTGACGTGATCATCAAGGCTGTCACCCTATTCCTGATTGCCATGGTCGTATTGGCGATGTTTGGCAAGCTGCGCTTTCCGGGGCAAAAGAAGTTGAGCTCTGCGAAATGTCCGCGCTGCGGACGGTATCGAATCGGCAAAGGCCCCTGCGCCTGCGAAAAAGGAGGCCGGACTTGATTTCCACTTGGCTGTTGTCCGGTCTGGGCCTGTTGATTCTGTTGCTGGCAGGCGACGCCCTTGTGCGAGGTGCCGTGAACCTGAGCCTGCGCCTGGGTGTTCCGGCGTTGATCGTCAGCCTGACGATTGTGGCCTTCGGCACATCAGCACCCGAGCTTCTGATTGCGATCAGTGCTTTGAAAGAAAACGCCCCCGGTATCGCACTGGGTAATGTGGTCGGATCCAACACGGCGAATATCCTGTTGGTTCTGGGCCTTCCCGCGCTGCTTGCGACTTTGCACACCAGCGAGTGTAACAGCCGCAGGAACTATGTGTTCATGCTGATGGCGACGGTTCTGTTCATCGGGTTGGCATTTTGCGGAACCTTTACCTTCTTCAGTGGTCTGATCTTGCTGGCGGCTTTGGGCTTTGTCCTTCTGAACGCTTTTCGTGAGGCAAAGGCACATCGCAAAGCCTGTGGCGAGGCTTGCGTGGGTGAAGAGCTTGAGGGTCTGGAAGAAGCCGACCCTGACATGCCGTATTGGAAGGTATCTTTTTACCTTATCCTCGGGTTGATTGGATTGCCGATGGGTGCGCATCTGTTGGTGGATAACGCGACGATTATCGCACGGACCTATGGGGTCAGTGAAACGGTTATCGGTTTGACGTTGATCGCGGTCGGAACGTCTTTGCCCGAGCTGGCGACAACCGTCATGGCTGCGCTGCGCAGGCAAGCGGATGTGGCGCTGGGCAATGTGATCGGCTCAAACATGTTCAACCTACTGGCCATCATCGGAATCGCAACATGGTTTGGTCGCATACCGGTTGATCCCGAATTCCTGCAATTCGACCTATGGGTCATGCTGGGCGCATCGCTGCTGCTGGCTCCGTTTGTATTTTTCAAACAGGATATCTCGCGCATCTGGGGGTTGGTGTTGACTTTCCTTTATGTGCTTTATGTCACCGTATTGCTGGTGTGATCTGACAAAACGAGGTGAAGCATGACCCGAGCTTTAGTGACCGGTGCCGGTATTCGTCTGGGCCGGGCTATGGCGCTGTATCTGGCAGGTCGTGGATATGATGTGGCCGTGCATTACGCCACATCGGAACAGCCCGCGCAGGAAACTGTAGCCAAGGTAACGGCTCTGGGCCGCCAAGCGGTGGCACTGCAGGCCGATCTGCTGGACGAAGCTCAGGTTCAGGCACTGCTGCCCAAGGCAGCAGAAGCGCTGGGTGGGCCGATCACCTGTCTGGTGAACAACGCATCGATCTTTGAATACGACAATATTCACACCGCAACCCGCCAGAGCTGGGATCGCCATCTCGACAGCAACCTGCGTGCGCCATTCGTTCTGACGCAGGCTATGGCAGAGCAGGGGTTGACCGCCGACACAGATGAAAGCGGCGAACCTCTGGCCGCGGGCTTGATCGTCAATATGGTGGACATGAGGGTGCGAAAGCTGACGCCAGAGTTCATGTCCTACACCATCGCGAAAATGGGGCTGTGGGCCCTGACCCGAACGGCTGCGCAGGCCCTGTCACCTGACATTCGGGTCAACGCGATCGGTCCCGGTCCGACGGTTCAGGGACATCGCCAAAGCGAACAACATTTTCAGGCGCAACGATCGAACACGGTTCTGGAACGCGGGTCGAACCCTTCAGATATCACAGCCGCGCTGGGGTACTTTCTGGATGCGCACGCCGTCACGGGGCAACTGCTCTGCGTCGATGGAGGTCAGCATCTGGGGTGGAAAACACCGGATGTTCTGGGTGTTGAATAAGCAAATTTGCTGCAAGTTTTGCACTGCTCTCATTTCCGTTACCTTCACGTTACAAAAATGTCTTTTTTTTCATACACTTGCTAAGTTTCGAAAAATATGTTGTTAAAAAACAATTACTTATATTATTGCCTATTTTTTAAGCAGGTAAAGGAAAAGGTAAGGAAACAAGGGATTTTCCGATCCTCCAGAAACTTATCTGCATACTTATCCACAGAATCCGTGGATTTGTTTTCTCTTGATCTGAGAAGCGTGAGATTGCAGCCAGTGCCAGAGAATCATATCTCAAGGTCATGACCACCGACAGCGAATCGTCCCCCACCGGCTATGCCTGTATTCAGCGTTATGTGAAAACGCTGGACAGCTCGCCGGGCGTTTATCGGATGCTGGATGCGGACAGCCGGGTTCTGTACGTGGGCAAGGCGCGCAACCTCAAGGCGCGGGTGTCGAATTATACACGTCCCGGACATTCCGGCCGGATCGAGAAGATGATCGCCTCGACAGCCTCGATGATGTTTCTGACCACACGGACCGAGACTGAGGCGCTGTTGCTTGAACAAAACCTGATCAAGCAGCTCAAGCCCAAGTACAACGTGTTGCTGCGCGACGATAAGAGTTTCCCGAATATTCTGGTCGCGAAAAGCCATGCGTTTCCGCAGATCAAAAAGCACCGCGGGGCAAAAAAGGAGAAAGGCACCTATTTCGGCCCCTTCGCCAGTGCCGGTGCGGTGAATCGGACTTTGAACCAATTGCAAAAGGCGTTCCTGCTGCGCAACTGCTCGGACTCTATGTTCGACAGCCGAACGCGGCCCTGTCTGCTCTATCAGATCAAACGCTGCTCGGGGCCGTGCGTCGGGTTGATCTCGGAAGAGGCATACCGCGAAAGCGTCAAAGACGCAGAACGCTTCCTGTCGGGCCGGTCGACCAAAGTGCAGGAGGATCTGGCCGAACAGATGATGGCCGCGTCCGAGGCGATGGAGTTCGAACGCGCTGCTGGTCTGCGGGATCGTATCAGGGCGCTGACACAGGTGCAGACCTCGCAAGGCATCAACCCACGTGGCGTGGCCGAGGCGGATGTGATCGGTTTGTATATGGATAGCGGACAGGCCTGTGTTCAGGTGTTTTTCATCCGCGCCAACCAGAACTGGGGCAACAAGGATTTCTACCCGCGCGTCGGGCCGGATGTTTCGCCAGCCGAAGTGATGGAGGCCTTTCTGGGCCAGTTTTACGACAACAAGGAACCGCCACGACAATTGATCCTGTCGGATGCTATCGAAAACGCCGATCTTATGCAGGATGCTTTGACCGAGAAGGTTGGTCGCAAGGTGGAGATTCTGGTGCCCCAACGCGGAGAAAAGCAGGAGTTGGTTGCAGGCGCTTTGCGTAATGCACGGGAGTCTCTGGCCCGCCGCATGTCGGAAAGCGCCACGCAGGCCAAACTGCTGCGCGGGGTGGCCGAAGCGTTTGATCTCGATGGCCCGCCGGGCCGGATTGAGGTCTACGACAACTCACACATTCAGGGCACCAACGCAGTAGGCGGCATGATCGTCGCAGGCCCCGAAGGCTTTATGAAAAACGCCTATCGCAAGTTCAATATCCGAGGCGATGATCTGACACCGGGTGACGATTTCGGCATGATGAAAGAGGTGCTGAATCGTCGTTTCACCCGTCTGCAAAAGGAAGACCCGGATCGTGACAAAGGGCTCTGGCCCGATCTGCTGCTGATTGATGGCGGTGCCGGGCAGGTGAGTGCTGTGCATGAGATCATGCAGGCCCATGGGGTTGAAGACATTCCTATGGTCGGTGTGGCCAAAGGGGTCGACCGCGACCATGGCAAGGAAGAGTTTCACCGGATCGGCCAGCGGCCCTTTGCCCTGAAACGCAATGACCCGGTGCTGTATTTCATTCAACGCCTAAGGGATGAGGCGCATAGGTTCGCAATCGGCACCCATCGCGCAAAGCGGGCCAAGGCCGTAGGTGCGACACCATTGGACGAAATTCCCGGCGTGGGTGCGGCGCGAAAACGCGCCTTGTTGGCCCATTTCGGCAGCGCCAAGGCGGTCAGCCGGGCCAATCTGGTGGACCTCAAGGCGGTCGAGGGGATCTCAGCCGGGTTGGCGCAGAAGGTTTATGATTTCTTCCACGACAAAGGTTAGGCGCGCCGACCCCGCCATAGGATAAAAAGGCCTGATGCAACGATCAGCGCGCTTCCAATCCACATTGCAGGATCAAGACTCTCACCGAACATCACGACACCCAGCCCTATGCCGAACAGCAGGCGGGTATAGCGGAAGGGGGTCACGGCGGACACTTCGCCTGTGCGCATGGCCTTCATCAGCGAGGCATAGGCTATGACCCCCATCAGCACCGCGCCGGTCAGGTGCAGGCTGGTGTGGATGCCAACCGGTGCCACAGGCGCACCCTCCCAAAACCGATAGGCGAGTCCCGCCACGATAATGCTTAGGAACCCGTAAAACCCCAGAACCTCAGTCCCCAAGGTGGCTGGGGCCGCACGGCTGGCAAGATCACGCCCGGCAAACCCCAACATCCCAAGCACCGCCAGTATCGACAGCATCGAAAAGCTGTCACCGGTCGGTTGCAGAATGATCACGACACCGATCATTCCGACGAAAATGGCGCTCCACCTCCGCCAGCCGACCGCTTCGCCAAAGAACAGCGCGGCACCCGCAACCACGACAAGCGGCGTGGCTTGCAGGATCACTGTGGCCGAAGACAGAGGCGTCAAAGCAATGGCCAACACATAGAACAACCGACCAAAGATTTCGAACAGAACCCGAACTTTCATCGGGCGGGAAAGGACATCGGGATGCAGCAAGCGTTGCCCGCGGGCCAATGCGACCCCGGCAAAAATCACGGACCCGCCCGCGCCGAACAGCACCAAGACTTGCCAGATCGGAAGTACGGCCGAGGCCGCTTTCAGCAAGGCATCCTCCAAGGCGAAGCCCGCCATTGCGGCGATCATCCAGAGGCTGCCGATCATGTTCGATCGGGCATCGGTTTGAATATGCGCTGTCATCTTGCACTTTCGGGCTTGCGTTCGACTGGCAATCTGACCGCTAAGCCGGGAAAGGCCAAGAGGCACTGTTCTGTGGTGTCAGACCTGCGGCGCTTTGACCAAGCGGTTGCGAGAGATGCAGTTTTTTAACCGTTTGCCTTTTCTGTCCCGGACCGGCGATATAGGGTCCAAGCCATGAAGTGGAATTTACCCAATATCCTGACCGTCCTGCGCCTGCTGGCCGCGCCCAGCCTGGCCGTTATGTTTTTGTATTTCACCCGTCCTTATGCGGATTGGTTCGCTTTGATCCTGTTCCTGACGGCGGCGATCACGGATTGGTTCGATGGCTATCTGGCCCGAGCATGGAAGCAGGAAACCAAGATCGGTGCGATGCTGGACCCGATTGCCGACAAGGCGATGGTGGTGATCGCATTGATGATTCTGGTTGGCTACTCGACCGAACACTGGACGCCATGGCTGGTGCTGCCCGCCACCGTGATCCTGTTTCGCGAAGTCTTCGTCTCAGGTCTGCGCGAATATCTGGGCGATGTAGCGGGGACACTGAAGGTCACAAAACTGGCCAAGTGGAAGACCACAGCACAGATGATCGCCATCGCGGTTCTGTTTTCTCAGGGCATCTTTGAACACTATGCCGTGATGGCCAGTTTCGGCATGGATGCCGAGCTGGTCGAGCAAATTATCACGGGTCAGGTCGAAGACGTTAACCACCTGCGATGGAATGTCGACGGCATGTATTGGGCCGGCCAGATCGGGTTGTGGTTGCTTTGGATCGCGGCGACGCTGACATTGATCACGGGCTATGACTACCTACGTAAAGCCATGCCACATCTGAAGGAGGGCTAACCGATGGATGTTCTGTATTTCGCATGGGTGCGTGAGCGCATCGGCCTGCCGAAGGAAAAGGTCGACACACAGGCAGCCACGGTCAACGATCTTGTGGCTGAACTCAGCGCCCGGGAAGACCGCTATGCCGCAGCCTTTTCCGACCTGTCCGCTTTGCGGGTTGCGCTGGATCAGGAGCTTTCTGATTTTGATGCCTCTCTAATCGGTGTTCGTGAGGTCGCGTTTTTCCCACCGATGACAGGCGGTTAAGCGATGCGCGTCGCAGTTCAGGAAGAGGCATTCGATCTGGGGGCCGAGGCCAACGCCTTTGCCGCCGGGGATGACGCAAACGGTGCCATCGTCACCTTCACCGGCGTTGTGCGCGACCTTGCAAGCGGTGATCTGGATGTGATGGAGATCGAACACTATCCGGGCATGACCGAACGTGCTCTGACCAAGATTGCGCAAGAGGCCAAGGATCGTTGGTCACTGGGTGATGTGCTGGTGATTCATCGCCATGGTCGCTTGGCCGCGGGCGACCGGATCATGATGGTGGCCACCGCCGCGCCGCATCGCAAAGATGCGTTTGAAGCGGCGGAATATCTAATGGATTATCTGAAGTCCCGCGCGCCCTTCTGGAAGAAGGAAGTCACCAATACCGGCGCGGAATGGGTCGCTGCCAAAGACGAAGACGAAGATGCACTGACCCGGTGGTAGGTGCTTCCGGCACCCAGGTTTCAGGTGCCGGATGTGGCAGGAGAACTTAGCTGCTTTGCTCGGAATTGCAGGTACGAGCGGCTTCAATGGCTTTTAGCGTTCCGTCCAGGCTTACGGTGAAAGCGAATTCCTTTTCGGGAAACACGGTCATTTCGTATTTTTTCATAACATCATCAACGAATTGCGCATTGTTCGCCAGAATATAGCCTCCGGTGTATCCTTCAGCCAAATGCTTGGTTTTCTTGCGTGCTTCGGCTTCATAGAGGTTGCCGTCAAGCGACAGGAATATCTTTTCCTTCTTACCTTTCAAGCCGATGTCGTTCTGAGTGAAGACACCAAGATAGCCCATTTCCTGATCCTTGGTCAGGCCCATTTGCACGACGTTATTGTTTTCATCCACGCGCTCAATCAGGCATGAGCCCCGAGTTTCATCGACAAAGATGGTCCAACCAGATTCTTCGCCCCACTTTGTAAAGGTGTCGTTCTCTGATGGTATCACATCGCTTGAGGCAAAAGCCGATGTGGTTGCAAACGCTGTCAAGATGGCGGCGGTCTTAAATGTTGACTTGAGATACATAGTTCACTCCAGTTTATTGGATAGCGGACTTGGGTATGTGCAGGCAAATACGCACTCATTCATATTATTGAATTGTAACGAAAATTGGAGTCCAGCCAATTGTATCGGCCAAAATACGCCGATCATGCCGCCTTGATTGCTTTGGAAATGATGCAGAGAACAGGTGGCGTAATTCATCCGCCAGAAGATTGCATTTTGGCCGGGGACGAATAAGCGCCGATCCTGTGCAAATGACGAACCCAAAGACGCTGGGCTGCCACGGTCGTTTTTGACCCAAACCGGACACAGTTTTCCTCTGGACGTGGATGCTTGGAATTGCGCTAAATCCGAACAAACGGAGCAAGAGGAAAGCGCCATGCGAAAAGAGCTGAGAAACAAGGGTCTTGCCACGCGGTCTATTCATGCGGGCGAAGCGCCTGACCCGACCAACGGCGCATCTGCACCTGCGTTGCAAATGTCTTCGACATTTGTCACGGATCAGGTGGCGGGGTTCTCGGCCCATGATCTGGAGGAAGAGGCCCCATATCTCTATGGGCGCTGGGCCAATCCCAACGTGCGGACGCTGGAAGCCAAGATCAGCGCGTTGGAAAATACCGAAGATTGCATCTGTCTGGCGTCCGGCATGGCCGCAGCAACCGCGATTTTCCTGACCTTCCTGTCAGCCGGAGATCACGTGATTGTCTCGGACGTGTCCTATGCGGGCGTGGCAGAGCTGGCGCGGGACACACTTCCGCGCTTGGGGATCGAGGTCAGCACAGTCAACATGTCCGACCTGACGGCGGTGTCAGCGGCGATCAGGCCGAATACGCGACTGATCCATACGGAAACGCCGGTAAACCCAATCGGGCGGCTGACCGATCTGGCTGCAGTTTCCGCAATTGCGCATGACGCGAGCGCGTTGTTGTCGTGTGACGCGACCTTTGCCTCGCCACTGGGGCAGCCCAGCAAAGAATTGGGCGTCGATCTGATCATGCATTCCGTGACCAAGTTTATCGGCGGGCACGGTGACGCCATCGGCGGCGCGGTGGCTGGCCGAAAAGAGTTGATCGAGAGGATCCGCAACGAGTCGACCATTCATCACGGTAGCATCATGTCACCTTTCAACGCGTGGATGATTGCCCGGGGCATGGCCACATTGCCGCTTCGGATGAAGGCGCATCAGGCAGGGGCCACGGCTGTAGCTGAATGGCTTGAGACGCGCGGGTCTGTCACCAAAGTCGTGTATCCGGGCCTGAAATCGCACCCACAATACGAACTGGCACAGCGGCAGATGCGGAATACATCCGGCATGATCACCTTTCAGGTGGGTGACAACGCGACCGGAGAAGCATTTGCCCAGCAGATGATCGATAAACTGCAGATCGTCCACTATGCCGTGTCGCTTGGCCACCACCGTAGCCTGATCTTCTGGATGGGCACCGACTCTTTGATGCAAACCTCTTTCCGTCTGGAAGGGGCGCAGTTGGAAAGCTACCGGGATTATGCCGGGGATGGCGTGTTCCGGCTGTCGGTCGGTCTGGAAGACCCAGAGGACCTGATCGCCGATCTCGCGCAGGTTTTGTGACCCGACGGCGCGCTGGGCGCGTCAATCAGCGTTGTTGATCCGCCCGCGCAATTCTTCAGCCTCTTGCCGCGCGGCGCGCAGGCCGTCCATGGCGGCGGCCAGTTCTGCTTCGGTCTGGGTCAGTTGATTGGTCAGCTCTGCCTCGCGCTGTTGCAGATAGGTGATGGCCTGATCGCGGGTTTCTTCAGCTTCGTGCAATTCCTGACTCATCCGGTCCAGGTCGGCCACGTCGCTTTGGCGAACGCGGGACAGGCGGTGGGCCAGCCAGTTGGCAAACCAGCCCATGCAGAAGGCCGCAAACAGAATGATGGCCGTGGCGATGATGAATTCGGTTCTGTTCAACTTACTGGTCCTCTGCATCCGCATCTGGTGCGGTCGTGTCAGTCTGGTCTGTCTCGGGCGCGTCAGCTTCTGTCTCAGCCTCAAGCGCTTCGAGACCTGTTTCGTCGGCTCTGACAGGCTCGGGGCGGATCAGGCGGAATTCAATGCGGCGGTTTTCTTCCCGACCTTCCTCGGTGTCATTATCAGCGATGGGCTGCGTTTCACCATATCCCACTGCGGAGTAGCTGCTGGTAGGAATGCGTCGCCCACGCAATTCGTTCAGAATAGACTGCGCGCGTGCCTGACTGAGTTGCTGATTCATCTCTTCACGGCCCTGGCTGTCGGTGTGGCCCTGAATCTCCAGCCGAATCGACCCGCAGTCCCGCAGGATATCGGCAATCTGGTTCACGGTATCGCGCGAGGCCGAGGCAATCGTGGCTGATCCGGGTTCGAATGCGATCTTGCTGGACGCTTGGACGTCAGCGATCTGTTGTTCGCAAATCGCCGGGTCAGGCAGAGCGTCTTCAGGTTCCGGCGGTGGCTGATAGGTGATCATCAGGGTGAATTCCTGCCCCTCACCCAGCTTGTCCGACAGCTGACCAGCGATACGGGCCTTGGCGTCTTCCTCGTGGCTGAGGCCGACCAACTCGACGGTATCAGGCGTCACGGTCAGGGCCCCGTTATGCAGCTGCGCCAAAGCCTCCAGCCCGGCCAGAACACGCACAGGCCAGTCCGAGGGAAGATCGGACACAATGCGTGTGGCGGTGTAAACCTGATCGGATCCAAAAGCTGCACGGGCGTAGCTGTCGACCATGTCACGCAGGGTCTCATCGCCCAGACGGCCACGCAGTTGCACCAGCCCCTCGGGGCTGCGGGTCGCCGAGAATTCAACCGGGCCGGATGCATCCGCGATCTCTGGTTCCGGCAACACGGCGTGCAACGCAAATACGGGTGGCAAGGCGGCTTCAAGCTCACCTACTACCCGGTCAAAAAGGACAGTGTCTGTACCCTGCGCCGCAACCAACGTGATGTCCGCATCAGACAGCGTCACGGTGCCCATGCCGATTTTGGATAGCGCCTGAATGCTCTGTTCGGCGGCTTCGGGCCAGCTTGGTGAGGGTTCTCCCAGGCCGATGGTGCAACTATAGATGCCTTGTAATCCCGCCTCACGCGCGGCGGCCACGATGCGGTCGCGAGCCTGTTCATCCTGCGCAGAACAGGCGTCGAAATGCCCGCCCTCATCATCGATCAAGTAGCGCAGCGTAAAAGGTGTAATGACCGGTCGAGGGGCCGAAATCGCCAATCCGATCCTCAGGCTGGGCGGCGCGGCGCGGGTCAGATCCTGCTCGAGCTGTTGTTTTTCCTGCTGGCTGTCGGCAATCGCGGTGATGCGGACCAGATCAGAACTGGCGGAAATCTTGGCGCGGGGCAGGCGCGCCAGGGCTTCGATGGCGTAAGACACGGCAGCATCCCAGCCGTCGGGCTTGGGATAGTCCGCGGTTTCCATCAAGTCCGAAACTGCAACACTCGGGTCCAGATTGCTCAGCCGGTCGATCAGATCGGCCCTGTCCTCGCTAGCCGGAATCAGACCGATGATCGAGATACCGCTGTCGTTGCGCAGAATTTCTGCCGAGAATCGCGGTGGGGCCAGGGCCGAGGTGGCCTCGACCTCCATTTCATCAATCACACGGGATGTGTCGACCTCGGTTCCCGCAGCGGTCAACGCGTTGAACCGTGTGGCCTCGTCCGGTGCGGTTCCTGTCAGGATCACACGCAGACCGTCGGATTCGACCTCGGCCCAGTCATGACCTTTGAGGTCCAGTGAACGCCGTACAGCGAATTCTGATGTCTCTTCGATCTTGGTAACGGCATAGCTTGCCGCCACCAGGGACAGCCCGGCTGAGACCAAAAAGATCAGCACAACAGCGATAAAAAAAGGCAGACGCATGTTTGGGTTTGACACTCCTCAGGCGTTTGGCCCGATCTTTACAACCCCCAATCGGCAGGTGCAATCAGAGCAGCAACGCGACGCAGAGGAAGATCAGCGGAATCAGGCCGGTGTCTCGGTTGACCCGGAACAGTTGCAACAGCTTGGCGTTGTCTTCCAGGTCCAGACAGCGCAGTTGCCACATCATGTGCCAGCCCATTGCCCAAGGACCGCCGAGCGCAACGACCAGAGCCAGGATCGAGATGTTCGGTACCCCTGCATCAATTATGGCCAGCCCCATCAACGATACCGTCGCAACCAGAAAATACTTCAGCCACCTAGCTGTATCCTTGCCGAACAGGCGGGCTGTGGACTTGATCCCCACCAGCTCGTCATCGTCGGCATCCTGATGGGCGTAGATCGTGTCATAAAACAAGGTCCACGCGATGCCTGCCAGATACAGCGTTACTGCAGGCCACCCGACCGAACCACTATGCGCTGCCCAAGCCAAAAGCGCGCCCCAATTGAAGGCCAACCCCAGAAACACCTGCGGCCACCATGTGAACCGCTTGGCGAATGGGTAAATCGTCACCGGCAGCAAGGACAGCACGCCCATGGCAATCGCCGCCTGATTGAAACTCAGCAGGATGCCAAGCGCCAGCAGGCATTGCAGGATCATCCAGGATGCAGCCTGCCGGACGCTGACCTGCCCCGAAGGAATCGGGCGCGAGCGTGTGCGTTCAACCTGCCCGTCGTACTCTCGATCGGTGATGTCGTTCCAGGTGCAGCCGGCGCCACGCATCAGAAAAGCCCCCAATGCGCATCCAACGGCAATCCAAAGATCTTCCCATCGGGGTTGACCGTCATGCAGGATTGCCAGCGCCAGCCCCCACCAGCACGGGATCAACAACAGCCACGTGCCAATGGGCCGGTCCGCGCGGCTGAGGCGCAGATAGGGGCGGGTAAAGGCCGGGGCATAAGTGTCGACCCAGTTGCCGGTGACGGCATCGGCGACTTGACCATCTGGTGTTGGGGCATTGCCTTGCATATGTAAGGCCTCATGAGTGCGAAGATCAGACTGTATGTAGAGCAGCCCTTGGGTCAGGGGCAATCGGTTCCTTTGACGCGCGACCAGGCGCATTACCTGTTTGGCGTCATGCGTCTTGCTGTCAAAGGGCAGGTCGCCCTGTTCAACGGGCAAGATGGAGAATGGCTGGCGGAAGTGTCCGACGCGGGCAAACGCAGTGGGACGTTAACCTGCGTTGAGCAGACGAAACCGTTGCAGTTGCCGCCCGATCTGTGGTTCCTGTTCGCGCCGATCAAAAAGGCGCGTACCGATTTCATCGTGGAAAAAGCCGCTGAAATGGGTGCGGGGCGCATCATGCCTGTTCAGACCGAATTCACCAATTCCGAACGCATCCGGCAAGACCGGTTGCAGGCCCATGCAGTTGAGGCGGCAGAGCAGTGTGGTGGAACATTCGTGCCCGAGGTCGCCGATCTTCAGCGGCTGGATCGCCTGCTGGATGGCTGGCCTGAAGACCGGCAGTTGATGTTCTGCAACGAGGCCGAGGTCGGCTCTGCCCTGCGATTGGCTGCCAATGAAAAAGGTCGCCCGTGGGCGATTCTCATCGGCCCGGAAGGTGGCTTTTCCAATAAAGAGCGCGCCCGTCTGTCAGCTTTGCCCTATGCGCATGTTGTCAGCCTGGGTCCGCGCATCCTACGGGCGGATACGGCGGCTGTGGCTGCGTTGACGATGTGGCAGCAGGCGCTGGGGGATTGGTCGTGAAAGGGAAATATCAGGACTGGCTGGTCGCTCAAGGCTACAATGAAAACACCTGCAATACCCAAATGGCCCATATTCGGGCCATTGAGAAGCATTATGGTGAATTGCTGCCCCTGCTCTCAGACGGTGGCCTGGACAAGCTGGTCGAGGACTTCACCTATTCGAAAGAAGATGAGCGGGCTGGGCGGCCCAACCCGAGTAAGGTGGATTTTAGCGGCAGAGTCTACACCCGTCTCCAATCGTTGAAAGGCGCGTTACGCCGATATGCGCGGTTCGTTTCGGAAGGTTTTGATCCTGAGTTGGATGAACCTACACCTAGAGATCCGACCGAACATGCCAAGTCGGAGCAATCTGAGAAACAGCGTTTCGCGTTGGAGCGCGACATGCAAGCAGCCTTGCGCAGAAACATATCCGCTCTGGAGATTGGCCTGACCATCATAGATGACGGCGCGGAACGTTCGGTCGATTCTGGATTCATCGATATCCTTTGCGAAGACCCGTCCGGTCAGATGGTTGTCATTGAATTGAAAGCCGGGAAGACAGATAGCCGGGTTGTCGGGCAGATTCTGGGATATATGGGCGATCTGATCGCCGAAGACGAACCTCAGGCCATCCGTGGAGTGATCGTGGCTCACAGTTTTGACAAACGGACATTGGCCGCAGCGCGCGCGATCCCCAACTTAAGACTTGTGACTTACGCAATAGAGTTTTCCTTCGAGGCCCTGTCATGAGTTTCATCCGACCCGAGGCAAAACTGGCGCTGTGGCGTTGGCGCGAAGTTCTGGTTGCAGTCTTTGTCCTGATCCTGGGCCTTAGCTGGGTCAGCGGGCCGGGTGGGTTGCTGGCATGGTTGGGTTGGGTCTTGATCTTGGTGTCTGCGGCGCTGGCCGTGATTGGCGTGCAGCGCGCCCGGTTCAGAACCGGCGCAGGCGGGCAGGGCGTCGTGACGGTGGACGAAGGACAAATCACCTATCTCGGCCCTCTGGATGGCGGTATTGTTGCGACTCGCGAAATTGAAAGGCTTGCGCTCGACCCGACCTCAAGCCCCGCGCATTGGGTTTTGGATCAGTCGGGACAGCCGACGCTTCACATTCCTGTGAATGCAGAAGGGGCCGAGGCATTGTTTGACGTGTTTTCCAGCCTGCCTGGGCTGAAAACGGAACAGATGTTGTCAGAACTCAACGGCAAATCGCGGCATCCCGTGGTCATCTGGGAACGCACCCCGTCGCGCCCAGCGCATTTGCGGTTGCATTGACACTAGCGTCATTTAAGACCACGACTGACCTTCAAGACAGATACATCAGGATCGGAGCACGGTTCATGTCCATCCCTCAGTCCGGCGGCGGTCCGATCGAACGCCATGAACAACTGGCCGAATACCTGGAATCAGGCTGCAAACCCAAAGAAGACTGGCGCATTGGCACCGAACACGAAAAGTTCGGCTATTGCAAAGACACGCTGAAGCCGCTGCCCTTTGAGGGCAAACGCTCGATTGTGGCTGTGCTGGAAGGTCTGCGGGACCGCCATGGTTGGGGCGAGGTGCGCGAAGGCGACAAGCTGATCGGTCTGGAAAAAGATGGTGCCAATGTCAGCCTGGAACCGGGTGGCGCGCTGGAGCTGTCAGGTGCCCCGTTGGAGACGATCCACGAGACCTGCGATGAGGTGAACATCCACTTGCGTGAGGTGAAGGATATCGCCGATGAGATTGGCGTTGGCTTCATCGGCTTGGGTGCCGCCCCGATCTGGACCCACGAGGAAATGCCGTTGATGCCCAAGGGGCGTTATCGGCTGATGAACGACTATATGGAGAAGGTCGGCACCATGGGCCGCGCCATGATGCGGCGCACCTGCACCGTGCAGGTCAATATCGACTTTGGGTCCGAGGCTGACATGGTGCAGAAACTGCGTGTTGCACTTGCGCTTCAGCCGGTGGCGACCGCTCTGTTTGCCAATTCGCCCTTCTTCGAGGGCAAGCCCAACGGTCAGAAAAGCTGGCGCAGCCATATCTGGCGGCATCTGGACGATGCGCGCACCGGGATGCTGCCTTTTGTGTTCGAAGACGGCTTCGGGTTCGAGCGCTACGTGCAATATGCGCTCGATGTGCCGATGTATTTTGTCTATCGCGATGGAAATTATATCAACGCGCTGGGCATGTCGTTCCGCGATTTCCTGAAAGGTGAGCTGCCAGCCCTGCCGGGCGAAACGCCGACCCTCAGTGATTGGGCCGATCACCTGACCACCGCCTTCCCCGAAGCGCGGATCAAGAAATTCATGGAGATGCGCGGCGCCGATGGTGGCCCATGGCGTCGTCTCTGCGCGCTGCCTGCTTTCTGGGTTGGTCTGACCTACGATCAGGGCGCGCTGGATGCGGCCTGGGATCTGGTCAAGGGCTGGGACGCTGAAACGCGCGAGGAACTGCGTGTTCAGGCCGCGGTTCATGGCCTTCAGGCGCAGGTCGGCGACATCAACATGCATGATCTGGCGCGTGAGGTCGTAGCGATTTCTGAGGCGGGCCTTAAATCCCGCGCCTTCCCCGGTGCGGGCGGTCTGGTCCCGGACGAGACGCATTTCCTGAATGCGCTCAAGGAAAGCATCGACACCGGCAAGGTTCCCGCTGATGAGTTGCTGGATCACTACAATGGTGACTGGAATGGCGACCTGACCCGGATTTTCCCGGAATACAGCTATTGATCCGCACCGTCCCGCTTGCATTCGCAGGGCGGGGCCGATAGCAGGTTCTCGACCAAATTCAGAGGGCCGTCATGGACGATCTTAAGGCAAAATACCTGGGCCAAATCGCCGAAGCTGGCGACGAAAACGCACTTGAGGCGATCCGTGTCGCGGCTGTTGGCAAAAAAGGCGAGGTCGCGTTGAAGATGCGCGAGCTGGGCAAGATGACACCCGAAGAGCGTCAGGTTGCAGGCCCCGCCCTGAACGCCCTGAAGGATGAGATCAACTCGGCTCTGTCCGCCAAGAAGGCCGCTTTGGCAGATGCCGCGCTGGATGAGCGTCTGCGGACCGAATGGCTGGACGTCACCTTGCCGACCCGTGCACGCCGTCAGGGCTCGATCCACCCGGTCAGCCAGGCGACCGAGGAACTGACTGCGATCTTTGCCGAACTAGGCTTCTCCGTCGCCGAAGGGCCGCGGATCGAGACCGATTGGCACAACTTTGACGCCCTGAACATCCCCGGCCATCACCCCGCGCGGGCGGAGATGGACACGTTCTACATGCACCGCGCCGAGGGCGACAATCGCCCGCCGCACGTGCTGCGTACCCATACCTCACCCGTCCAGATCCGTTCTATGGAACTGCAGGGCGCGCCGATCCGCATCATTTGTCCGGGCGGCGTGTATCGCGCTGACTATGACCAGACCCACACGCCGATGTTCCATCAGGTCGAGGGGCTGGCCATCGACAAGGACATCTCGATGGCGAACCTGAAATGGGTTCTGGAAGAGTTCGTGAAAGCGTTCTTCGAGGTCGACGATGTCGAGCTGCGCTTCCGCGCCTCGCACTTCCCCTTCACCGAACCGTCGGCCGAGGTCGATATCCGCTGTTCCTGGGACAACGGCCAGCTGAAGATCGGCGAGGGTGACGACTGGATGGAGATTCTGGGCTCGGGCATGGTCCACCCCAAGGTGATCGCCGCCGGTGGGATTGATCCGGACGTCTATCAGGGTTTTGCGTTTGGGATTGGTATCGACCGTTTGGCGATGCTGAAATACGGCATCCCTGATTTGCGGGCATTCTTTGATAGCGATCTGCGTTGGTTGAGGCACTACGGGTTCGCGGCACTGGATATGCCGAACCTGCATGGTGGTTTGTCGCGGTGAGCGAAGTGGACGTGATCACGGCATGCGAGAATGTGTGTCGTGATTTCAATTTCCTGGGTAACTTGGGAGAATGGGTAAATAACTTTGGTCCTGCGATAGCATTTTTGGGTGGTATCGCTTTGTTCTTCTTGCAGCGAAAAAATGATCGCACTGCAGCATTGAGAGCTCGTCGTCTGGAAGTCTATCTAGAAACAGTCGTTGTACTGCGAGATGTTATCTTAGCCTTACGATATGATGCTGCCATAACAGAGATTGGCAAGTTGTTTCGTCAATTCGAGATGAGTTATGCAAAGGTCCTTCTTTCGGGAGTGGATGACGTAATCGAAGTTACAAATGCTGCTAGAGCATCAGTCATGAGTGCGATGGAGGCACATGCTTCCAAAGAAACACGGCGTATTGTTGAGGCAAACGCGGAAACAGAACGTCTATTTATCAAGTGTATCGATCGAATGCGACAGGACATGCACTTTGGAACCGGAGTTTCATCAGAGTTTTCTTCCGATGAAGTCGCAGACAGAATTAAAGAGCTGATGATTGAGGCGAACCTTAGCTAGATATTAGCTTACCAGAAAGGCGTGGAGCAAAGGCCGATAGGCCGCCGCGCCATCGCCAGACCGCCCGCACGGGCTGGCGATTTGTCCCTGCAAGCGCTCCGTTTGAACGATACACGGACATGGCCACCATAAACTGCCCATCACAACTGGAAGATCGCCATCCCACGGTCTGGCGATAGCGCGGCTTGTCACAATCTCCCACGGGGTTGTGACGTGACAGCGGGCGCAGGCTCGCTAGGTTTCGGTGGATGATTTACCGACTGCTCTGCCTTCTTCTGCTGACCGCAACCCAAGCCGCCGCCGTGGACACGTGCCACGGCGATACCGCCTGTCAGGTCGGCGACCGTTCATACCACGTTCTGGAACCTGATGGCTGGGACGGAGAAACGCCTCTGCCGGTGTTGCTGCATTTCCACGGCTGGGCGCGGCAGGGGACTGTGGTGGTGAATCACGAACGAATCGCCGGGGCGACCAAGCTGCGCGGTGTGTTGCTGGTAGCCCCGAACGGATTGGGCAAAAGCTGGGATTTCTGGACCTCGGACACCGGCGATGTATCCTTTGCGGATCGGGTGCTTGAGGATGTAGCGAAACGTTATCCGATTGATCCGGACCGTATCTATGTCTCGGGCTATTCCTTCGGCGGTGCGATGGCGTGGCGCTATGTGTGCCAGTCGGGCAACGACGTTGCCGCCTTGCTGGCCGTTGCAGGTTCGATCCGTCAGACGGCAGACTGCCCCGAAGCCCCGCGCGAGGTGCGTCACGTGCATGGTCTCAGCGATACGGTGATGGACTTCCCTTATGGCGCAAATGGTGACACGACCTATCCGGTCGCCTTGTGGCGCGCGGCCTATGACTGCCACGATGCCACGCCGCGTGGTGAGTGGAGCGTGGTGCCGATCCTGACCCTCAGCCGGGTGGAATGGACGGATTGCGCGCAGGGGCATGTGGTACTGGACACCCATCCGGGCGGGCATTTCATCCCCCACGGCTGGATCGGGCGGCAGTTGGACGAGCTTTTGGGCCGCACCCCCACCTATCCGTGACGCGCAGCGCTTGCACCCCGGCTCATTCTTTGCCATTGCCTGTGCCAAACGGATGTTTGCCCAAGAAGGCCGCTTGCAATGAAATTCACACTGTCCTGGCTCAAAGACCACCTCGATACTGACGCTTCGGTTGATGAGATCGCCGAGGCGCTGACCGATCTTGGCCTTGAGGTCGAAGAGATCGTGAATCCGGCGGACCGGTTGGCTGGTTTTACGCTGGGCCATGTGAAGCACGCCGAGAAACACCCCGACGCCGACAAGCTGCGCGTCTGCACGGTTGAGACCGATGAGGGCGATCTGCAGATCATCTGCGGTGCCCCCAATGCGCGCGAAGGCATCACCGTCGTGGTCTGCAAACCCGGCATGTATATTCCCGGTCTGGATATTACCATCAGCGTCGGCAAGATCCGGGGCGTCGAAAGCTTTGGCATGATGGCGTCCGAGCGTGAGCTGGAGCTGTCGGAGGAGCATGACGGTATCATCGAGCTGCCCTCAGGCGAGGTCGGCGACCGTTTTGTCGACTGGTTGGCCGAAAATGATCCGTCCAAGGTCGATCCGATGATCGAGATTGCGATCACGCCCAACCGTCCGGATGCGCTGGGTGTCGAAGGGATCGCGCGCGATCTGGCCGCACGTGGGATCGGGACTTTGAAGCAGCGTGACTATGTGCCGGTTCCGGGGGATTTCGAGTGCCCGATCAAAGTCAGCATTGACGAAGACACTCTGGATGGCGCACCGCATTTCACGGGTCGATTGATCCGGGGTGTCAAGAACGGTCCAAGCCCGCAGTGGCTGCAGGACCAACTGAAAGCTATTGGCCTGCGTCCGATCTCGGCCTTGGTGGACATCACCAATTATATGACCTTTGATCAAAATCGCCCTCTACACGTTTTCGATGCGGATAAGGTGCAAGGCAACCTGCGAGTGCATCGCGCCAAAGGTGGCGAGACGCTGGTGGCGCTGGATGAGAAAGAATACACCCTGCAGCCCGGTATGATGGTGATTTCGGACGACAAAGGCGCCGAATCCATCGCCGGTATCATGGGGGGCGAGGAAACCGGCTGCACCGAAGAGACCGTGAACGTGTTCCTCGAAAGCGCGTTTTGGGATCATGTGCAGATTGCGTTGACCGGGCGTGCGCTCAAGATCAATTCGGATGCGCGCTATCGTTTTGAGCGCGGTGTCGACCCGGAATACACCCGCGAAGGGTTGGAACACGCAACCCAGATGATCCTGGATATCTGTGGGGGTGAGGCATCCAACGTGGTTGAAGCTGGCAAGGCTCCGAACCACGGGCGGGCTTACAAGCTGGATGCGGCACGGGTGCAGTCTCTGGTCGGCATGGATATTCCGGAAAGCGAACAGCGTCAGACCCTGACCCGTCTGGGTTTCCGCCTTGAGGGTGAGATGGCCCATGTTCCCAGCTGGCGCCCCGATATCATGGGCGAGGCCGACCTGGTGGAAGAAGTCGCGCGGATCGCATCCCTGACCAAGTTGCAGGGTAAACCGCTGCCACGCGTCACCGAAGGCATCCCGAAACCCGTGATGACACCGACACAGCGCCGTCAGTCCATGGCACGCCGTACCTGTGCAGCGCTGGGCTACAACGAATGCGTCAGTTATACCTTCATTGATCAGGCCTCGGCGGCGTTGTTCGGTGGAGGCGATGAAGCCACGCAACTGGAAAACCCGATCTCGTCTGAGATGAGCCATATGCGCCCCGATCTGCTGCCCGGCCTGTTGCAGGCCGCTGCCCGCAATCAGGCACGCGGCTATGCGGACGTGGCCCTGTTCGAGGTTGGCCCGGTCTTCCATGATGGCGAGCCCGGCGACCAGAAAACCCAGATCACCGGACTGCTGGTGGGACGGTCTGGTCCAAAGGATGTACACGGCGCTTCGCGGCCGGTGGATGTGTTCGATGCCAAGGCGGATGCCGAGGCTGTCCTGACCGCCATAGGCGCACCTGCCAAGGTCCAGGTTCTGCGCGATGGGGATGCATGGTGGCATCCGGGGCGTCACGGCAAGATTTGCCTGGGTCCGAAAAAGGTGCTGGGCGTGTTTGGCGAACTGCATCCGCGTGTGTTGCAAGCGATGGATATCAAAGGCCCGGCGATGGCGTTTACCATCTGGCCGGACGAGGTGCCGTTGCCGCGTAAATCCGGTGCGACCCGTGCCGCGCTGGAGCTGCGTGACCTTCAGGCGGTCGAGCGTGACTTTGCCTTTGTGGTTGACGAGGGTGTCGAGGCGCTGACGCTGGTAAATGCTGCAGCGGGTGCCGACAAAGCGCTGATCGAGGACGTACGTGTCTTTGACGAATTCATTGGCGGCAGCCTGGGCGAGGGCAAGAAATCTCTCGCCATCACGGTGCGCCTGCAACCTTCGGACGCGACGCTGAAGGAAAAAGACATCGAAGCGGTGGCCGAGAAGATCATCGCCAAGGTTACCAAAGCGACCGGCGGCGTTCTGCGCGGCTGAACCGACTCCTGATAACTATTCAAAGAAAGAGGGGCTCCGGATTCGGAGCCCCTTTTCAGTTTGCAGATGCCAAATCAGTAAGAGACTTTTGCATGCAGGAAGTCTTTCCAATTCTTGAGATGCGTCCATCTCTGCGCAAAGCGCTCGACAAACTTTTTGGTAAACGCATCAATGTACGCGTGGTCAGCCGAGGTCATCGCTTCGCCTTCTCGATCTCCGGAGGGGATGCGCAATGTGTCGGGGTCTTTGTAAGCCGGTACCCGAGCAGGGTTTTCTCTGCCCTGATCAGCACATATTCGGTCTAATTCGTCCATCAGGTAGTCAGCTTTAGCTTTTTGGGCGACGTAGTGGCAAATCCATTGGTCAGACTCAAAATCCAATTCCACTACTTCTTGTCGCAGGCGACCTATTTCTTCCCGGAGCTCAGCATTGGTGGCTTCTTCCGCATTGATACGCTCTTGTTGCGCAACCGCATGGGCAACGACCTGACCAATCCCTTTGGCCACGTCTTTCATATCCCGGTTGTTCTGATTCAGCTTGGTAATCGATGCCTGCCGAACAAACCCGTCGAAAAACCCGCCCATCGTTCCGTCCTTGTCTTGCGCTCCGTTTTTGCCACCTGAAGGTGGTCTCGGAAACTGTTTCAGATCATTGCTTTACTCGAACCTTGTCGAAAATTGCGAGAGCGGTCAACGACCGTTTCAACTCTTGCGGTTGTAGCAGGAAATTCCGCCTCGTTTGCCCAATCCCTCTCTTGGGTTGTCGCAGCAATAGCACTAGGGTCGCCGCAAAAGGTTAAAGGAGATACCCATGGGCCTGAACGTATACCTCTCTGGCGAAATCCACACCGACTGGCGCGAACAGATCATCGACGGCGCGCAGGGTTTGGACATCATCTTCAGCAGCCCGGTAACCGATCATGACGCCAGCGACGATTGCGGTGTTGCCATTCTGGGGGAAGAGCCGAACAAGTATTGGCACGACCACAAGGGGGCGATGGTCAATGCAATCCGCACGCGCAAGGGTATTGCGGATGCTGATGTGGTGGTCGTCCGGTTCGGCGACAAATACAAACAATGGAACGCCGCCTTTGACGCGGGCTACGCAGCCGCGCTCGGGAAATCCATCATCGTGCTGCACGGCCCCGACCATCAACACGCGCTGAAAGAAGTTGATGCAGCCGCGCTGGCCGTGGCGGAAGAACCCGCTCAGGTGGTCGAAATCCTGCGCTACGTGTTGACAGGCGCGCTGCCGAGCTAAGCCGCAAAAAAAGGGTGCCCGCTTCGGCACCCTTTCGATCGCGAAGCCGTTTAAGCGCGGGCGGGTATGGTCTTGCCGCGCTGAACCGCCGGACGCTCCATGAAACGGTCGACGTAAGCGACGACATTGGCGTAGTCGTCCCAGCCGACAACCTCTTTTGCACCGTAGAAATCCAATGCGTTCAGCCAGGGGGCAAGGGCGATATCCGCGATGGAAAACTCGCCTGCGATCCAGTCCTGCCCGTCCAATTGCGTGTTGACCACGTTCAGCAGGCGTTTGGCCTCGTTGATATAGCGTTCGCGCGGGCGGGGATCTTCGATCTCGCTGCCCGCAAATTTGTAGAAAAAGCCTAGCTGGCCGAGCATGGGACCAACTCCACCCATCTGGAACATCAGCCATTGGGTGATGCGATGCTTGTCCGCTGCGCTTTGGCCTAGCAACTTGCCCGACTTTTCGGCCAGATACAGCAGGATCGCGCCGCTTTCGAACAGGGCAAGTGGTTCACCGTCCGGACCGTTGGGATCGATGATGGCGGGGATTTTGTTGTTGGGGTTCAGCGATAGAAACTCGGGGCTTTTGACATCGGCATCAGCCAGCGTCACCAGATGAGCCTGATAGGGCAGGCCGGTTTCCTCAAGCATGATCGACGCCTTGACGCCGTTTGGGGTCGGATAGGAGTACAGTTGGATCTTGTCCGGGGATTGGGCTGGCCAGCGGGCCATGATCGGATGAGGTTTGGTGTCCAGCATGGGGTGCTCCTGATTGGATGATTTTTCAAAGTTAGGGGTCAACCCGCAATCTTGTAAGCCCTTTGGAATGTGCATATCCGGTCAGGCCGTGTTTTTTGATGAACAACGGGGAAAACCGCAAAAACTCGCACCTAGACCTGGAGGTAAACTTGGATCACAATTTGCCGACCCCCGCGAAAACTTCGCGGGTTTCTTGCTGTTGAAAGGAGATGGGCGTGGATGAGGTCGTAACACAGGTGGGAGCATATGCCCCGCTGATCATAAATGCAGTCAAGGCGCTTGTCGTTCTGATTCTGGGTTGGATTGTCGCTGGGGCAATCGGTGGCATGGTGCGCCGCCGGATCAACTCGACCCCGCATATCGATCCCACACTCGGGAATTTTGTGGCGAGCCTCGTCAAGTGGGTCATTCTGGCCATGGTGCTGGTCGCCGTACTGGGAATTTTCGGGATCGAAGCCACCAGTATCGTCGCCATTCTGGGTGCCGCGTCACTGGCCATTGGTCTGGCGCTACAGGGCACGCTCAGCGATTTGGCGGCCGGGGTCATGCTGGTTGTCTTCCGGCCCTACAAGCTGGGTCAATATGTGGATATTGGCGGCACGGCCGGGACCGTGAAGGACCTGAATCTGTTTACCACCGAGTTGGTAACTCCTGATAACGTACAGATCATTGTTCCCAACGGTCAGTCGTGGGGTTCGATCATCACCAACTACTCGGCGCATGACACGCGACGTGTCGATCTGGTGTTCGGCATTGACTATGGCGACAGCGCCGACAAGGCCATGCAGATCATTTTGGATGTGGCCAAAGCTGACAGCCGTATTCACGGTGATCCTGAACCATGGGTCCGGGTTACAAACCTTGGTGACAGTTCAGTGGATCTGACTGCGCGGCTTTGGTGCGATGCGGCTGATTATTGGGACGTCAAATTCGAGATTACGAAAGCGATCAAGGAAGCCTTTGACGACAAGAATATCTCAATCCCTTATCCCCATTCGGTGGAAATTCAGAAACAGGGGTGACGGCTCCCGCCCGTCGATCGGGCATTGGAAATGCCCTCCTCCCTTTGGGCCAGGCACCGCGCATTGCGCGGTGCCTTTTTTGTGAGCCGAGGTTGAGCCAAAAAAAGCGCCGCGCTTGGGGCGCGACGCTGTGATTTGGTCTGTAAGGTGCCCCGGGAGAAAGGCGCAGTCAGAGGCCGGAACGCTCTTAGTTAAGCAGCGTTGTCGGGTCGACCACATCGATGTTGAGGGCAGCACCGACCGCTTCGTAAGTCAGCTTGCCGGCGTGGACATTCAGACCTGCCAGCAGGTGTGCGTCGTCCTTACAGGCCTGTTTCCAGCCCTTGCTTGCCAGCGACAACATGAACGGCATGGTCGCGTTGCCCAATGCGATAGTGGACGTGCGCGCAACCGCGCCGGGCATGTTCGCAACGCAGTAGTGCATGATGCCGTCCACTTCGTAAACCGGATCGGCGTGCGTGGTGGCTTTCGAGGTTTCGAAGCAGCCGCCCTGGTCGATTGCAACGTCTACCAAAACCGCGCCAGGCTTCATGGTCGACAGCTGCTCGCGCGAGATCAGCTTCGGAGCAGCAGCGCCCGGGATCAGGACTGCACCAATGACCATGTCGGCGTCCTGAATCAGTTCAGCGGTGGCACCGGCAGTCGAGTATTGGTTCTTGAACTGTCCGCCAAACACGTCGTCCAGATAACGCAGGCGCGGCAGAGAGCGGTCCAGAACGGTGACGTCAGCACCCATACCGGCAGCGATCTTGGCTGCGTGCGTACCAACGACGCCGCCGCCGATCACGATGACTTTGGCCGGGCCCACACCGGGAACGCCGCCCATCAGGACGCCGCGGCCGCCATTGGCCTTCTGCAGAGTCCACGAACCGACCTGAGGAGCCAGACGGCCCGCAACTTCTGACATCGGCGCCAGCAGCGGCAGACCGCCGTTGGAGTCGGTCACGGTTTCATACGCAATTGCGGTACAACCGGATTCCAGTAGGTCATGGGTTTGATCCGGGTCGGGTGCCAGGTGCAGATAGGTGAACAGCAATTGGCCTTCGCGCAGCATCTTGCGTTCGCCAGCCTGAGGTTCTTTGACCTTTACGATCATGTCAGCTGTGGCGAACACTTCTTCTGCGGTGTCGATGATGCGCGAGCCTGCTGCGACATAGGCGTCATTGTCAAAACCGGCACCAATGCCTGCACCGGTTTCGATCAGCACTTCGTGGCCGCGTGCAACCGCTTCCTGAGCGGCGTTAGGCGTCATACCGACGCGGAATTCCTGAGGTTTGATTTCCTTGGGGCAACCGATTTTCATGGGGTTCTCCGTTCATAAACTGCTTAAATTATGTGCAGTTTGCGGCGCAATTTCTGTGAAAGAAAACGTGCCTTCTGAATTTTCTTTGGAAGAATTTCCTGTAAACTACGAAAACTTTGCAAAGGACTTGCGCCAATGGGCTTGGATACGACTGATAGAAAGATTCTGGCGGCGCTTCAGAAAAACGGCCGGATGTCGAATTCGGAATTGTCGGAACAGGTCAACCTGTCCCCATCTGCCTGCCATCGGCGCGTACAGCGTCTTGAGGTTGATGGGTTTATCCGCAACTACGTGGCACTGCTGGATGCACGCAAAATGAACGTCCCAACAACGGTCTTTGTCGAGATCACGCTGCAAGGTCAGGCCGAGGAGGTTTTGGATTCGTTTGAAAAAGCAGTGGCGCGCATTCCTGACGTATTGGAATGTCACCTGATGGCCGGGACGGCGGACTATATCCTGAAGGTGGTCGCGGAAAACACCGAGGATTTTGCCCGTATCCACCGGCAATACCTGTCGCGATTGCCCGGGGTGGCGCAGATGCAAAGCTCATTTGCTTTGCGTACTGTGTTCAAGACCACCGCTTTGCCGGTCTGATCTTCAGGCGGGGCCGGGATAGGTGTAAAACAACAGATGCACCAGATTGAAGCCGAAATGAATCGCAACAGGCACCCAAAGCCTTTGGGTTGCATAATACCCCAATCCACACGCCAACCCGAGGATGGAGGCAAAGATCACCAGTGGCGGGCCTCCGCCGAAATGGGCCAGTCCGAACAGCAAACTGGCCGTTACCACTCCACCCACGGCGCCTAAACGTGACGCGATGGCGGACTGTAGGTATCCGCGAAAGAAGGCTTCTTCTGTGAGGCAGGTCAGAAACAGGTTGGACAGGACAAAGATCAGCCACCAGGGCGGGATCGAAAACTCCGGCTGTACCGCGCCGAGGGCAAGACCCAAAAGAAACAGCCCGGGTAAAAGCAGAAGCCCTGCGACCAAAGGACCGGTCTTGGACTGAATCGCGCGGTGAAGCATCCTGGGCCACGCCAGTAGAACGGCGAAGAAGACCATCGGTTTGTCCAGATTCAGGTGCATTGTGAAACCAACGCTACCAGCACCAGCCTGCACCTGATCCAGCACTTTCAGGTTTTGAAATCCGGGCAAAAGATGCGCCCCCATGACCAGACACCAAAGGATCAAAAGCGTATGTCCGGCAAGTGCAGCCCCACCTTTCAGATGCGGCAGCAAGGCGGCTCCGGCCAGCCCACAGACCACAGCTGCGACTGCCACAGGCGTCATCAGTCCGGTTGCCGCGGCAATGCTTGCAAACAGAACCAGCAGGGACAACGCGATGGCTGTGCGCCCCAAAAGAGCGGTCACTTGAGCTGTGATCAGGATCAGCCAAGGCCAAGTTGCTGGCAACAGAGAGAGAAAGAATGTCACGGGCCTTGTATCCTGTAGGTCCAGACAGTCTTGCCGCACAAGATCGAGGCAATGCAAGCATTCAACAGAACGCGCGCGCTAGGATGCTGCCTTGCGTCAAATCTTACGCTTGTATCCTCTGGGCCGGGCGTTCACATTTAGGGAAAGACCATGTACCCGTGCCTGTCTGGATTTACGGACGTTTTGGCAGCTGCGGGCGTTATCGCCTTTGCATCAATTTATCCGATGACATCAGGCGGTTACACAGGCCCGATATGGTTCGAACCCGATGACTAAAAAAGGAGCTGACCTTGGCTTACGAAAACAACGGTGGCACCAAAGACTGGCTTGAAGCCGAACTGGAAGACACGCTGGACGAAGATTTCGAGATCGAATTCAGCGAGCCGATGCTTTCTATGGAAGTAAGGAAGATCTATCGGGAACAACACCCGGATATGCTGGATCGCAAGGTCTATTTCCGCAATCTGCTGCGGCTACAGGCTGAACTGATCAGGGTTCAGGACTGGGTTCAGCATACAGGGGCCAAGGTCTGTATTCTGTTCGAAGGCCGTGACAGCGCAGGCAAGGGGGGCGTGATCAAGCGGATCACCCAGCGCCTGAACCCGCGTGTCGCGCGCGTGGTCGCCTTGCCGGCACCCAGCCGCCGCGAACAGAGTCAGTGGTATTTCCAGCGTTACGTGCCGCATCTGCCCGCAGCGGGTGAAATCGTGTTGTTCGACCGGTCATGGTACAACCGCGCCGGGGTCGAACGGGTGATGGGCTTTGCGTCCGAGGATCAGGTCGAACAGTTCTTTCAGGACGTTCCCGAATTCGAGCGGATGCTGGTACGATCAGGGATTATTCTGCTGAAATACTGGTTCTCGATCACCGATGAAGAGCAGCAATTGCGATTCCTCATGCGTATTCACGACCCGATGAAACAGTGGAAGCTGTCGCCGATGGATCTGGAATCCCGCATCCGCTGGGAATCCTATACCAAGGCGAAAGAGGATATGCTTTTCCGAACCAATATTCCCGAAGCCCCTTGGTACATTGTCGAAGGCAACGACAAAAAGCGCGAGCGGCTGAACTGTATCGAGCACCTTTTGACCAAGGTTCCCTACACGGATGTGCCGCAGGAAAAGGTCAATCTGCCTGATCGCCGGTATAACCCGGAATACGAGCGCCGTGTTCTGCCAGATGAGCTATACGTGCCAAAGGTTTACTGAAGGCAGTGGATCGGGGCAGTATATCTGCCCCGATCCGGAATTTTGTCAGGCCGCTTCCATCATGCAGCCAAAATCGTAAAAGTTGAACACGTAGGTGTCACCGGTGTCTTCTTCTGCTGCGACAGGGCAGGCATCGACGGTTTCTTCGACCGGGCCTGTGTCTTCGACCACAACAACATCCATGTCGTCTTCGGCGGGATCGGTTGGAACCATGTCCTCTTCTTCCCAGTCGAATTCATCGAAGCGCGTCTGAAGCTCTTCTATGAACGCCTCCAATTCGGCGCGGAAGGCAGCTAGGTCGAAACATCCGCTATCCGGCTCTTCCGGTTCCGCGACATCGGTGTCTGGCGTTTCGGTTCCGGGCTCTTCCGGTTCCGCGACATCGGTGTCAGGTGTTTCGGTTCCGGGCTCTTCCGGTTCCGCGACATCGGTGTCAGGTGTTTCGGTTCCGGGTTCTTCCGGTTCCGCGACATCGGTGTCTGGCGTTTCGGTTCCCGGTTCTTCCGGTTCGACAACCTCTTCAGTGGGAGGTGTTGGTACAGGCGGAACTGGAGTGTTGCCGTTGTCTAACATCACGGCTGCGTCGGTTGCAGCAAAGTTCTGAGTGACCATTACCGCGTCGAAACCTTGCATGTCGCCGGTTTCAATACCGATGCCGATGTACTCGAAGTCGGGGTTCAGAATATTCGCGCGGTGTCCCGGGCTGTTCATCAGGTTCTGATGCAACTGGGCGACGTCATCGCTGATGCCGGGTGCGCCGCGTTCCGATTGCCAGGCAATGTTTTCGCCAGTACGCCAGTTGCCTTCCAGATCAAGGCCTGCCGCCTCCATCCGCTGTGTCGCGCTGGAACCGCCCGAACCCGTGTGACTGAACGTGTCTGTGTTCAGCATCCACGTACTGTGATCTTCGGACGAGTCATTCAACTGGGTTTCCAGCTGTAGTGTGTTTAGACCGCGAGCGGTACGCTCAGCATTGATAAGTGTCAGCATTTCTTGCTCGATTGAACTTGCAGTCGACATGGTAGCCTCCGTTTTTTGGTGTCGTCTGATTGGACGAGGCCAGTTACATGCGGCTTGTAGAGATCAGATAGGGGTGCTGAAGCTTTAGGCGAATTCTGGCGGGGCGATGCTACCAATACGGGATTCGCTGCGCTGTAAAATGCCGGGCAAAATGTTGCTGGTGTTGAAATGGCGGCTTGTCGCACACCCAACAGGACGAGTCGGCGGATTAAATCCGAGCCCTGAAACGACAAACCCCCGGGCGATGCCTCGGGGGTCGTCAAATAGTGTCATCCAAAGCTGGACGAGTGAGGTTTTAGAGCAAACCTTCGCGCTGTGCTTTCTTACGTGCCAGTTTACGGGCACGGCGGATCGCTTCAGCTTTCTCGCGCGCTTTTTTCTCGGACGGTTTCTCGAAATGTTGCTTGAGCTTCATTTCGCGGAACACGCCTTCGCGCTGCAGCTTTTTCTTCAGGGCACGAAGCGCCTGATCGACGTTATTGTCGCGAACACTAACCTGCATGTGGTTGTCACCACCTTTCTAGATAGAGTTGCAAGGAAATTGCAGGAATTGGCCGTATAGCAAAGCCGGTGTATCTTGTCTAGTACTGGGCCCGACAACCGGAGAACTGCCATGACGACCACATATGAAGATGCAAAACTGCAGCTTTTGGATGCGATGCTGATCCATGTTCCCTTCGATGGCTGGTCGGAAACCAGTTTTCGCGCTTCCATTTCCGACTGTAGCCTGGATGACGGTTTGGCCCGCGCGATTTGTCCACGTGGGGCGGTCGATCTGGCACTGGCCTATCATGCGCGCGGCGATCAAGCGATGCTGGACCGTATCAAGTCCGAAGACCTGAGCGGATTGAAATTCCGCGACAAGATTGCTGCTGCGGTTCGGTTCCGATTGCAGGCGGTCGAGGACAAGGAGCTGGTGCGCCGCGGCATGACGCTGTTTTCCCTGCCAACCCATGCGGCAGACGGTGCCAAGGCTGTTTGGCAGACCTGCGATCTGATCTGGGACACGCTGGGCGATACTTCGGATGACGTGAACTGGTACACGAAACGGGCCACACTGTCGGGTGTCTACTCCTCGACTTTATTGTTCTGGCTGGGCGATGACAGCCCGGGTCATCAGCTGACGTGGGAATTTCTGGATCGTCGAATAGCAAACGTCATGGAGTTCGAGAAGTTCAAGGCACAGGTGCGCGACAACCCGGTCTTGAAGCCGTTTCTAGCGGTTCCGAACTGGCTGGCGGGTCAGGTGAAAGCGCCCGTGAAAATGCGCGCCGATCTTCCTGGCATGTTGAACCCTCGAAAGTAGCGCATCTTGGCGCTGGGCCTAGGCCCGTATGCCTGCTAGGCATTGCGCAAAGGAGGTGCCTATGACCCAGATGATGCGCGCTGTTGAGATCACCGAACCGGGTGGACCGGACGTTTTGCAACTGACCGAGCGTCCTGTTCCCAAGCCGGGTGAAGGACAGGTGGTGTTGAAAGTGGCCTATGCCGGGGTGAACCGCCCCGATGCGTTGCAGCGCGCGGGTGCCTATGATCCGCCACAGGGTGCCAGCGACCTGCCGGGGCTTGAGGCGTCGGGCGAAGTAGTCTCGGTCGGTGCTGGGGTCGAGGGGTTGTCGATCGGCGATAAGGTTTGTGCGTTGTTGCCGGGCGGAGGCTATGCCGAATACGTCGCCACGCCCGCCGCTCATTGCCTGCCGGTCCCTGCGGGTATGGGGCTGAAAGAGGCGGCTTGCCTGCCCGAGACCTTTTTTACTGTCTGGTCCAACGTGTTCACGCGTGGTGGTCTGAAGGCGGGCGAGCGGTTTCTGGTCCATGGCGGCTCCAGCGGGATCGGTACAACGGCAATCCAATTGGCCAATGCCTTCGGTGCACGCGTCTTTGCGACGGCAGGGTCGGACGAGAAATGCGAGGCTTGCGTTAAGCTGGGCGCAGAGAAGGCAATCAACTATCGCGATGAGGATTTCGTGGCAGCCATGCGTGCCGAGGGCGGTGCGAACCTGATCCTTGATATGGTGGGCGGCGATTACATCCCGCGCAACGTCAAGGCGTTGGCTGAGGATGGGCGTCTGGTTCAGATTGCTTTCCTGCAAGGACCGGTGGTCGAGCTGAACTTTGCCCTGATGATGGTCAAACGTCTGACCTTGACCGGCAGCACCCTGCGCCCGCAGAGCGATTTGGCCAAGACCCGGATTGCGCAGGACCTGCGCGAGGCCGTTTGGCCTCTGTTGGAGGCCGGAAAGGTTGCGCCCGTTATGGATAGCGAATTTGATCTGGCCGAGGCTGCTGCTGCCCATGCACGCATGGAAAGCTCTGGCCATATCGGCAAGATCGTCTTCAAGGTTGGGGGCTAAGTATTGAATGCGCGGGCTTGTCCCGCGTCTTCACGCCACGGCACGGCGGTACAGATGCCATGTGGCGTGACCCAGAATGGGCATCACCACGATCAGACCCAATAGCATCGGCAGGGCGCCCAGAAACAGAAGGGCGGCCACGACGAACCCCCAGCTCAGGATGACGCCAGGGTTCTGACGCAGAACGCGAAACGATGTCACAACCGCCACCGGCAGCCCCACTTTGCGGTCCAGCAACAAAGGAAAGCTGACAACGCTGACCGCCAGTGCGCAAAGAGCAAACACAAAGCCCACTGCGGTTCCTACGGCAATCAGCGTCCATCCAGCAGCGGTGGTGAATACCTGCTCGGTGAAAGCGCCAAGTGTTGCCGGTATTTCAGGGCCCATAATGTAGGTGTGAATGGTCTGTGCAACCATCAGCCAGATCAACAGCAGCATGACCAGATAGAACCCCAGCACAAGAATTGCGCCGAAAGATGGTGATCTGAACACGCCGAACGCGTCCAACCAATGCACAGGTTTGCCCTGTTCGCGTTTGCGGCTGATCTCGTACAAGCCCACAGCGGCGACAGGTCCGATCAGGGCAAAGCCCGCGACCAGAGGGGCCAAAAGAGGCACCAAGTTCATATTCAGGGCAAACCCGAACATCAAAAGCCCGGCGATCGGGTAGATGAGGATGATGAACACAGCATCCGCCCGCGTTTCGATAAAGTCGTTATACCCCGCGCGCAGACAGGCGCGAAGGTCTTGCAGCGTCAAGGTCTGCACCATCGGCAGCTCTTTGGCATCCTCGCTGCCCAGGCGCGAGACGCTTTCAGTAACATGATCACCGGCCGCCCCCAGATTTCGGGCGGTCCAGCTGATCGGATTTCCGATTGTTTTGGCCATTTTGCTCCCCTTCCCTGGCGAAAACTGCGCCGCGGGGCGGATCCGGCACCAAGTTGCCCGTGGCCGGACCAGTCGGCAACGCCTGACGACATTATAGCACAGTTTCGCGGAATCCCGATCAATACTGTGGCACCGGACGGATTGCCCTGTATCGCAGTCATGTTAGCTTGAGGGCAGGCAAGAGGAGGTCAGGATGCAGCAAACAGCGAAAACGGTTGTAATTCATGAGTTCGGCGGGCCCGAAGTTCTGCGGATCGAAGACAGGTCACTGAGCGACCCCGGACCGGGCGAAATCCGTATTCGACACGAAGCCTGCGGTTTGAATTTTATCGATGTATATCAACGCACTGGTTTGTACCCGCTCGATCTTCCTCATGCTTTGGGTATGGAGGCAGCGGGCGTTGTGGAAGCTGTGGGAGAAGGGGTTACACATCTGCAACCGGGGCAGCGGGCCGCTTATGCCGCTGCGCCGCCGGGGGCCTATTGCGAGGCACGTGTGATGCCAGCGGCGCAGGTTTGCCCGCTGCCGGATGACATCACGTATCAAGCCGCTGCGGCGATGATGCTGAAGGGTTTGACCGTGGAATACCTGTTTCACAGGACCACTCCGCTGAAGCGCGGGGATACGGTCCTGTTTCACGCAGCAGCAGGTGGTGTAGGGCTGATTGCCTGCCAATGGGCAAAATCCGAAGGGATCACCTTGATTGGGACGGCAGGAACGGATGAGAAATGCAGTCTGGCCCGGTTCAATGGCGCGGCGCATTGCATCAATTACCGAACCGAGAATTTTGCCGAGCGTGTGGCTGAGATCACCAAAGGGCAGGGCGTGGACGTGGTGATGGATTCGGTCGGGGCGGACACATTCGAAGGGTCGCTGGATTGTCTGAAACCGCTGGGCATGATGATTTCGTTCGGCAATGCCTCAGGTCCGGTGCCACCTTTCAACATCGGTGTTCTGGGCCAGAAAGGATCGCTTAAGATCACACGCCCCACTCTGTTCACACATATCGCGGATCATACGGTGTGCCAGGCGATGGCGCGCCGTCTCTTCGGTAAGGTTGAAGGAGGAGAGGTCAAGATCCATGTGGATCAACGCTTTACGCTTGATCAAGTTGCTGATGCGCATCGTGCCCTTGAGGCCCGGCAGACAACCGGCAGCACAATATTGGACACCTGAATAGCGACCCGGCTGAAAAGCCGGGTCCAATCTGCTCAATCGATGAGCGTCAGAACCGATAAGCGGCCCGGATTTGCAGTGTTGTCGCGTCAACATCGACGCCGCTTGCATTGAAATTACTGAACTCGTGGTAAAGCAACTCTCCACCGATGCTCACATTAGGAGCCACGATCTGCTCGTAGCCTGCGCCAATGAACCAGCCATCGTCGCTGCCAAGAGTGTCTGTTCCTGCTTCAGCATACCCGGCAATTCCATAGAGCAGACCTTGCGGATTCACCTTGTATCCTGCGCGAGCCTTCAAACGCCAGACATCTTCAACCGTAGCGGCACCAGACAGATCCACGTCCGACCAGTCATAGTCGAAACCGCCGCCGACAACCCAGTCACCCAGATCATAGTCATAGCCCAGGATAATACCGCCGATTACGCCGTCGCCGTCGACGCCGGCTACGTTGGTGTCCACGTCGGCGTAACCCAGTTGCAGACCGCCATAGAACCCTGTCCAGTTGCCCGAGGATTGCGCCATGGCCGATCCTGCAACAACGGTCGCTGCGGTCGTGATGAGAGCCAGTTTCTTCAATGTCATCTCATATCCTTTCGGTTATCACTCTGCTCCAGTGAGACATTGCTCACTTATGAAGGTGGATACGATCCTGGTGGGGCGCCGGATCATTCAAAATGTGCACCCCTACGTTTCTGACTGTTGGGAAACGTCGACGTCCTCAAAAACCAGGGCGCTATTGATACTGAAAAGGTAGGAAGAGATGAGGGATCTTCAAACGACATGCGGCGGCGGAACATTCCGCCGCCGATACGCCTGAAATTTTCAGCGGATTATTGCTCTTGCAGTTCCGCGGGGGTCTTGTCAGAAATGTCATCCCAGTTTGCGCTTGCGCTTTCGATGAAGCCCGGGATGTCGCCTTCCCAGCGTTCCTGGATGTCTTGCGACAGGTTCAGGTACAGCTTGTTGTCAACGATTTTCCAGTGGTTCGGGTCGCCGTCAAACTTGAAGCCCATGGCTGTACCGAAGGCACAGTAACCACCGTAGGCAGGCAGGTATGCTTCGGGGTTGGCTTCAAAGGCAGCTTTGTTTTCTTCCGACGAGAAACGGTACATCGCGTCGTTGTGCAGTGTGGTGATGCGGTAGTCGCCCTTGGTTGCTTCGCCAGCGGTGAAATAGGCAACCGGGTCATAACCCTGCATCGCCAGACCAGTCGAGCTTGCGTTGATTTCCACGCCTGCGGCCAGGGTCGAAGTTGCCAGCGCGACAGACAGGGCGACGCCGCCGATCAGAGATTTAAAAGTGTTCATTGCTTCACCTTTCGTGAATGGAGCCTCGTCAGAGTGAGAGCGCAGGCCCCGGTTGTTGTCCTGTGCGGCCCGTAATTGACCGTCACGAAAGCGATCTGGGAAATGAGGTGATCACGTTCAAAGCAATGAATTGTGATTGTGCAGCAGCAAAGATGTACTGTTCAAAAATGCAGAGTTAGCTGATTGCGTCAGGCACAAGATCCAGCACAAACGCGATGACTTTACGGGCGGGCATTTCACAGGGCCGCAGCAAAGCGCCGCTGTTGCGTGTCTGGTACAGGTTCAGGCTGATATAATCAGGACCGCCGCGTTCATGGGCCACCAGCTTGTGCGATTTTCCACCCGCCATGCTGTGACGCACAACAACATAGCTTCGACCGTGCGAAGTACCGATGAAACTGCCCTCTGGCAGTGCAAGAAACGCGGCCAGAAATGCGTCGGTGGCTGTCACGGTTTCCCGATTTTCGGTTCCGTTCCGGCCTTGATCCGAGCCACGTTCGAGCCGTGACGCCAATAGATCAGAAGCGTCAGGATGATCCCAAGGATAAAGGTCGATCCGTTTGTGAGCACCAGCACCCAGGTCGTCGACAGTGCAGCCGCGGCCAGTGCGCCGACCGAAGAAATCCGCCAGATCGCTGCCGCGACCAACCAGCTCAGGCAGCAGGCCACGCCAACGCGCCAGTCCAGCGCCAGCCAGAGCCCCAGAAAGGTTGCCACACCTTTGCCGCCCTTGAAGCCAAGCCAAATCGGAAAGCAATGGCCCAGAAAGGCCATAAGGGCCGCAATTTGGGCTGCATCTTCGCCCGCATAGGCGCGCGCAACCAGAACTGCCACAGCCCCCTTGGCGGCGTCAAAGAGCAGAGTCAGGGCCGCAGCGGCCTTATTGCCGGTACGCAGCACATTCGTGGCCCCAATATTGCCGGACCCGATCTCGCGCAGATTGCCCAGACCCATGATCTTAGCCAGGATCAGGCCAAAGGGAATGGAGCCCATTAGATATCCAACCACCGCCCATTGGAGCAGTTCGCTAGTCGAGTTGTCGATCGGGGGCATCAGGAACTCCGGAACACTTCTTTACCTGCCACATAGGTCGAAATGACCTTACCTTGCATCCGCTGGCCGTCAAATGGCGTGTTCTGTGATTTTGATTTTAGCGCAAACCGATCAAGCACAAATGGCACATCCGGGTCGAACAGAACCAGATCTGCCGGGGCGCCATCGGACAGGCGGCCGCTGTCCAGCCCCAACCGTTTTGCGGGATTGAGCGCCATGGCCCGGAACAGGGTCGGCAGGTCTAGTTGATCTGCATGATAGAGGCGCAACGCGGCGGGCAGCAGCGTTTCCAAGGCCACGGCACCCGAGGCCGCCTCTTCAAATGGCAATCGCTTGCTTTCTTCGTCCTGAGGGGTGTGCATCGAGCTGATGATGTCGATCAGACCGGATCGGACCGCTTCGATCACCGCTTGACGGTCATCCTCGGACCGCAGCGGTGGCTTGACCTTGAAGAAGGTACGATAATCGGCCACGTCCAGTTCGTTCAAAGTCAGATGGTGTATCGAGGTGCCAGCGGTGATATCCAGCCCATTGCGCTTGGCCCGTTCCAGCGCGGGGAGGGCGCGGGCAGTGGTGATCTGGTCGGCGTGGTAGGCTGCCCCGGTCATCTCCAGCAAAGCAATGTCGCGGTCCAGGCCCATACGTTCCGCCATTGGCGACACGGCCGGCAGACCGCGTAAGGCTGCGAATTTGCCACTGGTTACAGCCGCACCGGCGCTGAGTCCCGGTTCCTGAGGGTGGGCGATCACCAACGCATCGCAGGATTTTGCATAGGTCAGCGCACGGGAAAACACCTTGGTATTCGTGATGACATGATCGCAATCGGTAAAGGCCACAGCGCCCGCGTCCTGCAGGAACCCGATTTCGGTCATCTCACGCCCTTCACGCCCTTTGGTCAGAGCGGCCATCGGCAGCATATTGACCGGCGTATCGGCCTGTGCCCGGCGGGTGACGAATTCCAGTGTTTCCGGCGTATCGATGGCGGGGCTGGTGTCAGGGCGCGTAACGATGGTGGTCACACCTCCGGCCGCAGCGGCAAGACCAGCCGATTTGTAACTTTCCTTGTGGCGCTCACCGGGTTCGCAGACCTTGACGCCGATATCGATGATGCCCGGTGCCAGACACTTGCCACCACAATCCACAATCTGCTGGTCAGAATCCGGGGCGTTGCCCTCTCCACGTGCAACGATCCGACCTTTGGATACCTGTAGCCACCCGGTTGTGTCTGTCCCGCCTTCGGGGTCGATCAAGCGAGCATTGGTGAAGAGAACAGCAGTCATTTTAAGGCCTCGCGGGCTTGCTCCAGTGCTTTCAGAGCGTCGTCGGGATCGGAAAGATGGTCGAACGAAAAGAAAGGATGACGGTCAAACGACAAACGCCTCCGGGTAAAGGAAAAATTCAGGAACTGATTGATCTCCAGTTTTTTGGATTTTCCTATCTTGTTGATTTGCCGCGCGTATTGTGAGGTTACAACATACACACGTTGAGCGCGAAGAAAGCGGTCGGCCCACAGTAAAAATGCAAATCCGATCGTGACAAACAGAATTTTCCACAGCCCTCTGATCGTTTCCACAAGCCATGGGCTGGAGATCCAGATACCGATCAACAAACCAATCGTGACGAAATACAGCAGGGCCAGACGAGGGGGGAAATACCCCTGATCCGGCCTTCCGACCCATAAAACGTTTTCGCCATTCGGGATGTGGGTCTGCCACCATTCTGTTATCTCGTTCATCGAACACCCCTTTCGATTGCGGCCTTGGTGGCTGCCGGGTCCGCCTGATACTTGATCAGATGCTTGTCGCCGCTCTTGGTGACGATCTGGACAAAGCTGCCCATGGTGTTGATCTTCTCGATCTGGTTCAGCGACACCTTGCGCGGGCCAGGGCCGGTCAGGGTGGTGTCTGACATTTCCCAGTTGGCAACCAACTCTTCCGAGGCCAGATACCATGCGCGGATGCCAATGGCGACCAGACCTGCAGGGGCTCCTGTCCAGATGTAAGGATTTCCGAACAGCCACAGGACGAGCATGGCACCGGCCATGGCCACAGCGGCCAGCCACGCGTTGGTGCGGATATAGGACCCTTTGTCCGGGGCGAAGATCACAGAATTAGCCATATGATGCCTCCAAGGACCAAAAGCGCGACAAGTGCCAGAATGGCTGACCCGATACGGCGGGGTTGGTCATTCGTTGGGGTAGCTTGCGGGCCCGAGAAGGGTTTGGCGCTTTCGGTTTCGATGGCCTCTCCGGTCCAGTTTGTGGCCTCTTCCGCGAACAAGCCGATCAGGTGCAGGCGAGAGTCAGGCTTCAACGTCGCGGGGCGCTCTTTGAAAGCAGCGCTGCGCAGGATCATGACCCAGCCTTCGATTGCGGCCAGAGCGTCCCGGTCCAACTGATCTGCGGACACACCACACCCTTCGGTCAGGTAGCCATAAAGTCCGAGGTCTTCGAGATCGGATACCGGGAAAATATCGATGTGGTCAGGGTCCAGCCCGTCAACCCCAAGTATCTGATCGGCAGCGCCCGGTTCGCGCAGGAATTTTGCCTCTTCCGGGCGCATGTCCATCGCGAACAGGCGGATCACGCCGCGTTCGTGGGGGGCGACGGTCAGATCGCTCATGCGGCCTCTCGCAGGTTGCGGGCCAGCAGGTCCATCGCTGCCATACGGACGGCCACGCCCATTTCCACCTGTTCTTGAATAACCGAACGGTTGATGTCGTCGGCCAGCGTGCCGTCGATCTCAACCCCCCGGTTCATCGGGCCGGGATGCATGACGATGGCGTCTGGCTTGGCCTGTGCCAGCTTCGCGGCATCCAGACCATAGCGGTGATAGTATTCGCGTTCCGAGGGGATGAACCCGCCATCCATCCGCTCTTTCTGAAGACGCAGCATCATGACAACGTCAACGTCCTTCAGACCCTCGTTCATGTCATCATAAATCTCGGCCCCGAACTCGGCGAATTGTGACGGTACCAGCGTGGGTGGACCGATTAGGCGAATGCGGTTTTCCATCTTGCCCAGCAGGATCAGATTTGAACGGGCAACGCGGGAATGCGCAACATCGCCGCAAATGGCGATGTTCAGCCGATGCAGACGGCCCTTGGCGCGACGGATGGTCAAGGCGTCCAGCAGGGCCTGCGTGGGGTGTTCATGTTTGCCGTCACCCGCGTTCAGAACGGCGCAATTGACCTTTTGCGCCAGCAGATCGACCGCACCCGAATGGGGATGCCGGACCACCAGCAGATCAGGATGCATCGCGTTTAATGTCATTGCGGTGTCGATCAGAGTTTCACCCTTTTTGATCGAGCTGGCCTGCATTGCCATGTTCATCACATCCGCACCCAGACGTTTCCCCGCCAGTTCAAAACTGGCTTGTGTGCGGGTCGAGTTTTCAAAGAACATGTTGATCTGGGTCAGCCCCGACAGCACATCGGAATGCTTGGTCGACTGGCGGTTCATGGCGACGTAGGTTTCGGCCAGATCCAGAATTTCGGTGATATCGGATTGGGACAGATGCTCGATGCCAAGAAGGTGACGATGGGCGAAACGCATGGGCGGGCTCCTGTCTGACAATCGGGCCGCTTATAGAAAGCTGTGCGGCCCAAAGCAACCTAAGGTTCCGTGCCCTCTGGCAGTTTTTCACAGCCGCCCTCGGGCAGGCATTGTTCACCCGGCTTGCACCATTTGCCATAGCCGCAGTCGATGGCTTTGATCGGTACGCAGCCCTGATGGGTCGAGCATTTGAAGCCGGGGCGGCATTGCGATCCGGTTTCTTCGCACAAGAACCATCCCGGACGGGAACAGCCCCCGCCAGGCAGGCAGGATGAACCGCGCGCGCAGGTTCTACCATCATCGCATGTGGTTGGTGGCGTTGTGTCCAGTTCGGGTGCGATCCGTTCACACTCGCCACGCCCGTTGCAGAAACTGCCGCCCGGGCAATCCAGACGTGATGTGCACTTGTTCAGGCCTGCGGGCGCACATCTGGTTCCACCGGCCACGCAGCGTTCGAATGGACCACAGGTGCGACCGCCGCCGCAATACGTGCCGCCCAGCGGAATGCAGTGGCCATCAAAGCTGCATCTTTGTCCACCCGAGCAACAGGTATTGCCGCATTTGAACTGACCCGCACGGCACTGCCCGTGTTTGTCGTGAAACGTGGCCAATGCCGGATCACCGGTGATTGCCAGCACCAATCCAACAAGGAGGAATCGCAAAATTCTGAGCATCGCACCCCGATGGTCGGCGCGACAGAGCGACCGATCAAGCCCTATTCGCTTTCCCTCAGCCCTCAGGCAGGTAAATTATCCGTATGGAATCAGGCTTGGACTATTATTCTGCGCGGGCGCTGCTGGAATGGCAGATCGAACTGGGCGCGACCGAGGCTATCGGGGATGCGCCGGTAGACCGGTATGCGTTGCCGGATACGTCGCCCAAGCCCAAGAAAGCAGAAGCCGCGACTGCCGCTCCGACAAAGCCTAAGGCAGTTGACCCCGTGGCAACTGCCCTCTCAGTCGCGCAGGCGGCAAGTTCACTGGACCAGTTGCGCAGCGCGATGGAGGCATTCGAGCAATGTGAACTAAAGCGCGGGGCACGGCAGCTTGTCTTTGCCGACGGCACTCCCGGTGCCCGGGTGATGATCATTGGCGAGGCTCCGGGGCGCGAAGAAGATCGCGAAGGGAAACCCTTTGTTGGTCGCGCAGGTCAATTGTTGGACCGGATGCTGGCAGCGATTGATCTGGATCGTCGCGAGAACGTCTACATTACCAATGTGCTGCCATGGCGACCGCCGCAGAACAGGGATCCCAAACCCGAAGAGATCGGGATGATGAAACCTTTCCTCGAACGCCACGTGGCGCTGGCCAAGCCCGAGGTTCTGGTCGTGATGGGCAATATCAGTTGTCAGGCGGTGCTTGGAAAACGCGGCATTACCCGTTTGCGCGGCAACTGGGATCAAGCGATGGATTTGCCGGTGATCCCGATGTTCCACCCGGCCTATCTGTTGCGTCAGCCGCAGATGAAGCGGCAGGCCTGGGCGGATCTGCTGGAGTTGAAAGCGCGGCTGCGAGGAGCATCATGAAGGTTCTGGCCTTTTCCGATTTGCACATGGCACGTAACCGGGCAGCCGATCTGGTTGCGGCCAGCACCGAGGCTGATCTGGTCATTGGCGCAGGCGATTATTGCAATATGCGGCAGGGTCTGGATGAAGCAATGCAGATGCTTTCGGGGATTGCAGCGCCGTTGGTCCTGATCCCCGGAAATGCCGAAAGTGCAGAAGAACTGGGCGATGCCGTCCCGGAAGGTGTCCATGTCCTGCACGGGTCTGGTATGACCATCGACGGGTTACGCCTGTTTGGCCTGGGCTATGGCGTGCCCCCCACGCCGTTTGGCGATTGGTCCTGTGACTTAACCGAAGGCGCGGCCGCCGAGATGCTCGATAGGTGTGACGCGGCCGATATCCTGATCGTGCATTCACCGCCCAAAGGCTATGGTGACCAGACATCGCAAGGCCTGTCGGTCGGATCGAAAGCTGTGCGAGATGCGATTGAACGTCTGCAGCCCGGGTTCGCGTTTTTTGGTCATGTGCATGAAAGCTGGGGCTATCGCGGATCACTGGGCCAGACGTGCTTGGCCAATCTGGGCCCGACTCCAAGTTGGTTTGAGGTGAATACGTGATCGAGCTCCAGACTTTGCTGGTCTTTGTTCCAGCTGCCTTGGCGCTGAGCCTGACGCCCGGCGCTGATATGATGTTCTGCTTAGGTCAGGGTCTACGGTCGGGTGCCTGGCCCTCTGTCTCGGCAAGCGCCGGGGTGTCTGTGGGCTCTATGATTCATGTCCTGCTTGCGGGTCTTGGGCTAGGGGCTGCGGTGTCTGCTCTGCCTTGGCTTTTTGAAGTGATCCGATGGCTGGGCGCAGCTTATCTGATGTATCTGGCTTGGGGTGCTGTCCGAAACGGCGCTTCGGCAGGGGAAGCACCTGCGCGATCGACACGATTAGCTTTTCGTGACGGGATGTTGGTCAACCTGACCAACCCCAAGGTCATTCTGTTCGTCCTGGCCTTTGTGCCACAATTCGTCGATCCGACTGTGGGTTCGGTCCTGCTGCAGTTCCTGATCTTTGGCCTGATCATCGCGTTTGGCGGGTTCTTGGTGAATGGGTTGGTTGGTATTTTTGCCGGGCGCGCTGGCAGAGTATTGATCGGCAACCCGCGCGCCTCACGTGTTATTGGTTGGATTACAGGTGGTATTTTTGCCGCGCTTGCAGTCCGGCTTGCCATTTTGGAAAGGGCCTGACGCAAGATGTCACGCATCGACGAAAGCAAAAAGTTTATCCCGGTCAAAATCGCCGTCCTGACCGTTTCGGATACAAGGTCGATGGACGAGGATCGCTCGGGCCAGACACTGGTGGACCGGATCGAAAAGGCGGGCCATGTGGTGGCTGATCGCAAGATCATCCGGGACGAACGCAATCAGATTGCCGATCAACTGCGCGCCTGGGTGGCGGATGATCAGATTGACGTCGTGATTTCGACCGGGGGCACAGGCTTGACAGGGCGCGACGTGACCGTCGAAGCCCATCGGGATGTCTACGAGAAAGAGATCGACGCCTTTGGCACCGTCTTTACGATTGTCTCGATGGAAAAAATCGGCACCTCTGCGGTGCAATCCCGTGCAACGGGGGGCGTTGCCGGTGGCACGTACCTGTTCGCATTGCCGGGCAGCCCGGGGGCCTGCAAGGATGCGTGGGACGGGATACTCGAAAAACAGTTCGATTATCGCCATCGCCCCTGCAATTTTGTGGAAATAATGCCCAGATTGGACGAACATCTGCGACGGAAGTAGACTGGTCGTACGTTCAATTCCGTATAACTGCTTTGTGGCTTGGCATAATTCGTAATCCAGCTACATGTTGGGAACGGCAGCTTGGTGCAACCGGGGTAACTGACTGATGCGATTTCTGCGGCAAAGTCTTGTCGGTGTTTTTCTGGCGTTTCTGACGCTGGCTTTGCTGTTTGTTGCCGCGCAGATCATTTTGGGCGCGGTGCAGGATGTTCTGACACGGGAAGATGCAACACCCCCTTCGCGCGAGAGGGTCTTTGCGGTTGCGGTGCGTCAGGCCGAAGCAGAAACCGTAACCCCCTATCTTGAGGCATTCGGAGAGGTCCAAAGCCGCCGCAGGCTGGAACTGCGCGCTGCGCTGGGCGGGCGCGTGATTGCCCTGGCCGAAGATTTTGAGGATGGCGGTTCGGTTTCGGCGGGTGAGGTATTGGTCGAACTGGACCCTGCGGATGCACAATCTGCTCTGGATCGGGTAAAATCCGATCTTTTGGATGCTCAATTTGAAGAGCGCGATGCCGAACGCTCTTTGCTGCTGGCGCAGGACGAGTTGAAATCGGCCGAAGCGCAGGCAGACCTGCGTGAACGGGCGCTGCAACGTCAGCGTGACCTGCAATCCCGGGGTGTCGGTGCCGCTGCCAGCGTGGAAGAGGCCGAATTGGCCGCGACTTCGGCTCAGCAGGCGGTTCTGGCCCGCCGTATCGCGCTGGCGCAGGCAGAATCTCGTGTTGATCAGGCCATGACATTGCAGGCCCGCGCGGTGATCGCATTGGAAGCCGCGGAACGCGACCTTGAGGATATGACAGTTCGGGCGGGTTTTAGCGGCACTTTGACCGATGTGACTCTGGTGGAAGGGCGATTGGTATCAGCCAATGAAAAGCTGGCCGAACTGGTCGATCCCAACGCCCTTGAAGTCGCGTTCCGGGTCTCTACGGCACAGTTTGTCCGCCTGTTGGATGGAAACGACCGCCTGATTAACGGACCAGTTACGGTGTCGCTGGAAGTCACCGGCGCAGATTTGAGCGCGACGGGTCAGATCAGCCGCGACAGCGGCTCTGCCGGAGAAGGACAGACCGGGCGTTTGATCTATGCCCGCCTGCAAGAGGCGTCAGGCTTCAAGCCCGGCGATTTTGTGACCGTTTCGGTTCAGGAGCAGCCGGTCGCAAATGTCTATCGCCTGCCGTCTTCGGTTCTCGATGCATCTGACACTGTACTGGTGCTTGGCGCGGATGACCGGCTGGAAAGCCTGCCTGTGCAATTGATCCGCAGGCAAGGCGACGAGGTTCTGTTGCGGGGCGACGGGCTGGAAGGACGCGAAGTTGTCATTGGGCGCACGCCTCTTCTGGGTTCCGGCGTGCGGGTGCGGCCGTTGCGCGTTGACGCCGGGGTAGATCCGGACATGGTTGAGTTAAGCCCCTCGAAACGGGCCGCGCTTGTGGCGCAGGTCGAAGCCAGTGAATCCATGCCGCAGAACGAAAAATCACAGCTGCTGGGCCAATTGCAGGAAGCGCGTGTGCCTGCCTCGCTGGTGCGTCGCCTTGAAACCAAGGCTGGGGGCTGAACGCCATGATGCGTGAAATACCCGGCGCAGCGAGTGGTATTCTCAGTTATTTCACGCGCCATCGGACCGTTGCCAATCTACTGTTGCTGGTGATGCTAGTCCTAGGTGCTGCAGCAATCCCTAACATGCGGGCACAATTCTTTCCGGACGTTATTCTGGAACGTGTCGATGTAAGCGTCACGTGGGATGGTGCCGGGCCGGAGGACATGGATGCCGGTATTGTGCAATTGCTGGAACCTGCGCTGCTGGCTGTTGAAGGGGTGACCAGCACCGAGGCCAGCTCACATCCTGGATGGACCCGTGTCAGACTGGAGTTCGAGCCAAACTGGGACATGTCCCGCGCGGTTGAGGATGTCAGAACTGCCGTAGACGGTGTGTCGGACCTGCCGGAGGGATCCGAAGAGCCCGAGATCAAACGCGGTGCATGGCGGGATCGAGTAACGGATCTTGTCATCAGCGGTCCCTCTGATACCAACCAATTGGCGAAGATGACGGACGAGCTGATCAATCGCCTGTTCACTGCCGGTGTAACTCGCACGACAATCCGGGGCATCGCGGCGCCGCGGATCGTTGTCGAAGTCACCACGGCGCAGTTGATCGCCAACGACATTTCAATGGCAGATATAGCAACAGCGATTGGAGCCGAGGTAAACACTGATCCTGCCGGAGCAGTGGAGGGCGCGGGCGCGCGTATCCGGGCTGGGACTGAAAAACGCACACCCGAGCAAATCGAAGGAATTGCACTGCGGACAAATGCCGACGGATCGAAACTCAAGGTCGGGGACGTAGCAACTATCCGGGTCGAAGGGGTAACGCGGTACCGCAGTTACTTTGTGGCCGACGACCCGGCCATGTCCATCAGGGTAGACCGGTCAAATCTGGGCGATGCGATAGAGATTCAGCGTACGGTCGAAGACGTTGCGCGTGAGATGCAGGCCAGCTTGCCTAAAGGTGTGAAAATCGATCTGATCCGTACCCGAGCACAGGCCATTACTGATCGATTGAACATCCTTGTGGATAACGGCTTGATGGGCCTTGGCCTTGTTGTCTGCCTGTTGTTTCTGTTCCTCAATGCACGCATCGCCTTTTGGGTTGCGGCGGGTATCCCGGTGGCGATGTCGGCGGCCATTGCGCTGATGTATCTGGGAGGGCTGTCGCTGAACATGGTTTCGCTGTTTGGCCTGATCATTACCCTTGGTATCGTGGTGGATGACGCCATTGTGGTGGGCGAACATGCCGATTTCCGTGCCCGGCGTCTGGGCGAAGCGCCTGTGGTGGCTGCTGAACGTGCGGCCCGGCGCATGGCGATGCCCGTTCTGGCAGCGACCGTGACAACCGTGATCGCGTTTTTTGGCCTGACCCTGGTGGGCGGTCGGTTCGGAGAGATGATCCGCGATATTCCTTTTACGGTCATTGCCGTTCTGATCGCGTCGCTAGTCGAATGCTTCCTGATCCTGCCCAATCACATGGCGCACGCCATTGCGCATTCGGCCAAGGAACACTGGTATGACTTGCCAAATCGTGTCGTCAATCGCGGTTTCCGTTGGGTTCGGGACCACCTGTTCCGCCCTCTTATCGCTTGGGTGATTTGGGCGCGCTATGTGGTTGTGGCAATGATGATCGTTGTGTTGGCCAGCCAAGTCGCGCTGTTCATTCGCGGTGATGTGAACTGGCGTTTTTTCAATGCACCCGAACGTAGTTCGGTGAGCGGCGGCTTTATCATGCGCGAAGGCTCGACCCGTTCAGATACGCTTGAAATGATGCGCATGGTGCAGGAAGCGGCCAACGAGCTGGGCCAGATCTATGAAGAGCGTCATGGCCGCAATCCGATTGACTACGTCCTCGCCGAGGTTGGCGGGAACGCAGGCCGACAGCTGGCCGCCGCGGATGGTAAGGATGGAACTTTGTTGGGGGGGATCTCGATCGAGTTGATCGATGCTGATCTGCGTCCTTATTCAAGTTTTGAGTTTGTGGGCGAGTTGCAGGAATTTGCGCCACGCCATCCCAAACTCGAAGTGATCAGCTTTCGGGGGTGGCGCTCCGGGCCTGGGGGCGATGCCATCGATGTGCAGTTTTACGGCTCTGACGTGAATGTTTTGAAGGCCGCGTCAGAAGACATGCAAACCGAGCTTTCGAAGTTCTCTGAAGTCTCGGCGCTCGAGGACACTCTGGCCTATGACAAGGAAGAATTTCTTCTGGACCTGACCGCACAGGGACAAGCGCTGGGCTTTCGGATTGAAACATTGGGGCGGGCCCTACGCAATCGGTTGAACGGTATCGAGGCGGCAACATTCCCCGATGGGCCGCGCAGTGCCGAGATTCGTGTGGAACTGCCCGAAGGTGAACTAACGGCAGATTTCCTTGAACGCACGCTCATGCGCTCGCCCGATGGGGTCTATGTGCCACTGGCCGACATCGTTTCGGTCGAGCGTAAGTCGGGATTTTCGACCGTTCGGCGTGAGAACGGTCTGAGGGTGGTTTCGGTCATGGGCGATATTTCCGAGGATGACCCGGCGCGTGCGGCTGAAATCGAACGTGTGATGCAAGACGAGATTCTGCCCAACATCGCTGCGGAACGCCAGGTCGAGTGGCGCATGTCCGGTCTGAGTGAGCAGGAGAACGAGTTCCTGGCCGAGGCACGCACCGGGCTGATCCTGTGTCTGACCGGAATCTACCTTGTGCTGGCCTGGGTGTTTGCAAGCTGGTCGAGGCCGTTGGTGGTCATGGCAATAATCCCCTTTGGCCTGGTGGGGGCGATCTGGGGCCATTACATCTGGGATGTGCCGCTCAGTATGTTCACGGTGGTTGGATTGCTGGGCATGACCGGGATCATTATCAACGACTCGATTGTTCTGGTGACCACAATAGATGGGTATCAGCAGGACCGTGGGTTGGTTCCTTCGATTGTCGAGGGCACGGCTGACAGGCTACGGCCCGTGATGTTGACCACGCTGACCACGGTTCTTGGGCTTGCGCCGCTGCTGTATGAGGGCTCGCAACAGGCACAGTTCCTTAAGCCGACCGTGATCACTCTGGTCTATGGGCTAGGATTTGGGATGTTGTTGGTCCTGATCCTCGTGCCTGCTCTGCTAGCGATCCTCAATGATTTTGCGCGTCCAATGACTGCCATGCGCCGTGCCGCGCGCGCGCCGGACCGAGTGGTTCGGGCGGCATTGATGGGCACTGTTGCCACCTTGGCGATTTGGTTTGGTTTGACGATGATCTGGCCCGCTGTCACCGGCGTGCCGATTGAGGCGTTGCAGGGTCTCTACCCCGGCGCGGACGGTATTGCGGCTTTGCAAATGGGGTTGGGCGCATTCCTGGCCGGAGCCTTACCGATTGTGGCGCTGAGCGTTTTGGTGTCTGGTTTGCTTTATGTCCGGATCGCCCGGTCAGCAGGTGCCTAACCCGCGCGTACGGCGTATTCCATCAGATCGACAACCCGAGCGCTCATCGGCAGGTCGCCTTTGCGTATCTGATCGATCGGAAACCAACGCGCATCCAGCGCGTCGTCACCCGCCTTGGGCGTGCCAGAACGGTACTGACAGGCGACACCAACCAGCAGGTAATGGGACAGGACCTGACCCTTTGGATCGTGTCGCAGCAGATCCAAATTCTTCAGATAATGCGACGGTTCTGCGATCACCGAGGTTTCCTCGAACAATTCGCGATGTGCGGCCTCCAGAACGGTCTCACCCCATTCCACATGGCCACCCGGAAAACCCCACAGCCCAGCATCCGGCTGTTTGCTGCGCTGCACAAGCAGCACCTGATCCTGATGCAGAACAACCGCCAAGGCACCGATCTTTGGAGTTCGGGTCACAATCTCAACCCGCGGTGCAGCCCAGAATATCGACCGCGTGATTGGCGCCCAGAACGGTGATCCGGATCTCGGACCGGTCCAGCGCAAAAGGCGCGCCGGACGCGTTGACGATTTCGGCCTGTGCCACAAGCGTATCCCCCTCGCGTTGCGAGACCGGCTGCGACGCCCAGAGAACCGGGTTTCCAGGTTCGATCACGGCGACCTCGCGCCCCCCGGCGGAGGGCATCGTCACCCTAGCCTCGATCTGTATTCCGTCCTGTGTCGGAGTCAGATTACAGGTGGCTTTGCTCACGCGGGCTTCCTGCGCGGAATAGGGACGTTGCGCCAAAGCTGCGGCAATTGCGGGATTGCGCCCGGCATCACCGTCCAGCGTGTGGTCAAAATCCAGACGTTCTGGGATACAAACATCCTTGCAGACGCCCAGATCCATCTCACCTTGCAGGCGGACGGGTTTGGCGGGGTTGCGTGGTGTGATCTCGATCGGCAAAACCAACTGGTTTTCATAGCCGATAGACTGCAGGCCATTCTGGTCAAAAATCTCGGGCGCGGGCCAAGTGATGTCCACATGCCCAACGTTTTGAGAGTGTTTCCAGTCGAACTGGGGTGGGATGCCCGCATCACCGGGCGCGCGCCAATAGGTTTTCCAGCCGTCTTTCAGGGTCAATTTCAGGGCGCTCAGGTAGGTCCCGTTTGCGGTTCGACCGCCATCCAGAACATCCAGCTGCACCACGCCATCCAAACCCTGCGCGGCAACCGAAGTGGACAGAGACAGGCACGCGAGTGCAGCAACAGCGGCGGATTTCATGGGCATCTTCATACCTCATACATGCGCGGGCTGAGGGCGGATTCCAAGTCACGATCCGGTCACTGCAATGAAATCTGTCGAAATACCCGTTGTTCTCTTGCAAACACAGGGGTGGCGGGGCCATTGTTGACATAGGTTGAGAAAGAGATGACGGCCCATGGATCTGACCGGAAAACTGTTGATTGCGATGCCCGGCATGGGTGATCCGCGATTCGACCATTCGGTTGTCTACATGTGCAGCCATGGCGATGACGGTGCCATGGGGCTGATCGTCAACAAACCCTCAGATCTGCGAATCAAGACCCTGCTGGGCCAGTTGAACATCGCATGCCGCATTCCGGTTGTTGGCGAACGCCTGGTTCATTTTGGCGGGCCCGTCGAAATGTCGCGCGGCTTTGTCCTGCACAGCGCCGATTACGAGGCCAACCTGCATTCGATGCAGATCTCTGAAGAGTTCAGCATGACCGCTACGCTGGATGTTCTGGAAGACCTTGCCTCGGGAACCGGGCCGCTGAATTCGATGCTCGCGCTGGGCTATGCCGGCTGGGGTCCGGGCCAGCTTGAAGATGAAATTGCCATGAATGGCTGGCTGACCACTGAAGCAACTTCAAAGCTGGTCTTTGACGTGACCGATGATGAGAAATGGGAAGCCGCGCTGGCCACTTTGGGCGTGGACCCTTTGACTTTGTCCGCCAGCGCTGGCCGCGCCTGATCAGCTGTCGCGTGGCGCGGCGGCGCGGCGCAGTCGGTCGTTGATGGCCGCACCAAGCCCGGTCTCGGGGACCGGAGAAACCGCAATCGGCCGCCCGGATTTGTTCAGCTCATGCAGGGATGCAAATAGGTTTGCGGCGGCCTCGGTCAGGTTGCCGTTCATGGACAGGTTCAGATCACAGTCCCCCGGACCAAAGCCCAGCAAGACCTCGTCACCCTGACGCGACCTGGCATTCAGGCGGACCGGGGCGTCCGGCGCGTAGTGCGATTGAAGTTGTCCCGGGGCGGTCAGCAGATCACCTGATTGATGCATGTGCAGATGCGCCCCCAGTTCCTGTTCGATCTGTTCCAGCGCGATACCGCCGGGGCGCAGCAGGGTGGGCTCTCCGGCCAGTCCGACGATGGTGGATTCCAGCCCGACGCCGCAAGGCCCGGCATCCAGTACAGCGGCGATTTTGCCGCCCAGGCCCGACCACACGTGGTCTGCTGTCGTGGGGCTGATTTGACCCGAAGGATTTGCCGAAGGCGCAGCGACCGGCCCATCGAACGCAGTCAACAATGCACGGGCGGTGGGATGTGCGGGCACGCGAACCGCCAGCGTGTTCAACCCGGCCGTCACAAGCGAGGAAATCCCGTGCCCCTCGCGCAGCGGCAGAACCAGAGTCAGCGGGCCTGGCCAGAAGGCTTGCGCCAGTTGTTCGGCCTGATCAGACCATTGCACAAACCTCTGCGCCGCACTGACCGAGGCGACATGGGCGATCAGCGGGTTGAAGCTGGGTCGCCCCTTGGCCTCGTAAATCGACGCGACCGCCTGCCCATTGCGGGCATCGCCGCCCAGGCCATAGACCGTTTCGGTTGGCAGGGCGACCAGAAGGCCCTGGCGCAGCAAGTCCGCTGCCCGTGCTATACCGTCGGGATCCGCCGTCAATTCCTGAGTGCCGGATGAGATCATAATTGATGACGCCGCGTTTTGGTTGCTTGAAACATCTGGAATAGTACGTAGTCGGTACAAGCCCATACGCTTAGCGGTGCTTGCGCTTGATTCCAAGCCCGCCGATGTATTCTGATCCGTTAGACCCCGAGAGAAGCCATGCCCTATCGCGCCCCAATCTCAGATTATCAATTTCTGCTGGACCATGTGGTCGGGTTTGACCAGGTCGCCGCCACTGAAACTTTCTCAGATGCCAGCGCGGATGTCGTCAGTGCTATTCTGTCTGAGGCGGGCAAGATGTGTGAAGAGATTCTGGCACCGTTGCAACGTGCCGGTGATCTGGAACCTGCACGGCTTGAGAATGGCGTATTGCGCAGTTCTCCGGGCTATGGTGATGGCTGGAAGGCGATTGCTGAAGGCGGCTGGGTCGGGATCAGTGCTGATCCTGAGTATGGCGGAATGGGCCTGCCAATGACCATCACCACCGCCGTGAATGAGATGATGAGCGCCTCATGCCTGTCGCTGCAACTGGCGCCACTGATGGCGCAAGGCCAGATCGAAGCGTTGGAGCATCACGCCAGCGATGAATTGAAGGCGCTGTATTTGCCGAAGATGATATCTGGTGAATGGTCGGCCACCATGAACCTGACCGAGGCACAGGCCGGTTCGGATGTGGGTGCCCTGACCTCAAAGGCCCAGCCAAATGGCGATGGGACATTTTCGGTGTCCGGGCAGAAGATTTTCATATCCTGGGGTGACAACGACTTTGCCGAAAATGTCTGCCATCTGGTTTTGGCACGCTTGCCGGATGGGGTGCCGGGTACCAAAGGGATTTCGTTGTTCCTGGTGCCGAAATACATCCCTGATGCGGATGGCAATCCCGGCGTGGCCAATGACCTGAAAGTGGTTTCGGTTGAACACAAGATGGGTCTGCACGGCTCACCTACCTGCGTGATGCAATTTGACGGGGCCAAAGGTTGGCTCGTGGGCCCTGAACACGGTGGTATGGCCGCCATGTTCACCATGATGAACAACGCCCGTTTGGGTGTGGGGGGGCAGGGCGTCGGCGTTGCCGAAGGCGCCTATCAGCACGCGTTGGCCTATGCGCTGGACCGCAAGCAGGGCCGGACGCCCTCGGGTACCATCATCGATCATGCAGATGTGCGCCGCATGATCATGGATATGCGCGCGGATATCTTCGCGGCGCGTGCGATTTTGTTGGCCAACGCAACCGCAATTGACATGGCGAAAGCCACAGGTGATGCCGATTGGGCCGCGCGGGCGGCGTTGTTGACGCCAATCGGCAAGTCCTTTGGCGCCCGCACCGGGATACGCGTGGCTGAAACCGGGGTGCAGGTGCATGGCGGCATGGGGTTCGTCGAAGAAACCGGTGCAGCCCAGTATTCCCGTGATGTTCGTGTGACAGCGATTTACGAAGGAACCGATGGCATTCAGGCCATGGATCTTGTTGCACGCAAAATGATGGACGGGGGTGAGGCCGCATCGAACCTTCTGGACGAGATCGAAGATCAGGCCGAGCGCGCCCGGGCCACGATGCCCGATTTGGCCGGTCCGGTCTGGGAGGCCACGGAAACCGTGCGCGAAGCGACCGAGTGGCTTGTGGCGCAGAAAGACATGAACGACCGATTTGCAGGTGCAACCGCCTATTTGCAGGCGTTTGCGCGGGTACTGGGCGGGCATTACCACCTGACCGCAGCTCTGGCCGATCCGGATGGACCACGGGCCAAGTTGGCGCGATACTACATCAATGCCTTGTTGCCCGAACATTCGGGCCTTCTGGCGCGGGCGCAAAGCGGGGCGGATGACCTGTTTGCGCTCAGCCCGGATGAGTTGGTAGCCTGATGGACGGGGGTCGCGTTTTGGGAATCAGATATCCGTGGGCCGAGCCGCCCGCGACAGGCGAAGCCATTCAGGTTGCCGAGGGCGTTCTGTGGATGCGCCTGCCCCTGCCGATGGCGCTGGATCACGTCAATATTTATGCTCTGGACGATGGCGACGGGTGGACGGTTATCGACACCGGGCTGTCCTCGAACAAGACGCGGCGCATCTGGCAAACCTTGATGGATGGACCCTTGGCGGGCAAACCGATCAAGCGGGTGGTTGTGACTCACCACCATCCTGATCACGTCGGCAATGCCGGGTGGTTTCAGTCAGATCACGGGGCTGAACTGGTGACCAGCCGTATCTCGTGGCTGTTTGCACGGATGTTGACGCTGGACGTTCAAGAAACATGGCCGCAAGAGACCCTGGATTTCTATCGCAGCACCGGCATGGCACCCGAGGTTCTGAATGCGCGGATGAAGGATCGCCCGTTCAACTTTGCGGATACGGTCTATCCCATGCCTCTGGGCTTTACCCGGATACAGCAAGATGACGTGATCCGCATGGGCGGGCGCGACTGGGATGTGCATATGGGCAATGGTCACGCCCCGGAACATGCCACTTTCTGGAGCCGCGATGACAATCTGGTGTTGAGCGGAGACCAGATTCTCAGCTCGATCAGCCCTAATTTGGGGGTTTATGCGACAGAACCCATGGCCGACCCGGTTTCGGCCTGGATGGAGGCGTGCGAGCGACTTCAGACACTGGCCCGGCCTGATCATCTGGTTCTGGGTGGGCACAAGCTGCCCTTTACCGGCCTGCCGCTGCGCATGAGGCAGCTGATCGAGAATCACCACAGCGCGTTGGAGCGTTTGTTGGACCATCTGGTCGAGCCCAAAGCTGCCGCCGACTGTTTCCTGCCCCTGTTCAAACGCACGATCCGCGAGGGCGAATATGGGCTCGCGCTGGTCGAGGCGGTTGCACATATGAACCATCTCTACCACATTGACGCTGTGACCCGGACGCAGCGCGCGGACGGAGCTTGGCTGTACCAGCGCAAAGGGTAGAAAAGAATGCAGGACCAGATCGAAACCTCGGCCGAGGCCGCCGAAGCCGCAGCCTTGCCACGTTGCCACGAGGTTCACGCCGACCCAAAGGCCGAATCCGGCACCAAAACTCTGCCTGAGCCGCTGAACAAGCCGGTTGAAACCAAAAGCCCTGCACAATGGGCCTATGAACGTTTGATCATGTACATCCAGAACTTTGAAAAGACGCTGGATGGCGATCACGAGGTCGCAATGGGCTTTACCGGTGGTGATGCCGGTGTGATGCGGATCGAAGGCATGGGTTTTTTTGACCCCGATATAATCACCTTCTATGGCTCGGACGGAACCGGGGCTCGTACGCAATTGGTGCAACATGTCACCCAGTTGAACGTGATGCTGCGCGCGTTGCCCAAATCGGTCGAAGACAAACCCGCCAACCGTATCGGATTCCGTTTGGCGGCTGATCTGGAAGACAGCTGACTTGCAATTCACGCTTGCGCGCCTTTGAATGAATGCACCATTTCGGAGGCCACCGCGTGAGCAGATTTTTCCAAGAAGTTTCACAAGCCTATGCCGGGGCCTGGGCTCGGCGCAGGGTCTTTGTACCGATCTATATTGCCGTGCGTCTGCTGCTGGTGGCGATGATCGCGCCGGGTGTCGCATTGGCGGTCAACCTGGCCGTTTCTCTGTCGGATCAAACGGCGCTGACAGATCAGGACATTGCGATGTTCCTGCTGTCTCCGGCAGGCTTCATAGCAGGTATTGCGGTTCTCAGCCTGTTTTTGCTGGCTGAGGTCTTTGTGTTCTCGGTCATGGCCGGGTCCTTGCGCATGGGCGAACGCGACCCCTGGCGCGCGGGCAGTGCGGGGCTGACGCTGAACCTGTCCCGCTTTCCGGCGCTGTTCGGCTTTGCTGTGCGGTTTATTCTGCGCGTCTTGCTGCTTGCCCTGCCATTTGTGGCAGTTGCGGGGGTGATCGCGTGGTGGACGCTGACGGAATACGACATCAACTATTACCTGACCTTCCACCCCCCTGCCTTTCAGGTGGCGGTCGTACTGATCGGATTGGTCGTTTTGGCCCTGGCCTGGGTTTTGATCCGGCGTCTATCCGGTTGGGCGCTGGCCCTGCATCTGGTTCTGTTTGAAGGTGCGTCGCCACGTGTGGCTTTCGCCAATAGTGAACAGAGGATGGAAGGTAAGCGTGGGCGATTGAAGATCGAACTTGCCCTGTGGCTGGCGATGCGCCTTGTCGTCGCGGCTTTGATCGCGGGGGTGGTCAGCCTTTTGTTTGCACTGGTGCCGATGCAGGGGGACAGCAGCCTCAGGTTCGCGCTGATCCTCAGCCTGATAATCGCTGGGCTGTGGTCCCTGGCGGGGTTGGTTCTGGCGGCGACTGCGTTGGGCGCGCTGGCGGTTTTGCTGGATGGATTTTTCGATACAGAAGCCAAGGAAATTGCCCATCCTGAACCCCGCAAAATCCGCGCACCCGTGTTTGTAACCGTCGCAGCAGCTCTGGCTGCATTGGGTATCGGCATTTGGTTCGGTCAAGGTCTGCTGGAACGTGTGCAGGCTCCGGATCATGCCGAGGTCATCGGCCACCGAGGCGCTGCGGCCATAAGGCCTGAAAACACCATGGCTGCAGTTCTGAAAGCCATCGAGGATGGCGCGGATTGGGTCGAGATCGACGTGCAGGAAACGGCCGATGATGTAGTCATCGTGGCCCATGACAGCGATTTCATGAAGCTGGCCGGGGTGAACCTGAAAGTCTGGGATGCAACCATGGCGGATGTGGCCGGCATTGATATCGGCAGTTGGTTTGGCCCGGAATATGCCTCGGAACGCACACCGACCCTGCGCGAGGTGCTGGAAGCGGCCAAGGGCAAGTCCAAGGTCCTGATCGAACTGAAATATTATGGTCACGATGTCGATCTGGAAAATCGGGTGATCAATCTGGTGGAAGAGCTTGGGATGCAGGACGACATTGCCACCATGTCGCTGAAATATCCGGCGGTGCAAAAGATGAAATCGCTGCGCCCCGACTGGCGGTCCGGCGTGTTGGCGGCCACCGCCGTTGGGGATTTGTCCGGGTTGGACGGTGAATTCGTCGCGGTCAATGCAGGGATGGTGACGCCAGGTTTGATTCGCAAGGTGCAGGACTCCGGCAAGGATATCTATGTCTGGACGGTGAATGATCCATTGCAGATGTCCAAAATGGCATCGATGGGTGTGGATGGTCTGATCACGGATCGCCCGGCCATGGCCAATGAGGTCTTGCGCGTGCGTGCTGAAATGGGGCCGGGTGAGCGGCTGTTGCTGTGGCTGGCCACGACGTTTGGATTGCAGGTCGATACCGAGGCAATGCGCGATGACAGCCCTTAGACTGACGTTGTTAGTGTCTTTGCTGCCGCTGCCTGCATTGTCTCAGGATCTGATGCGCAGTTTTGAGATGCCCTCTCATCGTGCCCTTATAAATCAAAGCGTTAGTGCCGAATTGACTGCGTTTGAAACAGATGGATGTTCGGGCGGGTTGTCGACCAGTTGGCGTTGGGTGGCCAAACAATTCCCACAAGTCGGTGAGCTGTATGAAGAGCACCCGCCATGGGAATATTGTTGTGTGACCCATGACCAAGCCTACCACAACGCGGGTGATGCGGTGACGGCAGACGCAAGTTATGACGCCCGTTTAGCTGCGGATGATGCTCTGCACGCTTGCGTGGTGGAGCATGGAGACCGTTATGCCAAAGACTATGCCGACCGCTACGATATGACGCCCGAGCAGATTCGCACCGTACACGCGATCACGGCGGATGCGATGTATGGTGCGGTGCGATTTGGCGGTGGGCCATGCAGCGGCTTGCCCTGGCGTTGGGGGTTTGGATATCCGGGATGCTCGGTTCTCAGGTAAGCAAGCCCTGCGCGCGAATGACGTGGTGACAGGCGTCTGGTTTTCTATTATCCAACAGATCAAACACGCGAACTGGGATTCTGAGACTTATGGCTGAACACAAGCACGGCGAAATGGACATCACCGTCCAAACCAAAACTTTCAACGGTTTCATCAAAGCCACCACATGGTGCGTGGTTGCGATTGCCTTTCTGTGTCTGTTCCTGGCGGTCTTCGCCTCCTAAGCATTTCGGGGGCTATCTTGCTCAGGATTCTGATTGCCTGCCTTTTGGTAGCAACCGTTGCCGGCTGTGCAGGTTCTAACCGTCCGCAAGCCGACCAGGCCGAGGTCGTCTCGAGATCTTATCGTGATCCCGGACCTTCCACGCTGACGCTCTACACAATGATCAACACGCGCACCGGATCCGGGGCACATACCTCGTTGATGATTTCGGGCAGTGAGCGGGTGATCTTTGACCCTGCCGGCTCGTTCAGGGCGGATGTTGTTCCGATGAAGGACGATGTGCTTTACGGCATAACTCCGGCGGTCGAGCGAGCCTATCGCAGCTCTCACGCGCGCGAGACGCATTACGCGCGCATCCAGACCATTCAGGTGACCCCACAGCAGGCTGAAATTGCCCTGCAGCTTGCTAAGCAATCCGGTCCGGTCGCCGGTGCGTTCTGTACCAACTCCACCTCGCAACTATTGAAGCAGGTGCCGGGATTCGAGCAAATTGATGTCACCTTTTACCCGGTAAACCTGTCGGATCAGTTCGCGCAGATTCCGGGCGTCGTGACCGAGGAGTATCGGGAAAGCGATGATGCGGATCTGCAAAAAGGTCTAGCCGCGAACAATGCGCGCCTTAACCAGTTGGACGGGGTCTCAACTCAGTAGATACAGCAAACCGTAGAGGGTGGCGGCCCCGGAAAAGATGGCGGCCAACACGTTTTTGCTGATCACACCTACAACCAACGCAACTGCTGCCGCTGACATCCGGGGAAGGTCAGGCTGCCCCTCGGTCGCCGAGGGCCAGACAACCAATGGTGCGATCAATGCAGGCAGAATCGCAACTGCCGTGTACCGCAGGTGACGCAGCAGCCAGGTCGGCATCGGGCGGTCACCTACAAGGCCGATAAAGACAAATCGCAAGGCATAGCTGCCTATGGCCAGGCCTATGATGATGGTCCAGATGGTGACAGGATCGGTCTGGGTCATCGTTGCAACTTTCTGCGCTCTAGGATCAGTTCCGCTTGTGCTCCGGCGATCATTCCCGCAGACCCTGCAATCAGCAGGCCCAGATTGAACGGGATTACGACGGTCAACAGCGACACTGCGATGGCCACCAGCGCCGCGACCACATGTGCAAAGGTCCGCATCATCGGCCCGATCATGGCCAGAAATGTGATTGGCAGGGCGAAATCCAGCGCCCAGCTTTCCGGAATCTGCGCGCCCAGTACTGCGCCTAGGTAGGTGGCAAGAATCCAGAGCGGTGTGATCGGCGTGACCGAACCCACGAAATAAGCCATGCGTTGCGGCACCGACAGGTCTGGCTCTTTCTCGAACCGCACAATGGAGCAGGCATAAGACTGGTCCACGGTCAGATAGGCGGCAAAGGCACGCTGCCACATCGGTGCCGCACCCAGATAAGGTGTCAGCGATGCGGAGTACATCGCCATACGTAAATTCACCGCCAGCGCTGAGATTATGATAATCGCCGTCGGCGTGTTGTCCTGCAGCAGTTGTAATGCCGCAAACTGTGCCGCTCCGGCAAAAACGGTCGAAGTAAAAGCCATTGTCTGAACAATGGTTAGCCCGGCTTCGGTCGCGAATACACCGAACAACAGGCCAAAGGGCACGGCGACGAAGATAAAGGGTGTCCCGTCGCGAAAACCTTTCCAGAAGTAAGACTTGGATGTGGCAGAGGCCATGGCTAAATCCTATGGTGATGCCCGCAGCAGTATCTGTCTTGGGAAGGGGTTGCAATTGGCCACGGAAATCGACCTGTCGGACTATCTTGTCGCCCCTGATCCGGGCTCGGACCGCCTTACCCGGGCGGTTGAAGGTGTGGACCAGAACGGCGAGGCCAGCCAGATTTCAGTGGTTGAAGAACGCCCGTTGACGATCTTCCTCAATTCTCAGGAAATCGTGACGGCGATGACCATCGGCGACTATCCTGAATATCTGGCTTTGGGCTTCCTGCGCAATCAGGGGATGCTGTTGGCGGATGATGAGATTATCCGCGTGGACTATGACGACGATCTTGAAACCGTTGTTGTACGAACAGCGCGTGAGACATCGTATGAGGATAAGCTGAAGAAGAAGACCCGCACCAGTGGTTGCGCTGTCGGCACTGTCTTTGGCGACATGATGGAGGGTCTTGAGGACGTGCAGCTGCCGCAGGTGCAGGTGCGTACGTCGTGGCTGTACGATCTTGCCTCCAAGATCAATCGTACCCCGTCGCTTTATCTTGAGGCTGGCGCAATCCACGGCACGGTCCTTTGCCGCGAAAATCGCCCGCTGGTCTACATGGAGGACGTGGGCCGCCACAACGCTGTCGACAAGATCGCAGGCTGGATGCTGTCAGAAGGCGAGGTGGCCGAGGACAAGATCCTTTACACCACCGGTCGCCTGACATCCGAGATGGTGATCAAGACGGCAATGATGGGCATCCCGGTTCTGGCTTCCCGTTCTGGCTTCACCGCCTGGGGTGTCGAGATCGCGCGCGAGGTTGGGTTGACGCTGATCGGTCGGATGCGCGGGCAGCGCTTCGTCTGCCTGTCGGGCGAAGATCGCCTGCTGCGCGACGTAGACCCGTCAACCGTTGCGGTAGAAGACAAGAAACATCGCCGGAAGAGTGCCATGAATAACCTTCTCAAGAAACCGCTCGGTATCATCCTCGCAGGCGGGCAGGCCACCCGGATGGGCGGCGGTGACAAGGGCTTGCTGCAAATAGGTGGGCAGAACCTGCTGTCCCATGTCATCGACCGTCTGTCTCCGCAGGTGAGCAATCTGGCGTTGAATGCCAATGGTGATCCAGAGCGCTTCAGCGACCTGAACCTGCCCATCCTACCCGACACGATCGAAGGTTTCGCCGGGCCTCTGGCCGGTGTGCTGGCCGGGCTGGACTGGGCGGCAGCGCAGGGGGCGGACAGCATTGTGACTGCTGCCGCTGATACACCGTTCTTTCCGCGCGACTTGGTGGCGCGACTGCAAGAGGCCGCGGAAGGGCAGACGTATCCTCTGGTTTTGGCCACGACCCCACGCACGGGAGCTGAGGCGCTGAAATCCGGCGGGGGCAGGCGGGTCAACCGACACCCGACCTTCGGCCTCTGGCCCGTGGCGCTGCGCGACGATCTGCGTGCGGCGCTGACAGATGGGCTGCGCAAGGTGGTGCTGTGGACTGACAAACATGACGGGCGAGAGGCGTTGTTCGATGCCGACCCGTTTGACCCGTTCTTCAACGTCAACACGCCAGAAGATCTGGACCGCGCCCGAATGTTGTTGGAGCAGGCATGAGGGTCTTTGGCGTCACCGGGTGGAAGAATGCCGGCAAAACAGGGTTGATGGAACGATTGGTGGCCGAGATCACAGGCCGGGGCTTTACGGTCTCGACGGTTAAACATGCGCATCACAGCGTCGATGTGGATCAGCCCGGCACCGACAGTCACCGCCACCGCATGGCAGGGGCCAGCGAAGTTCTGCTTGCCTCAGGTCAGCGTATTGCCGTGATGCAGGAGCTGCGCGGTGCACCAGAGCCTGCATTGGATGAACTGCTGTCACGGCTTTCACCGGTCGACCTCGTGCTGATCGAAGGCTTCAAGCGTGAAAACCACCCCAAGATCGAAGCGTTTCGGGCCGAGGCGGGCCATACGCTAATGGCCCCCGAGAACACGACCATACGTGCTGTAGCCAGCGACACTCCGCTGGATTTGGACCGCGCGGTTATTGATCTGAATGACACCACAGAAATTGCGGACTTCATCCTGAAAGAAGTCGGTTTGTGAGCCTTTTCCAGACCTTTGCGATGGTGGATTGGTCTGGCGGAAACGACACCGGGCCGACCCCGCGCAAAGATGCGATCTGGGCCTGTATTGTGCGCGAAGGGTGCTTGTTGGAACCCGAATACCTGCGAAACAGGTTGGTTGCTGAACAGTGGCTTGAGGCCCTGATCCGCACCGAGCTTGATGCAGGCCGCCGCCTGTTTCTGGGGTTCGATTTCCCGTTTGGCTATCCGGCCGGATTTGCCCGCGCGATGACGGGTGCGGACGATCCCCTGGCTTTGTGGGACTGGTTCGAACGGCATATTGAGGATACGCCTAAGGCAAACAACCGTTTTGATCTGGCAGGTCAGATCAACCTGAATTTCGGAGGCAACGGCCCGTTTTGGATGAACGGTCTGCGTCGTGACATCGACGGTCTGCCACGCAGGAAAACCGACTATACCAACCCCTTCCCGGACCGCCGTGTCGTGGAAACCCTGGCAAAGGGCAGCTTTACCTGCTGGCAGATGGCAGGCGCGGGGGCTGTTGGTGGACAAGTGATGATGGGGCTACCGGTTCTAAATCGGCTGCGTCATCGCTTTGCCGGGCAAGTCGCGGTCTGGCCGTTCCAGCCGCAGGGAACACCCGTCGCCTTTGTAGAGATTTGGCCATCTCTGACCCTCGGAGCGCCGCCAGCAGGGCGGATCAAAGATGCCTGGCAGGTCGAACAGGTCACCTTGACTCTGTCACGTCTGTCAGAGCAGGAGTTGAAAGCGCAAATGAAAGTCTCAGCGGCAGAGGAAGGTTGGATATTGGGTGTAGCTCAGGACAAGCCGAACATAGCCCCACCCCCGTTGCGCAACGATTGCTTTGCGCTGCCCGCTGGGGTCGAGTGGACACCTGTGGATGAGGCATTGACCTTTCTGCGCGACAGATTGCACCCGATCACATCTGTTGAAACGCTTGCACTGACCAAGGTGAGTGGGCGCATTCTGGCCGAGGATGTGATCGCCCAGCGTTCGAACCCGCCCCAGCCCAACACTGCGGTGGACGGGTTCGGGTTCGCAGGCCCCGTCCCAGTTGGCACGCAGGTCATGCCTCTGGTTGACGGGCGCGCGGCGGCGGGGATTCCATTTGAGGGTCACGTGCCCGAAGGTCGGGCTTTGCGTGTCCTGACGGGCGCGGCGCTGCCTGATGGGGTGGACACGGTTATTCTGGAAGAGGATGTCACGGTCAAAGATGGCCATATTGCCTTCCATGGCCCGCTGAAAAAGGGGACCAACACACGGCGCGCGGGCGAAGATGTTGCGGCCGGTGATATGGCTTTGCCCGTCGGGCGTCGGTTGACACCTGCCGATCTTGCGTTGATGTCCGCTGTGGGAATCGCCGAGGTAAATGTGCGCAAGCCACTGCGCGTGGCGGTGGTTTCAACCGGTGATGAGCTGGTCGAACCCGGAGACATTGCCGGTCCAGGGCAGATTTTCGACGCCAACCGCCCGATGTTGCTTTCATTGATCGAGCGGATTGGGTTCGTGCCCGTTGATGTGGGGCGTGTTTCGGATGATCGGGATGCGTTGCGGGACCGGTTGGACCAGGCCGCAGGTCAGGCCGACGTGATTCTGACCAGCGGAGGTGCGTCTGCGGGCGACGAAGATCACGTGTCCGCCCTGTTGCGTGAAGCGGGGGCGATGCAGCACTGGCGGATTGCGTTAAAGCCGGGACGTCCGTTGGCCTTGGGTTTGTGGTCAGGCGTGCCGGTGTTTGGCCTGCCGGGCAACCCGGTGGCTGCCATGGTCTGCACGCTGATCTTTGCACGCCCCGCGCTGGGCCTGATGTCGGGCGAAGGTTGGGTGGATCCGCAAGGGTTCGAGGTGCCTGCCGCTTTTGAGAAACGCAAGAAACCCGGCCGCCGTGAATACCTGCGTGCAAGGGTGCGGAATGGGCGGGCCGAGGTGTTCCATTCGGAAGGATCGGGCCGGATCAGTGGGCTCAGCTGGGCCGAAGGATTGGTCGAAATCGAAGATGGCGCGCGGCACATTAAGCCGGGCGACCCAGTACATTTCATACCGTATGGGAGCTTTGGTGTTTGACCATCGCAATTTCACCCGGATTTTCTGACCAAGAGCGCGCTCAGGCAGCAGCGCTGTTCTGGCAGGCGTTCCGGGCCAAGCTGAACAAGGTCATGGGCCCTGATGAAAAGGGCCTGGCCTTTTTTGAAACAGCATTGAACCCGGACTTTGCGCTGGTTGCACGGGATGACACGGGCCGGATGCTGGGTCTGGCAGGGTTCAAGACGCGCGATGGCGGTTTGGCCGGAGGCAGCATGTCAGACCTGGCACGGGTCTATGGCTGGTTCGGGGCCATTTGGCGCGCCCTTATTCTGAGCGTGCTGGAGCGTGAGTTGAAACCGGGTGTGTTCCAGATGGATGGCATCTTTGTCGCTGCCGAAGCGCGTGGCAAAGGCGTGGGAACAGCCCTGCTGCGCGCCATCAAACAAGAGGCTCGTAGCCGAGGAATGTCAGAGGTTCAACTGGATGTGATTGACACTAACCCCCGAGCCCGCGCCTTGTATGAGCGTGAAGGGTTTCGGCCTGTTGGTGAAGAAAAAACCGGGCCGTTAAAGCACCTGTTTGGGTTCAGTAGCGCGACCAAGATGTCTTGGCGGGTCGTAACTTTTTAGTCGAAGGTCCCAGCTACCCGGCCCAGCAACATGAACGCGCGCGCCGTGCGGGTTTCGCCCAGTGCGCTCAGTTCCGCATCGCTTGCGGTGGGCTCGAACTCGGCCATCATCTTGTCGAAACGGCGTAGGAAATGATGGGCCGCGTCGCGGAAGATCGGATCCTGTTTCATCCGGGTTGCTGTCAGCGCCAGTGAAGACCTGTCGCGGACACCCCCCAACGCAGCAACGGCGCGGCCGCGTGTGCCTTGGGCGAATTGACGCCAGATTTCTGGCCGAGCCATATCGGGGCGCAGGTCATCCATATAGATGCCTTCTTGGCTGAGCAGGGTCAGAACATCCTGCGAAGCTTGGACAATCTGCGCCGTCTTGCGGTCTTTCAGCGCCACGCGCAGCGCATTGAACCCTTCGGTGTCATCCTGTGTTTCCGGAAAGTTCAGCGCACGGATGAAAACTGAGGCGCTGAGCGGCGGCGCAATCTCCTCCGCAGGCGTTCCCAGTTCGAGCGAGGTTTGGTCGCCTGGAGCGGAGGATTGCACCGAGGCGGTCGTCGGAGCGGCGCGCTTGGTTGAGAATGTCGCCAGTGCGTTCTCCGTTTTCCGGGTGGCCGCTGCGATTTCGTCCAGCTTTTTTGCCACGGCAGGCTCATAGGTGCTGGACGCACGCTGCTGCTGCGCAACGTAAGCCTGCCGAATGGCATCAATCGCCGTTTGCAGCCGTTCGCTTTCTTCGCGCATCACCCGGCTGGCACGCATTGCCGTTGCCGCGACCCAGATCATGGCCACGGGCATGAACACCGCCAGAAAGGTGACAATGAAGCCGCCGCTTTGACCCTGTTCCGGAAGCACCAGAAAGACAACCGACACCACCAACCAGATCAGACTGAGCACCAACGCGGCGATCTCAATTTCAGTGACAGCCGATGCCTTTGGGCGATCATAGATGCCCAGCGAGGTCGGTCTTTCTGTTTCCGGGTCAGGTTTGGGTCCCGACATAACATGCGCTCCGGTCAGGCGTACTCGATACTAAGAATTTCATAAGACCGCACGCCACCGGGCGTGCGTACTTCTACACTGTCCCCCTCGTCCTTGCCGATCAGGGCGCGGGCGATGGGAGATTTGATGTTCAGCAGGCCGTTTTCGATATTGGCCTCGTATTCACCAACAATCTGCCACGTCTTTTCTTCATCGGTGTCTTCGTCGACCAATGTAACTTTTGCGCCAAACTTGACTGCGCCGGTCAACTTGGCCGGGTCAATGACATCGGCAAGTGAAAGGATACCTTCCAGTTCCTTGATGCGCCCTTCAATGAAACCCTGCTTTTCGCGAGCCGAATGATATTCAGCGTTTTCCTTCAGGTCGCCCAGTTCGCGCGCCGATGCAATCGCCTCGATGATCGCCGGGCGTTCAACGGATTTGAGGTTCTTCAGCTCAGCCGCGAGCGCGGCATTGCCCGCAGGCGTCATTGGGATCTTTTCCATACTCTCTACGTCCACGCATAAATTGAGTCGCCCCGCCGCACAGAAGCGTCGGGGCGAATGTTAGGTTGACGAATACCTGACCCAAATGCCACGTGAATTGCAAGAGGTGACAGCGTCAGCAGCGATCAATTCGCGACTTCGCGCCGTTTTGATTTGGGATGCGGCCTGTGGCGATGATCGGGATGCCGCGACCTGCGCCAGCGCTGAGACGGGGTGCTGAGCCACAACATCTCAATCATATTGTACAACTTCAAACTCGATACCGTTGTCATCCCTGAAATAGAACCGACGTCCTGGTTCGTAGTCGGCATGATTGTGGGGCTCGAATCCTGCTTTGCGCACTTTGGCTTCGGTGGCATCGATGTCTTCGACCAACACCCCCACGTGGTTCAGCCCGCCGATCACATCATAGCTGCTTTCGTCTGACGGTCTTGGCTCATCAGGTTTGTACAGTGCCAGATATGTATGAGCGGAACCGACGTGAACAGTGTATCCGCCTGAAATTGCCGGGCCTTCCCAGCGGGTTTTCCAATCAAAGACCTTTTGCATCCAGGCAGCCGAAGCCTGCGGGTCGCGGACAGTGAAATTGGTATGTTCAAGCGTTGCCATCATGGGATCTCCTGTTTTTTGGCTTGTCACGACTCATCGTAATTTCTAAACCTAACTTTAGGTCAAGGTAATATTTTGAGGCTTTGATGGCTGTTTCAGAGGGGCTTGCAATTGGCGCATTGGCCCGGCGCACCGGGCTGGCGGTGTCGGCCATCCGGTACTATGAAGCGCAGGGTCTGATCTCGCCCTGGCGCAACGCGGGTGGGCAGCGGCGTTATCAGCGGGCAGACATCCGGCGGCTGAGCTTTGTGATGATTGCGCAGCAGTTTGGCTTGACCTTGCCGGAAATCCGTGAGGTCTTGTCGGGCCTGCCGGGAAGTCGCACGCCAACGCCGCAGGACTGGAAGGCCATTAGTGTGCAATTGCGCGCCCATCTGGATCAGCGAATCGATACTCTGATGCGGTTACGCGACAATCTGGATGGCTGCATCGGGTGCGGGTGCCTGAGCTTGCCGAAATGTGCGCTCTACAACCCAGATGACAGGGCAAAATCGCATGGTAGCGGTCCCAGATACCTGATGGGGGATGCGCCAGAGGCCTGATGTGTCGAATAGCGCCCTTGTTACGCCGTGTTTCGATTGACCAAAGTCTTTCCGAGCATGTAATCAGCCGTGAAACAAAATTGCGCAGATCAGGCGGTGACAGCGCCAAATCGGAAAGTTAGCTAGGGAGCCCGCGATGGCCGAGATTGAACGCGAAGCGATGGAATACGATGTGGTGATCGTGGGTGCAGGCCCCGCGGGCCTGTCTGCGGCCATTCGTCTGAAACAGCTGGATGCCGACCTGAACGTCGTGGTGCTGGAAAAGGGCTCGGAAGTTGGCGCGCACATCCTTTCGGGTGCGGTTCTTGATCCCTGCGGTCTGGATGCACTTATCCCGGACTGGAAAGAAAAAGGCGCACCGCTGAACGTGCCAGTTGAGGAAGACAACTTCTATATGCTGGGTGAAGCGGGCAAGATTCGCATCCCCAATTTCCCGATGCCGCCACTGATGAACAACCACGGCAACTATATCGTCTCGATGGGCAATGTCTGCCGCTGGATGGCCGAGCAAGCCGAAGAGTTGGGCGTCGAAATCTTCCCGGGCATGGCGTGCTCGGAAATGGTTTATGGCGACAATGGCGAAGTCAAAGGCGTGGTTGCCGGTGTCTTTGGTCTGGAAGCTGACGGCTCTTACGGCCCCAACACCGAGCCGGGCATGGAGTTGCACGGCAAATACGTCTTCCTGTCGGAAGGTGTGCGCGGTTCGCTGTCCAAAGAAGTCATTGCGAAGTATGACCTGTCTGCCGGTAAGGAGCCGCAGAAGTACGGCGTCGGAATGAAAGAGATCTGGGAGATCGACCCTGCCAAGCACAAGGAAGGCCGCGTCACGCACACCATGGGCTGGCCGCTGGGCAGCAATGCAGGTGGCGGGTCGTTCATCTATCACCTTGAAAACAATCAGGTGTATGTCGGTTTTGTGGTTCACCTGAACTACAAGAACCCGCACCTGTACCCCTACATGGAATTCCAGCGCTTCAAGCATCACCCGATGGTGGCCGAACTGCTGAAAGGCGGCAAGCGTGTCTCATATGGTGCCCGTGCGATCACCGAAGGCGGCTTTCAGTCGATGCCGAAACTGGTTGCTCCAGGTGTGGCGCTGCTGGGCTGCTCAGCCGGCATGGTCAACGTGCCGCGCATCAAGGGCAACCATAACGCAATGCTATCCGGTAAAGCCGCAGCCGAGGCCGCGTTCGATGCGATCAAGGCCGATCGTTCGGGTGACGAACTGACCGCCTATGAAGCCGACGTGCGCGAAGGCGCGATTGGCAGCGACCTGAAGAAGGTACGCAACGTCAAGCCACTGTGGTCAAAATACGGCCTGACCGCCTCACTGGTGTTGGGCGGCATGGACATGTGGACCAACACGCTGGGCTTCTCGGTGTTGGGTACGCTGGGCCATGGCAAGAACGACGCAGAGTCGACCGAGGATGCAAGCAAGCACCAGCCGATCGACTATCCGAAACCTGATGGTGTGCTGTCCTTCGACCGCCTGACCAACGTGTCTTTCGCGGCGACCAATCATGAGGAAAGCCAGCCCTGCCACCTGAAGCTGGCCGACCCCGAGATCCCGGTCAAAGTGAACCTGCCCAAGTTCGATGAACCGGCGCAGCGCTACTGTCCGGCGGGCGTATACGAGATGGTGGAGGATGAAAGCGGTCCGCGATTCGTCATTAACTTCCAGAACTGCGTGCACTGCAAAACCTGCGACATCAAGGATCCCAGCCAGAATATCACGTGGACAACGCCGCAGGGTGGGGACGGTCCGAACTACCCTAATATGTAAGCGAAAAAGCGGGCACTGGCAGGGTCGTGAAGGCTCTGCCATTGCCTCTTGCCAGCCAAAGCCCTAGCTTGAATGTCAGTCAACGATAGCAAGGCAGGATTTCGGTGGTTTCCCTCGTTCGTCGCGCGGCTTTGTCCGTGCTGCTCATGTCGTCGGTCGCAGTACCGGCTTACTCAGACTCGGGCGCAGGGTCATATTTGGCCGGGCGACAGGCAATCTACGAAAGTGATTATGCCGCAGCCGAGCGGTATTATGCCCAAGCACTGAAGTTCGATTCCCAAAATCCCCTTTTGTTGGAAAGCGTTGTTGTGGCGCGCCTGGCATTGGGCGAGATCGAACGCGCATTGCCGGTCGCCCAACAAATCGAAGCAGCCAACCTGCCCAGCCAGGGCGCACGCATGGTGATTGCGGCCAATCTGATTGCAGAAGGCAAATACGACGTCCTTCTGGCCCGCGACCCTGAAACACAGGGTGTCGGGCCATTGGTGGACGGGTTGATGATCGCTTGGGCCAACTTGGCGCAGGGTGAGATGACAAAGGCGATGGAGCAGTTTGATGCCGTTGCCACGCAAGAGGGCCTGAGGGAATTTGCGTTGTATCACAAGGCTATGGCTCTGGCCTCGATCGGCGATTTTGAAGGTGCCGAGGCGGTCTTTGCAGCCAATGACGGCGCGATTGCACGCTTTACGCGTCGGGCGGCTTTGGCACGAACCGAGGTCCTGTCGCAACTGGATCAGAACGAAGACGCAATTCAGTTCCTAGAAGATGTCTTCGTCGCAGGCAGCGATCCGACCATCGAAAACTATACCAGCCAGTTGGAGGCGGGTGAAACGTTGCCCTTTACCCATATCCGTTCTGCTCAGGATGGTATGGCCGAGATTTTCTTTTCCGTTGGTGTCGCGCTGAACGCTGAGGCGTCGCCGGACTATGTTCTTCTTTACACACGATTGGCCAGTTTTCTGCGCCCAGGTCACGTGGATGCCATTCTGCTGAGCGCAGACCTACTCGACCAGCTGGAGCAATACGACCTGGCGGTTGCGGCCTATCGTACGGTTCCGGCGGACAGCAACGATCACCACGCGGCAGAGCTGGGTCGGGCCGAGGTTCTGGACCGCTCGGGTAAAACCGATGCTGCCGTTGAGGTGCTGCAAAACCTGGCAACGCAAGATCCTGACCTTCCGGGTGTGCATGTGGCATTGGCCGATCTGCAACGGCGTCAGGAAAACTATCAGGCGGCAGTGACGTCTTATGACACGGCAATCGCGCTGACAGACAATGCGGCAGGGGGCAACTGGTTCTTGCACTATGCCCGCGGCATCAGCCACGAGCGGCTGAAACAGTGGGACGAGGCCGAAGCAGATTTCCGCCGTGCTCTTGAGCTGAACCCGGATCAGCCGCAAGTTCTGAATTATCTGGGCTATTCCCTTGTCGAGCGCAAAGAGAAACTGGACGAGGCGCTGGACATGATTCAACGCGCCGCCGCGGCCCGTCCGGACAGCGGTTACATTGTCGACAGCCTGGGCTGGGTCCTATTCCGTCTGGGTCGCTATGACGAAGCTGTTGAGCAGATGGAGCGTGCCGTAGAGCTGATGCCGGTCGATCCGGTGGTGAATGACCATCTGGGCGATGTCTATTGGGCAGTGGGCCGGGCGCGTGAGGCCGAATTCCAGTGGAAACGGGCGCTGTCTTTTATCGACCCGGAAGATACCGATAGTGAGGCCGACCCGGATCGTATTAGGCGCAAGATCGAGGTGGGGCTGGATGCCGTGCTGGCCGAAGAGGGTGCCGAACCTTTGAAAGTCGCTAATGGAAATTGAGGCGTTTGCGCCCGCCAAGATCAACCTGACCCTACATGTGACCGGTCGCCGGGACGACGGCTATCATTTGTTGGATTCGCTGGTGGTCTTTGCAGACATGGGCGATCAGCTGACGTTTGAACCCGGACCTGCATTGTCCATGGATGTGCGCGGAGAGTTTGCCAATGGGGTTCCCACGGACGACCGCAATCTGGTGTGGAAAGCAGCCGAGGGCATTGGTTGGACCGGGCATATCGAGCTTAGCAAATCTTTGCCTCACGGGGCGGGTATCGGGGGCGGTTCGTCGGATGCCGCTACCACACTTCGGACTTTGGCGGAGCAAGGTTTTGATGTTCCACCGAATTTGCCGTTGTCATTGGGGGCAGATGTGCCCGTCTGTCAGGCGGGCCGAGCGATCAGGATGCAGGGCATTGGTGACCGATTGGTTGATGTGAACCTTCCGCACCTGCCGGCCCTATTGGTCAATCCGAACATACCAGTGCCGACAGGCGCCGTTTTCAACGCGCTGGCGTCCAGAGACAATCCACCGATGCCAGAGTGTATCCCTGAATTCGAAAGTGCTTACGATTGCGCCCAGTGGCTGCGCGAACAGCGAAACGATCTGGAGCAGCCTGCCATGGCAGTTGCGCCCGAGATCGAGCAGGTTCTGGATGAGTTGAGCACGACCAATCGCGCCCTTGTGGCGCGCATGTCGGGGTCGGGGTCAACCTGCTTTGCGCTTTACCCGACGATGAAAGACGCACATTTCGCAGCCTATGAGATCGGCGCAGCCCATTCTGGTTGGTGGTGCCGCGCCACTCAGCTTAATTGAGGCGCGAGACCACGTAATCGGCCAGGTCATGCAGCAGGCTGCGAATCTCGTGATCAGGCAACAGGTCCAATGCGGCTTTGGCTTTTTTGACCCAACCCAAAGCGTCTTTCCGGGTTTCCTCAAGCGTGGCGTATTTTTCCATCAGCCGCAGCGCATGATCCAGATCGCCGTCCTGCTGACGACCCTTTTCAATGGTACGCTCCCAGAAGGTGCGCTCTTCGGGTGTGGCTTGAGCCACGGCTTTGATCACTGGAAGGGTCAGCTTGCGTTCGCGGAAATCATCGCCCACGTTCTTACCGGTTGCCTTGCTGTCGCCCTGATAGTCTAGCAGGTCGTCCGCTATCTGGAAAGCGATGCCCAATGAGTCACCGTAGTCGAACAGGGCTTTGACCTGTTCTTCCGACGCGCCAGCGATCACGCCGCCGACCTCGGTCGCAGCAGAGAACAACGCGGCTGTCTTGCCGCGTACGACCTGCAAATAAACGCTTTCATCCGTGCGCAGATCAGTTGCCGCCGTCATCTGCAACACTTCGCCTTCTGCAATGGTGGCCGAGGCGTTGGCCAGAATGTCCAATACCCGAAGTGAGCCGGTTTCGACCATCAGTTGGAAGCTACGCGAAAACAGGTAATCGCCGACCAGAACGCTGGATTTGTTATCCCACAGCAGATTTGCGGTTGGACGACCGCGTCGTTTATCGCTTTCGTCCACCACGTCGTCATGCAGCAGGGTCGCGGTGTGAATAAATTCAACAGTAGCGGCAAGGCGCACATGGTGGTCGCCAGCATAGCCGAACAGATGCGCGGCGGCCAATGTCAGCATTGGACGCAGACGCTTTCCACCCGCTTCAACAAGATGCTGAGTCACCTCGGGGATACGCGGCGCGTGGTCCGACGCCATCCGTGTGCGGATCAGGCCATTCACGGCCTCCATCTCACCCGCCAACAGTTCAGCGAGGCGCTCATGCGGTTTTGAGATCATGTCGACGGTCATCACACTCCTGATACAAGGCTCGACTTCCGCCTCGCCTTGCCCTTACATCCATCCCCATGAAAGAACTACTGCGCAGTACCGATCCAACAATCCTGGCCTTTGCATCCGCTCTCCTTGAGGGCGAGGATATAGACTGCTTTCAGATGGACGTAAATATGAGCATCCTCGAAGGTGGTATCGGAATCTTCCCCCGGCGCCTCATGGTTCGGGCCGAAGACCTGACCCGGGCCGAGCGTGTAATGCGCGATAATGAGATTCCGCTGGGCCGATGACCCGCTTTGATGACAAAGAATTGACCTGCAACGATTTCCTGGGTGGCCAGATTCGCTTGTTGCAACCCGTGTCGGGGTATCGCGCCGGGGTAGACCCGGTTTTGCTGGCCGCGTCTGTTCCTGCTAAGGCCGGGCAGTCCGTATTGGAACTGGGATGTGGTGCCGGAGCGGCCATTCTGTGTCTGTCGGCACGGGTTCCCGGCCTTCATTTGACAGGTATCGAATTGCAACAGGCTTATGCCGATCTGGCGCGCCGGAACGCGGAGATCAACAGTGTGGAACTGGATTTGATTGAGGCAGACCTATCCGCTTTGCCTGCCGAGATCCGGCAGCGACAGTTCGATCACGTCATTGCCAATCCCCCCTATTACCGCGCCGGAGCGCATAGTCGCGCCCGCGACGCTGGCCGAAGCATTGCTTTGGGGGAAGACACCCCCTTGCATGACTGGATTTCTGTCGCGGCCAAACGTCTGGCCCCGCAAGGGTATCTGCATATGGTCCAGAAGGCAGATCGCCTGCCGGACATGATAGTGGCCTGTGCGGGCAAACTGGGCTCGGTTGAAGTGTTGCCGCTCTGCGCACGCGCGGGTCGAGAGGCCGAACTGGTCATATTGCGGGCTCGCAAGGGGGGGCGTGCGGCATTTCGCCTCCATGCGCCATTGATTTTGCATGCGGGCGAGCGCCACGAAACAGATGGCGAAAGCTATACCGAGCAGGTTTCCGCAGTTCTACGGCAGGCCGCCCCGTTGCCCCGGTTCTGACGTCCATCGGCAATGACCAGCCTATTTTGTCGGATTTATTACAGATTCCGTGCTTGTGCAGCGTGACAGGGTGGAAACGATGTGGTCAACTTCTTACGTGACATACAGACACGTAAACAAGGAGGATCGCAATGAGCGTGAGCGCACATCTGACGGAACTGAAGAAAAAGCACGAATCTCTCGGTCTCGAAGTGGAACAAGCCCAACGCTCGCCGGGCATTGATGATCTCCATATAGCTCAGTTAAAGAAACAGAAGCTCAAACTCAAAGAAGAGATCGAACGCCTGTCCGCTTAAGCTTTCAGGCTGGCGCGGGCCGCGATCAAGGCCCCGCCAGTGATCAGAAAGGCCGCAATCGCCAGACCCCAGGACGGGGCGGTGATTCCGGCGACCACCAAAGCAAGGGTCGACAATAACGGAGCCGCATAAGATGAGGTTCCGAGGATTTGAATGTCGCCTTGCTTGACCCCAATATCCCAAACATAAAACGCCGCTCCGACAGGCCCCAGGCCAAGCGCCAGAACCGAGACCCAGCCAAGGGTTGTGTCTGGAAATACCGTGTCTTCCAAAGCCAGATGTAGCAGGCCAGACGCCAGCGCGGCTGCAAGGCAAAAAACCGCGACCGAACTGGTTGGTGTATCACCCAGTTTGCGCGACAGGACGGAATAGCCCGACCATGTCAGCGCGCAGAGCAGGGCCAATGCGTATCCGGGCAAGTGTTGTGCCTGAAAACCTGCCCCGCCGCCGCCTGCGATGATCACAGCAGCCCCTGCAAAGCCAAGACAGGCCCCGATCAGATGCCCGATGCGCAGATGTTCACCCGGAAGCAGTCCCGACATAAGCACGATGAGCAGAGGCCAGAGATAGGCGATCAACCCAGCCTCGGCCGCGGGGGCCATGCGCAGGGCTGAAAAATACAGCGCGTGATAGCCAAACAGACCCAAAGTACCAAACAGGTAAGTGGTCCAGGGAACCTTTTTCAAACCACTCAACCCGCCGGTTGCCGTCGCCCAGATCAGACCCAAAGCGCCGCCGATCGTAAAGCATATTGTGTTCAGCAGAAGAGGCGGTGTGGGCGCAGACCCTACAGTGAACAACGCCAGTAAGGACCACAGTAAAACGGCCACAAAACCGATAGCCGTTGCACGCATTTTGGTCATAGGGGGAAAACCTCTTCAATCGGTATGATTTTGAACTCATCCGATATATGCGCGGTTTTTTCAATTTCAGTCAGGAACCAATCGCGAAAAGCTGCGATCTGAGGTTTTTTCTCGGCCCCCGGAAGGCACAAGAACCGGAACCGACCTTTGGTTTCCAAGGCTGTTTTGAACGGCGCAACCAATCGGCCTTCGGTCAGATCCTTGAGAATCATGGCGCGCCGCCCAAGTGCCACGCCAACACCGGCGACGGCAGCATCGATCGCGTGATCGGCATTGGAAAAATGCGCTCCATGGGTTGGGGTGAAATCGATGCCCACGGCGCGAAACCAGGCGGGCCAGTCGCAGGGTGGGGTCAGAAAGCTGATCGACTCGTCATGGATCAAAGGGGCTTTTTGCAGGCTATCCGGAGTGGGGAATTGTTCCGCCAATTCCAGGGTCATGACAGGGGTCAGCCATTCCTTACGCACAGGAACAGAGTACAACCCTTCGTCTGCCGCGTTGCCGAAACGGATGGCGACATCCACGTCGTCCCGCTCAAGGTCCATGTTGCGCAGCGTAGCCGAGAATTTCAGATCGATTTCAGGATGCGCGCGGGCGAACTCGTACAGCCGTGGGGCCAGCCATTTGGCCGTCAGCGCGGGACCTGCGGTAACGGTCAGGCTGTTGTTGTCTTCCTGCCTTCGCACTGCGCGCCATGCGGATTGCAATATTGCAAAGCCTTCAGACGCACCAGGAGCAAGAGCGCGACCTGCCTCGGTCAGTTCAACGGCGCGGTTCAAACGGCGAAACAGCGGTCGCCCCAGATGTTCCTCAAGCGATTTGATCTGAAAGGACAGGGCGGCTGGTGTTACATGCAATTCCTCTGCCGCCTTCGCGAAAGACATGTGCCGGGCCGCGGCGTCAAACGCACGGAGCGCGGTCAGCGGTGGAAGATAGTCACTCATAGTGAAGTAAATCTTAACTGAAGACCCAAGAAAGCTCGTTTGTCGGCTTATAATTAGAAGCACATATTCGCATCAGGTCAAGCAAATCTAATTTGAAACAAGGAGACGGCCATGATCGAGATGACGACAAATCCCGCCGCCCAGATGGCGATTCTGCGCGCCCATCAAGAGCGCAGCCAGGTGGTCTGGCAGTTTTGGGGATGGATTTTCGGTTCCCGCTGATCGCTGCGCGCGCGATCTTACGGGATAAGAAAGGGCCGGTCCAAATGGACCGGCCCGTTTTTTTTCTGATATACGGATCAGACGAAGAACTGCGCACCGTTGGCCGAGATGGTCGAGCCGTTGATGAACTGCGAATCATCAGAGGCCAGGAACGCGACACAACGCGCGATTTCTTCAGGCTCACCCAAACGGCCAGCCGGGATTTGACCAATGATGGCCTCGCGAACCTTTTCTGGCACCGCCATGACCATTTCGGTTGCGATGTAGCCGGGGCAGATCGCGTTGGCGGTGATGCCTGCACGCGCGCCTTCCTGCGCCAGAGACTTCACAATACCCAGATCACCTGCTTTGGTCGCGGCATAGTTTACTTGCGCGAACTGGCCTTTCTGACCGTTGATCGAGCTGATGACGATCACGCGGCCGAACTTGCGCTCGCGCATGCCGGGCCAAACAGGGTGGACGGTGTTGAACACGCCGGTCAGATTGGTGTCGATCACGTCTTTCCACTGATCGGGCGTCATTTTGTGGAACGGTGCATCGCGGGTGATGCCTGCGTTGGCGACAACGATATCGATGGGGCCAACTTCGGCCTCCACTTTCTCGATGCCTGCTTTGGATTCGTCATAATCGGCGACGTTCCACTTGTAGGTCTTGATACCGGTCTCTTCGGTGAACTTCGCGGCGGCTTCGTCATTCCCTGCATAGGTGGCCGCAACATTGTACCCTTCGGCCTTGAGCGCCTTGGAAATTGCTGCGCCGATGCCGCGGGAACCGCCGGTAACGAGTGCTGTACGTGCCATTTATGACTCCTCCAATTTCAGTTGTCTTGGTAATGCTGTTACTTTGAGAGGTGATCTTGCGCAATATTGTTTCGTCATTATTCTTCGGATTCCGAATGGCAATATCGTCGCATCAAAGGGGCAATACCCCAATGTAACAAAAAAGGGCGTCCAACGGACGCCCTTTTCTATTTGGTTTGTGGAACACTTAGTCGCGCTCCACACACAGGGCGACACCCATGCCGCCACCGATGCACAAGGTCGCCAGACCTTTCTTCGCGTTGCGGCGCTTCATTTCGAACAGAAGCGTGTTCAGAACGCGGCAGCCCGAGGCGCCGATCGGGTGGCCAATTGCAATCGCGCCGCCGTTGACGTTCACGATTGAAGGGTCCCAACCCATGTCCTTGTTTACAGCGCAGGCTTGCGCGGCAAAGGCTTCGTTGGCTTCGACCAGATCCAGATCGTCAACAGACCAGCCTGCCTTTTCCAGCGCCTTGCGCGAGGCATAGATCGGGCCTACGCCCATGATCGACGGGTCCAGACCTGCGGTTGCATAAGACGCGATGCGGGCCAGGGGCTCGATCCCGCGCTTTTCCGCGTTTTCAGCGGACATCAGCAGGGTCGCGGCGGCACCGTCATTCAAGCCCGACGCGTTGGCGGCGGTCACCGAACCGTCTTTGGCGAAAGCCGGACGCAGCTTTGCCATGGCTTCCATTGTTGCGCCGTGGCGGATGTACTCGTCCTTGTCCATCACGATGTCACCCTTGCGGGTCTTGATGGTGAAGGGCACGATCTCATCCGCGAAATTGCCTGCTTTTTGAGCGGCTTCGGCCTTGTTCTGCGAGGCAACAGCGAATTCATCCTGCATGTCGCGGCTGATCTGCCATTTCTCGGCAACATTCTCGGCAGTCTGGCCCATGTGGTAGCCGTTGAAAGCATCCCACAAACCGTCGCGGATCATTGTGTCGATATACTTCATATCGCCCATCTTGTGGCCAGCGCGCAAAGCTGCGGCGTGGGGCGACAGAGTCATGTTTTCCTGACCACCGGCAGCGACGATCTCGGCATCGCCCAGCTGAATGTGCTGTGCGCCAAGGGCCACGGCGCGCAGGCCCGAACCACAAACCTGGTTGATCCCCCAGGCCGCGCTTTCCTGCGGCAGGCCGGCGTTGATATGGGCCTGACGGGCAGGGTTCTGGCCTTGGGCGGCTGTTAGAACCTGCCCCAAAATGGTTTCGCTGACTTCGCCTTTCTCCACTCCGGCGCGTTCGACAACTGCCTCCAGGACGGCAGCGCCCAGATCATGTGCAGGGGTGTTCGCAAACGAACCACCAAAGCTGCCGACACCTGTGCGTGCGGCGGATGCGATTACTACGTTGGTCATATGATCAGTCCTTTACCGTCATGGGCCAGCGGAATGTCTGACGGCGCAGGCCGAGAGGAGCCCTCTCGAAACAAGAGCGCCCCGTGATCCCCCGCTCAAGTACCCATGCAATAGCGTAATGCTGCACATGCAGCAACGGTCAGCTTGTCTCAGCGTTAAATGAGGAAAACACTTTCCCGATTAAACAGGGTTAAGTACCTGACTTTGATATTTTTCCTGCTTCCAGGGGGCCGAGACGCTGGGCGCGCCACACAGGTAGCCTTGCAGGCAATCCACACCAACGGACATCAGGAACGCCGCATCCTCTTGAGTTTCGACCGATTCGGCAGTGACCAGAATCTCAAACTCCCGTGCCACTGCGAGCAAGGCGCGCACCAGTGTCTGATTGTCGGGATTGTTACTAATGCCCCGAACAAATTGACCGTCGATCTTGGCGGCATCGAAAAAAACTTACGAAAGTGACGGAAACTGAAATTGCTGGCACCAAAATCGTCAAGTGCAAAGGCGATACCGCGATCCTGTAGGCGATCCATAAAGTCGATGACCAATTCGGGCACCTGCATCGCCGAGCTTTCAGATATTTCAAGGATCAGCCGCTCACCCAATGCGGAGTCCCGCTTGAGGAACCGATCAAGAATAGCCGAACATTTCGAATATCCGATCGATCGCGCCGACATATTGATCGACAGACGAACCTCAGGGTTCCGCACCAGAGTTCGCAGCCCAAACTCCAGCGCAACACAATCCAGGTCCCGGCCAATGGGGGTATTCTCAACCTGTGGCATGAACTCGTGCGCAGGGATGACCCGCCCCGTTTCATCGAGGACGCGAATGAACCCTTCGTAAAACGCATTACCATTCGGAGGATGTGTTTGCACGACGGGCTGAAAAGCCAGCTTGCACTGTTTGTGTTTCACCGCATCGGTTGCCATCTGAACAACCGAATGATCACGGGTCGACACCGCGGCGTTCAGCGGGTTTTCCGATCCATCGGGCAGATTAGCGAGTTTCTTGTTTCCCATAGCGCCGATTCCCATGTGCCCGTGGCAGTTGGTTTGTCCAGGGCAGGTGTTTCGACACAGTTTCGGGGTAAACAGATGAATCTGCGGTTAAGGTGCCAGCAGTTTCAGGAATTATCGAGAGGTGTTCCAAGCGCGGGCAAGGGACGATGCTGCACTCAACACAGCTCCTATGGCGCCTGACAACATCAGGGCAAAGCCCAACACGATCCACACAGGTGCTGCGCCATTCAATGCTGCAAACATCGCGAGCAAAAGGCCGGATAACCCGAAATAGGTAGAAATCACTGCCAAACGGTTCATGTCGACCCTCGTGCACTCTTCGACTACAGTTGAGTGTCGATATGGCCCGTAAAGCCTAATTTTCAAGGGGTATTACGGGTGCTGCAGCCAGTATCAAACACGTTCTGCCTGTCCGCTGGGCAGTTTAGTGTCGAAATGCTCAAACCCGGGCGTTCCGCGATCTTCTGGATGGCGGGCCAGATGTTTGGCCTTGATCTGTTCCGAGCTTTCGCGGCTGCCATCGTGACTGTATCCCGGCGGAGCAAAGCAATAAGCCAACCGTTGACGCAGTGTCAGACCGGGTTGGATCGCATCACGCCAGATGCCGACCCATTCGTGAAAGGCCACGCGCAGCGGGTTGAAGGTACCGATATTGTGAACCAGCCCGAAATCGACGCGGTCGTTTTCCTGTTCTGGCACAAAAGTACCGAACATCTTGTCCCAGATGATGAAGACACCCGCGTAATTGCAATCCAGATACCGTGCATTCCGGCCGTGATGGGCGCGGTGATGGCTGGGTGTGTTCATAACGGCCTCGAACCAGCGGGGCATCTTTCCGATGGCTTCGGTGTGGATCCAGAACTGATAGATCAGGTTCAATCCGCCGACGAACAGAACCATGGCTGGATGGAATCCGATCAGGATCAATGGCGCGCGCACAACCATCATGAGCGTAAAGGTATAAGTCCAGGGCTGCCGCAGAGCGGTTGTCAGGTTGTAATGCTGCGAGCTGTGGTGGTTGACATGGTTGGCCCAAACCCAGCGGATGCGATGGCCAAAACGATGCACCCAGTAATAGCGGAAATCGTCCAGCGCAAAGCACAGGATGATCACTGGAATCGAAGTGCCCAAATCAAGCGGCGTAATCTGCCACAGCCACATGAAAAAGCCATAGGCGATAAAGCCCAGCAAAAATCCGGACGCAATATTGCCCGCGCCCATGATCAGCGAGGTCACTGCATCACGCGTCTCGTACCGCCCGCCTTTGCCCTTGACAGCGATCCACAAGAACTCTGCCAAAATCGCAGCCACAAAAAAGGGAACCGCCCATTGAACGGCATCGGGGAAACTGATCTGGTCGGTCATTCGGGCTCCATCAGGTGGCGCCAGTGCGCGCGCTCTATTTCGTCCAGGCGGATGAGGGTGCCTGGGGTGCCGAAGTCATGAAACTGGATCTCAAAACCTTCGGGGTGCTCGATCCAGTCGAAATCCAGCAGATGACGGGCCACGGTATCGGCGCCAAACGACCACAGCAGCCCTGCGCCGGTTTCTGTGCGCACCAGCGCAGCGTGACGGTCATTCGAGACCGTGACATCAATGATGGTGTCGTCCGGTGCGTGTCGCAACCATTGATCGCGTGCGGTTTCGGGTGTCAGCACGAAAGGTTCCGACCGACCCGTCAGATGTAAAAGCAGTGTGATCCCGGCGATTCCTCCGACCACCAGAACCAAAAGAATTTCCAAGGGCATCCCATCCTCCTGCGGATACCCTGCAAAGACGTGTTGAGGCTGTCAAAGGTGGCGTTGCGTCAGGTACGTTCCAGACTTTCAAGGATTTCATATTGGACAACGCGCTGAACGAAGGGCACCAGCCCATCAGGGCCCGAAGCCCGATCCTTGAGGTGGATGCAGATATCCGGACGGCGGGCAGCAATGATGCCTACCATTTCGCCGCGGACCGTGTCGTCCAGACCCGCCCCCAAAATGGCGCAGGCAATCCGAGGCTCAGCATCCAACTGCTTTCGGACTTCGTCCGGGTCGTGCGCACCCAGCCATTGAATCGGCAGGTGATCCAGTTGCCGTGCTACATCCCCAATCACATTTGGCAACCGTCCGATCAGCAGTACGACAGGTTTCATCGTTGCCTCCTTTCCATTGGGCATACAAAACCGGCCCGTTTCGGGCTTGTTCCACTATAGCACATTTGGAAGCGGGCTTCGTGACTAGTTCGAAATCGTCATGGCTGTGGCCTTACCTGCGCCCTTCTCGCGGGTGAAGGTTACCTGATTGCCGTCGATCGAGACTTTCTGGCAATCTTCAGGAAGTTGATTTTTGCCTATGACGACGTTTCTGCAAAAGTATCTTTTGTTCCAAACCCAGGCACCGACGACTTTTCCGTTTTTTCCTGTGTCACCCGTGATCTTCCCGTCTGCAGAAACAATTAGCCATGTACTACCGCTCACAAGCTTCTTGCCTACAATGGTTTCCATGAATTGTTGTTTCTTCTTAATGTCTTTGGCATCAGCCACAGACGTTAGCCCGGTGACAAGACATGCAGCAACAGCCAGATTGAAAATGAGTTTCATAAACTACCCTCCCACGCTTTAAGCGCGAGAGGGTACCATAATTCTGCAAATTTTTCTAATCGTGTTAACTTTCTGCGCCAACAAGCGTCGAGATGATCGCCTTGGCGCTGTCAGAATTCCATTCGGCATCGCCGATCAGGCGGGCGATTTCCTGACCTTCAGGGTTCAGGATGACCGTGATCGGTAGCGCAATCACCCCGAACTCACGCGCGGCAGCCGAGCTGGGGTCCTGATGGCGGGGCAGGTTGGCAATGCCATTCTCTTCAAAGAATTTTTTGATACCGGCAGGTGAGTTGCGACCCGTGGCCAATGTCAGGACCTGAAACTTGTCGCCGCCGAATTCTTCCTGAAGCTCAGCAATCTGAGGCATTTCCTTGCGGCAAGGTGCACACCACGTGGCCCAGAAATTCAGCAGCACATATTTGCCCTCATAATCTGCAAGCGTGCCAACACCGCCATCGTCTTCCAGCTGGAATTCGATCGATTTGGCGGGTTTGGGTTCCTTGTGCAGGATCAAGCGCTTCAGGCTGTCTTCCCGCAGCGGGGCGAGTGTCTCGGCATCGGTCGCTAATGCGGCGTTTGCACCCAGCGCAAGGGCCATATAAAGGGGGATCAGACGAAATAGGCGCATATCAACTCCGGGTTTTCTTACATGACCGATCAATCTTCGAACCAGATGTGGGGCGGCCGCTTTGCCGCCGGTCCAGACGCGATCATGGAGGCAATCAATGCCTCGATCGGGTTCGATCAGCGGATGGCAGCCCAGGACATCGCAGGCTCGCGCGCCCATGCCGCCATGCTGGCTGCCACAGGCGTTATAAGTGATAGTGATGCGCAGGCTATTCGGGAAGGGCTGCTCACCGTTTTGTCAGAAATCCAGAACGGAGAGTTTCAGTTCTCAACCGCGCTGGAAGACATCCACATGAATGTCGAGGCGCGGCTGAAAGAAGTGATTGGTGAGCCCGCAGGTCGTCTGCACACGGGTCGGTCGCGCAACGACCAAGTAGCGACCGATTTCAAACTCTGGGTCCGTGATCAGCTGGACGCGGCAGAATCCGGCCTTCTGGCTCTGATCCGCGCGCTTTTGGCGCAGGCTCAGGCGGGGGCCGATTGGGTGATGCCCGGCTTTACCCACCTGCAAACAGCACAGCCAGTGACATGGGGCCACCACATGATGGCCTATGTCGAGATGTTTGGCCGCGACCTGTCGCGCGTCCGCGATGCGCGCACGCGCATGAACGAATCCCCGCTGGGCGCTGCGGCCCTGGCCGGAACGTCATTTCCCATCGACCGCGACATGACGGCTGAGGCGCTGGGATTTGACCGCCCTGCTGCAAACTCGCTGGATGCTGTCAGCGATCGCGACTTTGCGTTGGAATTCTTGTCGACCGCCTCGATCTGCGCCGTCCATCTATCGCGGTTTGCCGAAGAGCTGGTGATCTGGTCCTCGGCCCAGTTCCGGTTTGTGACGCTGTCTGATCGCTTTTCGACCGGCTCATCCATCATGCCGCAGAAGAAAAACCCCGACGCGGCAGAGCTGATCCGCGCCAAGGTGGGGCGTATCTATGGGGCCAACACAGCGCTGATGATGGTGATGAAGGGGCTGCCGCTGGCCTATTCCAAGGATATGCAGGAAGACAAAGAACAGGTCTTTGACGCTGCCGACAACTGGATGCTGGCGCTGGCCGCGATGGAAGGCATGGTCAAGGACATGACCGCCAATCAGGACAGTCTGGCTGCGGCTGCGGGGTCTGGTTTCTCGACCGCGACCGATCTGGCCGACTGGCTGGTGCGGGTTTTGGGCCTGCCTTTCCGCGATGCCCATCACGTGACCGGATCGCTGGTGGCGATGGCCGAAAGCAAAGGCTGCGACCTGCCAGATCTGACGCTTGAGGATATGCAATCGGTTCACGCAGAAATCACCGACGACGTCTATTCTGTTCTTACCGTGCAAAATTCGGTAAACTCGCGCCAGTCTTACGGCGGTACGGCCCCAGATCAGGTGCGTGCCCAGGTCGAACGATGGAAGGCGATGATGTGATGTCTGCGCTGCGTGCAATCCTGATTATTGTTACTGGCCTCACGCTGGCCGGTTGCGGGGCTGACGGCGAACCAGTTCAACCCACAGCGCCACAACCCACAGTCAGTGCAACCATCGGGGTTGGCTCAAGCGGTGCCTATGTCGGCGGAGGAGTAGGCCTGAGCCGTGGGCCGCTTGGAATTTATCTTGGTTTCTGACCAGTCTTGGTATTGCGGACCCACCCGGGAAACGCCACGTTGCGCCAGAGTGCCAACGCACGTTACATCAAAAGAAAAGATGCTGAAATGAGAACAATAGGACTGGTACTGGTGCTTTCGGTGCTAGCAGCGTGTGAACCGTCTTCATCGAGACGACCAGAGCCTGCGGTCGAACCTAGGCAGTCCGGCAGTGGCATATCGATCTCGGGCTATGGCCGGGTTGGAGTATCGACCCGAAATTAACCGGGCCGAGGGATTCGGAATCCATTGATTTTAAGCTGTCTTCTGGTCTAAGCGCGCAGGCATGGATCATTTTCTTTACCGCGACGGCGCGCTTTTCGCCGAAGATGTCCCTGTCTCCGAAATCGCTGCCGCGGTCGGAACGCCGTTCTATGTCTATTCCACGGCGACTTTGCTGCGGCATTTCCAGTTGTTCGATGATGCGCTCGAAGGTACGGACCACCTTGTCTGTTACGCGATGAAGGCAGCCAGCAATCAGGCGATCCTGAAAACGCTGGCGCAGGCGGGCGCGGGAATGGATGTGGTCTCGGGCGGGGAGTATCTGCGGGCCAAGGCGGCAGGTGTTCCGGGTAACAAGATCGTTTTCTCGGGCGTGGGCAAAACAGCCGATGAGATTCGCACCGCGCTGACTGGTGGCATCCGCCAGTTCAACGTCGAATCCGAGCCAGAGATGGACGTGATCAACGCCGTTGCACTGGAACTGGGCGTTGTCGCGCCGATCACTGTTCGGGTGAACCCGGATGTGGACGCCAAGACCCACGCTAAGATCGCAACCGGCAAGTCCGAAAACAAGTTCGGCATCCCGATTGCCCGTGCCTCAGAGGTTTATGCCCACGCCGCCAGCCTGCCGGGGTTGGAGGTGATCGGCATTGACGTCCATATCGGCTCGCAACTGACCGAGCTTGAACCGTTCGAACTGGCCTATACCAAGGTTGCAGAGCTGACGGAACAATTGCGCACCGAAGGTCACAATATTCGCCGCCTTGATCTGGGGGGTGGGTTGGGCATCCCCTACACGCGCTCGAATGACGCGCCGCCGCTACCGGTGGAATACGGCGCCCTGATCAAGAAAACACTCGGTCATCTGGGCTGCGAGATCGAGATCGAGCCGGGTCGCCTTATCGCAGGCAATGCCGGGTTGATGGTCAGCAAGGTGATTTATGTGAAGTCGGGGGAAGGTCGCGAATTCCTGATCCTCGACGGAGCCATGAACGACCTGATCCGCCCTGCGATGTATGAGGCACACCACGACATCGTTGCGGTGCAGGAACCGGCTGCCGGGGTCGAACAGCAACCTTATGACATCGTGGGTCCGGTGTGCGAATCGGGGGATACTTTCGCCAAGCAACGTAATATGCCACCATTGAAGTCGGGCGACCTGATCGCCTTCCGCAGCGCGGGTGCGTATGGCGCGGTTATGGCCAGTGAATACAACACGCGCCCTCTGATCCCCGAAGTTCTGGTCAATGGTGATCAATTTGCAGTCATTCGTGAACGCCCAAGCTTTGACGAAATCATAAACCGCGATACCATACCATCGTGGCTTTGACGCGATAATCGCGCGGGCCCAACCCGGAGGCCCGCCTTGACCAACAGATCGAACCTGCCCATTCCACGCCTGTCCCTGTGGTTGACTCACATGGGCATGGTGGCTGAACAGGTATTGCGGGCGTTTTGGCCACTGTTCTCGATCCTTATGGTCCTGCTGGCGGCGTTGATGCTGGGGCTGCAAGACCAACTGGCTGTTGAGGTCGTTTGGGGCGCGGGTGCACTTTCGTTTATTTCAATTGTCGTTGCGGGTGTTTTGGGGCTGAGAAAACTCAACCTGCCCTCTCGCGCAGATGCGCTCATGCGGTTGGATGAGACATTGCCCGGCCGTCCGATCCAGGCCCTTCTGGATGATCAGGCGATTGGTTCAACAGATCGGGATTCGGTTGCGTTGTGGCAGGCCCATAAAGCCCGGATGGCACAACGCGCTGCGGCGGCTGAACCAGCCAAGCCTGATCTTAGGCTGGCCTCGCGTGATCCTTACGCGCTGCGCTATGCGGCGTTATTGGCTTTTGTCGTGGCGATTCTGTTTGGCTCTTTGTGGCGTGTGGGATCGGTGGCCGATATGGCACCGGGAAGCGCGGATGCAGGGCAAGGCCCGACCTGGGAAGGATGGGTTGAGCCCCCAAGATATACGGGCCTGCCAACGCTGTATCTTGCTGATCAAGCCGATACAGAGCTGTCAGTCCCGAAAGGCAGCCGCATTACATTGCGGATGTATGGTGAGGTCGGCGCGCATAGCCTAACCGAAAACAGCTCGGTCATAGGCACCGAGGCCGCAACCGATCCCGAACAGGAATTTGTAGCCGAGCGTTCTGGCCAGATGCGTATCGAAGGTCCCGCTGGCCGCGAATGGGCCGTGCAAGTCATCGACGATGCAACACCGAAGATCGCAGTTGCGGGATCCGCCGAGGCAGAGGCAGGCGGTCAAATGAAGCTGCCCTTTGTCGCCAGCGACGATTATGGCATCGTTTCGGGCTCGGCCCGGATCGAATTGGATCTGGTATCGGTTGATCGCCGTCATGGTCTGACGATCAAACCCGAACCACGACAGGTGATCGAGGTCGAATTGCCGATGCCGATCACCGGCGACCGCGCGGATTTCAGCGAAGACCTGATCGAGGATTTTTCGCAGCACCCTTGGGCCCATCTGCCGGTGAAGATTACTTTGATGGCCGTGGATGCGGCTGATCAGCAATCGGCGTCAGAACCATACATGACGGCCCTTCCGGCCCGTCGGTTCTTTGATCCGCTGGCGGCGGCGGTGATTGAACAGCGGCGGGACCTGCTTTGGTCTCGGTCCAACGCGCCGCGTGTGGCCCAGCTGTTGCGGGCGGTCTCTCACTTGCCAGAGGATATGTTTCGGTCGGATACTGCCTACCTGCGCTTGCGTGTGGCCTTGCGGCGGCTGGAAACTTTCCAGACTTACGGTGCGTTGAACGCTGAGCAGCAGGATGAGATCGCACAGGCCTTGTGGGACCTTGCTGTGTTGATCGAAGACGGCACACTGGCGGACGCCCTGGAACGGATGCGTCGTGCGCAGGAGCGTTTGACCGAAGCGATGCAGAACGGGGCCAGCGACGAAGAAATCGCTGAGCTTATGCAAGAGCTGCGCGAAGCCACGCAAGACTACCTGCAGCAATTGCAGCGTCTTGCCCAGCAAAACGGTCAGGAAGGTGAAAATCAGCCCGGACAGAGCGGCGAGTCCCTTCAGATGACGCAGGATGACCTGCAGCGCATGATGGACCGCATTCAGGAACTGATGGAACAGGGCCGCATGGCCGAGGCGCAACAGGCGCTGGAAGAGTTCCAGCAGATGATGGAAAACATGCGCGTGACTCAAGGACAGGGGCAAGGGCAACAGTCCGAGGGTCAGCAGGCGATGGAAGGTCTGGCTGAAACTCTGCGCGAGCAACAAGGGCTGAGCGATCAGGCCTTCCGCGACTTGCAGGAACAGTTTAACCCGGGGGCTCAATCTGGCGAAAGTCAGGGTAATGAAGGCCGCAATGGCGGGCTGGGCCGAGGGCAAAGCCACGAAGGTCAGGGTGGTCAGGGCCAAGGCTCGGATCAAACCGGAGAGGGTCAGCAAGGGCAAGGAACACTGGCAGACCGTCAGCAGGCCCTGCGCAACGAACTGAGCCGCCAACAGCAAAACCTGCCCGGCGCAGGAACGCCTGAAGGAGACGCCGCTCGGGATTCGCTTGGCCGGGCCGGGCGCGCCATGGACGAGGCGGAGCAAGCCCTGCGTGGTGATGATCTGGCCGAAGCCATCGACCGTCAGTCCGAGGCCATGGAAGCGCTGCGCGAAGGACTGCGCTCACTGGGCGAGGCTATGGCCCAGAACCAGCAGAACCAGCCGGGTCAGGGCACGCAGGAAGGTGAGGCGCAAGCCAACAATCGCGATCCTCTGGGTCGAAACCCCGGGGCCGGTGGCTCGATTTCAACTGACGAGAACCTGCTACAGGGTGAAGACGTCTATCGCCGGGCGCGCGAGTTGCTGGATGAAATCCGCCGCCGGACCGGAGAAAAGGACCGCCCCGAGATCGAGCTGGAATACCTCAAGCGTCTGTTGGAGCGGTTCTGAACCTCAGTTCTGAGCTCCGGCCTGAGCTTCAAGCCAAATCCGCGCCTGATCCACCAGAGACACATACGAGCTGAGCAGCGGGTCGGCCTGTGGTACGGCCTCGCTGATCTGTTGTGCATTGCCGTAGATCAGATACAGAACCACGCCGATGATCAGCATCAGCGCAAAACCGCGCAGGAACCCGCCTGATTTGCGGGGCGGCGTGGAATCTTCGGCTTCGGTCGCGCGCATACTGGAATTGATCGCCTCGACATCCGGCAGCGCGTCTTTTTGCCCGGCATCAACTGCGGTTTCCGAGGCTTCGGGTCGCTTGGGTTCGACCTTGGGTTCTGGCGGTTGGTCCAACCCCAGATCAGGCTGGCTTTCCAGATTGCCGCCTTCCTGCGCACGCAACTCCGACTCTCGCGCAGCTTCTTCTTTTAGAATGTTGGCGACGGCAGGATCGACATTACCTGTGGCAGCAGCGGTGTCCGTAACCTCGGCGGTGGCCTCTTCCACAATCTCAGGTTCTTCTGTCGGCTGATCCGCTTCTTCGACCTTTTCCTGTGCTGGCGGTTTGGCGTCTTCAACCGGCGCGGCAGCCGGTTCTTCCGGGTGCTTGGGCTGAAACCAGGTCTGATCGCAGTTCGAGCACTGCACGTCGCGACCTTCTTCTGGGATAACCTCGTCAGGTACTTCGTACTGCGCACCGCAATTCGGACATGTAAGACGCATACTGCCTCCTCGGCCGGCCGAAGGGCCGATAATAGTTTTTTCAAGGATGATATTCCGTTAAGACCCGTCAGCAAAGGGCGTTTTCGGTTTCATCGGTCAAGTGTCACCAATTGGACTCGGTAGAGCCATTGAATCCGCCACCCTGCTCGGGCAAGAAGAGCGGCAAATAATGGGGGCACGTGTGATCGAGCTGGAAAATGTCAGCTACACCTACGGTGGCGGCGAGTTGCTGAGCGATGTTTCGGTTCAATTGCAACCGGGGTCGTTTCACTTTCTGACCGGACCGTCAGGGGCAGGTAAAACAACGCTGCTCAAGCTATGCTATGGGGCCTTGCTGCCAACTTCGGGGCGACTGAGTGTGTTTGATCAGGACATTTCGTCCCTTGATCGGGATCAGTTGGCCGTGCTGCGCCGACGTGTTGGTGTGGTGCATCAGGATTGTCAGTTTCTGGACCACATGACGCTAGCGGAAAACGTCGCCTTGCCATTGATGGTTTCTGGGCGTTCGGAAGCGTCAGAACAGGACAATCTGACCGAACTGCTCAGCTGGGTGGGTCTTGGCGCGCGGCTTGAAGCGCATCCGCCTGAATTGTCCGGCGGCGAGCGTCAACGCGCCGCCTTGGCCCGTGCCGTCATCCTGTCGCCGGATGTCGTGTTGGCGGACGAGCCCACCGGCAATGTCGATTGGGAGATGTCCCAGCGCCTGCTGCGCCTGTTGGTCGAACTGAACCGCATGGGCAAGACGGTATTGATCGCAACCCACGACATGAGCCTTATCCGTGCAGCCAAAAGTCAGGTTCAGGCGCGCGTGTTGCGGATATCTCAGCGCAAGCTGCAATTGGCGGGGGCTGACCTATGACCGGCCCTGAAGTGAACACTTTGTTGCGTGGAGATACGCGGGCGAACCGCGTTGTTCCCCCAACCGGATACACCGCTCATCTGACCTTGTTTGTGGCCGGAGCCATGGCATTTCTGGCGGTGTTTGCACTGGCGCTGGCGCTTGCGTCCGGTCGGATTGCCGACCGCTGGGCCTCGGAACTGGCGGGGGCCGCAACCCTGCGGATCAATGCTCCGGCAGAGCAGCTCGCCGCACAGACCGAAGCCGCCTTGTCGGTGCTCAGCCAGACGCCCGGCGTGGCGTCGGCGCGCGCCTTAAGCGCCGCGGAACAAGCCGCGTTGCTGTCGCCCTGGTTCGGACCAGACCTGCCCCTGGAGACTTTACCTATCCCGCAGCTCATCGAAATCACCGAAGGTGAGCCGGGAATGGATGTGATGGGCTTGCGCTTGCGTCTGGGTGCCGAAGTGCCGGGCGCGGTGCTGGATGATCACACGCGATGGCGCGAACCTCTTGTCGAAGCAGCAATGTCGCTACGGCGCTTGGGGTGGATCTCGATCCTGCTGATCGGGGGGGCGACGGCGGCAATGATTACGCTCGCGGCAAACGCATCTCTGGCGGCAAATGCGCAGATCATCGAAGTGTTACGTCTGGTCGGCGCGCGCGACGGGTTTATAGCTGGGGCTTTTGTCCGGCGATTTACTTATCGCGCCTTTTTCGGGGCATTGGTTGGGACCTTGCTGGGGATGACGGGCGTTTTGCTATTGCCCGAAGCATCAGATGCCGGCGGGTTTCTGACCGGGGTTGGCTTTCAGGGCACGGATTGGTTGCTGCCGGTTCTCATCCCGATCCTGGGCGCGGCTGTTGCCTTTTTCGCCACCTGGGCTGCGGCCCGTCGCAAGTTGAAGGAGCTTTCCTGATGATGGCTATTCAATGGGTCCGTTCGTTGATCTTCATGATCGTGATCTACGCCTGGATGCTGATCCTTGGCATCGTCTTCCTGCCTTATGCACTGTTTTCCAAGCGTGGCGCCGCACTGGCCTGCCGGACCTACGCACGCAACACCATGTGGCTGGCAGGTTGGATGGTTGGCATCCGCTGTGAAGTTCGCGGAAAACCACCGATAAACGAAGTGGTCATCGCGGCGAAACACCAATCGTTTCTCGATATCATCATGATCTTCAGCGCCATTCCGCATGGCAAATTCATCATGAAGCGAGAGCTTCTGTGGACCCCGGTAATCGGATTGTATGCCCGGCGTCTTGGCTGCATTCCGGTCAATCGCGGCAAGCGTGGCGCGGCTGTGGCCAAGATGGTCAAGGATGTTTCGAAAGAGTTCTCGGAACCCGGGCAGCTTGTGATCTACCCACAGGGGACACGTGTGGCACCGGGTGCAACGAAACCTTACAAGGTTGGGACTGCCGTTTTGTACGAAGGTCTTGGGTTTCCTTGCGTTCCGGTTGCGACAAATGCCGGGGTTTTCTGGCCCCGAACGGGTGTACTGCGCAAACCCGGCCTTGCGATCGTGGATTTTCTTGAGCCAATCGAACCCGGCGTTGAGCGCGACGATTTTCTTGGTCGATTGGAAGACGTGATCGAAACACGCTCGAATGAGCTGATGCGCCAAGTGGGGTTTGATCCAGATGGAGTACATTGACGACGTAACAGCGCTGGAAGCACTGTATGGCGCGCCCGGCGCACCATCCTTGCGAAAGGTCGTGCATCGACTGACGCCGCTCTATCGCCAGTGGATTATGGCATCGCGTCTTTGTGTGCTGAGTACTGTCGGTCCGGAAGGTGTGGATGGCAGCCCCCGAGGCGACGACGGCCCGGTTGTGCTGGAACTGGATGAGCGGAGGCTGATTGTGCCGGATTGGCGTGGCAACAACCGGCTGGATTCGCTGCGGAATATCGTGCGAGACCCGCGTGTTGCGCTGATGTTTTTTGTTCCTGGTTCCAATAATGTCGTCCGAGTGAATGGGATGGGCCGGGTAACGGCGGATGATGGTTTGAGGCGACAATTCGAGAAGGGCGGCAAGCGCCCCGCGACGGTCATTGTTGTTGAGATCGCCGAGATTTATAGCCAATGCGCGCGTGCTCTGATGCGTGCAGGTATCTGGACCAGCGAGGATGAAAGTGGCGCCCTGCCAACGATTGGGCAACTTTTGTCCGAGGCGTCAGAAGGCGAAGAAGGCGGCGCGCAGTATGATAGTGAATGGGCTGCGCGCGCCGCCAAAACGATGTGGTAGGCGAAACATGCTGCTGCGGTTTCAAACCGCGGCTGCTCCGATTCTGGAAACCTTTTCGATCCAGCGGTCTACGCTTCTCGGTTTGGGATAACTCGCGCCTGCGAAATAGGTGAAACGGGTTGGTTTGAAGCCGACAAATCCAAGGATCTGATCCCGAACCTGTCGGATAAGAGCTTGCCGATAGATCAGCCGCATAAACCAGCCCGGTGTGTCTGACGTCAGGATGACGCGTGCAGTCCGCCCTGTCAGCATGGGGGCAGGGAACCCGATCTTTGTAGTATTGCGCGTGTCGAAAGTTCGGCCAGGGATGAACGTTCGGTCGATCAGTCCCTTGAGTTTTGCCGGAAGGCCGCCCCACCACATCGGGGTGGTCAGAACCAGGTGATCACTCCACTCAAAGTCTTGCAACACTTGTTCCAGAACCGGCTCAAGCGGCTTGAAGTCGTGATAATTGCCCTGACCAAAATCAAAATCGAACTGCAGATCGCTCAGATGAACCATTCGGACGTCGTGCCCGTTTCTTAGGGCGGCGTCTCGATATGTTTCGGCAAAGGTGCGGGACAGACTGCTGTCTGCCGGGTGTCCGTCAAGGATGAGGATTTTCTTGGGTTGCATCGTGATTCTCCTAAAAATGACCGTGGTCAATTTGTAGGATGAAAAAATGACCACGGTCAATATTAAATTTGACCACGGTCAAAAACTGTGCGATTGAGCGGTATGCAAAAGGCGATTCAGAATCGTACAATCAAAACCCGCGCCAAGCTTCTCTCGGCTGCTGAGGCGGTTATCCAAAGTGATGGCTACCAAGCTTTGCGAGTGGAAGAAGTGGTAAAGGCGGCGGGCGTCGCCAAGGGCACTTTCTTTGCGCATTTCAACGACAAGGATGCGCTTATGGAAATCCTGATCGGTGAAAGATTGAATGCGTGTCTGGATCAGGCCGAAGCCGGAACACCGCCCAAAACCGTTCCTGAGATCATCGCGGCACTTGAACCGGCGCACAGCTTCATGACGTCCGAGCGATACGTATTCGATCTGTTGATCAGGTATTCCGGCGCGACTGCTGTCGCAGACATAGGCCCGATTGCCTATTGCTTTGAGCGATACTTCCGTGTCGTGATGCTGTGGCTTGAAGCTGCGGACATGCGCAAGGACGTGTCATCCGAGCTTTTGGCCGAAGGTGTGCAGGCCTTTGCAATTCAGGCCATGTCGTTGAGGTTTTGCGCGTTGCATTCAGCAACGACATTCACCGACAGGCTCGAGACTTATCTGGATGCGTGGCTGACCCCGACAGGCTGATGGGCTGCCGGGGTCAAAACTCTTAGCTGTGAATCGGGCCGTCCCCGCAAGCCAACGCAGCCTCACGAACGGCTTCGGAATAGGTCGGGTGCGCGTGGCAGGTCAGGGCCAGATCTTCAGCCGAAGCACCGAATTCCATCGCAACGCAAACCTCGTGGATCAGATCACCAGCGGCCGGGCCGATGATATGTGCACCCAGAATGCGGTCGGTTTCCTTGTCGGCGAGGATTTTGACGAACCCATCAGAGGCAAAGTTCGCCTTGGCGCGCCCATTTCCCATGAACATGAACTTGCCAACCTTATAGGCGCGGCCCTGTTCCTTGAGTGTCGCTTCGGTTTCACCCACATTGGCAACCTCGGGCCAAGTATAGATCACTCCCGGAATGACGCCGTAGTTTACATGGCCATGCTTACCTGCAACCTGTTCGGCTGCGGCCATGCCCTCGTCTTCGGCTTTGTGCGCCAGCATCGGACCTTCGGTTACGTCGCCAATGGCATAGATGCCCGGCACGTTGGTTTGCCAGTCGGCACCCACCTTGATCTGGCCGCGTGGGGTCATCTCAACGCCCAAAGCGTCCAGCCCCAACCCGTCGGAATAAGGCTTGCGTCCGGTGGCGACCAGCACGGTATCGGCGTCGATCACATGCTCGCTGTCATCCTTGAGCAGCTTGTACGTCACCTTGGCCTTGGTCTTGGTGGCTTCGGTCTTTTGCACCGCCGCGCCCATGACAAAGTTCAGGCCCTGCTTCTTCAGGATGCGCTGGAACGTTTTCTGTACCTCGGGGTCCATGCCTGGCGTGATTTCCTTGAGGAACTCGATCACCGTGACCTCGGCACCGAGCCGCTGATAGACCGAGCCAAGTTCCAGCCCGATCACGCCCGCGCCGATCACAACCATTTTCTTCGGGATCTTGCCCAGAGACAACGCGCCGGTCGAGGTCACGACAACCTTTTCATCTACGTCTACACCCGGCAGCGAAGATGGCTCGGAACCCGAAGCAATGATGATATTCTTGGTGGCGTGGACCTCGTCACCCACTTTGACCTGACCAGCGGCAGGGATCGAACCCCAGCCTTTCAGCCAGTCGATCTTGTTCTTTTTGAACAGGAATTCGATGCCCTTGGTGTTGCCGTCGATCACCTCGTCCTTATAGGCCTGCATCTGTTTCCAATCGACCGACGGGCTTTTGCCCTTTAGGCCCATCTTGGCAAAGTTATGCTCGGCCTCGTGCAACTGATGGCTGGCGTGCAGCAGCGCCTTTGACGGGATGCAGCCCACGTTCAGACAAGTGCCACCAAGCGTCTCGCGCCCCTCGACTACAGCGGTTTTCAGCCCCAGCTGCGCGCAACGGATGGCGCAGACATAGCCGCCGGGACCGGCGCCGATTACAATAACGTCATAGTTTGCCATGGAAGATCTCCTTGAGAATTCGGGCTGCTGCAGGGCGGGAACCTCTGAACAGGATATGGACTGGTGGTCTCACAACAACACCACCAAAAGCATGAGGGTGGTGGCGAAAAACCCGACGAACCAAACGACGCTGCGCCAGGGTTTCCAACCAAAATAGTACGCAGGAACATACAGCACGCGCGCGACCAGATAGGCCCAAGCGCAGGTGGCCGTCAGCGCGCTGTCTTTGCCTGACACGGTGACGACAACACAAGCGACCGCAAACAGGATCAGCCCTTCGAAATGGTTGTTGAGGGCCCGGTATAGGCGGGCGGTCCCATCCGAGAGCTGATCCTCCAAAGATCCACCCAACCTGGCTCTGTCACGGGGTGACATGGTTTTGCCCGGGCCCAACTCCAGGTTTGCAGGGACGGCCATAAGAACAAACTGCAAAACCTGTAGAAGGGCTGCCAAAGTCAGTGCTGTCAGTTCTGCGTTCATTACAAGACGCCGCATTGGAGTTTGATGTGTATGACGGCAGGGCGCAGAAGCAGATGTGTAACCGCTTGCGCTCTGCCATCGCGTTTAGACAGGTGTCAGAACCTTGGTCTGAATATGCGCCACACCTCCACGTTCGTGGTGCATGGCCAATTCTTCAGATTCGATAAAGTTCTGTGCGCGGTCCAGATCGGTGATTTCGAACAACGCCACCGCGTGATCCTTTTGCTCCGGATCTTGCCAGATGTGAAGGTCGCGGATACCCGCGGCCTTGCGCATTGGTTTGTCCTCGCGGAACACTTTCAACCACACGTCGAAATCGGCCACATCGGCCTGCCAGAGTACATGTGTTGCCATGATTACAGATCCATCAGCAGGCGGCGCGGATCTTCCAGCGCCTCTTTAACGCGAACAAGGAAGGTCACGGCGCCTTTGCCGTCAACAATCCGGTGATCATAGGACAGGGCCAGATACATCATCGGGCGGATCTTGATCTCACCATTGATGACCATCGGACGGTCCTGGATCTTGTGCATCCCCAGAATGCCCGACTGCGGTGGGTTCAGGATCGGCGACGACATCAGCGAGCCATAGACACCTCCGTTCGAGATTGTGAACGTACCGCCCTGCATCTCGGCCATCGAAAGCTTGCCGTCACGGGCGCGCTTGCCCTTTTCGGCGATGGCTTTTTCGATCGCAGCAAAGGACATTGAGTCCGCATCGCGGATCACCGGAACCACCAGACCCTGAGGCGTGCCAGCAGCAACGCCCATATGGACGAAGTTTTTGTACACGATGTCGGTGCCGTCGATCTCGGCGTTGACCTCGGGAACTTCTTTCAGCGCATGGCAGCAGGCTTTGGTGAAGAAGGACATGAAGCCCAGACGCGCGCCGTGCTTCTTTTCGAACTGGTCTTTGTACTGGTTGCGCAGCGCCATCACCTCGGTCATGTCCACCTCGTTGTAGGTGGTCAGGATCGCAGCTGTGTTCTGCGCATCCTTCAGACGCTTGGCGATGGTTTGACGCAGACGGGTCATGCGCACGCGTTCTTCGCGTGCTTCATCTTCAGCTGCAACAGGTGCGCGTGGCGCTTGGGCAACGGGCGCAGCCGCTGCAGGTGCCGGGGCCGCAGCCGTCGCCACGGCTTTTGCAACGTCTTCCTTCATGACGCGGCCATTGCGACCTGTGCCGGTGACTTGATCGGCGGACAACCCGGCCTCTGCCATCGCTTTTTCGGCGGATGGAGCGTTTGCCACGTCCTTGCCGGTGCTTGCTGCAGCCGGAGCCGCCGCCGGAGCGGGTGCGGGCGCAGCACCTGCGGCAGCGCCCGAGATTACAGCCAGCTTAGCAGTTGCATCCACAGTGGCACCTTCCGGCGCGACGATTTCGGCCAGAACGCCCGAAGCCGGGGCCGGTACTTCAACCGACACCTTGTCGGTTTCCAGCTCACACAACATCTCGTCCTGTGCGACGCTGTCGCCGACTTGTTTGAACCAGGTCGAGACGGTGGCTTCAGTGACAGATTCACCGAGTGTAGGCACCATCACATCAACCGACCCGCCAGTCGCAGGGGGCGAAGCTGCCGGAGCTGCCGCCGCCGCTGGGGCGGGGGCCGCGCCCTCGCCAGCCGTAATGGTGGCCAGCAGAGCATCGGCACCAACGGTATCGCCCTCGGCGGCTACAATCTCACCCATCACACCAGCAGAGGGAGAGGGCACTTCGACCGTGACCTTGTCAGTCTCCAGCTCACACAGCATCTCGTCCACGGCGACCGCATCACCGGGTTTTTTGAACCATGTTGCGACAGTGGCTTCGGTGACAGACTCGCCAAGCGTGGGAACACGAACTTCAATCGTCATCGCTTACTTTCCTTCGATGCTCAGCGCTTCGTTAACCAGCGCTTCTTGTTGGGCTTTGTGTTGGCTGGCCAGACCCGTCGCGGGCGAGGCCGATGTTGCGCGACCAGCATAAGCCGGACGAGTGTGTTTTGCTCCGATGCGGGACAGAACCCATTCGATATTGGGTTCGATAAAGGTCCACGCACCCTGGTTCTTGGGCTCTTCCTGACACCAGACCATTTCGGCATTCTTGAACCGTTCGAGCTCGTTGATCAGCGAGTGGGCCGGGAAGGGATAGAACTGTTCGATCCGCATCAGGTAGACGTCGTCGATTCCACGTGCATCGCGTTCCTCCAGCAGGTCAAAATAGACTTTCCCGGAACACATCACGACGCGTTTGATCTTCTCGTCTGCCACCAGCTTGGTGTCAGAGTTACCTTTCTGCGCATCATCCCAAAGCACCCGGTGGAAGCTGGACCCGGTGGTGAAATCCTCCGCCGTGCTGACTGCCAGTTTGTGGCGCAGCAGCGATTTTGGTGTCACCAGGATCAGCGGCTTGCGGAAGGTGCGGTGCAGCTGCCGGCGCAGGATATGGAAATAGTTCGCAGGCGTTGTACAGTTCGCCACGATCCAGTTGTCTTGACCGCACATCTGTAGGAACCGCTCCAGTCGCGCCGACGAGTGTTCAGGGCCTTGCCCTTCGAACCCGTGCGGCAGCAGGTTTACCAGACCTGACATCCGCAGCCATTTTGACTCACCCGAGCTGATGAACTGGTCGAACATGATCTGCGCTCCGTTGGCGAAATCGCCAAATTGCGCCTCCCACAGAACCAGCGCGTTGGGTTCGGCCAGCGAGTAGCCGTATTCAAATCCAAGAACCGCGTACTCTGACAGCATCGAGTCGATTACTTCGTAATGCGACTGACCCGCACGAATGTTGTTCAGCGGGTAATACCGTTCTTCGGTTTCCTGGTGGATGAACCCCGAATGGCGTTGGCTGAAGGTGCCGCGCGTGGCGTCCTGCCCGGCCAGACGTACCGGGTACCCCTCGGTCAGCAACGACCCAAAGGCCAGAGCCTCGCCGGTGGCCCAGTCAAAGCCCGTACCGGTTTCAAACATCTGCTTTTTGTGCTCAAGCAGACGACCGACTGTCTTGTGCATGGCAAATCCGCCTGGTGCGCGGGTCAGCGCACCGCCAATTTCGGCCAGAGTGTCCGGCGTGATCGCGGTCTCGCCGCGCATGTATTCGTCTTTGTTCTTGTCCAGATGCGACCAGCGCCCATCCAGCCAGTCGGCCTTGTTGGGCTTATAGTCTTTTCCGGCCTCGAATTCGTCGTTCAGATGCGCCTGGAAGGCGGCCTTCATGTCTTCGATCTCACCCTCGGGGATCAGGCCGTCCTTGACGAGGCGCTCGGTGTACAGAGACAGCGTGGTTTTGTGCGTCTTGATCTTCTTGTACATGATCGGGTTGGTGAACATGGGCTCGTCGCCCTCGTTGTGACCAAACCGGCGGTAGCAGAAGATATCCAGAACCACGTCCTTGTGGAATTTCTGACGGAACTCGGTCGCCACTTTGGCGGCGTGGACCACGGCCTCTGGGTCATCACCGTTCACGTGGAAGATCGGCGCTTCAACCATCAGCGCGATATCCGTCGGATAAGGGCTGGAGCGCGAGAAATGCGGCGCGGTGGTGAACCCGATCTGGTTGTTCACAACGATATGCATGGTCCCGCCGGTGCGATGCCCGCGCAGACCGCTCAGGCCAAAGCCTTCGGCCACAACACCCTGACCGGCAAACGCCGCGTCCCCATGCAGCAGAATGGCCATTGCCTTGGTGCGATCAGTATCACCAAGCTGATCCTGCTTGGCGCGAACTTTGCCTAGAACCACCGGGTTCACCGCCTCAAGGTGTGAGGGGTTGGCGGTCAGCGACAGGTGCACAGAGTTGCCGTCGAATTCGCGGTCGCTGGAGGCCCCGAGGTGGTATTTCACGTCACCCGAGCCATCCACTTCGTCCGGCTTGAAGCTACCACCCTGAAATTCATTAAAAATGGCGCGATACGGCTTGCGCATCACGTTGGCCAGTATGTTCAGACGACCCCGGTGCGGCATCCCGATCACGATGTCGCTAAGGCCAAGCGCGCCACCGCGCTTGATGATCTGTTCCATCGCGGGGATCAGAGCTTCACCGCCGTCCAGACCAAAGCGCTTGGTGCCCATGTATTTGACATGCAGGAATTTCTCGAAGCCTTCGGCCTCGACCATCTTGTTCAGGATCGCCTTGCGGCCTTCTTTGGTGAAGGCGATTTCCTTGCCATAGCCCTCGATCCGCTCTTTCAGCCACGCCGCCTCTTCGGGGTTCGAGATATGCATGTATTGCAGCGCGAAGGTGCCACAATACGTCCGCTTCACGATCTCGACGATCTGCCGCATCGAGGCGACCTGAAGCCCCAAGACGTTGTCGATAAAGATCGGGCGATCCATGTCGGTGTCGGTGAAGCCATAAGTCTTGGGGTCGAGCTCAGGGTGATTAGTTGCCGCGCGCATGCCAAGCGGGTCCAGATCAGCGGCCAGATGCCCCCGAATACGATAGGCCCGGATCAGCATCAGCGCCCGCAGACTGTCCAGTACCGCGCGCTTGATCTGGTCATCGCTGACCTCGACACCCTTGTCGGTGGCCTTGTCCTTGATCTTCTTGCCCGCCGCTTTGGCATCAATCTCGGCCCATTCCCCGGTCAGGGCACCAGTCAGATCGTCGGCAGGCACCGGGGGCCAGTCGGTGCGCGCCCAGGACGGCCCCTCGGCTTCGCGTTGCACATCCGGCGCGGCGTCGCCCATGGCCCTGAAGAACTCGACCCAGGCAGCGTCTACTGCACCGGGGTTCTTGGTGTATTGGGCATAAAGTTGCTCCAGGTATTCGGCATTATGCCCCTGCATGAAGCTTGAGGCATGAAAGGCAGAGTTGGGCGAGTGTTCGGTCATTGGGCTACCTCTGTTGGGTTGGGACCGTATTGATTGGCACCTGGTTGGCTGGGGCGGGTCAGCCACCACAGAACCAGAAGGGGCGACACAAACAGAACGATAAGTGTCGGAATGACGATCAGCAATGTTGCGCGGGTAAACAATATGTCGAGCGTTCCGCCATGGAACTGGCTGGCAAGGCCGATGCCGAAGATCAGAACGGCAAAGGCCCCAACAATCAGCAGGATCGGCAGCAGAGCATACAGCCCACTGCGCCCTGTATCGTGCATACGCCGGAACGCGACCGCCAGATGCGGGAAGAACACGATCAGACCGACGATGCTCTGCACCGGTTGGCGGGACGTAGCGGTGATGGATTTGACCTCGTCGCTTTCTGTGATCGCGACCTGAGTGAAGAACTGCCAGTCGATGATCCCTGCGATGAAGCTCCAGATCACGATGAAAAGAAAAAAGAACCAGTATTCGGGGCGCGAGGCACGGCCCGAGAAGGTGAAGAACTTGGAGAAACAGGTGCGGATGGCGTCAGAGAAGGTCATGCGGGCACATCTCCACATGGCACGCCAAATCGATTAATCTTGGGCTCAGACGCAACAAGCATCATTCCTACGATGTTTGCTGTTACCATCACACTCGCTACGAGTGCCGCCAGAAAAACTGGCCCTAGGGTCAGGAATGCTAAGATCAGCCACAAAATCGGCCCACCTATCAGCAAACTAAACCCCAAGAAGACCTGATATCCGAGCCAGACGAGGATAATCAATAGGAAAGGATACACGGCCTGGTGACCCTCCTCGCCAGCATCCTGTAGCCGTTGGCTTATAGCAGAGAGCAAAGGGAGAGAGGCCGCCATCACCAAAAGCAACTGCCCAACTCCCCAGCTCAAGGAAACGCTCCATTCAAGGCTCATTGCTACAGCTGCAGGCAGCATAGCGGCCACTGGCGCGAACCACCAAAACTCGGCGCGGGGAGCCCTGCCCGAGAAGACGAGCGCTTTTAGAAAACCAAACGATATGGCTTGTTTAGGTCCCATCAAGGCCATCCTGCCCAGCGACACTGCCAGGCAGCGCCCGACCGCTCCCATGGGCGGGCGCTTCGCACCCACCCGCGGACGGGTGCTGCCCTCAGCACATATGTGCAAGGGACAGTCACAGTTTACCCAATCGCTTCCAGCACAGCCTCACCCAGCTGCGCCGGGCTTTCGGCCACGACGATACCGGCTGAGCGCATGGCTTCGATCTTGTCCTCGGCACCGCCCTTGCCACCGGCGACGATGGCGCCCGCGTGGCCCATGCGGCGGCCCGGAGGGGCTGTGCGGCCTGCGATGAAACCCGCCGTGGGCTTCTTGCGGCCCTTCTTGGCCTCATCGGCCAGGAACTGTGCGGCTTCTTCCTCGGCTGACCCACCGATCTCACCGATCATGATGATCGAGTGGGTCTCGTCATCGGCCAGGAACCATTCCAGCACGTCGATATGCTCGGTGCCTTTGATCGGGTCGCCGCCGATGCCCACGCAGGTGGACTGGCCCAGACCCACGTCGGTGGTCTGCTTGACCGCCTCATAGGTCAGGGTGCCCGAACGCGACACAACGCCGACCGAGCCACGCTTGTGGATGTGGCCGGGCATGATGCCGATTTTGCAGGCGTCGGGAGTGATGACACCGGGGCAGTTGGGGCCGATCAGGCGCGAGCTTGAGCCTTCCAGTGCGCGCTTCACCTTCATCATGTCCAGAACCGGGATGCCTTCGGTGATGCAGACGATCACCTCCATCTCGGCATCGATCGCTTCGAGAATCGAGTCCGCTGCAAAGGGCGGTGGCACATAGATCACCGACGCGTTCGCTTCGGTCACATGCTTGGCCTCGTGGACCGAGTCGAACACGGGCAGGTCGAGATGGGTCATCCCGCCTTTGCCGGGGGTCACACCGCCGACCATCTTGGTGCCATAGGCGATGGCTTGTTCGCTGTGGAATGTGCCCTGCGAGCCGGTAAAGCCCAGACAGATCACTTTGGTATTTTCGTCGATGAGGACTGCCATTTTAGGAGTCTCCTATTTCAGTTTCTCTGCGGCGACAGAAAAGAAGCCCGTCGCCTTATCGAATTCTTGAACGCGCCAACCATGGTTTGCGCGCTGCGCGGGCAACCAAGGATCAGCAGCGCCATATCCTTGTCCGGGAAAACCATTGACTACGATCACGTCTACCCAACCATCGAACTCCGAAACGGCACGATCAAGGTGGTTCGTGCGCTTTTTGTGTCCGGGTAGGTTTCCCCAATCAGTCGAGCTAGGCGTCCCCCGTGTCCAAAGATCAAGACGCGGAGGTACTGGGGTCCATTGAACTTCGGATTTCCAGAGTGTGATGCAAACTCCATCATCTTTCTCGGCACTCCAATCCTGACGTGGATTTGGAACTTCGTACCCAAGTGAATTGAAGGCTTCTACATATTGCATCACATACCCCCGGGCTCCGCCCGTTCGTGCCTCAAACGCTCCGCTGGAGCGTTTGCCGGGGCAAAAGCCCCGGATTGGCCCTCACCCCTTAACCGCCTTCACGATCTTCTCGGCACCGTCTTTCAGGTTGTCCGCCGCGATCACGTCCAGGCCAGAAGTGTTGATGATCTCCTTGCCTTTCTCGACATTGGTGCCTTCCAGACGCACGACCAGCGGAACTTGCAGGCCAACTTCTTTCACCGCAGCGACAACGCCCTCAGCAATCACATCGCAGCGCATGATGCCGCCGAAGATGTTGACCAGAATGCCTTTGACCTGCGGGTCTGACGTGATGATCTTGAACGCTTCGGTCACTTTCTCTTTGGTCGCACCACCACCCACGTCGAGGAAGTTGGCAGGTTCGGCCCCGTACAGCTTGATGATGTCCATCGTCGCCATCGCCAGACCGGCACCGTTGACCATACAGCCGATCTCACCATCCAACGCGATGTAGTTCAGGTCGTACTTGGAGGCTTCCAGTTCCTTGGGGTCTTCCTCGGTCGTGTCGCGCAGCTCGGCGATATCCGGGTGTCGGTAGACCGCGTTGCCGTCAAAGCCAACCTTGGCATCCAGCACTTTCAGGTCGCCCTTATCCGAGACGATCAGCGGGTTGATCTCCAGCATCTCCATATCCTTCTCGACGAAGGCGTTATAGAGCTGGTTCATCAGTTTTACGCATTGCTTGACCTGCGCGCCTTGCAGACCCAGCGAGAAGGCGATGCGGCGGCCATGGTAGGGCTGATAGCCGGTGGCCGGATCGACCGAGAAGGACAGGATTTTTTCGGGCGTGGCAGCGGCTACTTCTTCAATGTCCATGCCGCCTTCGGTCGAGCAGACGAAAGAGATGCGGCTGGTCTGACGATCTACCAGCAGGGCGAGATACAGCTCGCGCTCGATGCCGGAGCCGGCCTCGATATAGATGCGGTTGACCTGCTTGCCTGCGGGGCCGGTCTGATGTGTGACCAGCGTACGGCCCAGCATCTTCTTGGCTTCCTCGGCCGCTTCTTCAACCGACTTGGTCAGACGGACACCGCCTTTTTCACCTGCATCGGCCTCTTTAAAGGAACCCTTGCCGCGTCCGCCTGCGTGGATCTGAGCCTTGACCACCCAAAGGGGGCCGTCCAGTTCACCGGCTGCGGTTTTGGCTTCCTCGGCGCGCAGCACGGCGCGACCATCGGAGACCGGAGCGCCATAGCTGCGTAGAAGAGCCTTGGCCTGATATTCGTGAATGTTCATCGAAATTGTCCCGTCTGACTGCGTTTAACCGTTATAGGGGTGTCTAGCGGTCAAATTTAAAGGGTTTTTTGACGTGCATGAGGTTTTTAGCGAAGATTTTTGCTATTTGTGATCACGGGTTTTTGGGGTGTGATCACAAAATTTGCCGCTTTACTCGTTGATTCGAAAAACTTGTGCAGGTACTGGAAATCACATTCAAAAAAAGGATTTGCGACGTTTGCGCCAACATTGGCGACCCGGATTAGCCTGGATCAAAAGAAAACCGGCCCAAAAAAATGGGCCGGCCTTATCTGTGAGTCTATGGTTTGACTTACGCCAGCGAGTTGTCGATGCCTTTGCACGCGTCGATCAGGCCCTTCACGGCGTTGACCGAGTTGTCGAAACCGGCTTGTTCGTCTTCGTTCAGCTTGATGTCGACGATACGTTCCACGCCACCGGCACCGATTACAGTCGGGACACCAACGTACAGGCCGTCTACACCCAGTTCACCGTTGCAGTACGCCGCACAAGGCAGAACGCGCTTTTGGTCTTTCAGAAAGGCTTCGGCCATTTCGATCGCCGAGGTGGCGGGCGCGTAATAAGCCGAGCCGGTTTTCAGCAGGCCAACAATTTCGGCACCGCCATCACGGGTGCGCTGAACGATGGCGTCCAGATTTTCCTGCGTGGTCCAGCCCATCTCGACCAGATCGGGCAGCGGGATACCGGCTACGGTCGAGTAACGTACTGACGGCACCATGGTGTCGCCGTGGCCGCCCAGCACAAAAGCGGTGACGTCACGCATCGAGACGTTGAACTCTTCCGACAGGAAGTGTGCAAAGCGTGCCGAGTCCAACACGCCAGCCATGCCGCAGACTTTGTTATGCGGCAGGCCAGAGAATTCGCGCAGCGCCCAGACCATGGCGTCCAGCGGGTTGGTAATGCAGATCACGAACGCATCGGGCGCATGTGCGGCAATGCCTTCGCCGACAGACTTCATGACTTTCAGGTTGATACCCAGCAGGTCATCGCGGCTCATACCCGGTTTGCGGGCCACGCCTGCGGTCACGATGCACACATCCGCACCGGCGATATCGGCATAGTCGCTGGTGCCTTTCATTGAGGCGTCAAAGCCTTCGGACGGGCCGGACTCGGCGATGTCGAGCGCCTTGCCCTGCGGCAAGCCGTCAGCGATGTCAAACAGGACTACATCACCCAGTTCTTTGACAGCTGCAAGATGCGCAAGCGTGCCGCCGATGTTCCCCGCGCCGATCAGCGCAATCTTGGGTCTGGCCATTTGGAATATCTCCGGTCGGTATTGAAATCGCGGTTGTGCTAGTCGTTAAAACGTCAATAGGCAAGGGTTCAGCGACGTGGCATACAACCGCATACCGTTTGCAGGCCCTGCTTTGATTGCGCTAAACGGCCTTTGAGACAAGCCAAAACCGGGACCGTCACATGTTCGAATTGAACCTGATGTTTTTTGCCGTGGCGATCCCGGCAGTGATCTTTGCCGGTATCTCAAAGGGTGGTTTCGGTTCTGGCGTGGCCTTTGCCTCTTCGTCGATTCTGGCCTTGATCCTGACGCCTGGGCAGGCTTTGGCCTTGATGCTGCCGATTCTGATGGTGATCGACGTGGCCACACTGGGTCCGTATTGGAAACGGTGGAACTGGCCGGATTCACGCCTGCTGATTTTGGGTGCCTTGCCGGGTGTCGCGCTGGGCGCATGGCTTTTTCGGGCAACGGATGACGATCTGCTGCGATTGCTGATCGGGGGCATTTCGGTCGGGTTTGTTATCTGGCACATTGCGCAGACCAGAGGCTGGGTACGTGGATTCGTCAATCGCCTGCCACCTTCGGCTGGGCTGTTTGCCGGATTGGTCGCTGGTTTCACCAGTTTTGTCAGCCACGCCGGAGGACCGCCCGCCGCTGTATATCTGTTATCGCAACGGCTGTCGAAGACCGAGTTTCAAGCCAGCACCGTGCTGGTCTTCTGGGTCATCAATATCGCGAAATTTATACCCTACGCGTTTTTGGGCATGTTCACTTGGCATACAGCATTGGCGGATTTGTTGCTGACACCCTTTGCCATCCTTGGGGCATGGCTTGGCGTTCGGGCGCATTTCATGATGTCCGAGCGCCTTTTCTTTGGAATTGCCTATGTGTTGCTGACGTTGACGGGCAGCAAGCTGATCTGGGACGCGCTCACATGATCAGGCATTTGGAGGCAGGGCATCGGCCACGTCCTCATACGCCTGACCAGAAGCCACCAGGCAGGTGATCCCGTTGGGCAAAGTCACGGTGATTGTCCAACTGCCGCTTTCGCCCGAGGCAAAAAGCTCCATCACAGCGCCTTGTCGGGCTAGCCCAAGGCCCCGGCGTGTTTCGCCATAGGCTTCATGCAACCGCGTCAACACGTCCTCTCGCGGTCCGCAATTCTGACCCTGAGCCTGAACCTGTTGTGCTGCCAGAACCATGATCCCAAGGCCCATCGTCATCTTAAGCAGTGTCTTTTCCATCCCGTACCCTTTTCGATTCCACGTTCTGGTCAGGGTGGGGCGGAGGCGACGAATTTCAGTTAAGGCAAAGCACGTTGCGTCGCTTTCGCTGCGCTGCGGCGTTTTTCTTCTTGAACTTTCCGACAAAAAATGCCCCATTTCGCGCAACTTTATTTCAAAGGGAGTGGTCCATGGATCCTCGTCAGCGCCCCTACCGTTCGGTTCTCTATATCCCGGGTTCGAAAGACCGGGCCTTGGACAAAGCCCGCACTTTGCCTGTGGATGCGATCATCTTCGATCTGGAGGATGCAGTCGCAGCGGACGAGAAGGACAATGCACGCGAAACTCTCAAGGCGGCTCTGGCTGCCGGAGGTTACGGGGCGCGGGTCAAGATCGTCCGGATCAACGGGCTGGACACCGAATGGGGCCGTGCCGATGCCGAGGCGGTGCGCGATATGGATGCCGACGTTGTCCTTCTACCCAAAGTGAACTCGGCGGCCGACGTGGATGCACTGGCAGCGATCACCGGAGATCTGCCGATCTGGGCCATGATGGAAACGCCGCGCGGAATGCTCAACGCGGCAGAGATCGCCACTCATCCCATGATGGCCGGGTTTGTGATGGGCACAAACGACCTTGCGAAAGAACTGCAAACCCGTTTTCGTCCCGACCGTCTGCCGCTGATGACCTCGATGGGTCTGTGCTTGCTGGCGGCCAAGGCCGAAGGGCTGATCATCGTCGATGGTGTCTATAACGCGTTCAAGGATGGCGAAGGTCTGGCCGCTGAATGTGCGCAAGGTCGCGACATGGGATTTGATGGCAAGACTCTGATCCATCCCGCGCAGGTTGAGATCACAAATGCCGCCTACGCACCGTCTGACGCGGAGATAGATCTGGCGCGCCGACAGATCGTTGCGTTTGAAGAAGTCGAAGCGCAAGGGCAGGGTGTCGCTGTCGTCGATGGCAAAATTGTTGAGAACCTGCACGTTGCAACTGCCCGCGAAATTCTGGCAAAAGCAGAAGCGATTTCAGCTTTGCAAGCGGGGTAAGCCATCATGGGCTTTGTTCTTCTAATTCTTGGTGTGGCGCTGTGGTGGGCGGCACATCTGTTCAAACGCGTGGCGCCTGAACGCCGCGCAGAGATGGGCGGCGAGGGTAAAGGCGGCGTTGCTTTGGCTCTGGTCGCATCCATTCTGTTGATGATCTTCGGCTATCGTATGACCGATTTCATCTATGTCTGGGCACCTCCAACCTTCCTGATCCACGTCAACAACCTTTTGGTGCTGATCGCGATCTACATGATGAGCCCTGCCGGTACAAAAGGCCGGGTGCTGAACAAGCTGCGCCACCCGATGCTGGGCGGTTTCAAGCTGTGGGCATTTGCGCATTTGTTGGTGAACGGCGATCTCTCCTCGATCATCCTGTTCGGCGGCCTTCTGGCTTGGGCCGTGGTCGAGGTGATCGTAATCAACAAGTCCGAACCCGACTGGACCCCGGCTGAGCCCGGCACTTATGGCAAGGATGCGATGTTCTTTGTGGGTTCGATCGTTCTGTTGGGGGTTATCGGCTATATCCATGGGCTGGTCGGCCCGTCTCCGTTCGGCTCATTGGGACCTGACTGATGGCAAAACTCTATCGTTTGTTGACCGAGGAAGACACATCGGCCTTCTGCCACAAAGTGTCTGACGCGCTGGCCAAAGGGTGGGAGCTGTATGGCGACCCGTCCTATGCCTTTGACACTGCAAACAACATGATGCGTTGTGCGCAGGCAGTGACCAAAGAGGTCGAGGCCGACTATTCCCCCGAAATGAAACTGGGACAGCAGTAATGGCAAAAACAAATCCGGGCCGATTTTTTGAGGATTATTCCGTCGGGCAGGTGTTGCAACATGCCGTGCCACGCACGGTGACTGAGGGAGAGCGCGGCCTGTACCATGCGCTCTATCCGGCACGCCATGCGCTGTACTCCTCGGACGAATTTGCCCGGGATTGCGGTTTGCCTGAAAGCCCGATTGATGATCTGGCCGCGTTTCATCTGGTGTTTGGTAAAACGGTGCCTGATGTTTCGCTGAATGCGGTTGCCAACCTTGGTTACGCAGAGGGTCGTTGGCTGAAACCTGTCTATGCTGGTGATACGCTTCGATCAGTATCCGAGGTGATCGGTGTCAAGCAGAACTCCAACGGAAAAACCGGTGTTGTTTGGGTGCGCACCCGCGGTCTGAACCAGTTGGACGAGGTTGTGCTCGAATACGTTCGTTGGGTCATGGTGCGCAAAGCAAATGTCGACGCGCCAGCGCCCGAAACAGTTGTTCCCGAGTTGAAAAAGACGCTCGATCCGAAGGACCTCATCGTTCCCGAAGGCCTCGATTTCTCGAACTACGATTTTGCTTTGGCTGGTGAGCCGCACCGCTGGGGGGACTATGAAATCGGCGAGAAGATCGACCATGTCGATGGTGTCACCGTGGAAGAGGCCGAGCATATGTTGGCCACCCGCCTGTGGCAGAACACTGCCAAGGTGCATTTCGATCTGACGTTCCGGCCTGAAGGCCGGTTGATCTATGGGGGCCATGTCATTTCGATGGCGCGCGCCTTGTCGTTCAATGGTTTGGCAAATGCGCAAATGATCGTTGGCCTGAACGGTGGGGCACATGCCAACCCTTGCTTTGCAGGCGATACCATCAAGGCTTGGTCCGAGGTTCTGGACAAGGCAGAAACCGGCGTACCAGGTGTGGGTGCGATCCGACTACGCTTGGTTGCGACCAAAGGAGGTGCGCCGTTCGCGTTGAAAAACGACGACGGACGGTATTTGCCAGACGTGCTTCTGGATCTCGATTATTGGGCGCTGATGCCGCAATAAGCGAACTGACGGTTATGTGACCTCATAGCGTGCAGGGCGTGCTAGGTTTGCACCATGCATGTTCTGCGCGCGATAGTGACCAGCCTTTTTTTGGCACCGGCGGCCCACGCCTGCGATTTGGCTTTGGCCTTGGCAGTGGATGTGTCCGGCTCGGTTGACAGCAATGAATTCCGCATTCAGATGGATGGCCTGGCCGCCGGTCTGCGTGACCCAATCGTGTCCGAGGCATTGGTCCGTGGTCAGGCGCAGCTGATGCTGGTGCAATGGACCGGATCGTCGCGCCAGCGGATTACGATTCCCTGGACCCGTATCGACAGTTTCGCTGCTTTGGATCGGTTTGCGGGTCAGGTTTCTGCTGATCCGCGCATCTGGCGGAATTTCTCAACTGCGATTGGGGAAGCGCTCCAAACGACGCTCGACTCGTTCGAGCCGGTTTCCAACTGCGCCCGGCATCTAATCGATTTGTCAGGTGACGGCGTCTCGAATGAAGGCGTCGAGCCGACGCAGGTCCACACGGCCTTGCGGGACAGAGGCGTTGTGGTAAACGCATTGGCCATCGAGGAAAGCGAACCGGATCTGACAGCATACTTCTTTGAAAATGTCATCGTGGGCGAGGGGGCTTTTGTGGTTTCCGCAGCCGGGTTCGCCGACTATCCGGAACGAATTCGCAAAAAACTGTTGCGCGAAGTGACGCAGCAAACCGCAGGGCTGAAATGACATGTTAAAGGATTCGTGATCACATCCTTTTGCCTTTGAAAACGCTAACATTGATGAAGAGGAATGTCATATGTGATCACGACATTATTTTGTGTGATCACATATTGGGAATATCCGCCAATTTGCGCCGAATTTACCGTTTTTTGCAGCCGCAGCACGTGACAGTGTCGCAAAAAACAGTAAAACGTTCGGTAGCCAACCGAAAAGGAGCCGCCATGGCCGATGTAAATCGGGGCAACCGCCCACTTTCGCCGCATCTGTCGATCTACCGTCCGCAGCTGACGTCGGTCACATCCATCCTGACACGCATTACCGGCAACGCCCTGCTTGTGGCTGGCCTGCTGATCGTCTGGTGGTTCTTGGCCGCTGCCACGTCGCCCGAGGCGTTTGCAGTGGCAAATGGGGTGATCACCTCGATGCTTGGGGATCTGGTAATGGCGCTGTCCGTTTGGGGCCTTTGGTATCATACGCTGGCAGGCGTCCGGCACCTGATCTGGGACAACGCGGTTGGCCTGGACCTTCCCACCGCTACAAAGCTTGGCTGGGCGGTTGTGATCGGGTCGGTCGTCCTGACCCTTCTGACCCTTGTTATCGTCGCGTGATTGGAGGACTGAGATGCGTTACCTAACCGATCGAAAACGCGCAGCGGGTCTTGGCTCGGCGAAATCCGGTACTGCCCACTTCTGGGCCATGAAAGTCAGCTCGGTGGCTTTGCTGATCCTCGTGCCGTTGTTTGTCTTCACTTTCGGCCCGGTTCTGGGTCAGCCGTTTGACGTGGTTCTGGATTACTATTCACGTCCCTTCCCTGCAATTGTTGCAGCGCTGACGTTGGCGGTCGGCTTCAAACATTTCGCAGACGGCGCGCAAGTGATGCTGGAAGACTATGTTCATGGCACGCTTGAAAAGGTCCTGATCATTCTGGTGACCTGTTTGTCTTATGGCGCAGCAGCGGCTGGCATCTTCGCCATCGCGCGCATTGCCCTTTAATTCCCGGAGCTGAAAGAAATGGCTGCATACGAATACGAAACGCATGATTATGACGTGGTCGTTGTCGGCGCCGGTGGGGCCGGTCTGCGGGCGACTTTGGGCATGGCAGAGCAAGGTTTGCGCACGGCCTGTGTGACCAAGGTGTTCCCGACCCGCTCTCATACTGTGGCAGCGCAGGGCGGCATCGCCGCATCGCTATCGAACATGGGTCCAGACACCTGGCAGTGGCACATGTATGACACCGTCAAAGGCTCGGACTGGCTGGGCGACACCGACGCGATGGAATACCTAGCGCGCGAGGCGCCCAAGGCGGTTTACGAACTGGAACATTATGGTGTTCCATTCAGCCGTACCGAAGAAGGCAAGATCTATCAGCGCCCCTTTGGTGGTCACACCACCGAGTTCGGCGAAGGCCCTGCCGTGCAGCGCACCTGCGCCGCGGCCGACCGGACCGGCCACGCGATCCTGCATACGCTGTATGGTCAGTCTCTCAAGAACAATGCTGAGTTCTATGTCGAGTATTTCGCCATTGACCTGATCATGTCCGATGATGGTGAATGTCAGGGCGTCGTCTGCTGGAAATTGGACGACGGCACGATGCATGTTTTCAACGCCAAGATGGTGGTGCTCGCGACCGGTGGTTATGGTCGTGCGTATTTCAGCGCAACCTCGGCCCATACATGCACCGGCGACGGTGGCGGTATGGTGGCGCGTGCCGGCCTTGCGCTGCAAGACATGGAGTTTGTGCAGTTCCACCCAACCGGTATCTACGGTTCGGGCTGCCTGATCACCGAAGGTGCACGCGGCGAGGGCGGCTATCTGACCAACTCGGAAGGCGAGCGGTTCATGGAGCGTTATGCGCCCCAGTACAAGGACCTCGCGCCGCGTGACTATGTCTCGCGTTCGATGACGATGGAGATCCGTGAAGGCCGCGGTGTCGGGGCGGAAGGGGATCACATCCACCTGAACCTGTCGCACCTGCCTGCCGAAGCTCTGGCCGAGCGTCTGCCCGGTATTTCGGAAAGCGCCAAGATTTTCGCAGGCGTGGACGTCACCAAGGAACCCATCCCGGTTTTGCCGACGGTGCATTACAATATGGGCGGTATTCCGACCAACTATTGGGGTGAGGTTCTGAACCCGACTGCTGATGACCCGACGGCTGTTGTCCCCGGCTTGATGGCCGTGGGTGAAGCTGGTTGTGCTTCGGTCCACGGCGCAAACCGGCTGGGTTCGAACTCGCTGATCGACCTCGTGGTGTTTGGCCGCGCGGCTGCAATCCGGGCTGGTAAAGTCGTGGATGCCGAATCTGCCAACCCGGTTCTGAACCAAGCGTCGGTCGACAAAGCCTTTTATCGGTTCGATGCGGTTCGCAACGCCAGTGGTTCAGTCCCGACCGCAGAACTTCGGCTGGAGATGCAGAAAACCATGCAGGCGGACGCAGCCGTTTTCCGTACCGCCAAAACCATGGCCGAGGGCGTCGAAAAGATGACCGCGATTGCTGCCAAGATGGATGATTTGCAAGTCACCGACCGCTCGTTGGTCTGGAACAGCGATCTGATGGAAACGCTGGAACTGACGAACCTGATGCCCAATGCGCTGGCCACTATCGTCGGTGCTGAAGCCCGCAAGGAATCCCGTGGTGCCCATGCGCATGAGGACTTCAGCGAGCGTGATGATGAAAACTGGCGGGTGCATACGGTCAGCCGGGTTGAGGGCGGCGCAGTTGACCTCAGCTATCGCCCGGTCATCGTTGATCCGCTGACGACCGAAGACCAGGGCGGTATCAGCCTGCAGAAGATCGCGCCCAAAGCGCGGACGTTCTAAGGGCTGGGAAAACTCGCAATGCAGTGCAAGCGCCAAATTCCCACGACCCTGACGTTGGCGATCAGCCTGCAGATGACGTGTGCTTGGTGCTTGTCATGACGGTCGAAGTTCTGAATTCGGGGTCAAGCGATCCCAAGATCATCCTGATCGGTTTGAACCGCTGTGCGACGACCTCGTTTCATAAGCTGTTCCAAAACAGCGGAATCCCGTCCGTGCATTGGGAAGATGAGCAAGGCCAAAACCTTGCACATCGCATGATGACCAATATTGCCATGGGGCGTAGGCCCTTGGATGGGTTCGGTGTGGTTCGGGCTTTCACCGACATCGCCTTTGTCAATTCGCGCTTCGTGCTGGACGGTGCACGGTTCTTTCGTGAACTTCACGCGGCTTACCCGGACGCCTACTTTTTGCTGAACACACGTAATCGCGAGGAATGGATCAACTCACGGGCCAGCCATTCCGGTGGTGGCTATCTGGAACGATGCTGCAAGGCCAATGGCCTGACAGCGGATGAGGTGAAACAAGGCTGGGCGTATATGTACGATGTGCACCACGCCGAGGTCGAAGCCTATTTCGACGGAAATCCCCGTTTCCTGCGCTATGATATCGACAAAGATGACCCGCAAAGCGTTGCGGACTGGCTCTCGCCGGATTTTGACGTGAACATCGCCCATTGGGGGCATTACAATCGAGGGGCGTCCCAGAACGCCCGGACAGGCTGAAAGGCGGCCTTGTGTTGAATGGAGAATTGACATGGTTCAACTGACCCTGCCGAAGAATTCCCGGATTACCACCGGCAAGACCTGGCCCAAGCCGGACGGCGCCAAAAATGTGCGCAAGTTCCAGATCTATCGCTGGAATCCCGATGACGGACAAAACCCGCGCGTCGACACGTATTTCGTCGATATGGACACGTGCGGTCCGATGGTTCTGGACGCTCTGATCAAGATCAAGAACGAGATTGATCCGACGTTGACATTCCGCCGGTCTTGCCGCGAAGGCATCTGTGGCTCTTGTGCGATGAACATCGATGGGATCAACACGCTGGCCTGTATCTATGGCATGGATGAGATCAAGGGCGACGTGAAAATCTATCCGCTACCGCATATGCCGGTGGTCAAGGACCTGATCCCTGATCTGACACACTTCTATGCTCAACATGCATCGATCATGCCGTGGCTGGAAACCAAGACCAACCGCCCTGCGAAGGAATGGAAGCAGTCGATCGAGGACCGAAAAAAGCTGGATGGTCTGTATGAATGCGTGATGTGCGCCAGTTGCTCGACATCTTGCCCCAGCTACTGGTGGAACGGCGATCGGTATCTTGGCCCAGCCGCGTTGCTGCACGCTTATCGCTGGATCATCGACAGCCGGGATGAAGCCACGGGTGAGCGTCTGGACGAGCTGGAAGATCCGTTCAAGCTCTATCGCTGTCACACTATCATGAACTGCGCCAAGACCTGCCCGAAGGGTCTGAACCCGGCCAAGGCGATTGCCGAAATCAAGAAGATGATGGTCGAACGCGCAGTTTAAGCGCGAAGTCGGTTTGCGATAAGCGCATGTCCAACTTGCAAAATTAGGCGATGCAGCCCCGGCTGTGTTGCCTTATTTTTTGGTCAGGGAGGAGTGATGAGATTAAGTCAGGATCACTCCAATGAGCACAGCGACATCCAAACAGAAAGTCGACGCCCAAGAGGCACTGAAACTGCTTGAACAGGCATGGGCTTATTACACGCCAGAGCCGGTTCAGGCCGACAAGGAACCCGAGCTGTTCGAATACGCAAACGCGGCCTAATAACGGGCTGCGGCACTTGAAAAGCGTCCGTTAATCAGCAAAGCAGAAGAATGCCTGTTCTTCTGCTTATTTTGGCGGCCGGAGTGTTCGCCTATTTTTTCTGGCGCGCGCGCCATTCTGCGCTTACGCGTGAGTGTCGGTGGCGACAAGACAAAAGCCATGGTGTTTGGCGGTGCAGCTACTGCGGTGCCGAAATCACAGCCCAAAGCCAACCTTTGCGATGTTTGAAGGCACGTGACGCGTGAAAATCTTGCCTTTTCGCCGACAGAGTTATGCGTCAATCTGCGTCGCATGACCAATATTGAGACCTCTACCCGCCCGCCCGAAGATGCCGAAGCGCGTCGCGCAGTGGCCCCTGTCATCTGCTATCCGAACGATGCCTTGCCGCGTCCCGATGTTTCATGGATGCGATCCGTTCGCCAACGTGCGGTAAAAACTGGCGAGGTCCTGATTCCTCCGCGCGATGCGCGCTGTTTTGATGTGCCCGCTGGGCACTTCTTTCGTATCACCTCAGTCGAAGGGCCGCAGGTCGGTGATTTGAACCTGTGGAACCTAAATGACTTGTCCGAGCGGTTCTATTCCGGGAAAACCCGCGCTTTACATGGAACGCATCTGACCACAGGCGAGCGGATGTGGTCCAGCTTCCCCCACCTGCGTCCGATGGCCACGATCATTGCGGACACGCTGGAATGGTACGGGATTGATCCTTTTGGTGGGTCGGTTCACGACGTGATCGGTACGCGGTGCGATCCATATACGGGCAATCTGTTGTCGGGCACGCAATATCATCATTGCTGCCATTCAAATCTGACCCGCGCGCTTGCAGACCATCTGGATCTTCCACTGGCCGAAGCCGAACCCGCGGTGCACGACGTTCTGAATGTCTTTATGTGCACGGGGTTCACCCGTGACACTGGTCAGTATTTCATGAAAGCCTCACCCGTGCGCCCCGGTGATCATCTTGAGTTCTTTGCCGAGATTGATCTGCTGGGCAATCTGAGCGCGTGCCCAGGCGGGGATTGTTCGTCCGAGCATTCTTCTGACACGGCGGCCTGTTTTCCGCTGTTGGTCGAAACCTTCGCCCCTGTCGAAGGTGATTTGAAAGGGTGGGAAAGCCCGGCGCGCAACGGGTATGATCGCACGCACGGGCGATAAAACTGACAGACACCGAGCGGTACCTGTCTTTTGTCAGCTGTTCGGGAAAGCCGCCTGAAGCGCAATTTCCACCATGTCACCAAAACTGCTCTGGCGTTCGGACGAAGGCAGAGCTTCTCCTGTCAGAAGGTGATCGGAAACCGTGAGTACGGCCAAAGCCCTGCATTTGTGGCGTGCCGCCAGTATGTACAGTTCCGCGGCTTCCATCTCGACGCCCAGAATGCCGTGACGCACCATCTGTTCGTTCAGATCCGGGCGCTCGTCATAAAAGACGTCGGATGAGTAGATTCCACCAATATGGGTCGGTGTTCCCTTTGCCGCTGCTGCCACTGCCGCAGCCTGCAACAAGTCCCAGTCAGCGCAGGGGGCAAAGTTCAGCTCTTTCATGATGCCGCTGGACGGTGTGTTCAGCGTGGTAGAAGTCATCGCCAGAATGACCTCGCGCAGTTTGACACTGTCCTGCATTCCACCACATGAACCGATACGGATCAGGGTTTTTGCACCGTAATCGCGGATCAGCTCGTTCACGTAAATGGAAAGAGAAGGCATTCCCATGCCACTGCCCTGAATTGTAACAGGGTTTCCTTTCCAATTTCCGGTAAAGCCAAGCATTCCTCGAACGTCATTGACCTGTTTTACATCGGTCAAAAACGTTTCAGCGGCCCATTTTGCCCGATAAGGATCTCCGGGCAATAGAACGGTTTCCGCGATTTCGCCTTGTTCGGCGCCAATGTGAATGGTCATTTGCTCAAGTTACCCAGATCAAATTTCCAGTTTAGAAATATCGGCACCCGCCTTTAGGGCATCATGCACCCATTGAGGTTTACGGCCACGGCCTGACCACGTCTGGTCCGGGTTCGACGGGTTGCGATATTTGGCTTTGGTTTTCGGCGCTTTTCCACTGCGTGGTGCGTCGGTGGACAACTCAGACAGCGAAAAGCCAAACTCTGCGACGGCTTTTTCGGCCGCCTTCAGCGCGTCCTGACGATCGCGCTTTTCGGCGCTTACAAGCGCTTTGTCGATGTCGTTACGTAAAGCCAACAGCTCTTTTCGTGACATCTCTTCCAGATTGATCCCCATTTTTTTCTCCGAGCAAACTTAATTACGGTGCGTATCGGCGCGCACCGTAATTCCAAATGCCGGTTTATTCCATCCCCAATCCCTAATGGATAGAAACGGGAATAAGACGCAGGCGCTTCAATTATTCAGCAGCAAGTGTTTTCGGGTCTGCCAAAACGACGATATCGCCCATGATTGCGTTTAATTCGAAGTTTTTCGGGGTATAAACCTTGGCCACACCCATGGCTTTCAATTTTTCGGCATCTTCATCGGGAATAATTCCGCCAACAACAACCGGTATATGGGGCAGCCCTGTTTTTTGCAGGCGCGCCAAAACCTCTTCGACCAGCGGCAGGTGGCTGCCGGACAGTATGGACAAGCCAATCACATGCGCATCGTCTTCGCGTGCTGCGTCCACGATTTCCTCTGGGGTCAGGCGGATACCCTCATAGCTGATATCCATACCGCAATCGCGGGCGCGGAAGGCAATCTGTTCGGCGCCGTTGGAATGGCCGTCCAGCCCCGGCTTGCCGACAAGGAATTTCAGGCGGCGGCCCAATGTGTCACTGACCGCGTCGACAGCGGCACGCAGATCGTCCAGCCCTTCGGTCTTGTTTGAAACCGAGCCCGAAACGCCAGTAGGGCCGCGATAGGTGCCATAGACCTTGCGCATCTCTTCCGCCCATTCGCCTGTGGTGACGCCCGCCTTGGCGGCCGCAATGGACGGCTCCATCACGTTGGCCCCGGTCTGTGCGGCCTCACGCAGCGCAGCCAGAGCTGCTGCAACAGCCGAGTCGTCCCGTTCGGCACGCCAGACGTTCAGGCGGTCAATCTGTTCCTGTTCCACGGCTGGATCGACAACCATGATGCCGCCATCTTCGGTCTGCAAGGGGGATGGCTCACCTTCGATCCATTTGTTGACGCCAACAACGACGGTTTCATTGCGTTCGATACGGTTCAGCCGTTCTGCGTTGGACTCTACCAAGCGAGATTTCATATACCCGATCGAGGCCACAGCGCCGCCCATCGAGTCTAGGTTCGCCAGCTCGGCACGCGCGCCTGTTTTAAGGTCTTCGACTTTGGCATCGACTGCAGGGTTGCCGTCGAACAGATCATCGAATTCCAGCAGGTCAGTCTCATAAGCCAGAATTTGCTGCATCCGCATCGACCATTGTTGATCCCATGGGCGCGGCAGGCCAAGCGCCTCGTTCCACGCGGGCAACTGCACCGCGCGCGCGCGCGCGTTTTTTGATAGCGTCACGGCCAGCATCTCGATCAGGATGCGATAGACGTTGTTTTCAGGCTGCTGTTCGGTCAGACCCAACGAGTTCACCTGTACACCATAGCGGAATCGACGGAATTTCGGGTTCTCGACACCATAGCGTTGTTGCAGAATCTCATCCCAAAGGTCGACAAAGGCGCGCATCTTGCACATTTCGGTGACAAAGCGGATGCCTGCGTTTACGAAAAACGAAATCCGGCCGCACAGGGCTGGGAAATCCTCTGCCGGAACGCGCGGGCGCAATTCGTCCAACACGGCGATGGCGGTGGCCAACGCGTATGCCAGTTCCTGTTCTGGTGTCGCGCCCGCTTCTTGCAGGTGGTACGAGCACACATTCATTGGGTTCCACTTGGGAACGTTGGTATAGCAATACTCGGCCACGTCCGCGATCATCTTCAGCGAAGGTTTGGGCGGGCAAACATAGGTGCCGCGGCTCAGGTATTCTTTGATCAGATCATTTTGCACCGTGCCCTGCAGTTTCGACACATCTGCGCCTTGCTCTTCCGCGACGGCGATATAAAGCGCCAAAAGCCATGGGGCAGTTGCGTTGATGGTCATCGAGGTGTTCATCTGCTCCAGCGGAATCTGGTCGAACAGAACCCGCATGTCGGCCAGATGGCAAACCGGTACACCCACTTTGCCGACTTCACCGCGTGCCAATGTGTGGTCGCTGTCATAACCTGTTTGCGTCGGCAGATCGAAGGCCACGGACAAGCCGGTTTGCCCTTTCGCCAGATTCCCCCGATAAAGCGCGTTCGAGGCTTTGGCCGTGGAATGACCGGCATAGGTTCGGATGAGCCAGGGGCGATCTTTCTGCGTCTGCGTCATAGCGGGCCTCGTGTTTCAGTGGGCAATAAAATTACGTCTTGAAGCTCTAAAGCGCAATTTTCGGGATATGTCAATTCGCTGCGTTGCGGCATCGTTTGATTGTTCAGATTGTGAGCGGTTGCGATTGATGGCAATGTGCGGCCATGACGCAAACCGTGGAACTTCCGCTTTGGCTTTTCCTGCTGATCGTGGTCTTTGCCATGGTCACTTTTGCTTCGCATTTCCTGTTCCCTTCGGTGCGTTGGTTTTTTCGCCGTAGGCTGGAACGGGCCGTTTCACGCCTCAATCAAAGGCTTCAACGTCCCATTCAGCCGTTCAAGTTGGCGCGGCGACACGACATGATCCAGCGGTTGATTTACGATCCACAGGTCGGCCAGGCCGTTCAGCAACACGCGCGGGACGAAGGCGTTCCTGAAGCGGTGGCCTCTGAAAAGGCGCGCCGCTATGCGCGCGAAATTGTCCCGTCGTTTTCAGCCTTTGCATATTTCAGCTTTGCTATCCGTCTGGCTCGCCTGCTGAGCAATACGTTTTACGAGGTCCGACTCAGTTATAAAGACGAGGCTGCGATAAAAAACATCGACCCTGATGCGACCGTGGTATTTGTGATGAACCATCGCAGCAATATGGACTATGTGCTTGTCACCTATCTGGCAGCACAGCAGTCGGCCTTGTCTTATGCCGTCGGAGAATGGGCGCGCGTTTGGCCGCTTAGCCGTTTAATCCGTGCGATGGGGGCGTACTTCATTCGGCGCAAATCGGGCAGCGAGCTCTACCGGCAGGTTCTGTCCTGTTATGTGCGCCACGCGACTGAAGCTGGTGTGACGCAAGCCATGTTCCCGGAAGGCGGTTTAAGCCTGACCGGCGCGTTGGGTCGCCCCAAGCTTGGTTTGCTGAAATACATTATGGATGGAACTTCGATCGACGGGCGCGATGTCGTTTTTGTTCCTGTGGCGCTGAACTACGATCGGGTGCTTGAAGATACGATCCTGACTCGCGCCGCCTTGGGCTCTGAGCGCCGGTTCCGTGCTCGGATCGGGGTAATCTCGCGCTGGGTTCTCAAGCAGCTCTGGCGACGCCTGATCGGGCGGTACAAGCGGTTTGGCGTTGCCTCGGTGCGATATGGGGTTCCGATTTCACTCAAGGAATTTCGCGCTGTCAGCGGTGACGATGTCATGACTGACCTCGCCCGAGAATTGATGCAACGCATCGGTCAGGCCATCCCGCCGGTTCCGGCACCGGCTGCGTGCCGGTTGTTGCAGGAAAACGGGTCTTTGCCTGAAGAAGCCGTACGATCCCAAATACTGTCCATGTTGGCTGAAGGTGGTCATGCATCAGATGGAGACGAAGCGGCGGTCGACAATGCCCTGAATCAGTTGGTCGAGCGCAGGATCTTAAGCCGGGAAAGGGGCAATCTGGCCTTTTCAGGTCAACGTGAGGATCTGTTGGATTATTATGCAGCCTCGGTTCCCATCCATGAGAAATCTGGAAATACTGCGGCTGCGAAATAACTTTCTGCATTTGCAGGGTCATAAAATTACAAATCCCGACCAAAAACAGTTGCATTATTACCCATCGACCAATATCTCAGTCTGTGAAGCGCGCGATTCTGCGTTGCGGCAATGATATTGAGAATAGGAGGCCAGCATGGCTTTGGACACCGAAAGCGGTATCGCGTCGTACGAGGCACCCGAAAAGGACCTCTATGAAATGGGTGAGATCCCTCCGATGGGATTTGTCCCCAAGCAGATGTATGCCTGGGCTATCCGTAAGGAACGCCATGGCGAGCCGAACACTGCAATGCAGCAAGAAGTGGTCGACGTACCCGAACTGGACAGTAACGAGGTGCTGGTTCTGGTGATGGCGGCCGGCGTCAACTATAATGGTGTCTGGGCCGCCCTGGGGCAGCCGATCAGCCCGTTTGATGGCCACAAAGCCCCCTATCACATCGCCGGTTCAGACGCGTCGGGCATTGTCTGGGCCGTTGGCGACAAGGTGAAGCGCTGGAAAGTGGGGGATGAGGTGGTCATTCACTGCAACCAGGACGATGGCGATGACGAGGAATGCAACGGTGGCGATCCGATGTACTCTCCCAGCCAGCGGATTTGGGGGTACGAGACGCCGGACGGATCGTTCAGCCAGTTTACCCGCGTTCAGGCACAACAGCTGATGCCGCGCCCCAAGCATCTGACCTGGGAAGAAGCGGCGTGCTACACGCTGACGCTGGCCACCGCATACCGGATGCTATTTGGTCATGAACCTCACGATCTGAAGCCGGGTCAGAACGTTCTGGTTTGGGGTGCGTCGGGCGGTCTGGGTTCGTATGCGATCCAACTGATCAATACGGCCGGTGCAAATGCAATTGGCGTGATCTCGGACGAAAGCAAGCGTGACTTCGTCATGGGGCTGGGCGCCAAGGGTGTACTGAACCGAAAGGACTTTAACTGCTGGGGTCAATTGCCCACGGTAAACACCCCGGAATATGCCGAATGGTTCAGGGAAGCCCGCAAGTTTGGCAAGGCGATCTGGGACATTACCGGCAAAGGCAACAATGTGGATATGGTGTTTGAACACCCCGGTGAAAGCACGTTCCCTGTATCGACGTTTGTTGTCAAAAAAGGTGGCATGGTTGTGATCTGCGCCGGGACCACCGGCTTCAACTGCACCTTTGACGTGCGCTACATGTGGATGCACCAAAAACGCCTGCAAGGTTCGCACTTTGCCCACCTGAAACAGGCGGCTGCCGCAAACAAGCTGATGGTCGAGCGTCGTCTGGACCCCTGCATGTCCGAAGTGTTCACCTGGAACGATCTGCCCGAGGCCCACATGAAGATGCTGCGGAACGAACATAAGCCGGGCAATATGTCTGTCCTTGTTCAAGCGCCCCGCACTGGCCTGCGGACCTTGGAAGAGGTTCTCGACGCAGGCTGATCACCCTTTGGGTCGTAGACAAAAAACACCCGCGAATCGCCTGTCCGGTTCGCGGGTGTATTGCGTTTCGACAAAGCCTTTCGGACTTTCAAACACTTACATTTTCCGCCCCCGCTATTTTTGGGGAGTAGAAACCGGTGAATAGGTCGAAAAAGATCATACATGTTATGGTTGTGTTAACGCTTCGTTAACTGTTTCAGAGAGACCCTAATGGCGCAGAATGAGTGGATATTGGACGTACTGTCGGACCTCAATGCTTTCGCCGTTGCGAACGGGTTGAGCGCGCTTGCCGAGCAGCTTGATGACACAAGATTGATCGCAGCGGCCGAGATTGCGTCCCTGAAGAACGAGGCACGAGCGCCCGCGGATGGGAACAGAAGTCGAATTGGGTCAGATCCTTCAGGATTTGGAAAACACCAACACGCTTGAAGAACTCAGCAATGTTGCAGAGCGATTGCGGGGTATTCTGCAGGTCGAACATTTGACCTATCACTGGGTCGATGGCGCTGGCGATCAATACGGCTACACCACCTATTCAGATGCCTGGGACGAGCGCTACCGAAACAAGAATTACCATCGTATTGACCCGGTTATTCTTGGATGCTTCCAAAGATTTCATCCGGTCGACTGGAAATCTCTGGACTGGTCGAGCAGGATCGCAAAATCCTTTCTTGAAGATGCCAGAAGCCACGGTGTTGGCAATCAGGGCTATTCCATTCCGATCAGGGGCCCGAATGGGCAGTTTGCCCTGTTCACTGTAAACCACAGTTGCGATGATCAGACCTGGCAACGCTTTATTTCAACCTACGGGCGGGAGTTAATTCTGGTTGCGCATTACATCAATCGCAAAGCGCTTGAATTCGAAAAAGACAGGCAACCGGATTCCGCACGCAATCTGTCACCACGGGAAATCGACGCGATCACCCTTTTGGCTTTGGGCTACAGCCGGGCACAAGTGGCGCATTCTCTGTCGATTTCAGAGCATACGCTGCGTGTCTATATCGAAAGCGCCCGGTCCAAATTGGGTGCCCATAACACCACCCATGCCATCGCAACTGCGCTCAGCCGAGGATTAATAGTCGTTTAAGGCGAGCGCGCCTTCCACACGCAATATTAACCACGACTCTGTACCCCCTTCGTTCCTGCACAGGACTACAAGGGGAACAAGTCATGTTGCGTTATTTATATGCCGATCAGTTGTACAGATTTCCAACTCTGGCGGAAGGGATGTTCAAGGATCGTGCGGATCAGTTCAAAACCCGGCTGGGGTGGGATGTCCATGTCAATGAACAGGGGGAAGAGCGGGGTGAGTATGATGCGCTCAACCCGCTCTATGTCATTTGGGAAGAGCCGGACGGCAGTCATGGCGGGTCAATGCGGGTTCTGCCCACAACGGGCCGGGTGATGATCAACGAGATATTCGGGCATCTTAACGGTGGCAAACCCATTTGCAGCCCGCTGATCTGGGAAGTGACCCGGTTCTGCCTGTCAAGCAACGCAGGTCCACATACGGCTGGAGCCAATATGCTGAGCGGCGGCGAAATGATGGAAGGTTTTGGCCTGACCCATATCGCCGGTGTCTTTGATGCGCGTATGATCCGTATCTATCGTCTGATCGGCTCGTCGCCCGAGGTTCTGGGCACCCAGGGCAGAGGACGGGATCAGGTCTCGATCGGGTTGTGGCCTTATTCGGCGGATGACTGCAATCGCGTGGCGGAACGCGCTGGTATCCCGCGCGAGCTTTCGCGCCTGTGGTTCAACACAGCGTTTGGGCCCAAAAAACAGCACCGGTTTGCCTTGTCCGCGTAAGCAGTTGAAAACGCCATTCCACATCTGGTGATGGTCGGCGCGGCCCTGTAGGGTCGCGCCATGTCTTTGCAAAATGTAACCTTCTCGGATGACCAGGCCGCCGCATTTGACAGCATCGCAGAGATGCTGCGATCAGCGGGTGTCGATCTGGAAGATGACGCCCTACTCAAGCTGCCGGGGGCAGGGAAATCCGGCGTAATGGCCGTAATCGGTAAGGCCGGTTCAGGTAAAACCCTGCTGTTGGCTGAACTGTACAAAGCGCTGGCAGAGACCGGGGTGCAGATCGTGTCCGGTGACTATGAAAGTCGCAAGTCCAGGGACAAGCGCAGCCTTGCCATTCTGGCCCCCACAAACAAGGCTGCAAGCGTTCTGCGACTGCGTGGCGTGCCTGCCACTACAATTCACCGCATTCTCTATACGCCGGTTTATGACCCGGAATACGAGCGCATTGCCGAATGGCTGGCGGGCAACGATGAACGCCCCGAGATCGAAGGGCTGACAGATGAAGCCCTGGATCGGGCCGCGGCGTTTTACGAAAACAACAAATCCATCCCGGGAGCACTGGCCGCGGCCGGTTTGCGGGGATCGGATTTCATCACGGGGTGGAAACGCCGCGAAGAACCTTTGGACATCGGATTTGTCGATGAAGCGTCGATGCTGGACGACCGTCAGTTCGAGGATCTGAAAGAGATTTTCGCAACTCTTCTGTTGTTTGGTGACCCGGCACAGCTGGCACCAGTAAATCAATCAGGCAGCATGGTGTTTGAGGCATTGCCCGAACCCCGGAAGCTGACCCTTGAACGGGTTCACAGGCAGGATGCGGACAATCCAATCCTCGATCTGGCCCATGCTTTGGCTGATCCGGCGATGGGGTTTGAAGATTTCGAACGTTTGGTCGAAGAGATAGCCCGCCGCGACGACCGGGTGGTCTGGGGGCAGCGGGTCGAGGTCGACCTGATGGCGCGCAGCCCGGTTCTGGTCTGGCGCAACGCCACGCGCATTCGTCTGATTCAGGCGTTCAGGAACGTCCATGGCGCACCAGAGACGGAGCTGTTGGAGGGAGAGCCGCTGATTTGTGACGGGCTCGAATTGCCGTTGAAACATCGAAAGAAACGTCTGGATCTTGAGGCGCGCGGACTGATCAAGGGGGCTCAGGTCGTGTATCTGGGGCCGGGGCGAAAGCCGGGATTCTCGCGGTTGCATGTTATGGGGGCTGAAGACCCTCAGGTCAGCGCGGCGTCGATTGTTCAGATCGAGAAGCCAGATGAGGAAGAACCGTTCATTCCTTTTGCCGCGCGTATGGGCGCGACGTTTCTGCACGGTGCGGCGGTGACGATTCACAAGGCGCAAGGATCGCAATGGGATACGGTTCAGGTCTTTGCGCCGGATATCTATGCCGCAGCCCGAATGGGCCGGACTGAGGCCGGCCAGCCCTTATGGAAACGTTTGGCTTACGTGGCGATCACCCGCGCGCAAGAGCGGCTGATCTGGGTTGTGCGCAACCGGTTGTCGAAACCAACGTACCCGTTGCAGGTGGATGACTTGCGGGCGGTTCCTGCGGCGTCACTGACACTGGAGGCAGAAGAGACATGACATCCATCATCGTTACCGGCGCAAGCTCTGGTATAGGTCTGGCCACGGCTGAACTGTTCCTGGCCCAAGGATGGACAGTCGGGGTGTTGGCGCGCAGTGCGGATAAGCTGAATGCCCTGGCGCAAAAACACGGCAATGCGGTATCCTTGCCAGCTGATGTAACTGACCCCGAGGCTGTGACGACAGCGTTCCGCAAGTTTAAGGACGAGGTCGGGCGTCTGGATGTCTTATTCAACAACGCCGGTATCTTTGCTCCGGGGGGCACTATTGACGAAATCGCACTTGAGGATTGGTATCAAAGCGTCAGTGTCAACCTGAACGGCATGTTCCTGTGCGCACGCGAAGCCTTTCGGATCATGCGTCATCAGAACCCGCAAGGTGGGCGGATCATCAACAATGGCTCGATTGCCGCACATGTTCCGCGTCCGAACTCTGTGCATTATTCGGCTACAAAACACGCGATTACCGGACTGACCCGCAGCTTGTCTTTGGACGGGCGGCCTTTTGGAATAGCCTGCGGGCAGATCGACATCGGGAACGCCCGCACGCAAATGGTTCAGGGTCTTGTGGAGGCCGCGCAGGCGGCGGGGGACACGCCAGACCCGACCATGGCCGTCGAAGACGCGGCGCGCTCCGTCCTGCATATGGCAACCCTGCCGCCCGAGGCGAATGTTCAGTTCATGACCGTCATGGCCACGACCATGCCTTATGTCGGCAGGGGTTGACCGTTACTTGTCGCGCAACAGACGGAAAGCCGTCGAAGCGCCCCAACCTGCCGCAATCGCGATAACCAGCGACATCAAACCGTACCAGACGGGTTGCTGGCGCGACATGTTGTACAGGAACCGTTCCAGGCCGACTTTGCGGACATCAATGGTCGTCTCGTATTGCGAAACCACCTCTCCACTGCGGGTCAGGAAAATACGGGCAGTATAGTCCCCCTCAGTCAGGTCGGCGGGCATGTCGATTGAGGTGCGGAACAGGGTTTGTTCGTCCACAGCCACCGTGGCTTCGCGAATGGAATAGAGGTTTTCATCTTCGCGGATGCGAACCACAGCATCTGCGAAATCCTGCGCTCCGCGGATATGCATCGCAGCACCAACAGAGCGGATCGCACGTTCGATCGACACGCGATAGCGCAGATCTTCAGTGTCAGTCAGAATGTCATCCAAAGGTCCGCTGGTGGCGACGGCATAGAAACTGGGCGCAAGGTCGACAAGGACACTGTCGGTGTTGACCCAGATCCCCAGCTTTCGTTCCTTGCGGCGCACGGTGACCGGCTCAGAAGGACCGGCGACCGCGACGATGACCTCGACGGGTGGGCCGGGCGGAATAGGGGTTTCCCGTTTGATGGCCCCGAAAATGAGAAGCTCGGAGCCGTCAAAGGTCGCCGTGATCGCAACCCGATCCTGGCTAAGACCCAGAACAACCTGTTCTTCCGCTGCAGATACGGGCAGGCACAACAGACAAAAAGCGGCAATGAGTGAACGCAGCATCCTCAGTGTCCTCCCCCGTTTCCAAGTGAGTAAAGCTCGGCAGGCTGCAAAAGCAGATCAAGAGCCAGCTTGCCACAAACCACCAGAACCAGAGCAGCCAGCAGAACGCGCAGCTGTTCCGCCGGCATCCGCGCGCCAATCACGGTACCGATCTGCGCACCAATTACGCCGCCGACCAACAACAATACGGCCAGAACAACGTCGACCGTGTAGTTGGTTGTGGCATGAAGCATCGTGGTGAAGGCTGTCACGAAGATGATTTGAAACAGGGATGTGCCAACAACAACCTTTGTAGGCATGCCCAGCAGATAGATCATGGCTGGAACCATGATGAAGCCGCCACCAACACCCATGATTGCCGACAAGACGCCGACGCAAAGCCCAACCAAAACAGGCGGAATGACCGAGATGTAAAGACCTGATGTGCGGAACCGCATCTTGAAGGGCAGGGCGTGAATCCAGCCGCGCTGACGGCGTTTGGCAGGGGCGGCTCCACCCCTTTTGGCCTTGCGCAGTGCCCTGAGGCTTTCGACGAACATCAGGCTGCCGATGACGCCAAGGAAAACCACGTAACACAGCATAACCAGCAGATCGACCTGACCCAGACTTTTGAGGTAGTTGAAAACAACCACACCCAAAGCAGCGCCTATAAGGCCCCCGACCAGCAGCACCGTTCCCATCTTGAGGTCCACGGTTTTTCGTCGGAAATGCGCCAGAACACCGGAAAAGGACGACGCCACAATCTGGTTGGCCTCGGTCGCAACGGCCACAGCCGGGGGGATGCCGATGAAGAACAGAAGCGGCGTCATGAGAAAACCGCCGCCGACTCCGAACATCCCGGACAGAACGCCAACCATCCCACCCAGACCAAGCAGGAGGAATGCATTCACCGATACTTCGGCTATGGGCAGGTATATATACATGGTACCGTCACTCTGCGTTTTTCTTCGCGTTGTCGCCTATTGAAGTTGAATAAAAAAGAGGTAGTTGCCGCGCGATGCGTTTTGTCACGGTCAAACCCCTCCGGGCTCGGTGAGCGAGAAGACCTCATCCGGATGCACAAGCAGGTCAAAGCCGATCTTGATAGCAACGCTCATGACAAGAAGCGCCAGCAGAATGCGCAACTGCTCAGCCCGCAAGCGGGCACCAATCATCGTTCCGAACTGCGCGCCCAGAACACCACCCAGCAACAATAGAACGGCCAGGATGATATCGACGCTGAAGTTGGTCGAGGCGTGGATCATCGTGGTGAACCCGGCCACAAAAATGATCTGAAACAAGGATGTTCCGATGACCACTTTTGTCGGGATGCCAAGCACGTAGATCATCGCGGGTACCATGATGAACCCGCCACCCACACCCATGATCGCCGACAGAATACCGACGCCGAACCCGACCAACACTGGCGGGATGACCGAGATGTATAGGCTGGAGGCCCGAAACCGTGTTTTGAACGGCAACGCATGTATCCAATTGCGCTGGCGTCGTTTGGGAGCGGGGTTTCTGCCTGCCTGTTTGGCGCGACGGATGGCGGACAAGCTTTCGATGAACATCAAAGTGCCGATGACGCCAAGAAAGAAGACGTAACACAACTGTACGGCCAAATCGACCTGACCCAGATGTTTCAGGAAATTGAAGGCCACCATACCCAATCCTGCACCAAACACTCCGCCGATCAGCAGCACCGTTCCCATCTTCAGATCTACGGTTTTGCGTTTCAGATGCGCCATCAATCCCGAGAAAGAGGATGCAACGACCTGATTGGCCGAGGTCGCCACCGCAACCGCAGGGGGAACGCCAATGAAAAACAGAAGCGGTGTTATCAGAAACCCGCCACCTACGCCGAACATGCCCGACAAAACACCCACAAGCCCACCGATCCCCAACAGCAGGAATGGGCTGACAGACACTTCGGCTATGGGCAGGTAGACGTGCATACCCCCTTAGAGCGGGTGCGGCATACAAAATCAACTCTGCATGCCGCTCTGCAGCGAACAGGATTTAAATTTGTCCCGGAACTGGACTTATCAGCGTTCCTTTACATAGGGCTCGCCACCCGCACGTGGCGGTACGGCCTTACCGACGAAGCCAGCCAGAATCACCACCGTCAGGATATAGGGCAAGGCGTCCATCATCTGCACCGGGATCACGATCCCGCCCAGATCGATATTCTGGAACCGCAGCGCAACGGCCTGCAACAGGCCAAACAGTAGGCAAGCCCACATGGCGTGCCAAGGGCGCCATTTGGCAAAGATCAGCGCGGCCAGCGCGATGAACCCGCGACCGGCGGTCATTTCCTTGACGAACCCAGCTTGCAAGGCAGTGGCCAGATAAGCGCCTGCGATGCCGCACAAAACGCCACAGATGGCGACTGCGGCAAAACGCAGACCAACCACGGATACACCTGCTGTATCCACTGCCGCGGGGTTTTCCCCCACGGCCCGCAGGCGCAGGCCGAACCGGGTGCGATACAAAACCCACCACGTTGCTGGAACCATCAGAAACGCCACATAGACCAGGATCGAATGACCCGAGAGCAACTCGGAATAAATCGGGCCGAAAATGGGTACACCACTGAGCGATTCAGCAAACGGGAAATTAATGGGTTCAAACCGCCCGCCGCCAAAAAGGGATGGTGTGCGACCGCCTTGCTGGAACCAGCTTTGGGCGATCAAAACGGTCAGCCCCGAGGCGAGAAAGTTGATGGCCACACCCGAGATCAGCTGATTGCCTCGGAATGTGATCGACGCCAGCCCGTGCAGGCCCGACAGCAACATCGAGGACGCGATACCGGCCAGCAACCCCAGCCAAACAGATCCCGTGACGGCTGCGATGGCTGCCGAAAAGAAAGCCGCCATCAGCATTTTACCTTCGAGGCCGATGTCAAAGATACCTGCGCGTTCCGAAAAGAGACCAGCCAGACACGCCAGAAGCAGGGGCGTGGACAGGCGGATCGTCGAATCCAGAACCTGGATGAGGGTAACGAAAAATTCCATCACTCAGCCCTCTTCCGCATACCAAGGAACAGTTTTTCAAGCGGCATCCGCACCATGTTGTCCAGTGCACCGGTGAACAGAATGACTAAAGCCTGAATGACCACGATCAGCTCACGCGGGATTTGGGTCCAAAGCGCCAGTTCCGCGCCGCCCTGATAGAGAAACCCGAACAACAGTGCCGCAAGGAAAACCCCAAACGGGTGCGACCGGCCCATCAGCGCGACGGCGATACCGATAAAACCAGCGCCTTCGGTTGGGTTCAGCACCAGACGTTCAGCCTCGCCCATGACGTTGTTGATGGCCATCATGCCCGCCAATCCACCCGAAATCAGCATCGCAATGATCGTGATCCGTACAGGCGAAATGCCGGCATAAACGGCGCCAGTTTCAGAATGTCCGTAGGCCCGAATTTCATAGCCCAGTCGCGTCCGCCAGATCAGGGCCCAAACCACAAAGCAAGCCAGAACTGCCACAAAGAAAGAGATGTTTGCAGGAGCGCCCCGGAATACAACATTGTCTGCGGTCGAGAACATCGACTGAAAACTCGGCAAGTGCGTGGCTTCGGGGAAGCGCGCCGTTGCAGGGTCCTGCGAGCCGGCCGGTTTCATTATATTCACCAGCATGTAGTTCAGGAAGGCGGCGGCGATGAAGTTGAACATGATCGTGGTGATCACGATATGGCTGCCACGCTTGGCTTGCAGATAGGCTGGGATTGCAGCCCAGGCCGCACCAAATAAGGCCGAGGCGGCGCAGGCGGCGAGCAAAGCAATGCTCCAGTGCGGCCATGGGACCGAAAGACAGATGATCGCGACACCCAGCCCGCCCAGCATGGCCTGACCTTCGCCACCGATGTTGAACAGCCGGGCGTGAAAGGCGACGGCGACCGCAAGGCCCGTGAACATGAAATTGGTCGCGTAGTAGAGCGTATAGCCCCAACCATAGGTCGACCCCAGCGCGCCGGTCACCATCAGCTTCACAGCGTCGATCGGGTTCTCGCCGATGGCCAGAATCACAAGCGCCGATAAAATGGCCGCCAGAAGCAAACTGATCAGAGGGATCAGGATTACATCGGCCCATTTAGGCATTTTTTCCATGTTACGCGGCCTCCCCCGCAACACCGGCCATCAACAGGCCCAGTTCTTTTTCATCTGTTTCGTGAGGCAGGCGTTCGCCCATGATGTGACCGTCGAACATCACCGCAATCCGGTCGGATAGCGAGAAGATCTCTTCCAGTTCGACCGAGACAAGCAGGATCGCTTTGCCCTGATCCCGCAGCGCGACGATTTGCTTGTGAATGAACTCAATCGCACCGATGTCCACGCCGCGGGTCGGTTGTCCGACCAGCAGAAGGTCCGGGTTCCGCTCAATCTCGCGCGCGACGACGATCTTCTGTTGGTTGCCGCCCGAAAAGCTCTTGGCGGCCAGCCATGCGTCGGGCGGACGGACGTCGAATTTCTCGATTTTGGCTTCGGTATCGGCGCGCAGGGCAGCATTGTCCATGAAGATGCCACGTTGGTAGGCCGGGTCGCGGTGATAGCCGAAGGCCACATTCTCCCAAGCGTGGAAATCCATAATCAGGCCCTCGCGCTGCCGATCTTCCGGCACATGCGCGATATGCTGGGCACGGCGGGCCTGCCCGTCCGATCCTGCGCCGCTCAGCGCCAGAGTCTGGCCGTTCAGTTTGATCGTGCCCTGACCCGGGCGCATACCGCCCAGAACCTCAAGCAACTCTGACTGACCGTTCCCGGCGACACCAGCAATGCCAACGATTTCACCGGCACGCACTGTCAGGTCGATACCTTTGACCCGTTCCACACCCGCCGCATCGAAAACGCTCAGTTTTTCAATTTCAAGGATGGGTTTGCCGGGTTTTGCGGGCACCTTGTCGACCTGCAACAGAACCTTGCGACCTACCATCAGCTCGGCCAGCTCTTCGGGGCTGGTCTCGGACGTTTTGACAGTCGCTGTCATCTGCCCCCGCCGCATGACCGAAACGGTGTCAGTGTTTTCCATGATCTCGCGCAGCTTGTGCGTGATCACGATGATCGTTTTCCCCTCGGCCCGCAGACGATCGAGAATGCGGAACAACTGATCGGCTTCAGCCGGGGTCAGCACGCCAGTGGGTTCGTCCAGAATCAGAATCTCGGCCTTGCGATACAGCGCTTTCAGGATCTCGACCCGCTGCTGCATCCCCACGCCAATCTCATCGATACGCTTGTCGGGATCAACGAACAGTTCGTATTCTTCCTCAAGCTCTTTGAGCTCTTTACGGGCTTTGGACAAAGACGGCGCCAGCAGCCCGCCATCTTCGGCACCCAGAACGATGTTTTCCAGAACGGTAAAATTCTCCACCAGCTTGAAGTGCTGGAACACCATCCCGATGCCCGAGGCGATGGCTGCCTGGCTATCGGGGATATCGGTCTTGGTGCCGTTAATCCAGATTTCACCTTTGTCGGCTTTGTAGAAGCCGAAGAGGATGCTCATCAACGTAGATTTACCCGCACCGTTTTCACCGATGATCCCATGGATCGTCCCGGGGGCGACGCTGATGGAAATGTCTTTGTTGGCCTGAACCGGCCCAAAGGCTTTGGAAATCCCTTTGAGCTCAATGGCGGGGACGGTCATGTCTTGTCCTCAATTGCCGAAGGGGCCGCGCAGACGGCGCGGCAGAGTAGAGGCGAGGCGGAGGAAACCCCCGCCCCGCGTGTGTCTTAGAACTGCAGTGCCGGGCAGCTGTCGTTCTCGTAGTAGCTGACAACGTTGATATCACCGTTGATGATACCCTTGCGGGCTTCGTCCACAGCATCGCTCATGCGAACCGAAACAAGCTCTTTGTTGTTTTCGTCCATGGCGACGCCAACACCGTCGTCGGCCAGACCCATTACGAAGACACCGGTTTCGACGCCGTCACCCGCTTTCATCGCTTCATACACGGCTACGTCCACACGTTTCAGCATTGAAGTCAGCACTTTGCCGGGATGCAGGTGATTCTGGTTGCTGTCGACACCGATCGACAGGATGCCTTCGTCAGCTGCGGTCTGCAGAACGCCAACGCCAGTTCCGCCTGCCGCGGCATAAATCACGTCAGCGCCTTGGCTGATCTGTGCTTTGGTAAGCTCGGAACCTTTTACAGGATCGTTCCATGCAGCTGGGGTCGTTCCGGTCATGTTGGCAATTACGTTAACATCCGGGTTAACGGCCTTGGCACCCTGTGCATAACCGCAACCAAAGTGACGGATAAGCGGTACGTCCATGCCTCCGATGAAACCAACCGTGCCAGATTCGGACGCCATGGCCGCCATCATTCCAACAAGATACGAGCCCTCATGTTCGGCAAAGCCGACCTGACGCAGGTTCGGCGCGTCCAGCCAAGTCACATCAACAACAACAAATTTGGTGTCGGGATAGTCCGGTGCGACCGTGCTGAGAGGGTCTGCCATGGCAAATCCCATGGTGATGATCGGGTTCGCGCCTGCTTCGGCAAAACGGCGGAGGGCCTGCTCGCGCTGGGCTTCCGATTGCAGTTCAATCTCGCGGTACTTCCCGCCCGTTTCGTTCGCCCAACGTTGTGCACCGTTATGCGCGGCTTCGTTGAACGATTTGTCGAACTTGCCGCCCAGATCAAAGATCAGCGCCGGTTCGGCCAGTGCGGCACCTGCGGTCAGCGCGACCGCAGCGGCAGCACCCATCAAGGATTTCATCAGGGTCATTTCAGTCTCCCAGTTTTATGTTGGCACGGGTTTAGATTAGTCCCGTTTACCCACTTTTAGCGAGCATAACTGTTGTGATGGCGGGTATTAAGAGGGTTTGCAACCGTCGGGGTCAATTGATTTCTGACCAAATGGTCTAAAAAATCACTGATTTCCGTTACGGCAAGCTGCGTTCCATTACGAGTGCGTCGATTTTCGGGCCGAATTCCCGCGCATAGTAGTCTTTTCGCAGGCCGCATTGATAATATTCACAGCGTTGGTACAGCTTGATGGCCGCCATATTGTCTGCCGCGACGTCCAGAAATGCCCGACTCGCCTTCATAGCGACGGCTTGTTCGTGCCAATGGCGCATGATGTTAAGCGCCAGACCTTGCCGTTGCATTGAGGGGTGAGTCGCAATCGTCAACAGTTCGGCCTCACCCGCGATCACCTGGACCAGGGCGAAGCAGTTTGAATCCCCAACATAATAGGCGAACGGGTTCACAAGCAGGCTGGCAAATTCGCTGGTAGACCACGGGCGCGATTGCGTGAAGGCTGCGGCATGAGTCGATGCCATCTCGTGCGGGGTCATTCGTCCAACAGGACCGGGGGCACATCGCGCGACGGGGCGGCATCTGCGGGTCTGACATACAGAGGTGCTGGTGATGCGCTGACATCGTGCCACCGTTCGGCGGTCAGTCGGGCAATGGCGCGGGCCTGTTTTTCTGGATCGGTGCAGGAAAACAAAGGTCCGAGCGACTCGGCTTCAACCCTTTGCATCAGACGTGGATCGAAGCCAGGGACCTGCACATAAACCTGATCACGCGGGGCAGGAATACAGGGAAGCTGGTCCGCATTGATTAGTTCCGTCAAAGCATCGAACCCTGAAACGCCCACGGCCGGAACGCCGAGACCCAACGAAAGCCCGCGTGCGGCAGAGACCGAGATTCGAATGCCTGTGAAATTTCCTGGGCCGATGCCCACACCGATTGCATCCAAGTCCGCCCATACGCAATCGGCCTGGGCAAGCACGTCTTCGAGCAGCGGTACAAGGCGCTCGGCTTGCCCGCGTGACATTGCTTCGGCCCGAGATGCAACGATTTCGCGGCCACGCAGCAAAGCGGCCGCGCAATGCGCGGCCGATGTATCAAATGCCAGAATCGTCGGGTCAGACGGCAACAGGGCGAACCTCGGTCACTTCTGGGATGTAGTGGCGCAGCAGGTTTTCGATACCCATCTTCAGGGTCAGCGTCGAAGACGGGCAGCCTGCGCAGGCCCCCTGCATGTGCAGGTACACGACGCCCCGATCAAACCCGTGGAACGTGATGTCACCGCCATCTTGTGCCACTGCAGGGCGTACTCGACTGTCCAGCAAGTCTTTGATCTGGTTGACGATATCAGCATCTTCTCCGGTGTGTTCGGCATGGCCCGAGGCCGCGACGGCATCTGCGCCCATGACTGGTTGACCGGATTGATAATGCTCCATCACCGCGCCCAGAATGGCCGGTTTGATGTGATCCCATTGAACGTCATCGGATTTGGTTACAGTGACAAAATCATTGCCAAAGAACACACCGGTGACGCCATTGACGGCAAAGATTCGATTGGCCAACGGGGACTTCTCGCCCGCTTCTGCCGTAGGAAAATCGGCGGTTCCAGCCTCAAGCACCGTTTGGCCGGGCAAGAATTTCAACGTGGCCGGGTTTGGGGTGGATTCGGTCTGGATGAACATGAGGCAGCTCCGTCTGATGTGCCTTTGATATGCGCGCAGGGGCGCGGGAAGTCAAGATTTGGAACTATTCTAAATTGTAGCCGCGTGATCCAGGGCTGCGTCCAGCCGATCATCACCCCAATACAATTCATCTCCGGCTAAAAAACTGGGTGCTCCGAACAGATCAAGCTCTTTGACGCGCGCCGATTGCGCAAACAGGGCTGCCTTGATGTCCGCGTCTTGTGTGCGGTTCAGTATGTTAAGCGGCAGACCCGCCGTTTCCAGGCACCTCTTCAACACATCCTTTTCCGAGATATCCTGGCCTTGCCCAAACTCTGCCCGATAGACAGCCCGCACAAATGCGGCCCTTTCGGAGTGCTGTTCGATGGCCAGTGTCAGGCGCGCCGCTGTCAGGGAGTTTTGTGGAAATGGGTCGGGTCGCACAAAGGGCAGCCCCCGTGCCGCGCAAAGGCGTTCCATGTCACGCCACATGTAACGGCCTTTGGCTGGATAGATGTTGAACGGTGAGTTGCGCCATCCCTGATCCGCGAAAACCGGCCCAAGCAAGAAAGGATGCCATTCGACGGAAACACCCTTTTCCTGCGCGGCATCTTCGATCCGCATCGCACTGAGATAGGAATAGGTCGAGGCGAATTCGAACCAGAACTGTATCGTCTTCGCCATCCTCGGTCCTCAGGTAATTTCTTCCAGCTTCTCTTTGCTCAGATCGCCGGGCACGATCGTGATCGGGATTGGCAGGCTGCCCGAGTTCTTCGTTAACTGAGTCACCAGTGGGCCGGGGCCCTTCTTGTCGGTACCCGCCCCAAGCACAAGCACGCCGATCTCGGGGTCTGACTGCACATGTTCTATGATTTGCGACACCGGATCACCTTCGCGAATGGCCAGCTCAGGTTCGATGTTTTGTTTGTCGCGCATCCATTTTGCAAAAACCTCGAAATGGGCATGGATACGCTCGCGTGCTTCTTCACGCATGGTTTCAGCCACACCAATCCAGTGGTTGAACTCATCTGGCGGGATCACCGACAGGATCGTCACTCCGCCACCTGTGTGTGCGGCGCGCATCGCGGCAAATCGCATCGCATTCAGACATTCGCGGCTGTCATCCAGAATAACTAGAAACTTACGCATGGGTGTCCTCTTCAAGTTTCAGGGATCATGCCCCAGAGGTTGCGCGCTGGCAACTCGGACACGTCCAAAGCGACAGGCTAGCGTTCGCTTGCAGCCCAGTCCCAATAAAGTGTGCGGGCCCGGCGGGCAATAGGGCCAACCTGAAATTGCGTATCGTCCAGAGCGGTGACAGGCGTGACCTTGTTCATGTTGCCGGACATGAACACTTCGTCGGCCTCGTGAAAACCCTCAAAGCTCAGAACCGTCTCGTGAATCGTCACACCATCCTCGCGCAGATTCTTGATATGCCGCGCCCGCGTGATCCCTGCCAGGAAAGTGCCGTTCGGGGCAGGCGTAAACACTTCGCCGTCCCTGACCATGAAGATGTTGGCTGTTGCGGTCTCGGCCACATTTCCCATCGCATCAGCGACCAGAGCGTTCGAGAACCCTTTTGATCGCGCCTCTTGCAGCATGCGTGCGTTGTTGGGGTACAGGCAACCGGCCTTGGCATTTACGACCGAACTTTCCAGCACAGGACGGCGGAATCGTGTCGTTGTCAGTGTGACCGAGGCGGTTTCCGGCGCCATCGGTATCTCTTCCAGACAAATGGCAAAACCCGTGCTGTTTTCCTGCGGAACGATCGCGGTTTGGTCCCCGTCGATCCCCCAATACATCGGGCGGATGTAGACGGCTGTGTCCGGGCTGTAGGCCTGCAATCCTTCGTGCACCAGTTCAACCATCTGTTCCGTCGAAAAGGTAGGGGTCAGCATCAAGGCTTCGGCGGACCGGTTCACCCGTGCGCAATGCGCGTGCAAGTCGGGCGCAAGGCCGTCGAAATAACGTGCGCCGTCAAAGACGGACGACCCCAGCCAGGCACCATGATCAGCTGCGCGCATGATTGGCGCGTTGCCCTCATGCCATTGCCCTTCAAAATAGGTCCGGATGTTCTTGCCGGTTGCCATGACGCCCTCCTCTTATTCAGGCAAACCCTAGGAGGGCGTCAGGCGAAGGTCCAGCCCAATCAGCGCGTTGCTGATCCAACCATACCCACGATTTCGTAGGTCTTTTGCAGGACCGGGGCTGCGATCTCGCGCGCGCGTTCAGCCCCACGGGCCAGAATCCGGTCAATCTCGGCCTGATCTGCCATCAAACGAGACATCTCGGTCGAAATCGGAGCCAGTTTCGCCACTGCCAGATCGGCCAGCATCGGTTTGAAGTCACCAAACTGCTTGCTGCCTACCTCTGACAGAACCTGTTCTACGCTCTGATCGTTCAGGGCTGCGTAGATATTGACTAGATTGCGCGCCTCGGGTCGGTCCTCCAACCCTTCGGTATCCGACGGCAGCGCATCGGGGTCAGTCTTGGCTTTGCGGATTTTCTTGGCAATCGTGTCTGCGTCGTCGGTCAGGTTGATGCGACTCATGTCCGAAGGGTCGGATTTCGACATCTTCTTTGATCCGTCCCGCAAGCTCATGACGCGGGTTGCCGCGCCTTCGATCACCGGCTCGGTCACAGGGAAGAAATCGACGCCAAAATCGTTGTTGAATTTGATCGCAATGTCGCGCGTCAACTCAAGGTGCTGTTTCTGATCCTCACCGACCGGCACGTGTGTCGCGTGATAGATCAGAATGTCAGCTGCCATCAGGGACGGATAGGCAAAAAGTCCCAGAGACGCGTTCTGCTGGTTCTTGCCTGCCTTGTCCTTCCACTGGGTCATCCGCTGCATCCAGCCCATGCGGGCGACACAGTTGAAAACCCACGCCAATTGCGCATGTTCGGGTACTTGGCTTTGGTTGAACAGGATCGATTGTTCGGGGTCGATGCCCGCCGCGATGAAACCTGCGCACAACTCACGTGTATTGTGGGACAGCGCTGCGGGATCCTGCCATGTGGTGATCGCATGCAGATCGACCATGCAATAGATGGTTTCGAACTCTGTACCCTGCATATCCACAAAGCGCTTCATCGCGCCCAGATAGTTGCCCAGGGTCAGCCCACCAGAAGGCTGGATGCCGGAAAACACGCGCGGCGTGAACTGGGTCTCGGTCATCGAAGGGAACTCCCGTCTGGAAAAATCAGCCCCCGTCGCTTACCCATGAGGCACAGGGACGTCAACAGCCGCGAAAGGCCCCGCCCAATGAGCAGTGAGCATTATACACCCGCCGTGAACCCTTTGCCGCCTGCAGTTGTGGCGCTGGTTCTGTTCATCATCGGAATTGAACTTGCTTTCACCTTGGGATCGCGCGGTTTGGTCGGAGGGCCTGACGCGGTGGGCTGGCGGTTGGATGCGATACAGCATTATGCGTTCTCAGCAGATATTTTCGACTGGATGGTGTTGAACGGGCGCTGGCCGTTTGAGCATGTGATCCGATTTGTGACCTATCCTTTTGTGTCGGCCAATTTTACGCAGGCTGTTTTTGTCTGCGTTTTCGTTCTGGCTATGGGCAAGATGGTCGGTGAAGTGTTTGGCGGCTTCCCCATGCTGCTGATCTTTGTCGTCTCAGGGATCGGGGGCGCATTGGCCTATGCTGTTTTGTTGGATCCCCGCTATCCGTTGATCGGAGGGTTTCCTCCGGTTTACGGGCTGATCGGGGCGTTCACGTGGTTGTTGTGGCGCAAACTGTCGTTGGTTGGCGCAAATCAGGCACGGGCTTTTCAGCTCATTGCCGTGCTGATGGGCATTCAATTCCTGTTTGGTCTGATATTTGGAGGCAATTGGGAATGGGTTGCCGACCTGGGCGGGTTTGCCACCGGTTTCGGCGTATCTTTCCTTGTCGCACCCGGTGCCTGGGACCGCATCGTTGGGCGCATTCGTCGCGACTGATCAGGATCGGCGCAGCGCGCGTTTGAACTCGGACAGTTTAAATGCGCCCAAGAGATGGCCAAGACAGAAGTAAGAAGCTGCCGCGACGCAAATCAGGACAAGAAGCGCCAGATATCGCCAACCGGGAACACCCAGCGTCCACCCAAATGCCTGAAGCGCCGCGTACAAGACCACGCCCATGCCGATCGAGGCCAGCACGATCCGGCCTGCGCGCTGTTTGAACCGGTCATCGAACCGCGCTTCTTCCCCCATGCTTCGCGCCCCCAAGGCCAACAGCACGACCATGGCCCAACCCGCTGTAGATGCGGCAATAGCTGGTGCGATCCAGCCCACTACAGGGAAGAGGCCAAAAGCCAAAGCCGCATTCACGATCATTGCCACGATGGCATAGTGAAACGGAGCGCGCGTATTCTCGCGCGCGAAATACAGGGGTTGCAGCAGTTTTTGCAGCGTGAAGGCAGGTAGCCCAACGCCATAAATCGCAACGGCTAACGCTGTGGCTGTGGTATCTTCGGCGCTGAACTGCCCCCGTTGGAACAGGACCGAGACCAGCGGGTTGGGGATGACCAGAAACGCCACGGTCGAAGGCAGGGTCAGCAGCAGCATGAATTCCCCAGCGCGGGAAAATGCGTTGCGGGCACCATCCTTGTCCTCTGCACGCAGGCGGCGCGAGAGATCGGGCAATAAAACAATGCCAATGGCGATCCCGACCACACCCAGCGGCAGTTGATACAGCCGATCTGCGGCAAACAGCCAGCTCACGGCTTTTTCGGTTTTCGACGCAACCAACTGTCCGACCACCAGATTGACCTGTGTGACCCCCATGGCCAGAGCGGCGGGGACTGCGATGCGGACCATCCGGCGCATCTCGGGCGTCAGATGGGGCAGGCCGGGTCGAATGCGAATGCCGGCGCGCTCGGTCGCCACCCAGACCAGCGCCAACTGTGCGATACCGGCAACCGGGATGACCGAGATCAGCCATCGGATCACTTCGCCGCCGGACAGGGCTCCGGCAATCAGGGCGGTGCAGGCAAAAATGTTCAGCAAAACCGGCGCGGCTGCCGCTGCCGCGAACCGACCGGTTGCGTTCAGAACACCGGAAAAGAGGGCGGCCAGAGACATGAACAGGATGTAAGGGAAGACAACATACCCATAATCCACCGCCAGATCGAACCGCTCATCTCCGTAGAACCCTTCTGCTGTCAGCCACACCAGACCGGGCATGAAAACCAGCGCCAGCCCGACCAGTGCCAAAACAGCAAGCGCCAACAGGTTAAACGCATCCTGCGCAAAACCCTGCGGATTTTGGTCCGCTTCCAACCGCTTTGAGAACAAGGGCACAAAGGCCGCGTTAAAGGCACCTTCGGCAAAAAAGCGGCGGAACATGTTCGGCAGGCGGAATGCTGCAACAAACGCATCCATAATCGGCCCGGGGCCGATAAGCGCGGTCAGCAGAATTTCACGCAGGAATCCCAGAATGCGGCTGGCCAGTGTCCAGAAGCCAACCGTGAAAAAGCCCGAAATCAACCGGATTTGCTTCATGAGGCCGCACGCTCGGCGCCTTCGGTGATCGCCGTGCGCAGTTTCGCCTCAAGCCCGCGCTGCTTGCTTTCCGAGTGGTATTTCAATCCGAACATATCCTTGACGTAAAAGGCGTCCACCACCTGTTCGCCATAGGTCGCGATCACGGCATTAGCGATGTAGACATTCGCAGCCGCCAGCGTTCGGGTCAGGTCATATAGCAGACCGGGTCGGTCGCGCGTGTCGACCTCGATGATCGTGTAGATTTCGGACCCTTCATTATCAAAGATGATGTGGGTCGGCACGTTGAAGGCGCGTTCGCGCTTCTTGATCTTGTCGCGTGATTTCAAGGCTTCCTTGGCAACCACTTCCCCACGCAACGTCTTGTGGATCATCTGCGTCAGGCGGGGCAGGCGCGTGGCTTCGAAGGGACGCCCGTCGGCATCCTGAATCCAGAACGCATCCGTGACATAGCCGTCTTTAGTGGTGTAGCTGCGGGCATCCACAACGTTCGCGCCGACAAGGGCCAGGGCCCCGGCGATGCGGGCAAAAATCCCGGGATGGTCGCCCATTGCAAAGCAAGCGCGCGTCGCGTCACGATCCTCGTCAGGTTCAAGCCTGATCTCCATTGCGCCCGGATCGCCGCTTTGTTCCAGTGCGCGCAGCATCTCGGCAAACTCGACATGCGTCGCCAGATTGAGACCTTGCCAATAAGGATCATAGTGACGCACTGTTTCAGCTTTGAGATCGGTTTTGGACCATCCCGCCAACTCCGTACGCAAGGCTTTCTTTGCCTCAGCCCCGCGATTGGCGCGGTTGAGGTCTTCCATCCCGGTTTCCAGCGCCCGCTTGGTTTCTGCGTGCAAGGCGCGCAGCAACGTGGCTTTCCAATTGTTCCAGGTGTTGGGGCCTACACCGCGAATGTCGCAGACCGTGAGTACGGTCAGCAGGTCCAGCCGTTTGACCGTTTGAACAGCCTTGGCAAAATCACGAACGGTGCGCGGATCCGAGATGTCGCGCTTTTGCGCCATGTCCGACATCAGCAGGTGATACCGCACGAGCCATTCAACTGTTTCCGATTCTGATTTGCTCAGCCCCAATCGCGGGGCCACCTTGCGCGCGACCTGCGCGCCCAGAATCGAGTGATCCTCGGGGCGGCCTTTGGCTATATCGTGCAGCAGCAGCGCGACGTAAAGCACCTTTCGGTTGACCCCACGTTCAAGGATCGAAGAGGCAAGCGGCAGGGATTCCACCAGTTCTCCGCGTTCGATCTGGGCCAGATTGACGATACACTGGATGGTATGCTCGTCCACTGTATAGCTGTGATACATGTTGAACTGCATCATTGCTACGATGTGCTCGAACTCGGGCAGGAAGGCCGAGAGGACACCCAGTTCGTTCATCCTACGCAAGGCACGTTCCGGGTTGCCGTGTTTAAGCATCAGATCCAGAAAAATGCGCTTGGCTTCTTTGTCGTTGCGCATTTCATCGTCGATCAGATGCAGGTTGGCGCTGACAAGTCGCATCGCGTCGGGATGGATTAACATTCCGGTGCGCAGCCCTTCTTCGAACAGCCGCAGAAGGTTTACCTTGTCCAACAGGAACGTCTGAGGGTCGGCCACATCCAGCCGACCATGCACCACCTTATATCCGGCCTTGACCCTTGGGCCTCTTCGAAAAATCCGCTCAAGCAAAGGAGCGCCTTTCATGTGCAACGCTTCGAGCTTGGTCAGGAAAATCCGCGTCAGTTCGCCCACACAGGTGGCCTCGCGGAAATAGCGCTGCATGAACACCTCGACCGCACGTCGCCCGGCGCGGTCTTCATAGCCCATGCGCGCTGCAACCTCGACCTGCATGTCAAAAGTCAGCTGCTCGGTGGCGCGGCCCGTCACCAGATGCAGATGAGACCGGACGGCCCAGAGGAACTCTTCGGCCTGAACAAAAGTCTCGAACTCCTCGGGTGTGAACAAACCTAAAGGAACCAATTCGGCCACATCCTGAACGCCGTATATGTATTTTGCGATCCAATAGAGGGATTGAAGGTCGCGCAGGCCGCCCTTGCCCTCTTTCACATTGGGCTCGACCATGTAACGTTCACCCTGTTTAAGGTGCCGCTCGTCCCGTTCCTTCAGCTTCGCTTCAATAAATTCGCGTTCGGTTCCTTTGAACAACTCGCTTTTCAGGCGTTGATCCAACTCATCCGCCAGCGCCTTGTCGCCTGCAAGGTAGCGTTGTTCCAACATGGCTGTGCGGATCGTGAAATCCTCTGCGCCCAGCCGCAGGCAGTCTTTGATCGTGCGCGAAGAATGCCCGACTTTCAGCCTCAGGTCCCACAAAATGTAGAGCATCGATTCGATGACGCTTTCAGCCCAGGCGGTGATTTTGTAGGGGGTCAGGAATAGCAGATCGACATCCGACGATGGCGCCATTTCTCCGCGCCCGTATCCGCCAACCGCTAGAACCGCGATCTTTTCGCCTTGGGTAGGCGTCGCCAACGGGTGCAGGCGTGTGCTGGATACTTGCATTGCAGTTCCAACAAGTTGATCCGCCAGATAGGTGTATGACCGCGTCAGCGCGCGGGCCTCGAAAGGCTGTTTGCCAAAGGCTTCGGCAATAGCTGCGCGCCCGGCCTTTTGTGCATCGCGCAGGACCCGTACTGTTTCGGCACGCATTTTGCTGTTGTCCGGACATGACTCAAACGCCAGTGCCAGCGCGTCATTGACGCCAGCGCTGTCGAAGATGTCCTTGGCGGGGCAGATGAACAGGCTTTCGGATGCGGGGCTGGCACCCGGCTGATCAGAAGCCGGCGCCAGAGAAGCTTTGTGGGGCAGGGTCAATCACAACTACCTGTTTGTTCTGGATCGTGGCGACCGCCAGACCGCGTTCATTGGTGCCGTTCGGACGCAGGCGGAAGATGCCGCCAACGCCTTGGAAACCGGCGTTCTGTGTCAGGGCCGCAGCTGTCAGAGCATCGGATTTACCCTGGCTGACCAGAGCGCCGATGGCCGCAATACCGTCATAGGCCAGCCCGCTGATCGGATGGGGCGCTTCGCCATATGTCGCGTTATAGCGTTGGCGGTAAGCTTGTGCCTTCGACGGATCGGGCAGGGCAAACCATCCGCCCTGGACACCCGGCAGTTCCAACGTCTGTGGGGGAATATCCCAGCGCGTCAGGCCGATGAATTGCGTCGTTGCCTGAGACACTCCGGCCTCGGGCAACAATTGCGAGAACAATGGCAGTGCGCCCGCCGTTGTGGCCGTCAGGAAAACCGAATCGGCTCCGGTCGAATCAATTGTGGCTTTGATTGCGGGCACCGAGTTGATAACGCCCTGCTGCGAGCGGTCGTATCCCACAGTTCCGGCGTTGTTGACCGGGCTGCTTGCGAGCGCGTTGGCGATGGCAGCTTGGCCCTGCTGACCGGCGGCGTCGTTGCTGTGCACGATCACGGTGTTGGCTTTGCCCTGCCTGCCCGCAAAGCTCACCAGCCTGTTGGCCGTATTGTCAAAGGTCGGACCCAGGACAAAGACGTTGCCGCCAGCGATGCTGGTGTTGTTCGAAAACGAAAGAACATTGACGTTGTTACTCAACACCGCCAATCCGGCAGCATTTGCGGCCTGAGCGTATACCGGGCCGATAATTATCTTGGCACCATCCGCGACAGCTTGCTGGGCGACAGCTGTCGCCGTATTCGGGTTTCCGGCGGTGTCGTAAACACGCAGGTCAATGGTCACATTGGGCAGATCAGACATCGCCAGACGCGCTGCATTTTCCAGGCTTTGCGCCAATGCAGCATCACCTGACTGGCCAGACCCGCTGGGAACCAGCAACGCCACCGGAACCGGAGCAGAGGTATTGATCGAAGGTCCACCCCCAAAGCCGCCCGGCTCACAAGCGGCCAGAAATGCGGCGGTTGTCAGGGCAGCGGCGACTTTCGCCAGCTTGCTAACGGGCTTGCAAACGGTAAACATCTAAATGAAAACTCCCTGGTCCGGCGGCGATGAATGCTTCTGTTCTGTCGAGCCGCGATAATAAACGTCACGCTGTGAGGGTCCAGCTTTGAATTTCCAAAAGATCAGATTGGCTGCGGGCCTGTATTTTGTTGCCACTCCGATTGGAACTGCGCGCGACATTACGCTCAGGGCATTGGACGTTCTGGCCTCAGCCGATGTGATCGCGGCAGAGGACACCCGAAGCCTGCGCCGGTTGATGGAGATCCACGGCGTCCCGCTAGAGGGGCGTCGAATTCAAGCCTATCATGACCACAGCGGCGCAGGCGCGCGCGGCAAAATCATGGAGGCGCTGGCGCAGGGGCAATCAGTTGCCTATGCGTCCGAGGCGGGAATGCCGCTTATTGCTGATCCGGGCTATGATCTGGGCAAGCAGGCGGCTGAAGCCGGGCATATGGTAACGTGCGCCCCAGGCGCATCGGCCGCTGTGACAGCGTTGACTCTGGCGGGTCTTCCGACGGATGCGTTCTTTTTTGCGGGGTTTCTGCCAAATGCATCGGGTGCACGCCGCTCCCGGATTGAAGCGCTGAAGGAAATTCCGGGCACGTTGGTGTTCTACGAATCTCCGAAACGTGTGTCATCCAGCTTGTCGGATCTGGCCTTGGTTCTGGGGGCAGACCGCCAGGCGGCGCTGTGTCGCGAATTGACCAAGAAATTCGAAGAGATCCGCCGTGGAACCCTGGCCGAATTGGCCGAGGAGTATCAAGACAAGACGGTCAAGGGTGAAATCGTTCTGCTGGTAGATCGCGGCCATTCGCAAAGCGTTAACGAATCTGACGTAGAAGACGCTTTGAAGCGAGCGCTGGAAAACCACTCGGTTCGGGATGCGGCAGATTTTGTTTCAAAAATGTATGACCTGCCGCGCCGACCGATTTACCAGAAAGCTCTGAAACTGGGAAAATGATGACATGGGTCGGCGGACAAATCAGGGCTCTGTTTCCTATCATGCCGGGCAAGCGGCAGAGCTGCGGGTCGCCGAGGACTATGAGCGCCGTGGCTTGACCATTCTGCATCGCCGCTGGCGCGGTGCGGGCGGTGAAATCGATCTGATCGCGCGCAACGGCGATGGGCTTGTGTTCATCGAGGTCAAGAAAAGCAGCAGTTTCGACAGGGCGGCTGCCCGGATCAGCCGCAAACAGATTGACCGAATCTGTACCTCAGCCGCGCAATTTCTCGAGAACGAACCCAACGGGCAACTGACCGATGTGCGCTTTGATGCAGCGCTTGTAGATGGTTCAGGCGCTGTTCAAATCATCGAAAACGCCTTCGGTCACGCCTAAGCCCCATTGAACCCCGGGACCTGCTGGGCCATGTATCTGGCGTGAAACTGAGGGACACGCCATGAAAATCGCCTTTCAAATGGACCCGATCGGGGCCGTGGACGTCAACGCCGACAGCTCATTCCGTCTGGCGGAAGAGGCGCAGGCGCGCGGGCATTCTTTGTTTTTCTACGGGCCGGATCAGTTGGCCTATCAAGAAGGTCGCATCACGGCGCGTGGCCATGACATGACCGTGCAGCGGATCGAGGGTGATCCGGCTGTGCTGGGGCCGGAACGCGAAGTTGATTTGGCCGATTTTGATGTGGTTTGGCTGCGGCAGGACCCTCCGTTTGACATGCACTACATCACGTCCACGCATTTGCTGGATCGCATCAACGGTCAGACGCTGGTGGTCAATGACCCTTTTTGGGTGCGCAACTATCCGGAAAAGCTGCTGGTCCTGGATTTCCCTGACCTAACTCCGCCGACAACGATTGCGCGCGACCTGCAGACGATCAAAGCGTTTAAGGAAAAACATGGGGATATCATCCTCAAGCCGCTCTATGGCAACGGCGGCGCAGGGGTGTTCCGGCTGGATGCCAAGGATCGCAATCTGACGTCCCTGCACGAACTGTTTACGGGGTTCTCGCGTGAACCCCTGATTGTGCAGAAGTTCCTGCCGGATGTCAGTAATGGCGACAAGCGGGTGATCCTTGTAGATGGTGAGCCGGTTGGTGCGATCAACCGGGTTCCTGCGGCGGGGGAAACGCGGTCCAACATGCATGTGGGCGGGCGTCCGGAAAAGATCGGCTTGTCCGAGCGTGATCTTGAGATTTGCGCAGCAATCGGACCCCTGCTGAAAGAAAAAGGTCAGATCTTTGTCGGGATCGACGTCATTGGCGACTATCTGACTGAGATCAATGTGACCTCGCCCACTGGCATTCAGGAACTTGAACGCTTCGATGGTGTCAACATTGCCGAAAAAATCTGGCAGGCCATCGAAACCAAAATCTAAGCCATGACACGGGCGCTGATGCGAAAGCTCAGCGCCTCGGCCACATGCGGTCTGTGGATGTTTGCGGAACCGTCCAGATCAGCGATGGTGCGCGCCACCCTCAGGATCCTGTGGAACGCGCGGGCGGACAAACCAAATCGGTCTGCAGCTTTCAGCAACAGCTCTTTGCCTTCCGCATCGGGTGTTGCGATCTCCTCCAGAACCTTACCTTCTGCATCCGCGTTTTGGCGCAGATGTGGGGTTTCTCGAAATCGGTTTGCCTGAATGGCGCGGGCATTATCGACCCGTTCGGCGACCGTGGCAGAGCTGTCGCCGGATGGCGGTAAGTCAAGATCGGTGAACGCCACCGGCGGCACTTCAATCCTCAGGTCGAACCTGTCCATCAATGGCCCTGAAATGCGGTTCAGATAGTCCTCGCCACAGCCCGGTGCGCGCGAGCAGGCCCGAGAGGGGTCCGTCAGATAGCCGCATTTGCAGGGGTTGGCCGCAGCCACCAGCATAAAACGGCAGGGATATTTCACATGGGCATTTGCACGCGCCACCATGACTTCACCGGTTTCGATGGGCTGGCGCAGGGTTTCCAGAACAGTGCGTGGAAACTCAGGAAACTCATCCATGAACAGCACACCGTTATGAGCCAGTGAAATCTCCCCAGGTTTCGCCCCTTTGCCGCCTCCGACGATGGCCGCCATCGAGGCCGTATGGTGAGGCTCGCGAAACGGGCGCGTGCGATTGATGCCGCCTTCGTCCAGCAAACCGCACAACGACTGGATCATCGAGGTTTCTAATGCTTCGACTGCGGTTAAGGGCGGCAGGATACCTGGCAGTCGCGCCGCCAGCATGGATTTGCCTGATCCCGGCGTGCCGATCATGATCAGGTGGTGACGTCCTGCTGCGGCAATTTCCAGGGCGCGTTTGGCACGTTCCTGCCCTTTTACATCGCGCAGATCTCTTGCGCTGCGCGTCAGATTCACCTCGCCGGGCTGCGCGGTAGGCAGGGGTGATTGGCCCGAGAAATGGCGGACAACATCGCCCAGAGATTCCGCGCCGATCACCTGGGTCGCGTCAACCCAGGCCGCTTCGGCGCTGGAAGCTTTGGGGCATAGCAACATGCGATCATCGGCCGCCGCCGTCATCGCCGCGGGCAGAGCGCCGACCACCGGGACCAGCGAGCCGTCGAGTGAAAGCTCTCCCAGCGCTACGGTGCTTTCCGCGGCATCGGCAGGAATGATCTCGAGCGCTGATAACAGCGCGACCGCGATGGGCAGGTCGAAATGGCTGCCTTCTTTGGGCAGGTCAGCGGGGGACAGGTTGATGGTTATCCGCTTTGAGGGCAAGGCGATTGCCATCGCGGTCAGCGCGCTGCGCACCCGGTCGCGGGCTTCGGATACGGCCTTGTCCGGCAGGCCCACGATGGAAAATGCCGGCAGGCCGGGAGACACGGCGCATTGCACTTCAACCGGGCGGGCATCGACCCCTTGGAAAGCGACAGTGTGGGCGCGGGCGACCATGGCAGTCCTGTTCTTGGTTAACAGGACGTTGATGTCATGGTTGTGGTTTAAGAGTCGTTAACGGATGCGCGCAAGGCAGTGAATTTGGACCACGCGCCGGGGTCAGCTACTGTTTTGTCGCGACAGAACGGATTGCAGAATCCCCAGCACTGGCCGTCCAATTCCAGAAAGTCGGCGACCGGTTTGCCGGAGTACGGGCAAATCTTGTTGAGAGAGGGGCCGCCTGAAACCGCCATGGCATTTGAAACCCCTCCGACGGGCCAAGGTGCGGACGGCAGGTCCTGCGGATAGGGAAACGGCTCATATCGAATGGTCAGACCCATTGCACGCCATTGTCTGACGGTCGGGTCTGACAGCAAGTCCAAACAATAGGCTCGGTTTGCTTCGGACACTGGCAGCCCATAGCCGATGATCCGTGCGGCAACAGGAGTGTAGAACACGTCTGCCAGAGTGTATGCGCCAAACAAAGGACCTTCTTCCGCGCCAGAGATGCGTCTCGCGTGCGCCCAGAGCGTCTCAATCCGCTCAAGATCGGCTAAAGTCTGGGATGACGGGGCAAATCCTTGCCACACATGCTGTAACTGCATCGGGCATTGGCCACGCAGGGCGCTGAAACCGGCGACCATTTCAGCGCAGAGCCAGCGCGCGGTTGCTCGTGCAGCATGATCTGCAGGCCACAGCCCTGCTTCCGGGTGACGTTCTGCCAGCGTTTCGGCCATGGCCAGGCTTTCGCCTACGACCGTCCCCTCGAGCAAGCGTAAGGCGGGAACCAGACGGGCCGGGGCAAGCGGTTCCATGTCTTGTTTCATGCTGCCCGAGTAAAGGCCGATCATGTGGCTGCGATAGGGCAGGTTGAATTTCTCAAGCATCAACCAGCCGCGCATGGACCAACTGGAAAAGAGGCGGTCGCCGATATACAAGTCATAAGTCATGTTGAAACGATGCCGCAGGTTTGCGGCTTGGTAAAACAGTGATTTGTGCGGGGCCTGTTCACGGAAGGTGATTGATCTTTCCGACCGACCAATTGCTGCCCAAAGTTACATCTGTAACTGACAGATTATCGATCCGGTGTGAAAAGGTCTGTTGCCCATCCAGATCGAGGGCGCGTTGTACCTGGGTAAGGATCACACCGAAATGTGCGACGATCACCAGATCTCGAGCTGTATGAGTTGAAACAAGCGCGTCGATGGCCGCGTCGACCCGGGCACGAACGTCGTTCCAGCTTTCGCCTTGTGGCGGACGGACGTCGCCGGGATTGTCCCAATAAGCAAAGGCCAGTTCCGGGTCTTCTGCTTCGATTTCTGCAAAACCCCGCAGTTCCCAGTTGCCGAAATGAATCTCACGAAGGTCTGGATCATGAGGCAGGCGTTGGCGCTGGCCCTGAATGGCTGATGCTGTGTCCATGGCGCGGGACAGGTCAGAAGAGATCACAAGTGCGTCGGGCGGCAGATGGTCGTGCAGACGCTTCAGGGCCTCTTTGTCGCTCAGGTCAGCGGGCAGATCGGACCAGCCAACCATGGTTTTTGCATGGGTTGGGCCGTGCCGGACGAGGTGAAGACGCGTCATGGCAATTGCCCTTTCAGAACCAAAGGCAACCCGGCTGTCACCTGCACCACCAGATCCGCCTGCGCCGCCAACGCGATGTTCAGCCGCCCTTGCGCCTCGCGGAATCGGCGGGCGAGCGCGTTGTCCGGGACGATCCCATGACCCACTTCGTTCGAGACGATCACAACCTGGGTCGGGCAAGCGCTCAGGGCGTCCAGCAGGTCGGTCTGTGCCGTATCCAGATCGGAGTCCGCCAGCAGATGATTGCTCAGCCACATGGTGGCACAGTCGATCAGGCAAATCTGATTTTGGGACAAGCGGGCCAGAACCGGACCCAGATCAAGAGGTTCTTCAACCGTGGTCCAGCCGTCGCCCCGTTGCACGAGATGGCGATCAACCTTCTGGCGCATCTCGTCATCAAACACTTGTGATGTTGCAAGGTAAACGCGGCTTTTCCCTGCGGAAACAATCCGTTCTTCGGCAAAAGCCGACTTTCCTGAGGCGGCTCCACCCAGAACCAAGGTTAAATCCGGCGACACAGTTCTTACCTATTGATGATCCACATAGCGCTGTTTTGCGTATCGGTCATAGGTCGGCAAAGCAAGCCCGGCCAACGCCTGCAAACACGGGAGAGGTTTATGGCACTGGATAATGCGACAGACTTTTCGATGTCCCGGCAAGCGATGAAGGCCGAGCTGCTGGATGCGGAGACGGAACTCAAGCTGGCTTACGCATGGCGCGATGAGCGTGATGAAAAGGCTCTGCACCGGCTGATTACGGCGTATATGCGGCTGGCGATTTCGATGGCGGCCAAGTTCAAACGCTATGGCGCGCCGATGAACGACCTCATCCAAGAGGCGGGCTTGGGGCTGATGAAAGCTGCGGACAAGTTCGACCCGGACCGTGGCGTGCGCTTTTCGACCTATGCCGTCTGGTGGATCAAGGCGAGCATTCAGGATTATGTTATGCGCAATTGGTCCATGGTGCGGACGGGTTCGACCTCGGCTCAAAAATCGCTGTTTTTCAACATGCGGCGCGTTCAGGCCCGGTTGGAGCGTGAGGCTGCAACGGAAGGGTTCGAGTTGGATCGCCACCAATTGCATCAGATGATCGCCACAGAAATCGGCGTTCCCCTGCGCGATGTTGAGATGATGGAAGGGCGTCTGTCCGGTTCGGATTTTTCTTTGAACGCCGTGCAGTCGGCGGACGAGGATGGCCGCGAATGGATCGACGCATTAGAAGATGATCGCGAACAAGCGGCTGAAGCGGTTGAACACAGCCACGATACCGAGCAATTGCGCGAATGGTTGCTGACGGCGATGTATGCGCTGAACGATCGCGAACGCTTCATCGTGCGCGAGCGTAAGCTGCGCGAGCCCGCCAGAACGTTGGAGAGCCTGGGCGATGAGCTGGGATTGTCCAAGGAACGCGTGCGCCAGCTTGAGGCTGCGGCCTTTTCAAAAATGCGTAAGAACCTTGAAGCCCAGTCGCGCGAGGTGCAACACTTCATCGCATGAAACATCTTGCGATTCTTGTGTGTGTTCTTAGCCTTACGGTTTCCTCAGCGCGACCGGGGGTGTCAGAAGGTTTGTTACCCGATAACGCGCTGACCGCGATGCGGGGTGCTGATGTCGTGATCCTGGGCGAAGTGCATGACAACCCCAGGCATCACCACGTACAGGCCGAAGCGCTTGAAGCTGTGTCGCCTTCGGCTGTTGTATGGGAGATGGTGACCGAAGAGGGCGCTCAACGGCTGTCGCAAAAGGCAGTTTCTGACCCTGATGAGCTGGGCCGTATCCTGAAATGGGCTGAGAGCGGGTGGCCGCCGCTCAGCATGTATTACTCCGTTTTCCAAGCCTCAAGTGCGCCAGTTTACGGGGCAATGGTGCCCCGAACGGCTGCGCGCGCCGCGATGGAACGCGGGGCGGCGACAGCTTTGGGCGCGGATGCAGCGCGGTATGGCTTGACCGTGCCACTGCCGCCCGAGGAACAGTCCGCGCGCGAGGCGGATCAACTGGCCGCCCATTGCGATGCTCTGCCGGCTGAAATGTTGCCTCAGATGGTTGCGATCCAACGCTTGCGCGATGCGGTTCTGGCCCGTGCAGTCGTGCGAGCGATGGAGGAAACCGGAGGGCCGGTTGCCGTGATCACAGGCAATGGCCATGCGCGGACAGATCGGGGTATCCCAACCTATCTCGCACGCCTTCAACCGGGGTGGAAGGTGGTTGCCGTAGGACAATCCGAAGACGGCGTCATTGATGGTGACTTCGACATCGTAATCGACAGTCCAACGATAGTGCGCGAAGACCCTTGTGCAGCGTTTCAGGTGCAGAATTAATCGCTGGAACTACCTGCGGGCCTTGCCTAATGTCAGGGCCGACCGGCACAGGAAGGGCTGAACATGCTGTCATCCAAACGCATTCTGCTGATCATCGGCGGCGGGATCGCGGCCTATAAGTCGCTGGACCTGATCCGCAGGCTGCGCGAGCGTGGGGCCGCCGTGACGCCTGTTCTGACCGGCGCAGCGGAAGAATTTGTGACCCCCTTGTCTGTGTCCGCGCTTGCAGGTGAAAAGGTGTATCGCGATCTGTTCGATCTGACCGATGAGGCCGAGATGGGGCATATTCAATTGTCACGCTCGGCCGACCAGATCATCGTAGCCCCGGCAACGGCGGACCTGATGGGCAAGATGGCTGCTGGGCTGGCCAATGATTTGGCGTCGACCCTTCTGATGGCCACCGACACACCTGTTCTGTGCGCGCCCGCAATGAATGTGCGTATGTGGGACCATCCGGCCACGCAACGCAACCTGAAGCAGCTTCAGGAAGATGGCGTGCGCTTTGTCGGCCCGAACGAGGGCGATATGGCCTGTGGCGAGTACGGCCCCGGGCGCATGTCCGAACCGCTGGAAATTGTGGCTGCGATTGAGGCGGAGCTAACCGCGGGCCCTTTGCTGGGCAAGTGCGTGCTGGTGACCTCTGGCCCAACGCACGAACCGATTGACCCGGTACGTTATATCGCGAACCGGTCGTCCGGGGCGCAAGGTGCCGCTGTGGCGCGTGCTCTGGCGGATTTGGGGGCCGAGGTGATCTTTGTCACTGGCCCCGCAGATGTGCCTCCTCCGGCGGGTGTGCAGGTCGTATCGGTCGAGACAGCGCAACAGATGTCGGATGCCGTCGATGCGGCTCTGCCCGTGGACGCGGGCGTGTTCGCAGCAGCAGTGGCGGATTGGCGTGTTGCCAGCGCGTCGGACAACAAGCTGAAGAAAAGCCGCGACGGCCTGCCTGTACTGGAATTTGCCGAAAACCCGGACATCCTGAAACGAGTATCCCGAATGGAGGTGGGCCGCCCACCGCTGGTGGTTGGCTTTGCAGCTGAAACGGACGATGTGGTCGAACACGCAACGGCCAAACGGTTGCGCAAAGGCTGCGATTGGATCGTCGCCAACGATGTCAGCCCGGCAACCGGCATTATGGGTGGGTCCGAGAATGCGGTCATCCTGATCTCGGACAGCGGAGCTGAGGAATGGCCGCGTCTGGGCAAGGACGAAGTTGCCCGGCGGCTGGCGGCAAAGATCGCAAACGCATTGGCAGGCTGAAGGAAAGGCAAGGGCATGGTTGCAATTCGAGTAATCCGTGAAGACGGAGCAGACCCCGCCGTGGCGCTTCCATCTTATGAAACGTCAGGGGCGGCTGGCGCGGATGTGCGTGCTAATCTACCCGACGGCGTGCCGATAGCTCTGGATCCCGGTCAACGGGCGCTGGTGCCAACCGGCCTGCGCATCGAAATCCCGCAAGGGTATGAGGTTCAGGTTCGGCCCCGCTCGGGTCTAGCATTGAAACACGGGATTACACTGCCCAACACGCCAGGCACCATTGACAGCGATTATCGCGGCCCCTTGGGTGTGATCGTTATGAATGCAGGCCAGGACCGGTTCGAGATCGCCCATGGCGACCGCATTGCGCAGCTTGTGGTCGCGCCGGTCGTGCAGGCCAAGTTTGAACTGACCGGGGTGCTGGGCGATACGGATCGTGGGGCTGGCGGTTTCGGCTCAACCGGGCGCGGCTAATGCTGCTTGTTCTTGGTCTGGCCGCGGGACTTTGGGGTGTTGGCTATATGGCCGGTACGTCAAAAACAGCGCGTGTGGTTTCGGTCAGTGTGCTGTTGGCGGGGGTGATCCTGTCTCATCTTACTCTGCCCGACGGACATCCGCTGCGTCAGGCGACGGGCGGCTCGGCTGCAATGTGGCTGATCCTTGCGGGTTTCGCGGCCATCATTTTGCTATATGGCAGAGTTCTGAAAGCCCTGCGAAATCGCGCGGGGTCAGTTTCAGACCAGGAACCCTCCATGCCCACCGACCGATTTACCGAGACCGAGCTGGACCGCTATGCCCGCCATATCGTATTGCGCGAACTGGGCGGGCCGGGTCAGAAAAAGCTGAAAAAGGCGCGGGTTCTGGTGATTGGCGCGGGTGGTTTGGGTGCCCCTGCTTTGCAATATCTGGCGGCCGCTGGCGTAGGCACAATCGGTGTCATCGATGACGACGTCGTCGAGAACGCCAACCTGCAGCGACAGGTCATTCATCGGGATACAGATATCGGGATGCCCAAGGTTTTTTCGGCTCAGCAAGCGATGGAGGCACAAAACCCGAACGTGGTGGTTCTGCCTTATCATCGCCGGTTGAGCGATGAGATCGCGACCGACCTGTTTGCCGACTTCGATCTGATTCTTGACGGCACCGACAATTTTGAAACCCGCTATCTGGCCAACCGAACGGCTGTTGCGCTGGGCAAGCCATTGATCTCGGGGGCTTTGTCGCAGTGGGAGGGGCAGCTGAGTGTGTTTGACCCGGCCAATAGCAGCCCTTGCTATCAGTGCATTTTCCCCGAAGCTCCGGCCCCCGGATTGGCCCCGTCCTGTTCCGAGGCTGGTGTGATCGGCCCGCTGCCGGGTGTTGTTGGATCAATGATGGCAGTTGAGGCGGTCAAGGTAATCACGGGCGCAGGAATGGCGCTGCGCGGCGAGATGCTGATCTATGACGCGCTGTACGGGGAAAGCCGCAAGATCACTCTGACCCGCCGCGCCGATTGCCCTGTCTGCGGTACCGCAAACGATTAACATTTCTTTACGCAGGCTTGGGGTTCTGGAACACCCGGCCATGGCGACTTAGCTATAGGGTCAAAGGAGATCTGCATGACCAATCCGATCCTGTCCAATTGGACCACCCAATATGAAATCGCGCCTTTCACTGATATCTCGGATGATGATTTCTCGCCTGCGCTGGATAAGGCGATGAATGCGCATAATGCCCAGATTGACGCAATTGCAGCGAATCCAGAGGTGCCTACATTTGCCAACACGGTTGAGGCGCTTGAGGCCGCAGGCGAGCAACTGGACAAGGTTCTGTCGGTCTTTTTCACTGTCGCAGGTGCAGACAGCAATCCCAAGCGGGAAGAGCTGCAACGGGAGTTTTCCCCCAAGCTTTCGGCACATTTTTCGGGCATTTCCTCTAATAAGGCGCTGTTCAAACGCGTTGCCGACCTTTGGACGCGGCGTGATGATCTGAACCTTTCCGAAGAACAGGCCCGCGTGCTGATGCTGACTCATCGGGGTTTCGTGCGCGCTGGTGCAGCTTTGGAAGGGGACGCTGACGCCCGTATGCAAGAGATCAAATCGCGTCTCGCCTCATTGGGCACATCCTTTACGCAGAACCTGTTAGCGGATGAGCGAGACTGGTTCATGGATCTGACCGAAGAGGATTTACAGGGCCTGCCGGAATTTGTCGTGGACGCGGCCCGTGCTGCTGGGCAAGAGAAGGATGCCGAGGGGCCAGTTGTTACCCTGTCGCGGTCATTGATTGTTCCGTTCCTGCAGTTCTCGCCCCGCCGGGACCTGCGTGAAAAGGCCTATCGCGCCTGGGCTGCGCGCGGTGCCAATGGTGGCGAGACTGACAACCGCGACATTGCGGCTGAGATTTTGGTGCTACGCAAGGAACGCGCCAACCTGCTGGGCTATGACACTTTCGCCGATTATAAGCTGGAAACCGAAATGGCCCGCACGCCGGACCGCGTGCGAGATTTGTTGATGCAAGTGTGGGAACCGGCCAAGTCCCGCGCCGATGCCGACGCTGAAATCCTGACGCAGATGATGCAGGAAGACGGCATCAATGGCCCGCTGGAAGCCTGGGATTGGCGTTACTACGCCGAAAAACGGCGCAAGGCGGAACACGATCTGGATGAGGCGGCGTTGAAACCCTACCTGCAACTGGATCGTATGATCGAAGCTTCGTTTGCATGTGCCAACCGGCTGTTCGGGTTGGAGTTCAAACCGTTGGATGTACCGCTCTATCACCCTGACTGCCGAGCTTGGGACGTCACTCGTGACGGGCAGCACATTGCCGTTTTCATCGGTGACTACTTTGCCAGGGGTTCCAAGCGATCTGGCGCGTGGTGCAGCGCGATGCGGGCGCAGGCGAAGTTCCCGATAGTTCAGGCACCGGTTGTCATCAATGTCTGCAACTTCGCCAAAGGTGAACCCGCCTTGCTGTCTTACGATGACGCGCGGACGCTGTTCCATGAATTCGGCCATACCCTGCATCAGATGCTGTCCGATGTGACCTATGAAAGCATCTCGGGCACGTCCGTGGCGCGCGATTTCGTCGAACTGCCCAGCCAGCTTTACGAACACTGGTTGGAAGTGCCCGAGGTTCTGGCCGAGTTTGCGACACATGCCGAAACGGGCGAACCGATGCCGCAAGAGATGCTGCAAAAGGTACTAAACGCCGCCAATTTCGATCAAGGGTTCCAGACAGTTGAATATGTCGCCTCGGCCCTTGTTGATCTGGCATTCCACGACGGTGAGGCACCGGCAGATCCGATGGCAAGACAGGCCGAAGTTTTGGCGGAATTGGGGATGCCGCGTGCCATCGGAATGCGCCACGCGACCCCGCATTTTGCGCATGTCTTTGCGGGTGATGGCTATAGCTCGGGTTATTACAGCTACATGTGGTCCGAGGTGATGGATGCAGATGCCTTTGCCGCCTTTGAAGAGGCGGGTGGTGCCTTTGATCCGGAACGTGCCAAGGCGCTAGAGGACAATATCCTGTCCACCGGCGGGTCGCGCGAGGCGGAAGACCTGTATCTGGCGTTCCGGGGTCGATTGCCGGGTGTGGACGCCCTGTTGAAGGGCCGCGGCTTGATCGCGGCCTGAGTTCAGTAGCCCAGAGTGCGATCCACCAGATGCACAAAGGGTTCACCGGCCTCGCCACGTCGGATGTTTTCGCAAATGACCTGCGCGGCTGTGACCGGGCGGGTTTCGGATGCGATGTGAGGGGTCACAGTGACGTTCGGATGCGCCCAATAGGGGTGATCGGCGGGTAGGGGCTCGACACGGAACACGTCCAGCGTCGCGTGGCCGACCTGCCCCGTGTTCAGGGCATCCAATAGCGCCTCGTCGTCGATCAGCGGGCCGCGACCCGGGTTAATGATCCGCGCACCCTTGGGCAGCAAGGCCAGCGTTTCGGCGTTCAGCGCGTTTTCTGTGGCGGGGGTATCGGGCAGCAACAGCGCCACGATCTCGGCCTGAGAAAGCGCTTGGCGGAGCCCTTCGTGGCTATGCAGGCAGGTCACACCGGGGATGTCCTTGGCGGTGCGGCTCCAACCGGTGACTTGAAAGTTAAGCGCCGCCAGCGCACGGGCTGCGGCTTCGCCCAAGGCGCCAAGGCCAAGAATGCAGACATTGCGGTCTTGGGCCAATGGAATTGCGTCCGGGGCCCATACGCCATCCTGTACGGTGATGTGCCGGTCCATCCTCAGATGATAGCGCAGCACGTGGCCAACCACCCATTCAGTCATGCCTTGCGTTAGGCCATGATCCACCATCCGGGCCAGCGGAACGGTCAGCGTTTCATTATCCGCGATCTTTTCGACCCCGGCCCAGAGACTCAGTACCGCTTTCAGACGCGTGAAGGGTGCAAAATCCAGCAACCCGCCATTTGGAGCGTAGATTACGTAATCGACTTGATCCGGTTCAAAATCCGTTCCAAGCCGGACGTCCACACCGGCCTCATCAAGATATTGCGTCAGCAGGGGTTCATACACAGGCCAAAGGGCAGGGCGCGCAGAAAACAGGACGTTTACGGACATCAGGGGCCTTTCAAATCAGCGGGGACGGTGGATATGTGCGCTTTGGACGATGCCAAATGCGGCCATCAGAACCAACATGGCCGAGCCGCCATAGCTGACCATTGGCAGCGGCACGCCGACGACTGGGGCCATGCCCATCACCATCGACATGTTGACAGCAAAGAACAGGAAGAAGTTCAATGCAATGCCCAGAGTGACCAGTGAAGAAAACCGATCCTTGGTTGCCAATGCTGTGACCATACAGAACAAAAGGATCAGCGCGTAGAGGATCAACAGCGTGATACCGCCGACAAATCCGAACTCTTCCGCCAGCGTCGTGAAAATGAAGTCGGTGTGCTTTTCAGGCAGAAAGTTCAACCGGGACTGTGTCCCTTGCATGAACCCGCGCCCGTTCCAGCCGCCGGACCCAAGGGCGATCTTGGACTGAGTGATATGGTACCCCGCGCCCAATGGATCGGTCGAAGGGTCAAGAAACGTGTCTATGCGGCGAAACTGATAGTCCTTGAGTAACTGCCACTCGGTTCCTCGGCTATTGAACACAGTGGCGATCAACCCCACAACCGCTGCGATAACGGCTGCGAAATAGGCCCAGTGGACACCTGCGAGAAACATCAATCCTCCACCTGCGGCCAACAATAGGATCGACGTACCAAGGTCCGGCTGTTTCAGAACCAACAAGGTGGGCAGGATGATCAGCGCCACCGGGATAAAAACCCATAGCGGGCGAGAGGTCTTGTGCGACGGCAACCAGTCGTAATAGGCCGCCAGAACCATGACCAGCGCGACCTTCATGACTTCTGAGGGTTGCAGACGCATGAAACCTAGGTCAATCCACCGTTGCGCGCCCATACCGATGGTCCCGAACAGTTCAACAAACACCAGCAATGCGACTGAGCCCAGATAGGCCAGAACGGACATGTTGCGCCAGAACCAGATCGGCACCAGCGCAATGATGAACATCGCAGTCAAGCCAAGTCCGAAACGTTCCATTTGCGGCTCGGCCCAGGGTGTCCACGACCCGCCAGCGACCGAATACAGCATCAGGAACCCCGCACTGGCCGTGCTGATCAGCAGCAGGGTCAGCGGCCAGTTCATGTACAGGAATTTGCGAAACCCCGACGGCGTGGATTTGACCGCATATTCAAGATAACTCATGCGCGGTCCTTTCCGTCCGGACGCGCTTTGGGCCGACGGTCGCCTTCAAGCCGTTTTTGCTGTTCCTTGATACGCTCGCGATCCGCAACGGGGTACGCATCGAGAGGAGGCGTGCCGTCATAGAGCGCTTGAAGCATGATATCCCGCGCCACGGGGGCCGCGGCCTTGGACCCGCCGCCGCCATGTTCAACCACGACCGCAATGGCGTATTTGGGTTTGTCGTACGGGGCAAAACTGACGAACAGCGCGTGGTCGCGGCGTTCCCAGGGCAGATCCTCGTTACGGATCACACCGGCGGCACGTTCGGCTTTTGTGATATTTCGCACCTGGCTGGTGCCGGTTTTACCCGCCATGCGGAAATCTTCCGCGATAATGCGGCTGCGATAAGCCGTACCGCGACGGTCGTTCGAAACAGACCACATCGCGTCGCGGATATATTTGAGATTGGTGGGGCTGATCTCAAGAGGTTCACCCGCACCGCTGGGCTGCTCAACCCCGTTGACAGATCGCACCAGACGGGGCGAGACCGCGCGTCCTGTGGCGATCCGAGCGGTCATCAACGCCAATTGCATGGGCGAGGCCAGCATGAATCCCTGCCCGATCGACGCATTGGCGGTATCGCCGCTAAGCCACTCTTGGCCATGGACCCGTTGTTTCCATTCCTGATTGGGTGCCAACCCGGCGCGCACGGCAGACATGGGGATGTTGTGCTTGATGCCAAGCCCCAAGGTGCGCGACATGTCGGAAATTCTATCGATCCCAACCTTCAAGGCCACGTCGTAATAATAAACGTCGCAACTGCGCTTCAATGATGTATTGAGGTCCACCATGCCATGTCCGCCGCGCTTCCAGCAGTGGAAGCGGCGGCTGCCGACTTTCAGATGGCCGGGGCAGTAAACGGTGTTGCCGGGGCCGATGACACCGGCCTCAAGTGCGGCCAGCGCGGTAACCATCTTAAAGGTCGAACCCGGCGGATAAGTGCCCTGGACCGTCTTATTCGCCAGCGGGCGGTACTTGTCCTGCGTCAGCATCCGGTAGTCCGCGACCGAGATACCACGCACGAACAGGTTTGGATCGAAACTGGGCGCAGAGGCCATCGCACGCAAGTCACCGGTTTCACAATCGATCACAACAGCGGCGGCGCTTTCCCCGGCCAGACGGGCCTGTGCGTATTGCTGCAGGTCTGCGTCGACAGACAGCTGCAAGTCGGCTCCGGGTTGGCCTTCTTGCCGGTCCAGCTCGCGCATGACACGACCGGTCGCGTTGACCTCGACACGCTTGGCGCCGGCCTTGCCGCGCAAAGAAATTTCTTGCTTCGCCTCAAGACCCACCTTGCCAATCTGAAATCGGGGGATTCGCAGAACGGGTTCAGGGTCTTCGATCAGGCTGAGGTCGTAATCACTGACCGGCCCGACATAACCAACGATATGGGCGAAATCCTCATAGCGTGGATATTGTCGCGTCAGACCTACTTCGGGTGTGACACCCGGTAGCGCCGGGGCGTTGACGGCAACTTTCGATATGTCTTCCCACGTGACCTGATCGGCCAGCGTGACCGGCAGGAACGGGGCCGAACGGCGCATCTCGGTCCGGGCCCGTTCGATCTCGTCATCATTCAGCGGGATCAGTTCGGACAATTTGCTGATCACCTGGTCCACATCACCTGCATCTTCGCGCACTATGACGATGCGGTACGAGGGCGAGTTCTGCCCAATGATCTGCCCGTTGCGGTCGTAGATTCGCCCGCGGTTCGGGGGGATCAGGCGGATGTTGATGCGGTTTTCCTCGGCCAGCAGGCGATATTCATCGGCCTGGTCCACTTGCATGAACCGCATACGTGCTGCCAGCCCGCCAACAAAGGCCGCTTGCAGACCACCCAGTAGCAGTGCCCGCCTTGGCAGGCGTTTATAGGCCAGACCCTGAGACTTGGGCTTGCGCGGTTTCATGCCCGACCTCCTACGGCACCGGCATCCGACGCAGACATGCGACGAACTCCGAACACGCCTTGGCTCAGTGCCACAAGGATCGGATAGCAGGCAAGTGTCAGCACGAGTTGGATCAATACGGGCCACAGCGCGGCCTGTTGCACGGACAAGATTGAAAGAATGACTCTGTTCACCAGAAAGACACCTGTGATGACCACGCCAACGGACATCCATTCACCGATAAAACCGGTATCTTTCATACCCGGCGCCGCCGAGCGCAGATAGGCTGATCCAAAGACAACCAACGCTGCCAAAAGGCCAGGTGGGCGTTGCAGTAGAAGATCCGCCATCAGCATGACGAAAGCAACCAGCAGGGTTGGGACATAGTCGGGGCGACGCAGCACCCAGGCAAAGGTCAGGGCAATCAGAACGTCAGGAAAGGGCCAACGGTCGGGTTGTGCATCCAACGGCAACAAGTGCAGGAACAGCACCACAAAGGCCAGCGCCGCATAAAGGCCACGCATGGCCCAGTTATGTGAGGTGGGCTTATCCATCGCTCAGCTCTTCGGGCGACAGGGCGACTTCGGGGCGGGTGGGGCCGACGATCCCGCCGGGATCTTGAATGGTCGGGGCCGAGTTGAACCGCAGAACCCGCAGAAACTCCAGCCGTTCGAAATCGGCCGACAAACGCACGCGCAATCGACCACCCGGGTCCGATGCGATCTGACCGACCAGCAATCCGGCCGGAAACACGCCGCCGTCGCCGGAAGTAATGACGCGATCTCCGGGACGAACCAGTTCACGGTTTTCAAGGAACTCGACCACGGGTGCCGACGTGTTGTCCCCTTTGATCAACGCGGTCTGGCCCGAGGGCTGGATGGTTGCGGGGATGGCGCTGGTGGCATCTGTCACCAGAATAACGCGGGCGGTGTCCGGGCCAACGCCCGATATACGCCCAACCAAGCCGATGCCATCCATCGTGGCCCATCCATCGACGATGCCGTCGCGTTGACCCACATTCAGCAAAACAGATTGCCGGAAGGGCGAGCCGCTGTCAGCCATCACAACACCGGTGATATAGGTCAGACGTGGGTCAAGCCGCACATTGTTCAGATCGAGCAGCCGCGCGTTTTCCTGTTCCAGTTGCAGCGCCGCTTCTTTCCAGGCGCGCATCAGGCGCAATTCGCTGCGCAGCTCACGGTTTTGTTCGCTCAGGCGCTGATAGCTTTGGAAATCGCGTACAAGGTTCACGGCGGCGGTCACGGGAACCATGGCCCATTCCATCGAAGGAACCACAGCATCCACCACCTGCGCGCGGAACCGTTCTACGCGCGGACTGTCGATACGCCAGACCAGAAAGATTCCCAAAAGGCACAGGATAACGATGCCCAGCAGCAAGCGCCGCAAGGGGGTTGTGTAGTCATCGCGCTGTGATCGGTCTTTTGCCACAGGTTACCTTCCCGTGCTGCTCGTGCCGAATTTACCCTATGTGCAAAGGGTGCGCGCCTTAGCTTTCGTAGTCAATTGCATGGCGCAGCTGTTTTTCATATTCTAGCGCCTTACCGGTGCCCAAAGCCACACAATTCAGGCTTTCGTCGGCAATCGACACGGCCAGACCGGTCTGTTCACGCAGGGCCAGATCCAGATCACCCAGCAGCGCACCGCCGCCGGTCAGCATCACGCCCCGGTCCACAATGTCCGCAGCCAAATCGGGAGGAGTGGTTTCCAGAGCGGTCATCACCGCCTCGCAAATCTGCTGAACAGGTTCCGAGAGCGCTTCGGCAACCTGCGCCTGGCTGATCTCGATTTCTTTGGGCACACCGTTCAACAAGTCGCGCCCACGGATGTGCATCGACTGACCACGGCCATCATCTGGCATACGGGCGGTGCCGATGGTGGTCTTGATCCGTTCTGCCGTGGATTCACCGACCAACAGGTTCTGCTGACGGCGCAGGTACGAGATGATTGCTTCGTCCATACGGTCTCCACCAACGCGGACCGAGCGGGCGTAAACGATGTCACCCAGCGACAAAACCGCAACTTCGGTTGTACCACCACCGATATCGACGACCATGTTGCCGGTCGGGTCGGTGATCGGCATACCCGCGCCGATCGCCGCTGCAATCGGTTCTGCAATGAGGCCCGCGCGACGCGCGCCTGCGGACAGAACCGACTGACGGATTGCGCGTTTTTCAACCGGGGTCGCACCATGAGGCACGCAGACGATGATTTTGGGTTTTGAGAAGGTCGAACGTTTGTGCACCTTGCGGATGAAGTGCTTGATCATCTCTTCCGCCGTGTCGAAGTCGGCAATCACGCCTTCGCGCATCGGGCGGATGGCTTCGATCGAACCGGGGGTCCGGCCCAGCATCAGCTTGGCGTCTTCGCCGACAGCGAGAACTTTTTTCACACCGTCCTTGACGTGGTAGGCAACCACCGAGGGTTCAGACAGGATGACACCGCGCCCCTTGACGTAAACCAGCGTGTTTGCTGTTCCAAGGTCGATAGCCATGTCCGCTGTGAACAGGCCGCCCAGATTGCCAAAGATCCCCATGTTTCCCCTGATCCTGTATGTCGGTTTTTCTACTGCCCGCGACTCGACGGTTCCGGGACGGATGACTTATAGGGTGCCATCACGCCCGGTAAAAGGGCTGATTCCGCGACAATCAGCACCTTTCCGCCTTATTGAATGGGACTTTAGAAGGCAAAATGCTCTCTTATCAACACATTTACCACGCCGGCAATCTGGCTGATGTCCAAAAGCACGCTTTACTGGCGTGGGTGCTGAATTATTTGACGCGCAAGGACAAGCCGCTCAGCTATGTCGAAACGCATTCCGGGCGGGGCTTGTACAAGCTGGATGCGGCCGAGGCCGTGCGCACCGGAGAGGCGGCTGCAGGGATTCAGCGGGCACGGCAAGAAGGGTGGTTCGGACCGGACCATCCGATGGCGCAGGTTTTGGAAAACGTGCAGGCCCGTCACGGCGTTTCCGCTTATCCGGGCTCACCTCTGGTTGCGGCCAATCTGCTGCGGGATCAGGACAGCCTGCATTTTGCAGAGTTGCATCCGCAGGAACATGCGGCTCTGGCTTTGGCCATGTCGCCCTATGGGGCCAGGGTTTACCAGCAAGACGGTTTTGCGCTGGCGCAGTCATTGCTTCCACCTACACCGCGCAGGGGAATGATGCTGATCGACCCGAGTTACGAGGTCAAAACCGATTATGACCGCTTGCCCGGGATCATCGCCAAGCTGCACCGCAAGTGGAATGTCGGGGTCATCGCGCTGTGGTATCCAATCCTGATGGACAAGCGCCACCTGCCCATGATCCGCGCGCTGAAGTCGCAAAGCTACCCCAAAGCAGCCTGTCACGAGGTGACGTTCCCTCCGGTTCGTGAAGGGCATCGGATGATCGGATCTGGGATGTTCATCATCAACGCCCCGTTTAGCATCGAAGATGAAATGGACCGTCTGTCCGCTTTGTTCGGCCGGCTTTGAACAAAGGTTTGGTGAACCGTACCGGCGGCTCCCTCCTCGTTGGGCTGCATCAAAGATGCTGTCAAACAAATTGGGCCCGGCGGCGCGTCTATGGCGCGCTGCCGGGCCCAAAACCCAAGAAGGGCCGGCGAAGCCGGGCCGCCGCGGATGCGGGAGCCCCTGGGCCGTTCAGGTCAGATCTTTGTAGCTGATCTCACGCGCGTCTGCGCCCGGACCGGCCTTTTCTCGACGCATGATCAGGCGGTTCAATGCATGGATATATGCTTTGGCCGAGGCAACGACCGTGTCTGTATTGGCCGACTGACCTGTAGCGATCATGCCGTCCTCGCTCAGGCGAACAGAAACGGTGGCCTGCGCATCGGTGCCTTCGGTGACCGCGTTCACCTGATACAGCTGCAGCCGTGCTGTATTAGGATAGATTGCCCGGATCGCTTTGAAGGTCGCGTCCACCGGTCCGTCACCATGTTCAGTGGCGACAATGTCCTTGCCGTCCATTTCCAATTCAACGGTCGCTTCCGCCTGACCACCCGTGCCGCAGGTCACTTTCATCGAGACAAGCTGCAGGAAGTCATCGTGTTCATCCATCGTCATCAACGCGATCAGGTCGTCGTCAAACACCTCTTTCTTGCGATCAGCCAGATCCTTGAACCGCACAAAGATGTCTTTGAGTTGGTTGTCACCGACCTCAAAACCCAAAGTCTCAAGCTTGTCGCGCAGCGCTGCGCGGCCCGAGTGTTTGCCCAACGGCAGAGATGTGCCGGAGAGGCCAATGTCCTCGGGGCGCATGATTTCAAAGTTTTCGCGGTTCTTGAGCATCCCGTCCTGATGGATGCCGCTTTCATGGGCAAAGGCGTTCTTGCCGACGATGGCCTTGTTGAACTGCACGCTGAAGCCCGACACGGTCGCCACCCTGCGCGAGATGTGCATGATCTTGGTGGTGTCGATACCGGTGTGCCACGGCATGATGTCATTGCGGGTGCGCAGGGCCATGACGACCTCTTCCAACGCTGTGTTGCCAGCACGTTCGCCCAGCCCGTTGATGGTGCATTCGATCTGGCGCGCGCCTCCTGCGACGGCGGCCAGCGAGTTCGCGGTCGCCATGCCAAGGTCATTGTGGCAGTGGGTGGCGAAGATTACTTCATCCGCGCCTGGAACCGTTTCGATCAGGCGTTTGATCAGGTCAGCAGACTCTACGGGCGCGGTATATCCCACGGTGTCGGGGATGTTGATCGTGGTTGCCCCGGCCTTGATCGCAATCTCGATCACGCGGCACAGATAGTCCCACTCTGTCCGGGTCGCATCCATCGGCGACCACTGAACGTTTTCGCACAGGTTGCGCGCGTGGCTGACTGTTTCGTGAATCTTTTCGGCCATTTCATCCATTGTCAGGTTTGGAATGGCGCGGTGCAGCGGAGAGGTGCCGATGAAGGTGTGAATCCGGTTCTTTTCGGCGTGTTTCACCGCTTCCCAACAACGATCAATGTCGGCGAAATTGGCGCGGGCCAGACCGCAGATGCGGCTGTTCTTCGCGCGTTGGGCAATCTCGGATACCGCTTTGAAGTCACCTTCGGACGCAATTGGAAAGCCGGCTTCGATGATGTCGACGCCCATCTCGTCCAGAAGCTCGGCGATTTCCAGCTTTTCGTCATGGGTCATGGTGGCGCCGGGGCTCTGCTCGCCGTCGCGCAAAGTGGTGTCAAAGATCAAGACGCGGTCTTGGTCGGTCACGTTGGTCATGGGAATCTCTTTCTTGTCTGTCCTAAAGCCTTATTGGCGCGCTGGCGTCCTCCTCTGAGCGGGCGCGCCGGATGGCACGCTCAGAGGCGGATTAGGATCAGTAGGCCACGCAGAGACGCACCGCGCAGGGCGGTGTCGGCACAATGGATATTTGCATGGTTGATCATGGGATTGAGGTTATACAGAGCCCGTCGGGAATGAAAAGACCAATTTGCGCCCAAGAGGTCATCCACTGGCATTCTCATTCCAGCCCAACTTGATTGTGCCATCTGCGCAGCTAGCTGGATGCAGATGAAAACAGCATTGATCATCGGAGCCTCGGGCGGAATTGGCGCAGCGGTCCGCACCATCTTGGAAACGCAGGGCATTTCGGTGACGGGCCTGTCGCGGTCATTGGACGGGTTCGATCTAACTGATCCGGATCACGCTTTGCAGATACTTGATGGGCAGGCAGGCCCGTTTGACTTGATTCTGGTCGCGTCCGGGGCGTTGGAGATCGAAGGGGCTGCGCCGGAAAAGACAATTCGTGCGGTTTCGGCCAAGGCGATGATGGATCAGTTTGCCCTTAACACGGTTGGTCCGGCTTTAGTCCTGAGCCGGTCGCATAAGCTGTTGCCCCGCAAGGGACGATCGGTTTTCGCGGTCCTGTCGGCGCGGGTGGGGTCCATAGGGGACAATCGGATGGGGGGCTGGATCAGCTACCGGGCCGCCAAGGCCGCGGTTAATCAGGTTGTTCATACCGCGGCCATCGAGCTATCGCGCACGCATAAACAGGCGATTTGCGTCGCCCTGCACCCGGGAACCGTGAAAACTGCGTTCACACAGAAATACCTGAACCGGCATCCCGCTGTAGAGCCTGAAGACGCCGCTCAGAATCTGTTGTCCGTGATCAGTGGGCTCACACCGACAGATACCGGCGGGTTTTTCGATTGGGCCGGGCATCCCGTTCCTTGGTGAGGGCTTACCCGTCGGATGCCTCGGGCGCTTCGGCTGGATCATCAGGCGCAGGCTGTGGATCTTGATCATCTGATTCGCTTTGCTGTTCAGAAGCCTCGCCCGGCAACACTCCGTTTTCCCAGATGCCGGTTTCTTCCTGCCCATTGGCATAGCGCATCGTACCGCTGCCCTGCCGTTTGTTGTCGACAAAGTTGCCTTCATACACATCGCCGTTTGAATAGGTGGCGACGCCCTCGCCTTCGATCTTGCCCTCGGACCAGTCGCCTACGAATTTGAACCCGGCAGGGGTCACAATTTCCCCTTTGCCATGCCGTTTTCCGTTCAGGAAATCACCAGTATAGACTGTCCCGTCGGAATAGGTCGCTTTGCCCTTGCCCTGCCGAACACCATCGATCCATTCACCGTCATAGACCGACCCGTCCGCACGTGTCACCACACCCTTGCCGTGGCTTTGCGCGTTCTTGAACTGGCCCTTGTAGATCATACCGTTGGCATAGGTGGCCGTGCCCTGACCCTCGATCACGCCCGCAATCCAATCGCCTTCATAGGTTGACCCATCGGGATACGTGATGCGGCCGGTCCCCTCGGCCAGATCAGCAACAAAATCGCCAACGTAGACCGAGCCATCGGGATAGGTCAGCTCTCCCAAGCCTTCGATCTGTCCTTGGTTCCAGTCGCCGGTATACACAAATCCATCCGTACCGGTGAACGTGCCCTTGCCCTGACGGCGATCATCGACAAAATCGCCTTCATATACGTCGCCTTGCGCGTGGGTCACTTTGCCTTTGCCCTGACGGCGCCCTTCCACCAGATCACCTTCGTATACATCGCCATTGGCATAGGTCAGACGACCGGTGCCTGTGATCTGATCCTGAGCCCATTCACCGGAATAGATCATGCCGTCGGGCATGGTTTGCATGCCTGTGCCATTGCGCAAGCCAGCACTGACATCACCTTCATACACACTGCCATCTGCATAAGTGATTTTGGCCTTACCTTGCCGCTGACCATCAACCCAGTCGCCATCATAGATGTATCCGTCGGGATAGGTCAGAACGCCTTTGCCGTGCCGCTGGGCGTTTTTGAACTCACCTTCATAGCGTGTGCCGTTTGCAAATTCGGCAACACCAGTGCCGTTGATCGACCCGTTGGACCATTCACCGTCATAGCTGCTGCCATTGGCGTAGACGATCTTGCCGCGCCCTTCCGGCTGGCCCTTGGCAAAACTGCCTTCATAGATCGATCCGTCGGGATAGCGGGTGACGCCCTGGCCTTGAATCTCGCCCTCGACCCATTGGCCAGTATATTCAAACCCGTTGGGCAGCCGGTATGTTCCCGTCCCGTGGCGCAACCCGTTTTCATAGGTGCCTTCATAGACACCGCCAACCTCGTCATCCTTTACGATGACAGTTCCGTCCTGAGCAAACGCCGTCGCAGCCAGACTCATCCCCGCTGCCAGAATCGTGTATCGGATTACGTTCATTTTTATCCTGCCTGCCGGGTCATCGCTGGTTGCATCTTTGCACGCAAAACTAGGATACCGTCGAGGGCAGGGCAACGGCTTTTGCCGCATTGGCCTTTTACTCGCGCGGTGATCTGCTAAATGGCAATAGGACTGACGAGGCAAGAGGGCAGCATGGCCGACCGTTTCCGCATCACTTTGGCGCAACTGAACCCGACTGTGGGCGACATCGAAGGCAACGCAGCCAAGGCCGTTTCCGCGTGGGAGAAAGGCAAGGCAGCCGGTGCTGATCTGGTGGCCTTTCCCGAGATGTTCATCACCGGGTACAACACGCAGGATTTGGTCCAGAAGCCGGTGTTTCACCGTGCAGCCATGGAGGCGGTCGAGGCGTTGGCCAAGACGTGTTCAGACGGCCCAGCGATTTCCATAGGCGCGCCCTGGTCCGAAGAGGGCAAACTGTTCAATGCCTACCTGATCCTCAAGAACGGGCGGATCACCAGCAAGGTTTTGAAACATCATCTGCCGAACGAAACCGTGTTTGACGAAGTGCGCCTGTATGATGCCGGTCCTCTAGGCGGGCCCTATTCAGTTGGAAACTTCCGAATTGGCAGCCCAATCTGCGAGGATGGCTGGCACCCGGACGTGGCGGAAACACTCGAAGAAACCGGGGCCGAGTTTTTGCTGATCCCCAACGGATCGCCCTATTTCCGCGACAAATACGACGTGCGCCTCAACCATATGGTGGCACGGGTGGTCGAAACAGGTTTGCCACTGATCTATCTCAACATGGTTGGCGGGCAGGACGATCAGGTCTTTGACGGGGCCAGCTTTGGCCTGAATCCGGGCGGAGAGCTGGCCTTTCGGATGCCTGTATTTGACGAAACTGTCTCTCAGGTTGACGTTGAGCGTGGTGACGATGGTTGGCGGATCGTGACTGCCGAAATTGTTCCTCAGCCAAGTGTGTGGGAGCAGGATTATCGCGCGATGGTGCAATCGCTGCGCGACTATATGGGCAAGACGGGTTTCAAAAAGGCGCTTCTGGGCCTGTCTGGGGGCGTCGATTCCGCGCTGGTGGCGGCAATCGCGGTCGATGCTATCGGGGCTGACAACGTGCGTTGCGTGATGTTGCCGTCGGAGTACACCAGCCAGGCCTCGCTTGACGATGCAGAAGCCGTCGCCAAGGCATTGGGCGTGCACTACGATTTTGTGTCGATTTCCGAAGGCCGGGCAGCGGTAACAAATACTTTGGCCCCTTTGTTCGAAGGTTTGGACGACGGGCTGACCGAGGAAAACATTCAGTCCCGCCTGCGCGGGCTGCTGCTGATGGCGATCTCGAACAAGTTCGGTGAAATGCTGTTGACCACCGGCAACAAATCCGAGGTCGCAGTGGGGTATGCCACGATCTATGGGGACATGAACGGCGGCTATAACCCGATCAAAGACCTGTACAAAACGCGCGTGTTTGAAACGTGCCGCTGGCGCAATGCCAATCATCGCGACTGGATGATGGGCCCCGAGGGCGAGGTGATCCGCCCCTCGGTCATCGACAAACCGCCAAGCGCAGAGTTGCGGGAAGATCAGAAAGACAGCGACAGCCTGCCAGATTATCCGGTGTTGGACGGTATCCTTGAGATCCTTGTCGATCAGGATGGATCCATCGCCGATTGCGTTGCGGCCGGGTATGACGAAGCAGAGGCGCAGCGGGTCGAGCACCTGATCTATATCAGTGAATACAAGCGGTTCCAGTCCGCACCAGGGACGCGCCTTAGCAAGCGGGCGTTCTGGCTGGATCGGCGCTATCCAATTGTGAATCGCTGGCGCGATCGGACCTGAGTTTCGGGTTTGAGTTGAAGCCTGCGGAAACAGTACCTAACCCTCAGGGTGATTGTGCCTATTTCGTGGGAAATGAGGTTTGATTTGAGGCGGTTACAGCTGTCTCAGTCTTGTTTTTGTGACATTTTTCTGCCACATTTTTGCTTGGAAGTTGCCCGATGTGGGGCGGATGCGGCGCATTTCTAAGTGGTACACGTAGTTTCGGTTCTAGGTACGTGCGGCGCATCCCGGGTTGGATGTCTGAGTGAATGGTGTGGTGTTACAATGTACAAGGAATATGATAACTCGCTTCATGGTCCGATGCGATTTCGGACCATGGAATCTCCACCGCAAGATGTGGATGAAGAAAAACTGGATGCGGCAATTGCCGGCCTTCTGGACGAACAGCGGGAATTGGATGAGCAAGCTGCGCTCCATTTCCGAACCGAGTTTCCGAGACTGCTGCCTCAGAAGGAAGTGACAGCACAAACACCTAGCAAACAAAGCGGGTTGTCCGCGATATTGCGCCAGAAATGGGCTGAGCTGTCGGGCGCAGCATAGCACAGCTTTAGCGACGCAGGTGTTGGTGTCTGGGCCACAGGCGCCAAAATACTGTAGCGATGTCTTAGATTCATATTGCTTAAATGCCATTAGCGGGTCTCCATGCCGGTCCGAGTGACCTTGTATGATCTGCTGATGACCGCGCCCAAGCCGACCCCTGTAGAATCCGAATTGGCCCTTCCCAAAGCAGTAGATGTTGTTGTCATTGGCGGCGGCATCATTGGGACGTCCACCGCGTTGGAACTGGCAGAGCGTGGTGCGTCTGTCCTTTTATGTGAAAAAGGCCAGATCGCGGCCGAACAAAGCTCGCGCAACTGGGGTTGGGTGCGTCTGGGAATGCGCGACCCCAGGGAAATCCCTCTGATGCAAGAGGCTTTGCGCATCTGGCAATCGCTGGACGAACGTCTTGGGCGCAAAACGGGCTATACCCAATCCGGCATCCTGTTTGGGGCGTCTGGCAAACGGGACATCGGCAATCTGAAGCGGTGGATGCAGCATGTGGAGGGCTTGCAGACGGGTGCCCGGATGGTGTCTGGGGATGAGCTTGCAGATTTGCTGCATGGGCATCAAACGGGTCTGGAAACAGCGCTTTTCATGCCGCAGGAGGGTCGGGCCGAGCCGCAATGGGTTGCTCCCGCAATTGCCGAAGCTGCACGAGCCCGGAGCGCCGTGGTCATGACGCAGTGTGCCGTCCGCAGTGTGGAAACCAAGGATGGGCGCATATCCGGTGTCTTTACAGAGCGTGGAAAAGTGAACTGTAAGCATGTCGTTCTGGCGGGGGGCGCGTGGTCGCGGTTGTTTGCCGGGAATGCGGGGATCGAGTTGCCGCAACTTAAGATTCTGAACACGGTTCTGCGCACGTCCCCCCTGCAAGAGGGGCCTGGGCCTGCCCTTTGGTCCGACGACTTTGCGATCCGCAAGCGGGCCGATGGCGGTTACTCAATCGCGTCCGGCCACGAAAACACCGTGGACATCGTACCTGACAGTTTTCGCTTGGCGCGGCAATTTCTGCCTGCCTTTGCGCTGGAGTGGAAATCTCTGCGTTTCCGTCTGTCCAAGCGCTGGGCCATCGAAGCGAGGCAAGATCGAAGTTGGTTGCCAACCGATGTGACGCCCTTCGAAAAGTGCCGGATACTGGACCCTGAGCCATCACAAAGGGATTTGCGCCAGGCTTGGGCCAGCGCCTGCAAAGGGTTTCCTGCACTGCTAAACGCTGAGGTTATTCAAAGCTGGGCGGGTATGATCGATGTGACCCCGGATGCGATTCCTGTAATTTCGGGCGTGGACGAATTGCCGGGAATGTACATTGCCACAGGGTTTTCCGGCCACGGTTTTGGAATCGGACCTGGCGCAGGGCGATTGATGGCTGATCTGGTTGCCGAAACAACGCCTTGTGTGGACCCGGCTGCCTTTCGCCTGTCGCGATTCACCGACGGGTCAAAAGTGCGACCGGATCCGGGGTACTGACAGCTTAACCCATCATCTGGTAGCTGACCGGGACAAAGCGGAAGCCTTCTCCGCGCGCCTCAACATAGCCGGCACCGGGGAAGGGCATGTGATAGCCGACCATCGGCACCTTGTCGGCAGCCAGCATGCCAAGCACTTTGCGGCGCGCGGCGGTTGCGGCGGCCTTGTCCATATCGAACCGGACCTCCCATTCCGGATGAGCGAAAGACCAGACATAGTGGTTGGCCAGATCCGCGGTCAGCACAAGACGCTGTCCGTTGCTTTCCAGATGGTAGACCGTGTGACCCGGAGTGTGGCCGAAAGCGGCAACTGCGGTGATGCCCGATGCGACCTCGCCCCCATCCTCGACAAAGGTCATCTTCTCGGCCAGCGGCGTGACTTTTTCAGCGACCAGATCACCGACACGATTGCCTGCATCCTGAGCTGCCCAGAAATCATATTCCGAAGCGGCCGTCACATAGCGTGCATTGGCGAAAGTGGGCGCACCATCGGTCGTCATGCCGCCGATATGGTCGGGGTGCATATGTGTGATCACAACCACATCGACCTGGTCCGGGGTCACGCCTGCATCGGCCAACGCGGCCTGAATGCCACCTTGCCCCAGACCGGTGTCAAACAGAACCAGTTCCGAGCCTGTGTTGACCAGTGATGGGGTAAAGAAGAACTGAGCGGCGTCTGCCGGAATGAAGTTTTCCGCCGAAACTTTGGCGAATTCTTCGTCCGTCGCTCCGCCGCCGAAAATCTCTTTGGCTCCGTCGCGTGGAAAGCTGCCATCCAGCAGGGTCGTGACTGTGAAGTCGCCAACATGAAGTGACTTGGCGATGGTCGAGTTTGCTTTGGTTTCCGGGCTTGCGGCCAGAACCGGTGCGGCTGCAGTTGCAAACGGCAAGGCAGCAGCAGTTCCCAAGGCGGCGCGGCGTGTGAGTTTAATCGTCATCTTCGTTCTCCCTGTCAGGACATCATTGGTTTAATTAGGGCGTCGTGAGTCTCTTGCCAGCTTATACGCCATCCAGATGGGGTGCGTGGATGAACATTACGTGTTAATTTTTGTTCATGGCGCGATCAGGCAACAAGACCCTTCCAACAGATCAAAGCGTTGCGGATTTCCTCGCGACGGTCCAACCGACGCGCCGCGCCGAAGAGGCACGTTCGCTGGACAAACTGTTTCGCGCCACCACCGGTTTTGCACCGGTCATGTGGGGCCCGTCGATCATCGGGTATGGCCGCTACCACTATCGCTACAAATCCGGTCGCGAGGGAGACTTTCTGGCAACCGGGTTTTCCCCCCGCAAATCAGCGCTGGTGATCTACATCATGCCGGGTTACGCAGATTTCGGGGAAATCATGACCAGATTGGGAAAGCACAAGCTGGGTAAATCCTGTCTCTATGTGAACAAGCTGGCGGATATCGACACGGGTGTTTTGTCTGAGTTAATCCGTGCCGGATTGGACGATCTGAACAGGTTGGGGCCAGTGGAACCTGTCTGAATCACCTGATTGACCAAGCGGCGGCTGGACAAAATCGCCCCTATGTGACAAGAGCCGCGCCAACAGGAGACACCCATGACAACCACCCGTTTTGCCCCGTCGCCCACCGGATACATCCACGTGGGCAACCTGCGCACCGCCCTGATGAACTATCTGATCGCCCGCAAGTCGGGCGGTACGTTCATTCTGCGTATTGACGACACCGACCCCGAACGCTCGAAAGAAGAATATGTCGATGCCATCAAGCAGGACCTGGAATGGCTGGGGCTGCATTGGGATAAGGTCGAGCGTCAGTCGGACCGACTGGACCGCTATGCTGAAGCTGCGGACAACCTGCGTGAGATGGGCCGGTTTTATGAGGCGTTTGAGACGCCGACCGAGCTGGACCTGAAGCGCAAGAAGCAACTGAACATGGGCAAACCGCCAGTCTATGACCGCGCCGCGCTGAACCTGTCGGAAGCCGAGAAAGAGGCGTTGCGGGCCGAGCGTGGCAGTGGCGTCTGGCGCTTCAAGCTGGATCACGAGCGGATCGACTGGACTGATGGAGTTCTGGGCGACATTTCGATCGACGCGGCTTCGGTATCAGATCCGGTTCTGATCCGGGGTGATGGTCAGGTGCTTTATACGCTGGCCTCCGTGGTGGACGACACCGAAATGGGCGTGACCGATGTGGTGCGTGGCTCGGACCATGTGACCAATACCGCGACCCAGATTCAGATCATCGAGGCGTTGGGCGGCACCTGCCCCCGATTTGCGCACCATTCGCTGTTGACCGGTCCGCAGGGCGAGTCGCTATCGAAACGTTTGGGGACGTTGGCACTGCGCGACCTGCGCGAGCAAGGCGTACAGCCAATGGCGCTGCTGAGCCTGATGGCGCGGCTGGGCTCGTCTGATCCGGTCGAGCTGCGTTCGGACATGGCCGAGCTGATCGACGGGTTCGACATCACGCGCTTTGGTGCTGCGCCGACCAAGTTCGACGAGCAGGACCTGTTCCCGCTGACAGCCAAGCATCTGCAATCACTGCCGCTGGCCGATGTGTCCGATGCCGTATCGGGTGCAGGTGTTCCGGCAGAACTGGCCGAGCCGTTCTGGGCCATGGCGCGCGAGAACATTACCACTCTGGCCGATCTTAAGGGCTGGTGGTCGCTGTGCCGCGACGGGGCCGAGCCGCTGATCGCCGATGAAGACCAAGAGTTCATCGCCGAGGCGATGGCTTTGCTGCCCGAAGGCCCGTTCGATGGTGAGAGCTGGGGCACCTGGACCAAGGCCGTTAAGGAGGCGACAGGCCGCAAAGGCAAAGGCCTGTTCATGCCGCTGCGCAAAGCGCTGACCGGTATGGAGCGCGGGCCGGAAATGGCCGCTCTGTTGCCGCTGTTGCAGGTGATCCGCGCGCGCGGCTAACCTGATTGAGAGATGCAGAATGGGGCCGTGCCAGTGGCGCGGCCCCTTTTGTTATGAGGGCAGGTCTTTCCGGACAGACAAGCCAGATAGTCGATCATCGACAAAATCCCGCTCAGCAGGTTGGAGTTGTTGGTGACGCGGATAACGCGGTTCGGCGCGATCATTCAGAATCGGGGCGTCCCAACCACTGGTTGTTGCGAAGAACCGGTCCGCGCCGTCCACTCCAAACGCTCGCAAATAACCCTGCACGACAACGTCGATGTAACTGAGTAGTAGCGGATGGTGGTTGCTGGGCGCGTTGTGCCGGTCATGGGGCACTGCGTAAACCGCGATTTCGACTTCATGCGTCAGCGGATGTGAAATGGCGTCAGTCGCGGGAATCCGGTCATAGGCCCATTCCCGCTGATCCAGAGCGATCCAGTCGTTTTTCGGTACATGGGCGATCATACCTTCGATCTCGGACCCTGCATCCGGCACTGCGGTCAGAAAGGCCACGGGGCGCAGGTCGGTGTGCCGCCATGCCCGTTTCCAGCCTTTCAGTTTTGCTGGGCGCGGGTCGGGAAAATCATGGGTGGCGAGGTTCACAAGGCTGCCATAGCCAAAGAAATAGGGGTCGGGCATGGATAAGGCGTCCTTTTGATCGATTGATGTATGTCAAACCGCTTTTTTCCCGGACATGCAATAAGGTTGCATCTTGAATTCAGGGAGGCCCTCATGCGGATTACCAAACGGACGAATATCGCTGTGCGCCTGTTGATGTATTGCGCAGCGCACCCGGACAGGCTGGTCACCAAGTCGGAAATTGCCGAAGTGTGCAATATTTCGGAAAACCATCTGGCGCAGGTGATCAACCAGCTGAGCCAGTTGGATTATCTGAGCACGCAACGGGGACGCAATGGCGGCATGTCGCTGGCACGCCCGGCTGATGAAATTCGGATTGGCGCAGTGTTCCGGCACGTTGAGGGAGCCTTGCCCATTGCCGAGTGTTTTGCGGATGCGGACAACACCTGTCCCTTGACGGATGCCTGCCGCTTGCGGCTGGCGCTACAGGACGCGGCCGAGGTGTTTTATGCCTCTCTCGATGATGTTTCGCTGGATGCGCTGGTCTGTGACAATGATCCGTTGCTGAAACTTCTGCAGCCCGTGGCTTGTGTGCGCTGAGCTCAGTCGCTGGCACGCAGGATACGGGCTGGTCGCGCAGAAAGCGGGCGCAGCGCAAAGGCGAGACCTGCGCAGAGCGTGACGCCGATCCCGGCCAGAACAATGCCGAGGGCCGAAGACCAGATGACCGCAAAACCCGTCTCGAATATGTAGGTGGCAACAGCCCAGCCGCCCAGAATGCCGACCAGCAATGCGACACAGCCTGCAGCGGCCCCTAGCAAAACAGAGCGCAGGCCAAAGCTGCGCAGGATGCGGCCCCGGTTGGCCCCCAGGGTTTTGAGGATCGCCGCCTCGTATCTGCGGGCAGGTTCGCCCGCTGCTGCGGCTCCGATCAAAACCAGAAACCCGGTCAGCAAAGACACACCCGCACCGTAAGATGTGGCGGCGGCGATACCGGCCAACAGGCCCGAAACGCGGTCGATGGCGTCGCGTACCCGAATGGCAGTTATGTTGGGGAACTGGCCAGCGAGGTCACTGAGGATGGCAGCTTCGGCCTGCTCTTCGGCATAGACAGTGGCGATGAAACTGTGTGGCGCGCCGGACAGGGCGGAGGGGTTCATTGACATGATGAACCCCATGCCTACGGTAGAGAAATCCACTTCGCGCATTGAGGTCAGTTCTGCCGTTATGTCGCGACCGAGGATATTGACGGTCAGTTGGTCACCAAGTTGCAGACCCATTTCGGCTGCTTCTTCAGCGGCAAAGCTGACCTGCGGCGCACCCGAATAATCCTTGGCCCACCACTCCCCTTCCGTCACGTTTGCGTTTGCAGGGGGCTGGGCAGAGTAGGTAACACCCCGGTCGCCTTCGAGCACCCAATGATCACCAGCCACGTCGCGGGCAGGACGGCCATTGATCTGTGTGATGATCCCACGCAGCATCGGCGCGCTTTCGATGCGGCTGACGGCGGGGTCCGAGTTCAGACGATCTGTAAAGCCTGGCATCTGATCCTTCTGGATGTCGACGAAGAAATACGAGGGCGCAACGTCTGGCAGGTTGCCTGAAATTGCATTGCGCAGCGTGCCGTCGATCTGTCCAACCGCGGCCAGAACGGACAAGCCCAGACCGAGCGACAGAACCACCGAGCCTGCGCCTTCACGCGGGTCTGAAATGGCGGACAAGGCCCATCGTAAGGCGGGGCGTCCACGTGCCAATGGAGCACCGGCCCGGGCCAGTTTGCGAATGGCATAGGCAGCGAGGGTCAGCAAAACCAGCGCACCCACAAGCCCGCCGCTTGTCCAAAGGGTCAATCGGGTGGATCCGCTGAACCACGCGGCGATGGCGATAAGCAACGTAAGCCCGATGCCGGTGGCGACGACATAGATCGGGCGAGGAAATGCGCGGGCCGTGCTCAGCGCATCGCGAAACAGGGTTGCGGCCCGTACATCTTCGGTTCTTGCCAACGGCCAGAGTGTGAACAGAAACGCTGTGAGCAACCCATAGATCGCGGCCTCGATCAACGGTTGCGAATAGAGCGAGAATACCGCCGGGACCGGTAACTGGCTTTCCAACAGAGGAGCCAGAAGAAGTGGCGCCAGTCCACCCAGCACCAGACCGATCACAATCCCTATCAAAGAAAGCACGCCGATCTGAATCATGTAGGTTTGAAAAATCGTCGCGCGATCCGCCCCCAAGGTGCGCAGGGTCGCCACGGTTTCCGTTTTTTGGGACAGATATGCGCGCACGGCCGCAGATACACCTATGCCACCCACCGCAAGACCGGAGAGGCCAACAAGGACCAGAAAGGCGCTGAGGCGGCTGACAAATTCGGATATTCCGGGGGCACCGTTGCGTGCATCGCTCCATCGCATTCCCGTGCCGTCAAAGGCGTTGCTGGCATCGGCAGCGACCTCGGCAAGGGCGACTGTGTCAGGCAGGTTCAATCTATACTTAGTCGTGAACAGAGTGCCGGGTTCCAGCAACCCGGAGGCCTGTAGTGCCTCGGTCCGCACCAATGTTCTCGGCCCCAGACCAAACCCGTCCGCCGCACTGTCCGGTTCGTTCAGCAGCGCGGCCGTCAGGATGAATTCCTGTGTACCAAGCTTGAAACGATCACCAACAGACAGCCCAAGCCGGTCGATCAGCACGTGCTCCATAATCGCTCCGGGCAAACCGGATGCCCCGCTCAGGGCGTCTTCCAACGCTATGTCAGGCTCAAGCTTAACCGAACCAATCAAGGGATACGCAGTGTCGACGGACTTAACCTGGGTCAGTGCACGTTCCGATCCGGCGGCGCGGGGCACAACAGCCATCGAACGGAAATCGACGATCTCGGACACCTGCTCGGACGCTTGCTGCATCCAGGCGCGTTCGGCCTCATCGGCAAAGCGATAGGTGAACTCAAGCTGGGCATCGCCGCCCAAAAGCGACGCACCTTCTTGCGCCAATCCGGTCTGGATGGCCTGCCGCACCGACCCGACGGCAGCAATGGCTGCGACGCCGAGGGCCAGACAGGCCAGAAAGATGCGAAATCCGCGCAAGCCGCCGCGCAGCTCGCGACGGGCGAGGCGTCCCGCCAGTCGCAGGCTCATTCGGCAGCCTCCTGCTGGGTCTCTTCTGCGATTCGCCCGTCACGCAGCCGAACGACCCGGTCACAGCGCTCTGCCAGGGAATGGCTGTGAGTGACAAGAACAAGAGTTGCCTCATATTTCCGACGCAGTCCAAACAGCAGATCAACAATCGCGGCACCGTTTGCTTCATCCAGATTCCCGGTCGGTTCATCCGCCAAAAGGATTTTGGGACGCGGCGCAGTGGCACGGGCCAGGGCCACCCGTTGCTGTTCACCGCCTGACAGTTGCGCCGGATAGTGATCGCGCCGATGGGAAAGCCCAACAGCGTCCAGTTCAGCCTCGGCACGGTCGAACGCATCCTTGTGACCCGACAGCTCCAGCGGGGTTGCCACGTTCTCCAGCGCTGTCATGGTCGGGATCAGGTGGAAGTTCTGAAACACCACCCCCATGGTGTTGCGGCGAAACCGGGCCAGTGCGTCTTCGTCCATGCTGGTCAGGTCCTGATCCAGAGCGGTGATTTGGCCACTGGTCGCCTGTTCCAACCCGCCCATCAACATCAGCAGCGAAGATTTGCCCGAACCGGACGGCCCGATCAGGCCCAGTGTCTCACCCTTGGTCACTTTCAACGTAATGTCATGCAGAATATCGACCCGTCCGGCATTGCCATCCAGAGATAAAGCAGCATTTTGGAGGGTGAGAACAGCAGATGTCATGGGTCTACCCGTTTGAGGAGCGGTCTTTTGGGATATGGAGCGATCAGCACATTGCGCAAGACTTTGATGACAGGTCTGTTTGTCTGCTGCGGTTTCACGGCCACAGCCGAGCAAGTGGTGATTGCCGCCTTGGGGGATTCGCTGACACAGGGCTATGGGCTGGTGGAAGAGGATGGGTTCGTCCCACAGCTTGACCGTTGGATTCAGGCGCAGGGTGCAGATGTACGGGTGATAAATGCCGGAGTTTCGGGTGACACAACGGCAGGCGGGGCTGCGCGGGTGGAATGGACCCTGACGCCGGATGTTGATGGAATGATCGTCGCCTTGGGCGGAAATGACTTGTTGCGCGGGATCGATCCTGCGGTCTCACGCACCAACCTGCGCAACATCCTTGAGGTTGCGCGGGATAGCGATGTCGCCGTTCTGCTGATCGGAATGCAAGCGCCGGGCAATTACGGTGCCGAATACAAGCAGGCGTTTGACGCTATGTATCCTGAACTGGCGCAGGACTATGGGGTCTTGTTTGCCAGTAGTTTCTTTGAAGGGCTGGCAGCAGACGGTGATCCCGGTGCAGTGTCGCAATTCATGCAGGCTGACGGCATTCACCCCAACGCCGCCGGGGTAGCTAGGATCGTCGACGCGTTGGGCCCATCCGTTCTAGAGCTTGTTGAACTGGCAACGGCCCCCTGATTTCGATCAGACGACCGTGACAACGGTTCCGATTGGGACCCGGTTGTACAAATCAACGACATGTTCATTCAGCATTCGAATGCACCCGTTTGATACTGCCCGACCAATTGTTTGCGGCTGAGTCGTGCCGTGGATGCGGAAATAGGTATCGACCCCGTTCTGAAACAGATACAGCGCCCGTGCGCCCAAGGGGTTATCTCCGCCACCGGGTTGGACATAGTCATTGTCCTTGAATTTAGCGTAGGCCACCGGGTCGCGCTCGATCATTTCATTGGTCGGACGCCAGGTGGGCCATTCCTTTTTCACGTCGATGGTGGCTGTGCCGGTGAACTCCAGCCCTGCTTTGCCAACACCACAACCATAGCGGATCGCTTTGCGCGGTTCAGTGACGTAATAAAGATAGAACGAGCGAGGGGCCACCAGAAGCTGCCCGGGCAAGAATTGCTTTTTGATGCGTACGAATTGCGGTGTCGGATCGTACTCGACCGCTTTCTTGGCGCTGGCGATACCTGGCAACAAACTGACTGCAGAACCTGCCAGAAAAACACGGCGTGTGAACATCGAAACCCTCATCGAATGACCAATGAAACCTAAGAACCAGTTTCATCATGATATGATATTTGGTCAATTCTAGGGCAAGCATCACACAGTCGTGATGTGTCCCGCCTGCCACCAGAGGTGGCGGTGGAAAAGGGCGAGGGGGACCCCTCACCCAATCTCAAGCTTATGCAAGCTGGATATTGTCGGCGCTTTCGCGACCGTCACGACCAGCGCGCAGCTCGTATGTGACTTTCTGGTTGTCGGCCAGACCGGTAAGGCCCGAACGCTCGACGGACGAGATGTGAACGAAGATGTCTTTGCCGCCATCTTCGGGTGCGATAAAGCCGTAGCCTTTGGTTGTGTTGAACCATTTTACGGTGCCTGCGGGCATATCCGTTGTCTCCTGTTTAGTGCTGCCCACGGTGTTGCGGCAGCCCGGCGTCGTTGTCTGTATCGATAGACTGAGCGCCGGAATCGGAGACAGTGGGTCGAATAGAAAAACGTTAGCCCTTTTCATATGGCATTGAGGTGGCCATGTGGCAAGGGACGATCGCCTGGATTAAACAATGGCACCAGAGCATATTGAGGCGATTCAAGGGAATTTTTTTCAAAGGGCCGGACCAGCCATACCTTGCTCACTCGACCAGCGGTCGCCCGCGTTTTCGAACAAACGCATAATGTGACTAATCAGAATCACACCTCTGCATTTTGGCGGTTTGAGGCTCAGGACCAGAGGTATCATGTTCGGGCACGTCTTCGTAGATCTCACAAGTTCTCATTTTTATTCAATTATTGTGATGTTTGAAAAAAGACTCCGGAATGCTATACTCAACTGCATAAACGTGGGGGCGGGTATGAGACTTGTATGCACATTAGCGGTTCTGTTCTGGGCCGGAGCTTCAGATGCTTTGACCATCTCGGATGGGTCGGAAAGTGCGACTGCGGGTAATGATCAAATTATACCCGAGCTTCAATCAGTCTTTGACAGTGAAAGACATCGTGAAGAGATGGAATGGGAAAACCTGCGTTTGACCAAAGTCCCCGAAACCTCAGACCATGACCGGCATCTCGAAGAGCTGGAGTTGTTGCAGGAACAGACCACTCAGGAGCAGGGCGTGACGGAAGGCAATGTGACAGAGGCAAACCTCTCGGCCGTCCCTATTCCAGCCAGTTGGTTGCTGCTGGTTGGCGCATTGGCGGGGCTGTTTGGTCTCGGGAAGCTTCACGGAAACCGGTCAGCTTAAGGGCCATAGCTGCAATCATCCATAAGAGTTTTGACTAGGACGCCGGAGTTTGGTTGCTTTGAGCAGCCTTGAGGCGATCGAGCGCGGCTAGTGGCATTCAGCCCCGTAACCGCATTCGTCCATCCATCGTGATATCCGCACGTGTCGGGTTGATCCGGAATGGAGTGGTGGTGTCACCAAGGGCATGCTCGCAGAGCCGTAGGATGGGGTTTTACCCCATCATTTGAGATAGTTGGATTTGGAGGAGTGAGGAGCAATGGGTGCGAGCACCCATCCTACTTTGGCTAGTCACTTCAAACCGTCATGCAGAATGGTCAGACTCGAAAATGGTCCGCTAGCTGATGGCTATACCTCTCTACGAGGTCTTTTCTCCAATGGATTGCGCTTTTTTAAATCGTTCAGACGGTCTGAAAAGATCTTTCGAAGGTAAGTGTAGTCTTGGTGCTATTCTGGCAAACCTCATATGCGGCCAAACCTTCTGTCAACGATTTGGCAGCTAAACACGCACGGATCTAGGTGTTAACTCATCTGCAGTCACATGATCAATCGGTCGCGGTCAGCGTGCCGCTTAATGCACGTTGCAGCAGGCTTTCGGCAGGTAGTTGGTCATAGGCTCCCGTGCTCGAATTCCGATAAAGTTCACCTGCCCTTCTTACCATCGAACCGAAGAAATGTATTGTCTCGCTCTGATCCGGGTATTCCAGGGGAAACTGTTGCGGGTCATGAATGTTTTTGCGGAGTTTGGGCGCTCCGAATGGGTAGTGCACGTGGGGTGGCGTTAGTTCGATGTTGCCGTGTTCGCGGGCCAGCAGTGTCAAAAGGATCGGACCAAAAAAGTTTCGGGGCAGGTTGTCGGAATAGAAATCCACCTCGCCCAGTCTTTCAAACATGTCCTTTGCGGATTTGTTTTCGACCCCGGTTTCCACATTGGTATCCCACGTGTCACGAAACTGGATTTTGTCGCCCTGTGTCAGGAACAGATAGTCCGAGAATAAATCCGAATCCGGATCCAGATACATTACACCGTTCCACAGATAGCGGGTGCCATCCCGGAATGCGCGACCAATCGTGATCAGATTGGTGTCGAAAGTCACCGGCTTGAGTAGATAGACATCGCAATCAACCCAAATAAGGTTCTCGGCCTGCATCACCTTCAGGCGGAAAAGGTCCGAAAAGCGGGCCGAGTGCTGTTGAAGAATGCGTTCCGACGCTTCCGTCAGTTCGAGCACGGTTGACGCGTCGCGCAGAATGACGCCTTCGGGAACACCGCTCATGTTTGGTTGGTAGCTGAATAACGTGATTGGTTGGCCAGCGCGCACAAAAGAAGACAGACAGGCCTGTTCCAGTGGACCAAGTGCCGACCCGGACCAAAATGTACCAAACCATTCTGCATAGTATGTCCTTGTTCAGAAATACTCCGTCGTTGCAGCGAAGGCGAGAGCAGCCCTTCGAACCGCTGGGTGAGGGCGGAGTGCACCCTCACCGTTCAAGGTTGCAGTGGTTCTGCCCGTTCTCACCGCGCAAACTTCTTATGCTTCAACCGCTTGGGCTCCAACGCGTCCGGTCCAAGACGGCGTTTCTTGTCCTCTTCGTAATCCTCGAAGTTGCCCTCGAACCATTCCACATGGGCATCACCCTCAAACGCCAGAATATGCGTGCAGATCCGGTCGAGGAAAAAGCGGTCGTGCGAGATGACCACGGCGCAGCCGGCGAAATCGACCAGAGCGTCTTCCAGCGCGCGCAGGGTTTCGACGTCCAGATCGTTGGTCGGTTCGTCGAGCAGCAGGACGTTGCCGCCCTCTTTCAGAAGACGGGCCATGTGGACGCGGTTGCGCTCACCACCTGACAGAAGCGAGACCTTTTTCTGCTGGTCGCCGCCCTTGAAGTTGAAGGACGAGCAATAGGCGCGGGAATTGACCTGCGCATCGCCCAATTGGATGATCTCGGCACCGCCGGTGATCGCCTCCCACACAGTGTCGTTGTCTTTCAAGTCGTCGCGGGACTGGTCGACATAGGACAGTTCGACCGTGTCGCCCAGCGAGATGGTGCCGCTGTCGGGCTGTTCCTGACCGGTGAGCATCTTGAAGAGCGTTGATTTACCGGCGCCGTTGGGGCCGATGACGCCGACGATACCGCCGGGGGGCAGGGCGAAGTCCAGCCCTTCGATCAGTTGCTTGTCGCCCATATGTTTCGACAGGCCTTCGACCTCGATCACTTTGCCGCCAAGGCGCTGGCCGTTGGGGATAACGATCTGGGCGCGGGTCAGCTTTTCGCGCTCGGACTGGTCTGCCAGCTCGTTATAGGCGTTGATCCGGGCCTTGGATTTGGCCTGACGGGCCTTCTGGCCCTGACGCATCCAGTCCAGTTCACGCTGCAGGGTTTTCTGCTTGGACTTGTCCTCGCGGGCTTCCTGCTCCAGCCGTTTGGCCTTTTGTTCCAGCCATGCGGAATAGTTGCCCTCGTAAGGCAGGCCGCGGCCCCGGTCCAGTTCGAGGATCCAGCCGGTGATGCTGTCGAGGAAATAGCGGTCGTGGGTGACGATCAGGATGGTGCCTTTGTAATCGATCAGATGCTGTTGCAGCCAGGCGATGGTTTCGGCGTCCAGGTGGTTGGTCGGTTCGTCGAGCAGCAGCATGTCGGGCGCTTCGAGCAGCAGCTTGCAGAGCGCCACGCGGCGTTTCTCACCGCCCGAAAGGTTGGCGATGTTGGCATCGTCTGGCGGGCAGCGCAGCGCTTCCATCGAGACGTCGATCTGGCTGTCGAGATCCCAGAGGTTCTGGCTGTCGATCTCGTCCTGCAGTTTGGCCATCTCGTCAGCGGTTTCGTCCGAGTAGTTCATCGCCAGCTCGTTATAGCGGTCAAGGATCGCCTTCTTCCCGGCCACGCCCAGCATGACGTTTTCACGCACGCTGAGGGTTTCGTCCAGCTTCGGCTCCTGCGGGAGGTAGCCGACCTTGGCGCCCTCGGCCGCCCAGGCTTCGCCGGTGAAATCCTTGTCCAGACCGGCCATGATCTTCATCAGCGTCGATTTACCCGCACCGTTAACACCGACAACACCGATTTTCACGCCGGGCAGAAAGCTCAGGTGGATGTTTTCAAAGCACTTCTTGCCACCAGGATAGGTCTTGGAGACACCCTGCATGTGGTAGACATATTGATAGGCGGCCATGTCGCGTCCTCTGGGTCGGGGAAATTGAGTTGGGCGGTGTGATAGCGGATGCGTTTGGTGGGGGCAATGAGGCACTATCTGTTTGAGCAACTGAGAGAGGACATTTTTATGCAGGGCGAACAACGCAGGTCGGTGGAATTTAGCGTACTGGAGTTTCGCGAAGCTGATCTCTCCGAAATGGAGGAATGGGAAGCTGCCGCACTAGCTTTAACTTCATATATTGCAAGTGAAGTTCGTACTATGATGCGTCTCTATCTCGCTTCGGCTCATGATTTAGACGACGAGTTCTTGGTAAACCTAGCTTCGATCTCTCAGCGCGCTGTGGTCTTACGCATTTGGTCCGCCAAGCTTTACGAGTTCATAGATTTCGTCGAGAAAAACAACCGGCAGGAGTCCAAGCTGCCGAAGCCGTTATTAGACTTGATAGATAAGACTGCGCAAAGACTGAAAGAAGTCAAAAGTGGCCAAGGTTGGGCTATTGCGAGAGCAATCAGAAACGAAACTGCATTTCACTACAATTTGAAAGCTGTGAAGAAGAACTTGAGGCACTTAACTTCTGGTGTGGATTTGAATTTTTATTTTAATTCCCAAGCTGCCAACAGCATGTTCCCAATAGGAGAAGAAGTTGTTTTCAATGGGCGATTACATCGAAGTGGTCACCCAGGAGCAACTGTTGAGCAGAGAGGAGCTATTCTAAAGGAATGGCATACTTGGAATGTTTCAGTGACACGCGAAGTTTTTAGGCTGCACCAAAAGATGGTCAAAGCCTACGTTCATCCTAAGCAGCAGTTTGCCATACCGCGAAAGCGTAGTGTCTCGATGGCGAATTGCAAAGTGAAAGACTTTGACTCTTTCAGGCTCCCTCTATTTGACGTCCCGGGTGAACGCAGTGAGTGATCTAAAATCCTTGATTGCCGGCTGGGCGCAGCCCGGACGGATTGAATGGATTGGTCTGCGGCCAAAACGGCGGGCGGAGATGGTTACGGTTGATGCTGGGATGATCTCCAACGACGGCCTCGAAGGCGACCGCAGCCGCGCAGGCAAGCGGGCGGTGACGCTGATTCAGCAAGAGCATCTGGCTGCGATTGGGTCTTATCTCGGGCAGGGGCCGGTTGCACCTGACATTCTGCGGCGCAATCTGGTGGCGTCGGGGATCAATCTGGCGGCGCTCAAAGGGCGCGAGGTTCAGGTGGGCGAAGCCGTTCTGCGCTTTACCGTGATCTGCGCGCCGTGCAGTCGGATGGAGGAGGCCCTTGGTCAGGGCGGCTACTCTGCCGTGCGCGGGCATGGCGGATGGTGCGCTGAGGTCCTCCGCCCTGGGCAGGTCAGGCTGGGTGATGCGGTGCAACCTGTTGATTGACAACGCCGCCGAGTTCTGAACATCAGCAAAGGATGTTGCGAAGCGCCATTCCATATGCGCGGCCCGGACAGGTCGTTGGTCTGTTCGGCGGGTCCTTTGACCCGCCGCATCAGGGGCATGTGCATGTCACGCGCGAGGCGATAAAGGCGTTTGGGCTGGATCGGGTGTGGTGGCTGGTGTCTCCGGGCAATCCGTTGAAAGAACATGGGCCAGCCCCAATGGCGCGGCGACTGCAAGCCGCGAAAGCCGTGATGCAACACCCGAAGGTCGAAGTGACGGATATCGAGGCGCTGACCGGCACGCGGGCGACAGCTGATACTCTGGCAGCGCTGAGGCTGCTGTACCCGCAGGTTCGGTTTGTCTGGCTGATGGGGGCGGATAATCTGGCGCAGTTTCATCGTTGGAAAGACTGGCGGCTGATTATGGACAGTGTTCCTGTTGGCGTCGTCGCACGGCCGGGGGATCGGATTTCGGCGCGGATGTCGCCTGCGGCTCGGGTCTATGCAAAGTACCGCATCGACGGGCAGGCGCGGCATCTTTTGGGTCAGGCGCAGGCTCCGGCATGGTGTTTCGTGAACGTTCCGATGGTTAATGTCAGCTCGACAGAGATCCGGACGCGCGGGGAATGGGGCGCGAAAGTGTTGCCGGAATAGCCCCCATGGGCGCATAATCTCGGCAAGTGGTTGTGTGCGTTTGCTCAGTGGGATTTTAATTCGGCTATGGCTGGTCGTTTTTCACGTCGTGTATTTCTGGGGGGATTGGGGGCATCTCTGATCCCGGCAGCGGGACTTGCGCAGGCGCCGCTGGTCTCTCTCAGGCCGCAGATCCGCGGGGTGCCTCTGAGCGGGGCCGAACGTCTGGTGGCTGCGGCTGGACTAAAGGGCGAGGTTGTGTTTGCGGTTGCGGAAGTGGAGACCGGGGCGCAACTGGAGGTGTTCGGAGATGGGGCCGCCTTGCCCCCGGCCAGTGTCGGCAAGGCGCTAACCGCGCTTTATGCGCTGGACGTTCTGGGCGCGGATCACCGGTTTGTAACCCGTTTGGTGGCGGATGGACCGATCGAGAATGGCATTCTGCATGGTGATCTAATCCTGGTGGGCGGCGGAGACCCCCTGCTGGATACGGATGCGCTGGCTACGATGGCGGCCAACCTGCGCGAGGCTGGAGTTACCGAGGTACGCGGTGCGTTCAAGGTCTATGACGGAGCGCTGCCTTTTGTGTTCAGCATCGATCCCGGGCAGCCGGATCATGTGGGTTACAGCCCAGCCGTCAGCGGGATTTCGTTGAATTTCAACCGTGTTCACTTTGAATGGAAGCGTGCTGGAAAGGGCTATGACGTAAGTATGGACGCGCGCAGTGCGCGCTATGTGCCTGCTGTGGATGTGGCCGCTATGCGAGTCGAGAGCCGAAGCCTGCCCATATACACCTATCAGCCAAGCGCGCGTCAGGATCGCTGGACCGTGGCCAAGGGTGCGCTGGGCAATGGGGGTGCGCGCTGGTTACCGGTACGCAAACCCGCGCTTTATGCAGGCGATGTGTTTCGAACCTTGGCGCGGTCAAACGGGGTTGTGCTCGGGCGGGTTCAAGTGACACGGCAAAGCCCGCAGGGCGTGGACCTTGTGGTGCATCGCAGTGACCCATTGGAGAGTATTCTGCGCGGGATGCTGAAATATTCGACCAATCTGACGGCTGAAATGGTCGGGCTGGCTGCAACCAAAGCACGGGGTGTCTATCCCGGAGACCTGGCTGAGTCGGCGGCCGAGATGAACCGTTGGGCGTCAGAGAGCTTTGGCGTCAGCGGTATCGCCATGGTCGATCATTCTGGTTTGGGTGACGCCTCTCGCATTGTGCCCGCAGATCTGGTTTCGGCCTTGGTGGTGGCGCAGAAGGCTGGAATATTGCGCCCCCTGATGAAGCCGTTTGCGTTGACTGATCGGAATGGTCGGATTGTCAAAAACCACCCTGTAAAGGTTGATGCAAAGACTGGGACATTGAACTTTGTCTCGGGGCTGGGTGGATTCCTGACAACGGCAGATGGGGTCGATCTGGCCTTTGCGATATTCACCGCGGACGTGGCGCATCGCGCAAACATACCACGCGCACAACGTGAACGTCCGGATGGCGCGCGCAGCTGGAACCGACGGTCGCGGAAACTGCAACGCGCGCTGCTCGAACGCTGGGGCGCGTTGTACGGCAGTTAAAATCTGAAACCCGACGGGCCCTTGTCAGACGGCGTGGCGCGCGCGGGCTCCGCGCTCAATTGCGGCAGCGTGCAGGCGGTCGATGTTCAATTCATAACGTATTTCTTCCAGCAATCGCAGCTCGGTTTCGGCCAGTGATCCGTCTGCGGCGGCAACATCACAGGCCAACGCATAAGCGGTTTCGTTTAACCGTTCTGGAAGGTTGTCGCGGATCAGGCCAAACAGAGCATCCAGCCCGTCTTCCTGTTCAAACAGATCAAACACGATCTGTGACACGTGGCGTATCCGGTCGATATCATACCCGGCGAAGACCGGAAGCATGTTCACCGCAACTTCTATCTTGACCAGTTCAGCGGTTCGGATCGTTTCATCAGATGCCGAAATCGCAACCATGATCGCCACAAGGCAATCCTGTGGGGACATCGGGTGGGGAACTTGCTCGGTCATTCGGTGCATCCTGCTTGGGGTTCTTCAAAGGCGCAGGATAGAAGGGGGGCAGGGCAGGTTCAACATCTTGTTTTGCCGGGTCTGTGCGGCAGGTTGAACCGATCAGGTGTTCATCACCACCATCCCGCCGAGCAAAAGACCGGCCCCAACCCAATAGCGCAGCCCAAGCGTTTCGCCAAAGAACAGCCATGAGGCAAGTGGAACCAGCACAAAGCTGAGCGCCATGAACGGATAGGCTTGCGACAAGGGCACATGTCTGAGGACATAAATCCACAAGATCGTTGCTGATCCATAGATCGCAAGTGCGACAAGTAAAAAGGGGTCAAGCAGGGTATGCAGAACGCCCATCACGCCTGTGGCGTCGCGTTCGTCGATCCGCCCGCCAGCGAGTTTAAAAAGCACCTGCCCGAGGGAAATCATGACAGGCGTCAACAGCAGGCCCGTCCAGATCAGAACCGTCGGTGTGGCGGCGCTCATGCCGCCTGATCCTTTACGGGCTTTTCGTTGGTTTGCTTCGCCGGGCGATCTTCGCAGTAGTAGATGTCGCGCCCGATATCTTCGCAGACATGCGCGCTGGGACTGGGATGCACAGCACGCAGAAAGCTGTGAGTGTAGGGGAAGAAGTTGAAATGCGGATTGAAGCTGTAGCGGTACTCCCTCTCGCGCGGGACTACAATTATGACGCGCTTTCGCGCGACCCGGCGCAGTTCAGCAATCGCGCGGCGATAGTCCAATAGGTGTTCGATCACATGGGTGCAGATAACGGTGTCGAAGCGGTTGTCTTCAAAGGGCAGATCCTCGATCCGTGCGGCAACATAAGTGATGTTGTCCAGGGCTTCTGCATCGTCGACCACAAAATCGACGCCGGTCAAATAGGTAATATCCGGGCGAAGGGCGCGGATACGTTGCAAAAGAACGCCGGTGCCGCAACCGACATCACAGATACTGCCGCCCACTAAGTCTTTGGCGACCCGATCAATGCAGGCTTCGGAATTGTCGGTTCCGTCGTGAACGCGTGGGTGGTCGCGATACAGGGTTTCGTATTCTTCATCCGTCAGAAAGGGCGCACGTTCGCGGAATGCGGCAAGCCGCGTAATATGTTCGCCCCAGACCCGGCGAGCCAGCCAGTGGAAAGCGGCGCTGTCACGCAGAATTGGCGGCACGATATCTTCGAGAACAAAGCGGATCAGGTTGGTAGTTTCGCGTCGCATCTTGTGTCCTCTGGTCCGGGAAGGTCCTGTTTTTCGCCCTAGTCATACATGGCCCGGGAAACACACGAAATACACAAGCCAAGCCAGAGTGTGTCGCACGTGTCATTTTTGTTTCGGGGTCACACTCATCTTGCCGATTTAGTTTCAAGAACGCTGGTTCGTGAAATGGAAGACATAGAAATGGCTGGTAGAGTGTTTGTGGGTCAAACAACCTGGGCGGTTCGAGCTTCTTTCAGCCCGACCGCAGACCTGTTTTCGACCGGGGTATGGCGCGAAATGCGCCACTGCTTTATTGACTCATGCTGCACTGGCACAATAGGAGGGGCCGGTCCGGTTGCATGGGGCGACCAGAACACCTTCCCCGATGGAGCATTTTGAAATGTCTGAACTGCGTGAAACCGCGATGTCGTCCAAGGCCTGGCCTTTTGAAGAGGCGCGCCGGTTGCTCAAACGCTACAGACAAGGTGCTCCGGAAAAGGGGTATGTCCTGTTTGAAACCGGTTACGGCCCGTCGGGCTTGCCACATATCGGTACGTTCGGTGAGGTGGCGCGAACCACGATGATCAAACGTGCGTTCGAGGCGTTGTCAGATATTCCGACCAAGCTGATCTGTTTCTCGGACGATCTGGACGGGATGCGCAAAGTGCCCAGCAACGTTCCGAACCCGGAGATACTGGAACAGCATTTGCAGCGCCCGTTGACATCGGTGCCGGATCCATTCGGCGAGTATGACAGCTTTGGCGAATACAATAACGCCATGCTACGACGGTTCCTCGACACTTTTGGGTTTGAGTATGAGTTCTACTCGGCCAAGGAGTTCTATGAGTCCGGACAGTTTGACGAGGTCCTCAAGCGCGCGGTTGAGCGCTATGACGAGATCATGGCGATCATGCTCAAAAGTCTGCGAGAGGAGCGCCAGCAGACCTATTCGATCTTCCTGCCGCTGCACCCCGAAAGCGGTCGGGTGATGTATGTTCCGATGAAAAAGGTCTGTGCCGAGACATACACAGTGACCTTTGACGACGAGACGGGCAGAGAATGGACCGTTCCCGTCACCGGTGGCCATGTAAAGCTGCAGTGGAAGCCGGACTTCGGCGCGCGCTGGGCGGCGTTGGGTGTCGATTTCGAGATGTATGGCAAAGAACACGCGACCAACGAAAAGATTTATGACGCGATCTGCCGGGCTCTGGGCGGTCGTGCGCCCGAACATTTCTCGTATGAGCTGTTCCTGGATGAAAATGGTCAGAAAATTTCGAAATCGTCCGGCAATGGCGTGGCTATTGACGAATGGCTGACCTATGCGCCGACCGAGAGCTTGGCGTATTTCATGTATCAAAAGCCCAAGACGGCCAAGCGGATGCATTTCGATGTAATCCCGAAGGCTTATGACGAATATCATCAACAGTTGCGTGCCTATCCGGGGCAGGATCTGAAGGCGCAGTTGAACAACCCGGTTTGGCATATCCATGGGGGTGATGTTCCTGAATCGACCTTGATCGTGCCCTTCGCGATGTTGTTGAATCTGGCATCGGTGTCTGGTGCGGAAGACAAAGAGGCGCTGTGGGGCTTTATCCGCCGTTATGCGCCGGAGGCGACGGCCGAGAGCCATCCCGATCTGGATCAGGCGGCAGGCTTTGCGGTTCGCTACTTCAACGACTTCGTCAAACCGACGCGCAAGCATCGCGCACCTACGGATCAGGAACGCGAGGCGTTGGAAGCGTTGAAAGCTGCGCTTGAAGCTTACGATGGGCCGACCGAGGACGAGGCGCTGCAATCTGTGGTCTATTCCATCGGACGCGAGCGGTTCGATCCCATGCGTGGCTGGTTCACGGCCCTGTACGAGGTGCTGCTGGGCGCATCACAAGGCCCGCGTTTTGGTGGGTTCATCGCTTTGTACGGTGTGCCTGAGACAATTGCGCTGATCGACAAGGCGCTGGCCGGAGAGCTGGTCTGATTTGACCTGAACAGGTGTGGGGCTACTCTTTTCACAAGGAGGTGACCCCATGCGTCGACTGTTGCTTGCTATATCCTTGAGTGCCGGATTGGCGTCAGGAGCGTTTGCACAAAGCGCCGAGATTGAGGCGAATATCGCGGCGCAAATACAAGCCTTCAAGGCGGATGATTTTGCGACGGCCTTTACCTTTGCCAGTCCCAACATTCAGCGCCTGTTCCAAAACCCCGACAATTTCGGAGCCATGGTGCGCAATGGGTATCCCATGGTTTGGCGTCCGGCGGACGTGCGCTTTCTGGAGCTGCGTGAGATCGCCGGAGCTTTGTGGCAGAAGGTAATGATCACCGACGGCAACGGCAGTATTCATATTCTGGATTATCAGATGATCCCGCTGGAAAGCGGTTGGAAGATCAACGGCGTGCAGCTTCTGGGAAAATCGGATCCTGCAGCCTGACGCAACACCACCGTCACGGTGAGATGAGCCGTGGTTAATTCCCTTTCGGTATCCAGACTTCCGCGTTCGGGACGGACCTGAACACGAGGTTTGGACGCGTTGCCAGATATGTGCGGCGCGATTGAGAAAGGGTTTTCAATGAACAAGGCAATCACCGACGGCATCGTGTTCATGCCACCGCAATTTGCGAATGGCTTGACGGTCTGGTCTGCTGGAGACGGGACACCCGGCTCGCCCACCTATGGCGGGTCCGGCACCGGGGTTTTTGCACCGTCGGACGCGGATTTTGGCGGCTGTCTTGAGATTCTGAAGGTGAACACCACGCAGCAACTGCGCTATATGGGGCAGACGCCGATCCTGCCGGGTTGCTATTTGCAGATCAAAGCCCGTGTCAAAGCGATTAGCGGCCCGCTGCCATCAGTGCGCATCGCCGCCTGGGCAGGCGGGGCGGGAGACGCACATGTGGCAGGTGTTGTAGAGCAAGGGCCAGCGACTCAGCTATCGGGTTATGGTTCTGTGCATGAGATCACCGCGATTGTGGGCACCGGACAGCGCCCAGGCGTGGATATGCCTTGGGGGCTCGCTGCGCTGTACGGGCATTTCGGCGTGAACATCGAAGGGGCCAATGGTGCCTTGGTGCGTGTTGACGATCTTGAGATTACTGACGTCACCAATGTTTTTCTTCGTGAAATGATCAGTCTGGTGGACGTTCGGGATTATGGCGCCTTGGGTGACGGTGTTACGGACGATTCCGCTGCGTTTGAAGCGGCAGATCAGGCAGCTGGCGGTCGCCGTGTCTATGTTCCGCAGGGCACCTATCACCTTGCAGAAAACACCAGTATTGCTTCCGAGATGGAGTTCGAAGGCACCGTTACGATGCCGGATGACAAGATGCTGTTGCTGACCAAAGACTTCCATCTGCCCAGCTATATCGCGGCCTTTGGAGATGAAGAGTCGGCGTTCAAAAAGGCGTTTCAGGCGCTGTTGAATAACTCGGATCATGAATCGCTGGATTTGGGTGGCCGCAAGATTTCAGTAACGGCCCCGATCGATATGGCCGCAGCGGTTCCGAACAAACAAGGCGGTTTCTCGACCCGCCGGGTGATCCGAAACGGTCAATTCGATGTCAAAAGCAGCACGGCTTGGGATACCGAGACCTTCACATCGGTAGCGACCTATGATCCTTCGGACAACACCCGGCTGACCAACGTCGCCAATGTCGCGAACATTCCCGTGGGATCTTTGGTACAGGGAAGCGGTGTCGGGCGCGAAATCTATGTGCGGTCAAAAAACATTGGGGCGGGCGAGATTATCCTGAACGCGCCTATCTATGATGCCTCGGGCACCCAGACTTTCACGTTTCACGCGTTCAAATACCTTCTGGACTTCAGCGGCTTTAACACGCTGCGCAAATTCGGCATGGAGCAGATCGAATTCCAGTGCAACAGCCGGTGCAGCGGCATCCGTCTGGCGGCATCGGGCAGCACATTCCAACTGAAAGACTGTTTCGTCAGCCGCCCGAAGGATCGGGGTATCACCTCGATCGCGACAGGGTGCAAAGGGATGTTGATCGACAATTGTCAGTTCCTGTCGGCGGAAGAGTCTTTCCCCGTGACGGATCGGTCTTCGATTGCGCTGAACACCAACTCAAATGACGTTAAGTTGCGGCACAATCAGGCGGTACGGTTCAAGCATTTTGCCGTATTGGGCGGCGACAACAACATGGTTCTTGGCAATCACTTTTTTCAGGGTGATGGCATTCCGCAGGGTGTTCGCACTGCTGGGCTGATCATGATCGGCACCTATAACAGTTCCACCATCGCCGAGAACTATATCGACAACTGTTTTATCGAATGGACCAATGAACGGGACGCGTCACCCACCTATACCAGTGGGTTCTCGTTCAGTGCCATGAGCATCACGGACAATATCTTCTACTCAAGCCAGGCGCCGTCCTGGTTCAGCTTTCTCATTGTGCGCCCTTATGGGGCCGGGCATTTCTTGAACGGTTTGGCTGTGACCGGAAACAAATTTCGCGCCACAAGCGGTTGGATAGATCGGGCGGAAAGGGTGGGCACGTCATTTGCGGATCTGAACAACAACAGGCACACGAATGTGACGTTCCAGAACAACACCTATCACGGTGTCACAAAAAAATCTGCGCATCCGTTGAGGATTCGTCACCAGCAGAACTCCGCGTCGAATTTTTGGATTATTCCTGCAAATGGAGAGCTGCAGTTTAACGGAAAAGCACGTAGCTGTGATGGAGTCACGATTGTTGACGGGATCTACGGTGTTTTCAATAATTTCGTTTTCGGCGTTCCTCATGTTGTGACCGAGCATGGATCTGCAGGTGAAAACTTGCTTTTGCGCTGGTCAGAACACGTCAGGGGTGAAGTGTCGGTTCTGATGCGAATGGAGAAGTAGCACCAGGGCTGGCCACCCCACTAAGGGTGGCCAGTTCACCATTCTTTGCCAGAGGAAATTGATCATGATGCGTCATGCCGGCAGTAAATAGGCGACGTTTGTTTTCGGTGTGCTAAGCTGAGGAAAGCAAATGGAGAGTCCCGATGCCGAAAATCGCTAAAAACGCCAGTGTTCAAACAGTTATCACAACCTTTGAAATGACCCCGGGAACGTGTCAGGACCTGTTGGAGGCCCTGACAGATGCTTATGCCGAGTTCATCTCAAAGCAGCCGGGATTTGTGTCTGCAGGGCTGCATGTGAACGACGCCCAAACGCGCATTGCCAACTATTCGCAGTGGGAGCGCCGCGAAGATTTTCTCGCCATGTTGCGGACGCCCGAAATGCGCGACCGCAACCGCAAGATCAACGAATTGTGCAAAAGCTTTGAGCCGGTCATGTATGACGTGGCCGAGACATTCGGAAGTTCCTGACCTGAATCAAAGCCTGTAGCATTTGTCTGTTTCACAGTTATCCTGCAAAACGGAGGCTCACGCTATGTATCACAACATTCTTGTCCCTATCTCTTTTGATGCTGAAAGAGACACGTCCGGGCCTTTGAAGCTGGCCCAGCTTTTGGCCACGCCAGACGCACAGGTGACATTGCTGCATGTGGTCGAGCATATTCCGAATTATGCGATTTCGTATATGCCGCCCGAGTATCTCACCGAAGCGCGCAAGGCGATTCAAGCGGAACTGGATGAGCTGGCATCTCAGTTGCCGAATGCACGTGGATTGGTGGTCGAAGGGCATTCCGGACGAACAATTCTGGACTGGACCGAAGCCAACAATCCCGACTTGATCATTATGGCATCGCATCGGCCGGGGATGCAGGATCTGTTGCTGGGCTCGACTGCATCTCATGTCGTGCGGCATGCGGGGTGCGCGGTGCATGTGGTTCGCTGACCGTCAGAAATCCCCCGCTGTCAGACGATAGGCTTTGCCAAAACCGCCATTCAGTAACCCATCCTTTATGGCGAACCTGACAAAGCTGAAATCTGCGAAATCGACGTATAGCTTTGCTTTGGGCCGCAGGCTCAGATACCGCTCGCGCAGCGGGGCATAGTCGGACATGTCCCGGTGTACCGGCCGTGCCACGGCATGAAGCGTCAGACGAGGATGCGTCAGCGGGTCGCCCTTCTCTTTGGGCTCTCCGACCAGAAGGGCGCAATTGGGATTGGCGTTCAGCGCGCGGGTGTGTTCAGCCAGAGAAGAGATCAGCGTGACGGGGCAGCCATCTGTATCCGTGGCCAGCGCGATGCGGGACAGCGTCGGCAGAGTCGTTTCGGGCTGCAGAACGGCCAGCGCAGCGAACTGGGCCTGCTCAAGAAGCTCTCTGGCCTGCGCACGAGCGTCGCCGTCCGGGGTTTGATATGGATTGGTCACTGTGTCGGCAAGACCTCGGAATCTGGGTTTGGCAATCACACTAGAGGGCAAAACAGGGTCCCGCCAACCTTTCAGATCGATTGCCTCGGCTTTGCCACATATCCATCGTAAAAGTCCGGACATGCTGTTCAAGAAGCCTACGCAGGATACGCCTGACCTGAACCCAAGATCGTCCAGACGCCATCAGCGGGCCGAGGCCACGCGCCGGCAGGCGTTGTCTCCGATACGTATCCTGACCATGGTTCTGTTGCTGCCTCTGACCACTGTACTGATCGCGGTGAGTGTTTTTATTCGACTGTCCGAGTACAATCGGGACGAGGCAGTGATCCATCTGATCGCCCTGGTAGGGTGCGATGCGACGCAGGCCATGGGGATCGGACCTTTCCGGGAAGGGCAGCCAGGGTATCACACACGCAACGACCCGGATGGGGACGGGGTGGCCTGCGGCTTTGCCGAAGCGCCCGTCTCTCAGAGTACGCAACCAGAGAACCGCCCAGAGCCGCAACAACGTTCTGTCGGCAACGCCAAATTCGTGCGCCCATAGCGGATAACGCAAACGTATTCAGGATAGCTGCGCGCCTGCACACGTGCGAAAAATACGCACCTGCGGCGCTGCGTCGTTCAGAGGAAACTCTGCGATCCCGTCTTGCGTGAACGCATAGGCGACCCGGTTGTGCTCCAACCCATCCAGCACATTGCCAAAGCCGGTATCCGTCACCGTCAACGCGGATCCTCCGTCGGACAAGACATGGCGTGGGGTGGCGATTTCGATGGGGTTTGGTCCTTCGAAACGCATCGCAAACCACGGGGATTGGGCCCACATCTGATCCTTTCGAGTGACCGTCACCGTATAGAGCGGTGCGGACGGGTCATAGGTCAGGAAAATCGTTGCCGCACCTGTGTCGTGCGACAGCGTGCAGATATCGCCCACCGTCGCCTCCCACGCGGAGGCCGGGGTGGCAAGGATCAAAGAGGTCAGAATTGCGCGCATGGGTGGGGATGTAGCCGCCGAACAGGGCAAGACAAGGTCCGGGGCTCCCACGGCGCAACCCTGAAGTGTCAGCTGCTTGGGCGCAGTGAGGCGCGTGGTTGAAAATACCTGCAAATCCCACGTATCAATGCGAGATATCAAGTCGCTGTGCTAGGGTGCGCGCGGCGCGGTCGTTCCGGTCGCGTCCCATGGCAATTTCGCCAGACGAGGGAGGAAAGTAATGTTTGCACGTATTACCCAATTCAAGATGAAGCCCGGCACGCGCGAGGCGGCGACCGCGAAAATGAACGCTTTGAAATCCGAGATCATGGGCATGCCCGGTATACACAGCTTTACCAACGTGATGAACGAGGACGGGTCGGGCTATGTGATTTCGGTGGTCGAAAGCGAAGCGACCTCGAACGCAAACGCGCCCAAAGTGGCCGAGCTGTGGGGTCATTTCGCCGAATTCATGGAAGGTCCGCCGACACCGGTTGGGTACGACGTGGTTGCGCATTGGGATAAGGGTTGAACGGCTGGGCGGGATATTCCCGCCCACCTCTTTACAAAAGAAACCACGACAGGTCCTCGGTCAGCACCAAGCGGGTGCCACGCACCAATTGGGTGGCGCTTTGAATTCATGCGAGCTGGGCTGCACGTTTGAAGTGTGAATGCAGCGTGTAGGATGGGTGATTTCACCCATCGTTGGGTGGGCGTCAGAAAAGATGGGTGCGAGCGCCCATACTACGCTTGCCAAATTGTTGAATGTTCTACAACTCCTTGAGGTCAATTGGGTTTTATGCATAAGTTGCGACAGTTTTTTAGAGCCGCGCGTTTTGATGTCCCAGAAAGAACTAGCGTTTGAGATTGCATACACTCAGTTGCGTTCGCAAAAGGAAGATTTAAGGAACGCTCGAAACCAAGCGGGCATGGCTGCCGCAATGACTGGTTTGGTTGGAACTGTTTTCGCCGGGCTAGTTGACCTCGAGAATGTTATTGGAAGTGATGGCTTCGTCATTTTGTCAATAAGTTTCAAATTTTGGTTAGTTATCATTACGTTCTCACTATCGTTGTATTTTGCTGCAATGGTCAGTGTTGCTCAGAGAACATGCCACTTTGAGCTCAATCCGACTTGGGTGTTGGACCGTGAAGTGGCAATGGAAGCTGTTGAGGAAACCAAGGCACAACTAGCCAGAGACTGTGATGCATTTTTTGATGAGAATGAGAAAGTCATCTTGGAGGCACGTATGAACCTGTGGCGTGCCGTTGTACTAGGATGCGCACAGATTCCAGCGTGGCTGTTGAATTTAGTATAAAGGGCAAAGTAATGGCGAAAAAACCATCTTCGGGAAAACCTAGTGTATCGTCCGGCAAAGGATCAAAGCGAGATTCTTCGTCACCTCAGTCAATTAATGAGAGTGGGCAAAGTCAAGGCAGCAACTCAAGCCAAAACACTGGCTCCGGAAAACCCACTACTCGAGGTAAGGACAAGTGAACTAACTGAGTAAGCAAAAGCTATTCGTCAGGCATTCGGAGGATGAAATCACCTTTTCCTCCGCTTCACATTCCCACCCCGCTGCCCCGGTCGCCCAGCCGTTGACCGACCGCGTGACTTCACCGCATCCTCCGAGGCTTTCTCGACCGCCCATTGGCGCGCCATGGGGTCGTCGGCGATGGCCAGATCAACTGCTTCCAGACGTTTGATCTCATCCCGGATATTGGCGGCCTCTTCGAACTCCAGGTTCTCGGCGGCTTTGCGCATCTTGTCGCGCAGGCCGTCCAGATGCGCCTCGAGATTGGCGCCGTGCATCGGTTTGTCGATGGTGGCGGTAACGCGGTTCATGTCGACGTCGCCCTGATAGAGACCGGCCAGAACGTCCTCGACGTTCTTCTTCACCGTGGCGGGCGTAATGCCGTGTTCCTCGTTATAGGCGACCTGCTTGGCGCGACGGCGGTTGGTTTCATTCAGTGCGCGCTCCATGCTGCCGGTGATCTTGTCGGCATACATGATCACCCGCCCATCGGCGTTCCGCGCGGCGCGGCCGATGGTTTGCACCAGAGAGGTTTCCGATCGCAGGAAGCCCTCTTTGTCGGCGTCCAGAATGGCGACCAGCCCGCATTCGGGAATGTCGAGGCCTTCGCGCAGCAGGTTGATGCCGATCAGCACGTCGAAAGCCCCCAATCGCAGGTCGCGCAGAATCTCGATGCGTTCCAGCGTGTCGATGTCCGAGTGCATATAGCGGACCTTGATGCCCTGTTCGTGCAGGTATTCGGTAAGGTCCTCGGCCATGCGTTTGGTCAACGTGGTGACCAGCGTGCGGTATCCGTCAGCGGCGACTTTGCGCACCTCGTCCAGCAGGTCGTCCACCTGCATGCTGACAGGGCGGATTTCAACCTCGGGGTCCAGCAGGCCGGTAGGGCGGATCACCTGTTCGGTGAAAACGCCTCCGGTCTGCTCGATCTCCCATTTCGCCGGGGTGGCCGAGACGAAGACGGATTGGGGGCGCATGGCGTCCCATTCCTCGAACTTCAAAGGTCGGTTGTCCATGCAGGACGGCAGGCGGAACCCGTGTTCGGCCAGCGTGAACTTGCGCCGATAGTCGCCGCGATACATGCCACCGATCTGCGGCACGCTGACGTGGGATTCGTCGGCAAAGACAATGGCGTTGTCAGGGATGAATTCGAACAGGGTGGGCGGCGGTTCACCGGGTGCACGACCGGTCAGATAGCGCGAATAGTTCTCGATCCCGTTGCAGACGCCGGTGGCCTCGAGCATTTCCAGATCGAAATTGGTGCGCTGTTCCAGGCGCTGGGCCTCCAGCAACTTGCCTTCGCCCACCAATTGGTCGAGGCGCATCCGCAGTTCCTTTTTGATGCCGATAATCGCCTGCTGCATCGTGGGCTTTGGCGTCACATAGTGCGAGTTGGCGTAGACGCGCACCTGCTCCATCGTGGCCGCGCGTTCACCAGTCAGAGGATCGAATTCGGTGATGGCCTCCAGTTCCTCGCCAAAGAACGACAGCTTCCAGGCGCGGTCCTCAAGGTGGGCGGGCCAGATCTCCAGTGAATCGCCGCGCACCCGGAACGATCCGCGCTGAAACGCCTGATCGTTTCGGCGGTATTGCTGGGCGACCAGATCAGCCATCACCTGCCGCTGGTCGTATTCTTTGCCGACCTTCAGGTCCTGCGTCATCGCCCCATAGGTTTCGACCGAGCCAATACCGTAAATGCACGACACTGACGCCACGATGATCACATCGTCCCGTTCCAGCAGTGACCGCGTGGCCGAGTGGCGCATGCGGTCGATCTGTTCGTTGATCTGCGATTCTTTTTCTATGTACGTGTCGGACCGCGCGACATAGGCCTCGGGCTGGTAGTAGTCGTAGTAAGAGACGAAATACTCGACAGAGTTCTCGGGGAAGAAACCTTTGAATTCGCCGTATAGCTGCGCCGCCAGCGTCTTGTTGGGCGCAAGGATGATCGCCGGGCGCTGGGTTTCCTCGATCACCTTGGCCATTGTAAAGGTCTTGCCCGTTCCGGTCGCACCCAACAAAACCTGTTCACGTTCGCCGTCCAGCACGCCGCTGGTCAATTCTTTGATCGCTGTCGGTTGGTCACCAGCGGGGGCAAACTCTGTATGCATGACAAACTGCTTGCCGCCTTCCAGTTTCAGGCGTGCGCGCACATCTTCGGTTGTCATTTGGGTCTTGTCGGAATGGGCGTATGGCATGGGCAGGCTCCGGGTCAGACCCCTACATTTGTTCTTATTTTGTCCAACTGCAAGGGCTGATCCGGTACGAAATCCTCAGATTCAATAATAGGCGGGCTGCGCTTCCGGAATGATATCAGAACTCACCTTGTCGGCTAGCGCCTTCAGGTTGCCGTCGAGAACTCTGGACATCATCATTTTCATCAGGCTTTGCCCCATAAGCCAGCCGAGAGGGCCATATTTCACGGTATAATCCATGCTCCAGGTCACTCGGGTTCGGGTCTGTGCCAGTGGTTCGATGGCAATAGCGGCGTGCGCTTCGATCAAGGGCATCGCCGACATCTCGGACAAGCGCACAGTGTAACCTCGGTTGGGGTCCCATTTGGTCACTTCTTCAACCAAAGAAGTTCCGTTCTCAAAATAACAGCGCCGCCTTGATCCAATGCCAGTGGCACCATAGGTCAGGGCCTCCACTTGCGCGATCTGCGGCGCAATCTCGTCAATCTGTATGAACCGGCTGAGTATCGCCCAGATTCTCTCAGGGTTCGCGTCGATTTCGAGGCTGCGTTCATGGTGGATCATCTGTCTATTCCTTCGGCTGATCTTTGAGCGATCATAGGTGGACCTAATGTCAGTTTCTGACATCAGCTCGCTGGAACCTGCCGCGACAATTGCAATCTTGCCCCCGGGCGCGCTCTGACGCATAAACAGCTCAGCCAAGTGAGTACGGAGAGGCGACATGCGCGCACGGATTTACCAGCCTTCGCGAAACGCGATGACCTCGGGGATGGCCAAAACCCGCAAATGGGTTCTGGAATATGCCCCGTCCTCGGCGCGTGAGGTTGACCCGCTGATGGGCTGGACCTCTTCCAATGACACGCAAACTCAGATTCGCCTGAAATTCGACACCAAGAAAGAGGCGCTGGATTACGCCAAGGACAATGGTATCGACGCTCAGGTCAGTGAGCCGCACAAGCGCAAACCCAACTTGCGCACGCGAGGCTACGGCGAGAATTTCGCCACGGACCGGCGCGGCCCCTGGACTCACTGAATGATCGAAATCCGCGAGGCTGATCCGACCTCGGATGCTTTGCTCCCGCTTGTCGAGGCGCATTTTGCCCATAGCGAATCGGCGGGGCCTGTGGAAAGCAACCACACCATGAACGCCAAGGCTTTGGCCGGATCGGGGATTCGATTCTGGGCGATCTACGAAGAGGCGCAGCCATTGGGGTGTGGAGCCTTGAAAGCTCTGCCCGATGGCACGGCCGAGGTGAAATCGGTACATATCCTCGAACAAGCGCGGGGGCGCGGTCTGGCGCGTGTAATGATGAAACACCTTGCTGAATTAGCGCGCGCCGAAGGTCTTGACGCATTGGTTCTTGAAACCGGAGCAGAGCATCTTGCGGAATACGATGCGGCCCGCAAGCTCTACGAGGCGTTGGGTTATTCCTATTGCGGACCGATCCATGGGTATAGTGATGATCCGAACAGCGCATTCATGCGCTTGGCTCTTGAACCCGGCCCGTAAAAACCGCAAGAAGGGCTCAGCGGTCCCTTAGCTCAACTGGATAGAGCAGCTGACTTCTAATCAGCAGGTTGAGGGTTCGAGTCCTTCAGGGATCGCCATAAAAATGACTCTGTACTTCCGAGAATTTCCAAGTGCTCATACGGAATCGGGTTTTGTCAGGAAGACAGTCACGCAGTTGGTGAAATTTGGTCACTAACGTACTGAAAATAATCCAGTAACTTTGGTGGCGGTATTGCCATATTTTAAGTTTCTGGATCAAAGTCGCCCCCAACTCACAAATTAGAATGCACTGGGGTTTTTCGAATGAGGTCTAGCTGGTTTTTTACCGGTCTGCTGGCGATTGCTCTCTTATCCAGCAATGCTACTGCTGTCGCCGTACTTAGTCGAAGTTTTGACCCCGTACTAATCTCGATATGCTGTTCGATCCTGACCTGTGCGGGCTTGGCCACAGTGGTCAATGGGTTGAAATTGAACTTTCGGCGCTATGTGTCCGATCCTCACTTCTTGCTTACCATTGGCTTGAAAGCTGCCAATGATCTGGCATTTTTTTTGGCAGTTGGGGGCAGTCAACAGATTGAAGCGACAATTTTGGTCTACCTTTATCCGATCAGCAATATGCTCATTGCGGGCTTTGTCTTAGGAGACAGCTACGAGCGTCTCACACCTGCGCACTGGATTCTGGTTGCCATCGCCGGATGCTCCATATTTGCGATCACCCCTCTTACCGGCACGAACGCTATGGAATGGTCCATTGTTTTTCTGGCGTTGCTGTCGGCTCTTTCCAGTGCTTATGTCGTTACCTTACAGAGCGCCGCAGATCGCTTGTCTGCAGACAACAATGATGAACGCGCGCTGATTTTGCTTTTGTTCCTCGGCAGCACGCTTCTGCAGATTATTTATGTTTTGATCAGCGGACATGACCTGAAGATTGATGAAGCGCTATCAAGCGAGCAGCTGTGGATGTTCGTTCTCGGGGTTGGTTGGATTTCGATTTTCGTCAACATTGCAAGTGAAAAGCTTTGGTTGCGGGCGTCGCGCGAATATCAGGGAATCTCACTAAAAAGCTTATTCTTCCTCTCTCCAGTACTGGGGGCGATTTATTTTGTGCTGCTTGGATTGGACACAGTGAACTCAGCGATGGTCTTTTCGCTGACTATCGTCGTTACGGTTAACTTGTTGTTGCATAACAAAGACATTGAGGAGTTGTCCTTTTTGATCCTGATATTCTCTTTCGTTGGTCTAACAGTGGTTCGAGAGATGCTGCCAGAAACCACAAATTTCTCGTCCTTTGTTGCATCACCTTTCGTGCTGGACAGCCAAATCGCGATCATCTCGATACTGATTGGCTTTATTTTGCTACGCGCTTTTGAGGTCTACACAAAGTCCATTGATGCATTGGTCAAGCTTCTCGAGGTCATGGTTGAGTTCGCGCGAAAGAAAAACCCGGGAATGCTGCCAGAACTTGAGACGCAATTCATGCATCTTCTACAGGCACCGGATGTCGCGTACTGGGAAAACAAAAAATATAGGAGTTTTAAGGACGCTGTAGCGAGCCCGGAAGTTGCTGCGACTTACATGCATTTCTTCAAACTGCGGTTCGCATCGACATCATACGCGGAGTATTTCCTTTGCTTCCTGATATGTTACTCGATGCTGCCTTTTATTTTGGGGTATTCGCTTCGGTCTGACGGTAGTGGATTTCTGGGTGTTCTGATTTCTTCAATATGTATCTTCCTGCCGTTCTTTATTCTTGAGCTGACGACACTGCGTATGGCGCAACCATATCTTGGGCTTTTGTTGCGCCGTGTCGCGTGGCTTCAGTTCAGTGCTGCGGGTGAAGATGTGCCAATGTACTTCGTGCCCCGCCAGAGGTTTAAGCGCGCGCGGTTCAAAAGAGCGCTGTCAATGGCGGGGATCGTGATGCTTGTTGCGATTGTAAGTTGGAACTTCTTGGCAAACTGATAGCAACGCCGCCGTTCCAAGAGACACCGAACAGCTGGCGCGTCAGGCGAGGAAACGTGTGATAGATGTGGCTCGTTACGAAACCGGGTAGCTATTGTTTTGGCAAAGGTTTCCGCCCATCTGCTGAGTTAATCGCTCGGCATTGGAAAGCCAGAGGTGAATCTTAAGAAGGCGCAGCGGCCCCGTAGCTCAACTGGATAGAGCGGCTGACTTTTAATCAGCAGTTTGAGGGTTCGAATCCTTAAGCGACCGCCATTTTTTAACAGATATCAGACACAGATGATCAGGGCCTTGATCCGGGGCGCTGTTGTGGCTGCTTGGTGGTGTGTAAGGGGCTGGACGAGGGGGTCATGCCAGCCCCTTTAAGGGGTCACAGAGTGGTAGTGTGTGTTCCTTAACCAATCATTAACCTGATTCATCGTTCTCCGATATTGGGGGATTCCCGTAGGGTCGAATTTGCGCGGATTTCAGCGCGTGAAGTTTGGCAGGACTTTCCGATTTGAAGATCGCTTCGCAGTTTTTGGGGTTTTCGAGTTCGGCGCGCAAAAGTGCCAGCGCTACGAAAAAAGATATTGCAACCGGTTGCAAAGAGAATCATTGTTGCGCGCAACACCAAGATTCGGGAGAGCCGCATGTTGAAGGTCGGACTGTTGGGCGCGGGGCGCATCGGGCGCGTTCATGCGCAGGCGATTACATCCCATCCGGGTTGCATACTTTCTGCTGTTTCCGACGCTCTGCCCGATGCCGCAGCAAGTCTAGCCAGCGAACATGGCGCCAAAGCCCGTAGTTCGGACGAGATCATCGCCGACCCGGGAATTGATGCGATTCTGATTGCAACTCCGACAGACACGCATTCTGATTTGATCGAGGCTGCGACAGGCGCAGGCAAGGCAGTTCTGTGCGAAAAGCCCGTTGATCTAAACCTACAGCGGGCAATGGACTGTCTAAATACAGTATCTGCACGCGGCAAGCCTGTGATGATTGGGTTTAACCGGCGTTTTGATCCGAATTTTGCGGCGTTGAAGGCCGGGTTGAGCGCAGGTGAAATTGGCAAGGCCGAGCTTTTGTCGATCACCTCATTTGATCCGGCGCCACCTCCTGTCAGTTACGTAAAAGTGTCGGGCGGACTGTTTCGGGATATGATGATTCATGATTTCGATATGGCAAATTATCTGATGGGTGATGTGCCGCAGACTATATCGGCGGTTGGATCATCGCTTGTGGATGCGGAAATCGGTGCGGTTGGTGATGTGGATACAGCGGCAGTCACAATGACTTACGCGGATGGCCGGATTGCAGTCATCAAGAATTCGCGGCGCGCGGCCTATGGCTATGACCAGCGGGTTGAAGTGCTAGGCTCTGACGGGTTGTTGCAGGCGCAGAACATGCTGGAAAACACCGTCGTGAAATCAACGGTGGACGGCGTTGTGGGGGCAAAGCCGACCCATTTCTTCCTGGAACGTTACATGACGGCCTACCGGGTTGAGTGGGCAGCTTTTGTTGATGCCGTTGAAGGCGGGTCCGAGGTTCCGGTCACGTTGCAGGACGGCGTTGCAGCTTTGGCAATGGCCGAAGCTGCAACGCTGTCGGCGCAGACCGGTAGGTCAATCCAGATGGAAGAAATTTTGAAACCGGTTGCAAAATGATCGAATTTCTTCAAACTTACGTTAGCTCGGCCCAGCGCCGCAGCCACTGAGATTCGGCACAGCCGGATGATTGGGGCCGGTACCCCAACAGAAGATCAGACTGAACCATTGGGAGGAAACTGAAATGAAGAAATTCGTTAAAGGCGCGCTTGCTGCTGGGGCACTGGCTCTGGCGACACCTGCATTTGCGCAGGAAATCGTGGTCGTGTCGCATGGTCAGGCCAACGACGCATTCTGGAACGTCGTGAAAAACGGTGTTGAGCAGGCCGGTAAAGATGTCGGCGTGAACGTGGAATACCGTGCGCCGGAAACCTTCGACATGGTGGCCATGTCGCAGTTGATCGATGCTGCCGTGAACCAGGAACCGGACGGCCTGATCGTTTCGATCCCGGATGCGGACGCGCTTGGCCCGTCAATCGAACGTGCTGTTGCCGCCGGTATTCCGGTGATCTCGATCAACTCGGGTTCTGACGTCTCGAAAGACCTGGGCGCATTGCTGCACGTGGGTCAGGACGAGTTTGATGCCGGCAAAGCCGCCGGTGAAGAACTCGCTTCGATGGGCGGTAAAACAGCGATCTGTGTGAACCACGAAGTCGGAAACGTTGCGCTGGACCTGCGCTGCGCCGGTTTTGCAGAAGGCTTTGGCGGTAACGTTGAAGTACTGCCGACCTCGAACGACCCAACGGAAATCGAGTCGAAAGTTTCCGCTGCTTTGGCTGCAAACGAAGCCGTCGACACAGTCATGGCGCTGGGTGCAAGCTCGGCTGGTGAACCGACTGTTGCAGCCGTCAAAGGCTCGGGCCGTGATGTGAATGTTGCGTCCTTCGACCTGTCGGCCAACTTCCTGCAATCGATTGCGGACGGTGACGCGGCATTTGCCATTGATCAGCAGCAGTACCTGCAAGGGTACCTGTCGGTGAATTTCATGGGTCTGCACGCCAAATACGGCCTGATGCCTGGTGGTAACGTGCCCTCGGGTCCGAACCTGATCACTCAGGACAAGGCTGCTCAGGTGATTGAGCTGTCTTCGCAGGGCATCCGCTGATCCGCGTCGAAATCTGAACCAAACGGGGCGGCGCAGCAGCGCCGTCCCCACCCAAATGGGAGGAAACGATGAGTGACTCAGCTCAAATTGCCGGGGACGAAAGGGTCAAAAAAGAACCTTTCATGACCAAGCTCATGAAGCGGCCCGAACTCGGTGCGATGGCCGGTGTTGTCCTGGTGGTCATCTTCTTTGCCATCACAGCAGACGACTCGATGTTTACTCTGGCCGGGATCATGAACTTCATGACACCTGCGGCACAGCTGGGCATTCTGGCAATAGGTGCGGCCCTTCTGATGATCGGAGGGGAGTTTGACTTGTCCATTGGTTCGATGGTGGCATTTGCTGGCTTGTTCTTCGGTGTCTGTGTGGTCACCTGGCAGTTGCCCCTGATCGTCGCCATCCCCATGACATTTGTATTTGCGGGCCTCGTTGGCGCGGTAAACGGCAACATCGTGATCCGATCCGGGTTGCCGTCCTTTATCGTCACGCTGGCCTTCCTGTTCATCCTGCGCGGCCTGTCACTGGTTGGCCTCAAGGCCGCCACCGGAGGATCGACTCAATTGCGTGGCGTGCGTGATGTTGTTGAAAACGACTGGCTGGCACCGTTCTTCTCGGGTGAAGCGTTCAGTAGCTTGTTCTCCTGGTTGGCAGCCAATGGCATGATTGATACCTTCAAAAGCGGCGCGCCCAAAGTGCCCGGTATTCCGGTCGAAATCCTGTGGTTCGTCGTGCTCGCACTGGTTGCAACCTATGTGCTGCTTCGCACTCCTGCAGGGAACTGGATTTTCGCGGCTGGCGGTGACAGTACTGCGGCCTCCAACTCGGGTGTGCCAGTGAACCGGATCAAGGTTTCGCTGTTCATGCTGACCGCTTGCTGCGCGGCACTGGTGGCCATCATCACGGTGATCGATGCTGGTTCGACTGATGCACGTCGCGGATTCCAGAAAGAGTTTGAGGCGATCATCGCGGCCGTAATCGGTGGTTGTCTGCTGACGGGCGGTTATGGCTCGGCCATTGGGGCATTCTTCGGCTCGATCATCTTCGGCATGGTTGTCATCGGCCTGACCTATACAGATTTCGATCAGGATTGGTTCCAGGTCTTCCTGGGCGGAATGCTTCTGATCGCCGTTCTGTTCAACAATGCGATCCGTAAACGCGTAACCGGGGAGCGCTGATATGACTGAAGATACCAAGTTCCACCACGGCGATACGGTGACCGATCTGGCGCCCATCGTGGAAATGAAGAACATCGAAAAGCACTTTGGCAATATCATCGCGTTGGCCGGCGTCAGCTTTGACGTCAAACCGGGTGAATGCCATTGTCTGCTGGGCGACAACGGTGCCGGTAAATCGACCTTCATCAAGACCATGTCCGGCGTGCATAAACCCACCAAGGGCGAGATCTTTTTCGAAGGCAAACCTTTGCATTTCGACACCCCTCGGGATGCGATGGAGGCAGGCATTGCGACGGTGTTCCAGGATCTGGCGATGATCCCGCTGATGAGCGTCACGCGCAACTTCTTCATGGGGCGCGAACCCACCAAGGGTAAAGGCCTGCTGAAGCGGTTCGATGTGGATCACGCAAACGATGTCTGCATGGAGGAGATGCGCAAGATGGGCATCAATCTGCGTGGACCGGATCAGGCTGTCGGTACCTTGTCTGGTGGCGAACGTCAGACTGTTGCCATTGCCCGTGCTGTGTATTTCGGGGCCAAGATCCTGATTTTGGACGAACCGACCTCGGCCCTTGGTGTGCGCCAGACGTCGAACGTTCTGGCGACCATCGACAAGGTGCGCAACCATGGTATTGGCGTGGTCTTCATCAGCCATAACGTGCGCCATGCATTGGCGGTGGGTGACCGGTTCACCGTGCTCAATCGGGGCAAAACGCTGGGCACGGCAACCCGTGGTGAAATCACGCCCGAGCAATTGCAGGACCTGATGGCAGGTGGTCAGGAAATGGCCGAGCTTGAGGGATCGCTGGGCGGTACGGTTTAAAAGTACTCGGGTGCCCCCAAAGGGGGCATTCTTCGGGTTGTGGCACCTGACGCCACTCTGTTTTCAGGCCCTGAAAAGGTCTGACACCTTCGCAAATGAGAAAACCCGCGGACCGCTGACGGCGGCTCCGAGTTGAGAGGGATCATGATGAGCAAGACAGTCCGACTGACCGCGGCGCAAGCTCTGGTACGCTATCTTGGGGCACAGATGAACGAGGCCGGAGAGCCCTTTATCGCCGGTGTCTGGGCGATTTTCGGCCACGGCAATGTGGCCGGATTGGGTGAGGCGCTGCATGGCGTAAAAGACAGTTTGCCAACCTACCGCGGCCATAACGAACAAACCATGGCGCATTGTGCGATTGCGTATGCCAAGCAACTGGGCCGGAGGCGCGCGATGGCTGTGACCTCTTCGATCGGACCGGGGGCCACTAATATGGTTACCGCTGCTGCTCTGGCCCATGTGAACCGCCTGCCTGTTTTGCTGCTGCCCGGAGACGTGTTTGCAACGCGTGGACCCGATCCGGTGCTTCAGCAACCCGAAGTATTCTCGGACGGAACCATCAGTGCGAATGACTGTTTCCGACCGGTCAGCCGCTATTTCGACCGCATCACACGCCCCGAGCATCTGCTGACGGCTCTGCCGCGTGCCTTTCGCACGATGACGGACCCGGCCGACTGCGGGCCGGTGACGCTGGCTTTTTGTCAGGATGTTCAGGCCGAGGCCTACGACTATCCCGAAAGCTTCTTTGAGCCGCGCGTCTGGTATCAGCGTCGCATTCGCCCGGATGAAGGTGAACTGGCGCGGGCTGTGGCGGCAATCAAGGCGGCTAGACGCCCTGTGATCGTTGCGGGTGGCGGCGTGCATTATTCAGACGCAACTGCCGCGCTGCAAAGCTTTGCCGAAGCGCATAACATCCCGGTGGCCGAGACGCAGGCGGGTAAATCCGTGCTGGCTTGGGATCATCCGCTGAACATTGGCCCAATTGGTGTGACAGGTGGCGAACCTGCCAACGATATCTGTGCCGAGGCCGACCTTGTGCTGGGTGTTGGCACCCGGTTTCAGGATTTCACCACCGGGTCTTGGGGTTTGTTTGCCAACCCTGAGCGTGAGTTGATCAGCCTGAACACCGCTGCCTATGACGCCGAAAAGCACGGTGCGATGCCACTGCAATCCGACGCGCGCGTTGGACTGAATGAACTGGCCGAGGCGCTGGGTAATCATCGCGCGCCAGACCTGCCTGCGACGTTGAAATCCGATTGGTTCGGAAAGGTCGACGCGCTGACCGATGCGCCGACAGACAGCAACGCGCTGCCCACGGATATGCAGGTGATCGGTGCCGTGCAAAGGGCGGCTAATGAAAACACCGTTGCGATGTGCGCAGCCGGCACAATGCCGGGTGAGCTGCACAAGCTGTGGAAAGCTCCGCGCCCGGGTGCCTATCACATGGAATACGGCTTCAGCTGCATGGGGTATGAGATCGCGGGTGCCATGGGCATCAAGATGGCGCAGCCGGATCGGGACGTGATCTGTTTTACCGGTGACGGTACTTATATGATGGCTAACTCGGAAATGGCGACGGCGGCGATGATGGGGATTTCGTTCACTGTTGTCGTCACCGACAACCGGGGCTTTGGCTGCATCAACCGTCTGCAGATGGGCACGGGCGGGGCCGAGTTTAACAACCTTCTCGACCACACGGTCCACGAAACCGCATCAGCCATCGACTTTGCAGCTCATGCGGCGGCGATGGGAGCGACCTCGGTCAAAGTCAGTTCAATTGCAGAGCTTGAGGACGCGCTGGCCAAGCGTGTAGATGTCAAAGGCCCTTACGTTGTGGTGATCGACACCGATCCCTACCCATCGACCGAATATGGCGGAACGTGGTGGGAAGTGGCGGTGCCCGAGGTCAGCATCCGCCCGGAAGTGAATGAAAAGCGCGCGGCCTATGAGGTCGCCATCAAGGAAAGAAACACGAAATGAGCGTGAAGATCGGTATCTCTCCGATTGCCTGGCAGAATGACGACCTACCGGATTTGACTGCTGCCTATACGATGGAGCAGGCGCTGAAAGAAGCCCGTGAGATTGGCTATACCGGCGTTGAGCGTGGGCAACGGATGCCTGCCGACACCGAAGGGCTGCGCGCCTATCTGGATACCAGCGATATTGCACTGTGCGGCGGTTGGTGCTCGGGCAGCACGCTGGTCAATGACCTTGACGCCGAGATCGCCGTCGTGCGCGAACAGGTCGAACAATTCGTTGCGCTGAACAGTCCGTGCATCGTTTATGCCGAGTGTTCCAATACGGTTCAGGGTCTGATTGGAACGCCGGTCAATGACCGCCCCAAGTTGTCCAAAGACGAAGTTTTGGCCTATGCGGCCAAGCTGAGCGAGTTGGCGAAATGGAAGGCAGATCAGGGTATGCCGATGGCGTATCACCATCACATGGGCACGATCATCGAAAGCGAAGATGAGGTGAACTGGCTGATGGAAGGGTCCGGTCCTGAGCTGAAGCTATGTTTCGATACAGGCCATTTGCTGTTCGGCGGCGGCGACGTGATGGCCACTCTGAACCGCTGGGGTGACCGGGTGCACCATGTCCACTTCAAGGACATCCGCCCTGGCGTCGTGCAGGACACGCGTGAAAACAATCGCAGCTTTCTTGACGCAGTGATCGCCGGTGCATTCACAGTGCCGGGTGATGGCTGCATCGATTTTCAGGCCGTAGCCAATGCGTTGAAAGCGATGGACTATAACGGCTGGATCGTGGTCGAGGCAGAGCAGGACCCCGCCAAGGCGCCGCCCTATGAGTACTCCAAAATGGGTTACGACCATATCGTCGAAGTTTGCGGCAAGGCAGGGTTGGAGATCACCACCTGAATCATCGCCCCAAGGGGCAACACCGAAGCCATGAAAGAGGAGTATGTCATGGTACATCAGGAACTTGGATATGTCGGTTATTTCGACCGGGAGTCCTGTGATCTGGATGAATTCAAGGTGTTGACCTCGCAAAACCTGACGCTCGATGTGGTCCCTCATGCCGCTTCGGTGGAAAAGAACGTTCCGATCTACGACATGCACGCGCTGCGCCCCGCCTTGGAGAATGCAGATCAAAGAAAAGCGCTGCTGGCAGAATGGGCGCGCGTGCTTGATAAATCGGCGGGCGTGATCGTTCTTAGCGGCGCTTTTGCGGATACGTCCGTGATCGACCGGGCGACCGGAGTGTTCCAACAGATCATCAAGGAGGAGCGCGAGGGCGCAGGTGGTGAAGGCGACCACTTTGCGGCCTCGGGCGCCAATGACCGGATATGGAACGCATTGCAAAAGCAGTGCATGCGTGACCCAGAGGGCTTTGCGCTGTATTTCGGGAATGTGGCTATTGCAGCGGCGTGCGAGGCCTGGCTGGGGCCGAATTACCAGATGACCGCGCAGGTCAATCAGGTGCGACCCGGTGGCAAAGCACAACAGGCGCATCGGGATTACCATCTGGGCTTCCAAACGGCGGACAGTGCCGCGCGGTATCCGGCGCATGCCCATCTGGTGACGGCTTCGCTGACCTTGCAGGGGGCCGTCGCGCATTGCGACATGCCAGTGGAAAGCGGGCCAACCAAACTGTTGCCGTTCTCGCAGCTCTACGCGCCGGGGTATCTGGCATTTCATGATCCGGCGCATCGGGATCATTTCGAGCAAGCCTACATCCAGTTGCCGCTGAACAAAGGGGACGCGGTGTTCTTCAATCCCGCGCTGTTCCACGCAGCGGGTGAGAATAGCAGCAACAACATTCACAGGATGGCCAACCTGCTTCAGGTGTCGTCAGCTTTCGGACGCGCGATGGAAGCCGTCAATCGTGCTGCGATGTCACAGGCCGTGTTTCCTGCGCTGTCGGCCTTGAGGCAACGCGGCGATCTGAGCGCCGCGGAAATCGACGCTGCCGTCGGGGCAACAGCCGAGGGCTATCCCTTCCCGACCAACCTTGATACGGACCCACCGGTTGGTGGCAACGCGCCAGACAGTCAGGCGGACATCCTGCATCGCGCCCTATCCGATGGGTGGAGCGATACAGAACTTTCTGACGCTCTTTCAGCATTGCAGTCACGACAAGCCGCTTAAGGCCCAAACGGGCGGACCAACGAGCCCGCTCCAATCGGAGAAGAACTATGGCAGATCTGCTCAAGAAACCCTTCGGCACCCGTGGCAAGGTGCATGACATCACGCCAGCCAGCGCCGGGTGGCGGTATGTGGGTTTCGGGCTTTATCACCTGAAGGCAGGGGACAGGGCGGCCGAGGCCACTGGGGACCGAGAGGTCATTCTCGTGATGGTCGAAGGCAAGGCAAAGATCACCGGAGCCGGGCAGGATTGGGGCGTGTTGGGCGACCGAATGAACGTGTTCGAAAAGACGCCACCGCACTGCTTGTACCTGCCGAACGGGACGGACTGGGAGGCGGTGGCGGAAACCGATTGCGTTGTGGCCGTGTGCTCGGCTCCGGGCAAAGGCGGTCACCAAGCGCGTCGCATTGGGCCGGATGGCATCACACTCACCGAACGCGGTAAGGGCGTGAACACGCGATACATCAATAACATAGCGATGGAGAACGAGGACTACGCCGACAGTTTGTTGGTCACTGAGGTGTTTACGCCAAATGGGCACTGGTCTTCGTATCCCAGCCACCGTCATGACGAGGATGACTTCCCCCGGATCACCTATCTGGAAGAGACATATTATCATCGTCTCAACCCTGCAAACGGGTTCGGGATACAGCGGGTTTATACGGATGACGGACAGTTGGATGAGACGATGGCGGTCTCTGATGGCGATGTTGTGACCGTCCCGCGCGGTCATCACCCTTGCGGCGCGCCCTATGGGTTTGAGATGTACTATCTGAACGTCATGGCGGGTCCCCTGCGGAAGTGGCGATTTGTACCGGCCCCCGAGGTCGAATGGATCATGGAGCGTGACGGATGAGCAAAGATTTCGCCAATTACCCAAGCCTTGCAGGCAAAACGGTTTTCATAACCGGCGGGGCTGGGGGAATTGGCGCGGAAACCGTTCGCGCTTTTGCCGATCAGGGGGCAAAGGTCGGGTTTCTGGATCTCAACGCTAATGCCGGGCTTGCTTTGATGTCGGAGCTGAACGGCGCGCATGCATTCGCCCAATGCGATCTGCGCGATATCGATGCCATGCAGGATGCGTTGGGGCAATTGGTAGAGGAGTTGGGCGAAGCGGATGTACTGGTCAACAACGCCGCCCACGATGACCGCCACGACTGGCGCGATGTGACGCCCGAGTATTGGGATGAGCGCATGGCGACCAATATCCGCCATATGTTCTTTGCTATTCAGACCGTGGCCCCGGGTATGATCGCAAAGGGCAAAGGCTCGATCGTCAACATTGGCTCGAATTCCTGGTGGGAGGCCGGGGCGGGATTTCCGGCCTACGCCACCGCCAAATCCGCAGTACACGGCCTGACCCGCACCATGGCGCGCGAGTTGGGTGATCACCGCATCCGTGTGAATACGGTCGTGCCGGGTTGGATCATGACCGATCGCCAGAAAGACCTGTGGGTCACGCCCGAGGCGCTGGCCAAGCAGGTGGACCGTCAGTGCCTGCCGGACCCGATTGAACCGGTCTATGTGGCGCGGATGGTGCTGTTTCTGGCCTCTGACGATGCTGCCATGTGCAGCGCTGGGAACTTCATGGTCGAGGGTGGCTCGATCTGAACCAATCAGAACAATTGGAGAGCTGACATGTCTCAACCCTTTCAACTGGCGGCATGTGCCGAGATGCTGTGGCTGGACAAACCCATGGATTGGCGCGCTGCGCGGCTGACCGAGATGGGGTTTGGTGTCGGCCTGTGGAACTGGTCAGCGTGGGATCTGGATAAGTTGGAACGCGTTGGCGCGAATTACACGATCATGGACGGGTATCTTCAGGGTCGTCTTGCGGATGATGAAGGGGCTGACATGTTGTTGGACTCTGCGCGTGAGACAGCGCAGATTGGCAAGCGTCTGGGCGTGGATCGTCTGAACCTGCACGGCACCGGTCTGGGTGATGGTGGAATTCCGATCTGGCAGCATGATGTCGTGACCGGTGACATGTGGCTGAAGGCACGGGACACTTTGCACCGCATTTGTGATCTGGCCGAAGAAGAAGATGTTGTTTTCACGCTTGAGAACCTGAACCTGCTGGATCATCCCGGTTGTCCCTTTGGATCGACAAAAGATGTTTTGACGCTGGTATCCTCAGTCAATCATCCACTTCTTCGGATCAATCTGGACCTCTATCACACACAGATCGGGGAAGGCGACCTCGTCCGTTGGTGCGAGAAATGCCTGCCATGGGTCGGAGAGATTCAGGTTGCCGACAACCCCGGCCGGTGTGAACCGGGAACCGGAGAGATCAACTATGCCGCTGTTGCGCGGGCGCTCAAGGATATGGGTTATCGTGGCCCCGTCGGCCTCGAGGCGACTGCCGCGGGCGACCCGGAAACAGCGCTCGAGGCCTTCCGGGCTGCCTTTACGATCTAAGGGAGTTTGGGCGCTTTACCTTTGCGGTGGGGCACCAAAGGCACGGATCACGGTGCGGGCAGCGGCCTCGACCGGGTCGTGTGTTTCTTTCAGGATAGAGACGCGATCAAACCGATCCGGATCGCGGTTGACAGCCTCGCGCATGGCATGGCCGAACGCCATACGCAGCTCGGTCCCGATGTTGAACTTGCAGATCGACGTCTTTTGCGCAAGCTTCATGCGCTGCTCCACTGGCACACCCGACCCGCCGTGAATGACCAGGGGTACTTCGGTCATGGCATCGATCTCGGCGATACGTGCCTCGTCCAAACCACCTTCCTTGTTCTGCTGAAGGTGAACATTGCCGACCGAAATCGCCATCGCGTCCACCCCGCTTTCACGTGCGAATTTCGCAGCTTCCTCGGGGTCGGTGCCATTGGATCCTTCACCGCCCGAGTAACCGACAAAGCCGATCTCGCCCTCGCATGAAATCCCGGCCGCATGAGCCATCTCGGCAATCGCGGCGGTCTCGTCGAAGTTTTGTTGCAAAGATTTGCGCGACCCGTCGAACATCAACGAGGTAAAACCGCTGTCCAGCGCAATCTTGCAGTCTTCGAACGTATAGCCGTGATCCAGATGTGCAACGACCGGAACCGACGCGTTTTCGGCGAGATACCGGAACATTTTACCCAGTACGGGCAGCGGCGTGTGTTCGCGACAGCTGGGGCCAGCTTGCAGGATCACCGGTGCATTTTCCGCCTCGGCCGCTGCCACGTAGGCGCGCATGTCTTCCCAGCCGAGGGTGACAAGCCCGCCCACGGCGTAACCTTGTTCATAGGCGGGTTGCAGGACGTCTTTCAATGTGACGAGAGTCATTTGAACTTCGCGATCATGTCTTTGATGCCTGGGATCGTTTCGATCTGATAGGCATGGGTGGGCTGGAAATACTGCACCAACGAACGCTGGGTCAGACCACCGAGGATGGTGAAATAATACATCTCATAGCCCGGCAGAACGCAGCAGGGATGATAACCGTTGTCGATACAGATCGTTGAGCCATCCACGATATGATAGGCATCGCCCGGTTCGTTGTCCTCGCGTTGCAACATCTGCAGGCCCGAGCCCCAGTTGGGCTTGAAGCGGAAATTATAGGTCTCGTCGTGGCGGGTCTCGTCCGGCAGGCGGTTGGTGTCGTGCTTGTGGCTGGGAAAGCCTGACCAGCCGCCCTGACCAACGGTGAACAGCTCACTCACCAGCAGGCGGCCAACTTTGTCGTGCTGTTTCTGGCCGAGGATGTGTTTGATCTTGCGGTGAGTTTTGGTGTCGTCGCTGCCGTATTGCACAAGGTCGTGTTCGCGCACATCGAACGGGTCCAGAACCTTGTCGTATTTGGCACCGGCAATGAAGACTTCGGCTTCATTTGAAACGCAAACCAATTGCACTTTTGCACCGACGGGCACGTAAACGCCTTCGGGATCGCCATCCCAGACATCTTCGCCCCGGTTGCCCAGCTTCGCGAAGGCAACGCCTTCGACGTCCACGTCGACACTGCCGGTGGCGGGCACGATGCAGGTCTCGTAGCCGGGAACCTGATATTCGAACGCTTCGCCCTTTTTCAGTTTGACGATGTTGAAATAGTTCAACGGGACAGTTGGATCATCGGCGTCGACGATTGGCTTATTCTGGTTGTCATAGGGCGCGATGTGCATGGGAGTCTCCTATGTGGTTGGACCGGGGTGTGAGGCGAGGAACGCATCCAGTTCAGCGGTCGTGGGCATGGCTGGCGCGCACCCTGACTTTGACACCACGATCGATGCGCAGGCCGAACCGCGCATGACAGCGTCTTTCAGGTCGTGCCCGGTAGCAATTGAAGCCAATAGGCCCGCCATGAAACTGTCGCCAGCCCCATTGGGTTTGACGGCGGTGACCGGGTAGATGCCGGTTTCAATCTCTTGCCCGTCCATCAATGTGACGGCGCCTTTCTCGCCCATCTTGTAGATGACCAGCCGACCAGGTTTTTCTGCCAGTTCCTTGGCCTTGGCAAAGCCCTTTTCGATACCTCCAGCCATGAACCCGAACTCTTCGTCATTGCCGACGATCAGGTCGCTGGCGTCTCCGGCCCGCGACAGGATCTCGGCGGCTACCTCGGGCGAGGGCCAGCTGTAGGGGCGGTAGTCGATATCGAAGATGATTGGCAGACCAACAGCTCGTGCATATTCGAACGCACGGAACGTAGCGCCGCGCGATGGTTCGGAGGCAAAGACCGTGCCTGCCGAGATGACTGCCGAGAAGGATGAAAAGTCGACCTTGTCCATGTCCTCTTCAGTGACCTGAAAATCGACGGCCCCGTTGCGGTAGATGACATTCTGAAAGTTCTCGATCCGGCTTTCGTAGACAGCCAGAGACATGCGATATTCACCACCCAATACCCGGATATAGGATGTATCGACGCCATAGTGCCGCAATCGGTTCAGGCAGAACCGGCCAACTGCATCATCCGAGACAGACGTGATCAGCGAGGCCTGACTGCCCAGCTTCACCAACCCGGTGCATATGTTTGCGGATGAACCACCCAGATCGGCATGGAACGTGTCGGCATCCTCGCTTTTGACACCGATGGGGTCTGCATACAAGTCCATGCCTGCTCGCCCGAAAACGGCAAAGCGGTTTCCTTTGATACCGTCTATCAAAGCGCTCAAGTCATGTCCTCCGGCACAGTGGGGTCGGCAAAGTTTGGACCTTGCGTTGAATCGATTCACACGATACTGATTTTGCAACCGGTTGCAAATGATATGTTCGGAGCCGTTGCAGATGCCTGAAATTGGAATTGGAATTGTGGGTGGCGGCTATATGGGCAAGGCCCATTCAGTTGCCATGTCGGCAGTTGGTGCGGTGTTCAACACCGCGTTGAGGCCCCGGCTTGAGGTCATTTGTGCATCCAGCCCCGAAAGCGCTGAACGTTACCGGACAGCCTATGGCTTTACGCGCGCGACTGACGATTGGCGCGCGCTGGTTGAAGACCCCAAGGTCGAAGCCGTTGTAATTGCTTCGCCTCAATCCACGCATCGTCAGATCGCCGAAACGGCTTTTGATCTGGGCAAGCCCGTGTTGTGTGAAAAACCACTAGGAGCATCGCTTGAAGACAGCAGGGCGATGGTTGCGGCAGCCGAAGCCGCGGGTGCCGTGAACATGGTGGGGTTCAACTATATTCGCACACCCGCCAGCCAGTACGCCCGCCAGTTGATCACCGATGGTGAGATCGGTGACATCACGTGGTTCAGGGGTGAGCATACCGAGGATTTTTATGCCGATCCGCATGCCCCAGCCACGTGGCGCACGACAGGAATGGCCAATGGCACAATTGGAGATTTGGCGCCGCATATGGTCAACGGAGCGTTGGCACTTGTTGGCCCGATTGCGCAGGTGATGGCCGATGTGGAGACGGTGCACAAAACCCGCCCGGGTGGCGAGGTTACAAATGACGACCATGCCCAGATGATGTGCCGGTTCAAAAACGGGGTTATGGGTAACCTGTATTTCAGCCGGGTCGCGACGGGTCGGAAAATGGGTTACGCTTATGAAATATCAGGCACAAAAGGCGCGATCCGGTTTGACCAGGAAGACCAGAACGCGCTGTGGCTGTATAAGCGGGAAGGGCCCGAAGCTTCGCGCGGGTTTACAAAGATCCTGTCAGGTCCCGCGCACCCGGATTATGAACCCTTCTGTCAGGGCCCGGGTCACGGAACTGGATATCAGGATCAGATTATCATCGAGGCCAAGGATTTCCTGCAGGCCATTCACACCGGAGAAGCGGCCTGGCCCACCTTTCGCGATGGGCATGAGGTGAACCGCGTGCTGGCCGCTGGCCTGGCATCGTCAGATCAGCGACGATGGAAAGACATCAGCGATTTCTGATCGCTTAACCTATGAAATTCTAAAGAGAGACGATGACCATGGCTAAGTTGAGATGGGGCATGATCGGGGGTGGTGAAGGCAGCCAGATTGGGCCTGCCCACCGTTTGGGCGCTCAGGCTGACGGGCTGTTTGAATTTGCCGCTGGCGCGCTGGATCACCGGCCCGAAGCAGGCCGGGAATACGCGCAGCGGCTGGGGGTTGCTGCTGACCGCGCCTATGGTGACTGGCAACAGATGCTGGCGGGCGAGAAAGACCGGGATGACCGGGTTGATCTGGTGACCATCGCAACACCAAACTCGACCCATTTCGAGATTGCCAAGGCCTATTTGGAAGCTGGCTTCAACGTTTTGTGCGAAAAGCCGATGACCATGACGGTGGAAGAAGGCGAAGAGATCGTCCGCGTGGCCGAAGCTTCGGGCAAGATCTGCGCGGTGAACTACTGCTATTCTGCCTACCCGATGGTGCGTCAGGCCCGTGCGATGGTGCGTGCAGGCGATATCGGCAAGGTGCGGTTGGTTGTGACGAACTTCAGCCATGGTCATCATGGCGACGCCACCGACGCAGACAACCCGCGTGTCCGCTGGCGCTATGACCCAGCTATGGCAGGGATCTCTGGGCAGTTTGCCGATTGCGGTATCCACGCGCTGCATATGGCCAGCTTTATCTGCGATGACGAGGTGAAGACCCTTGCCGCCGATATGGCCTCGACTATCTCCAGCCGTGAGTTGGAAGACGATGCAATGATCAACTTCCGTATGGAAGGCGGCACGGTTGGACGCCTTTGGACGTCATCGGTGGCGATCGGACGGCAGCATGGCTTTGATATTCAGGTCTTTGGCGAAACCGGCGGACTGCGCTGGGCATCCGAGCAACCCAACCAGTTGATTTACACGCCCGTCGGTGGGCGCACCCAAATCATCGAAAAGGGCGAGGGCGATCTGCATGACGAAGTTCAGCGTCTGTCTCGGGTCGCCATCGCGCACCCCGAGGGATTCCCTCTGGCGGTGGCCAATATCTATTGCGATCTGGCAGATGCAATTCGCGGTGAAGTCCGGGACGGGCTGCCCGGAGCAGCGGATGGAGTGAGATCCATCGCTGCGGTCTATGCAGCCGTTGCTTCGGGCAAAGCAGGTGGGGCTTGGAAGGACGCCCGTCCGCCGATGTTTCGCTAATCAGGGGCGGGGCCGCAATGTGCCCCGCTCAATTACGCGGCAGGGGAATATACGGGCCTCGGGATAGCGCTGAGGCTCTTTCAACATCTCGACAATCAGATCGACGGATGAGGTGATGATCTGCTTGATCGGCTGGTGAATCGTCGTCAGGTCGATGTTTTCCCATCGCGACATTTCCATGTCGTTCAGACCAATGATTCCAATGTCTTGACCTGGCTTCAACCCATGATCTTTCAGCGCTGATAGCGCGCCGATAGACAGGATGTCGTCACCGCAGAAGTAAGCTTCGGCCGGAGTTTCGGAGAGAAGGCGCAGCATTTCTGCCCGCCCAGCCTCGAAAGAGTAGGCCCCGGCAAAACAATGGCTCACGTCGATCTCAGGGTGGTCGGACAATTCCTCCATGAAGCCGCGATGCCGGTCCAGGGCCGAGGTCGCATCCTGAGGTCCGCCCAGATAGCCGATGCGCGTATATTTGCGTGCCAAAAGTTCGCGGGCGGCCATACGTCCACATTCCACGTTGTCGATGCCAACGACATGCACTTCGGGCGAAGTGGCCGACCGTCCAAACGTATGCACCACGGGCACGCCAGCATCATGAAACGCCTTGGCAAAGCTGGGTGGCAGCGTCGACGACGCCACGATAGCCGCATCTACCGAGTACTGCCGCAGCATTCGGACCGAATTGGCGGGTTCGGTCTCATCCGTCAGGTTCACGATCAACGGGCGCAGTCCACGTTCCTGCAAGGCACGGGTGAACTGATCGAAAACCTCAAGGAAAATAGGGTTGTGAAAATTGTTCGAAATCAATCCGATCAGTTTGGTGCGCCCGGTGGTCAGCGACGAAGCAAGGGCATTCGGGCTGTAGCCCAGTTCGCGTGCCGCTTTTTCGACCTTGCTGCGTGTTTTTGCCGAGACCGAGGCGCCTTCGGTGAAGGTGCGCGAAACAGCAGATCGCGATACACCTGCAAGGGCAGCGACGTCTTTTAAGGTCACGCTCACGGGCGGTGACTCCAAGGGCAAAAGGAAAGGGATGTCGAGGTGATTTTCATTGTCTGTGCATTATGCATCATCGTCCAAATCCCGCAACCGGTTGCAGAACAGTGCAGAGTTGATCTTGAACCGGAAGACATTTCTTTGAAAACGTCAGTTATGTGCCCCGAACCCGCGTAGAGGATCAAGTTTTTCCTGTCAGCTCAGTGTCGCTGGTCCGGCACACATTCACACCCAATGCTTTTGAAACAATGCAGTTGCGCTCAGCAAGCTGTGCTGGCCGACGTCTGTATTTGGAAAGGAACCAGCGCGTTCATTTGAAATAAACCTATCCAATTTGGTCTCTAACTCCGATGCTAATTCAGCATCTTAGTTCATATGAACACAGAGAAATTTCATATGAACGTTACAGAATCGCAGTAGGCGGCGGACAGGCGTCGAACCTGACACGACTTGCCCAATATCGCTTTGTGACCCAGCCTGGAGGATCCAATGAAAACATCGACGAAATACGCTGCCGCGACCGCTGCGGTTTTCGCTGCCCCCGCCGCCTTTGCAGCCGACAAGGCCGAAGTTCAATTCTGGCACGCCATGGGTGGCCAGTTGGGCGAAATCACCGACAAGTTTGCTGCTGACTTCAATGCTCAGTCGGACAGCTGCGTGATCAACTCGACCTACAAAGGCAACTACACCGAGAACATGACCGCCGCGATTGCCGCCTTCCGCGCGGGCGAACAGCCTCATATCGTCCAGGTGTTCGAAGTCGGCACCGCCACGATGATGGCTGCAGGCGACAAAGGCGCAATCTATCCTGTCCACAAACTGATGAAAGACGCGGGTATCGACTTCGATCAGTCGAAATACCTGCCCGCCGTGATTTCGTATTACACTGATACCGACGGCAACCTTCTGTCACTGCCCTTCAACTCATCGACCCCGGTTTTGTGGTACAACAAGACCGCTTTGGATGCGGCAGGTGTTGCCGTTCCGACCACCTGGGACGAAGTTGAAGAAGTTGCGCGCGCACTGAAGGCCAATGGTGTCGAAAAGCCGTTTTCCTTCGGCTGGCAGTCGTGGTCGAACATCGAGAATTTCTCGGCCTGGCACAATGTTGACATGGGCACCGAGCAAAACGGTTTCGCCAGCCTGTCGACCGAATTCACCTTCAACAACGATGCTGTTGTAAATCACATCCAGCGCATTGCAGACATGGGCGAAGAAGGTCTGTTCGTCTATGGCGGTCGCCGCGGAGACAGCCGTGGGCAATTCGTGAACGGTGAGACTGCGCTGTGGATCAATTCTTCGGCCTATTACGGTGGTTTCAAGAACGACATCAAGGACTTCGAATTCGGTCAGGCCATGTTACCGCTGGATTCCTCTCTGGCCGAAGCACCGCAGAACTCGATCATCGGCGGTGCGACCCTGTGGGTTCTGAACGGTCACGAGAAACCCGAATACACCTGCGCGGCTGAATTCTTCCAGTTCGTTTCAGCGCCCGAACAGCAGGCCTACTGGCACCAGACCACCGGGTACGTTCCAATCACCACAGCAGCGTATGAGCTGTCGAAGGAACAGGGTTTCTATGAAACCGATCCGGGCACCGACACCGCCATCAAACAGCTGAGCCTGAACGCGCCGACACCGGCTTCGAAAGGTCTGCGCTTTGGCAACTTCGTTCAGATCCGCGATGTGATCAACGAAGAGCTTGAAGCTGTCTGGTCGGGTGAAAAAGATGCCAAGACCGCAATGGATGACGCTGTGAAGCGCGGTAACACGCTGCTGCGTAAGTTCCAGGGCGCGAACAGCTAAGATACCCCCTCATGGCGCGGTTCCCTCTGATTGTAGGGGGCCGCGTTTTTGATCCCACTGACTGCCGAGATCTGACATGCAGAAACGCGTCGTCTACCGATCCAAGCTGCTGCCGTATTTGTTAGTTGCACCGCAGATCGCCATCACGCTGATTTTCTTTTTCTGGCCTTCCTATCAGGCGCTGGAAAGCTCGTTTTATGTTGAAGACGCGTTTGGGTTTTCCCGTAACTGGGTTGGAATGCAGAATTATGCAGAGCTGTTCGCCGATCCGGGTTATCTCAGATCTTTCCGAACCACGCTGATTTTCAGCGTCTCGGTCGCTGCGCTGACCATGAGCATCTCGTTGGGTCTGGCGGTAGCCGCCAACCGAGTGATCCGGGCCGCGACCGCGTATCGTACCCTGCTGATCTGGCCCTATGCAGTTGCACCGGCTTTGGCTGGCGTAATCTGGTATTTCCTGATGAACCCAAGCCTTGGCATTGTCGCTTATTGGCTCAAGGCGCTGGGAGTGAACTGGAATCATTACGTAAATGGCGACCAGGCGTTGTTGCTGGTGATTGTCGCGGCGGCGTGGAAGCAGATCAGCTATAACTTCCTGTTCTTTCTGGCCGGTCTGCAAAGCATCCCGAAATCGTTGATCGAAGCGGCTGCCATTGATCGCGCCAGCCCGGCGCGGCGATTCTGGACCATCGTGTTCCCGCTGCTGACGCCCACCACATTCTTTCTGCTGGTGATCAATCTGGTCTATGCCTTCTTTGACACCTTTGCACTGATCCACGCCACAACCGAAGGCGGCCCGGTCGATGCGACTTCGATTCTGGTTTATCGTGTCTATTCCACCGGCTTCGTTGGTCAGGACTATGGCAGCTCAGCCGCGCAGTCAGTTGTTCTGATGGCGCTGGTGGTCGGCATGACCTTCATCCAATTCCGCTATATCGAGCGCAAGGTGAACTACTGATGGTCGAAAATCGCCCCTTCCTGACCGTTCTGACCCATGCTGCGCTGATAATCGGAGTGCTGTTTCTATGCTTTCCGGTCTGGATGGCGCTGGTGGCATCAACACATAGCGCCGACGCGCTTTCCTCATCCCCGATCCCGATGTGGTTTGGCGATCAGGGCTGGCAAAACTATTCACTCTTGATCAGCCGGGGCCTGCCCGAAGCGGGTGGTGTGCCGCTGGGCCGTATGATGCTGAACAGTGCGATCATGGCGCTGGGGATCACGTTTGGCAAAATCGCCATTTCGATCATCTCGGCCTATGCGGTGGTCTATTTCAAGTTCCCGTTCCGCATGGTGTTCTTCTGGATGATCTTCATCACCCTCATGCTGCCGGTCGAGGTGCGCATTCTACCGACGTTTGACGTCGTCACCAAAATGGGGCTGCTCAACAGCTATGCGGGGTTGATCGTGCCGCTGATTGCATCTGCGACAGCGACGCTTCTGTTCCGTCAGTTCTTTCTGACCATCCCCGATGAGTTGGTCGAGGCCGCGCGGATCGACCGCGCCGGACCACTGCGCTTCTTCTGGGACATTTTGCTGCCGCTGAGCCGTACGAACATAGCGGCGCTGTTCATCATCCTTTTCATCTTCGGCTGGAACCAATACCTGTGGCCGCTTTTGGTAACCACGGACGAGGGGCTATACACCATCGTTATGGGTATTCAACGCATGGTGAATTCGGGTGAAAGTCTTCCTGTCTGGCATTTGATCATGGGTACGGCCGTTCTGGCGATGATCCCGCCGGTTCTGGTTGTGATTGCAATGCAAAAGCTCTTTGTCAAAGGGCTTGTGGAAAGCGAGAAATAATATGGCCAATCTGAGCATCAGGTCACTGGGCAAAACCTATCCCGGCGGCGTGTCGGCTGTACGCGACGTCGATATTAAGATTCAGGATGGTGAGTTCATCGTGTTGGTGGGCCCATCGGGCTGTGGAAAATCTACGATTCTGCGGATGATTGCGGGTCTGGAAACCATCACGACAGGTGATCTGGATATTGACGGGCGTCGGGTGAACGATCTGGAACCCGGAGACCGGGATATTGCCATGGTATTCCAGAACTATGCCCTTTACCCGCATATGACTGTGCGTGCGAATATGGAATATGGTCTGAAAAACGAAGGACTGCCCAAGGACGAGATCGCCGAGCGTATTGCCGAGGCGTCGCGCACGTTGCGCCTTTCGGATTACCTGGACCGCAAACCGCGTCAGCTTTCGGGTGGTCAACGCCAGCGCGTCGCCATGGGTCGCGCCATCGTGCGCAAACCGAAAGTGTTCCTGTTTGACGAGCCGCTTTCAAACCTCGACGCCAAGCTGCGCACCCAATTGCGGGCCGAGCTGAAGGCGCTTCATGCGCGCCTGAACGGTACCTTCATCTATGTGACCCACGATCAGGTCGAAGCGATGTCGCTGGCTGATCGTATCGTGATCATGAGCGAGGGAAAGATCGAACAGATCGGCACGCCGATGGATCTATATCTGCGCCCCGCAACACGCTTTGTTGCGGAATTCATCGGCACCCCGGCGATGAACTTTATCGACGCGACTGTCGGATCTGATGGGCATTCGTTGCAGATCGGAGAGCAGATGATTGCCGCAGACGCGCCGATACATGCACCGGCAGGTACCTTGGTGAGCGTGGGTGTCCGTCCCGAGCATCTTCATCGCGGACAGGATCATGCGATGCATGTGAAGCTGAAAACAGGCTTTGTCGAGCAATTGGGCGCCGACACGATCGTGCATGGCGAGGCCTCTACCAACGGCACAGCCTCACCGCTCGGTGTACGTCTTCAGGGGGTGCACATGCCCGAACCCGGAAGCGAGTTGCAACTGGGGGCGGCTTTGTCGGACCTGCATTTTTTCGACACAGCCAGCGGCCAGCGTTTGAATACATGAGCTCAGATTCGATCTCTCAGGCGATCACCCCGCGACTTGAACCGACAGGTCCTATTTGGGACGATATCTCGCGCGCGATCACGCCGGGTATGGCTTTCCAATGGTATGAAGACATTCGGGACCGGCTGCCAGATGCGCCAAGCCGATCAGGAGGGTTGCACCACATCCCCGATCTGGGGGCGATCACGGATCAGGCTGACGTTTTTGTCTTTGACGCTTATGGCGTGCTCAATACCGGAAAGCTTCCGATCCCGGGGGCGGCGGAACGGATCAAAAATCTGCGTGCGGCCAGTAAAACGATATTTGTTCTGACCAACGCAGCCAGCTATGCCGCCGCCCAAGCGCAGGGTGTGTTCCGGGGTCTGGGTTTCGACTTTTCGCTGAGTGAGATCGTGTCCAGCAGGATGGTGTGCGAGAATCACATGCCGCAACTGGCCAGCGGGCTACGATGGGGTGCAGCAGCCCCTGCCAACTGGACCCAGGACGAGGTAGAAGTTCCCACGTTGCACCTGCTGGACGATATCGAGGTTTACGATCAGGCGGGCGGCTTCCTTTTCCTAAGCACATTGGATTGGAACAGTGGGCGGCAGGCGCTTTTGCTGGACAGTCTGGCCCGAAATCCCCGACCGGTTGTCGTGGCAAACCCTGATCTGGTTGCGCCCCGCGAAACCGGTCTAACGCGAGAGCCCGGATTCTATGCGCATGATGTGCAGTCCCGTCTCGGGATAAAGCCAACGTTTCACGGCAAGCCTTTTGCTTCGGTCTACGAAGAGATCGAACGTCGCACAGGTGCGGTTGATCCTCGTCGCATTGTCATGGTGGGTGATACGTTGCATACAGATATTCTGGGGGGCCAATCGCGCGGCTGGGGTTCGGTTTTGATCATCAACCATGGTTTGTTTGCTGGGCAATCCGTGCAGAAATACATCGATGTGAGCGGGGTGTTTCCGGACTGGATTGCGCCGAGCATTTGAGAGGGATCTGGATTTTGGACTTGAACGACAGGCAACGGACGATCCTGGATCTCATCCGCCAGTCGGGTCTGCAATCAATTACGGACCTGTCCCAACATTTTGACGTGGCCACACAGACCATCCGACGGGACATCAACGCGCTGTGCGACGAGGGCCTTGCGCGCCGTGTTCATGGCGGCGTTGTGGCGCCGAGCAATCCTGTCAATCTGAACTTCAGGTCGCGTCGTGTGATGAACGAGGGGGCAAAGCGCGCCATTGGTCAGGCCGCCGCCCAAATGATCCCACAGGGCGCAACAGTCATGCTGGGCATCGGAACCACTGTGCAATACGTGGCCGAGGCCTTGCTGGAGCATTCCGACCTGACTGTTGTCACCAACAATCTTGAGGTTGCGACCATTTTTTGCGGTTCGGTCTCAGCCGAGGTTCACTTTACCGCCGGGGTCTTGCGGCCCGAAGACCGTGACGTCGTTGGCGGGCAAACTCTGTTGGATTATCAAAGGTTCCGTGCCGACTTTGGTGTTATCGGTGCAGGCGGCTTGTCTGCCGAATTCGGGTTGCTGGATTTCAAACCCATTGACGCGGATGTCAGCCGTATGATCCTGCAGCAATCCCGACAGTCGCTGCTGGTGGCCGATGCGGAGAAATGGAAAACATCGCCGAAGTTCCAGGTTGCCGGTTTCGACAGGATCGACACCATGGTGACAAACGCTGTGCCGCCTCGCGCGATTGATGGCTTGGCCCTGCATCAAGTCGCAGATCACGCGACCTGATCCTCAATGCGCGAGCTTCTGCAGGCGACAAAATGAAAAAGGCCCGCGCATCCACTGTGCGGGCCCTTTCGATCACTTAAGCGCGCAGATTACTGCGGAATTTCGCCTTCCAAACCTTCGACATAGAAGTTCATGCCTGCCAGCGTGCCGTCGTCAGCAGTTTCTCCTTCAGCCAACCAGTCGCTACCGTCCTGCTTTTTCAGCGGGCCGGTGAAGGGGTGGTACTCACCCGCAGCCATGGCGGCTTTCAGTGCCAAGGCCTCTTCCTTGACATCGGCAGGAACGGCTTCCGTGATCTCGCCGATTGCAACCATGCCTTCCCGAATGCCATCCCATGTGTTGGCGCTTTCCCATGTGCCATCCATGACAGCTTGGGTCCGTGCAATGTAGTAGGGGGCCCAATCATCGATGATCGACGAGACGCGCGGGAACGGAGCATATTCGCTCATGTCCGAGGCCTGACCAAAGGTGACAACGTTACCCGCCTCTTGCGCAGCTGCCTGCGGGGCAGTCGAGTCGGTGTGTTGCAGGATAACGTCCGCGCCCTGTTCAATCAGAACAGTGGCGGCGTCAGCCTCTTTTGCTGGATCAAACCACGTGTATGCCCAGACGATCTTGAACTCGACATCCGGGTTCACCTTCTTGGCGTGGATATAGGCCGAGTTGATGCCACGGATCACTTCGGGGATCGGGTACGAACCGATATATCCGATGATGTTGGATTTGGTCATGTTACCCGCGATGTGGCCCTGAACAGCGCGACCTTCATAGAAACGGGCCGAATAGACCGAGACGTTGTCGGCGGTCTTATAGCCGGTCGCGTGCTCGAACTTCACGTTCGGGAACTTCTGGGCCACGTTGATGGTCGGATCCATGTAGCCGAACGAAGTGGTAAAGATCAGATCGGCACCTTCCAGCGCCATCTGGGTCATAACACGCTCGGCATCGGGACCTTCGGGAACCGATTCAACAAAGACGGTTTCAACCTTGTCGCCAAAGTGATCCTCGACGGCCAGACGGCCCTTGTTGTGTTCATAGGTCCAGCCACCGTCACCCACGGGGCCGACATAGACGAAACCGACCTTGGTTTTGTCTTGCGCAACGGCACCAGTCGCCAGACCCAGCGCGATTGCAGCCGTTGTCAGAAGTGATTTGAATTTCATGTAGTTACTCCCCAAGTTGGTTCAGTTGGCCCCTAGTGTGAGGCATGGAAGATCCGGCCCAATGCGGCAGGTGCGCTGCTCTTGTCGGCCGAAAGGATCACAAGCACAAGGATCGTGATGATATAAGGCGACATTGCCAGATACTCGACGGGGATGGCAACGCCTGCTGCCTGCAAATTAAGCTGCAACACGGTGATACCGCCAAACAAGTAGGCACCCAACAAGGCACGCCATGGTTTCCAGCTGGCAAATACCACCAGCGCCAGAGCAATCCAGCCCACACCCGCGGTCATACCCTCGGTCCACTGTGGCACGCGGATCAGGCTGATATAGGCCCCGCCCAGACCCGCGCAGGCCCCGCCAAACAGGATCGCCATGACGCGGATCTTGATGACCTTATAACCAAGCGCGTGCGCGGCATCGTGGTTTTCACCAACCGCGCGCAGGATCAGACCGACACGGGTATATTTGAGCGTGGCCCAAACCGCTGCGGTCAAAGCGATGCCAACATAGAGGATCGGGTCATGCTGGAACAGGATCGGCCCGATGACGGGAATGTCGCTGAGTACCGGAATGTGGATATCACCCATACTCGGGGGTTTGACGCCCACATAGCTTTGCCCCATCAAAGCGCTGAACCCCAGACCGAACAGCGTCAGTGCAAGGCCGCTTGCCACCTGATTGGCCAATGCCACCTGTGTCAGCAGTACAAACAGCAGCGACAGCACTGCACCACCAATTGCCGCCGCAACAAAGCCTAGCCAGGGCGATCCGGTCTCGACCGAGATGGCAAAGCCACTGATTGCGCCCACGATCATCATACCCTCGACACCAAGGTTCAGAACGCCTGCTTTCTCGACGACCAGCTCTCCGATCGCAGCCAGCAGCAGGGGGGTTGCGGCCACCATCAGCGAGGCAACCAGAAGGACGGGATTGATTTCACCAAGGTCCATTATGCTACCTCGCTACGAGCCGCACGGATGCGGTAGTTGGTCAGAAGATCGAAAGCCAGCAGGAAAAACAGAAGCATCCCCTGGAAAACTTGGATCGCTGCGGCCGGCAGGCCCAGCTTCGACTGCGCGATTTCGCCGCCAATATAGGTCAGCGCCATCAGGCCGCCGGCCAGCAGGATACCCACCGGATGCAGGCGGCCCAGAAAAGCGACGATGATCGCGGTAAAGCCATAGCCAACGTTAAAATCGATGCTGACTACGCCCGAAGGCCCCGAGACCTCGAACATCCCGGCCAGCCCGGCCAGCGCCCCGGACAAGCCCAGACAGAACAGGATCAACCGCGCCGGGTTCACACCCGCGAACTTCGCCGCACGCGGCGCCTCACCCGTTAGACGGATGTGGAAGCCCAGCATGTGCCGGTTCAGCAGCACATACGCAAAGATCACGGCGATCAGTGCTGTCACCACACCCCAATGCATGCCGGACCCGGCGATCAGCTCGGCGTTATGCGCGCTGTCATATTGCTGCAGGTTGCGCGATCCGGGAAAGCCAAAGCCCTCTGGGTTCTTCAGCAGGCCCAGCGAGACCGAGGCCAGCATCTGCTCGGCCACATAGACCAGCATCAGCGACACCAGGATTTCATTGGTGCCAAAACGTACTTTCAGAAAGGCCGGGATCATCGCCCAGAGCCAACCGCCGAACGCGCCCGAAATCACCATGATCGGGAAGATGTAAAACGCATCCAAAGGATAGAAGGCCAGACCAGCACCAGCGCCAAAGATGGCACCCATGATGTATTGCCCTTCGGCACCGATATTCCAGATACCGGCCCGAAAGCCCAGCGACAGACCGATGGCAATCAGAACCAAAGGTGCGCCTTTGACCAACAATTGTGGACGGTAGTAGAAGGCAAACTCGCCAAACAGCGGTTCCCAGAAAATAGTGCCAATGGCTTCAATCGGGTTCTTGCCCAGAATGGTAAACAGCACCCCTCCAAACACCATTGTCGCCAGCACCGCCACCAGAGGGGTCGCATAAGACCACGCCTTGGACGGCTGTGGCCGCTTCTCCAATACAATCATCTGCTCAGCCCCCCACATTCTTCTTCTTTTCTTAAAAACTCTCGCCGAAGGCGACACCACGGATCACACATGCGCCACCTCCATGCCATGGGCACCACCCATCATCAGGCCGATCTCGTCCACAGTCAGACCTGTCGTTGGGCGCGGTGCGCTCAGCCGTCCTTCATTCAAAGCCGCAAAGCTGTCCGAAATTTCCATCAATTCATCCAGATCCTGGCTGATGCAGACTACCGCAGTTCCCTTAGCGGCCAGATCCAGAATGGCCTGCCGGATCGCTGCCGCCGCCGCTGCATCCACGCCCCAGGTGGGCTGGTTCACCACAAGAACGTCGGGGTTTTGCAACACTTCGCGACCAATCACGAATTTCTGCAAGTTCCCTCCGGACAAAGACCGCGCGGCATTCTCAGGCCCTGGCGTGCGAACGTCAAAAGCGCTTATGATCTTCTCGGCAAAGCTTTTGGTCTCGGCCCATTTCAAGAAGCCGTTGCTTTCCAGCCGTTCCCGCACCGATCCGGTCAGCAAGGCGTTTTCCGTCAGGCTCATATCCGGGGCTGCTGCATGGCCCAGCCGTTCTTCGGGGGCCGTCAGCACACCCAGCTTGCGCCGCGCGGTGGGGCCAAGTTTGCCGATCCGTTGACCGTTGAACTTGATCGCATCCGCAGCGGTCAGGATTTCACCCGACAGCACACCCAGCAATTCATCCTGTCCATTCCCGGCAACGCCACCAATGCCCAGAACTTCGCCCTTGCGGACGGTCATGTGGATGTTCTTCAGCGCCGTGCCGAATTCCGACGGTGACGGCACTGATAGCCCAGTGACATCCAGAGCAACCCCACCAAAGTCACGCCCCGAGCGTTCAGGCGTCTGCAGGGTCGAGCCCACCATCATCTCGGCCATGTCCCGCGCGGATGTCTCGGCGGGCACGCATTCGCCCACGTTCTTACCCAGTCTCAGGATCGTCGCGTGATCACACAGCGTCCGGATTTCTTCAAGCTTGTGCGAAATATAGAGGATCGATGTGCCTTCGGAGCGCAGCTTGTTCAGCGTCTCAAACAGGATGTCGACTTCTTGTGGAGTCAGCACGCTCGTCGGCTCGTCCATGATGAGCAGCTTGGGGTCTTGCAACAGACAGCGGATGATCTCGACCCGCTGACGCTCTCCTGCGGACAGATCCCCAACAGTGCGGAACGGGTCCAGTGGCAGGCCATATGCCTCGGACACTTCGCGGATACGTGAGGCCAGATCGCCCATTGGCGGTGGATTCTCCATCCCCAACGCGATGTTCTCGGCCACATTCAGCGCGTCGAAGAGCGAAAAGTGCTGAAACACCATTGCAATACCGTCAGCCCGTGCAGATCGAGGTTCAGGGGGCGCGAAAGGCTGGCCGCGCAACAGCATGGTGCCGCTGTCAGGCTTCACCAATCCATAGATCATTTTGACCAGTGTCGATTTTCCGGCGCCGTTTTCCCCCAGCAGGGCGTGAACTTCGCCCTCGCCGATGTCGAAAGACACCTGATCATTGGCCACGACGCCGGGATAGGCTTTGGTTAGCCCTTGCAGGCTCAAAAGTGGAGTGGTCACGCGCTCAGGTCCTTCTTCAACTCGTTCTGCCAGGCCGGGCGCAACAGTTGCGCGGCAACGCCAACGGCGATCAACTGCGGGTGTTTGCCCAGGTTCGGATCGCCAATCGGACAGGTTATCCGGCTGATCCGCTCGGGCGAATGCCCAAGCGCCGCCAGCCGCGACCGGAATCGCGCCCATTTCGTAGCCGAGCCGATCAGTCCCGCAAAGCGGAAATCATGCAAAAGCAGCCTGTTGCACAGTTCCAGGTCCAAATTGTGTGAATATGTCAGCACAAGGTGCTCGGCATCGGTCGGTGCGTGTCGGACCAGCTCGGCCGGTTTTACTGCCGGAACCACGGTTACACTCTTGGGGGCGGTGGTCGGAAACCGATCCGGGCCGGTGTCGATCCAGGTGATTGCAAGGTCGGGCAGCGGTGACAGAACATCCACCAGAGCCCGTCCGACATGACCGGCACCCCAGATCCAGAGGTGTCGGGTTGGTTTGTGCACCGGCTCAATCATCCAGCCATCGACTATCTGGGGTTCAGGAGTGATCCCCTGGCCACGCGCGGTTGCCAGCAATCGTTTGACCGATAACGGCATCTCCCCGCCAGATGTGGCACGCACGATGAGTGTTTCATCCAGCGTTTCCAGCGCCGCGCGGTCATAGACCTCGCTGAGCAGCGAAACCGCGCCACCGCAACATTGTCCCATCTCGGGTCCAAGCGCGTGGTGGGTCAGGCGCGAAGCTTGGGTCTGTGCCCGCGCCGCCCCGGCCGCCTGAAATTCCAGCGTACCGCCACCTATGGTGCCGCTTTGTCCGTCCTTCCAGACAAGCATGGCCGCGCCGACTTCGCGCGGGGATGATCCTTTGATCCCGGCAATGACCACGCGGACCACTTGTCCGTGGGTTTTGACTGCCTCCCTCAAAGCCTCCAGATCAAATCCCATCAGATGCCTCCCTTCATCCTTTGGACACCGCGCCAGACTTCCTCAGCGGTGGCAGGTGCGTTGAGTGCAGGGTACATGTCGCCACAGGCTGCCACCGCGTTGGACAGGGCCAGCCATGACGAGATGCCCAACATGAAAGGTGGTTCCCCGACCGCTTTCGAGCGATAGATTGTGTCCTCGCGGTTTGTACCACCCCAAAGCGCGACATTGAAAATGTCGGGCCGGTCGGAGCAGGCGGGGATCTTGTAGGTCGAGGGCGCGTGCGTGCGCAGGTTGCCCTTGCCGTCCCAGACCAGTTCCTCGGTCGTCAGCCAGCCTGCGCCCTGCACATAGCCGCCTTCGACCTGTCCAATGTCCAGCGCCGGGTTCAGCGATGCGCCCGCATCATGCAGGATGTCGGTGCGCAGAATGCGGTTCTCGCCGGTCAGCGTGTCAACCGCAACTTCGGTTATCGACGCACCATAGGCGAAGTAGAAGAATGGACGTCCGCGTCCTGCGATCCGGTCCCATTCGATTTTGGGTGTCTTGTAGAAGCCAGTTGCCGACAGGCTGATCCGGCCCTGATAGGCTAGCGCTGCAGCTTCGGCGAAGGTATAGCGCTCTTCGCCCACCGAAACGTGGCCGTCGGAGAATGTAACGGCAGAAGGATCGGCCTGATGCCGTTCAGCCAGATAGTCTGCCATCCGGTCGCGGATCGTATCACAGGCGGCTTTCACTGCCATGCCGTTCAGGTCACTGCCCGAAGACGCTGCCGTCGCCGATGTGTTCGGTACTTTGGCGGTGTCGGTGGCGGTAATCTTGACCATCTGCAGCGGGATGCCGAAGCGTGAGGCTGCGACTTGCGCCACTTTCTGAAACAGTCCCTGACCCATTTCGGTGCCGCCGTGGTTCAGATGGACCGAGCCGTCCTGATACACATGCACCAAAGCACCGGCCTGGTTCAGGTGGGTCAGAGTGAAGGAGATACCAAACTTGACCGGAGAGAAGGCGATGCCCTTCTTTATCACACTGTTCTCGGCGTTCCATTTATCGATAGCCGCTTTGCGCGCAGCGTAGTCGCTGGACTTCAGTAGCGCCTCGGTCATTCCGTGCAGTTCGAAATCGCTGATCTCCATGCCGTAGGGCGTCGTGTTGCCACCTGCGGGCAGCGGGCGCATGGGGGCGTCCCCTGTCTCGACAGCGCCCCGGCTAGTCAGGTCTTCACGCGGGTCGGGATGGCCCAGAGGCTTTTCAACTGGTGCAGGCTCGGCGACTGCGTGGGCCGGTTCATAGTAGTTCCGGCGGCGCAGCTCGACCGGGTCCAGACCAAGTGCATGTGCCGCGTGGTCCATAACCCGCTCTATACCTACCATGCCTTGCGGCCCGCCGAATCCGCGATAGGCGGTGGCGGATTGAGTGTTGGTTTTCAATCGGTGGCTTTCGATCCGCGCATTGGGCAGCAGATAGGCATTGTCCGAATGCAGCATTGCGCGGTCGGCGACGGGCAGGGACAGGTCCTGCGCCCAGCCGCAGATCGCATAGTGGAGGAAAGACACGCCCTGAATGTGGCCATTCTCATCGAACCCGGCCTTGTAGGAAATTCGGAAGGCATGGCGCTTGCCGGTGATGATCATGTCATCGTCGCGGTCATAGCGCATTTTGCAGGCTTTGCCTGTGGCACGCGCGGCAACGGCACAGGCAACGGCCAATGCGTTGCCCTGACTTTCCTTGCCACCAAAGCCGCCGCCCATACGGCGGGTTTCAACCCGGATGGCGTGCATCGGAACGCCCAAGGCATCCGCAACCTTGTGCTGAATCTCAGTCGGGTGCTGGGTCGAGCTGTGCACCAGCATATCCGCGCCTTCATTTGGCACCGCCAAAGCGGCCTGACCTTCCAGATAGAAATGCTCTTGTCCGCCAAGCTCAAACGTGCCTTCGATGACGTGCGCTGCGCCTGCGATGGCGGCGTCCGCATCACCTTTGGCGTATATGCGCGGTCCGTCCTCGAACCGGCTGTCAGAGGCAAGCGCCTCTTCGACCGTCAGGATCGGTGTGTCTTCGGCATAGTCGATCTTGCCCAGACGGGTGGCCTTGCGGGCGGCCAGATGGCTGGTTGCGACAACCAGAAACACGGGCTGGCCGATATAGTGAACCGTGCCGTCTGAGAGTAATGGCTCATCATGGATCGAGGGTGAGACGTCATTGGCGAAAGGCAGATTCTCGGCCGTCATCACCATCACGACACCTTCGGCGGCCTTCACATCCGATAAGTCCATCGCGGTGATCTTGCCCTTTGCGATCGGGCTGAGGCCAAATGCCAGATGCAGCGTGCCCTTGGGCGTCGGGATGTCATCCACATACCGCGCTGAGCCGGACACATGCAGCGGGGCCGCATCGTGTGGGAGGGGTTTGGTTACGCTCATGCCGACACCTCCAGCACGTTGGTGATCTCACCCTGGTCTTCGAGGAAATAGCGTTCCAGCATCGCTTTGGCCGTCTCCAGACGATAGGTGGCCGAGGCGCGCATGTCCGTGAGTGGTGCGTAATCGTCAGCAAAGGCAGGAAGCGCGGCTTTAATGGTGTCGCGTGTCCAGGGTTTGCCGATCAGCGCGGCCTCGACATGGGTTGCCCGTTTCGGAACTCCTGCCATGCCGCCGAAAGCGATACGCGCCTGTGTGACGCTGCCGTCCGAAACCGTGACATTGAAACACCCGCAAACGGCCGAGATATCCTGATCGAACCGTTTGCTGAGTTTGTAAGCCTTCAGCCTGTCGGGCTGACGCGGGAAGCTGACGGCTTCAACGAATTCACCCGGTGTGCGGTCTTGCTTACCGTAGTCAATGAAGAACTCGTCCAAGGGGATCGAGCGCCGCTTATCACCCTTGCGCAGATGCAAGGTTGCACCCAGCGCGATCAGTGCAGGAGGATTGTCCCCGATAGGCGAGCCGTTGGCGATGTTACCGCCGACGGTCGCTGCATGTCGCACCTGAACGCTGGCGTAGCGCCGGATCATTTCGGCGTAGGAAGGGTGCAGGTCAGCCAGGGCCTCTCCCATGCGATTCATGTCGACCATGGCGCCGAAGCGGACTTCGCTGTCAGTGATTGCGATCTGTTTCAGATCTTCGCAGCGGTTGAGGAAGATCACGGGATCCAGATCACGCAACTGTTTGGTGACCCAAAGGCCAACGTCAGTTGCCCCGGCAATAAGTGTCGCATCAGGGTATTCAACGTACAAAGCAGCCAGTTCATCTGACGAACCCGGTACTCGCCGTGCATCGGCTGCGGGGGCAGGCTTATCTTTGACCCAAACAGGCACGGGAAGTTTTGCTGCGGCCTCGGCAGCACGGATAATCGGGGCATAGCCGGTACAGCGACACAGGTTGCCGGCAAGCTGTGTGTCGTGATCGGTCGCGCCATTGGCGTGGCTGGCGACCATCGACATGACAAAACCAGGGGTGCAGAACCCGCATTGAGATCCGTGCAGGTCTACCATGGCCTGCTGTACCGGATGGGCTTCGCCATTGGGCCCGCTTGCGCCTTCGACAGTGCGGACGGCTTTGCCATGCAGTTGGGGCAGGAACAGGATGCAGGAATTCAGCGCCTTGTGGCCGCCTTCATCCGTGACCATGACGGTACAGGCCCCGCAATCGCCTTCGTTGCAGCCTTCCTTGGTGCCGGTCAGGCCGCGATCCTCGCGCAGCCAGTCCAGCAGGGTCGCCGTAGGATTGACATCCGCCAGCTCCACTGTCTCTCCGTTCAGAAGAAACGTGATATTCATTCGAGAAACCCGTCGCCTTACCCTGTTGCGCCCTTTAGACCCTCCTTCGATGCGACGTAGAAAGAGCGGCGGGCGAATAGCTTGCCGTAAGATGTTAGAAACAGTGCGGCTTATCTGGCAAGAAAAACTGCCTCTGTGATGCACCATTGGAAACGCACGGCATGTGATTTTTGTCTTCGTGTAGAAGGCAGGCGGTTGTAAATAAAGAGCTTTTTGAATACGTCAGCCGATCAATCCCGAAGCACCTTCTGGAAAAGCCGAATAATCAGCATCGATTTTTTGTGCATTCCGAAGCTACGGTTCCCGCTTTTGCAGAGCGCCTGGCTGAGATAGCTTGGTCCGTATGAGCAGTAATCCACGATTCATTCACCTCCGCGTTCACACAGAATACTCCCTTCTGGAAGGCGCCGTGCGGCTTAAAAAGCTTCCTGCGCTTTGCGAGAAGATGGAGATGCCCGCCGTTGCGGTCACGGACACAAACTCGATGTTCTCGGCTTTGGAGTTCTCGGTTACAGCAAGCGGTGCGGGCGTGCAGCCGATCATGGGCTGTCAGGTTGATCTGACCTTTGTGCAGGCGCAGCCCGGCGAGAAACCAAGAGCGCCCGCACCGCTGGTTCTGCTGGCGCAGTCCGAGGTCGGGTATGAAAACCTGATGAAGCTGAGTTCGTGCCTGTATGTGGACAAGGGTGGGCAGCTGCCACAGGTTTCTTTGGACGAGCTGGCAGATCGGTCCGAAGGTCTGATCTGTTTGACTGGTGGTCCGGACGGGCCGGTGGGCTTGTTGTTGCAGCAGGGCCAACGCCCTGCGGCTGAAATGCTGGTAGATCGTCTGGCGGGAATGTTCCCGGATCGGCTTTATATCGAACTTCAGCGCCATCCGGGCGAGGACGGTCAGCCAGAAGCAGAACGCTTGACCGAGCGCGGCCATATCGAAATGGCCTATGCCAAGAACCTACCGCTGGTTGCCACGAATGACGTCTATTTTCCGACCTCGGACATGTATGAGGCGCATGATGCGCTGATCTGTATCTCGGAAGGTGCTTATGTCGACCAGCAGGAAGGTCGCCGCCGCCTGACTGCGCAGCATTATTTCAAATCGCAGCAAGAGATGGTGACGCTGTTTGCGGACCTGCCCGAGGCTATTGAGAACACTGTCGAGATTGCCAAACGCTGCGCCTTCATGGCTTATCGCCGTGATCCGATCTTGCCGAAGTTCGCGGATGATGAGGTGGCCGAACTGCGCCGCATTGCGAACGAAGGTCTGCAGAAACGTCTGGCTGTGATCCCGCACGCGGTGACGCCTGAAGCGTATCAGGAACGTCTGGATTTTGAGCTGGGCATTATCGAAGGAATGGGCTTTCCTGGTTACTTCCTGATCGTTGCCGACTTTATCCAGTGGGCCAAGGATCACTATATTCCGGTAGGGCCGGGGCGGGGCTCGGGTGCGGGGTCTCTTGTGGCTTATGCGCTGACGATCACCGACCTTGACCCTCTGCGCTATTCGCTGCTGTTCGAGCGGTTCCTGAACCCCGAGCGGGTCTCGATGCCCGACTTCGACATCGACTTCTGCATGGATCGCCGCGAAGAGGTGATCCGCTATGTTCAGCAAAAATACGGCCGTGACAAGGTGGGACAGATCATCACCTTTGGTGCGCTGCTGTCGAAGGCCGCCGTGCGCGACATCGGGCGGGTGTTGCAGATGCCCTATGGGCAGGTGGACCGCCTGTCCAAGATGATCCCGGTTGAGGGGGTCAAGCCGGTTTCGATTGAGAAAGCGCTGAAAGATGAACCGCGCCTGCGTGAAGAGGCGCGGAACGAAGAGGTGGTGGATCGTCTTCTTACTTATGGCCAGCAGGTCGAGGGATTGCTGCGCAACGCGTCGACCCACGCAGCGGGCGTGGTGATCGGGGACCGACCGTTGGACGCGCTGGTGCCACTGTATCAGGACCCACGTTCGGACATGCCAGCAACCCAGTTCAACATGAAATGGGTGGAACAGGCCGGGCTGGTGAAGTTCGACTTTTTGGGTTTGAAAACCCTGACTGTGATCCAGAACGCGATGGATTTGATTTTCAAATCCGGGCGGCATCTGCATATCGCGGCAGATGGCACTGAGCTTTATGAACCCGCAGAAGGGGCCGAGAACGAGATCAACGCCATCCCGCTGGATGACGAGGCGACGTATAAGCTCTACTCAGCGGCCAAGACCGTGGCTGTGTTCCAGGTGGAATCCAGCGGCATGATGGACGCGCTCAAGCGGATGAAGCCCACCTGTATTGAAGACATCGTGGCCTTGGTGGCGCTGTATCGTCCGGGCCCGATGGAGAACATCCCGACCTATTGTGAGGTCAAGAACGGGCTGCGCAAGATCGAGTCCGTGCATCCTTTGATTGACCACATCCTTGAGGAAACTCAGGGTATCATCGTTTACCAGGAACAGGTGATGCAAATCGCGCAGGTCATGGCGGGATATTCGTTGGGTGGTGCCGACCTGTTGCGCCGCGCGATGGGTAAGAAGATCAAAGAGGCCATGGATGCCGAGCGTCCCAAATTTGAAAAGGGCGCGGGCGAGAACGGCGTGGATGCAAAGAAAGCCTCTGAGGTTTTCGACCTGCTCGAGAAATTCGCCAACTACGGCTTCAACAAATCCCACGCTGCGGCTTATGCGGTGGTCAGCTATCAAACCGGTTGGCTGAAGGCGAACCACCCGGTCGAGTTTATGGCGGGTGTCATGAACTGCGATATCCATCTGACGGACAAGCTGGCCGTCTACTTTGAAGAAGTCCGCAAAGGGTTGGAATTGCCCTATGTGCCGCCATGTGTGAATCGCTCGCTATCGACGTTCGACGTTGTGAACGGTGAGTTGGTCTATGCGCTGGGCGCATTGAAAAACGTAGGCGTCGAGGCGATGAACCTCGTGGTCGAGGGGCGGGCGGAAAAATCGTTCGTCAACCTGTTCGACTTTGCGCGTCGAGTGGATCTGAAGAAAGTCGGCAAACGCCCGTTGGAAATGCTGGCGCGGGCCGGAGCCTTTGACGAGCTCGACAAAAACCGCCGCCGCGTGTTCGAAAGCCTTGACCGGCTGGTGCAGTATTCGGCGGCGATCCATGAGCAGAAAAACTCCAACCAGGTGTCTCTGTTTGGTGAGGCCGGTGACGACCTGCCCGAACCACGCCTGTCACCGACGCCGGATTGGCTGCCTGCCGAGCGCCTCAGTGAAGAATTCAAGGCCATCGGTTTCTACCTGTCCGGTCACCCGCTGGACGACTATATGCCCGCTTTGAAGCGTAAACAGGTTCTGACGCTGGATGAGGTGATGGACAAAGCCCGCTCTGGCCCGCTGATCGCCAAAATGGCCGGAGTAGTCGCCGGACGGCAGGAACGGAAATCGGCCAAGGGCAACCGCTTTGCTTTTGCGCAGCTCTCGGACCCAACCGGAGCCTATGAGGTCACGCTGTTTTCGGACACGTTAGAGAAATGCCGTGAGTTTCTGGAAACGGGGGCTCAGGTCGTCCTGACCGCCGAGGCGACGATGGAGGCAGATCAGCTCAAACTGCTGGGTCGGTCAGTCGGACCTGCGGATTCGCTGGTGGCCGAGGCCGGGGCAACCGGGTTGCGCATTTTCGTTGATGAGGCGCAGGCATTACCAACTGTTGCCAAAGTGTTGGAAGACGCCGCGACCGCCGCCAAGGGCGCAGCGCGGGGTCCAATCCAACTGCTGTTGTTGGACCCAAGCCTGCCGGGGGATGTTGAAATGGATCTGGGGCGCGAGTTTCCGATCAACCCGCAAATCAAGGGCGCGATCAAATCGCTGGAAGGCGTGATGACTGTGGAAGAGATCTGACACCGCTTTGTTGCCAGACAGTTAACCCCTCGTTAGGCTGACCAGACAGAGATGTCTTTGGGTCATGCCACGGGAGGGCGTTGATATGACGATAGCAGGTCTCAAGTTCAGAAAATTTGTATTTGGAGCCGCCGCGTCGGTGGCTCTGGTTTCGGCCTCAGCCGGACTGGCGGACGACAAGAAAAAAGAAAACACGATCAAAGGCGCTGTAATTGGCGCGGGTGTCGGAGCCTTGATCGGTGATGGCAAGGGTGCTGCAGCAGGGGCTGTGGCTGGTGCGCTGATTGGTGCGAATTCTAAGTGAGTGAAGGAGCAACAAGATGCGTTTTAGTCCGCTGAAAGTGATTGTCGTCGCCGGAATGCTCACAAGCCCTGGCTTGGCGTTCGCCGACGAAGAAGCCGAACAGATGATGCAAGAGGCACTGCCGCTTATGTATCACACCTGCACCACGGTCATCGAAGAGGCCGATGGGAACGAAGAATACATTCTGGACGTTGTCGGGAAGATGACGGCCCTGTCGTTGTACAACCGTCAGGTCGATATCGAGGCGCATGCCACGTCGGATGAGGATAAGGCCGCTCTGCGCGAGACTTTTCTGGCTGCTTTGAAAGACGGCTGTGCTGGTGACGAAAACGCCTTGTTGGGTGGTGTTGTGGACAATGCGGTGAAGACGACGCTGGGGCTGTAAGGCTTTAGTAGTGCGGCGGCCGTTCGTCACCAAGGACAACGCCGCCCGATCCTTCCTGCGCACGTTCTGCTTCACGCTGCAGCAGCATTTCCACTCGGCGGGTCAGCCGGTCGATTTCCGACTGTTGTTTGGTCACGACCGTGTTCAGCTCGTCCACGGTACGGGTCAGATGTGCGATCTTTTCTTCCAGATGCTGCATTGGAAACTCCTGTCTTGCGCCGGTCATAGCGACCCTGTGCCGCCATGGCCAGAGAAAGCGCGCCTTGCCCCGATGCGGGCCATGGGATAGACCGCGCGCGGAACAAGGACACTCCCAAGGACGCCCCACATGGCCAAGCCCAAGAAACAGCCCCGCCCCAAGGCCGTCACGCCGAAAGGGTTCCGTGACTATTTCGGCGAGGAAGTCACGCAGCGCACCGAGATGCTGCGGACGATTGCGGGTGTGTATCATCGTTACGGGTTCGACGCCTTGGAAAGCAGCGCGGTCGAGACTGTCGAGGCGCTGGGCAAGTTTCTGCCCGACGTGGATCGCCCGAACGAAGGCGTCTTTGCGTGGCAGGAGTTTGACGAAGGCGGCAACGGCGACTGGATGGCCCTGCGCTATGACCTGACCGCGCCTTTGGCCCGTGTTTATGCGCAGCACCGCAATGACTTGCCGACGCCATATCGCCGCTATGCGATGGGCCCGGTCTGGCGGAACGAAAAGCCGGGGCCGGGGCGGTATCGTCAGTTCTATCAATGCGATGCGGATACGGTGGGTACAGCCTCGATGGCTGCTGACGCCGAGATTTGCGCGATGCTTTCGGACACGTTGGAGACCGTGGGTATTCCGCGCGGCGACTATCTGGTGCGGGTCAACAACCGTAAAGTGCTGGATGGTGTTCTGGAAGCTGTGGATCATAATCGAGTTTATGATCGAGAAGCGATTCTGAGGACAATCGACAAATTCGACAAAGTCGGTGAAATTGGCGTATTGGAGCTTTTGACCAGTGGCCGGCAGGACCAATCTGGCGCCTTCATTGAAGGTGTTGGTCTAACAAAAACAATGGCAGAGCCCGTCCTGGCATTTTTGACATCAAAAACCAATGATCAAGGGAAAACCCTCGCAAATCTTCGTTATGCAATTGGCAACAGCAAGATAGGTGCAGAGGGGGTCGCAGAGTTGGAACAGATCGGCGCTTTGTTGGACGCAGGTGGCTATGGTTCGGACCGGATCGAGATTGATCCTTCAGTCGTGCGGGGTCTGGGTTACTACACCGGACCAGTTTACGAGGCCGAGCTGACCTTTGAGATTTGCGACGAGAAAGGCCGCAAGCGGCAATTCGGTTCTGTCTCTGGCGGCGGGCGCTATGACGATCTGGTCAAGCGCTTTACCGGGCAGGAAGTGCCTGCGACCGGTATCTCCATAGGCGTTGATCGCCTGCTGGCCGCGTTGCGCGAAAAAGGCAGGCTGAGTGCGCAAGCCACCGGCCCCGTTGTTGTCACCGTCATGGATCGCGACCGGATGGCTGATTATCAGGCGATGGTGGCGGAGCTGCGTAATGCAGGCATTCGCGCCGAGGTTTATCTGGGCAATCCCAAGAACTTCGGCAATCAGCTGAAATATGCGGACAAGCGGAACTCTCCAATCGCAGTGATCGAAGGCGGCGATGAGAAGGCGAATGGCATCGTTCAGATCAAGGATCTGATCCTGGGTGCCAAAATTGCCGAAAGCGCCACGCTTGAGGAATGGAAGGAACGCCCCAGCCAGTTCGAAGTGCCGCGCGATGAACTGGTCGCCAAAGTGCGCGAAATTCTGGACAGTCAGGACTGAGCGATGCCCAACCGTTCACAGATACAGGCCCGCGCCGCAATGATGCGTGTCCGGTTCGAGGCTGCGGGCGCTCAGGTGGTGGACACGCCCCTGTTGCAACCGGCAGAAACGTTGCTGGATCTCTATGGGGAAGACATCCGTGCCCGCGCCTATGTCACGTCCGATGCGTTGCGGGGCGAACAGATGCTGCGTCCGGATTTCACGTTGCCCGTGGTGCAGATGCATATGAGCGACGGGGCTGAACCCGCGCGCTATACCTATTCCGGCGAGGTTTTCCGGCGGCAGGAACACGACCCGGACCGGGCCAATGAATACATCCAGGTTGGCTATGAGGTGTTTGACCGGAACGATCCTGCCGGAGCCGATGCCGAGGTCTTCTCGCTCTTTGCCTTGCAACTGCGCGGCTTGCCGCTGCGCGCAGCCACTGGGGATATTGGTATCCTGACTGCCGCTGTAGCTGGGTTGCGCACGACCGAGCGTCGCAAGGCCGCGCTGATGCGCCACCTTTGGCGGCCGCGCCGGTTCCGGGTGTTGCTGGACCGGTATGCGGGTCGGGCGGCAGAGCCCGAGTTGCGGTCCGATCTTCTGAATGCCACTGACCCGATGGTGATTGACGCGCCGATGATCGGTAAACGTCGGGCCTCGGAAATCGAGGCGCGGATCGAAGCTTTGCGCGAGGATCGCGACACCCCACCGATTTCTGACAGTGAGCTTGTTGGCTTGGAAACGCTGCTAAACGTGCGCGAAACCATGCCCTTTGCTCTGGAGCAACTGCGCGACGTCGCGGTGGATTTGCCACAGATCACCCCGGCGCTGGATCGGCTGGAGGCGCGCGTAGCCGCGTTACAGGCGCGCGGTGTTGATGTCGCGCGTTTGGATTTCGAGGCCGCCTATGGCCGGACCTCGATGGAATATTACGACGGGTTCGTTTTTGGTTTTTATGCCGCGGGCCGACCCGATCTGCCTCCGATCGCGACCGGCGGGCGTTATGACGCGCTGACCCGGCAATTGGGCAATGGGGCCGAAATCCCGGCTGTTGGGGGCGTACTGCGCCCCGATCTGATGCTGGAGATTGAGGAGGGTGCAGAATGAGCCTGAAACTGGGCGTGCCCTCGAAGGGCCGGTTGATGGAAAAGACGTTCTCGTGGTTCGAAAAACGCGGCATTACTTTGTCCCGCAGCGGATCAGACAGGGAATACGCTGGCAGGGTCGAAGGGATCGAAGGGGTCTCACTGGTTTTGCTTTCTGCTGGTGAAATCCCGCGCGAACTGGCCGCGGGGCGAATTCATCTGGGCGTCACCGGGATTGATCTGGTGCACGAGAAACTGCCGCGTTGGGAACAGCAGTTGGAAGAGATCTCGCAGCTTGGGTTCGGCAAGGCTGATCTGATCATCGCAACTCCGGCCTGTTGGGTTGATGTCGATACGCTTGATGATCTGGATGCGGCGGCTGCGGCGTTTCGTAGGACCCATGGCCATCGTCTGCGGATTGCCACCAAGTATCACAGGCTTGTGCGCGAGTTCCTGACTGATTCAGGCGTGGCCGATTACACGCTGGTCGATAGCCAGGGCGCAACCGAAGGCACGGTGATGAACGAGACCGCCGAAGCGATTGCCGATATCACCTCGACCGGAGAAACCCTGCGGGCCAACCACCTGAAGATTCTTTCAGATGGTCTGATCCTGCAATCGCAGGCCACGCTGTGGCGCAGTCGGGTCCCGAAATATGACGCGGCGAAGAAAGCGGTTCTGTCAGAACTCCTTGATCGGCTGCGTTAAAGCACACCGATTTCCGCAAGCGCGCGGTTAAGGTCATCAGGCAAAGCGTCGTCCTGCGCGCGCCCTTCGGGCAGGTCCGCAGGTGTGTCCTCGGGTTTGAGGTAACGCCAGCCCTGGAACGGGCGTTTCAGGGCCGTCTGCGTGCGATGTACTTCGGGGTCCAGCACGATGGCACAGCGGCGGATGCCGTCCTCTCCGATCACCTCATCCAGCCGCAGGATGCGCTGACGACACTGGATCACGCCTTTGATCACCCAATAGATCGATCCGCCGTTCAGAATCTCGGCCTCGCGTTTGGGCCACATGCGGGTCACATGACGCGGGCAGCCATCCTGATACAGCGGCATGCGGCTGTCTTGCCAGGCCATCAGCGTATCAACACTTTCCGATCCGACGGACAGTTTTATGAGGTTTACGTACTTATCCACAGCTTTCCCACAGAGTCGTCCCAAGGCCCATCTTTATATTGTAGCTTGTAGCGCGCAGTCATCAAGGTGTTGTGGTGTTGGGGTGATTTGGGGTACTCTGGATACCTCTTTCAGAACAGGGAATCACCAATGAGCCGCTTTGCCGCCCCCATCGCCGAGCAGATCTGGGACATGAAATACCGTTTCAAACAGGCGGATGGCACGCCCATCGATCAAACGGTGGAAGACAGCTGGCGACGCATCGCCCGCGACCTTGCGCGGGTCGAAAAAGACCCTGCGCATTGGGAAGAAGAATTCTATCAGGCGCTTGAGGACTTCAAATACCTGCCTGCAGGGCGGATCACGGCAGGTGCAGGAACCGCTCGTCAGGTGACACTGTTCAACTGCTTTGTCATGGGCACTGTCCCCGACAGCATGGGCGGCATCTTCGACATGCTGAAAGAGGCCGCGTTGACCATGCAGCAGGGTGGCGGGATCGGGTACGATTTCTCGACTATCCGACCGCGTGGAGCCGATGTGAAGGGCGTTGCAGCGGATGCCTCTGGCCCATTGAGCTTCATGGACGTGTGGGACGCCATGTGCCGCACGATCATGTCCGCAGGCTCGCGCCGTGGGGCGATGATGGCGACCATGCGCTGTGACCATCCCGATATCGAACAGTTTATCACTGCCAAATCCGATCCGGCCCGTCTGCGCATGTTCAACATGTCGGTGCTGGTGACTGATCCGTTCATGGAAGCCGTCAAAGCCGATGGACCATGGGAGCTGGTGTTTGGCGACAAGGTTTACCACACCGTTCAGGCGCGTGATCTGTGGAACAAGATCATGCAGGCCACCTTTGATTTTGCCGAGCCGGGCGTGATCTTCATCGACCGCATCAATCAGGCCAACAACCTGAGCTACGTTGAAACCATAGCCGCCACCAACCCGTGCGGTGAGCAGCCTCTGCCGCCTTATGGCGCGTGCCTATTGGGCTCGATCAATCTGGCGCGTCTGGTTGCAGACCCGTTTGAGGACGCAGCCCATCTGGACGAGGAGGCATTGCAGAAGCTTGTCGCCAAGGCTGTTCGGATGATGGACAACGTGGTGGATGCCTCAAAATTCCCGCTGGCGGAGCAGGAGGCCGAGGCCCAGGACAAGCGCCGCATCGGTCTTGGCGTAACCGGTCTGGCAGATGCGTTGCTGATGCTGGGTCTGCGCTATGGTTCGGACGAGGCGGCGCGTCAAACCGAACGCTGGTTGCACGCCATCGCCCGCGCCGCGTATCTGGCGTCGGTCGACTTGGCGAAGGAAAAAGGGGCGTTCCCCTTGTTCGACGCCGAGAAATACCTGGCCAGCGGCACGATGCTACAGATGGATGAGGATGTGCGCGACGCAATCCGAGACCATGGCATCCGCAATGCGCTTCTGACTTCGATTGCACCGACCGGGACGATCTCTTTGTACGCGGGCAATGTGTCGTCAGGGATCGAGCCGGTTTTTGCCTATGCCTATACGCGCAAGGTTTTGCAGAAAGACGGATCGCGCACCGAAGAAGAGGTCGTGGATTACGCGGTGCAGATGTGGCGTGACAAGTTCGGTGATAAAGCGTTGCCGGACTACTTCGTCAACGCGCAAACTCTGTCTCCGTCCGATCATGTCAAGATGCAGGCAGCGGCGCAGAAATGGATCGACAGCTCGATTTCCAAGACGATCAATTGCCCCGAAGATATCAGCTTTGACGCGTTCAAGGACGTCTACATGCAGGCTTGGGATCAGGGCTGCAAAGGTTGCACGACTTACCGTCCGAATGATGTCACCGGTTCGGTCCTGACCGTTTCGGAAAGCGATGACAAGGTGCCAGGAGAAAGCGCGGATGCACCCCATGAGGTCGATGGCGGAGACGTGATTTACATGTCCGAGCCGCTGGACCGTCCGCAGGCATTGGAAGGGTCCACTTACAAATTGAAATGGCCCGATAGCGAACACGCGATTTACCTGACCATCAACGACATCGTCATCGGAGGCCGTCGTCGCCCCTTCGAGGTGTTCATCAATTCGAAGAATATGGAGCACTATGCCTGGACGCTGGCACTGACCCGGATGATCTCGGCTGTGTTCCGGCGTGGTGGGGATGTGTCCTTTGTGGTCGAAGAGCTGAAGGCCGTGTTCGACCCGCGCGGCGGCGCCTGGGTGCAAGGGAAATACATCCCCTCGATTCTGGCCGCGATTGGCGGTGTGATCGAGCAACACATGATCAATATCGGTTTTCTTGAAGGCGAGGGGATGGGGCTGAAATCTGATCCTCAGGCGCAGGTCGTCAATATGGACGCCCCACGCGGCAAGGCTTGCCCATCCTGCGGTCAGTACGACATGGTGATGATCGAGGGTTGCATGACCTGCCGCAGTTGCGGGCATTCCAAGTGTGGTTAATCCAGCTACTGCATTTGTGTCACGTCTGGCACCAACGGGAATATTGCGACGGAAGCTGACTATTCCAGCGACATGATAACTGCCTTCGTTGCTGCAGAGCGGGAGTTTGCCTTGAAAAACGGCGCGATCCTGACCCCAAGGGCAAGCTTTATGTACGGCAAAGAAAACCTGGATGGCTATACTGAGACGGGTAGTTCCGCCAATGCAACAATTGGCGACAGGACTATCACATTCAATGAAACCCGGATTGGCGGTGAATACGCAACCTCTATGCTTGGTGGGCGTCTGTCAGCTTCATTGGCGGCAGTGCACCGGGACGCAGATGCGCCGTCAATTGTGGATGTGTCCATATTCGGGAATACGCTTGCTTTGGCCTCAGGCGGAGGGGGTACCGACACTTTCGGCGAAGTGGGGCTGAACTTCGAGAAACCTTTCGATAACGGGGGAATCCTGCATCTTGAAGCAAGGTCGACCCTCGGGGCCGACGTATCAACTCAGGCCCTCTGGGCATCCTATGAGTGGAAGTTCTAGGCGAAAAGTGTCCGTCCGGTAAGCGCAACCAAACGCGTTCGATAGAGGGCGTCTAAGTGTCCATCATCGATAGTGGACATCATGGGGCACTCCATGAGCAAGCGAAAGAAGCGGTTTTGGTCAGATGAAGAAAAGCAGATTGCGACAGCGGCGGCGACACAAGCCAGTTCTATCGCTCTGCCGAGGACAGCAAACCTTCCCGGCAACACAGCCGCAAACCGTTGCCCCAACATCTGGATCGGCAGGATCAGGTCCTGTCACCGGGTAAGGAATGCACTCGCTGGGGCGGAACACTGAAGACGCTGGGTGAAGGTGTGCCCGAGGAACTGGAATACGTTCCGGGCCGGTTCATCGCGAACCGTATTGTGCTGCCATTGGAGTTGAGGCAACAGGCAGGTTAATGAGATGCGTAGCGCAATCTTCATACCCATGGCAGCATTTTTCCTAGGCGCCACCGATCACGCCCGATATTTGGCAAGCTCGCTCCAGCACAATTCAAGTGCATCCGACGTGTTTTGGGACTTGCGCGCTGCGCAGATGTTCCACGTAAGGCTCTGTTTCATCGACACTGGTTTGACTTTCTTTGCTCTGATCAACTCCTCGAACGTGTCCGGCATCCCTCCTACGATGTAGTCCGGCTCTACCAACAACCCGGTCAGGAAATTGTAGTCGTCGCACTCAATACGCGGCTGTGCATTGACCTTTTCGACTGCCGCGGCATCGCCACCAAGTGACTTTGTCAAAGTCGCTTTCCAGTGTTTGTGAAGATGCGGCGAGGCAAAGGGAAAATCAAAGATGCCTGCCATTGTCTGAGGACCGCGCTGGTGAATTTCATGATCTCGATGGGCCACAAATTGAATTTCTTGCTTTTCCATCACCATGATCTCGACATCGTCGGCTTCGGGTGTGTAGGTCAGATCACCGAGGAAAACATCGAACTCTCCCGCCTGCAATAAGTCGAGCGGGCGCGCATAGGCGCTCACCAGAACTCGGAAGCGCAGGTCGGGCATCACTCGCCGCACTGATCGCAAGACGGGCAGGATCAAAGTTCTCGTGGTCAGAGGTCCACAGCCAATGAGCAAAGTTCCCGGCCCGGTTTCACGCAAACTGGTCACGCGGGTCGCAAAGCGATCCAGGTCTTCGCGCAAAGCCTTGGCGATCGGCAAAAACTCCTGTCCAGCGCGTGTCAGTGTGCTGCTGTTGCGACTTCGGTCAAAGAGCGCCACCCCCGCATGGTCCTCCACTTGCCCGACGTAGCGGGAAAACGACGCGTTGGAGACACCCATCGCGCGGGCCGCATTTTGGAAACTGCCAGTCTCGGCCAATGAAAGAAAGGCAGTCAGGGCGTTTTCATTAATCATGCGTTCAGTTTCTTTCCAGAATTTGGGTTTTAAATTCCACAATGCGAAATCTTAGTAAAGCCTTGTTGCAGCATCAAAGTTTCGACCGCTATCCCGAACGGACCTTTCGATAGTCCCACCACCGATATCGTCTTCTACGTCCACAGAGGTAAAAATGTTCATTCTTCGATCTGTTGCGGTTTCCGCCACGCTGGCCACGGCTTCGGTCTGTGCCCTGCCAGTTTTGGCCGAAACCGACCAACCTAATATCCTTGTCATCATGGCTGATGATGTCGGCTGGGCCAGTCTGGGCAGCTACCATCAGGGTGTGAAAAGCATCAAAACCCCCAACCTTGACCAGCTTGCTGCGGATGGCATGCGCCTTACGGATTACTATGCGCAGCCAAGCTGTACCGCCGGGCGGTCTGCCTTTATCACCGGACAATTTCCGGTTCGAACGGGGATGCACACGGTTGGCCTGCCCGGAGACCCGGAAAAAGGTCTGAGCGAAAATGACCCAACTCTGGCCAACATGCTGAAATCCCTGGGCTACACAACTGGTCAATTTGGCAAGAACCATCTGGGCGATATGAACAAGTTCCTGCCGACAGTGAAGGGTTTTGACGAATACTGGGGCTGGCTTTATCACCTGAACGCGATGGAATACACATCCGATCCGGACTGGCCGAAAGATCAAAAATTCAACGACACTTTTGGCCCTCGGAACATCATCCATGCCTACGCAACTGATACCGTAGATGAAACTGTTGATCCGCGCTGGGGTTTGGTCGGAAAACAACGCATTGTCGACGATGGACCCGCTCCGCCCCAGCGGCAGAAGACGCTCGACGATGAAGTAACGGCGCACACGCTGGACTTCATCAACCGCGCGGTTGACAGTGAAACGCCTTTCTTTGTTTGGATGGCTCCGGCGCGCGCGCATGTCTGGACACATCTGAGCCCCGATTACGAAGCCATGTTGGGTGCCGGACGCGGTTTGCAGGATGTGGTCATGAAAGAGCTTGACGACAACGTGGGCAAAGTCATGGCTCGGTTGGACGAGCTCGGCGTTTCAGAAAACACAATTGTCGTCTTCACCTCGGATAATGGCCCTGAAACCATGACTTGGCCCGACGGGGGAACAACACCGTTCCATGGCGAAAAAGGCACAACCTGGGAAGGCGGCTTCCGCGTCCCTGCCATCATTCGCTGGCCCGGAAAAGTTCCAGCCGGAACCGTGAGCAATGGTATTTTTGCCGGTCTAGACTGGATGCCCACCCTTGTTGCCGCCGCTGGCGGCCCGGACGATCTGCCTGGATCATTGCTCCAAGGCTACGAGGGCTATCAGGTGCATCTGGATGGGTTCAACCAACTGTCGTTTTTGACTGGTGACAGCGACAGCAACCGGGATGAGATCATCTACTACGAAGGCCCGGACCTGCAAGCGGTGCGGCATGGTGACTGGAAAGCGCACTTCACGATACAAACCGAAGGTTGGGCGGGACCCAAAGAAGAACTGAACGCACCCCTGCTGTTCAACCTGCGCCGCGATCCCTACGAAAAAGCGGCCGAGGAATCGGGGATGTATACACGGTGGATGGGCAACAAAATGTGGGCGTTTGGTCCTGCTGCCAAAATCGTCCAAAACCACCTGTCTACATTCAAGGAATATCCACCTCGGGGATCGGACATAACCAACCAGGGCCATGTCGAAGAACAAATTTCGACCGAAGGCGGGATGTCGCAGTAGAAGTTAATACTCGGGAGACATCAATCGCTGCCTCCCGGTCCATGCAAGAATTTGCACGAAAACACCTGCTGATGAGGGTCCGCTTTACACCTAAACTTGTCGTTTGGACTCCGCGCACCATCACTATATTTGGGCTCGCTGCCGACGTTCTCTGCGACGTGCCCCAACTGGTGCGGAGAGCCATTACCTGCCGTTGCCATGCCATCTGGATGCTTCGGATGCAGTCGGTCGGCCGCAGCCCTTTGGCGACATTGGCGGCCCAAGTGCCCGTCAATTGTTAGGGTGAAATGATCGGATGTCCGCCCCGAGCCCAAATTGCTCATTTGTCAGAGTAAAGCGCCTGGTAGCTTTGGGGTGCATGCACTTTGCTGTAGTGGATTTTTCAGCGGTGAAGAATAATAACTGATTTCTGCGCACCCTCAGTCAGCGGAAAAATTTCTTGGTTGCGTGAAGCGATACATCGATCCTATTTCGCAGACAGCTGAGATTTGCGGGAATGGTGGCTTCGTCGATCAAACATTTTTGGGTCAAATCAAGTCGAAATCACAATTCTACATTCCAGCCCGCCGAGCAACGCAGATGTTCCCAGATTTAAATGGAAGTTATAAGCGTTCAATAAATCGACTGCTATTGCCAGCCCCAATCCACTGCCGGTGACCGACGTGTCCAGCCGACCTCCTGATCGCAGAGCCTCTCGGTGGGCTTGTTGGGTAATCCCGGGGCCGTCGTCTTCGATACTGATTTCGATGCATCCGGGCTTGCGTGCGGCGGTCATACGCACACTTTGCCGACACCACTTGACTGCATTGTCCAGCAAGTTTCCCAGTACTTCTTCGATATCCTGTGCATCCATGCGTACCCAGAGTCCGGGATCACGTGCGATCTGTAGAGATTTTCCCTCGCGATCCACCATTGTCGAAAACAACCGTGCTAACCGGTCGATGGAGTTTGTCAGATCAGTCCGCGAATGGGTTAGATCCGCGGTGTGTAATGCCCGCAATCTGGCCAAAGATCGGTTTAACTGGGCATCTATCCGATCAAGTGCCTCTTGCGCAGTATCCGTTGTGGCACCCGTGCCGGAAAGCGAATTCAATTCGTTCCGCAAAATGGCGGCTGGAGTTTTCAAAGCATGCGCTAAATCCGCGGCCTGACGGCGTGATCCCGATAGAATCTCGCGGTTCCGGCTCAGGAGTTTGTTCAGGTCCTCGACAAGGGGTGAGACTTCTTCGGGGTAATCGGTCGGTCTGAGGTCTTCGTCTCGGTCCCAGCGACTCGCGACATCAGTACGCAATCTTCGCAGCGGCCCGAGTATGAAGGTCATCAGCAGCAACGATCCGACCACACCTATCAGACCAACAAGTGCGAACACGGGCAATAGGCTTTGCTGCGCAGCACGGCGCTCGGCGACAAGCTGTGCCCGGCTTTCTGCAACGCTGACGCCCCAAACTGAGCCGTCTTCGAAGGTGATTTTTTGAAAGGCACTACGCAGAACTTCATCTTCCGGGCCGTTTGTGTTCCAGAGCGTTGGAGCATCTGGATTGCCAGCCGGCTCGGCAACAACTTGGTCAAACAGTGAGGCAGATGTAAAAATCTCTCCGTCGTCGCTGCTGACTTGCCAGTACCGCCCAGAGTAAGGCGAACTATAGGCCGGGTCGAACATCAGATCACGAAGTGCATCCGGGCTTTGGGTGGTGACACTCAAACCTACAACAAGCTGTGTATGGCGATCCAATAGGGCTGTGTCGAAGCGGTCTGATACGCGGTCATTGATGTAAGAGAAGACGGCAAGTGTGCCCAGTCCTACAGACACAGCTCCGGATGCAACGCCACCCAACAATGCCCGTTGACGCAGTGATAACATCAGTTTGAGTCAATCATGTATCCGCGCCCTCGTACTGTAGTGATCAAATCGGGGCCTAGTTTCTTACGCAAGCGGGTTACGAAGACTGCAATGGTGTTTGAATCCCGGTCACCATCGTATTCATAGATATGTTCTGAAAGCTCAGTTCTTGAGATCATGCGCCCGGCATTATGGGCCAGATAGGTCAGCACAGCGATTTCCTGAGCGGTCAGGTCAATCGGAACACCATCGACTGTCACCCGCCCGTTGCGGGTGTCCAGCATGACATTCCCCATCTCGATCACAGGGTTCAACTGACTACTTTGCCGTCGTAGTATGGCGCGAACACGTGCGGCCAGTTCGGGCATATGGAAGGGCTTGGTCATATAATCATCTGCACCGGCATCCAGACCATCGACCCGCTCACTCCAGCCATCACGGGCGGTCAGGATCAGAACCGGGGTTTTGACACCCGAACTACGCCACTCTCGCAAGACCGAAATACCGTCCCGTTCCGGCAGGCCGATGTCCAGAATGATCATGTCGTACGGTTCGTTCGCGCCCAGATGTAACGCGTCGAGACCGTTTTTTACCACATCCACTACTCGACCTTCAGCATTCAGTAGCTTTTTGATCTGTTCGCAGAGGTGTGGTTCATCTTCTGCAAGCAAAACTCTCATACACCAGCACTATATGCACGTGCCTGAAAGTTTAAACATCATCTTTTTCCTCCGCTATTGCCGCCGCTATTACCGCCACTGTTTCCACCGGAGTTTCCGCCGCCATTGCCATTGCCGTTGCCGCCACCATTGCCGTTGCCGCCACCATTGCCATTGCCGTTGCCGCCACCATTGCCATTGCCATTGCCATTGCCGTTGCCGCCACCATTGCCATTGCCGCCGCCATTGCCATTGCCATTGCCGTTACCGCCGCCATTGCCGTTGCCGCCACCATTGCCGTTACCGCCGCCATTGCCGTTGCCGCCACCATTGCCGCCGCCATTGCCGTTACCGCCGCGGTTTCCATTGATGCTATTGTTCGCCGACGTCTGTCGCGACGTACCAACAGCGGAATTGCCTGGCGCTGTCTTAGCAGCGTCAGTCACCTGCCGCCCAACATTTGACCGATTGGGTACAACAACACCGGTTTTTGCGTTGACAATAACGCTAATTATCTTGCCATCGGGTTTTTTGACCAGAATGCGATAGTACACCTGATCCGTCTGGAACGCGCGCGCGTCTACTGGCGTGCCACCAAAGACGCGCTCCACACCCTTGATAACCTTATTGAGCCGAATGGCTTTTCCCGAACTTGTCGCCTTGCGTAATTCAGATTGTTTCAACTCGCGGGCGGCCGCATTGCTGTGTCCGGGTTGGAGAACAGCGAGAAGGCAGGCAATGATCAAGAGCTTTTTCATCTTTGGTACTTTTTACGGCACATACGCCCGTTCATTCTAGCGAAAGCTACATGAACCGGTGATGAACAACCAGTTTCCCATGGGTTCAACGACGATGGGTTTAGATGACAAAAGCCCGGGCACGAATCCAGCAAGCATACTGCGCCGGTACGAACCGGAATCTTGAGATTGCGGACCGCAGAAATCCAAACTCGAAGAAAGAGAATCGCCATGAAGAACACAATGTCTGGATTGTTAAAAACCTCAGCAATTGCCGTCGCTTTGATGGGTTCTGCCGCGATCGTCGGATCGATCGCCTTTCCCGACTTTGCCTACGCGAAAGGGGGCAACGGAAATGGCGGCGGAAACGGCGGCGGCAATGGTGGTGGAAACGGCGGTGGCAATGGTGGTGGAAATGGCGGCGGCAATGGTGGCGGAAACGGCGGCGGAAACGGCGGCGGAAACGGTAACGGCAACGGTGGTGGGAATGGAAATGGCCACGGCGGTGGAAATGACGGATCTGGAGACGGTAAAGGCTTAGGTAAGGGTGGGTCCAAAAGTGAAGGAAAGTCTGCGGCTGGAAAGTCAGACAAAAAAACAACCGGTGTCACTGGAGCACAGCCCCAATCTTCGAAAGGGAAAAAACTCTCTCTAAAGGACATATTTGGTGGCAAAAAATCCAAGGCCAAGAAAACCAAAACCAAGACTACGAAAGTAACGCGAACAACGAAAATTTCGCCTCAGGTCACCAAGTCCGTTCGCCCGGAAAAGCGCCCGACAGGGAATAAAATGGCCACGTTGCTTGGGGTGCACCCATCTGAACTGGGGGCGTTGAATGCAGCAAATGCAAGCGAGACGGCTTTGCTGAATGCAGCACCAAATTCGCGAGTGGGCCGAATTGCTACTTATCGTGATACTGTATTGGCCGGGGATGATCTGCGGGCGGCACTGGAGGAACAGCAGGATCTTCTGGAGGGGATGACGCCGCCGGATCGACCTGTCTCTGAAATCGAACAGGATCTTGAAGCAGCCCAGACAGACGTTGAAGAAAAGCAAGATCTTGTGAACGACCTTGAAGAGGCGCTGGCTGACGCCGGTGGCACCGATCCCGACATTGAAGCAGCGCTTGAGGAAGCAAACACCGATCTCCAGGACGCTATCGATACGGCTGAGAGTCTGGAATCCGAGAAGAAGGATGCCGTCGATTACGAGCAAGCGGTTGCCGAGGTCGATGAGTTGACAGAAGCCGTTGAAGATCAGGAACTGACTGAACGTGAAGCGCTGGAAAACGCGGCAAACAAGCCTGTCACTGATGAGGTCGAGGATGCGGTGAAATCACTTCTTGGACTAGATAGCTGACAGTATTGGCCTGCTATTTTGCAAGCCGATGGTGGCCGGGTCAGCCATGTCTTTACCACGAGCATGGTTGACCCGACATCATGTTGGCAGCGCTCTGTTTGGAAAGTCTGGATCACACTCTCCTGACTTTGAATGCATCAAAGTCACTCAAACAAATAAGCCCGCTCCGATTGCGGAGCGGGCTTTGTCGTTACCTGATTTGGTCGTCGTAGCCCGGAAGCGTGTTTTGCTTCCAATTGTCAGATCAGACGTCCCTGTTTGCCTCATCAAGTCGCTTGTTGCTGATGATATCAGTCAGTGCATTTTCGATAGGAGGGAAGCGATTGTTGCTCGAATTTTCGGTATTTGAAAGTTCGCCGCGAACGGCAGCACTTGTGGATCGCATCGATGCAGGAACGCAAAGCTCGACCTCAACGGCAGTCTTGATCATTCTTTTCCCCTTCCACTAAGCCGGACACTTTTTTAGCCCTGCGGGGATCAGTATGAGTGATACAGGTTGAACACTCAGAGAATACATTGTTCACGTTCTGTTAATGTTGTCTCTTGAGAGTAAACAAAAGCTAAGAGGATTTTTGCCGCGTAGAGAAAACTTGCCTTCCAAGGCCTTCCTCAAACAACAGCACTAATTGGGCAGAGAAGTTGTAAGTTTTCGATTTGGCGCAGGCGGCAATGACCTTAAAGCAGGAGCCAACGTTGGTTTCGACTGGCTCCCTTGGAGAGAAAAATTCGCTGTTCTTTGGATAGAGTTTCTTCATCAAGGATTGCATCGATACGCTATGTACAGGAGCGTTTGAATACATGTTGATCGGCACGGGCAGGTTCGCGGCGTCAAGTTACGGTTCTGATCTGAAGGTGCTAACTTTCTACTTACGTAGATCAATCGGTGGGAGCATACCAAAGACTTTGTGATCTACTGCGGATCCAACGGCTCAGGCAATGCGATCTGATCTCGGCGTCGACGCTTACACTCAACGTCCGTTGTGTCCGCATAGCCGCTGTCTACGGCTCCAAAACACAGAATTTTTTTGATCTAAAGTCCGCTTCCTCTGCATCACTGCTGTCGCAGAGGCCCAGTGCTGCAAACGCGGCGAAGGCCCTGTGTGGTTGGGTGAGAAAGATCCTGAATTTGATATGAAGGCCTTTCTCGATGAGATGTGGGAAGAAGACTGTGAAGAATCCGTCACTCTAGCCTCAATGCAAACCTCGTGGATCCCGCAACCAGATGGCTGATTGGAAAATCGACCCCCGCGAGCGTTTTTCAAGCTTTGTCACGCAGCCAGAACATTGGATGAGTGTTCAACCAACGCTCGCTTAAGCGATGACGAACGTTTGGCGATGGCAGTTTATCTCAAAGCCGTTTCTGTGCCGCAGAGTGAGCTCCCATCAGAGTAACAGGCGTTTGAGGTCGCGATGCAGATATCAAGGACGCTTCCCCCTGCTCGCAGGCAGAAAGCCCAGCGGCTCTATTTCTTTTTTGCCAAACACCTGTTTTAGATCTTGTGCACGTAAACTCACCTATCGCCCGGGTTTTCTTTGACGTTTGATTGGGGGTCGCGGCCAAGTGACACAAAAATTCGCCCTTTGGTCCATCCCAATTTCCATTGCCGTACTGGCCCTTAAGCTGCTGGCTTGGTGGTTGACTGGTTCAGTGGCCCTGCTGTCAGACGCGATGGAATCCACGGTGAACGTAGTGGCGGCGCTGCTTGCGTATTTTGCCGTGCGGGTTGCCAGCATACCGCCGGACGAAAACCACCCTTTTGGGCACAAGAAAGCAGAGTACCTTTCTGCTGTCGTGGAGGGCATACTGATTGTGCTCGCTGCGTTTTTGATCATCCGAGAGGCGGTGCTGGCGCTGCCCGATCCACATCTTGACGATGCGCCGCTGCTTGGAATCGCGATCAATATCATTGCGACTGGCGTGAATGGTGCATGGGCTTACTTGTTGCTCAAGATCGGCAGGCGCGAGGGGTCGCCTGCATTGGAGGCGAGTTCCCGGCACATCTTCACTGATGTTATGACATCAGTCGGTGTTGTCGTGGGACTAATACTTGCGCTTGTCACCGGCTGGCTGATCCTCGACCCTATCCTTGCAATTCTCGTCGCGCTCAACATCCTGTGGGAAGGATGGAAAGTTATTCGGGCCTCCGTGGATGGCCTGATGGATGTGAGCCTTTCGGATCATGACTTGCAGACTGTCTCTAAAGCAATCGAAGCAAACCTCGGTACAGCTTTAGAGTACCACGATCTCAAAGGGCGCAGATCCGCAAACATCATCTTCGTCGAATTTCACCTTGTTGTTGACGGAGCAATGTCTGTCAGCGCCGCACACGACATCTGCAATGAAATCGAACAAGCATTGGAACGTATTTACCCGGGTTCTGTCTTTGTCATCCACCTCGAACCCGATGACGAATTGAAAGGTAGCGGAGCAAAAGCACACTAAGTCTGTTCAACCCCTCTGCAGTATGAATTTCGATCGTTTTCGCAATTCTGACTAGGACGTTTGGCCTGCAATTCATCAGACCAAAGCCCGATGTCGGGGAGTAAAGCGTAGCGTAGCCTGCCTCCAACATCGCGAAATGCGTCTGACAGAATTGGAGGCAAAAATGAAAATTCAAAGAAAGTTTGGCCAACTTCTAAGCACAGCTGCACTGGCTTCGTTGATTGCGGCAACGCCTTACGTACCAAAGTTTGACGCGGACGGTCGCCTGCAACTTGAACCAGCCTATGCGTTTGCGAAGAGTGGCAAAGGAAAAGACGGGGATGGTCGCGATGACGACCGGGATGATGATCGTGACGATGATCGTGACGACAACTCAGGGTCAGGCAATAGCGGTCGTGGTGGTGATCGCGACGATGATCGTGACGACAATTCAGGATCAGGTAAAGGCGGTCGCGACGATGATGACGATGATGACGATGATGACGATGATGATGACTCGAAGCGTTCAAATCAAGGTAGCGGCAAAAAGGATCAGTCCCGAGCGGGGGGCGGGCCATCAAGCTCAGCCGGTATCACAAAGGTTGAGACCAACGCTAACGGCATCGAAGTGCGTTACGCCGATGGAACCAAGGAAGAAATCGAAAACGGTCGGTACGAGAGAAAGAATGCTCAGAATCGAACCGTAGAAGAACGGCCAGCTACGGGTGCTGACGTCTCAAGGCTTCGATCTTTGGCGGATGATATCTCAATCGACAACGTGCGCTCATCCGGGCAAGGGGGCGCCGCTGGAAGTCGCCCAACGAAAATAGAACGCCAGGGCAACAACATCGAAGTAAACTATGCCAACGGTTGGAAAGAAGAGATCGAGTTTGGCCGCTACGAACTGAAGGACCCATTCAACCGGACTGTTGTTGAGAGAAACGCAACTGCCTCTGATCGTCGGAGATTGCAGTCGGTTGCCAACTAGGCATTAACTCGGGTCGATGTTTAATAGGCGGTTTCTCATTGTGAGAGACCGCCTAACCCATAATAGACATTGCAATTAGTCTGCTTTGTTCCAAACGTCGTGCGCTATTAGAGCGGCTTCTACCCGATTTCGAGCGTGAAGCTTGGATAGGATTGCCGTCATGTAGTGCTTCACAGTTTTTTCCTGCAGGTTTAATTGTTCTGCTATTTCCCGATTGCTCATCCCCTTCGCCACACGTCGAAGTATGTCTTCCTCGCGGTGCGTGAGATCATTGAGCACGTCTCTGTCTTTGGAAATCCCCGCCTCGCTGTTGATCTGAAGCAGCACGCGCGAGGCCAGTCCTGGCGACACGAAACCTTCACCTGCGGCGATGCTGTGCAGCGAATCTGTCAATTGGCTGGCTGTCACACCTTTGACAATGTACCCGATAGCTCCTGCTTCCAAAGCATCCGCGACGTCACTGTTGTTCTCAGAGACCGTTAATATTGCGACGAAAGGCGGGTTCGCCATAGCAGCAATTTTGCGTGTCGCACTTATGCCGCCACCGGGCATCGAAAGGTCGAGGATGGCTATGTCTGGCTGATGAATGCTGACAAGCGAAACCGCCTCTTCAGCGTTTGAACCAGCGGCGAGAACTTCGAACCCGTCGGCTTCGTCCAATGTACGGTGCAAACCGTCCCTGAAGATCGGATGATCATCCGCAATAATGACAGATGTTGTCATGATGTACTCATCTTTCTGGGAAACAGTGTCATCGCAATTGAAGCGCCTTTGCCAGGGCTTGACGCGACTTCAAACCTGCCACCGATACTCTCGACCCGATCTCGCAATCCCATTAGTCCTTGGCCTCCATCGTCACGCAACACTGTGTCGTCTGAGGGATCAAATCCGGGCCCGTCGTCGCGGACATGTATGACGACACGGTCGCTTTGAGCCTCACAAGTGACAGTGCATTGAGAACCCGGAGCATATCTCGCAGCGTTAGAAAGCGTTTCTTGGAGGAACCGAAAGACACACAATTTGTCGGACAAGGACAACTCGGTTGCCTGGCTTCCTTGAAGCGAAACATCGGGTCGCAATGAACTATGTTCTGAGTGATCTTCTATTGCTCTCTTCACGACATCCATGAGCGCCAGATTGTCGATGTCCGGAGCAGACAGCCCCCGCGACAAAGCACGAATTTCAGCCAAGGACTTCTGCAGTGACTGTTGGATTTCTTCGGCCTCTTTGGGCTTTTCGGAGCCGTCGGGAAATGCGGCGTCTAATCTAAGGGCAGCGAGGGACAGATATTGAGCGGGACCATCATGAAGCTCGGAACCAAGTTTTTTAAGAAACCGATCTGTTTGCGTGGCATATCGTTCCGACGCTTCGACCACGCGCGACCGCAGCTTGGCATTCTGCTCGGCCATTTGTTCACTTTCTGCCAGACGCCTCTCTAAAAGGCGCCCCTGACGTCGAATTGTGTTGTCACCAATTGCCACGATGGAAAACAGAACGATTGTACTTGCCACAAATGCTGATCCGACGACCAACCAACTTGTTCGCCGGGCTCTGGCCATATCAATTTCCAGCTGTTCAGCTTTTTCATAAAACTCTGCAACAGCAATGATTTCGCCCGACCAAAGCTCGCGGATGGGACTATATACTTCGAGTAGCGGTATCCCAAGTGCCGCTTCAGCGGCGCTTTCGGCATGATCAAGCTCTTCGAAAGAGCCGGAGATCTCACCGCCCCATGCTCGCTTTAGATCGTCAGTTGGATCGAAACGGCTTCCAATGATGGCTGAATCCGATGCATGTGCAATCACTCCCCCTTGCTTCCAAAACTTGAAGGAGACAATGCGGTCACGCATTGGCTGGGTCATGAAAATCTCGTCCAGTGCTCGACTCGCTTGATCCGAAAGACGGTCGCCGTGTGCGAGTTCCTGGCTAAGAGGGGATACAATGCTCTCCATATATAACGCCGCAGAGTTGGCAGAATTTTGAACAACCGCGTTCTCGATCCGATTTGACACCCAAACACCAACAATTGCAGTGGCTGTTCCCATCACAACAATGCAGGCCGCAAGAAAAACTCGCGACAATGACCAATTGCCAATTGTCAGGTCAGAAATCTCCGGTCTCATTTCGCTTTTGACTATGAACGACAATCCCTTCGCGCACCACCGACCTTGGTCCGAAGCAATCTGAATTTAATCTCGGAAATTGGGTTGTAGCCCAGCCCGAGATTTAGATGTCCTCCACCATCCGTAATCGTGCGAGCATTGGGCAGCTAACATTCCCGGTTTCACAATTGGCAGAGAGTTCGCTCAAAGCTCCTTCCAAACGCTTCAATTCATCGATTTTGGATCGAACGTTGGCTATGTGGGCTTCAGCCATTTCTTTTACGGATCGGCAGTCTTCGTCGCCTCCCTCAGACAGGTCCAACAGCGCCTTCGCGTCGGAGAGTGGAAACCCCAGATCACGGCACTTCTTGAGCAAGCGAAGTCTGCCGACATCGCTTGCTGAATAGAGGCGGCGATTGTTCTGTGCACGTGCTGGCTTCGGCACGATACCTTCGCGTTCGTAGTAGCGGATGGTTTCGATTCCGACACCGCTTTGCCGGGAAGCCTCTCCTATCGCAATCACGTGAAACACTTCCTCTTGATCCTGTAGTAACTACAGAAGATATATGTCCAAGGTGTCAACGACTCAACTCAGCGAATTGAGCGCCACCGGAGCGAAAGATGAAGAAATACCTAACCCTCACTTACTTGGGGTCGTTTTCTGCACTTGGCGTCGCGACGTGCTGCGTACTTCCGATGACCATGATGTTGCTGGGTTTGGGCGGCAGCTGGTTGGCAATATTCGGAAAAATAGCAGCCGCTAGCTACTACGTGCTGGCCATCTTATCCTTATTCGTCGCGACAGCGTGGTTCGTATCCCATCGAAACGGATCGTTGGCGCACCTGAAGTGGTGGCTTGCTGGAAGCGCCGCGGTCACTGCGTTGGCATGTGTTATCGTGTTCACCGAAGCTCAAATCAACGACTACCTAATCATGCAGATGTGAGAAAATGACAAATACATCCGTGGTGCTCGAAAGCACATTGACCTGCCCTAAGTGTGGGCACTTCGAAACTGAAAAAATGCCAACGGACTGTTGCCAGTGGTTTTATGAATGTAAGTCATGCAAGTTAGTATTGAAACCGCAGGAAGGCGATTGCTGTGTTTTCTGCTCCTACGCTACCGTACCATGTCCGCCAATTCAGATTGGGGGCAATTGTTGTGGATAGATTTTTCAAGAACCGCTGACTGTGATGAATGACCAGTCAGAATGATTGCAGCATGTGCAAAATAGGGCTCTCAGTCAGATTTCGCAGCGCGGTTCCTCAATGCCGGCTGTTGATGTGGGAATGTCGGTGCATCTGAGTCGAAAGATTGTGTTGATAGGCATTGTGATGGCCACCTGGCCATGAATATGCAAGAAAGCCACGTTGGTCACGCTTCGGGGGAACCAATGGATAGCGCTCCGGATGGATCAAACGGAATGGAGCCTGATGAATGCAATCCATTCCTGTGTAATGCTCTGGCGCTGACGTTTCCAGATTCCGAAGTATCATTTGACCAGTCTGAGGCAGCGTTGGCATGGCAGGTAACAAGCTTCTCGACGCTCAATGAACCGGAAAGACCGGACAGACTACCTAACGCTTGAAACAGATTTCCGACGCTGTTTACGGCAGTGAACACGTTCCAGTGTGCTGTAAGAAATTTGCGGCTCCACTCTGTTACACAAGGTTAGGACCAGTACATGAACCGAGAATTTCTCCTGATCGGCGCTTGCGCCGTGGCAGCCGCCGCTGCCTACGTCATTCTACTTCCCATCCCGTCATCATGGCACGCACGCCGCACCCGGCTATAAAGGTCCACTCAATACATCTCCCCACCCTCAGCTCGTTCACCTCAGGTGTCAGACTGCGGAATTTTGTTCCGCGACGGTCAGATCATCCAACCGTTCCACTGGCCATTTTGTCTCCGGGATTCACATGCGAGCGTGTGATCGAATGTCAGGCCGAAGAAACCGGCACCGCCCGCAACCGCGCGGCGTTGGACGCGATGACGTTGCGCCCGAGCGGCTCGAAAGAGGAGGAACGCACATGCATTTATCCGCCTCAATCTATCGGTTGAAACGACAAGCCAGACTCGCGGCACGCAAGGAACGTATCCCTTTACACGAGGCGCTGGACCCAAAGGCCGTCGAAGAAGGGTTCCTGAGCTGGAGCCATCTTGCATCGTCTTCAACAACAAAAGGGCCAGTTGCAACCATCCTGTCGCAGCTTGTACCCGGAGACCTGATCCTTGTTGGCGCAAGGCCCGGTCACGGCAAAACACTCCTTGGGCTCGAATTGGCGTCAAGGGCGACAGAGCTTGGCCGGAAAGGGTTTTTCTTCACGCTAGACTATCATGAGCGAGACGTTGAAGATCGTTTCTCGGCTCTTGGGATTGGTCCAGAGTCCGAACGAGTGGCGATGATTGTTTACACGTCGGACGAGGTGTCTGCGGACTACGTTATCAGCCGTCTTGAACACTTTGGTGAACCGGTTGTTGTCGTGATCGGTTACCTCCAACCTCTGGATCAAAAGCGCACCAACCCAAGCCTTGACGATCAGATCTCTACGCAGATACGTGAAGGTCACAGGCGCAATTTGTGCCATGATCTCGCAATTTGATCGCTCGTTCGATCTCAGCGACAAGACTATGCCCGATCTGTCCGATGTTAGGCTACCCAACCCGCTTGATCTGTCTGCTTTCGACAAGGCCTGTTTCTTGCACAACGGTGAAATTCAGATGGACCAAGCTGCATAGTTTGGCGGCACAATGCAATGCCGCGCGCTGACACCGTTTGTATGTCGTGCGATCAGAGCCGGAACCATCATCTCAATAGCACGGCTGCAATCACTGAAACTGTTGACGGGTTTCCGGGGGGCACAGGGCGGTTTCTCGGTATATCTGGCGACAGCAATGAAAGCCTGAAAGCCGCTGCAAATCAGATGTTGAAGCGGCAATAAAAGACGAGCCGCAAAAACACGGGGTGCGCAACTGGCGCACTTCTATCATCAAGCAACTAAGATTGACTATTTCGATAAGAAAGTAACCGTCTAATAAGACACTGCCCGGCTAATGCTTATCCCAAAGCATTATGCGGGCGTTTGGTGTTGTAGTGTATCCTCCATCCTTCAATTAAAATCTGCGCCTCTCGGAGGCAGTGGAAGACTTCTCCATCCTGGAACTCAGCCCTGAATCAAGCCTTGGAGTTTTCACCGCAACCTTTCCACCGTCAGGGATTTTGGGACAGGCGGCAGCCTGATTTTTCCGCGTGTAATGCGCTCCTGGGCGGGCGTCTATTGGTCCGTTTTCGCCGTGTAATCTGGTTCTGTCGGTTCTGAGATGAATTCTGTCCGAAACAGCATCTGGAAAATATTCCGTAGTGTGCACAAGTCCTAGGTTGCAACGAACAGGAGCTTTCATGCGTTATTCAGCTCTGAGGATCTTCAAAGAAGCCTTGACCGGGCATAAGGGGTGGACCCAGCAATGGCGCGATGCGGCGCCAGCAGAGTCCTATGATTATGTCATCATTGGCGGCGGCGGGCACGGGCTGTCGACAGCCTACTACCTTGCCAAGGAATTCGGCGGCGCGCGTATCGCGGTTCTGGAAAAGGGCTGGATCGGTGGTGGCAATGTCGGGCGGAACACGACGATCATCCGGTCGAACTATCTACTGGACGGAAACGAGCCGTTTTATGAGTTTTCGCTGAAACTGTGGGAGAACCTGGAACAGGATTTCAACTATAATGCGATGGTCAGCCAACGCGGAATCCTGAACCTTATCCACAACGACGCTCAGCGCGATGCGGCGCGGCGCCGGGGCAATGCGATGATCCTGAACGGATCGGATGCCGAGTTGTTGGATACCGAAGGTGTCCGGGCCATGTATCCGTTCCTGAACTTCAACGACCAGCGGTTCCCGATTCAGGGTGGCCTGTTGCATCGACGCGGCGGTACAGTTCGTCACGATGCGGTCGCCTGGGGGTATGCGCGTGGCGCCGATATGCGCGGCGTGGACATCATTCAGAATTGCGAAGTCACCGGCTTCCGTATCGAAAACGGCAAGGTACTGGGGGTCGATACCACGCGCGGCTACATCGGTGCCAAGAAGGTCGGCGTGACAGTTGCGGGCAGTTCCAGCCGGGTCATGGCAAAAGCAGGCATGCGTCTGCCCATCGAAAGCCACGTGTTGCAGGCCTTTGTTTCCGAAGGGCTGAAGCCGATCATCCCCGGTGTGATCACCTATGGGGCAGGGCATTTCTATTGCAGCCAGTCCGATAAGGGCGGGCTGGTGTTTGGTGGTGACATCGACATGTACAATACCTATGCGCAACGCGGCAATTTGCCGGTGGTCGAGGACGTGATCGAAAGTGGAATGTCGCTGATCCCGGCGCTTGGTCGTGCGCGTCTGCTGCGCAGCTGGGGCGGGGTCATGGATATGTCCATGGACGGCTCGCCCTTCATCGACAAGACCCATATCGACGGCCTCTATTTCAACGGCGGCTGGTGCTACGGCGGGTTCAAGGCAACACCTGCCTCGGGCTACTGCTTTGCCCATCTGCTGAAAACCGATCGCCCGCACGAGGTTGCCACGGCCTATCGGCTGGACCGTTTCATGTCCGGCAACATGATCGACGAAAAAGGGCAGGGCGCCCAACCGAACCTGCACTGAGAGGCGAACCAGATGATTATCAACCATCCTTTGCTTGGCCCGCGTGACGCGCAGGAATTTACCTATCTGGGGGATGCCACGCTCATTAATCGGCCTGACTGGCAGTCGGAGAACGCGCTGAACGCATTTCATGACTATCTGTATCTGCGCGACAACCCGGCAGGCGAACATCGCGAGCTTTGGTATCACGAACAGGGCGACCGTTCCTGGCTGGTGGTCACGCGGAACACGATGACCCACGAAATTCTGAATGTCGAACTGGCCCACGACGTTGCAAAAGCGGCTGCGGCAGAAAGGTCTGCACAATGACGAACGGCAATCGTTTGAATGGCGGTCTGATCGACCGCAGCACAAACCTGAACTTCAAGTTCGACGGCAAAAACTTCAGCGGATTTCAAGGCGACACGCTGGCCTCGGCCTTGATGGCCAATGGCGTGCGGCTGATGGGGCGGTCGTTCAAGTATCACCGCCCGCGGGGCGTGTTGACCGCAGGCAGCGAAGAACCCAACGCACTGGTCGAGCTGCGCTCGGGTGGGCGGCAGGAACCTAATACCCGCGCCACAGTTGCTGAGTTGTATGACGGGCTGAGCGCGAATTCGCAGAACCGGTGGCCGTCGCTGGAACGCGATTTTATGGCGATCAATGACCGGTTCTCGAATTTTCTGACGGCCGGGTTCTACTACAAGACCTTCATGTGGCCCAAAGCGTTCTGGGAAAAACTGTACGAACCTGTCATCCGCAAGGCCGCAGGGCTTGGTAGCCTGACTGGGGAAGATGACCCGGATGCATACGACAAGGGTTTCCTGCATTGCGATCTTCTGATTGTTGGCGCAGGCCCTGCAGGTCTGGCCGCAGCGCTAACCGCCGGACGCGCGGGCGCACAGGTCATTCTGGCCGAGGAAGATTTTCATCTGGGCGGACGTCTGATCGCTGAAACCGGTGCCTTGGCTGATGTGTCGGGTGCGGACTGGGTTGCGCAAACTCAGGCCGAACTGGCAGGCATGGGCAACGTGCGCCTGATGCCCCGGACCACCGTGTTCGGAGCTTATGATCACGGGATCTATGGCGCAGTTGAACGCAACGCCGATCATCTGGCGATGCCGGCCGAGGGCAAACCGCGTCAGACCTTGTGGCGCATCTACTCGAAACGCGCGCTGATCACGACGGGTGCGATTGAACGGCCCATTGCGTTTGAAAACAACGACCGTCCCGGCATCATGCTGGCCGGTGCCGTGCGCGCCTATGTCAATCGCTGGGCCACGACACCTGCGCAATCTCTAGTGGTTTTCGCCAATAATGACGATGCGCATCAGACCGCACGTGACCTGATTGCGCAGGGCGTCAAGGTGCCCGCCATCGTCGATACGCGCCCCGATGCGCCGGATGTCGAAGGTACTGAGGTTCTGAAAGGTGCCGAGATCATCAACACATCCGGCCGCCTTGGCCTGACTTCGGTTCAGGTGCGTACGGACAAGGGTTTTACCCGCGATCTGCATTGCGAGGCTCTGGCGATGTCGGGCGGCTGGAATCCGAACCTCGGCCTGACCTGCCATCAGCGGGGCCGTCCGGTCTGGAACGCGGATATCCATGCGTTTGTTCCGGGTGAAGAGGGCCTGCCGGTCGGTCAGATCGTGGCCGGTGCCGCAAAGGGTGACCTGACCACCGATGCCGCCCTGCAAGGCGGGGCAAATGCCGCCGTTACCGCGCTTTCCGATCTTGGGATCACTGCGACCCCGGCAGACCTGCCCGCGGCCCAGGACGCACCCGTATCTCTGTCGCCGTTCTGGCATGTCAAAGGTGCGAAACGTGCGTGGCTGGATTATCAGAACGACGTGACCGTCAAGGACGTCAAGCTGGCGCACCAGGAAAACTTTACCTCGGTCGAGCATCTCAAGCGCTATACCACGCTGGGCATGGCGACGGATCAGGGCAAGACCTCGAATGTGGGCGCGCTGGCGGTGATGGCCGAGCTGACGGGCAAGTCGATCCCCGAGACAGGCTCAACCATCTTCCGCCCGCCCTATACGCCCGTTGCGATGGGTGCGTTGGCGGGCCGCGCAGTCGGCAAGGAATTCCACCCGACCCGCCTGACCCCCAGCCACAAATGGGCCGAGGAACAGGGCGCGGTATTCCTGGAGGTTGGCAACTGGCTGCGGGCGCAATGGTTCCCGCGCAAGGGTGAAACCCATTGGCGTCAGTCGGTGAACCGTGAGGTCCTGCAGACCCGCAACTCGGTCGGTGTTTGCGACGTGACCACACTGGGCAAGATCGACGTGCAGGGCGCGGATGCTGCCGCTTTCCTGAACATGATCTATGCAAACGGCTTTGCAAAACTGCCGGTTGGCAAGGTTCGCTATGGTCTGATGCTGCGCGAAGATGGCGTGGCCTATGACGACGGTACCGCCGCGCGTCTGGCCGAGGATCATTTTGTGGTGACCACCACAACCGCCAACGCGGTTCTGGTTTATCGCAACATGGAATTCGTCCGTCAGTGCCTGTGCCCCAATATGGACGTACAGCTGATCTCGACCACCGAAGCGTGGGCGCAATATGCGGTCGCCGGTCCAAACAGCCGCAAGTTGCTGCAAAAGATCGTCGATCCCGAATTCGACATCTCGAACGAGGCATTCCCCTTCATGGCCTGCGGTGAGATCACCGTGTGTGGTGGCTTGCGTGCGCGCCTGTTCCGTATCTCGTTCTCGGGCGAACTGGCTTATGAAATCGCCGTGCCAACGCGCTATGGCGACGGCCTGATGCGGGCGCTGATGGAAGCGGGTGAAGAGTTCGACGTGGTTCCCTACGGCACCGAGGCGCTGGGCGTCATGCGGATCGAAAAGGGTCACGCGACGGGCAACGAGCTGAACGGGACGACCACGGCCTTGAACCTTGGCCTTGGCCGCATGGTCAGCACCAAGAAGGACTGTATCGGCAACGTACTCAGCCGTCGTGAGGGCATGAACACCCCGGATGCGCTTGCTCTGGTCGGGCTGAAACCGGTGGATGCCAAGGACACCCTTCCGGCAGGCGGGCACCTGATGAACTTAACCGGGCCGGTCGATGCAGCCCATGATCAGGGATATGTCACCTCGACGGCTTATTCGCCGATCCTGAACAGCTCGATCGCCCTAGGCTATGTCAAAGGTGGTTTCGATCGCAAGGGCGAGCAATTGCGTCTGGTCAACCCGCTGGAAGGTCAGGAAGTTCTGGTCGAAATCGTCAGCGCTCATTTCGTGGACCCGGAAGGGGAGAAGCTTCGTGCATAAATTGAAACCAATCACCCCGCTGGGCAGCGACACACCGCGTCAGGACGTCATCGGCACGATCACCATTACCGAGGTTGTGGATCAGGCGCTGGCCTCGGTCGCGGCACGCACAGATCAGGGCGCAACTGTCAGAGACGCCATGTCCGACAAGACCGGACTGGCGCTGCCGGATGTCGGCAAAAGTGCCGAGGTTGGACCTTATAGCGCGTTCTGGATGGGGCCTGACCAATGGATGATCACCGCCGCGCATGACAGCCACGAGCTGCTGGCGGCAGAGCTGAAAAGCAGCTTGGGGGACAAAGCTTCGGTCGTCGAACAAACCGACGGCTGGTGCAGGTTTGACGTGGCAGGCGCAGCATTGTGTGATCTGTTTGAGCGTCTGTGCAACGCCCCGGTGCGCACCATGAAACCGGGCGCAGCAATACGCACGACGGCTGAGCATCTGGGCGTGTTCCTGCAGCGACTGGCAGACGACCGGATTGCCGTATTTGGTCCCCGCTCTTCGGCGGGATCCCTGCATCACGGGCTGGTGGCCGCAGCGCGATCAGTCGCTTAACTGTCAGCCTGATGGCAGCACGTCATCGCTGCCGACACGTAGTGAATTTTTGGCACGCCGGTCACTGATCGGCGTCACGCCAAAAGTCTCGCGATAATGCCGCATGAATGCGCTGGGCGTGGCGTACCCGACCATATAGGCAATCTCGGCAACCGGGTCGTTCGTGTACAGAACCAGTTGCCGTGCCTGTTTCATCCGCATCTTTCGATAGTAGCTAAGAGGGCTTTGGCCGGTCGCCTTCTTAAAACCGCGCTCCAGCGAGCGCGCGGATAGGCCAACGGCCTCAGCTACCTCGCTGATCTGTATCGGGTTTTCGATATGTTCGGCAAAATGCTGAATGGCGCGCGCAACCTGTTTCGGCATCAGGTCCTGACTTTTGGCTGTCGAAATCGCCGGAATTTTCTGCGTCACCGCCGCGCTACGAATGAAAGGGTGCTGAAACCAACAGGCGACTTCAGCCATCGTTTCACCATCCAGACGCTGTTCGATCAGTGTCAGCATATAGTCAAACACGGCTGACGCACCAGAGATGGTTGTAAATGCCCCTTCGGTGCAGATTACGGTGTCTTGTATCGGAATCTCTGGAAACTCTGCCTGAAATGCGGCCTCATAGCACCAATGAACCGAGAGGGGGTTTTCTCCGGTTAACCGGCTTCTGGCCAATGGAAACACACCGCCGCTGACCGCTCCAAGCCGTGTCTTACCTCGAAAGAGCCTTTGCAGGACCGCATTCGCCTTTGACGGGCTTTCAAACACGCTGTTTGGGCTTGCAGCAAACAGCAAATGATCCAGAGATTTGACTTCAGCCAGTGCACAATCGGGAGAGAAGTTCACCCCTGCAGAGGATTGCACGGCTTCGTCTTTTTCAGCAACCACCGTCCAGCGAAATGCATCTTGACCTGAAATCTCGTTGGCGGCGCGCAGAGGTTCGATACATGAGGTCAGGCAAGCCATGGGAAAGCCCGGAAAGATCAGGATGCCAATAGACGTCGTTTGTTGTTCTTCCATTTTTTCACATCATGCTTTTACTGGGCTGGGTCCGTTTGACCGGACCGCCAGATTGATTGAACCCATACGCTTTGGCGTTATTTTGGGTGGGTCAACAGGAGTTCCTCAATCGACTGGAATCCATAACCGATATGGGTTCTCTGCAAATACCCAACCGCCGCGATGTCTTTGCGCTCCACCGCCATCAACAAATCAAATGCCTCTCTGACCAGTGCATCATAGGCCTCTGATCCAATCAGTTGTTCCATTCGGTGCCAGACACTGGTCGCTTGGAAGTATGCCTGATTCCAGAAGTCCCGCAGAGACATGTTGCCGATCAAGGAAGTAATCAAAGCTTGCAGCCGCTGGTTCAGTTTCACGTATTCCTGAGAATCCATGCTTTCCCTCAGTGTCGGAGCGCTTTGACGGATCGAGCAGATTTCTTCCTGATGATGTGTTTCTATTGCGGCAGGTGACAGCTCTCCGATCAGTTCAGCCAGCTCCATCCGCATTTCATAGAGGTGCCGTATGCGTTCATTGGAAGGCTCGGTGACTATCGTACCGACGCCGTTGCGCGTTTCAACCAACCCCAGATGTCCAATACGCTGGATCGCATCCCGAACCGGCGTTCTGCTAACGTCGAAATCGTTGGCCAACGCGGTTTCTTTCAACTGATACGCGGGTCGATAAAACGCAAAGCAGATACGTTTCAGGATTTGCTCCTGAATGTGATCTACCGTGCCTTTGGTTGGAGCATCGATTTGTTGTTCAACGATGGTCAACTCATCAAACCTTCCTTGTTTGCTGACTTTGATTTTGACCGCTGATCAGATTTCTTTCAACAACATCCATGACGGGATACTGGGACGACGCACTGAACCTTTCGGGTCAGAGATCTGACAAGCCATCATTCAGTTGCTCAAGGATGCCCTGGGATTCCATATGTTTGCGAAGCCGCTGATTGTAGCCACCAGGCGTATCCAGAGATTGAAGAAGGTGCCGGCAATCCGGTGCTGATGTCAGGCTGGATCCGACCAAGGCGCGTAGGAAGGCTTCGCCTCGCTCTGCGTCCTGCACCTGCTGTCCAAGCCAGTCGCCGGCACCCCGAACCATCAGCACCGTCGGTGACAATACAGCCTGAGCAGCCAGATAGGCAGACAGTTCAGCCGCAGAATTCAGATGGAAAACAGGGTTCCGCGCGCCAAAAAGGTCGGTCACGATGGACGTATCTCCTAGAACCAGTATCGGAGATCCACCGACAGCAATTCCCGGAAAAGGTATCATATTCGCTACTGCGCTTGCGGGGGCGACCATATCCTCCAGCTCACTCAGGGACGGGCCTGACATGAGCGAGACGACCTTCTGGTCTTGGCGGAACTTTAGCTTTTCAATGGCAGAAGCTGCTTGTTCCGCTATCAAGCCCAAAAACACAACGTCGCTTGCGTCAACAACCTCCTGATTGTCCGCGACGGTTACGTTTGAAAACTTGCGGGCCAGCGCCGCTGATTTTGTATCGCTCCGGCGCGACACGGTGATTGGGTGGCCGTCCACTGCCATGCCTTCGACAACGGCTGCCGCAATGGTTCCCGTACCGATTATTCCAATTCGCATCGTACTATCACCTTCATTGCGGGCTCTTTGATTTTTTGGCCCGGCGCCCCGATGGTTTCTGTTCTTCCGTGGTTTCAAACAGACGTCTGCGGATCATACGATAACCGTATCCAATATGAATACGCTGCACATGTCCTACCGCTGATATGTCATCCTGTTCCCGTGCAACAAGCAGGTCGTTGGTTTCGATCACCAACGCGTCATGAACTTCTTGCCCCACGAACTCCTGCGAGTCGCGGTTTTCGCAAAGCTCAATTGCTCTTTGAGAGATCCAACGCGCCTCGTCACGATGTTCCTGAGTGATACGGGTTGGGGATAGCCCGCCGATGTATGATGCCAGCGTCATCCGAACCTCATAGAGGTGCCGTAAACAGTGATCGGTTTCCCGTCTCTGATCCTAGATCGCCAAACCCATTGGATTAACTCAGTGAGCGCATAGTCGTCCTGACTCACTGATCCTTTGCCGAGAATTCTTAGGATGTTGGGATTTAAGAACTGATTGTAGAGATAGATCAGGTGCGTTGCGTTCTTATAATCGTTCGTGCCTCTTGTCGTATTGGGGAGCCAATGAACACGCCCACTTCAGCCCTGAAGCCGAGAGCCTTTGGCGTATGGACCGGGACGGTACTTTCCCTTTTCTACCCCATCAGAACCAACTGTCGGGCTTTTTCCTCCGGCGAACCATTTTATCTTTGGACAAGTTAGTAAGATATTTTTAAGAGGAACTTCCCTAAGGGTATTTCGTGCCAACGTATGCAGCGCTTTAGGGACCAAATCATTGTAGACCATGGGTGAACCTGAGGTTTTGTCTGTTTGGTCTGTGTGACTGAATGAAAGCGGATCAAGAGACGTAATTCCTTTAACGGTAATAAGGCCTCTGACTTCTCGGACGAACACGCTTTCGGCTGCCCTTTACCTCTGAGGAACAGTCCTCTGGGTAGTCCAACACGGTTTTGAGGTTTCGATTCTCGTACATTCATCCCCAAATAGTCTCCAAGTTCTCGTTACAAGACCCTGAGTAAACCATTGAAAATGAAGGAAATGGTGGGTGATGAGAGACTCGAACTCCCGACATCTTCGGTGTAAACGAAGCGCTCTACCAACTGAGCTAATCACCCGTGACGCTGCGTTTAGCCAAGCCTGCGAGCGGGCGCAAGAGGGTCTGAGGGATTTTCTTGAATTCCATTGCGTGTAACCAATCTGCGTTGCACCGATTGGCGCGCAACCTGAGTGTGGTACAGTCCAGTGGTGTTCCAAATTAGCGCACGTCATCTTTGATGCGGCGTGATTCTGATCACTGCAGTGATCTTTTTGGACTTTCTGCAACGCAGCGGCAACGATCCCGGTAAATTCTCAAAGGCGCTTGCGTGAGGGCTATGCCCTCCGATATTCCCGAAGGGACTGCAACGTTCCGGTCGGGAGTGTACATGACCCAAACCTTCACCCGCCGTTCCTGGATGGTGGCACTGGTCTTAGGTGCATTGGCGTTGGCACCGGTCCGGGCCGGGGCCGAGGGTGTTTTGGTTTTTGCAGCGGCGAGCCTGAAAACAGCTTTGGATGAGATTGCTGAAGGCTATGAGAAGGAAACAGGGCACAGCGTTACGGTTTCTTATGCGGCATCGTCGGTTCTGGCACGACAAATTCAGCAGGGCGCGCCTGCGGACGTGTTCATCTCGGCAAACCCCGATTGGATGGACGTTTTGGAACAGGGAGGTCTGATCCGGGCGAATTCGCGGGTGGATTTGCTGGGCAACGCTCTGGTTCTTATTGGTGCTCTTGGCCGAACGAGTTGGGGTGAGATCCAACCGGATCATGATCTCGAGGCCGAATTGGATGGCGGCTTTCTGGCCATGGCCCTGGTTGATGCGGTGCCCGCAGGTATATATGGCAAAGCCGCGCTGCAAAGCCTGAACCAGTGGAATGAATTGCAAGATCACGTTGCACAGACTGATAATGTACGCGCAGCTCTGGCATTGGTGGCGGCAGGGGCTGCGCCATTGGGTATCGTGTATCGTTCGGATGCTGAGGTTGAAAAGCGGGTCAGTGTTGTGGCGACAATTCCCGCCGACCTGCATCCTGCGATCATTTATCCTGCTGCCATCACGACACAAGCAAAGGATAGCGCGCAAGCATTTCTGAACCATTTGCGTGGCGATGCGGCCTTATCCGTTTTTCAGGGGCAGGGGTTTTCTCTGCCGGGCGGGTGATGCTCGTGGACTGGTTGGGCCCTGCCGAAATTGAAGCGTTAAAGTTGTCACTGCGTGTGTCGTTCTGGGCGACGCTGGCGACATTGCCGTTTGGGATATTCGTAGCCTATGCGCTGGCACGCTGGCGGTTTCCCGGGCGGCAAGTGTTGAATGGTCTGGTGCATTTGCCCCTGATCCTTCCGCCTGTTGTGACGGGTTATTTGTTGTTGCTGACGTTTGGAATTCACGGGCCGTTGGGACGCGTTCTTGCCGAGTTCGGGGTCGTCGTCGCATTTCGCTGGACGGGGGCTGCCCTGGCCGCCGGGATCATGGCGTTTCCCTTGATGGTGCGGGCCATTCGTTTGTCGATCGAGGCTGTGGATCCAAAACTTGAACAGGCCGGGGCGACGCTGGGGGCGTCGCACCCGATGGTGTTTCTGACCGTGACCTTACCGATGATCCTGCCGGGCGTCATTGCCGGTGCCATTCTGGCCTTTGCCAAAGCTATGGGCGAGTTCGGAGCAACCATCACATTTGTGTCCAACATTCCGGGCCAGACCCAAACGCTCCCGTCCGCGGTCTACGCATTCCTGCAGGTGCCGGGCGGTGAGGCGGCTGCAACGCGGCTGGTACTCATCTCAATCGTTATCGCGATGAGCGCGCTTCTTTTGTCGGAATACGTAGGGCGGCGCGCCGCCGCGCGGGTGGCCGGGTCATGAGCCTTTCTGTTCGGGTGCAACATCATCTGTCGGATCTGGATCTGGATGTCAGCTTTGAGGCGCCGCCTGGTGTGACTGTTCTATTCGGGCGGTCCGGGTCGGGCAAGACGACTATTGTCAACGCGGTGGCCGGGCTGCTGCGGCCTCAGGCGGGTCGCGTGGCGGTCGAGGATTGGGTCCTGTTCGATACGGATCGTGGGCAGTGGCTTCCGCCGCACCGGCGACGGTTGGGGTATATCTTTCAGGAAGGGCGGTTATTTCCTCATCTGACCGTGCGCCAAAATCTTGCTTATGGTCGCTGGTTCGCCCCGAAAGGGGGGCGGCGGGAAGAACCTGAAAAGGTCATTGACATGCTGGGCATTGGCCGACTTCTGGATCGCCGTCCAGCCGGGCTGTCAGGGGGCGAGAAACAACGCGTGGCCATCGGGCGGGCGTTGCTGGCAAGTCCGCGTCTGATCCTTGCGGATGAACCTCTGGCGGCGCTGGACGAAGCGCGAAAAGCAGAAATCCTGCCGTATTTTGAACGTCTAAGGGACGAAGTGTCGGTCCCTATTCTCTATGTGACCCATTCGGCGGCCGAGGTTGCGCGTCTGGCAACCTCGGTGGTTGCCCTGCAGGACGGCAAAGCCGTGCGTCATGGGCCTGCGTCTGAGGTTCTGGCCGATCCCGCGGTGGCGCCTGCCGGCGTTCGCGCGGTTGGGGCCGTTTTGGAAGTTCAGGTGGCACAGCACCACGCAGACGGATTGACCGAGCTGGATGCAAATGGCGCGCGACTGTTCTTACCGCGCATCGCGCATGAAGTCGGGGCGCGCTTGCGTATCCGCATCCCGGCGCAAGAGGTGATCCTGTCCAACCAAAAACCCGAGGGATTGTCTGCATTGAACGTGCTCAGTGGTACGGTGGATTCGATCCGGTCGGGCGATGGGCCCGGTGCGATCGTGTCCGTTAAGACCCCGGCGGGTAATGTTCTTGCGCGCGTCACACGCCGGTCGGTTGCGGCGCTGAACTTGCAGGCGGGCAGCCCATGTCACGCGGTGATCAAGACGGTTGCCTTGGCCCCGCAGGATGTCGGGGGGCGCATCGCGACCGGATTGTAATCTCAGGCAAGGGCGCGAGCTTCGTGTTCGCGCAAAATCAAACGTGCCGCGCGCCCGAACCCGGTGTGAGCAGAGGTTGGCCGATCTGGAAAGATCGCCGCCAGTTCGCTCAGGGCGTCGGAGGACAGTGTATAAAGCGCCTCTTCCCCAAGAAACAGGCTTTCGGCCTGCGCCCCGTCAGCATTCAGAATCTCATGCTGATCCAAAAGGATGTGCAGATATTCGACCGTCTCTATCGAGGTGTCGATGTGTATCCCCGGCCAACTGCACAGATGCTTGGCTGCCACCAGCGCCTCGGCGGCACCGAACAGCAGTTCCACTTTCGGGCCCTTCACCAGAATGCGGTGCTGTTGCGAAACCAGAAGATCCCGGCAGGGTGTGTTCGGCCCCAGACTTCCTGCTGAGATGCAGACCGGCTGCAACGCGGGCTCATCACGCAATCGCTCGGGCGGAATTACACTGCTTTCGATCCAGCGAATAGGTTGCAGCCCGTGATCCGCGGTTGCCACTTTGTGACTTACGTCCAGCGTTTCTATGACCTTTGGACCGTCTTCGGTCTCGATCAATGTCCCGGCTGCAAAACAGACGCCTTCGATCCTGATAGTGACTGCAACCGGGTCCGGGTTGTTGGAAAACGGCAGGGTAAACGGCCCCACCTGCGTTGTGCCCGTGACGCTGATAAAGAAGGTATCGAAAACGATCTCGCCGTTGTCCAGGCTGTCAAAAAAGGTCGGGTCGACCGTATAGGTCCACTCGCCGGTGTTTGGATCAATCGAGGCGGTGCCGTTGGCGGGGGGCGTTGCGATCGTCCATGTCTGGGTCGTTGGTGTGAACGTGCCATTGTCCAGCGTCGGCTGACCCATCGCCACATTGGGCGGGGACCCGGTCACGTCTCCGGTCAATTCGCCTGTGATTGTAACCGAAACCACTTATCCTTCGCCCTGTTGCAGCACCTGTTCAAACTCTCTTTTTCGATACAGGCGCATATGGACTTCACCCGCCTGATCCCGCGTCCATTCCACGATCCGATTGCGTGTCATGTCGCTGTCCATTCGGTTGGTACGAACACACGGATGCGGTATTTCCTTTTTGAGGATATCAACAATCTGGTTCGTTTGTCCAAATGGGGCCACAAGATCGACGATCCAGAAGGAAGGCCCACTGGTGAAATCCTTTTCCTTCAGTGGCTTTTCCTGCACCGCATAGCGGTATTCGACCTCATGGCTGAGCCCGGCAAAGGTGACAAAGCCACGGGGAAACCCGTCTTGCCGAAAGATATGGTACTGGCCGAGACGGAACGGCGTCTCGAACGCGTAAAGAACCTGTGCCAGGTTGCGTTTCTGATGGGTCTTCGTCAACCCGGCCAGGTAGAACATCGCGCCCAGATCGGCATATTTCTCGGGCGGAAAATCGAACCAGTCTTTGGGGAAGCTCTTGCTCAAAGGATCGCCAATATCTGATGTGAACCAAAACCTTAGAGTTAGTGTACCCTTTTCCTGCCATTTGGGTAGAAGAAATTCCCAGCGCCGTCAGAGCGTCAGCGTTACCGGTCTGTTCCACTTTACTCAGGGGCTGTCCCGGCTATGCTTAAATCTGCGACCCCTCATTTCGGGAAGATTGGATCATGCGTTTTATTAGGGCTTTTGCCGCCGCGGCACTGATACTGATGCCTTCCCTGACCGAAGCGGTTGGGTTTGGCCTGAACATTCGGCCGCAATTTCGCACAGAGATTACGTCGCTGCCGGATGGGGTTTATGAGGTCAAGGCCATAGGCTCGTCAGCGCCCGTGAACTACTGGTGCGGTATCGGGGACTATGCGATCCGAACTTTGGGCGTGCCGAACAAACAGCGGATCTATATTTTTCGTGCTTACGAACCTGGCGTCCGAACAGTTCAGTTTTCTCTGACACCGCCACCCGGCGCAGATACCAAACCGGGGCATTCAATCACCGTTCGGAAGGTCGGTGCCAACATGTCCGCGTCGTCGGCACAGAACTACTGCTACGACAACTTCATCATGGACACATTCTGAACGTCAGACCCATTTCGCCATCGGCGGCAGGCTCATCAGAACCGCATCCGGGTCGTGCCCGGTTTCCAGTCCGAATTTAGTACCCCGGTCGTAGACCAGGTTGTATTCAGCATACAAACCACGGTGCACGAGTTGGGTGTTTTTGTCCGCATCTAAAAAGCCCTGCACGCGCCGCTTTTCGACCAATGGCAGGAAAGCAGGCAGGAAAGCCCGACCAATATCCTGCGTCAGGACGAAATCAGCCTGCCAGTCGCCGGTGCAGTAGTCATCCATGAAAATTCCCCCCACACCCCGCGCACGCTTACGGTGGGGAATATAGAAATATTCGTCTGCCCAGTCTTTTAGACGCGGGTAATGCGCAACGCCATGAGGGTCCAGATGGGCTTTTTGGGTGGCGTGGAAATGGCTTGTGTCTTCGGCATACTCGATGCAGGGGTTCAGGTCCGATCCGCCACCAAACCACCAGGCGTGTGGGGTCCAGAACATGCGCGTGTTCATGTGCACCGCAGGGACATGAGGGTTCTGCATATGCGCCACCAGGCTGATCCCGGAGGCCCAGAACCGGGGATCCTCGGTCATGCCGGGGATACCTTTGCGTGCCGCCATCGCTTGCTGTGCGCGTTCGCCCAACGTGCCATAGACGGTCGAGACGTTGACGCCAACTTTCTCGAACACACGCCCGCCACGCATCACGGACATCAGCCCGCCACCTGCGTCCGATCCGTCCTCGGATTGGCGTTTGGTCTCTTTGACTTCGAACCGACCGGGTTTTGCGTCAGAAAATGGGCCAGTGTCGTGGCTGTCTTCGAGGGCTTCAAACGCAGAAACAATGTCGTCGCGCAATTGGCGAAACCAGGCGGAAGCAGTGGATTTTTCTGTATCGAACATGTGTCTTAGTGAGCCGGGGCGGCGACGGGGTCAAGTAGGGTGCGACCGCCATCGATTGTCAGGATCTGGCCGGTTATGAAGCCGGCTGCATCAGACGCCAGAAACTGCGCGGTTTCGGTCAGCTCCGTAGCGGAAGCGATACGGGCCAGCGGCGTGTGTTTTTCGATATCGTCGCGGAAATCCCGGTTTTCCTTGAGGGTCGATTGCAGGGACGCGCTCATCACAGAACCAAGTGCGATGGAGTTGACCCGAATACGGTTCGGCGCAAGCGCAACCGCAAGAGACCGTGTCATCTGATCCAGCGCCGCAGTTGACACGGAATAGGCCATCAGGTCGGGATGTGTTCGGCGAGCCGCGATAGAAGACAGGTTGATAATCGACCCCGCAGGGTTTTCCTCGTCCCCATCGGCCTGTTTGATCATGCGTTTTGCAACCAGCTGGCTTAACCGCAGGGCGGGCATCAGATTCTGGTTCAGCAGAGTGCGGACCGAGTCATCTTCGGGATCCAGCGGATCAGATGGGATCACCTGCCGCGCGCCATTGATCAGGATGTCCACCTGATCAAACGCATCCAGTGTGGCCGATAGCAGGTTCGCTATGGTCAGCTTTTCCCGCAGATCGCCAGCAAAATAGCGGATATTTCCGTCTTCGGCCTGTTCGCCCAATTCATCGACCAGGCGCTTTTCGTCCATGTCGGCGAACATTACATTTGCACCTGCATCCGCGAATTGGCGTCCGATAGCCAGCCCGATGCCATTGGCTCCGCCCGTTACAATTGCTGTCTTGCCAGCGATGGAAAAGGACATCCGAATCCTCCTGAATTGGGGGCAGGTTAACGAGCCTTAGCGCCGAGGGCGAGAGGCCTGAAAAACCTTGAACCGGTTGTCTCCGGCAATTTCAGTGACCTGAGCGAAGTGTTCGTTCAGCGTTGTTTCATAGGGAAGATGTCGATTGGCAACCATCCACAGGGTTCCGTTGCGGGTCAGATTGCGCGCGGCTGCGATGATGAATCCCTGACCAAGCGCCGGGTCCGCGCTGCGCGAGGTGTGAAACGGGGGATTCATCACCACCGTGTCGATAGGTTCCGGCGCGGCCCAGGTGACGGCATCTGACCAGTAAAACTTTGCTTTCGGGTCCTCGGCGTTCATGCGCGCGCAGGTCAGAGCGGCGTGATCTGCCTCGACCAGATGCAGTGATTTAACGTCATCGCGCTTCAGGATGTCTGCCGACAAATACCCCCAACCCGCACCAAGATCCGCTATCCGAGCTCCCGGTTTGGCGGGCAATGCTTTTAACAACATGGCCGAGGCCGGATCGACCCCATTTGCCGAAAACACCCCCGGCGCCGTATAATAACCACCGACCTTCTGTGCGGTGGGCGCGGCCCAATCTGCAAAAGCAGAGGCGTCGGCCTGAAACCAGAATATTTTGCCATGCGCTTTGGACAGGGGCCCTTCGACGTCAGCCCGCTTGCGCACATCTTTCAATATGCTGTCCACCCCATTGGTCTTTGCGCCATCAATCACGACAACCCCCGCGGCCCGCGAACAAGCCCGCTGGATCATTGCGCGCGCCAGCGCCTTGGCACGTGGCAAAAACACGATTGCGTCCTGACACGGGTCTTCCGCTTCGGGCACCGAGTTAAAGCCTTGCGTGGCAAAATGGTCGTGAAAGGGTTTGAACGGTTGTACCACCTGTGCGTCAGAGGGAAGCACCGAAAGATCATGCTCTGGCACCGGGCAGATCACCGTCACAGGCTGCGACAGCGACAGGCCGTTTTGCAATGCAAGTTCCAAGCGAGGGGACATGGGCAGTTCCGTCAGAGAAAAGAGAGGGTGCGTCAGGCGAGATGCCTTATTCTTCACGTTCCATGGTGCATTGCAGCGGGTGTTGGTGCCTGCGAGCAAAATCCATCACTTGGCCAACTTTGGTCTCAGCAATCTCGTGGCTGAAGACGCCGACAACGGCCACGCCTTTTTTGTGAACCGTCAGCATGATTTCGAACGCCTGCGCGTGGGTCATTCCGAAGAACCGCTCCAGCACATGCACGACAAACTCCATCGGCGTGTAATCGTCGTTCAGCAACAGCACCTTATACAAGGGCGGACGTTTGGTTTTTGGGCGCGTCTGCAGCAGGATAGACGCGTCACTGTCGTCGTCCGGGGTGTCAGACATCATCCAGGTCTTGTCCAGCATCGTGTGCAACTGTCCGATTCAGGCTTGGGGTTTATCTTGGCGCTTATATAACGTGGGCATGGCCGGTGAAAAGAGCAAGCGGACTTAAATTGGATGACGGAAGAACTGACAACAATCGGGTTTGATGCGGATGACACCCTTTGGCACAATGAACGGTTTTTTCAGCTGACACAGGCCCATTTCGCTGAATTGCTGGCCGATCACGCCAACCGCGATCATCTGATGGAGCGCCTTTTGGCCGCCGAAAAACGCAACATCAGGCATTATGGCTATGGGATAAAAGGGTTCGTTCTGTCGATGATCGAAACCGCCATCGAGGTCACGGAAGACCGTGTTCCGGCCTCGGTCATTCGGCAATTGGTCGAAGCCGGGCAAGAGATGCTGGCACATCCGATTGAATTGTTGCCACATGCGCGCGATGCGATTGAGAACGTGACCGGCATGTACCGAGTCATTCTCATTACAAAGGGCGACTTGATCGATCAGGAGCGTAAACTGGCACAGTCCGGGCTGGGCGATTTGTTCGACGGGGTCGAGATTGTCTCGGAAAAGACCTCGGATACCTATCGGGCGATCTTTGAATCCCATGGGGATGGTCCGGCTGCTGCAATGATGGTTGGCAATTCCATGCGCTCGGATGTGGTGGCCCCGATTCAGGCCGGATGCTGGGGCGTTTACGTGCCCCACGGTCTGGTGTGGGAAGTCGAGCACGCCGAAGCCCCGGTTGAAAGCCCCCGATTCCGCGAGCTGCGCGATTTGGGGGATCTGGCCGATCTGATACACAGTCTGAAGTGATGTTGCTTTATGGTCGCAGTTTCAAAAAAACCCTGTTGCGCAACGGCAAAGCGCTGCCACAATCGCGCATCTGGTGGGTCAGGGCCGGAGTTTTATCAACATGTAGCCCAATGCGGCGCACATGACGAAATCGCAAAAAGCGCAGCTTTCAGTTTATTTCACCCCCCCCCTGTGTTAGCCTTGGTGATAATAAAATAAAACTTGCCGACCGGGAAAACTCGGCGGCGCGAGGCAGACAGAGGCAAAGATCGTGCAGATTCGGCGGACAGTTCCGGCCCGAACGGGCTTATTCCTTACAGCGATGCTATGTGTGCTGGCGTTTGCGCCGCTCAAATCCATAGCGGCACCTTACGCGGCAATGGTGATTGACGCCCGTACCGGAGAGGTTCTGCATTCGCGCAATGCAGACACGCGGTTGCATCCAGCGTCGCTGACCAAGATGATGACGCTTTATATCGCGTTCGAGGCGGTGCGAAACGGTGAGATTACGCTGGATACGCCTGTACGGATTACTAAGAAAGCTTCGGCCGAGCCGCCGTCCAAGCTGGGTCTGCGGACGGGACAGACGATTGCCTTCCGTTACTTGATCCGCGCGGCTGCTGTAAAATCAGCCAATGACGCAGCGACCGCCATCGGTATCGCCATCAGCGGGTCCGAAGCGGCCTTTGCCCGCCGCATGACCCGCACCGCTAAAGCGATGGGGATGAGCCGTACCACCTTCAAGAACGCGCATGGCCTGACCGAATCAGGGCATTTGTCCACGGCGCGCGACATGACCACGCTGGGACGGCATCTGCTGTATGACTATCCGCAGTATTATAATCTGTTCTCGCGTCAATCGACACATGCCGGGATCAAGACCGTGCCGAACACCAACCGTCGCCTTCTGGCTGCGTACAAAGGGGCGGACGGCATCAAAACCGGATACACCCGTGCAGCGGGCTTCAATCTGGTGGCGTCGGCCAAGCGTAAGAATGAACGGATCATCGCAACCGTCTTTGGCGGAAAGTCTGGCGCGTCGCGCAATGCCAAAGTGGCCGAGCTTTTGGATCTGGGTTTCCGTCGCGCCCCATCGCGTGCACCTATTCGCAAACCGGCACGCCCGGCTTATGCGGGCAATGTTGGGCTGGGCACGCAGGTCGCGCGCCTGAGCGGGCCTCCAAAGACCAGCCTGCGTCCGGTCGTGCGCCCAAGCGCATCGACACAGGTCGCAAGTGCAGTGGCGGCTACTGCGGATCAGAACAGCGCCCGGATCACCAATGGCATTGCGGCGGCCATCGCCCAGGCAGACGTCGCGCCGACCGCCTCGTCCAAGCAGGAACCGGGCACCCGTCCAGCACAACGCCCCGCTGATCTGGTTCTGGCGTCGACCGAAACGGCAAAGCAACCCGAGCCCGAGCAGGAGGTTGTCACCCGACTGTCTTCGTCCGGCGGGCATCTGTGGGGCGTCAATGTGGGGCGCTACACCACGCGGTATGAGGCCGAGAAGGTTCTGCTGAAAACCGCGTTGTCGGAAATGACTACGCTGGAGGGCACGCTGCGCAAGGTGAACCAAAGCTCGCGCGGGTTTGACGCAACTTTTCAGGGGATGACCCGGGAACAGGCCGATTTGGCGTGTCGCCGGTTGCAGGCCCGCAATGTGACCTGTTTCATGATCGGACCATCATAAGGTTCGGCAAATACTCTCCTGTTGGGTCTGGGCTGTGGTTCTCCGCAGCCCTTTTTTCATGACAGGGTGCGGCCACCATGGACGAGACTACCGGGTGAACTTTGTCACATCGACCCCACCAGCGATCAGGCTTTCCCGAACTGAGCGGGCGATCTGAACCGCCGTGGGCCCGTCCCCATGCAGGCAAATTGTGTCGATAGATGTCTCCAACCTCTTGCCGCTTTCAGTGATGATTGCGCCTTCGCGAACCATGTTCAAAATGCGCGGTCCCGCCACATCGGCGTCGTGAATCACGGCACCAAGCAGGCTGCGGTCCACCAAGGTGCCGTCGTCATTATAAGCGCGGTCGGCAAAAATCTCGCCAACCCATTTGCATCCGAGCTCGCGTACGGCATCTTCCTGCTTTGTCACCGCAAGGACCATGACAATAATGTCGGGGTCGACATCCAAAGCGCCCTGATAGCAGGCCCGCGCCATATCAATATCGATCGAGCACATATTGGCCAGCGCCCCGTGCAGCTTGAGGTGTCGCACTTTGGTGCCAATCGCCTTGGCCATGCCCTGTGCGGCACCCAGTTGATACCGGACCAGATTGCGCAGAGCGTCATGGGGCAATTTCATGTTCCGGCGGCCAAAGCCCTGCAGATCGGGAAAACCGGGATGCGCGCCAATACCAACATTGTTCTCGGCCGCCAGTTGCATCGTCGCTGCCATCACATCTGGGTCGCCTGCATGAAAACCACAGGCAATGTTAGCAGAGGTGATGATCTTCAGCAGGCTTTCGTCATCGCCCATCTTCCAGGGACCAAAGCTTTCCCCCATATCGGCATTCAGATCGACGCTGGGCATCGGCATATCTCCTTAGTCGGTGGCAGAGATCACTCCGCCAATCAATTGGTAGGACAACAGGTCCGGAATGTCGTGCGGGTCGCGGACCAGAGGTTCGACCCTTGAGGGCAGGCGCGCAAGATCTGACAGGAAACCTGTGTGCAACGCACTGGCTTCATCCATGCTGACAAATTTGAAGCGGATAGGACCGCCCGCAGGTGTCTGAGCTGCGCGCGGCATATCGCAGGGCAAAACGGTTGCGATACGAGGATAGCCCCCTGTGGTCTGGCACTCCGGCAGCAGGATGAAGGGGTCTCCTGCGCCAGTCATCTGAATATCGCCGGGGGTGATCACTTCGGACAATATGTTCAATTGGCCCGACGCAGCAAACCCGCCGCCGTCACTGTCCACCTGCATCCCCATCCGGTTGGCGCGCGTGCCGCGTCTGAAGGCGTTCGCGGCAAACCGATCCAGCGTCGCCTGATCGAACAACGTGGTCTGAAAGCTGGCCACCACGCGCAACTCTCCGCCCGCAAACCGATCAGCCGGCATCAGTTTCAGCCCGGTCTTACCTGTATGAAGTCCGCAGGTCAGCGTGTCGCCTTGTTGTACTGCACGACCGATCCGTGCCGTCAGATGTGCCGAGCGCGATCCCAGAAAAACCTTGGCCTCAATGCCGCCCCCAAGATGAAGATAGCCGTAGTTGCCTTGCACGGCTGCTCCGATGACCAGCCGTTGCCCGGCGGCCAGTTGGTGCGAAGCATTCCACGACACTGGGCCGCCATCGATGCTGGCCTGCATCCGCGCACCGGTTAAGGCGATGTGCATGTTTTGCGTGGCTTCGAATTCGCCCCCCATTCCGGCCATTTCCAGCGCCGCGAGGTCCGGGCTTTGCCCCAGTAATGCAGCCCCTTCATGCAAGGCCAATATGTCGGCAGCGCCGGAGCGGGACAAACCCTGATCCAGATACCCAACGCGGCCCTGATCCTGGATTGTGCATGAGGGGCCGATCCGATAGACGATCAGGCTCATGGCGCAATCTCCTCACAGGTGGCACCGCCGGTATTGTCTGTATTGTTGGCGCGGATATGCTGCAACTCTTCCCGAGATACAGGTGTGAACACCAATTCGTCTCCGGGCCGAAGCGGGAACGTGTCGGCCCTCTCCGGGCGAAAGCATCGAAATGCGGTTTGCCCGACATGCCGCCATCCGGTTGGTGTCGGCCCGGAAAACAGGACGAATTGCGAGATGGCCAAAACCAACGCGCCCTCTGGCACCATCGGGGTCAGACTTGGCAGTCGGGGAATGTTGAACTCGGGGCCCAATGGCCCAAGGTAGGGCTGTCCGGGCGCAAACCCGATAGTCAGAACCCGCACCCTCGACTGGCCAAGGCGCCGTATTGCCTCTTCCGGCGTCAATCCGGCGGCAGCCGCTGCGTCGTCCAGTTGTGGCGCCAGATCGGTTCCGTACACCGTTGGTACACGCCACAGCTTGCGGCCTGAGGGAAGAGGCGTGTTGTACCAGTCCTTTTGGCCTATGAGATGCTGAAGCTTTTCCAGCATCTGCTGATGAGAGACGCGCTGCGTGTCGAACCGCACAAAGGTGGACCCCAAAGACGCCGATGACTCGGTGACCTCATCCCATTGCAGATGATCCACTTCGGATCGAAATGCCAGAGCCGCACGGTTTGCGTTCTCGGACATGCGATCCGCAAATGTTACGAGCGCTCCGTCAAAACCAACGGTTCTGACCAAAGGAAACTGAAGGTCACGGGCCATACCGATCCTGCGTGTGTGCCGACAACAAAGTACTGGAACCAGACCTTATCCGAATAGGATGTGCAAGGCGGGTCTTGGAGGGGTGACGGCGAACGAATGAGATTTACGTGAGGCATAAGGATCCGAGTCGGCCTGGCTGATTTTCGACTCCCATGAGTTGATAGAGGCCAGATTTGTCTAAAATCGCGAGTCGTTTCACAGGTTTGAGTCGCGCCCACTTGTGCCCGAACTCTGCTTGCGCTCAATATGTAGTGGTAGGCTCATTTGTACGAGCCAGTCCAAGTAGGGTGCAATGAAAGGAATTTGCTCACCAGCTCGGCTTTTGCTATGTGTGATGTGCCGTAACTTACTGAATTTAATCATGCTTTGCGAAAGCATC
>NZ_LGXZ01000007.1 GCF_001238295.1 Ruegeria sp. 6PALISEP08
GTGGCGGATGTAGAAGCTTTCTATGGAGCGGATATCGATGGCAGTGGTGCTATTGGGCACCAATTGCCAAAGCAGACCGCACCCTCAACGGCAGAATCGAAACTGGCTGTTGCTGAGCAGGATCTGAATTTGTCGGACTGGGATGAGGCGGCTGATGAACTGCAATTTGTGCCAGATCTGACATCGGCCTCGGAAAGCGACGCCACGTTTGACGAGTATCTGGATACCCAGGACCTGGGTGTTTCTGTTGACGAAAATCTCAGCGAAATCGCTTGGTTCAATCTTTCCATCAATGAAAGTAAGGAGGACCTGGACCCCACTCTTGCCATTCTTTTGGAGGAGGACGGCTTCCTGCTGTGATCTTTTTTCTGCTGGAAGCTGGGGCGCTATCACCCGGCTCCAGCGCATTCAGAAACCTAGGCTGTCAAAGAACAGGAATTTTCCAAGAACTCTGAGCCCAATGCCGGTTAGCGGTCTCACCATTGCTTGAGACCGAAGCCGCAAGTTTGATCCGCACGGTTTAGATTGTCGGCATCGGCTGGGCTCTCCGCAGTTAGTGTTATTCGCCATAATCGAGGCAGCCGAATTGTTTCGGAGCAACATCTGCCCCTTCATAAAAGGGTTGCAAAAATACTTGAGACCGTCACGCTACAGCCATAACTTGCCCGTTTTCATACATGGGCTGTGGCGAAATCAGCCTACATGTGACATAGCTTTCTTAGACAACAGGATAGCTTAAAGAGTAGATTTAGTTTCAATGGAAATAGTTGCGCTTTCCATTCCGGAAGTGAAGTTGATTACCCCGAGGCGTTTTGGTGATCATCGCGGGTTTTTCGAAGAAACCTATAATGCCGACAGTTTTGCCGCTGTAGGCATAGACACGCAGTTTGTTCAGGACAATCATTCGCTCTCCGGCGCAATGAACACAATTCGCGGCCTGCATTACCAGGCCCCTCCCCGTGCGCAGACGAAACTGGTGCGCTGCGGACGTGGTAGGCTGTTTGATGTTGCTGTGGACATTCGTAAGGGCTCTCCGACTTTTGGCCAGTGGGTCGGAGAAGAATTGAGCTTTGAAAATGGGCGGATGCTGTTGGTTCCTGCGGGTTTTGCGCATGGTTTCGTGACATTGGAGCCGAGCACTGAGATCGTCTACAAGTGTTCAGACACCTATGCGCCTGAAACGGAAGGGGCAGTCCTTTGGGACGATCCTGATATCGGAATAGACTGGCCAAGCAGCAATTCAGCGCCCCAGTTGTCCGATAAAGACAAGGTCGCGCCACGTCTTTGCGACATTGAAACCCCTTTTGTATTTGAGGCTGCGCAATGAAGATTCTGGTTACGGGAGGGGCCGGATTTATTGGGTCTGCTGTTATTCGGCGCGCTATTTCCGACGGGCATTCTATCGTCAACGTCGATGCGCTGACCTATGCTGCCTGTCTGGATAATGTTGCGTCGGTGGCTGAGTCACCGACATACGTTTTTGAGCATGCGGATATCCGGAATGCCTCGGCGATGTCAGGAGTTTTGGACAAGCATCAGCCTGACGCCATCATGCATTTGGCAGCTGAAAGCCATGTGGACCGTTCAATCGATGGACCTGCGGCCTTTATCGATACAAACCTGACTGGCACCTACGTTCTTCTGGAAGCCGCGCGCGCCTATTGGGTGGGTGCGGGCCACCCCGAGGGTTTTAGGTTTCATCACATATCGACAGACGAAGTTTTTGGATCGCTAGGGGAAACCGGGTATTTCACCGAAGATAGCCCTTATCAGCCCAATTCGCCCTATTCCGCCTCAAAAGCAGGATCAGATCACCTTGTGCGTGCATGGCGGGAAACCTATGGTCTGCCTGTGGTTTTGACAAATTGCTCGAACAATTACGGCCCCTACCAGTTCCCGGAAAAGCTGATACCCGTCGTCATCCTGAATGCGTTAGCCGGGAAGCCGATCCCGGTTTACGGGAAAGGAGACAATATTCGCGACTGGCTGCATGTCGAAGATCATGCCGAAGCGCTTTTGCTGGTGCTGGAAAAAGGAGAGCTTGGTCGCAGTTACAATATCGGTGGCGAGAATGAGATGGCCAATCTAGACCTCGTCAGAATGTTGTGCACAATTCTGGATCGACTGAAGCCGGGAACAGCACCCTATAGTGATCTGATCACGTTTGTAACGGATCGCCCAGGCCATGACCGCCGCTATGCCATCGACCCGACCCGCATCCGTGAGGAACTGAACTGGCGTCCGTCGCACACCCCTGAAACCGGGCTGGAGCAAACCGTGCAATGGTACCTGGACAACACAAACTGGTTGAACGCCCTGCAAGCGCGCAACGGTGTTGGCAAGCGTTTGGGGACGGCCCAATGAAGGCGCTGGTTTTTGGTTATAGCGGTCAGGTGGCGACCGAGTTGCGTCGCCGCGCACAGAACCATGAATTCACGCTCCAGACACTGGATCGCGCGATGGCAGATCTGTCCGACCCTGCTCAATGCGCTGAGGCCATTCGGCGCACGGACGCTGATGTAATCATCAATGCCGCTGCTTATACAGCGGTCGACAAGGCGGAAGATGAGCCCGAACTGGCCCAAACTGTTAACGCGGAGTCGCCCGGCGCGATGGCGCGCGCAGCCGCTGAACGCGGCCTGCCCTTCCTGCATGTCTCGACGGACTATGTTTTTAACGGGTCAGGCATGACACCATGGGAAACCGAAGACTCAACAGCTCCATTGGGGGTTTATGGTAAAACCAAGCTGGATGGCGAACACCAAGTTGCACAAGCCGGAGGGTGGCACGCAGTTCTGCGCACCAGTTGGGTGTTCTCTGCCCATGGAAAGAACTTTGTAAAAACCATCCTCAGGCTAGCTGAAACACGGGACAGACTGACAATTGTAGCCGATCAGATCGGTGGGCCGACACCCGCGGCCGATATAGCCGACACCCTTCTTCTTATGGCCAAAGCTGGGCCAAATGACGAATACGGCTTGTTTCATTATTCTGGCGCACCTGATGTCAGTTGGGCAGATTTCGCCCGCGAAATCATTGCGCAGTCTGGTTTGGCGGTTCAGATCGAAGATATCCCGACGACAGACTACCCTACCCCAGCCCCCAGACCGCTGAATTCACGTTTGAACTGTGATCGCTTGAACACCGCTTTTGGACTCAGCAGACCAGACTGGAAAGCTGGCCTGAACAACGTCTTGCGCGAGTTGAACTCTGCAACAGGCTGAACCGTGAAAGGACAAGGTATGCAACGCAAAGGCATTATTCTTGCAGGAGGATCCGGTACCCGACTTTATCCGATCACAATGGCAGTCTCGAAGCAATTATTGCCAATCTATAACAAGCCTATGATCTTTTACCCCCTGAGCGTTCTGATGCTCGCGAAAATCCGTGAGATTGCAATCATCACCACCCCCCAGGATCAGGAGCAATTTCAACGTATGCTGGGTGATGGCAGTCATTATGGACTGTCTCTCACGTGGATCGTGCAGCCCTCTCCTGACGGTCTGGCACAGGCTTATACACTGGCAGAGGATTTTCTGGCCGGTGCCCCTTCGGCGCTGATATTAGGCGACAATATTTTCTTTGGACATGGTCTGCCGGAACTACTTGTTGAAGCGGACCAACAACAACGCGGCGGGACCGTTTTCGCTTATCGCGTTGCCGACCCTCAACGTTATGGCGTGGTGGATTTTGAAGGAAACAAAGCCCGGGCGATTATCGAAAAGCCTGAGGTTCCACCATCGAACTATGCAGTGACCGGGCTTTATTTTCTGGATGGTGACGCCCCGGCCCGAGCGCATGATGTTCAGCCATCAGCGCGCGGCGAACTGGAAATCACCTCGTTGTTGGAAATGTACCTGCGCGAAGGCTTGCTGGAGGTGCAAACCATGGGGCGCGGCTTTGCCTGGTTGGATACCGGCACGCACGGGTCCTTGCTGGATGCAGGCAACTTTGTACGGACCCTCGAAGACCGTCAGGGAATGCAGACTGGCAGCCTCGACGAAATCGCGTGGGCAAATGGCTGGATCGACAATGCCGCACTGGAAGAACGGGCGCAACTTTTCGCCAAGTCCACATATGGCCCTTATCTGAAACAGTTGTTGGACTAATTCGTACAAACGGTGATAGTTCCTAAGCCTCCATTTTGCTTTTGCTAAACTGAAAGCATGACCCCACAGCGCGGTTGGAAATATCTTCCCACCCGCGCTTGCTAGGTCAAAGGGCGGCGATCACCCACTCAGATGAAAGAACGAGCGGCATAGATCCTCAACAACGCAGATCGAGCAGGAGAGATCAGGCCAAGTTCGCTATAACATGAATAGACTCGACGCAGGTCATGCGGCTTCGAGGTTACCCAACAATATCGACGTCATATCCATGTCAATAACCCCATCTACAGCAACGACATCGGCACCTGTTTCATAGGTCACATTGTCTTTGGTAATTCCGGACAAATCCGCGTTTTCATCCAGAAAAACCCATTCAAGATTCGGCGCTGACGGCTGGCCGACAACCACTTTCAGGATCGCAAGTGCGTCCAAAGCGTTGACGATACCATCTTGGTTTACGTCGGCTGCTATTAGATCTTCTGCCGTCGCCGGACACCATGTCGGGTCGAGGCCAACTGCAATGCGCAGGACCTGCAGTGCGTCCAAAGCGTCGATTTCGTTGCTTGCCGTCGAATAGTGTTTGACGATGTCCAACGAGCCCGAATATGTGCCGTCTGGCAAGTCCAAGTCGAAATTCCCCTGATCATCAGCGGTAACTGATACGGTGCCTCCTCCATCGGGTGTAAAGCTGATCTCTGCGTCCGTCAGTCCAGGATTCGACGTTTCGCTGTTTACAGCAATCTGTCCAGCCACCCCATCCGAACTGTCTGGCGTCAACCCGCCAAAATCGCCGAAATCAACCGGGATATGATCGGACCCGCCGAATCCGGCACCAAAGATGTCGGAGCTTGTCAGTGGACCACCCGCGGCCGAGTGAACTTCCACCACTTCGTTCCTGTATTCGACCCTCGCACCTTGCGCTGTACTGGTCACGGTCAGTTGCTGTGGGGAGCGCAACAGCAAGTAATCGAACATGTCCAACCGGTCCACTCCGGCCTGAAAGTCTGTGATCGTGGTCAGGCCGCTCCCGGCTTGCATCACAAAAGTATCCGCCCCTGCCCCACCGGTCATGGTTGTTGCACCTGCTCCGGCGATCAGGATGTCATCCCCGTGCCCGCCAAGCAGAGTGGTATCCAGAATACTGCCGCTCAACATGTCGTCTGATGCGGTTCCAGTCACGGTACCAAATCCCGTTGCCACCGTTCCTAGATCATCCACAGGCACTGACAGAACTGTCACGCCAGCGTCTTGTTGAGACGACACCAGGATCTGCAATTCATCGCCAACATGCGCAACGCTGATTGTTTCGACATTTTGCAACCCGCTCGCCAAAGTGTCGGCAAAGCTGTCCTGATAGACCAACTGACCCTGCGGTGTCAGGGTAAACAGGCTCACCCCGTCATCGCCACCGCCGGCAACAGAAGTACCGGGAATATGAAGAAGGCTTGGTAGATCAAGTAACGGCCGACGAAACGCTCAAAGTTCTTGCGGACGAGCGCGCCATCATTGCTCCTCTGGTTAAACAACAGATGGAACCTGCGACAACTCTGCTAGCGTTGCGGCGGAGTGAGGCCGAGTGGCGCGGTCGGAAGGTGCGTGCCGAAGCCGCAACCAACAGATTACAAACAGGGTTGGATGAAATCGACGATCGCATCCGGGCTGCCCATAGTCGGTTTCGCAGTGCGGCACTGACGGACCTGGCGATCGCCACGGCTGAATTGGCCACTTTGCAACCGACCCTGCCAGCTTTGCGCGACCGGGCATCAAGGGCCAAGTTCGCTCTCCGGTGCGGGGCATTGTCAATCGCATTCATCAAACGACCATCGGAGGTTTAGCGAGAAGCGGCGAGGAACTCGTCGAAATCGTGCCGCTGGATGACACATTGCTGGTCGAAGCCTATGTGAAACCCGAGGATATCGCGTTTCTGCACGCTGGTCAGCCCGTGAAGGTCAAGATCACAGCTTATGACTTCGCGCGCTACGGCGCGCTGGATGGTGAAATCACACGCATTGGTGCAGATACGATCACGCGCTCGGAACGTAATGAAGAAGAGGTGTTCGTCGTGGAAATTCGCACCAATAACACAATGCTGGACGGGAACGGTGTTGCGGTTGAAATCATACCCGGCATGATTGCTGAAGTGGATATCTTATCTGGTCGTAAATCTGTTCTGGATTACATTTTGCAACCCGTCGTGAAGATCAAGGACCAGGCTTTGCGCGAGTAGACCTCGGCAAGAGGGTTTTCTCAGCGCGATCGACATCGTTTGATTGCCAACACGTGGCCAAAAACTCGTGCGATAATACCGCACTTAGCTCCAGGCTACGTCGCCTAAAAAAATGTATCCTGCGCCGTATATCGTTTTGATCAGGCGCGGATTTTTTGGGTCTTCCCCAAGTTTTGTGCGCAATCTCGAAATTCGAACATCCATGGCCCGGTCGAAACTGTCACCAGCCGCGCCGCCTAAGGACTCCTGCATTTGCGCCCTGCTGATCAGACGCTTGGGACTTTCCAAAAACAACCGGAGGACTTCCCCTTCAGCATGGCTGAAAGGCGTTTCAGCACCGGCCCCATCCTCAAGAACATAACGGTCAAAATGCGCTGTCCAGCCATTGAACACAGCTGTATCCGAATGTGAGGTTTGACCGCGCGGTGTCCGCAATCTGGCACGAATCCGAGCAACCACCTCTGCCGGGTCGAACGGTTTCGTTATGTAGTCGTCAGCTCCAAGTTCCAGTCCTGTCACCCGATCCTGCACCTGTGCCCGTCCGGAAATGATGATTACCGCCGCGCCCTGTTCCAATGCAAGGCGATGAACCAACGCCAACCCGTCGGTATCCGGCAATGAAAGATCGACCAGACAGACATCTGGTGTCACGCGGTTCAGTGCCGCCTCAAATTCCCGCGCGCGGGAAAAACTTTGTGTTCGGAACCCGGCTTCTTCCAAAGCGTCGGTAAGAATACGTCGTATCTCGGGTTCGTCATCGAGAATAGTCACCAACGGTTGCGTCATCAGGCGGCCTCGGCTTGGATCAGTGCGGCCAATTGAGCCTGTGAAAACGGTTTACGCAACACCGGCGCCGCAGAAAGCGCCTGTTGGTACAGAGGATCAGAATTCGGCAACGAAGTCATGAGGATGCACGGCAATCCAGAGTTTACTTTCCGCAGAAGATCCAGACCTGTTCCCCCGCCTTTTAAGCGGATATCGGACAAAACCATCGAGATGTCTTCAACACTAGAAAGCAGCGTCAGAGCTTCATCCGCCGAATTGGCCTCGATAACTGTAAAACCGAGCTCTACCAGCATGTCCCTGAACTGGCCCCGTAACTCGTCACTGTCTTCCACCAGCAACACCAAGCCATCCTGAGCGGGTGGAGCAGAGCGATACGGCAATCGCAACACGACCGATGCGCCGGATGGAGTATTTCTGAGGTTCAGATCGCCGCCCGCAAGTTTCACTGTGTCGTAAACCATTGACAAACCCAAACCGGACCCGTCACTGCCCTTGGTTGTAAAAAAGGGGTTCAGCGCCTTGTCCAGCGCTTCGGGTGAAAATCCTGAACCGGTGTCCGACACCGTGATTTCGACCCATATCTTACCGATCGCATGTGCGCTGATGGTGATCTGACCTGAGCTTCCGCACGCATCCCGCGCATTCAGAACAAGGTTCAGCAACGCATCCTGCACCATCCCCGGATCCAGCATTAATGTCTGATCCGGCAAAGTGTTAACGACAGAAAACCCCATGCCGCGCGGCAAGGATGGGGTGGCCAGGATACGCAGATCTTCCAGCAAACCGCGCATATCTGTAGCTTGTGGCCGTGGCGTTCGGTTGCCTGTCATATCTGCGATGCGGTTCAGCAATTGCCCGCCCCGACGCGCCGTTTGTTGAGTGGCTGCGACAAGTTCTTGCGCTTCCTCCGGCAAGCCCATCTTGTCCAGTCTGGACTGCATCCCAAGGATAATCGTTAGCAGGTTGGACAAGTCATGCGCCAGTCCGCTGGTCATCTGCGCCGCCATCTCTCGGCGACGGGTTTGTTGTAGGGCGACCCGCGCCTGGGTTTCTTCGGTAATGTCCACGGACATGACATAGACGCCCCCTGCCCCATCTGGAGTGAATGAAACACGGATCCGGCGAGAATCCTGGTCTTCGGTGAATTCAAAAACCGAAGGTTCACCATCATAAGCCTTTCGCAGGTGGCTTTCCACGCGCTCAAATGCTGCTTCGCCAAGCGCGTCGGAGATATGTAGGCCCAGAATATCGGACGGACGCCCAGGCATAACCGCGCTCAGGCGCCGGTTGGAAAAGTCATACAAACCGTCACTGTCCAAATGCGCGATATGCGCTGGCATCATCTCAGTCACAAGGCGCGTGCGGGCTTCAATTTCGGTCAGTTCCCGTTTGGCTTCTTCCAAGGCAGCTATTGTGGCTGCAAGCTTGCGATTGGTGGCCGAAAGTTCTTCGGCGTGACCCAGCAATTGTTCAGACAATTCCTCTGACCGCGCCCGCAACAGGTTTTCGGCCCGCCGAGTGCCTGTGATATCGGTATAGACCGCAACCCACCCCCCCTGAGGCAACGGTGCACCTTCGATTGAAACAACCTGTCCGTTGGGTCGCACGCGTTCCATGTAATGGGGTTCAAAGGTCAAAGCTTGCTCGATGCGCAGATTGACCATGTCTTCCACACTTTCGTCGTGGCCGTATTCTCCTCGGCTGGCAAGAAAGTAGATTGTGTCTCGGAACAAAGCGCCGCGTTGGACAAGCTCATCCGGCAAGTCGAACATTTCCTGAAACCGGCGATTGCTGAGCACCAGCTGCAACTTGCTGTCATAAATGGAAAGCGCCTGACCAATCAGGTTCAGTCCGGCGGTTGTCATCGCCTTGATGCGCTTTTCCGTTATGTCCAAGTTTGCCTTTTCCACAACCCCTGCGTAGCACCTGATTTCAGGTACGGATAGTGGGTTTCATTCTTGGACATTGCTACTTTATGACTCGCCATGCAGCGGCATTTTGTTGGCGGCATGATAAGCCTCGACATAACCTCTGGCGACGGACCGTACGGCGCGGCCGATCTGGGTATAGGCTTCGTCTGGCAGGTTGGCAAAGGACACGCGTGCAGACCACCCTGGCGCATCGAATCCGCTGCCGTTCAACAAAACAATCCCGTGATCCTCGGCCAGTTTGAACGCGATGTCGAGCGGGTGCACATTCTTCTTGATCCATGCAACAACATCATCGCCTACATATTTGCGCAACCAGTATTCGAAATCGATGATCCCGTAATAGGCATCGTAGTTTTCGCCTACATTGACTTCGATACCCATCGCTTCGGTCAACAGTTGGAAACGTCGATGTACAAGCTCCATGCAGGCGGTTTGATAGTCTTTCTTGGTGTCTGCCAGTTCGACGAGCGAAAAGAGGCTCATCATGACTTGTTGCGGCAGGGACAGACCAGCGGTGTGGTTCAGGGCAACATCCCGGCTGTCCGCAACCAGACGATCAATAAACCTGATCTCACGAGGAGTCAGGCTGAGCGTGCCATAGCGTTTATCCAGGGTCTGTTTGATCTCTTCACTGTGCCCAGCCAATTTGAGGTCAAAGATATTGTCTTGCGCCACTGCGATGACACCCAAACGCCAGCCCGTGCAGCCGAAGTATTTTGAATACGAATACACGCCGATCGTGTTGCGCGGCATGTACCCCATGACCGAAGTAAAATCATGTACGAAGGTCCCATATACATCATCTGTCAGAACGATCAGATCGGGACGGTGGTTCTCGACAACATCCGCTAGTTTTTCCAGGGATGCCTTGTTCAAGGCGACTGACGAAGGGTTGCCCGGGTTGACCAGAAAGAACGCTTTTATCTTGGGGTCTTTCAGTGTCTCGACCGCCGCATCGGTTAATTGGAATCCATCTTCTTCATCCGTTTCCACATGCACGGATTCGAGGCTGTAATCCTCAAGTTCAGGCATTTCCAGATAAGGAGTGAAGATCGGGGTACACAGCGCAATCGTATCCCCAGGGTTCAACAGGCGGTTGGCCTTGAGTGACTTGAAAATATAGCACATCGCCGCCGTGCCGCCTTCGACCGCAAACAGATCAAATCGCGCGTCGGGCTGTCGACCGGAACACATGGCCCACATCAGATATTCGTGCGCGATGATCTGATTGTGGTGCAGAATGCGGTCCGGCACCGGGTAATTGTCGCCAATGATCGAGTCCGTCAGTTCGTGAACAAATGCATCCGCATCGAAATCAAATGCACGAATGGCGTGTTTGACAACGGTCATCAAGGTTTCTGTGCCGGGCATGTCTGCGTTGGCCTCAGCCCAGCCTACCAATCGATCATAGCACCCCTTGATAGCTGGCATTCCGCCCAAACCCGCCGGATGATCCATGACGCGTTTGGCTTCGGTGATGGCAAACTGACCGAGAGCAAAGAACGCTTCACGCGGGCGGGTCGCGATCCAGTTGGGGTTTCCTCGCCCCGCATTCAGAAACGCACTGTTGGATTTTCGCGCTTCATCCGAGGCCAGATTGATCAGCTCATCCTTGATCTGAAAAGGGCTGAGCGCTTCGTAATCGTGCAGTTTCAGACGGTCCATGACACATACCTTTCCAAATCAACTGAGGATCAAAACAACGACCATGCCAAAGATGGTCAGCAACGTATTCCCGATCGCATAAGGCATCCCGTACCCCAGCGCGGGTATCCGGCTTTGCGCGGCTTCCTGGATCATCCCAAGCGCCGCTGTGGTTGTTCGCGCACCGGCGCAGGCCCCAAACAGTATGGCCGGGTGGAACTTGAACACATAGTGGCCAACGTAGACTGAAAAGATCATCGGCAGAGAGGTGGCGACGATCCCCCAAAGCAGCAGTGCGACACCGGCCTGTTGCAGGCCCGCGACAAAACCGGGGCCGGCGCTGATGCCGATCACCGCGATAAAAACGTTAAGGCCAAGAGTGTTCATCAACCACAAAGACGGGCCAGGAATGCGCCCGAATGTCGGATGCACGGTCCGTAACCAACCCAGCAACAGACCTGACAAAAGTGCTCCACCTGTTGTGGACAGGCTGATCGGGAAACCGCCCATGGTAATTGCCAGGGTTCCGACGAGACCACCGATGAAGATCCCCCACCCGACAAAAGCAAGATCTGTCGTGTCCACCGGACGGTCCGCATATCCAATCTTGGCGATTGCCACTTCGACATGACGCTTTGAGCCTAGAACAGTCAGGATGTCACCACGGTGCACGACAGTTCCTGGCAGCAGCGGCAGTTCAACCATGTTGCGCATAAGTTTTGATACATAGACGCCACGGGCCAGCGAGAGCTTGCTCAACTCTTCCAGAGATTTGCCGTGCACCTCTTTGCTGGTGATCAGAACATCCAGCTTCTCGGTTGGCGTGTTCAGCAGTTCCGGGGCGTCAGCCTCTTTCAGACGACCTTCCAGCAGGCCGACCAACTCCGACCGGCGACCCGAGAACATAACGATGTCGCCCGCTTGAAGCTCCGTGCTGTCTTCAACCTCGACAATAGCGGCACCACGCTTGATCCGTTCGGCATAGACCCGCACACCAGGCAACAGGTCTTTGACCGGCTGGCCCAGCAGGTCACTGTCATTAGGGATTTCAAATGCCCGAGCCTCGATCGTTCGGTAGGCCGAAACGATACCGTTGCCGGATTCGATTGCCGTTCCGCCCCCCAACTGGGCTTCGTATTCCTTGCAGGCCGCAACCAGATCCACACCGATCAGGCGCGGGCCAATCTTGGCCAAAATAATGGCAGAGCCAATAGTGCCATAGATATAGGTGACAGCATATGCGATCGGAATCTGATTGGCGTAGGTCTGCGCCTGTTCTGACGACAGACCCAATTGATTGATCTGATCCGTCGCCACACCAATCGCGGCAGAAATGGTCTGTGACCCGGCATACAAGCCAGCCGCAAAACCCAGTTCCAATCCTGCGACCTTGGCAGAAATAATCGGCACAATCAGACACAAAGCCAATACACTGAGTGCGAACAACACCTCACGTGCGCCGTCTGCCTTGAGGCCACGGATAAATTGCGGCCCGACACCATATCCCACCGCGAAGATGAACATGATGAAGAATGTCGATTTGACTGCCGAGTCTATTTGGATGTGCGTTTGCCCGATGATCACAGCCGCAAGCAAAGTTGCCGTTACAGTCCCGAGGCTGAAGCCAAAAAGCTTTTTGGGACCGATCCAGAACCCAATCCCTATCGACAGAAAAACCGCCAGTTCAGGATAGCTGCGCAGCACATTCACAAACCAATCGCCCATCACTGTCCTCCCGAAATCACCCAGTGTGAACATGGATGTGTTTGGAACTTCAAAATCGCTGACAAGCCGATCTGGACATTTCACTCAAAACCGGAAACACAAATCACCGGCACCACAGGCCGTCAGAGCGCAAACAAAAGCGTATTTTTCTGCGACGATATCGTAAGATGCGAATTTGTCTACAGTTTTCCCAAACGGAGTCGGGTCACTAACGGGAAGCGTAGTATCGTGAGCGGGATTTTGCGCCTTCGGACGTAATCGAGTGCAGGGACAAAGTGTGGTCCATGTTTCGCATCCGGTGCCGCAGCATCTGACGACTCAATCGGACCAGGTCGGCTGCAAACTCGGGCTTGTCAGCTACATTTTCGAACTCACCCTGGCCCTGATGGTCAAACAAAATCGGCGGCAGGTCGGCTGCGAACTCGACCAAGGTAAACCGGTCATCTCGCAGTATGCCCAGACACGAGTCGCTGTTGCCGGTTCCAAGTCTTTGTTGCCACAACGTTGGGTTTTCAGGTTCCGAGAAATCCAGTTCACTGAAGGAATAGCTGCGCCAGTCTTCGGGAATGTCACCATGCAACAATGGCAACAATGACCGACCATCCATCGCGTTCGGAGCTGTTTGCCCGATCCAGTCAAGGATTGTCGGTGTTACATCTATCGACTCAGTTGGCACGGTGATCTGGGTGCCCGCTTGGACCTCGTTGTCAGGCAGACGGATGATTAGCGGCGTATGATAGGCCGCGTCGTAGACCGTCATCTTGCCCCAGCTGTGACGATCCCCCAGCATTTCACCATGGTCTGCGGTGATCACAAGCATCGTGTCGTCGTATCGCCCACTGTCCTTGAGGTACTTCACCACACGGCCGATGTGGTGATCGACCTCTGTTGCCAACCCCAGATAGACAGCGCGCAAAGTACGAATATTCTCATCCGTCGGCTCAACTTCGTCAAAGCCATGAACAAACTCTTTGGCTGTATAGACATCCAGCTTTGGCCCGAAAAATGGGTGTAGTTCTTTCTCAGCTTCTGCGCTGTGCAACCGTTGCGGCAGCGGGATATCCGCCGGGTTGTACATGTCATTATACGGCGCGGGCGCGACCAAAGGCGGATGGGGGCGGATATAGGTCAGATGGGCAAACCATCCCTCGCCACAATGAGGTGCGATCCCATCCAGGAACGCATCCGTCAGGAACGCCGTGTCGCTGTCTTCCGCCCGATACAGCGCCGGGTCGTTCAATTTGGGAGGTTGACCATCCCCAGAGACAGGTTTGTAGACGTCCCAGTACTGATCAAACTCGTACCCTTTCTTCAACAGGTGCCCTTGCCAAGGATACGACTCTTCAAGGCGCATTTCGACAACCTCAAGGAATCCGGTCATGGATTGTTCATATGATTTGAGCACCGGATCGTTGGCGTCATGAACGCGCGGATCGGCTGAGGTGTCCGTATAGCCGAAAAGCATCGGCATGTACCCCGCTTTACGCATTTCAGTGGCGATGTTCGGGGTATCGTGACGCAGCGGTGTTCCATTTCGGATCGACCGGTGGTTCATCGCATATTGTCCGGTCAAAAGCGAAGCCCGCGAAGGGCCACAGGGATTAGTGACAGAATAATGCCGCGTGAATGTCACCGCTTCTTCCATGAATGCCCGAAGGTTTGGAAGCTTCACGTGATCCGCCAAAGCGCCGCTGAGGCAATCCGCACGAAGCTGATCGATGATGATGAACAAGACATTCTTGGCCTGAGGCATCTGGCTTCTCCGACTCCAAACCTAAGTTTCCGCGGCGAAATGTGTCTGTCTTCTTGCGCTCACGCAACTTATTTAAGAAGCGCTCCGTAACTTTCTTTCGCGGGCTGACAATAGCAGACAAATTTGCGTAGAAGCGGCCTTATGCGTGACGCGAGCGCCATCCTGCAAAGTAAAAACCCGGCCTTTGGGAACAAAGACTTGCAGGTCCCGAAGGTTTTACTTCACATGTCGGTATGACGCAGCCAGCGATTTCATCCGAGCACGACCCCGACGGCACACATGTCCGTATCTCGGGCGAGTTGCTTACCCAATCGTTGCAAACAGTTGAAGCGGACTTTGCTGCCATCCAACCCTCGGCGGATCGGGTGGTTTTTGATTTGTCCAAAGTTGAAGCACTTGATACCGGCGGGGCGTGGCTGATCGCAAATCTTGGTCGCCGTTTCACCACGAACGGTGCAGAGATTGAAATTCAGGGGGCAAAGCCCGCGCACGCCACGCTTATCGATACTGTAACTCACAATATCCCGGACAAACCTGGGAAGCTTGAAGAACCCCTCAGCTTTATGGACTGGGTCGCCAATGTTGGGCGCGGAACGTTCGGGGCGTGGAAAGATACGCTTTCGATATTGGAGTTTCTGGGCCTTACTCTGCACCGGCTGTTTCGCACCTTCATCATGCCGTGGCGGCTGCGCAAGGCGGCCCTGGTCACGCATATGGAGGAAACCGGGGTCAAGGCCCTTCCCATCGTGGCGCTGATGGGGTTTCTGATCGGTGTTGTGCTGGCCTTTCAGGGTGCCACGCAGCTCAAGCAGTTTGGCGCAGAGATCTTTGTGGTTGAATTGATCTCGATCTCGGTACTGCGTGAATTGGGAATTTTGCTGACCGCCATCATCGTCGCGGGGCGATCGGGTTCCGCCTTCACGGCCTCTATCGGTTCGATGAAAGTGCAGGAAGAGATCGACGCCATGCGAACGCTGGGGTTGGACCCGATTGAAGTTCTGGTCATTCCCCGTGTCTTGGCCTTGCTGATCATGCTGCCCATTCTGGGATTTGTTGCCGACATTGCCGGCCTGTTTGGCGGTGCCTTGATGAGTTGGATCGATTTGGGTGTGAGCCCGGGGATGTTTCTCACGCGGTTGAAAGAGAACACAGATGTCTGGCAACTGGCCGTTGGTCTGATTAAGGCTCCGTTCTTTGCTCTGGTCATCGGCGTGATCTCTTGTTGGCAGGCCATGCAAGTCAAAGGGTCAGCGCAAAGTGTGGGGCAGCGCACGACGGCATCCGTTGTGCAATCCATCTTCATGGTGATCGCAATCGATGCCCTGTTTTCGATTTTCTTTTCAGAGATCGGAATCTGACATGATGGACGATGTGCAGCACGCACCTACCTCTAGCAAAACGCAACGAGACGCAGTGATCCGCGTACGCGGGCTCAGAAACCAGTTCGGCACGCAGGTCGTGCATGAGAACCTTGATCTTGACGTCTGGCGTGGTGAGGTTCTTGGCGTTGTCGGCGGATCGGGTACGGGCAAATCCGTTTTGCTCAGAACAATTGTCGGGCTGAACAAACCCGCTGCCGGCAGTATCGAAGTTCTGGGCGTCGATGTTGTGAACGGCCCCGAGCAAGACCGCCGCAGAATCGAGCGCCATTGGGGTGTGGCCTTTCAGGACGGTGCGCTATTTTCCTCTCTGACGGTGTTGCAAAACGTGATGGCCCCACTGCGCGAGCATACGGGTCTCAGCGAAAAACTGATGGAGTCGCTGGGCGCACTGAAAATCAGCCTGGTGGGGTTGCCGCAGTTGAGTTGCGGCAAATTTCCATCCGAGCTGTCAGGCGGCATGCGCAAACGCGCAGCACTGGCCCGGGCGTTGGCCTTGGACCCTGAGATCGTGTTCCTGGACGAGCCAACCGCCGGGTTGGACCCGATTGGTGCAGCGGCATATGATGAGCTGATTGGCGAGTTGCAGCAGGCACTTGGGTTGACGGTGTTCATGGTCACCCATGATCTGGACAGCTTGTATGCCATCTGCGACCGGATTGCCGTACTTGCAGAAAAGCGCGTACTGGTCGAAGGTCCGATAGAAGACATGACCAAGGTTGATCATCCTTGGGTGCAGGAATACTTCACAGGCCCCCGCGCCCGCGCAGCACAACAAAAGGGCCAGGACAGGTAGAGGCAATGGAGACCCGAGCAAATTATATCCTGATCGGCGCGTTTACCCTTGCGGGGCTTTTGGGCGCGTTCGGTTTTTTCCTGTGGCTTGCCAAGTTCGAGGTCACGCGCCAGTACGCATATTACGACGTTCTTTTCGACAATGTTTCGGGGCTTTCTGCGGCAGGCGGGGTGAACTTCAACGGTTTGCCCGTTGGTCAGGTGATCTCGCTGAATCTGGATGAAAACGATCCCTCGAAAGTCAGGGTGCGTATAGAAGTGGACGCAGAAATCCCGATCACGGAAGAAACAGTCGCGCAACTGCAGTCGTTGGGCGTGACTGGTGTGGGCTATGTCGAGCTGACCGGCGGCACACCAACCTCCCAACGTTTGCCGCAAGACAGTGTGATCAAAAGCAAGCGCAGTACGATACAATCCCTTTTTGAGGGCGCACCAAAAGTGCTGGATGAAGCCGTCACTCTTTTGGAAAGCCTGAACAAAGTCGTTGACGACAAGAACCGCGACGCCGTCAGCAGCATTTTGGACAATCTTGCATCAGCCACAGGTCGATTGGACAAAACCCTGACAAGTTTCGATTCCGTCGCCAGCAATATCGGCAAGGCAGCCCAGGATATTGGCGATTTCTCCAAACGTTTGGACCCTTTGATCGAAACCGCAGAGACAACGCTAAAAACCGGAACCGATACGCTCAACTCGGTCAAAACCGCATCTGAATCCGCAAAAGCAGCGTTGGACGAAGCAAAAACCACGATCCAGACGGCGGACCGTATCCTGCAGCAGGACATTCAGCCCTTCATCGAGCGTGGCTCGCAACTGGCTGAACGCCTGACGTTACTGTCCGACGAAGGCAGCGTCACGCTGGAAATTGTCAACGAAACCGTTCTGAACGCAAATACGACGCTGGGCTCGATCACATCGGCGATGGATACCGCCAAAGGGGCGCTGTCGTCGGCAGAGACCGCATTCAACTCTGCCAATCGGGTTATGGAGGACGAGGTTGCGCCTGTTGCCGCAGACATTCGCAAGGCTGCCAACCAAGTAACCGAGACCGTCTCGAATATCACCGAAAAGATCGACCAGATCTCGGACGATGTTCTCAGCGCGTCCAATTCCGCGTCCGAGCTTTTGGGCACCATCGACGGCATCGTTCAGGCCAATCGCCGTCAGGTTTCCGATTTCCTGCGTGTAGGTCTACCGCAATTTATTCGTTTTATTGAAGAATCCCAACGCCTTGTCATCAGCCTGGATCGTCTGGTGGACAAGGTCGAACGTGACCCTGCACGTTTCCTTCTGGGCACCCAAGCATCGGAGTTCCGTCAATGATCAAGCCTGCTCTCGCTTTGCTGGCTGTTGCCATAATCGGTGGGTGCGCCGGTTTGGGTACGTTGAAACAAGCAGCCAAACCCAATGACCTGTATTTGCTGACGCCGAAAAGCACGTTCTCTTCCGCGTTGCCCAGAATACAAAAACAGATCGTTGTCGAGGAACCAACAGCCACCGCTGCGGTGAACACTGATCAGATCGCCATTCAGCCGACCCCTTTGCAAGTGCAATACCTACCACGCGCACGCTGGGTGGACCGCGCGCCTTTGATCGTTCAAACGCTGTTGGTGGAAAGCTATGAGAACTCGGGCAAAGTAGCCGCGGTTGGTCGTTCTACGGTTGGTCTGCGCGCTGACTATGTGATTGCGCCGGACCTGCGCGAGTTTCAGGGCATTGTGGTCGAGGACTCTGAAGCCGGGAAAAAGGTCCGCATTGAAGTCCGCATGAATATCAAGGTGATCGACGAATACGAAGACAAGATCATTGCATCCAGTTCGTTTCAGGAAAACGTGGTGGCCGCTAGCGACCAGACCCCGGATTTGGTCAAAGCCTTTGATTTAGCCTTGGGGCGTGCAATGCGAGATGCCGTTGAATGGAGCATTCGCAGGATCAACACACATGTGGCGAATAACCCAAGGTCGGACCCCAGCTAGCCCTTCAGGATGACATTACAGCAGCCTTGTTACGGCCGACGAGCATGGCGCGTTGTTTGATGTAGCGTGCGACCACCGAGCTTTGTTTTCGACCTGACACCAGTAAATCAATGCACATGGGCAGCGGTCTGGGTGCCCGGCTTGGGGGCACGGCAAAAGAAAAGCAAAGGGATTGCGCCCAATGCCAGCAGGCCCAGATTGTTGAACACGGTCAGATAAGAAATCATTTCGGCTTGTCTCATGATTTCCTGCCCCAATATCGCGGCACCTTGCGCACTGTCAGGCGCAAGACCGAGTGGATTCAGATAAGTTTGGGCCGCGGGATTGTACGGTGTCACATTCTGGCTGAGGACCGCCGTGTTTGTCTGAAGCCCTCGTACAATCCATGTCCCGACCAGAGAGATTCCAACCGATGATCCCAATTGCCGTGTCACGTTGAACAGGCCCGAGGCTTCGTCTTGCCGGTTTTGGGTGATGCTCTCAAACGCGAGAATAGACATGGGGACAAAAACCAAACCCATGCCTAACCCACTGATGGCTCCGGGCCAGGCTAGTTCCCAAAATCCGGCGTTGAGGTTTATAGCCCCCATCATGAAATTTCCAAGCGCGGTCAACAACAGGCCAACGCCTGCCAACATACGTGGATCGAAATGATGGACCAGCACCGCGCCCGTCAAAACCATCGACAATCCTGCCGTCAGCCCTCGCGGAATGAACAAGTGGCCCGAAGCGATGACAGGAAAATCCAGCAAGCTTTGCACAAGCGTTGGTAGAATTGCGATGCCGCCGAACAGTGAGACAGCGAAGCCAGCAATAATCAGGTTGCACAGGGCAAAGTTCCGATCCGCAAACAGTCGCAGATCCACAACCGAATTTCGCGCTGTCAGCGTGTGAACGACAAACCCCAGCGCCCCCAGAATCGACGCAATCACAGCCACCTGAATAACGCGGGAAGACATCCAGTCCATGGTTTCGCCCTGATCCAGGACAAATTGCAGGCACCCGATACCCAGCGCAAGCAGAGCCAGACCTTTCCAATCTATCTGCACATCTTCGGTTTTGTCTTCGGGCAATTCCCCGGCCAGCAAGAGCAGGGCAAGGGCAGCCACAGGCAGATTGACGAAAAATACCATCCGCCACGAGAAATATTCGGTCAGAATCGCACCAACCGTCGGCCCAAGTACCGGTGCCACCACAACCCCCAAACCAAAGACCGCCATCGCTTTACCACGTTCCTCGCGGGGGAAAGAATCGAACAGGATCGATTGCGATAGTGGGATAAGGAAAGCCCCGAACATGCCTTGGGCCAGCCGAAAGGCCACAATGACTTCCAGACTCCAGGACAGGCCGCACATCACCGACATAACGGCGAAACCGGTCACTGCTGTCAGGATCAGCCGTCGCCGCCCGACACGACGGGCCACGAAGCCGGTCAGTGGCATTATGACCACCGCCGACACGATATAGCTGGTCAAAATCCATGTTGCTTGATCGGTTGTCGCCCCAAACGCCGCCTGAATATGCGGCAAGGCGACATTGACGATTGTACTGTCCAACACTTCCAGTATGGCGCTGAGAACAACAGCAACCACGATCACCCGGTTTACATGACCGGACGCCGCCGAGGTCATTTGCCGTCCGCCGGGCCTGTTGTGTCCACAACCACTTTACTGCTGCCGCCGACACGCAAAGGCGCATCTGTCGGGTCCAATTCGACCCTCACTGGAAAACGACGTGTGACCTTGACCCAGTTTCCGCTCGCATTCTCGGATGGCAACAAGGAAAACGTGTCACCAGATCCGCGCCCGATCGAGGCCACTTTGCCGGTCAGTTTCACCCCCGGCAGCATATCAACTTGAACCGTGACCAACTGACCGGGGCGGATGCGCGGCAAAGACGTTTCTTTGAAGTTGGCGTCAACCCACCAGTCCGATGACTCGACAATCGAAAACTGCGGTGCGTTAGCAGAGACCGAAGATCCGGGGCGCAATGTCAGATTGGCGATCCAGCCGTCTGCTGCCGCATAGACCTTGGTCCAAGCCAGGTTCGTTTCCGAGATCTCAAGCTTTGCCTGCGAAGACAGGATGTCGTCCTGTTTTGCTTCCAACCCGCTTTGCAATGCCAACAAGCTGGATTGGCTGGTCGTCAACCGTGCCGAGGCTTGAGCGAACTCTGACGTGGTTTGATCCAGCGAAGCCTGCGCGACATCCCCGGCTGCAAACAGCGCCTTTGCTCTTTCGAGGCTTTTGTTTGCAGTGTCATATGCGGATTGCGCGCTTTCGACGGCTGCTTCAGCAGCGGTTATCTGAGTGGAATAGGATTTGGCCTGTTGAACCGCACTGTCTAAATCGGCTTTGGCCGCATCGACCGACGCTTTGAACTGCGTATGGTCAATAGTGAACAGAAGATCGCCAGCTTTGACAGGTAGATTGTCCGAGATATGAACTTCAGCGACCTGACCGGTCACTTGAGGCGCCACATAGATGATATTGGCTCCGATATAGGCATCCTTGGTGGACGGATACCGTTCCTCATGTCGCCAGAACAGCAGTAAACCAACTCCAATAGCTGCCAACATTGCGGCAATTGCTGCTGTTTTGAGAGATTTCATTGTCGCTTCTCCCTGACTGCTTACATCGTATGCATGTGCATCCGTATCGCCAAATTGCCCAAGACCCAAACGGTGCCAAGGATCATGATCAGCAGGACCATGGTGGAAAACAGGACCAGATGCAGGTCTTCCCGGCTGCTGCGCCGACGGTCGATATGCAGGAAATAAACAAGTTGCAGAATAAGTTGCGCCAGACCAAGCAACCCGATGGTCAGATATACCCCAACCGTTTCGATCCCAAACAAGTAGGCCACTCCGAACATGGCGAGGGTCAAAATCAGTGATCCGCCATATCCAATCACATAACGCCGTCGCTCGCGCCGGTGCATTTCGGAACGGTTATCCATAGGTCAGACCTCCGAAATAGACGATTGTGATAATCCCGATCCAAATCAGGTCCAGGAAGTGCCAGAACAGCGCCAAACGGACAACGCGTGAGATGATCACATCTGTCATCCCCTTGACCCGCAGTTGGACGCCCAGAACGATCAGCCACAAACAGCCCGCCGCGACGTGCAAACCGTGCAGTGGAACAAGACCAAAAAAAGCTGACAGGAACCCACTGCGCTGCGGGATACCGCCTTTTTCCGCCATGGCCATGAAATCGCGAATTTCGAGCACAAGAAAACTGAGCCCTAACAAGAGCGTGACACCAAACCACAGAATGATGCGCCCGCGTGGCAGGTTGTATTTCAATGCCAGCATTGCAAGACCGACCGTCAGGCTGCTGGTCAACAGGATCAGGGTTTGAGCAAAGACACTTTTCAGGTCGAACAACTCATGCGGACCGGGTCCACCCGCCTGTGCGTCAATCATGGTGATGTAGATCGCGAACATCAGGCCGAAATAGACCAGATCGCTCATTAGGAAGACCCAGAACCCAAAGGTGACAACCTCAGCCGCCTTATCCGCACTGGCGTGACGTTCCCCCAGATTGATGCCGGGATAGCTGTGGGTCGGTGCACGCTTCATGTGACTGCCTCCAGATCAGGGCGGGCGAGGCCGCGGTTTTCTGAGGAGGTTTCGTAATCGCGATCCACTGCCGTTTCGTTATGCACCAGAGAGAGCCAGGCTTCATGGTCTCTGCGAACCTCTTCAGCCGCGATGGTGAGCTCGGTGCTGTCATCAAAGGTCCAGATGATCACGGCAAGGATTATCAGCACCGTCATCAGGGCCGCCAACCACCAGATCCACCAAACCAAAGCAAACATCCAGATGCCGCTGAAAACACAGAGGATAAAACCGATGCCGGTATTGCGCGGCAATTCGATATCTTCATAGGCGTCCGGCGTAGGATACGCGACGCCACGTTCTTTGGCTGCGGCGAAATCATCACGATCTGTAACCTGTGGGATGATCGCAAAATTGTAAGGTGGCGGTGGCGACGGGATCGACCATTCCAAGGTGCGGCCATCCCATGGATCCCCCACTGGAACGCGTGTTTTTTTGCGGTCGCGGATGCTGACCCACAATTGGATAAGCACCGAGAACAAAGCGCAAGTAATCACCAGCGCCCCGATGATGGCGACGATCATAAAAGGTTGGAAGGACGGATCGTCATAGCTGAAGGAACGGCGCGGCATCCCCATGAGTCCGACAAAGTAGAGCGGCATGAAGGTCAACAAAAACCCTCCGGTCCAAAGAGCCACCGTTACACGTCCCCAGAACTCGTTCAGGCGGAAGCCGAAGGCCTTGGGGAACCAATAGTTATAGGCTGCCAACAAACCGAACAGCACCCCTGGCAACAGCACGTTGTGGAAATGCGCCACCAGGAACAGCGTGTTGTGCACCTGATAGTCCACCGTTGGATTGGCCAGGATCACTCCGCTGAGGCCACCAATCACAAACAGCATCAGAAACGCCAAACCATACAGCATCGGCACCGAAAACCGGATACGTCCCCGCCACAAGGTGGCCATCCAGTCATAGACTTTCACACCGGTTGGAATAGCAATGAGCATGGTTGCGATACCAAAGACGGCGTTGATCAGTGCGCTCTGACCCATGGTGAAAAAGTGGTGCAACCAGACCGTGAAGGACAGCACCGCAATCGACATCGTCGCAATGACAAGTGAGTTGTAGCCATACAGCCGCTTGGCCGAGAACGTCGCGAACACCTCGGAATAGATACCGTAGGCAGGCAGGACCAGAAGATAGACCTCGGGGTGGCCGAACAGCCAGAACAGGTTGGCATAGTTCATCATGTTGCCGCCGAGATCGTTGGTGAAGAAGTGGAAATCCAGATATCGGTCTGCGGCCAGCATCAGTGCGGCAACGCCCAAGGGCGGCATGGCAAAGATGATCAGGATCGAACTGCAGATGATCGTCCAGCAATACATCGGCAGTCGCATAAAGGTCATACCCGGCGCGCGCATCTTGTAGATCGTGACAGCAAAGTTGATACCTGTGAGCGTGGTACCAACACCCGACACAACGATGGCCCAGATCCAGTAATCCGGCCCTACGCCCGGATTAAACGCAGCACCCGTATATGGCGGGTAAGCCGTCCAGCCGCCAGTCGAGAACCGCCCCACCACCAGCGATACCATCAACATCATGCCAGCGGACACCGTCAGACCCAGACTGATTTGGTTCAGTCTAGGAAACGCGACATCCCGCGCACCGATCATCAACGGCACAACATAGTTGGCGATCCCAAAGACAAAGGGCACAGCAACAAAGAATATCATGATCGTGCCGTGGGTGCTGAAAAGCTCGGCAAAATGTTCAGCTTCCAGAAACCCATCTCCGGGCCCGGCGGCTTGCTGAGCGCGCATGACAACGCCTTCCAACACGCCGCGTGCAAGCATCACGATGGCAAAGACAACATACATGATGCCAATCTTCTTGTGATCGACGCTGGTTAGCCAATCGCGCCACAGCGTTGTCCACAATCGAAACCAGCTAAGCAAAACGACCACAACCACGACGCCAACAATCACGATACCAGCGGCCGCATTTGCCACGATCTCATTCGTGTTTGGATTTTCAAGCAAGCCGGCAATCGGAAGCGCATCCCAACTTAGGCGGCCGAAGAAGTCTGTTTTGGGTGAGGTCATTTCTGCGCCTCCCGCCCGAAGGATGCTGTGCCGGGTTGCTGATCAACTGGCAGGGCCTTGCCGCTGTGATATCGGTGCAGAATGTTGTGGAACACGTCTTCCTCCAGCGTGAAGTACAGTGCATCGTCCGGCATCTGTGCAGTGCCTAGGGCGGCTTGAACCTCATCCCTGTCAGACCGCTTTGCAAGCGTCTGATAAGTCGCCGCATCCAAAGGGATGCCGCCTGCACGTACTTTGTCCACCCATGCCTCGAATGCGTCTTGGTCCATTGCAACTGTGCGGAACTTTTGTTTGGTAAACCCGCGCCCGTTATACTGCGTGTTTTCGCCCTGCATGACCTCCGGGGTATCTGCAACCAGGTGAAGTTGCGTTGTCATACCCGGCATCGCGTAAATCTGACCGGCAAGGGCGGGGATCATGAAAGACATCATCACCGTATCGGTCGTCAATGTCATGGCGACCTGCCGTTTGGTGGGAATTCCAAACTCACCCACGCTGGCAATACCCAGTTCGGGATAGAGAAACAGCCATTTCCAATCCAGGCCCACCACCTGAACTTGCACCGCCGGTTCCTCACCAAAACTTGCCGAATACGGGTCGAGCCTGTGTGTCGCCTTCCAAAGATAGAAAGACAGAAGCGCCACGATCAATACAGGCACGCCCCACATGACAAATTCAAGTTTAGCTGAAAAATCCCAGTCCGGCCTATAGGCAGCGGTTCCGCCCTTTCGACGTCGGTATCTAAGCGCGATCCAAGGAACCAGAACGAGAACGGGAATAACCGCCACCATGATCAGCGCGGTCGCCCGCAACAGGTGGGTTTTCTGAATGGCGGCAATCGGACCTTGCGGATCCATGAAACTGTCGCTGGCCAACGCCATCGATGGTGTCACCGCAAGAAAGACCAAAGCAGCCATCACGAGCGAGGACGGGTTGGACATTCTGCCTTTGGCCATAACGCACAGCCCTCTCGTGATCCAAATTTCACCCAACTATCGGCAAATGCAAAAGTTTTCTCAAGACCTTTCCAAACTGCAGATTGCCGAGGTACTGTTTTGTTCAACCTTGGGCACCAACGGGAAACACCCGTCGTTGACACCTTACCAGAGCAGGGACGCATGTTTACTTTGATGCGCACAATACTTGCAGTCATGTGCTTTAACCTGCTGTCGCACACCGCATCAGCTCAGGATCATGCCGAGGTCGAACGTCAGTTTCAGGCGTGGTTGCAGGACGTAATTTGGCCAAAAGCACAAGCCAAAGGGGTTTCGCGCGAAACGATGGAACAAGCGTTTGCTGGAGTGACCCTGAACTGGAAGCTGCCGGATCTGGTTCCGCCCGGACAAAAAACCAAAACCCCGAAAACCCAGAAACAAGCCGAATTCGGTTCACCCGGGCGATATTTCAACGCGGGATCCGTTCAGGGTGCCACCGCCGTTGGTCGCAAAATGGCGACACGGCATTCAGCGACACTTGCCTCGGTCGAACGTGAAACCGGAGTGCCCGGCCGCATAGTCCTGGCAATCTGGGGCAGAGAGAGCGGGTACGGACAAGTGCCGATCCGCCACGACGCGTTTCGTGTTCTGTCAACCAAAGCGTTCATGAGCACGCGCGCCGAGTATTTTACAGGCGAGCTGATCGCAGCCCTGCAAATTGCTGAATCCGGATATTTGCCTGCTCGGGGCATGAAAAGCAGCTGGGCAGGCGCATTAGGTCAGCCACAATTCATGCCGTCCAATTTTTTGACCTATGCAAGAGACGGCAACGGAGATGGGCGGGCTGACATCTGGGGGTCGCCCGCTGACACAATTGCATCCATTGGCCATTATCTGGACCAACATGGCTGGGTCAGCAATCGAGACTGGGGTTTCGAGGTGTCCGTTCCCGCAAACGTGTCTTGCTCTCTGGAAGGGCCCGATCAGGGACGGCCCATTCACAAATGGGAAGAGATGGGGATACGCCGGGTCTCGGGCAGGCCATTCCCGGCCCATGAACGTGATGGCGAAGGATTTCTGATGATGCCAGCAGGCCGACATGGGCCTGCTTTTCTGGTCACACCAAATTTCTATGTCCTCAAGGAATACAACAAAAGCGATCTTTATGCTCTGTTCGTTGGCCATGTCGGCGACCGCATTCAATACGGCGTCGGTGATTTTGCTGGGCAATGGGGAAAGGTCGGAGGGCTGTATCGATCCGACGTTGCGATAATGCAGCGCGCCCTCGAAGAATTGGGCCATGATGTTGGTGGCGCAGATGGGTTGCCTGGGTTCAAAACGCGCCGCTCAATCGGTCGATGGCAACAGTCTTTGGGACTCGCGCCAACTTGCTTTCCAGATGCCGGGATGAAAGCCGATCTGGTTCCTTAACGGTCGAGTGATTCCGAAAAACAGCGAATTTGGCAGAGGTCTGCCTCCAACTTGCTGACCCGTGCCGCGCCCATGTGCTCGAATCTCAGGCCCGTCCTGCGTTCACTGAGGGGAATTTTGACTCATTGTTGCCAATTTCAGAACAGCGCTACAGCTTTCTCACTTCAAATCTTACCCTCCATTTGTTGGAAGAAACACTGCAACTCAACTTGCCTCCTGTCTTTGCGTATTCAGCGCCAACCAACGAAAAAGCCTTTCGGTTGCACGTCTGCCTTGGCTCGTGAGATTGAAATCACCCTCAGAAACTCAGCATAAAAGCACAGTGTTATGGGCCAGATAGCCTTCATCTGACGCTGCGAAACGGTACCGTTCAATCGGCGAAGGAGAAAGGCCTATTGAGAACGTGGGTAAACACTACGTGATCAATCAACATAAATCAGACACGGATCAAAAGTAGAAATACCCTGAACCACAGCACTTTTCTGTATTGTTCCGGATAGCATGACATCAGCACATTCTTTTGACCACGTCCCTAGAAAATGGCACGATTTAACCAATTGCCACCCGGACTATTGGGCATCGTTGATTGATCGGGGCGCGCAGCCTATTAGAACACATCGGACGCTATTCATTCTTCCGACCGACTATTGAATTTGAGAGGCACCATGACACGCAAGGTCACCAAAGCGATTTTTCCTGTTGCAGGCATGGGAACGCGTTTTTTACCCGCAACGAAGTCTGTTCCAAAAGAAATTATGACGCTGGTAGACCGCCCTTTGGTGCAGTACGCGATCGACGAAGCTCGCGCCGCCGGGATCAAGGAGTTTATCTTTGTCACATCACGCGGGAAGTCTGCGCTAGAAGATTATTTTGACCACAACCTCGTGCTGGAACAGGAGTTGAAGGCCAAGAAGAAAGACAAGCTGCTTGAGATCTTGAACAAGACCAATATGGAAAGCGGCGCGATTGCCTACATCCGTCAGCACAAAGCACTGGGCCTCGGGCACGCTGTTTGGTGCGCACGCCGCCTGATCGGCGATGAGCCCTTTGCCGTCATGCTGCCGGACGATGTGATCGCGGCGGGCAAGCCTTGCCTGCAACAAATGATCGAAGCCTATGAAGAGACCGGTGGCAACATGGTAGCCGCCATGGAAGTTCCGCAGGAAAAGACAAGCTCGTACGGTGTGCTGGATGTAGGCGACAGTATCGGTCCTGTTATCCCTGCCCGTGGCATGGTCGAAAAACCCGAACCCGCGGAAGCGCCCTCCAACCTTGCGGTTATCGGGCGCTATGTTCTGCGCCCATCTGTCCTGAACAACCTGAACGCAAAGAAAGCCGGGAGTGGTGGCGAAATTCAGCTGACGGATGCAATCGCCGAAGACATCGCGCAAGGTGTGCCCGTGTTTGGGTACAAGTTCGACGGACAACGCTTTGATTGCGGGTCGAAATCGGGCTTCCTACAAGCCACCGTTGCCTTTGCGCTTGCACGTGACGATCTGCGAGACGACCTGAGTCAGTATCTCAATGACATTGTAGCGACGGGAAAAGCGGCCCAGTAACCAAGAGTCAATGTTTCACCTGCGCGTTAAATCGCACTTTTGGTGGGTAGAGATTCAGCAACAGACCCGACGTAGACACAATTCATCCTGTGTTCTTGCAGAGCATCAGGAACATGTTGTGGTCTGTTTCCAAATGCCCGTGAAAAGTCTGATGTGATCAGGCCCACGAACGCAGGGCATGGATAAAGTGGGGCTTTTTCTCCGTTTAAAAGTTAGCAAAAGGTTTCTTGGGCGGTCGGCCCGATCACAGAGGATTGACGCGCTTTGCGGCAGTGTAGCGCGCAACCGGTGTTTCGGACCGACAGCTACAGGAGGACCTTCGTGTCACAAATCTCACCCCGACTGAACTTGCCTTTTTTGCAACCCTCGCAGGCGCAAAAGCACGTCACCCACAACGAAGCTCTGCGTCAGCTTGATTTGATCGTGCAGCTGACAGTCCGCTCAATCGACGCCAGCACCCCCCCGGTTGTTCCCCAACAGGGCGAGGTTTATGCGGTGGGCACATCCCCAACCGGCGATTGGGTAGGGCACGCCGGGGAACTTGCAGCTTGGCTGGACAATGCCTGGCATTTCGTGGCCCCAGCCGTTGGTTGGCGCGCTTGGGATGAAAACTCTGGTGATCTCAAATTCTGGGACGGAACAACCTGGTTGCCTCTACCGGTGGACACGTAAAACCTGGATGGTGTAGGGGTGGCGGCCACCTCAGACACGACGAACCGCCTGACGGTGCGCAGCCCGGCCACATTGCTGACCCACGAAGGTGGTGGACATCAACTGAAGATCAACAAAGCCAGTGCGGGCGACACCGCGTCATTGCTGTTCCAATCGAACTGGACAGGCCACGCTGAGATGGGCCTGTCGGGCAATACTGGTTTTTCCATCAAAGTCTCACTCGATGGCGGCAGCTGGACCGATGCTTTGAAGTTTGATCCAGCCACCGGAACGGCAACAGGCGCGGCTGTCCAAAGCGATGCAACCGATACAACCCCTGGCCGCCTTATGAGAGCGGATTTCGGTTACGGACCCGCTAATCTTTTGGGATCTGTCTCGGAAAACTCGGGCACCCCGACCGGCGCTGTTATCGAGCGCGGAAGTAACGCAAACGGAGAGTTTGTGCGGTTCGCCGATGGCACCCAGATCTGCACCGCTACTTTATCCGCAGTTGACTGCACCAATGCTGAAGGTGCTTTTTTCGTAAGCTCTGCAATAGCGTGGGACTTTCCTGCAACCTTTACTGCGGCACCAAGTGTCAGTGGTAGCGGAGGGGCAACCAATCGTTTCATTGGAATGGACACACCCAACACGACACACGTTAATTGCAAAGTGCTGTCGACCCTGTCGGATTCCTCGACACTGCCTCCAACCGTTACAGCAATCGGGCGCTGGTACTAATTCAAATGGCCGTCCGACGGCGTATGTCTCGGGCAGCTATATTTCTCGAAGGTCGAAGATGACCAATTCTAGATTCCAGGCATGAGTTTAACAAACACGGCTTCAAAGCTCATTTCTGGCGAGCCGCCCCGGTTTTTACAGTTACAGCCTCGTGTGAATCTTCCCCACCATGCGCAAGCGAAAGACCGAGCACCGCCGCAGACCCTTGGATAGACCGGGTCCCCTGGCCGAACCCAGAAACCGAATAGCTTTAAGTATTCGCAAGGTGCCTTTCTCGTCTGCATCTGCTGTGTATTCAGGCGATTAAAAGCAGTTTGGACTTTAACGTGCAGCGCAAGTTTTTCTCTGCGCTCTTATTGCCTCAAAAACAGCAAGAATCTATGGGATGTAACCCACAGCTATTGTGAACCATTGAATTCGGTGTTGGTTTCTTCAATTGTTCGCGCGTTGTCGACAGGTTTTAGTAAGAAGGATTTTACAGATGCGTATTGCAATGATCGGCACCGGATATGTGGGCCTTGTGTCTGGCGTGTGCTTCTCGGATTTCGGTCATGACGTGATTTGCGTCGACAAGGCAGATCAGAAAATCGACATGCTCAAAGCCGGGGACGTCCCAATTTACGAGCCGGGCCTCGATGTGTTGATGGCCAAAAATGTGGCTGCCGGTCGCTTGAGCTTTACGACTGATTTGGCCGCTGCGGTAGATGGCGCTGATGCTGTCTTCATTGCAGTCGGCACCCCAACGCGGCGGGGTGATGGCCACGCAGATCTGACCTACGTTATGGCCGCTGCAGAAGAAATTGCAGGGGCTGTCACTGGCTATACGGTCATTGTCACCAAATCGACTGTACCCGTGGGCACCAACAGACGAGTGCAAGAGGTTGTCTCGGCCTCTAATCCCAAAGCTGAATTTGACGTCGCTTCGAACCCTGAATTCCTGCGCGAAGGTGCGGCGATTGATGACTTCATGCGCCCGGATCGCGTTGTGGTGGGTGTGGAAAACGATCGCGCCGCCGAAGTGATGGCCGAGATCTACCGCCCGCTTTACCTGCGTGATTTTCCGATCCTTTCCACGGATCTGGAAAGCGCTGAGATGATCAAATACGCCGCAAACGCGTTTCTGGCGACCAAGATTACCTTCATCAACGAAATTGCGGGCCTTTGCGAAAAGGTCGGCGCAGATGTCAAAGAAGTGTCGCGCGGCATCGGTCTGGATGGACGGATCGGCAACAAGTTCCTACATGCTGGCCCTGGCTATGGTGGGTCGTGCTTTCCTAAAGATACTGCAGCGCTGGCCCGGATCGGTCAGGATCATGCGCATCCGATGCAGATTACCGAAACCGTCATTCGTGTGAATGACGAGATCAAGAAACGTATGATCGAGAAAATCCGCGAGGTCTGTGACGACCGTTTCAATGGAAAAACCGTGGCGGTTCTAGGCGTCACGTTCAAACCCAACACAGACGATATGCGCGACGCACCTTCGTTGTCCATTGTCCCCGCTTTGATCGGCGGAGGCGCAAAGGTACGCGTTGTCGACCCTCAGGGCAGATCAGAGGGTGAGGCGCTTTTGCCAGGGGTCGAGTGGTGTGATGACCCCTATGCGGCAACTCAAGAAGCGGATGTCGTCGTGCTGTTGACTGAGTGGAACGAGTTTCGGGCGCTGAACCTGACTGAAATGGCCAAGTCGATGAACACGGCCCGCATGGTCGACCTGCGCAACATTTATTCGAGATCGGCGGCGCTCAAGTCGGGGTTTGAAACCTATGTTGGCGTCGGGCGCTGAACGCTTTACGCTGCCTGCGTTCTAAACAGTCATGACTCAGAGAACCGGGCCCGCAAAAGGCCCGGTACATCACGTTTCAAACTCTACTCAGCGGCCCAGATCTTGCGACGGCGTTCCTTGACCATTTCGTTGCCCTCGTCTGTGCCGTCGTGGAAGGTGTTGAACCACTCATCCCACGGGGTTTCCCACGTACCGTAATTGCAGTCGAAGAACCTGTGATGCAGCTGGTGAAAGAAATCCCCGACCTGAAACTTGGCTTTGTTGCCAAGCTTCACATGTTCGAACCCAGCATGAGAGGTCGGCGCGCCAATACCGTGATGAAACAGCAGGAAAATGGCATGGATCGGATGCGAAGGCAGGAGGAAAAAGATCATCGTGTCGAACATCAGAAAGAAGCTTTCAACCGGATGCATGGCTAGACCGGACCACGGGCCAGTGTTGATGTTGCGATGATGCCAAGCATGCACTTTGGTATAAAGCGGGCCAACATGCAGCAAACGGTGTAGCCAGTAGAAATGAAAGCCTGCCCAGATTGGGACAAAGATCACAACCGCGATGAACCAGGTCGGATTGCCGTCAAATGTGATCATCGTGATCCAGCCGTTGGCATAGGAATACAGGATCAGGCATTCCCAGAAAGCCCAGAAGGTCAGCGCCGGCCCGAGGGTCCAGAACATGTTGTCCCAGACCTGGTTCTTGAAGGTAAAGACCTTCGCACCCTTCATCATCGGGCGCATGTCATAGCGGTATTCATCCTGTTGCGTGCGGAACTTCCACAAAGCCAGATGCAGGCCACCGGCCACAACCATCAGAATACAGAAGTTGCGGAACCAGATCTCGGCCACCCAATCCCAGCTGAAAGTCTCGATCCGAGCCAACGAAGGGGTCAGGAAATTCCAGGTGATGATTGCAAAAACCAGCAGCAAAGCGCGCAGGGCCAGCGGATTCCAGCTTTGCAGCAGGTAACGCAGCGCCGCCAAGGGCTTCATAGGCCAATCCCAATAAGGCGAAGTTTGGATCGGCAATTGTGGTGTGAAGTTCCAAATCTTGCGCCTGGGGCGTGGAGGCAAGGCAGGGTCTGACATAACGGGCTCGTTTTTATTTGTTCGCTGGTCACAAGTCTAAAACGGGAGGCCGAAACCTCAGACCATATTGTCTTGCCGGTGAGGCTAAGTTTTGCTTAGCCTACGAGGATGAGCACTCGAGTCCCCTCTCTCAACTGGCTTCGTGTATTCGAAGCTGCTGCCCGAACCGAAAGCTTTGCCCGAGCGGCAAGCCAGCTCAACATGACACCCGCTGCCGTCAGCCAGCAGGTCAAAGCACTTGAGACCCAATTGGGCACGCCCTTGTTTCATCGCCACGCCCATGCCGTAACCCTGACCGAAACCGGGCGTGCGTATCTGCCCTCGGTGCAGCAATCGTTGCTCATGCTCGAAACCGCAACCACCGTGTTGTTTGGTGAAACCCGCGCACAACGGCTTTATGTACAATCCGTACTGCTTTTTGCACACGGCATTTTAGCCAGCGGTGTTCCCACGTTTCAAACCGCGCATCCCCAGATCAACCTGTCCCTGACCACTGGAAATGTCGTTTCCGATTTCGCCAACCGATTTACGGATCTGCAGATCGTATTCGGGAATCCCGCCCTTTTTGGTACCGAAAACGATGAGGTGATGCGCGAAAGCCTGTATCCCGTCGCCCCGCCTGACATTGCGGCACAGATCGAAACCCCGCAGGACCTGTTTCAGTTTACGCTGATCGAGGTCTCGACCCATCGCGCAAGCTGGCCTCATTGGTTTGAAAGCCTGCGACTGCCAGCGGGGCAGGCACGCTATTTCTTTGCCGACAATTCCTTGATGGCCGCAGAGCTTTCTGCTGCTGGTTTGGGTATCGCGTTGGCCCGCGCCCCAGCGTCTGACCGGATCATGGATCTCTCGGGTCTCGTCGCCTGTCTGCCTGACTGCTCCTGTCCGGGACAAGAGGCGTATCATCTGGTTTACCCTTCCAGAACCACACTGCGCCCTGCGGCCCGTACTTTCCGGGATTGGCTGCTGGACTACAGCGCGGCAGTCCAGACGCGGTAACGCCCCTGTCCAGTGACCTCACGCACCAGACCGCGACGGGTAAACAGATCAAAATTGCGCTGTACCGCTGCACGCGACGATTTGGTCAGGTCTTCCGCCAAAGGGGCAGAGACCATCGGCCACGAGGCCAAGACCTCAATCAGTCGTGGCGGGGTGCGTCCACTCAGATCTTGCGTGGCGTCCCGGGCCTGGTTCTCCCACGCGTTGACCCGATCAAGATGCAACAACCCGGCAAGGGCCGCCTGCCCCGCCCCTTGTATCCAGGCGCTCAGCTTTTCAGTTGGCGTCCCCGCCCCGCGAAGTGCCCCAGGCCCCGACAAGGCCAAAGGCATGAAAAGAGCACCCCCACGCCCCATTGACGCCGCGTGCCGCGCTGCGATAACTGCTGCTTCGGTGTCTTGTCCAATTTCCTGTGCCAACGCCCGCCACGCGTGAAACGCAATTGCTGATTGGGTAACCGGATGCAAACCTTCGACATTTTGCATGACTTCGGCCAGATCAATGACCGCCTCGGGTGCAGCTTCAGACCCTTGTGCCAATCGGTCAAGAAACGCGGTCAAACCGCTTTCCCAGCCCCCCTCGGAAGGGGCCGCGCCCGAACTCAGGCGGCGTACCGCCCAGCCAGCACGGAACAGCGCCTGCACGTCATCATGGGTCGCGCCGATGCGTAGGCCCGTCCACAAGGCCAGACGGTCCACACTGACCCGATCGCCTGTCCACCAGCCCAGATCAGAAGTTTCCATCAGGGCCAGACGATGCGTCCACCCCTTGGGGCCAGCCCGCAACCGTTCGTCCAGCGCACCAAAGGTCAGGGCAAGATCGGCAAGCTCAGCAGAAAGTTCGGACTGAGCCGCACGCCAGTCGCGCGGATCGAACAATAGGCGCTGATCGGATCGAGGGCCGGGTAGAAAGTAATCTTCCTCCACGAACTCGTCCGGCGGCAGAAACCACAAATCCTCTTCTTCCGAAGAGTCCCCATCGTAAATACTGGCGGGTCCAAGATCTTCAGCCTCGCCCTGTGAAACGGGTATTGGTTTCTTCGCAATCATGCCCGGTATTCTTCGGACATTCGTACCGGTTCACAAGGGGTTTTCCGTCAGCCCGCAAAGGTTTGGGTCAAAACATCCAATTCGCTGTTCAAATCAGTCTGCGGAGAGCTGCCCAACAGCATATACCCATAGCCATCCTGCGCCCATGTGGCGGTCGCTAATCCGCTCAGTACCGCTTGCTTGATCTCAGCAGGAGGCGCGTCGGGGCCCTGACGGATGACACAGAATGCAAAGGGTCGCCCTTGCTCATCCGCAAAAACAATCTGAATCAAAGGCTTGCCTTTGAAGGACAGAACCTGAGCCCGTTTAAGCTCCAACCCTGGGAGCGCTTCCAACGTTTCACGGTTCAGGGATCGGCCAAGTTCGGCCTCTGCCATTTCAAACTGCTTATCCAGCGACGCCTCGGAATCGTCCAGCGGGGCGATGGTCTCGGGCACATAAAGTGACTGATAGATCGCCGCCTGCTGCGCCCATCCCAGTTCTGCGGGGCGGGTTGCCCAGAACGTTACGGCAAAAGCGGCAATCGCAGTGCTTGCTGCCACAGCGACAACGTGCAGAACACCGCTACTTGAGTGTTGCACATCAGGCTCGGGCAGATCGAATTTCGGCACCTCGGTGGGAATTGTCTCAAAAACGTCCTGAATGACCGGCGCGAGAGGATCCAGCGCCATCAGGCGGTGTTCAAGCTCGACATCATGCTCGACCGCCGCCTCAATGGCGCGGCTCTGAGCTTCATCCAGTGAGCCTTCCAGATACGCTGATAGCGTCTCGTCGGAAAACGTCATTTACCACTCCGTCGCGCGGTGTCTGCCGCATCAAGCTGCATCACGGTTTTCAGTTTCTGCCGGGCATTCGATAACCGGCTCATGATTGTACCGATGGGCACTTCCAGCATGGCAGCGGCTTCGCGATAGCTGTACCCTTCGACGAACACAAGCATTACCGTTTCCCGCTGCGCTTCTGGCAGCTGCATCACTTGTGTAAACACCTCAGTGGCGAAAATATTCGTTTCTGAATCTGCTCCTGGTGCCACAAGGTCTGCTTCTGGTGTCACCGATAGCGCTTGCGCCCGCCGAACCGAGCGTGAGCGCACCTCGTTCAGCCAGATCGAGCGGCAGATCGTCATCAGCCAGCTGTCCAAACGATTGTGCGACGTGACCTGATGATGACGCTCCAGCGCGCGAAGACATGTCGCCTGCAGAAGATCATCAGCCACATCAGATGCCCCTGACAAAGCCAGAGCAAACCGCCAGACGCGTTTCGAATGCGTCTGCACCGCATCGCGCACGGCCTGTTCGGAAGTCATTTCGGCTCTCATCGAATAAATCGCGACCTGTGTGTGTTTGTCTGTCACGGACCGGGCCCGCAGGGGCAGGAATGTCATAATCTTAGGAGAATTTAAATGAAACTTCTGTTGAAAGCTGTCACGATTGCGTCGGCAATTGTTGCAACGCCTGCTCTTGCGGACAACTGGACATTGGACAGCGACAGCTCGCATCTGGCCTATGGTACCATCAAGAAAAACACTGTGGGCGAGGTCAACGGTTTCACCAATCTCAGCGGACATGTGACTCCTGACGGCAAAGCCGAAATCGACATCGACTTGTCCTCTGTCGAGACCAATATCGATATCCGAAATGAGCGGATGATCGAGTTTGTCTTTCGCAAAGTAGGCTCGGCAAAGCTGACGGCTGACTTCGACATGTCCGAAGTGTCCGGGCTGTCAGTCGGAGAAACCACCACGATAGATGCAGAATCCGTTCTTTCGCTGGCTGGCACTGATGTTACTTTCGACGCCGAACTGTTTGTTGCGCGGCTGTCTGACACTGCGGTCATGGTCTCAACCAACGATATGGTGTTCCTCAATGCGGAAGACGCCGGTATCAATGCGGGCGTGGACACGCTGAAGGAACTGGCAGACCTGTCAGGCATTACGCGGACAGTGCCGATAACGGCCAGATTGATCTTTCATTCTGACGGCAAACAGGCCGCCGCAACGCCAGCCTCAGCGACACCAGAGATCGTAGCGGCAGCAGTGCAAGGGGACGCCAAAGCAGGCAAAAAGGTTTTCAGAAAATGCAGCGCCTGCCACAAGCTTGACCAAGGTCGCAACGGTGTCGGCCCGTCTTTGCACGCTATTATTGGCAAATCCGCCGGTCAGGCCGAAGGGTTCAGGTTTTCTTCTGCCCTCCAGGATATAGACGTCGTCTGGACGCAGGAAAACCTGGCCGCATTTCTGGCCGACCCCAAAGGGTTTCTTCCGGGTAATCGTATGCAATTCCCGGGGTTGAAAAAGGAAGACGACATTGTGAACCTGCTCGCGTATTTGCAGGACGCAAGCTAAACTGTTCCGAATTCCCACTTGAACTCAGTCGCGCGGATCACCGCGCACTGATGATTGAGTTATCTGCCGTATCTTTCGAAACAATAAAGTAAAACCGCGCCGCCTGAACCAGCTTCTTTTCGGCGCTTTGACGCGCATTGCACTTGTCCAATCCCATTCCATTCCCTATCTACGGCGTCGCACGTAAGACCGTTGGCATGAGCCGCTCTGCCGCATCCCGGCATCTGCTCTTTAGGCCCGGCAAAAATTAGGGTATCTGAACGTGCGCACCGTTTCACGATTTGGAGTACGCAATGATAACGCGCGCCTGGAAAAAATGGCGATCTGGCTATATGGGCCGCCTTGTGGGCGAAAGCTTTTATGCACAAGGCCCCTTATACGCCGTTGCGATGTTGGCGATGATCATGGTGGCCGTAACCACCGCCGGGTCCGCCTATATGATGGAATTCATCGTCGATGCCATGACCAGCCCCGAGCTTCGCGGATGGGCGCATGTGATAGCGCTGGCGGTTGTGCTGCTGTTTCTGACCAAGGCGATTGCTTCTTACATTCAGGCTAACTATCTTGCGCGCGCAGGCAACCGGATCGTGGCACAGCAGCAGGAAAAGGTTTACCGGAAACTGCTTCGGCACGGTGTTTCTTTCTTTTCTGCCAATGAATCTTCCGATCTGTTGATGCGCACAACCAACGGCGCGCAAGCAGCCCGCAACTTGATCGATGTTCTGGTTACCGGCTTTGTCCGCGACGCGCTGACGTTGGTCGGGCTGGTTGCGGTCATGCTTTATCAACAGCCTGTTTTGTCGGTGATGTTCTTTATCGTCGGCCCCATTGCCTTGCTGGGGGTGCGATATCTGCTCAAGAGTGTACGCTCGATCATGCAGGCCGAGTTCAAATCGTTGGCCGAGATCATTCGCGTGTTGCAGGAAACCTCGGCCGGTATCAAGGTCATCAAGGTCTTTTCGCTCGAAGACCGGATGATCGACCGGATGGAAACCGCCATCCGAAAAGTCGAGCAACGCTCGAACGATATCGCCAGACTTCAGGCTATCGCCAGCCCGTTGATGGAATTCCTGGCAGGTCTGGCCGTTGCTGGCGTCCTAATTGTCAGCACGATGGGCATCGCGGGCACGGAACAACCTACCGCCGGGCAACTGATGTCCTTTATCACCGCCCTGTTGATGGCTTATGAGCCGGCGAAGCGCCTGTCGCGAATGCGTGTCCAGATTGAATCAAATATGGTTGGTGTCGGCATGTTGTTTAGCCTGCTGGATCAGAAAGACACCATGGTGGAATCCCCCGACGCCCGTGACCTGACTGACGGACCGGGTCACATTGCCCTGCGCAACGTGACCTTTGGATATCAAGGTGCCGTACCGGTGATCGAAGACATGAATGTCTCTTTCGAAGCGGGCAAAACCACGGCGCTGGTCGGACAGTCCGGCGGCGGCAAGTCCACCTTGTTTGGGTTGATCATGCGGTTCTACGATCCTGATGAGGGCGTCGTCGAGATCGACGGTCAAGATCTGCGCGAAGTGAGCTTTTCTTCACTTCGTCGGAAAATATCGTTTGTTGGTCAGGACACATTCCTGTTCTCGGCCTCGATCCTAGACAACCTGCGATGCTCGGCCCCGGACGCAACCGAAGAAGAAATTATTGACGCGGCCAAAGCGGCTCATGCACATGACTTCATAATGGGTTTGCCCAAAGGCTACGACACACCGGTTGGCGAAAACGGTACTTTCCTGTCCGGCGGTCAAAAACAGAGGATTGCTATTGCCCGCGCCATTCTGCGCAATGCTGAGATCCTGCTGTTGGACGAAGCGACAAGCGCGCTGGATGCGGAATCGGAATCGCTCGTCAAAAAAGCTCTGGATGCCTTGACTCAGAACGTGACCGTCATCGTCATCGCTCACCGTTTGTCGACGGTATTGGAGGCCGACAAGATTATCGTGGTTCAGGATGGCGCAATCGTGGAACAGGGTAATCTGGACGAGTTGATGAAGAAAAGCGGAAGCTTCCGCGCCCTGTTCGATCAACAGTTCAAGCACCACACTCCTACATCTGAAGTCGCGGGATAACCGCGACTTCAATTCGCTGGCTTACTCTGTTTGACCAAGTACGCAGTACCCGAACCTTTGGCAATTTATCCGACAATAGTGATTGGGTCGGGTTGCCCTGCCTGCGGGCACTGTGGTGGTCTGTACATTGATGGATGGATTTGCCATCACGGCAAAAACACTCGATCTTTTCCTGATGCCTGATGACAATGGTTGGTTGCTCCGAAATCGGAAAACGGAACCAATCAAGGCTTTTGGTGGTCATATTCTGAGAACGGTTTGTCAGATCTGAAAGGTATTCGCCCAACATCAGGATTTGCGCGAAAAGGAAAACCAATGACCTGACTTGACCGGTGTCGGTTTCAGCAAATTGAAATGTGTTGGAACGCGTGTCGGCTCACGCCCCGAACCCAGAACTGCGAAACCAGGCGAGGGCACCCTCGCCTGGTATCTTTTTTGCCTCAGGCAGCCAGATCGAACCGGTCGTTGTTCATGATCTTGGTCCAGGCCGCCACAAAGTCGCGCACAAACTTTTCGGCATTGTCATCCTGTGCGTATACCTCGGCATAACCACGCAGGATCGAGTTCGAGCCGAAGACCAGATCAGCGCTGGTCGCAGTGAACTTGACCTCGCCCGATGCACGGTCACGCAGTTCATAGGTGCCGCCGTCGACAGGTTGCCAGCTCAGCGACATATCCGTCAGGTTGACGAAGAAGTCGGTGGTCAGCTGACCCACGCGGTCAGTGAAGACACCATGTGCCGATCCGCTGTGGTTGGCACCCAGCACACGCAGGCCACCGACCAGAACGGTCATCTCAGAGGCGGTCAGTCCCAGCAGTTGCGCGCGGTCCAGCATCATCGCTTCTGGCGATACGGCGTATTCCTTCAGCTGCCAGTTGCGGAACCCATCGGCCAGCGGCTCAAGGACCGAGAAGCTGTCGACGTCGGTCTGCTCGTCAGTCGCATCACCACGACCGGTCGAGAACGGAACCGCCACGTCATAACCTGCGGCCTTGATCGACTGCTCCAGTCCAACGTTACCCGCCAGAACGATCACATCGGCAACAGAGGCACCGGTTTCTGCTGCAATCGGCTCCAGCACACCCAGTACTTTTGCCAGACGCTCGGGTTCATTCCCCGCCCAGTCCTTCTGCGGTGCCAGACGGATGCGCCCGCCATTTGCGCCACCGCGTTTGTCCGAACCACGGAAAGTGCGGGCACTGTCCCAAGCGGTGTTGATCATCTCGACGGCGGTAAGGCCGCTCTCTGCGATCTTTGCTTTGACGGCCTCGACATTATAGCCAGTCGAACCTGCTGGGATCGGATCCTGCCAGACCAACTCTTCCGCAGGAACATCCGGGCCATAGTAGTTGACGCGCGGACCCATGTCGCGGTGGGTTAGCTTGAACCATGCGCGGGCAAAGGTATCGGCGAAATAGTCTGGGTCAGCCATGAACTTCTGACAGATCGCGTTGTATGTCGGATCGATCTTCATTGCCATGTCCGCATCTGTCATGAGCGGCATACGACGGACCGAAGGATCAGTCGGATCGACCGGCTTTTCATCTTCCGGCATATCGACAGGTTGCCACTGATTGGCACCCGCGGGTGATTTGCCCAACTCCCATTCATAACCGAAGAGATAGTCGAAGAAGCCCATATCGAACTTGGTCGGGTGCTTTGTCCAAGCGCCTTCGATACCAGAAGTAAAGGCATTGGTCGCTTTGCCGTCTTGGTCGGGGTTGTCCCATCCCAGACCCTGACCGGTCACCGGGCAGGCTTCGGGCTCAGCGCCGATATGGTCGCCTGCCATCGCACCATGTGCTTTGCCGACCGTGTGACCACCGCAGGTCAGTGCCGCAGTCTCTTCGTCGTTCATCGCCATGCGGGCAAATGTTTCGCGTATATGCAGCGCGGTCCTTGCCGGATCTGGGTTGCCGTTCACTCCCTCGGGGTTCACATAGATCAGACCCATATGCACCGCACCCAGCGGGTTTTCCAGCGTACCCGGAGTTTCCAGATCGCCATACCGGTTCTCGGACGGGGCCAGCCACTGGTTTTCCGAACCCCAGTAAACGTCTTTCTCCGGCCCCCAGATATCTTCGCGACCAAAGCCGAAGCCAAAGGTTTTCAGACCCATGGACTCATAGGCAACAGTCCCTGACAGAACGATCAGGTCCGCCCAGGACAACGCGTTGCCATATTTCTTTTTCACCGGCCACAACAGACGGCGGGCTTTATCCAGGCTGGCGTTGTCTGGCCACGAGTTCAGCGGAGCAAACCGGATGTTGCCCGATCCCGCGCCACCACGACCATCGCCCAAGCGGTAAGACCCGGCCGAGTGCCACGCCAAACGGATCATCAGGCCACCATAGTGACCCCAGTCGGCCGGCCACCAGTCCTGGCTGTCGGTCAACAGTGCTTCGACATCGGCGCGTACGGCTTTGAAATCCAGTCCCTTGACCGCTTCACGATGGTTGTAATCCGCATCCATCGGGTTGGTGCGTGTGTCGTGCTGGCTCAGAATGTCAAGGTTCAGCGCATCGGGCCACCATTTGGTGACAGAATTGCCCGTTCCTGTATTGCCACCATGCATGACAGGGCAGCCGCCGGATTGATGATTGTGGGGGTTACCGTCCATTGTAAATCTCCTGAGTATTTACCTAGGGGTTCAGATGCCTTGACTCGTACCCGACCCAATCGATAAATGGAAATTTGTAATTACTATCATTGCGATTAGTTTTTCATATGAAAGCACTGACCCTAAAACACTTGCGTTACTTCGAAGCCCTTGCCACCCATGGTCACTTTGGTAAGGCTGCAGCGGCAAGCGCAATTTCGCAACCGGCACTTTCCATTCAAATCAAAGAGCTGGAAGCCATCATGGGCGGCCCATTGGTCGAACGCGCTGCACGTGAAACCCGCCTGACCGCCCTTGGCGAAGATGTGTTGAAACACAGCCGCGAAATCCTGACGCGGGTCGAGGATCTGGGAAATTTGGTGCAGTCCCCCTCCGGGCCCTTGTCAGGCCGCTTAAGGATCGGTGTGATTCCCACAGTAGCACCTTATCTACTGCCCTCGATTATCAAGGCGATGACCCAGCGGTTTCCGCAGCTGACAATAGAACCCAAAGAGACCATCACCGAATCCGTGATCCGAGAAATTCTTGAGGCACGGCTGGATGTCGGTGTCGTCGCTCTGCCCGTCTCGGAACCCAGTCTTCGGGAGTTTTCGCTGTTTAACGAAGACTTCTTGCTGGTACGACCAGCGCGGGATGCCGGCCTGCCGATGCCAAGTTCGTCGCAACTCAGAACAATGCGGTTGTTGTTGCTGGAAGAAGGCCACTGTTTCCGGGATCAGGCCCTGTCTTTCTGTTCGATCCGCAATATCGAACCGCAGCATATTATGGAGGGCAGCTCGCTCTCTACCCTCGTACAGATGGTTGGGGCCGGGATTGGCGTCACTCTGATCCCCGAGATGGCGGTCGGATTGGAAACCCGATCCGCCGACGTCACAATCGCCCGCTTTCAGGACACCCCGCCTACACGAACGATTGGCCTGATCTGGCGAAAGACCAACCCGCTGAGTGAAAAATTACTCAAGATCGGCGCGATCATCCGTAAAACCGCGGAAAAGAACAATCTGAACGCGGGGCACGGCGATCAGACAGCAGTCTATTGAACCGCGATCACACCCAATGCAGCTGGCGTTGCCGGATCATTACAATTCACTCTCACTCGGAAAACACGTCAAAAGCCTTAAGCGCTTTGGCGCTGTAGGCATAAGACGGGCCGCCGCCCATGTACGTCGCCATGGCCAGCGCCTCGCACATTTCTTCTCGTGTGGCACCCAGCCGAACCAGAGAGCGCACGTGAAACCCAATGCAGCTGTCGCATCGGGTGGCAATGGCTATACCCAGGGCCATAAATTCCTTGGTCTTTTCGCTCAACACACCATCCGTTTTAGCGGCCTTGCCCATGATGCCAAAACCGCGAACGGTTTCCGGTACTTCCTGCGAGAATGTTCCGATATTGGCCTCAGTCTCGGCCATGAAATCTTTCCAGTCCATTTGTCTGCTCCTTATCCTCGTTCGTCCGCGCCCATGCGTCGCTCAAGCCAACGCACCCCAGCGCTGATGATCAAAACCAGGATCAGATATTCGAAAATCAGCAAAGTGTATATTTCCAGCGGGCGGTATTCCGTCACCACCAATTCGTTTGCACGGCGAGTCAGTTCCTGCATCCCGATGACGCTGGCAAAAGCGCTCATCTTGACGATGTAAATGAACTGGTTTGCCAAAGGCGGCAGAATACGCCGGATCGCCTGTGGCAGGATCACATAGCGCATGGTCTGCACATAGTTCAGCCCGATGGTCTGCGCCGCTTCGCGCTGACCGCGTGCGATGGATTGAATGCCTGCCCGGTATATCTCGGCGGTGAACGCACTGTCCGAAATCGCCAGCGTGATGATTGCGCCCCAGAATGGGTCAATCGGGACACTCATTCCCATTGACTGGAACACGATGGGCAAACCGTAAAAGACCCAGAACAGCATAGGCAGCAGTGGAATGGCCCGGACAAATTCCACATAAACCCTGTTGACCAGCCTCCAGCCGCGTTTCTCGGACAGCCCCGGCAAAGCCACCATCAACCCCACGACAATTGACAGAACCGCCGCAATCAACGAGATCTGAATCGTCGCCCACATGCCCGAGATCAGGAATTTCACATTGATCCAGCCCGATGCCGTGGTCGGATTAATCACATACCAGCCCCAAGTCTGGGAAGACGAACAACCCGCCAGCAAAAGCAGGGACGATATCAGAAGAATTTTTTTCATCGGCCCCTCTCAGTGCTGCAGAATCTGCGACAGGAATTTGCGACACCGCTCGGATTGCGGGTTGGTGAAGAAATGTTCGGGCTTGCCCTCTTCGACGATCTCACCGGCGTCCATGAAAATCATCTTATCGGCTACCTTTCGGGCAAAACCCATCTCATGCGTGACGACCACCATGGTCATGCCCTCATTGGCCAACGCGACCATCACGTCCAACACTTCCGAGATCATCTCGGGGTCCAGTGCCGAGGTTGGCTCGTCGAACAACAGAACACGCGGCTCCATGCACAGGGATCGCGCAATGGCAACGCGTTGTTGTTGGCCGCCAGACAGTTGAACGGGCTTTTTGTCTGCCTGATCTGGAATATGCACGCGTTCCAGATAATGACGTGCTTTTTCCTCGGCCTCTTTACGGCTCAGACCCCGCGCCTTGATCGGGCCCAACGTCAGATTTTCCAGCACGGTCAAATGCGGGAACAGGTTGAATTGTTGAAACACCATTCCAACTTCGGACCGTATGGTCGCGGCAGATTTTGCGTCATTCGTCAGCTCGACTCCGTCTACGCGGATGGTGCCTTTCTGGTGTTTTTCCAACTGGTTGATACACCGAACAACAGTGGACTTACCTGACCCCGAAGGGCCACAGATCACCACCTTTTCGCCGCTGTTGACCGTCAGGTTTATATCCTTGAGTACGTGAAACGTGTCGAACCACTTGTTCACACCCACAAGTTCGATTGCGGCGTCTGGCATAAGCTGGTCTGTCCCTGTTTTGGTCAAGTTGTAATATTTTCTTGAGGTTATCTTTCTCTTTCGGGTTAAATCAATGATGAACACGGCGACAAGACAGAAACACCACCAACAGGAGAAACCAATGAACACTTTTTTGAAAGCAGCGGCTGCAGCTGCGCTTGGGCTGGTACTGTCGGGGGCCGCACATGCGCAATCCGCGCTCAACGAGATTCTGGATTCCGGCGTGCTCAAGGTGGGCACCACCGGTGACTGGAACCCCATGTCGCTGCGCGACCCCGCCACCAATAGCTATAAAGGCTATGACATCGACATCATGAACGAACTGGCCACCGATCTGGGGGTTGAGGTCGAATATGTACCCACCGACTGGAAAACGCTGGTCAATGGCGTGGTGGCTGGCAAGTACCACCTGACCGGTTCGGCCTCGATCTCTCCGCCGCGCATGAAGGTTGCCGGTTTCTCAGACAGCTACATCGCGGTGGAACTGTTCCCCTATACGACCAAAGACAAAGCGGACAATTTCGACGGCTACGACTCTATCAACCAACCGGGCGTCACAGTTGCCACCACGTTGGGCACCACGTTTGAAAAGCGCGTACGTGAATGGTTTCCAAATGCCGAGATCAAAGTGGTCGAAGCCCCGGCCCGCGGTTTTCAAGAGGTGATCGCCGGGCGCGCGGATGTGTTCATCACGTCGAATATCGAAGGATCGACCCTAGAGGTGAAATTCCCAGTGGTCCGTGTCAAGAATGCCGGCCCTCGGTCGCCGTCGCCTATTGCAATGATCCTGCCGCAGGGCGATCAGGTCTGGATCAATTACGTGAACAACTGGATCGAAGTAAAAAAAGCGCAGGGTTTCTTTGAAGCGAACCGCGAGAAATGGGGCCTCTGACAGGTTTCAGACACCACTTGCAATTCAACGCTCGGTCCAAAAGACCGGGCGTTTTCAATTGGGGTTTAACCTGCAGTTTACTCACTGCGCCAGGTGTTTCGTGCTCAGTAAGGCGGTGGGCTCAGACCCGCCTGGAACCACTTGATGAATGAAACGATCGAGAACACCGGCAACCCGGTCGCCTGCTGAATATCGGACGCATAGGGACACATATTCGTGCATTCCAGCACGATCGCACCCAAGTCAGGGTTGTCCGCAACCAACGCCAACGCAGCCTGAACATTGTCTTCGCGCGCTTTCCCAACATCCAAGCTTAGTTCGTTTCCAAGGATCACGCGAGTGAATTCCTGCCCGCCTTCGGTTGTTCCAATAGGTGTATCCAATGGCACGTTAGCAGCCAGCAGATGGTCTTTGGTCAGGGTAGAGGCGGAAATGGTCAAAACCCCGGCGCGCTTTCCCGCAGGCAGAATGCAGTTCACCATCTCGACCTGCATCAAGGAGGACGTGGCCACCGGAACCGGGACGGCTTCGGCCAGTTCTTTCTGGAACAAGGACAGAAAGCCGCAATTGGTGGTTATTCCGTCCACACCATCCCGCACCAGATCCCGCGCCGCATCAATATAGGCATCAAGCATCCCCTCGGCCCGGTGCCGAACCACCCGATCCGGCGAAGCATCACGGACAATGCGATAGAGAACCGGAAACGGCCAGGTCAACGCATTGCCCATATCCCCGGGGATTCTCGGGAACCGGGCATCCAGCATCAAAATACCGACGGATGCGCCATAGATGGATTTTCCGCCCTGCGTGATCATCCCTCGACCTCCTCGATTATTCGCGCCGAGACGTCTTCGGATCCTTCCATATAGATGCTGGTGATCCCATGACGCACGGCGTCCTGCACCTGATCCATGCGCTTGGCGATATGAACACCCAGAACTCGCGCGGCCTCATCCGCGTTCCGTTCGATCAACGCCTGCATAACGCGCTTATGTTCATCCTTTGAACGGTGCACCCGGTCCATACTCATTGAAATCCAACGGATATAGCGGATCCGCTCGTTGATCCGCGTCAGGGTCCGCAAGAGCTCCATGTTGCCCGACAGATTTGCAATCCCAAGGTGAAACGCCTCGTCCCGGCTGACGGCTTCCTCGACGGTCAGGCCGCTGATGTCGATGCCCGTTGAATAAAGCTCATCCTTCAGCATCTGCAGGTCTTCATCCGACGCTTTGGCGCAGGCCGCACGAGCGGCAGCAGTTTCAATAATCTGGCGCAGTTCGAACAGGTCAAACACGCTTTGTGCATCCAACGGACGGCAGAAAAATCCCTGTCCCGGGCGGAAATCAAACAGCCGTTCGGCGACGAGGCGGTTCAACGCCTCGCGCAATGGAGTCCGGCTGACGCCCAGATCCTTGGACAGGGCAACTTCGTTCAGACGATCCCCGGGCCGCAGTCGGAACGAGACCGCCATCGCCTTAACCTGATCATAAATGTCATCGACGCGTGGACCCGCCATAAACCCTGCCTTTCCTCTTACGAGTCACAGGTGCCACACGCAGAACTTGAAATCAATATACAAAATTGTATACAGATCTGCGTACAGATTGGAATCAAGGGACTCGCGGATCATGACAGGGACGAATTATCTGACCGGAGCAGAGGCAATGGTGCGTATGCTCGAAGCACATGGCGTGAAACACATGTTTGGTCTGTGCGGCGACACAACATTGCCGTTCTATGACGCTCTGTCGCGCATGGATCACGGTATTCAGCACTTTCTGACCCGGGACGAACGGCACGCAGCCTATATGGCGGATGGCTATGCGCGCGTGACAGGAAAGCCTGGTGTCTGCGAGGGCCCCTCGGGCGGTGGCGCGACTTACATCCTGCCTGGCGTTGTTGAAGCCAACGAAAGCTCGGTTCCGATACTGGCGATTACCTCGGACGTCGCGACAACCAGCCGGGGCAAATACCCTTTGACCGAGTTGGACCAGCCCGCCCTGTTCAAATCATTGGCCAAGTGGAACGCCTCTCTGGACGACGCCGCGCGGCTTCCGGCCATGGTGCGGGCCGCCTTCCGGGCAATGACAACAGGCACGCCGGGCGCCACGCATCTGGCTTTGCCCTTCGACACGCAGAAAGCACCAGTAGACGAGGCTGAAATCTGGGCGGATGAAAGGCATCGCAGTTATCCTGCCGAGCGCGCTGCACCGGACATGGATGCGGTCGAAGCGGCGGCGGACATTCTGGCACGGGCCAAATCCGCTGTTGCGGTCTGCGGTGGCGGGCCAGTCCTGTCCGGAGCCTTTGACGCCTTGAGGCAGGTCGCCGGCCTGTTGGATATGCCCATTGCCACGACCGTATCCGGCCAAGGCTCTGTCGCTGAAACCGACCCGCTGTCTTTGGGCGTTGTCGGGTCGAACGGCGGCGTCCCCGCGACACGCGCCGTTGTCGATCAGGCGGATGTTGTCCTGTTCATTGGATGCCGCGCCGGTTCGGTCACAACCGAACGGTGGAGAAGCCCCGGGCGCGATGCAACGATTATTCACATCGACAGCGATCCAATGGTTATTGGTGCAAACTACCAGACCGAAGTGGCAATCTGTGCAGACGCCCGCCTGGCGCTGGAAGCTCTGGCCCGTGCACTGGAGGGTCGGCAGGACCTGAACCTGCAAGGAGGGGCGGAAAAGGCCCGCGCAGCGTGGGATGCCAAACTGGCGGCCTTTGCGCCCTTGGCCGCAAGCCGCGAAATGCCGATCCGGCCCGAAACTGTCATGGCTGCGTTAATGGATATTCTGGATGACGACGCGATAGTTGTTGCTGATCCCGGCACCCCCTGCCCCTATTTCAGTGCACACTACCGTTGGCAGAAACCGGGGCGGCATTTCATCACCAATCGAGCCCACGGCGCGCTTGGCTATTCGTTAGGTGCGGCGATGGGTGCGCATGTCGGGCGCCCGTCGGTCAAGACCCTCGCTGTCATGGGTGACGGTTCGTTTGGTTTCACCTGCGGTGAGTTCGAAACGATGGTGCGGCACAAGATGCCGATCACCTCGATCGTCTTTTCGAACTCGGTCTTCGGCTGGATCAAGGCGGGTCAGGATGCGGGCTTTGGCCAAAGATTCTACAACGTTGACTTCGACCGCACGGACCATGCCGCGGTGGCGTCTGCCTTTGGTGTAAAATCATGGACGGTCAAAGACCCCGAAGACCTGCCAAACATCTTGAAGCAGGCCATCGAACATGACGGTCCCACCTTGGTCGACATCCATTCACAACAGCTTCACGACGCGGCCGCGCCCGTTTCCGAGTGGGTAGCGTAAGAGGCTATTGACGGGGTCAGTTGCTCCAGAAACTCCTGAGCGATCCTGGACAGGGGGCGACTTTTGGCCGTGATGATTGCAAGCTCCAGCATGACCGCTGGTTTGAAAGGGCGGGTCTGATACCCGCTCTCTTCATCGAAGGTAACGGTAAAGGGGTCGATCATGGCGACCCCCATGCCTTGCTTCACGAAGCTAAGCAGGTTTTCAGACAAGTGCGTGTGAATCTGCGTGCGCCATACGCGCCCGGCACGCTGGAAAATGTCTCGGGTTTTTCGGTGCGTCTGATGCTCCGGCCCCATGACGATAAAAGGCTCGTTTTCCATAGTTTCCGGCGTCAGAACGTCATACGCCGCCAACGGGCTGTTTTCAGGGAAGGTCGCCAGCGTTTCGAACTGAAACACCTGGTAGTTCAGCGTGTCGTGCAGGATCGGCATCTCAACGATGCCGATCTCAAATAGGCCAGATGTCACCCACTCCTGAATCTTCGACGAATATTGCGACTGAAAGCTGACGGACAGGTTCGGACGGCTTTCGGCAAACCGCGCGATCTCTCGAGGCATGAAGCCAAAAGACAACAGGTGCGGGGCAGCAACCTGTAACTGACCGGGATGCTTGTTCTGCAGATCCGTCACCGCTTGGGCAACGTGATCCAACCCACGCACTACAGTGTCGACCTCATGGTACAACAGTTCGGCTTCCGGGGTGGGCAGCAAACGGCCCTTGTTGCGCTCAAACAGAGGCAATCGCGCCTCTCGTTCCAACTGTGCCAAAAGGTTGCTGATGCCGGGTTGCGAGATCCCAAGAACCGACGCCGCCCCCGTCACGGTTCCGGTTTCCATGATGGCGTGAAAGGCTTGAAGCTGGCGAAAACGCAATGACATCGGCAATATATCATTTTTTATGATGAACTGTCGAAGATATAGTATTTGAAATGATATGCTGGTCAAGGCAGGCTTCCGTTTATCCACAGGGGGCCGAATGAGCGATCTGTCACAGAAAATCACGGGCTATGACCTATGGCACCTAAAGCTGCCGGTAAACTCGCGGCGGGATCACGGCATTGGATCTGTGGAAGGCGTTTGTGAGGTTGTCATCTTGCGGCTGACATCCGAGGACGGCACTCAAGGATTTGGCGAAGCCTCACCGTGGTCGGTGTTCACTGGCACCCCAGAGGCGACCTTTGCCGCGTTGGATCGATATCTGCGCCCGCTTGTTTTGAATGCGCGTGTCGGTGATAGATCCGCGATCATGGCGCGCGCGGCTTATGCCGTGGCGCATTGCACAGAAGCCAAAGCGGCGCTGGAATCCGCGCTTTTGGATCTTGCGGGCCGGATCAGCTCCGTTCCGGTCTGGTCTTTGCTGGGCGGCAAGTTCCGGGATACGATCCCGCTCAGTTGCTCCATCGCCAATCCGGACTTCGCGCAGGATATCGACCTGTTGGCAAGGTTGCACGACGATGGTGTCCGGATCGTGAAACTCAAAACCGGGTTCAAGGATCACGCCTTTGACATCATGCGGCTGGAATACCTCGCTCAGAACTGCCCCGAGTTTTCGGTGCGTGTGGATTATAATCAGGGACTTAAAATCGAAGATGCCCCGGCACAGGTCCGAGACGTCGCCCGATTCGATCCCGATTTCATCGAGCAGCCCGTGCGCGCCCACCACTACGGCATGATGTCCAAGCTGAGGCAAATGACAGATGTTCCGCTATTGGCAGACGAGAGCGTGTTTGGCCCTGAAGACATGGAGCGCGCGGCACGCGAGGGGATTTGCGATGGTGTTTCCGTCAAGATCATGAAGTCCGGCAGCCTGACGCGCGGTCAGACCGTAGCGCGCATTGCGGCTGCACACGGTCTGACCGCCTATGGCGGCGATATGTTCGAGGCTGGGCTTGCCCATTTGGCGGGCACGCACATGATTGCCGCGACACCGGAAATCACTCTGGGCTGCGAGTTCTATCAGGCGTCGTATTTCCTGAAAGAAGACATTTTGGAAGAACCGTTCCAGGTCAGTAAGGGACAGGTCTGCGTTCCCGACGGCCCCGGTCTTGGCGGCAAGCCCGACTTGAGCAAACTGAACCACTACGCAGTGTCCAAGGCGGTGGCCGCGTGAGTGAGAAGAAGACCATAGCCATCATCGGGGCCGGAATTGTCGGTGTATCCGCTGCAGTCTGGCTACAGCGCGATGGCCATGACGTGATTCTGATCGATAAGGCCGGGCCGGGCGAAGGAACTTCGCATGGCAATGGCGGAGTTTTAGCGTCCTGCTCTATCATACCCGTGACGGTTCCGGGGTTGCTCGGCAAAGCACCCAAGATGCTTTTAAGCCCTTCTCAGCCACTGTTCCTGAAATGGGGATACCTACCAAAGCTGCTGCCGTGGCTCAGGCAGTACTTGAGCCACGCAAATGCCGCAGATGTTGAACGGATCGCTGCGGCCCTGACGCCCATCGTGGGCGACAGCCTGAACGACCACAAGGCTTTGGCTGCAGGAACCGGCGCCGAGAAATGGATCGTCCCCAGCGACTATCTGTTCCTTTATGAAAACCGCGCCCATTTCGAAAGCGATGCCTTTGGCTGGAGCATTCGGCGCAAGTACGGTTTCGCGTGGGAAGAATTGGAAGGCAAGGCGTTCCACGATTACGACCCCGTATTCAGCCCGGATATCGGATTTGCGGCCAAGCTATCAGACCATGGCCATATCACCGATCCGGGGCGGTATGTGAAAGATCTAGCTGCGCATGTTGAAGATCAGGGAGGTCGGATCATCCGTGCCAATGTCGAGGATGTTACGCGCGAAAATGGCAGCGTCACAGGCGTGCGCGCGGACGGTGAGACCATTGCGTGCGACACAGCCATTGTAACGGCTGGCGTTTGGTCGGGACCATTGGCAAAACGATTGGGGGTTTCTGTTCCTCTTGAAAGCGAACGTGGGTATCATCTTGAATTGGTGGAGCCTTCCGCAATGCCACGCAGCCCGGTCATGGTCGCCTCAGGTAAGTTTGTTGCCACACCCATGGATGGGCGCATACGCTTGGCGGGAATTGTAGAGTTCGGAGGGTTGGATGCACCGCCCTCACGCGCACCGTTTGAATTGATGCGCAAAAATGCCCGGGCGGCTTTTCCGGGCATAACATGGAAGGAGGAAGTGGAATGGATGGGGCACAGGCCCGCCCCGGCTGACTCGATCCCGATCATTGGCGACGTGCCCGGTATCCAAGGTGCTTACATGGGCTTCGGACACCATCACATTGGCCTGACAGGCGGGCCAAAAACTGGACGTCTTCTGGCGCAGATGATCGCAGGCAGAACCCCGAACGCGGATGTGAGCGTTTACGCGCCGTCGCGCTACACGACATAAGAACAAGCTGATGAAAAACATCGGTATTCTAAAACTCAATAGGGAGAAAACGATGAAAAAACTGACAAATCTTCTGGCAGCGACAGCTTTGACCACAGCTGCAGCAGCACCGGCCATGGCCGAAAAATGGGACATGCCAATGGCCTATTCGGCGTCGAACTTCCATTCGGCAACAGGCGCTGAGTTCGCAAAATGCGTGACAACCGGTACAGGTGGCGAGATCGAAATCGTTACGCACCCTTCCGGCTCGTTGTTCAAAGGTGCCGATATCAAACGCGCGATCCAGACCGGGCAGGCCCCGATTGGTGAGCGCCTTTTATCCGGTCACCAGAACGAAAATGCGCTGTTCGGGTTTGACTCCATCCCGTTCCTGGCAACGTCGTTCGACGATAGCGCCAAACTTTGGGAAGCTGCCAAGCCATCTATCGAAAAAGTGCTGGCCGAACAGAACCTAACGTTGCTGTATGCGGTGCCGTGGCCGCCTCAGGGCCTGTATTTCAAGGACGAAGTGACTTCTGTCGCCGATATGAAGGGCATTAAGTTCCGCTCGTATAACAACGCTACATCGCGGTTGGCTGAATTGACCGGGATGCTGCCCGTGACCATCGAGGCTGCGGAAATCAGTCAGGCTTTTGCCACCGGTGTTGCAGATTCTATGATTTCTTCGGGTTCGACCGGCTACGACCGCAAGGTCTGGGAAAGCCTGAAGTACTTCTACGAGGTCGATGCCTGGCTTCCGCGCAACTACGTGATGGTGAACTCGGACGTCTGGTCGGGCGTTTCAGACGCTAGCAAAAACGTCATTAAGGGGTGCGCCGAGTTAGCCGAGTATGCAGGGAACTGGCGCGCCAAGGAATATACTGGTTTCACTCTGCAGGGTTTGCGGGATGGCGGTATGACGGTTGGTCCGGCATCCGACCAAATGGTGCAGGAATTGAAAGAGATCGGCGTGACCATGACCAATGAATGGCTGGAAGCAGCCGGTGACGAAGGCAAGGCCATCGTCGAAACGTTCAACGCGTCTCAGTAACCTTTCGAATTGGGCGGCGGTTCATCCTGCCGCCTTTTTCGCATCCAATCAAAACACAGCGGGGACAGCATGGCGGTATTGCGAGGGCTTCGGTCCGTACTGGACTTTATCTATCAGGCGGCGGGGGTACTTGCGGCTCTCAGCCTCATTGCGATCCTGCTGTTGATCGTCGTGCAGATGCTGGCCCGCTGGACCGGTGAGGTGTTCCCCGGAGCACCCGACTATGCAGGTTATGCCATGGCCGCCGCGTCCTTTCTGGCCTTTGCCAATGCGCTGAACCGAGGCAGCCACATTCGCGTTTCAATCCTTCTGAACGCGGTGCCCGACAGTGTCCGTCGCATATTGGAAGTCTGGTGTTTTGCAATCGCCACAGCCGTCATGTGGTATTTTTGCTGGTACGCTTACCGCTTTGTCTATTGGAGCTGGAAGTTCAACGACATCAGCCAGGGACAGGACAAAACTGCCCTTTGGATCCCGCAATCTGCAATGTTGATCGGTGCTATCATCCTTGCCATCGCCCTGACCGACCACCTGATCCACGTGCTGTTCAAGGGCGACCACCGCATCACCCGCGATCTGGCCGACCAGAGCCACGGAGAGTAAGCCTATGGAAAACCTCTCTGTCATTATCCTCTTTCTGTTTGTTCTCTTCACCTTGCTGGGCACCGGCGTTTGGGTTGGTTTGGCCCTGATGGGTGTTGCCTGGGTCGGGATGGAGCTGTTCACTACCCGCCCCGTCGGGGATGTTATGATCACCACCATCTGGTCGGCATCGTCGTCATGGACCCTGACCGCACTGCCCATGTTCATCTGGATGGGCGAAATCCTGTACCGAACGCGATTATCCGAAGACATGTTCAAGGGCTTATCCCCATGGATGGCTCCTTTGCCTGGCGGGCTGGTACACACAAATATCGTTGGATGTACGGTATTCGCGGCCGTCTCGGGCTCCTCAGCGGCCACGCTGACAACGGTTGGAAAGATGTCGATCCCTGAGCTGCGTAAGCGCAATTACCCCGAGCGGATGATCATCGGGACATTGACCGGGGCCGCCACACTTGGGCTGATGATCCCGCCCTCACTGACCCTGATCGTATACGGCGTGACGATCAATGAATCCATAACCAAGCTGTTCTTCGCCGGAATTCTGCCGGGTCTGGTACTGGCGTCGATGTTCATGGGTTACGTAGCTATCTATTCCAAGCTCGGTAAGGATTGGAGCCCCGATACCGAAACCAAACTGAGCTTTTCCGAGAAAATCAAAAACTCGCGTTTTCTGCTGCCTGTAATACTGCTGATCATGGTGGTCATTGGGTCAATGTATCTGGGGTATGCCACCGCGACCGAGGCCGCAGCATTTGGGGTCATCGGCGGGCTGCTATTGGCGGCGGGTCAGGGATCGCTAACCTGGAAAACCTTTACCGAAAGCCTGATGGGAGCCACGCGCACCAGCGCGATGATTGCCCTCATTCTGGCGGGCGCGGCCTTCCTTTCGTTGTCCATGGGCTTTACCGGCCTGCCGCGTGGCCTGGCCGATTTGATTGCCGGATGGGAGCTAACCCGGTTTGAACTGCTCATGGTGCTGCTGGTCTTCTACATCATTCTGGGCTGTTTTCTGGACGGCATTTCTTCGGTCGTGCTGACCATGGCCGTGGTCGAACCCATGATCCGCGACGCCGGGATCGACCTGATCTGGTTCGGTATCTTCATCGTTGTCGTTGTTGAGATGGCACAGATCACGCCCCCGATCGGGTTCAATCTGTTCGTCATGCAGGGCATGACCAACCACGAGATGAGCTACATCGCACGGGCGGCCATTCCGATGTTCCTGATCATGGTGCTGATGGTCTTTATCCTGATCTGGTTCCCCGATCTCGCGACTTGGTTGCCCGAGAACCTGCGACAAACCTCTGGAGGGTAGATAAGCTTTGAACCCGCTTCATCTGGCGGCGCGTCAAGGTCCATTTGTACTGATCAGTGGTCTGGTCGCAGGTCTGCTGCTGCCGGCCTTGGCTGAACCGATGCGGGGCCTGCTTCCGCCCCTGGTTGTACTGTTGCTCTTCGTCACCGTGCTGAGGATGGACCCAGAAGCGATCTTAGGATCGCTGAGTGACCTGCCCAAAGTGGTAGTCACGATCGTTGGGTTTCAGCTCGTGATTCCGATGATCCTGTTGGGAATAGGATATGTCGGAGGGTGGATCGGAACGCCAGTCCTTCTGTCCTTGCTGATCATGGCCGCGGCCCCTTCCATAGCAGGCAGTCCGAATATGTGCATGATGATGGGGCACGCACCAGAGCACGCTATGCGGCTAATGGTGGTTGGCACAGCCCTGTTGCCCCTGACGGCACTGCCCGTTTTCCTGCTCATGCCCGAGTTGGGTGACATTCAATCTGTTTTGTGGGTGGGTTTGCGCTTGTCGCTGACAATCTTGTGCGCAACCGGAGCAGCCATTTTCGTAAGGCGCAAAGTGCTGCGAAATCCTTCGCAAGCCATGCTTTTGAACTTGGAAGGATTGGGCGCAATCACTCTGGCCGTTTTTGTTATCGGATTGATGCCTGCAGTCAGTGCCATGGCGTTGAAAGACCCCGCCACTGCCCTGTTTTGGATCGTACTCGCGTGCCTGGCCAATTTTGGCAGTCAGATCATAGTGTTTTTTCTGACGTCCGGCAGGCTACCGCAGCCAAAGGCCACGGCCATGTCGCTTATCGCAGGCAACCGGAACATCGCCCTTTTCTTTGTAGCGTTGCCAATTGACGTGACCGCACCCGTCATGGCCTTTATCGGGGCCTATCAGATTCCAATGTATCTGACTCCAATGGTCATGCAGCGTTTTTACAGAAAGAAAAATCCCGCGTCCGACTGGTGAAAAAGCGTCGAAGTTAGCACCAAACCGGGTAATCATTTGTGTTAACACTTATGCCGCCAGCTTCGGATTGCATCCGGTTTTTGACAGTTTCGCAAACAAGGGCTACGCCCCGCACCGAAAATCGGTACAGGGCGGGTTTCTTGCAATGATCAGTCGCAGGCCGCGGTAACGATCATCTCAACCTTCAGAATATCGCGGGCCAGCTTCGCCTCGCCACAGGCGCGGGCAGGCGCGTGGCCTTCGGGCGCCCAAGCGTCCCAGACGGCGTTCATTTCAGCAAAATCCGCCATATCTGACAGCCAGATCACACATTGCAAGATACGCGTCTTGTCACTGCCAGCTTTCTCCAGCAGGTCCTCGACTTTGGCAAGGATGTCGCGGGTCTGATCAGCCACCGTGGCGGCATCCGAAACCTGACCGCACAGATAGGCGGTTCCGTTATGCTTGACGATGCGGCTCATGCGCTGGCCGGTTTCGATGCGGGTAATGGTCACGGCTGGTAACTCCTGTCGCGGGTGGGTTGTTCCAAACGGGCGATAGAGCGAAACAACCCGAACTGCCAGCCCCGATATTCAGGAATATCAACACTTCCCGGACGGTGGTGTCAGTCTCGCCGGATCGGCAGTGCGCATATGCTGAGTAGTCAACTCGTTTGCGGCGTTTTGAACAGGTCTTTGCGCAGGGTCATCAAAGCGCCGGGGTCGATCTTTGCCTGAATAACAGTGGTTTCATTCGACGCGATGGCTTGCTCCAGCGCTGGCCCCATGTCACCCGGGCCATCGACCCAGATACCTTGGCCACCGCACAGCTCTGCGAATTTGTCAAAGCGGGGCGAGCGGATTTCGGCACCCAGTAACCGACCACCGTAAAACTCCTGCTGATAGGCTTTCTCGGCCCCCCATGCTTCATTATCCAAAACAACAATCGTGATCGGAAGGTTGTTCTGAATAGCCGTCTGAATTTCGATCATCGTATAGCCGACGGCGCCATCTCCCATGAGGGCTATGACGGGGCGATCCGGTGCTGCCGCCTTGGCCCCGATTGCGGCGGCAAGGCCAAAGCCGACAAGGCCGAAGTCCAAGGGTGTGATCAAAGACATCGGCGCATAATGTGCCAGCCGGTCGGCGGCCTGCAGACACGTGTTGCCGGTGTCCAGTGTTACGATGGCGTCTTCCGGAAGCGTGTCGCGGATTTCGGCCAGCGCTCGGCGTGGGTGCATGGGCAAGCTCTCAAGAGCTGCCTCAGCGGTGCGCTCGGCTGCGAGGTCGTCCATATCGGCACGAAAGGCCGCGCGCCAGGGATCACAGTTTGGCCGGGGCGCAATATCGGCCAGAGCTTCGGCTGTCAGGCGGGCGTCGCCTTGCGCTGCGATTTCGGCCGGGAAGTACCGGCCAACCGCTGCGCCTTCGATATCGACATGGGCGATCCGGGTGTCGGCTCCGACATAATCGTTGGAATGAAAGGTCGAGTTGAACCCAAGCCGGGCACCAAGCACCACCATGACATCTGCATCGCGAGTCAGCCTGCTGGCGACCACGTTACCACGTGGGCCAGCCTGCCCCGCAAACCACGGGTGCCCGTGGGGCATGACGTCGGCATGACCGGTTGAGGCGACGACCGGTACTTCAAGTTTTTCGGCCAGCGCCATGAGGGCATCACGCCCTGCCCCCCATTTGAATCCCCCACCGGCAAAAATCACCGGCCTTTGGGCCTCTGACAACAGCTTTGCAATGGCGGCTATGTCCGAGGGCGCGGCAGGACCCGCGCGCGCAATATTCACTGGAGCAGGCTCAAAGGCCGGTATGCCTGCGGCGAACAAGTCACGCGGGACATGCAGCACCACTGGACCACGCCGGCCTGTATTTGCCAACCGGATGGCGTCTTCAAGCATCGGTGCAAGCCTCGCAGGGTCTGTCACCATGACCGAGCGTTTGGAAATGGGCGCAAACAGCGCGACTTGATCGATTTCCTGAAACGTGTCCTTGCATTGATCGGCGCGAGTGATCGCTCCGGCAATCACAACAAGCGGTGAATAGGCCAGTTGCGCCTCGGCCACTGCAGTCACAATGTTGACCACGCCGGGCCCGGCCTGTGCCCCCAGAACCACACCAGGTTTACCCGTCATCCGCGCCCAGGCATCGGCCATATGACCCGCAGCACGTTCGTCGCGCGCGCCCACATAGGCGATCTGACCGCCCTGATACATGGCGTCGTAGAGCTCGAGCATTGAACCGCCCAACAATCCAAAAACGGTATCGATGCCGTTGGTTTTCAGAACGCGATAGACGGCTTCTCCGCCATTTATGGTGGTCATGTTCAGTCTCCGGAAATTTGGCGTTCAATCTGGCGGGCAAAGCGCAGCAGCCGTTCGTCCGATCCTTTCGGGCCGGTGATGTGAAGACCCACAGGCATACCGTCCGAAGACTGGCCCATGGGGATAGAAACCGATGGAAGCTCCATCGTGGGTGTCAGAGTGACTGTGCGCCAGTCCTCGGTGATTTCGCTGTCGCGCAGGTCAGCGCTGAACGGCATACCAGTGGCGGTGGGCCAAAGGGCAAAATCATAGCGGGTGAAAAACGTGACAACCGAGTCCCAGACTTGACGGCGCGTCGTTTGATAGGCGATCAGATCAGACAGGCTTTGCCCTTCACCCTGTGCGCAGGCGGTGCGGTAGCTCTCGCCTGCCAATGACATGTCTGGATTCAGAGCAGCGCGCATTTGCAAGGCGCATTGGCCCCGAATGATGTTGTTATGTGCAAGCAGCGGGGTAAGGTCCGGGGCCATGTCTTCATCGACGAGCCAACCCAGATCGCGGCACAGATCAGCAACCGGGGCCAAAGCCGCCTTTACCGAAGGATCAACACTGGCCCCAAAGGGCGCCAGGCTCAACGCCGCGCGTCCGACCGTCAGCGGGATGTCCAACGCGGCGGGGTCCGGGTAACTGCCGGTAAAACCAAGGGGCTGGTTGGGCGTCGGCCCCTGCATCACGCTGAGCATCAAAGCGAGGTCTGAGACGGTGCGCGCCATTGGGCATGGAACGGACAACCCGTCGAAAGGGGCCGGGTTCGGATCCATAGGCACCAAACCCGATGTGGGGCGCATACCGACCACACCACACCATGCGGCAGGTGTACGGGCACTGCCCCCAAGATCCGAGCCATCAGCAAGCGCGACCATGTTGGCGGCCAGCGCGGCCGCGGCGCCACCAGAGCTACCCGCGACCGTCTTTTCAGGGTTTAGCGGGTTGCGCGTCGTGCCTGCTAAAAAGTTCGTGGTTTGACCGGAAAAAGTGAACTCGGGCGTGTTTGTTTTGCCAACAATAATGGCACCAGCCGCCCGCAGGCGCGCCACGTGGAGCGCGTCTTTTGTAGGGACATGTTCGGAAAAGCTTTTTGACCCGTGCGTGGTTCGCAGACCGGCGGTCTCAAAGCAATCCTTGATCGCGATGGGCAGCCCATGCAGCGGTCCGGCAAACTGCCCGCGCACAGCCATCTTGTCCAATTCATCGGCCCGAGCACTTGCGGCGTCCCAGTCCAACGTGACAAAAGCGTTCACCCCGGCTGTGTCGTCTTCGACACGGGTACGGTACGCGTCAAGAACTTCATCACTACTCAGGGTTTGGGCGCGCAGATCGGTCGCAAGGTCGGTCGCCGATTTCTCAATGATATTTGTTCGTTGCAGCAAGTGTCACTCCTCGGATCGCGGCCGCAGATTCTGCGGGTCGAGAAGCGCATCCTGATGGACGGTCACCGGGATGTCACGATTCAGAATTCGGACACTGAGACCTGTTTGCGGCGTACCTTTTCGGACAAACAGCCAGCCAAGCGACTTGCCAATCGTGTACCCGTACCCGCCCGACGTCGTCAGACCCACGGGATTTCCGTTCAGTAAAACCGGTTCTCCACCGTGAATGTCGATGTCATCTGCATGTAGCTCTGCGTAGAACAGCTGCCATGTCGGATCGCGTTTCAACAACGCGTCGCGGCCCAGGAAATCACGCCCTTCGCTGACAACAAAACGGTCGAGTCCGACGTCAAGCGGGCCAACATCCGTGGTCAGTTCGCCACTGGCGCGATAAGCTTTTTCCATGCGCATCCCGTTGAACGCATAGGAACCCAGATCGGTCAGCCCATGCTTGGCCCCCGCTTCGAATAGTGCGTCATAGAGATCACCGATCTGACCTAACGGCGCGTGCAATTCCCACCCCAACTCGCCAACAAACGAGACCCGCAAGACATAGCAGGGAATGCCCGCAACACGGATTTCCTGCCCCGAAAGCCATGGAAAGGCGCGGTTGGACAGGTCGGCATCGGTAAGCTCGGACAAGATACGGCGCGACGCAGGGCCGGACAACGCCAACATCCCCCAATCCGCCGAACGGTTGATCATGGTCACATCCTCGCCCGGACGGATGTGTGATCTGATCCAGTCAAAATCCGGGGCGGCCCGGGCGATGGGAGAGCCGGTGAAGAACCGATCCTGAGCAATCCGCCAGATAGTGATCTCGGTCTCGAAACGGCCATGTGATGTCAGCAAATGGTTCAAGCTGATCCGCCCGTCTTTCGTCGGAATACGGTTGGCCGAAAGCCTGTCCAACAGAGCGCCTGCATCCTTGCCTGAGATTTCGAATTGGGCAAACGCGCAGAGGTCTATCACACCGGCAGAATTGCGGGTGGTCTCAGCTTCGGCGCTGGCGTTTTCGTGCCAGCGCTGATGCCCCCAGCCGATCTGCTCAACTTCTCCCACTTCACCGAAATAGCGCGGGCGCTCCCATCCGGCGATTTCACCGAAAACTGCGCCCTTGACGGCAAGCCGGTCATACAACGGGTGCTTTCTCAACGGTCGCAGGCTGTCGAACTGCTTGCCCGGACACGGCGTGTCATGGCGGCGCATGAACTCGTCCTTGGTGCGCTCGACGATGAAGCTGTCCGAGGCGAAATCTCCGTAACGGCGGGGATCGAAGCCGCGCGTGTTGATCTCGGCCTCGCCATGCACCATCCAATCGGCGAGCACCTTGCCCGCACCGCCGCCCCACGCCAACCCGATGGACGAACCACAGGACAGCCAGACATTTGGGGCACCAGATGGCCCCACCAACATCCCACCATCGGGCGTGTGCGTGATGGCCCCACGCACGACACGTTTGATACCAAGCTCGGCCAGGATCGGCATTTTGTCGAAGGCCACCATAAGAAAATCGCCGATCGAGTCATAATCGGCCTGAAACAGCTCATTCTCCGCTGCCCATGGCGCACCTTTGGGCATTTCCCAGACTGTCGGGCAGACATGGCCTTCATAAATTCCGATCAAGCCGGATTTCTGTTCCTGCCGGATGTAGCCGCCATACGCGTTGTCGCGCATCACGGGTAGCTCCGGCCTGTCGGCGAACTGCGGCACGGTGTCCGTCACAAGGTAATGATGCAGACAGGACACCGAGGGGATTTTCAAACCGAACCACTCACCAACCTGATTGGCGTATGAGCCGGCGGCAATCACCACATGTTCGGCCAGAACGTCACCCTTTTCCGTCTGCAGCAGCCACATATCGCCTTTGCGAGAGGCCCCGATTACCCGGTTGTGTCGTTCGATCCGCGCACCGCGCGATCGGGTTGCGACGGCCAGCGCCATGGTCACACTTGAGGGGTCGATATGCCCATCCGCATAGGTGCGAACCGCGGCCTTCACGTCATCAACCCTGTAAAACGGGTTGATCTGCGCCACCTCTTCCGAGCCGATCAGATCCATTGGCAGGTCCAACAGCTTGCCCACGCCCATGATCGATTTCATCCAATCGACTTCATCGTCGGTGGTGGCAATCCGGATGCCGCCGACTTCGTGCCAGCCGATGCTTTGCCCGGTTTCGGCCTCGACCCGCTTGTAGGTTTCGATGGAGGTTTTGTTGATCCACCCCATAAGGCGGCTGCCAACCGCATGGGCGATCTGACCGGCGGCGTGCCATGTGGAACCGCTGGTCAGTTCTGCTTTTTCAAACAGGATCGTGTCAGTCCATCCGTTTTCCGCCAGCTGAAACTGCGCGGCAACGCCCATGATGCCGCCGCCTATAATGGCTACCCGTGTGGATTGGATCGTATCGCTCATGCGAAAGCTACCTTTGCGGGTTTGAGAGAAGCTTTGGCGGCAAAGCCTGTGCAAGCGATCTCGGCTTCGAAACCGTCCACAACATCCTGTGTTTCCAGAAGATCAAGCGGAGCGTTGATCAGGCCAAGCGCCACTGAGCGGCCAAACCGGTAACTCCACGCGGCCGAGGTGATCTGGCCCACTACGTTGCCATCGAAGTAAATAGGCTCATCATGCAAGGGGATCGCAGCGGGATCGTCAAACAAGATCGAAACGATGCGCCGCTTGGGTTTGTGGTCCTGCAAGGCATCTTCACCGACAAACCCGGTACCCATGGCGCAGAACACGCCCAACCCGGCCTCAAGCGGAGTGGTACCCGGTGTCAGTTCGTGGCCGAAAGCCCTAAAGCCACTTTCGATGCGAAGCGATCCGCTGGCATAAAGCCCCGCATGGCTTGCCCCAGCAGCGACCAGCGCTTCGTGCGCAGCCATCGCCATCTCGGCCGGGATGTAGAGTTCATAGCCTTCTTCGCCGGTAAAGCTGAGCCGCCCCGCCCATCCTCGCGCCAGACCAATCTCAACCGGGGCGAACCGGAAGCGTTTCAGTTCGGGCACAGGTGTGTTTGTCGTTACTTGCAGAACCTCGCGCGCTTTCGCTCCGGCGAGCCCCAATATGGCATATCCACTAGTCACATCAGAGAACTCGGCACGATAGTTAGTCCTAGTGTCCCGCATCCGTTGCATCACACGGACGGTCTCATTGGCGCCGACGATCATCAGATAGGTTTCAGGCCAATGCCGCTGCACGGTCAGATCACTTTCGACACCGCCGCGCGCGTTCAGAATCTGAGTGTAGGCGATACGGCCCTCGGGGATATCCATTTGCGCGGCGCAGAGCCGGTTCAGAAAGGCACATGCATCCGGCCCCTGCACCATGATCTTGCCAAAGGCGCTTTGATCCAGAATGGCCGCACCGCTGCGGCAGGCTTCAACCTCTTGTCCAACCTGATCACGCCAGGCTGGTACACCAAAGGTCAGCGGCAGATGGGCGGCTTCGCCACCGAAATGCACCGCGCGCTCCCAACCTCCACGGGCTTCGAATTGCGCTCCGGCGGCCACCAACCCGGCATGAATGGGCGACCGGCGCTGACCTCGCGCTGTCTCCATCGTGCGCCCGGGAAAAGGATTGTCATAGTGCCGACCCAGCACCTCGGGGATGCGGGCTTCCAGCGCGCCAAGGACGTTCATTTCAGGGCTGAACCGGCGAATGTCGGCCTCGTTCAGCTCTATGGTGGGTTCACCGGCAATAATCCATTCGGCCAGCGCTTTGCCTGCTCCGCCAGCCAGAGCAATACCGGTGGAGTTCATCCCGCCCATCAGAAACAGCCCTGGCACTTCGGGGCTTTCGCCCAGAATGAACTGACTGTCGAGGGTGAAGCTTTCAGGCCCGTTCAGCAACATCCGCACCTCGGCCCGTTCCAGCGCCGGAATACGGCGCAGGGCGTTTTCCATCATCGGCATGAAATGGTCCCAGTCCTCATCCAGCAGATCGAATGAGAAATCGGCAGGCAATTTTTCCAGCGGCAGACCCTTGGCGTGTGGCTCGAACGAGCCCACCAGTAGCCCTTCAACATCGTCACGGGCATAAAGGAAAGCGTCCTGATCGTTCAACGTGGGCAGATGTACGCCTTTTCCAAGGGCCTGAACCTCGGGCAAGGGTTTGGTCAGGATGTAGAAATGTTCACAAGCATAAAGCGGCATGTGCGCTCCGGCCATTGCCGCGACCTCGCGCGACCAGAGCCCACAGGCGATCACAACCTCGTCGGCCTCAATGACGTGGTCGCCGACCTCGACGGCAGATATCCGACCGCTTTTCTTTTGCAGGCCAGTCACGCGGGTATCTTCAAAGATCTGAACCCCTCGCGCCCGTGCGCCTTTGGATAGCGCCAAAGCCACGTCAGAGGGGTTGACCCGCCCATCCGAGGGCGACCAGACAGCGCCAATCACATCATCAACCTCGATCAGCGGCCACAGATCCTTGGCACGGGTCGCATCCACAACCTCGGCCTCAAGCCCGAAGGCACGGCCAAGCGAGACTTGACGTTTGATATTGGTCAGCCTGTCTTGGTTGGTGGCAAGCGTCAGTGAACCCGTTTGAGTCCAGCCCGTAGCTTGCCCGGTTTCACGTTCAAGCTCGCCATAAAGATCGATGGAATAGTTGATCAGCTTCGTCAGTGTCGCCGAAGGCCGCAAGCGCCGCACCAGACCGGCCGCGTGCCATGTGGTGCCGCTGGTGAGTTTCGAGCGTTCCAGAACAACGATGTCCTTCCGCCCTTCGCGCGCCAAATGATAAGCGACCGAACAGCCGATGACACCACCGCCGATGATGACGGTTCGGGCATGGGTGGGCAATGTCATGACAGCACTCCGTCGCGGATGAGATCGGATACGGTGTCGCGGAAATGCACGACCGCCTCGTCGATCAGGTCGGGTGTATGTGGCAGACCAGTGACGCAGGAGGTGAAGGACATGAAGTCCACGCCTCTCTCCAGCAACCCGTCTCGCAAACCTTTGACAACAGCGGGGGGTGTTTTGCGGATTGCGGCGGCATCCAGCCCGTCAATGGATCGCCCGCCGAAATAAAGATGGCAGGTCGAGCTGTCGCCATAAGCCAATGCTTGTACGTCCAATGCTCGGAATACAGCGTTGAAGCCATCGCGCAGGCGCGCGGCCATTGCATCGGCGTGGGTCTGAACGTCACCGGTCGAGAGGATTTCTATCGCCTTGACCGCACCGGCAGCCACCAAAGGGGCTGCATTGAAGGTGCCCTTGTGGCTGACCGGAGGCGACAGCCCGTCGCGGGTTTCACTGGGGCTGAGCAGATCCATGATATCAGCCCGGCCGACAACTGCCCCACCGGGCAGACCTCCGGTGACAATCTTGGCCAGCGTGGTCAGATCCGGTGTCACTCCGTCACGCGCCTGCCGTCCGCCTGGCGACCAGCGCAGGCCGGTGATCACCTCGTCAAAGACCAGCACATGACCAGTTTGATCAGTCAGAGTCCGCACCCCCTGCAAGAACCCGTCCGGCAGCGGGACCGAACCGTAATTTGCGCCGGATGCCTCGACAAAAACGGTTCCGATCTGCGGGTCGCTGTCCAAAAGTTCGGCGACAGCGCCCAGATCCAAGGGAGATATCACCGTCATATCGGTGACAGCGTGCGGTATACCCAAAGAAGGCGCTGTGTTGATGCCGGGTTTGGCACCTTTCATCAACATGTCGTGCCAGCCGTGGAAATGGCCATCGATGCGCAGCACTTTATCACGGCCCGAATGCGCACGGCCCAGTCGCAGGGCCAGCATCGTCGATTCTGTGCCGGATCCTGTGAAACGTACCCGCGCGGCAGATGGAAACAGACGGTTTAGCCATTCGGCCCATTCGACCTCAAGCGGATGACAATCAGCGGTATAGGGCATCCGCGCCATCTGCAGGGCGACAGCTTCGGCGATTTCGGGATGGGCGTGACCCAGTATCTGACTGGCAGCACCCAGTTTGAAATCAATATAGCGCTTGCCGTCCACATCCCATTTCTCGGCCCCTTGGGCCCTCTCGAAATAAATCGGATGTGGGGTTTTATACCGCAACTCGTGACTGACACCTCCGGGCATCACGGCATGGGCGCGGGCGCTGAGGCTTTGACTTTTCATGAGGATCTGCCGGTTTGCTGTCGTGTCAAACGAATGTCGAAACGCGCGCGTAGCGCCCGATCAACGTCATCAGGAATGTGCTGTGGGAAGTGGCCGGACATTATCTCGCGCGCTTTGTCCCGCGCGATGTCCCCCACTAGTCGACAACCGTCTTCCTGCCATTCCCGCGGTGTCTTGCGATCCCCGATTTCAGGGTAGAAATAATCTGATTTCATCCGGTTGAACGTGTGTTGTTCGCCCAGATAGTGCCCTTCACCCCGACAAACGTCGGCGATTACATCGGCGGCAATATTCTCTGACGTGGCCTCGATCCCGCGTAGGGTTCGCAGGATATTGCCCAGCATATCATTGTCGCTGACGTAGGCCGCGTGGCTGACGCCCAGCAAACTGGCCTGCATTCCCGCAGCTTGAGTAACGATGTTCGAGCCCGCATGGGCAGCCATGGTCACAGCCAGCGATTTCTCGGCCCCGTATTGCGCATCCAGACATTTGGCGTCGGTAATCCCAGCGATAGAGGAGGTTGGCAGATCGAAATGCCGCCCCATCTGCGCAGCGCCAGCCATCAGAATCGCTTGTTCTCCACCGCCGCCGCACATCGAACCGGTGCGCAGATCTGCAACCAGCGGTTTGGGCGCAAAGATTGCCTTGACCTCTGGGTCAACAAGGCGGGCGAACACAAGCCCCGCCAGCGTTTCGGCCACGGCCTGCACCAACGATCCGGCAATGGTGGCCGGGCTGGTTGCCCCAGCTTGTCCGGCGCTGATAAGTTGAACCGGGAAACCCGCCAGAATTGCGGCTTCGAGCACTTCACATGCCTCTCCGGCAAAGCGCATGGGTGGCACAACGTGGCACACCATTACGGTCAGGAAAGGTCGGGCGCGAAAAGCCGACTCGCTGCCGGCGACGGCATAACATAGCTGCGCAATCGTGGACACATTTTCAGGCGCGCTGATCGACATCGACACATGTTTGGACGTGCCTGCCAGACAGGCATAAGCGGTGTTGAGGTCCATCACCGCATTGTCTTCGATGTCCCGGGCGACAACCGAACGGCTGAAATGGTGGATGTTTTCCATCTGGTCGACAATCCGAGCCGCGTCATACAGGTCAGCCAGTGTTGAATCCCGGTAGTTGCCCGTTTCCAGGTCAAACACGCCGGGGGCCGCACCGCCGCTGGACATGTGCACGCGGGCGTTGCTGATATCCAGGTCGTGTTCAGGTGTTTGAGCGCAAAGGGGAAAGTTGCGCTTTGCATCAACGATGGACTGTTGCACCAACGCGCGGGGGAACAGCAAACGGTTGTCGGCCGTCATCGACCCACCTGCCGCAAGCACCTTGTCGATCATCGACGGAATAGCCTGGCTAAGGCCAAGCGTTTCCAGCAGCGTCAGCGCCGTTTCTTCAACCAGCGCCGCCTCGTCAGGCAAAAGCGGCTTAAACCGCCCACCATTGACACCCGGCCAGACCGGAGGGTTCAACGCGGGTTCAGTTGTTTGGTTCAGCCGCTGCTTGCGGCCACGCCTGCGGGCGGTAGAGGTCATTTTGCATGAGTCCAGTTTAACTATCTGCAATAGTTGCGGCCATAATGGCCTATTTACAAATGGTCTTTCCTCAGCATTTAGTGAGTTGAACTCATCAGTGAGAACCTCATGCTTCCATCTCTATCCGCGCTGCGCGCTTTCGACGCTGCGGCCAAGGCTGGCAGTTTTCGTGCTGCGGCCGAGCGCCTTGCGGTGACACCAACGGCCATCAGTCACCACATCCGTGGAATGGAAGGTCAACTGGGCACGTTGCTGTTTGAACGTGTAGGGCGTGAAGTCAGGCTGACAGAAGACGGAAAGCGGCTGGCCGAGACAACGGCGCAGGCGTTTGGACTGCTGGAAGACACGGTTGGAACCCTGCGCAGAACATCACGCAAGGTTGTGCGCCTGGCTGCTGGACCCATTCTGACAGCCCGATGGCTGATGCCGCGCATCAGCGATCTGTGGCAGAGTTTCCCAGGGGTTGAGCTTGAGGTCGTGCCCTTTTACCGCCCGCGCATGGGCGATCAGACGCATGCAGATATTGTCCTGAGCTGGCATCGCCTGGCGGATATGCCACGTGGTGCACTCAAGTTGCTGGAACTACGGCCTGTCGCTATCGCCAGCGCGCAGTACATCAAACAATACGGGCCAATTGACACGCCCGAGGACCTGCTGAACAAACCTATCCTACACCAACGTAACCACTGGGGGTGGCTTGACTGGTTTGTCGCAATGAACGTGCAGCCCTCATCCGCGTTGGAGGGCGTGATCTTCGAAGATGCTAATATTCTGTTGCGCGGCGCAGCCGAAGGACAAGGTGCGGTTGTGGGTTGGTTGCCGCTGATCGATCAAGACCTCAGAGAAGGGCGCGTGCTGCGCCTTTTCGACGAAGATATCAAACCAACGCATGGCTATTTTGTCGAAGCCCAGGACGAAAGCCGGGACCGACGCGAAGTTCAGAACGTGCTCCAGTGGCTGGTTTCGCAAGGTTGAGGGTGTACCCGGCAGTGCCCAGCCTGTGAGGAGCACGTGCGCATCGCTTGTCCCGATGCGCTTGGTGGTTTTTTGAGGCCCCACCCCGCATTTTGGGCAGGACCAATTGTTTTGGACGCGTGCAGAGGTTTTAACCGCGCAGCCTTTCGCCCTTTGGGTCGAATGGAGCCTCTGCCAGAACTCGGCCTATGTGCGGCGTTCCGATCACCTGGATCACCACCTCATCACCGGGGTTTGCCACTTCGGGGTTGCGGAACCCAAGGGCAAGCGACTTCCCGACCGAATAACCGTACGCCCCGGATGTGACCCGGCCCACAGGCGCACCGTCGGGCGAAAAGATCGGCTCGCTGCCCGTGGCGTCGGCGTCTTCGGTCACGTCCAGTTCGAACACGGACAAAACCTCGCGCGGGGTATTGTCCTTGATCGCCAAATAGGCGTCCTTGTGCAGGAAGTCCTTGTCCAGTTTGATCAGCCCGGTCAATCCGACCTCTTGCGGCCAATACTCCTGAGAATATTCCCGCCCCCAGGACCCATAGCCCTTTTCGATACGCAATGACCCCAACGCACGCCCACCAACCGGGCCTCCGCCGCAATCCTTGGCAGCTTCAAGCAGTGCGGTGTAAAGCGCAACCTGATCGTCTTCGGCGCAATGCAATTCCCAACCCAGATCGCCGGTGAAGCTGACGCGGATGGCCACACATTCCACACCCGCGACGGTGATCTTCTGCGACCGCATGAAGCGGAACGCTTCGTTCGACAGGTCGGCATTGGTCAGACGCGACAGCGCTTCGCGCGATTTGGGGCCAGCGATGTTGAACCCGGCGATGCGATCGGTCGCAACCTCCAGCGTGGTGCCCTCGGGCATTTCGACCATTTGGAAGAAGCGCTGATGATAGCGTTCGGCCATGCCTGAACCGATCATCATGTATTCGTCTTCGGCCAGCTTGGTAATGGTAAAATCACCTGCCACACCGCCGCGAACCGAGATCAACGGAGTCAGGCAACTGCGCCCCACTTCGGTCGGCACGCGATTGGCGACCAGACGGTCCAGCCAGTCGTAAGCGCCCGGTCCCTTGATCACGTAATTGGCAAAGTTCGAGATATCGATGATACCTACGCTGTTGCGCAGCATCTTTACCTCGCGCCCAACCTGATCGAACCAGTTTTGGCGCGTAAAGCCGGTGGTCTCTTCGGTGCCGGGTTCATCGGCAAACCAAAGCGGGTGTTCCCAGCCGCAGTTGAGTCCAAAGACGCAGCCCATCCGTTTCTGCATCTCGTAAGCGGGACGTACGCGGGCCGGGCGTCCTGCGCTGCGCTCTTCATTGGGGAAGTGGATCTTGAAGCGGTGGATGTAGGAATCCTGCACGCGTGCTTTGGTGAATTTCTTGTCGGCCCAGTCACCAAAACGGGCCAGATCCCAAGCGAACATGTCATAATGCGGCTCGCCCTCGATCATCCATTGCGCCGCCAAAAGGCCCAGACCACCAGACTGCGAAAACCCGGGGATCAACCCCCCGATCAGAAAGTAATTCTTCAGCTCGGGCACCGGCCCCCACAGCATGTTTGAGTCAGGCGACCAGATCATCGGCCCGTTGATCACCCGCTTGACCCCGGCGGTTGCCGCAACCGGCACCCGCTCGGTGGCGCGGATGACGTTTTCCATGATCCGGTCCAGGTCGTCGGGGAACAGGTCATGTGCAAAGTCCAGCGGCGTGCCGTCTTCGGCCCAGAACTTCATGTCTTTCTCATAGGCACCGATCAGCAACCCGTTGCCTTCCTGCCGGAAGTAGTATTCGCCGTCACGGTCGGCGATCGAGGGCAAACGGCGGCCCAGATTGGCCACTTCGTCGATGGCTTCGGTCACGAAATACTGGTGTTCGGTGGGTTGCAGCGGCAGGGTCAGGCCCGCCAGTGCCGCCACTTCACGACCCCAAAGGCCAGCGGCATTGACCACCCACTGGGTATGAATGTCGCCCTTGGGCGTACGCACGATCCAGCTGCCATCGGACTGTTGTTCAGTCCCTATGACCGGGCAGAACCGTTCAATTGTGGCCCCCATGGCCCGGGCCCCAGCAGCATAGGCGTGAGGAACACCCGAGGGGTCCACATTGCCACCATCGGGTTCGTACATGATGCAACGAATGTCATCGAACTGCGCCAGCGGATGGAGTTCTTTCGCCTCTTCCCGGCTGACCTCGTGGAAGTTCAGACCGTAAAATCGTGCTTTGGCCTCTTGCAGGCGCAACTGCTGCTCGCGCTCTTCGGTCTGGGCCAGGTAAAGCGACCCGGGTTGAAACACCCCACAGCTTTGGCCGGTTTCCTTCTCCAGTTCTTTATACAGGTTCATTGTATAATGCTGGATACGAGTGATGTTATTGTTGTCATGCAGACCATGAATGTTGGCGGCCGCGTGCCAGGTTGAGCCGCTGGTCAACTCGTCCCGTTCCAGCAGGATGACGTCAGTCCAACCGAGCTTAGCAAGGTGGTACAGGATTGAAGTACCGGCAAGACCGCCACCTATGACAACAGCTTGTGCGTGGGTTTTCATCAGTAAATGTCCTTAAGCTCACCGCATTTCATGAAGTGATCGATCTGAGTTGAAGGGCTGCAAGTCTGAACTGACGCAATTCTCGGGGTTTGGCTCATGGCAGGTGACGCTTTGTGTTGTCTTTCAAAATGTTGGTTTGGACCCTAGGGTGGTTCACATCTTGTGACATGCGAAAAAAACTGTGGCAAAGCGGTCGATTTTTCTGCGCGTCTGGCGCGCAGGTTTTGATCCGGTGTGTCCGTGCCGCACCGGACGAGGTCCGCTTAACCAAGCAGATCGCCCGTCTGTGCCGCCACCGTCATCAGCCAGTCTTGAAACAGCTGAACCGCAGGAGTGGCCCCCGTTTGCCGGAGGTTAGCATAATAAGCCCAAGGGCTTTCCAGATTCAGATCGAAAGGTTCTATCAACAAACCTCGATCCACATAGGGACGAGCAAGCGATTTCGGCAAGGCCACACATCCCAGAGATTTCGAGGCCAGCTCCAACGCAAGATTCGAGACATTGGTCCTTGGACCTTCTTTCTGGTTCAGATCTTCCAGCCCGAATTCTACCGCCACCTTCTCCCAATAGGCGGGGCGTCCAAGAATGTGAATCAGTTGGGCACTGCTCAATTGATGCGGGTCCCTCATGGGTTGATCCGCGACGCAATAGTTCGGGGCGCAGACAACAGTCAGCTTGTCCGTCCACAACCGCGTCAGGCCCTCGGCTACGTCGTCGACATGGCTAATGATGATCGAGATGTCTGAGACGTTGGGATCGACATCGGTCCAAATCGTGCCGTGAACAGTCAGGGAAATGTCGGGATGCACCTCCGTGAAACTCTGAATGACATCGGGCAACCAGTTTTCGGCCAAGCTGACAGGACAAGAGACGACAACTGTTCGGGTATGAGGTCGCAGCACCAGAGATTGGGTGGCCACATCGATTTCCTGCAACGCATGGCGCACCGAGGGCAGATAAGCTTTGCCCACATCCGTCAGTGACAGAGACCGGGCGTGACGCACGAAAAGCGGGCGCTTTAGAAACTCTTCAAGCGAACGCACGTGATTGCTGACAGCCGACTGCGTACAATTCAGTTCTTCCGCCGCGCTGGTAAAGCTGAGGTGACGGGCAGCGGCCTCGAAAGAGCGCAGAAAGGACAGGTGCGGCAGGTTCATCATGTGCAGTGATCCATGGCAGTTTACATGTCGAGTATGGCGAAGCAGGCCCGGCCTATTGTACTTTTGCGACAAAAAGAATTTTACATATGGGACAAGACGGATCTCATTGCCACAAAAATTCCGGGGCCAATGCCCTTGGATTGTTTTCGTGCCGCCAAAGTAAAAGGCGCTTAATTTTCTGCCAAGATCGGTATCCAGATCCCAAAAACACAAGCAGGCAGGCCGTGGCGGACAGATTTCAAAATATTGCAGACTTTACCCTTGGAACATCTGTCGAGGATATCCCGGCCACAACGCTGAGAGCTGCCGCGCGGATGACGCTGGACACGTTGGGTATCGCGATCGGATCCGCACCCATGACGGCCGGGGTGATCGCACGCGAAACCGCCCGCGCACTCTATGGCGCGGGTGACGATGCCTATGCTGCGCGGATGCTGTTTGATGGTCGCCCGGTCAGTGCCGCCGGAGCCGCCTATGCTGCCGCAACCCAGACCGATAATCTGGATGGCCATGACGGGTATAACCCGACCAAGGGCCATATCGGTGTTGCGGTTATTCCCGCGCTGGCGGCTGTGGCTGAAACGGTCAGAGATTTTTCAGGCCCCGAAGCTCTGGTCGGTGTCACCATTGGCTACGAGGTTGCTGGTCGGGCCGGGATCTCTTTGCACAACACCGTCAGCGATTATCACACTTCGGGCGCATGGAACGCGTTGGGAGTGGTGGCAGTTGCGGCTCGGCTACGTGGGCTGAGCGCCGAGCAGATGCGGCAGGCCATGGGGATCGCCGAATACCACGGGCCCCGCAGTCAGATGATGCGGGAAATCGCCAATCCTACCATGTTGCATGACGGTTCAGGTTGGGGTGCCTTGGTCGGAGTATCTTCGGTCGTTCTGGCGGAAAAAGGCTTTGTTGGCGCTCCTGCGATCACCATCGAAGCGGACGAGGTCGCGCCATACTGGCAAGACCTGGGGCGGTTTTGGCAGATGGAGCGCCAATATGTGAAACCCTACCCGATCTGCCGTTGGGCACATGCCGCAATTGACGCAACACGTGCGTTGATGCGCGATCATGAACTGAATCACACGGATATCGCGGCGATCCGGGTCAATACCTTCCGCGAAAGCGCTTGTCTGTTTCAAGGGATGCCAGACGATACGTCGAAGGCACAGTATTCCCTTCCGTTTGCGGTCGCCACCATGGCCGCCCATAGGCGGATCGGGGTCGAACACATCACTGGCGCCGGGCTGTCGGACCCTTTGGTCGCGTCGATTGCCGATCGCATTTCCGTCTTTGAGACGGAACGCCACTCACGCCGCTTCCCCAAAAGTCGGTTCGCCGATGTCTCGATAACACTGACAGATGGGCAGGTTCTGGACTCAGGCGATGTACACGCGCGGGGCGGGCCCGAAGCACCTATGGATGACGCTGAAGTGGACGAGAAGTTCATGGAATTTGCAGCCCCCTCTTTGGGAACGGACCGGGCCGAAGCCATACGTAAAACGGTATGGGGGCTGTGCGCACCTGGCTCCAAATTCTCGGACTTGGCGGAGCTGCTTTATGATGAGCCGTGAGTTCAGGCGATTTTCGAGGCGCGAGATCGAGCTATGCCTCTGATCCACCTAAGAAGTATGCACACCAGCAATAAATCGTTCTGCTCCGCCTTTTTTTCACCCAGCCCCTTCAATTCTCAGACCAGGATTTCAACGACGTGCACGAAGGTGCTAACACCCGCGAAAACTTACAAAAGAGAATAGATTGAGACTTGAAGACACGGCCCCCGTTTTGAACGGAAGCCGGCTCCAAGTATGCCAAGTCTTACGCTGGGGTGGACAACCCCAGTTGTTCAACAACGGCGCCTGCGGCTTGGGCCCAACGTTCTTTCAGTGCGCTGTTTCGATTGTGACGCAAACCGATCGACGTCAGAAATGCGAACCGTTTCGGATCGTCTCCGCCAAAGGACACCGCGACACGGGGCCACCAATAGTCCACGGCGCGTTGCATCTGCTCTGTCTCTCCGCTTTCTGCCAGCTTCACAGCACCCTCAAGCGCAAGCGCGCCATGATGAGCCTCGACAGGGGCGATCTGACGGAAGACCTCCGCGAGGGGTTGGTACGAAACCGTCGAAAACTCAGCCAATTGCTCGGCCACCGCGCGGCTCATCAGAAGGTTCATGATCACGGCGTCGGTCCAGCCTGAGATCGGATAGTTGAACACCGCAAGACGCATGTCATGTTCACTGCGGGTCGCACCGACATCGTCATCGCGATCCAGCCGCGCGGTCCAAGGATGATGCGTAGCATATCGCTCGGTATCTGCACCGAACTCCCCCATGATTTTCAGGACGCGGTCTGCGTGATCGGTTTTCTCGAGCACGATTTTGGCAGCCGCGATCCGTTCCTTGATGCCCGGCCCCTGGTTGATGATATCCGCAAAACCGGCGGCGCCTGCCAATTCGCTATCCACAAAGGTTGCCATCAGCTTCATCAGTTCGGCGCGGTAACGTGGTGGCACATTGGTCGGGTTGGTCAGCACCCCGCCCGCGGCCAGATAGCTGTCAAGTGTCATGGCTTCGGTCATTTATCCTCTCCCTTTATTGGTCGTAGTCCACGACCACGCGGTCTGTTACCGGATAAGCCTGACAGCTCAGCACATAGCCTTTTTCGACCTCGTAATCCTCGAGCGCATGATTGGCGAGCATCTCGACCTCACCCTCGAGCACGCGGCAGCGACAGGTGGAGCACACACCAGCTTTACAGGCGTAAGGCGCGTCCATGGCGTTTTCCAAGGCTGCGTCCAAAATGGACTGATCCTTGGGTAGGGTTACTGTTTGGGTGGAGCCGTCGAGCGTAATTGAAGCGCTGGTCTGGTTCGCCTGCTTTCCAGCTTCTGCCGCAGTTGTCTTGCGCTTGGCCCGACCAGGTTGGGCGCTGGCAAAGAGTTCGAACTTGATCTGGTTGTCTTCAAGCCCGTGCTCCCGCAGCGCGGCGGCAATACCCAGCATCATCGGTTCAGGTCCACAGATGAAGGCCATGTCAACGTTCTTGATGTCGATCCAGTGTTTGAACAGCTCGCCGCATTTTTCCTGCGTCACGAGCCCCGTGAACAGATCAATCTCCTGGGCGTCGGTCTCAAGAATATGGATCACGTTCAGGCGGCCCATATAGAGGTTTTTCAAGTCCTCAAGTTCCTCTCGGAACATGATCGTGTTGACGCCCTTGTTGGCATAGATCAGCGTGAAGTGGGACTTGGGTTCGCGGGCCAGCGTTGTTTTCAGGATCGACAGAACCGGTGTGATCCCCGATCCGCCAGCAAAGCCGACGTATTGTTTTTCCGCGTCCGCTTCGATTGGCACGTGAAAGCTGCCCATCGGTGGCATCGCCTGCACAACGTCGCCAACGCTCAGTTCCGCGTTGGCCCAGCTTGAGAATGCTCCACCATCTACACGTTTAATACCAACCTGAAGAACGCCGTCATCCTTGCCAGCGCAGATCGAGTATGAGCGACGGAGTTCTTCGCCGTCAAAATCGCGCCGGAACGTCAGGTACTGACCAGCGGCAAAGTTGAATTGGTCCGCTCCGCAATTCGCGGGCTCAAGCGTCACGACAACCGCATCGCGGATGGTTTTGTGGATGTCGGTGACTTTCAGGTCATGAAAACGTGCCATCCGGTGCTCCTCCTCAGATGCACTTGAAATAGTCAAAGGGTTCCAGACAGTCGGTGCAGCGCCAATGGGCCTTGCACGGGGTCGAGCCAAACTGGCTGACTTTTTCAACGGCCTCGCTGCCGCAACGCGGGCAACGTTCTGGTCCGCCCGCCGGTTGTGGCGGCGCGATCCCATAGTCTTCCAGCTTGGCACGGCCTTTTTCACTAAGCCAATCGGTGGTCCAGGCAGGTGCTATGCTGGTTTCGATCCGCACATCGCCGATCCCATGGTCGCGCAATGCGGTTTCGATATCCATACTGATGACGGACGTTGCCGGACAGCCGGAGTACGTTGGTGTGACCCTCACAACCAGCGTTTCAGCGTCCCAACGCACATCACGAACGATGCCCAAATCCACGACCGAGATCACCGGAATCTCTGGGTCGGGAACGGCGTCCAGCCAGCTCCAGATCTGATCAGTCGAGGTCTGCATCTGCTCTTACCACTTTGCCCCAGGATAGGCGCGCTGCAGCCATTGCATCTGCGTCAGCAGGTGGCCCAGATGCTCGGTATGCATTCGCCCGTCGCGACCACCTTTATGAGCAAAGCGGCTTTCTGGAATAGTCAGCGTTGCCTGGGTCAGAATCCGCTCGACCAGAGCGTCATATTCCTCTCGCAGGTCGATTGGGTTCGGCGCGATACCTGCGGCGACAATCTTGGCGTCAACCTCGTCGCTGGCAAACATCTCACCGACATAAGGCCACAGATAATCCAAAGCTTCCTGCATCCGGGTATGGCTTTCCTCGGTGCCGTCACCAAGACCCACAACCGTGTCGCCCGAGCGTTCGAGGTGGTAGGCAACCTCTTTGCTGGCCTTGGCGGCAATGGCGGCGACACGGTCATCCGAGGATGTCATCAAGCGCCCCAGCATGATCGAATGCCAGGCATCGAACAGGAACTGGCGCATCAGCGTGCGGCCGAAATCTCCGTTCGGAACCTCGACCAGCAGCACATTGCGGAAATCCCAGGCGTCGCGCAGAAAGGCCAGATCATCGGCGGATTTGCCGCCCTCAATCTCACCTGCCAAACCCAGCCACATCTGCGTCTGCCCGATCAGGTCCAGCGCGGTATTGGCCAGCGCAATGTCTTCCTCCAGGACCGGCGCGTGACCGCACCACTCACTGACCCGGTGGCCGAGGATCAGGGTGTTGTCCCCCATCCGCAGCAGAAACTGCAGCAAAGCGTCATTGGAAACCGAAACACTCATTACATCGCTCCCACTTCATCGGGAATGTCGAAGAAGGTTGGATGGCGGTACACTTTGCTTTCGCTGGGTTCATACAGCGGGCCTTTGTCGCTGGGCGACGAGGCAGAGATATTGTTGGCCTCAACCACCCAGATCGAAACGCCTTCGTTACGGCGGGTGTAAACATCGCGCGCGTTCTTGATCGCCATTTCCGCGTCCGGGGCATGCAGCGAGCCGACATGCCGGTGGCTCATCCCATGTTGGCCACGGATGAAGATTTCCCACAGGGGCCATTCAGTGTTCATCGGGTTTCCTCCTCAGGGTAAGCTTATTCAGCGGCCAGATTGCCAGCCTTTTTCTTGCGAGCATGGGCCAATAGCCCGTCTCGGACCCATTTGCCGTCGTCCCACGCCTTGTTGCGGGCTGCCAGACGGTCGACGTTGCAGGGACCATTGCCTTTGATCACATCGAAAAATTCGGACCAGTCGGGTTCCGAGAAGTCGTAATGTCCGCGTTCCTCGTTCCACTTCAGGTCCGGATCAGGAATGGTCAGGCCCAGATATTCAGCCTGGGGCACAGTCTGGTCGACAAATTTCTGGCGCAGCTCGTCATTGGTGTTGATCTTGATCTTCCATGCCATCGATTGCGCGGAATGGACCGATTCTTTGTCGGACGGCCCGAACATCATCAGCGACGGATACCAGAAACGGTTCATCGCATCCTGCGCCATTTTCTTTTGCTCTGGCGTACCTTCGGCCATCTTGCGGATCGCGTCATAGCCTTGCCGCTGGTGAAAGCTTTCTTCCTTGCAGATGCGGATCATGGCGCGCGAATATGGCCCGAAAGATGTCCGCTGCAGCGGTACCTGGTTCATGATAGCGGCCCCATCGACCAGCCATCCGACCGCACCGATATCGGCCCAGTTCAGCGTTGGGTAGTTGAAGATCGACGAGTATTTCATGCGCCCGTCCAGCAGCATCTCAGTCAACTCATCCCGGCTAACGCCCAGCGTTTCAGCGGCACAGTACAGATACAACCCATGCCCGGCCTCATCCTGCACCTTGGCCAAAAGGATCGCCTTGCGCTCCAACGTGGGTGCGCGGGTGATCCAATTCCCTTCTGGCAATTGTCCGACGATTTCGGAATGCGCGTGCTGGCCGATCTGTCGGATCAAGGTCTTACGATACCCCTGAGGCATCCAGTCCTTTGGTTCGATCTTGATATCGGCATCAATCCGCGCCTGGAACTCTGCCAGTTTTTCCGGATCGTCATTCGACGCCTCGGATTTAACCATCTGAGCGTACATGTCCCGTCTCCTCCGTTACACGCGTTCAAGAATAAGAGCCGCACCCTGCCCAACACCCACACACATGGTGCAGAGCGCATAGCGACCCCCAGTACGTTTCAATTGATAAGCTGCGGTCAGCACCAGACGCGCACCACTCATGCCCAGTGGGTGGCCCAAAGCGATGGCCCCGCCATTGGGGTTTACGTGCGGTGCGTCGTCCGGCAGGCCCAGTTCCCGCAAGGTGGCAAGGCCCTGAGAGGCAAAAGCCTCATTCAATTCGATCACATCCATCTGTTCGATGCTCAGCCCTGCACGGGCCAGAACCTTTCGGCTGGCGGGCACCGGGCCGATGCCCATGACGCGCGGCGCAACACCCGCAACCGACATACCGACCACACGAGCCATGGGGTTCAGTCCATTCTTGGCCGCTGCCGCCTCATTTGCCATCAGAATGGCTGCCGCACCATCATTGACACCCGAGGCATTGCCCGCCGTAACCGTCTTGTCCGGCCCATTCACCCCTTTGAGGCCCGATAGCTTTTCCGCTGTGGTTCCGGCGCGTGGATGCTCATCAGTGTCCACGATGATCGGATCGCCCTTGCGCTGGGGCACTGAAACCGGAGTGATCTCATCCTTGAAGACACCCGCCGCATGAGCGGCCTCCCATCGGGCCTGGCTGCGCGCGGCAAAGGCATCCTGATCTTCGCGGCTGATACCATAGTCTTCGGCCACGTTGTCGGCGGTCTGCGGCATGGAATCTACGCCGTATTCCTGCTTCATCTTTAGGTTCACGAAGCGCCAGCCAATAGTGGTGTCGTAAACCGCATTGCTGCGCGTGAACGCCGTGGTTGCCTTGGGCATCACAAACGGCGCGCGGGACATGCTTTCCACGCCCCCCGCAATGGCCAGATCGTAATCGCCTGCCTTGATGCCACGCGCTGCCATTCCAACTGCGTCCATTCCGCTGGCGCAAAGACGGTTCACCGTTGTGCCCGGCACGTCGATCGGCAACCCGGCTAACAAGGCCGCCATGCGTGCAACGTTCCTGTTGCTCTCTCCGGCCTGATTGGCATCTCCATAGATCACATCGTCCAAACTGGCCCAGTCGACCTGAGGATTGCGTTCCCTCAACGCCGCCAAGGGCTGAGCAGCAAGATCATCTGTGCGAACCGACGACAACGCCCCGCCATACCGTCCTATCGGTGTTCGCGTCGCGTCGCAGATGAATGCGTCCATCTCTGAGGTCTCCTGTTCGCGCCCAAATTTATTAACCGTCTGGTCGGTTGATATTGAATCAATCGATTCGAGGCAAGCTTTATGTTACCCCGATACGAAAATTTTCAAGTATTCTGTAACATATTGAGGCAAGACTTTACCATTTCGATGTTCGGACAGAATAGAGCTTCGAACCTAACAATACTTAGCAGACCAGTCGATGCGCGGGTCTAGGTAAACATCAATCGCCCAGCACGGCTTCCAGCGATGCAAGGCTTGGACGAGGCAACCTGTCCAGCAACTGCAACACCTTCTGGCGACACTCTGCACCTTTCCAGTCTGCAGGCAGAAACGTGGGGGGCAAAGAGGGATGACGCAGGATAAGTCGCCGCCACCCATGCACGATCAGAACGCGGAGAACGGCGGTTTGTAAGGGGTCGTCCAACCCGTTGGCAGGCAAATGCCGCTCGACAAGCTGAAGCGTTGTCCAAAACTGCTCATAAGCTGCTTTCAGGGGTTCAGGTCCACACAAATCCCGCATCCAGTCGGGAACTGAAATGGCGCTGCTTTCAATCCCCAGCAGATCCTCCAGCCCATCGGGAACTGGACCCGGCGCTATGGCAGTGGACGGGTTGACAGGGATATAGTCGCCAATGAGCATCAGGTCTGACAGCTCTTTCCGGGACCTCTCGGAAACGCTGGCGATAAGCACATGCCAGGTGTCAGGGTTGTTGGTGTCACGGGCATAAATTCGTGGCGCGGCGGCGGCACTTTGGTCGCGACCAAAATCCGTCAAACGGTGCACACTGTTGCGCCCCACCCGCGTGCTTTCGATCCAACCTTCCTTGCGCAATCGGTGAAGCGCAACACGCGTCGCCTCGGACTTGATCCCCGCCAGACTGGTGAGCGCCGTGATCAGCGCACCGCTGATCTGATCTGACCCGCTTTGGGCAAGATCACCAAAAATCGTAACCAGCACTGACCATACCCGCTGCGTGCCGTTGGCAGTCAGCTGGCCGATGCAGGTTTCGAACCAATCCGGAGCCGTATCTTTCATACGCCATATATAAGCCGGACCGAGTGGAAATGCCATCCGACCTTGCAAGCGCACCATCGACTCAATGCTGCATAATGTTCGACACTGTGACTGCCGCCGACACCCCGGTGTCCGGGCCTTCGCCCACAAAACCCGGTCCGGCGCACGGTTCTTAGTCTCAGTGGACTTGGTCTTAACGTCACACAATGGCTGCGTCAGCGTCGGTTTCGGCGATCCAGCAAGCCACTGCTTGTTATGATCTTCGAAACTTGGTGTTCGCGTCTGTAGGCCATGATGTGCATACCCGACACACCTTGGATTTCGCGGATCTGCTGTATCAGTTCGATGCAGATCTTCTCACCTTCAGCTGCCTGGTTTTCCGCCCCCTCAATACGCGCGATAACATGATCTGGAATGTGAATTCCTGGCACGTTCGATCGCATCCAACGCGCGGCCCGCGCCGAAGCGAGCGGACCAACGCCAGCCAGCAAAAAGATCTGTTGATCCAAGCCCAGATCCCGCACTCTGGACATGAATTGCTCAAACCTCGGGAGGTCAAAGACATAGTTTGTCTGGATGAACTCGGCACCCGCCTTGACCTTTTTGGCCAGCCTGTCCGGACGCCACTCCAAGGGATCGACGCATGGGTTTTCTGCCGCGCCGATGAATAGCCGAGGCGGGCGACTGATTTTTCGACCTGAAAGAAACACACTTTCATCCCGCATCGTGCGCAAAGTGCGCAACAAAGAAACGGAATCCAGATCAAAGACTGGCTTTGCCCCCGGTTGATCCCCCGACCCGACGTCATCGCCGGTAAGACACAGGACGTTTTTAACACCCAGCGCCGCCGCGCCGAGCACATCCCCCTGAATGGCGATGCGGTTCCTGTCACGGCACGAGATCTGGTAAACGGCCTCGTAACCGGCCTGAACCAGAAAGGCCGAGATTCCCAGCGACGACATGTGGCAGTTCGCCCCCGAGGCATCGGTGGCGTTGATTGCGTCAGCAACTTCGCTCAGCGGTCTTGCAGCCTGATAAACATCATCGGGGTCCGCGCTGTCCGGAGGATTGAGCTCTGCCGTGATCGCAAATTTTCCGGCCTTCAGCGCAAGTTCAAGACGGCTGCCAGAGACAATGCCTTCGGACAGTTCCGGGTAGGAATTGGTTGGTATATCTAATCCCGTGGCCATGGTCCTATGTGTCTTTCTTCTCGCCGGGCTCGGGTGCAAGCGGTGCCGTGGCCGGTTCCTTTTCCCGCGCGGATTTAAAGGCTCTGGCGACAGTCGAGCGGCGGGCCTCTTGCGCTTCGCGCAGGCTGACGGCCTTCTCACGCGAGACACGCAACCAGGAAGATGTGCCTTTCAGCGAATGATCCACAGGCGGCAAGACGATTTCGATCTGGTTCCCGTGTCTCATCCGCGACGCGCCATCCCATGCACAGACCCAGACGCATTTCATCTCGGGCTTGACCTCACAATACCCACCCGGCCGGACACCCCCACAAGGCCCATTCCGAAGGGTCTTGGGGCAGTTCATAGGACAGGACATACCCGTCGAAGACAATGCGCATTGCCCGCACATCTTGCAATCAAACAGAAAGGACTTGGTCCATCTTTCCAAGGTCGCAACAAAAGGCTCGACGCGTTCATACCCGATCCGCCGAAACACCGGGTCAAGCGAAACCAGAGAGGCTTCAACGCGGCGATAGATCCATTCAAACGAACGAGAATGGCGGACTGCAAATAGTCTGACGCGATACATCCTGCTTCCTCCGACTCGTTGAATTGTTCGATCCGCGGAACTCTATCTTGGTGGGATGGACCTTTCAGAGCAAGCCTGCTCATCTGCGCGGGACACGAGGGCTGCGCGCCTGTTCAAACGAAGATGACTACGAATGTGGCGTGACCCGTCGGATTTCCAAAGCCATCGCAGATCGTTCGGTGTAGCGACCGCATGGCGCAACCCGAACCAGCGACCCCGTGCACCTGATGTCAGCCCCTGCCAGACAGAAATGCTTCACGGACCTTGTCCAAACTTGCAAAATGATCCCAAAGGCCTCAGCCAGGGTCACTCCTTAATAGCCCAGATTGGCACCTGTGCCCTTCTACGCGGCGCTGTGGCGCGTCAAGAAGCCCGAGAGCTTTGCCAACCCGGCCTTTAGGTCTGCTGTCGGATTGGTGTAGCCGAGGCGTAACCAGCCTTCCATATCCATGGCACTGCCCGGGGTCAGCATCACCCCCTCCTCCTTCAACAGCGCCACACACAGATCACGCGAAGACATGGGCAGGTCGTACTTCAACAAAGCCGTGGTCCCCGACTTTGGAGGCACCCAACTGATCAACGGTTCATTCGCGATCCACGCTTCAACGATCCGCAGGTTCTCCCTCGTGATCCGCTGTGCCCGCGCCAAAATCCTGTTGCGGTTTTCCAACGCCATAGCCGCGAGCAACTCGTCAACTTGACCAACCGAAATGGTGTTGTAGTCCCGGTGAACCATCACCTCATGCAGCATGTCTTTAGGTCCCGCGATCCAACCAACCCGCAAGCCCGCCAGGGAATAAGCCTTGGACATGCCCGCTGTGCTGATCCCTTTTTCGTAGAGGTCCGCAACCGCAGCCGTGAACCCATCGCCGGTCTGGTCAGTGCCGCGATAGACTTCATCGCACAACACCCACGCATCAACGCTGCGGGCAATGTCGACGATCTGCTCCAGCAACGCGCGATTCATCAGGGCGCCGGTCGGATTGTTGGGGTTGTTTATCGCAATCAGCCGCGTGTCTGGCCGCACCATCGTGCGCAACTCGTCCAGGTCAGGCAAGAACTCGTTTTCAGGTTTCAGGTGCAACAACTCGATATCCGCACCGATGCTTTCGGGGATCGAATAATGTTGCTGATAAGTCGGGATCACAGAAATCACGTGATCCCCGCGCGAGACAAGTGTCTGATGTACCAACGCGTTGGCTCCGATCGTGCCATGCGTTGTCAGAATATTTTCGCGCGTCTGTCTTTCATATAGCCCACAGATAGCGTCACGCAAACGATCCGACCCTTCGATAGCGCCATAGGTCATCTTCATGGCCGACAGGTCACCAAGAATACTGTTATGCTGACCGGCCATTTCGAACAGTTCACCCAGCGTGATGGACTCAACACAGGTTTCCGCCAGATTAAATTCGCATTTGGTTTCGAACTCATTCATCCACATTTCGACGCCGAAAGGTCTGATGTCCATGGGTCTCTCCTTAAGTCTCGGTCACGCCAAAGCCGCATCGTAAATGGCGCGCGCTATGAAAATATCTTCCAGACCCAGTCCAATCGAGCGGAAAAACACCGGCTTGCTGCCCGACGGTTTGTCACAGGATTCGGTTTGCAGTTCGGCAAGATCGCCACGGATGGCAGTGGCAGACCACCCAGCCTCTGCGGCCAGCTTCATTTCTCCGGCGGACGCAGGGGTGGTCGCGCGATAATCGCAATAAACCTCGGCGCTGTTCAGGAAGGCCGGGTCGACCTCATGTGCGTTGGCCACATTGGTACTGATCGACGTGACCAGAGCGCCTGGCGAGACTGACGCTGTGTCAAAGACAGGCGTTCCGGAAGAGGTACACAACATGACCACATCCACGCCCATTCCGGCCAATTTGGCGCTTTCGACAATCTTTACGCGTGCATCTGCATCACGCCACTTCGCTGCAAGAGTATCATTGCCACTCAGACTTGGGGAAAAAACGCGGATCTCTTTCCAATCCCGGAGGGCCAGAACATGCTTCAGATGCGCTTGAGCAACTTTACCCGACCCAATTACCGCCAGTATTTCCGCCTCCGAGCGCGCCAGATGATCAACGGCCAGTGCCGTGGTCGCGGCGGTCCTTTCCGTGGTCAGTTCACCTGAATCGCACAGCATCAACGGCTGACCTGTCTTCATGGACATCAATACCGTCCAAGCGGTGATGACCGGCTTGCCAGGCTTCACAAGATAAGGCGACAGCTTGGCCCCAAACAATTCAGCGCCAGTGCTTGCACCCAGATAAGTGATGAAGTCGCCTTTGTCATTTGGAAAAAGCGTCAGGGCCTGCGCCGGCTGCACTGCCTGGCCGCGCCCAAGCTCTGTGAACAAGGCACGCATCGCGCCCAAGGCGTCGACCTTCGACAAAAGATCCTGCACGGCAGCCGCATCGAATACCAATGCAGATTGGGAGGTGTCGGTCATGACAGGTTCCTTGCTTTTCGGTCCAGACATAGCCCGAGTCTCTTAGCGTGCCCGATGACGTTGAAAAACTCTTGTGTATCCGGCTTCGGCGTCTTTTCACATTAACGACAGTCAATTGTCCATGCTGCGGCAAGGTCTAAATCGCCAATGATACGCGCGGCTTGAACCCGCTGCACGTTGCAAACCTCCTTACCTCTAATTTTCAGGGGAACAATTTTTTCGCTTTCTTTCTTCGCGGAGATACCCGGAGTTGTTTCCGCCAGGATTACGCAGATGAACGAACAAGAAACGCAAAATGACAGACGTAATCGCCAATACCGAAACACCGCGGCGCAAGACCATATTCCGTCGGCTTAAGGGTGCTCTGCGCGTTGACCAGATTGAACTAAACCCTAGCGCAGGCTGATTCTGCCCATGCAAGGGCATCAGAAGACAAGCTCGACCCAAGGCGATCCAGAACATTCTGATGGTAGGAGTTTAGCCATTCACACTCGGCTTCCGACAACATTTCGGTCTGCAACATATCTGTCTGAATAGGACACCATGTCAGGTTCGAGAAGGTCAGGAACCCATCATCTGCCTCGACAATTTCAAACAGGTTTTCAATCCGAATTCCGAACCTGTCCTGCTCGTAATAGCCGGGCTCCAGCGAGAGGATCATGCCCGGCACCAGATCAACCGGGTTGTAAGGCTTACCAATTCGCTGGGGGTGTTCATGCACGCACAGCCGGTGGCCAACGCCATGGCCTGTCCCATGATCGTAATCCAGCCCAAGATCCCACAGCGGTCGACGACAGATGGCATCGATGTGGTGGCCTTGCGTGCCTTGCGGAAAGCGCAGGGTTGCTATGGCATGAAACGCCTTGAACACAGCCGTATAGGCGCGATCGTATCCCTGCGGACGGACCGGACCAAAAGCAAAGCTGCGGGTGGCATCGGTGGTGCCGGTTTCGTACTGGCCACCGGAATCCAGCAGGTACGTATCGCCGGAACCGATCGCCACCTGGTTGGCTTCGTGCGTCGAATAATGACACATCGCCGCGTTACCGCTCGAGGCAGATATGGAATTGAAGCTTTGCTCAAGAAAACCGGACTGAAGTCGACGAAAGCGCAGGATCGCATCTTCTGCCTCGCGCTCGGTAACAGGCTGTCCGCCATCGCTGCGGCGCGGGACTTCGGCGGCGAGCCAGGCGCAGAACTCAACCCATGCGATGCCATCTTCGATGTGGCACGACCGCATCCCTTGCAGTTCTACAGGGTTCTTTATGGCCTTGCGTGCAGTCAGGAAGCTGGAATGCGGCTGCGCAATGCCACCAGCTTGTTCTATGGTCGTGCGCACGGCAACCGGGGAAAAAGCGGGGTCGACCAAGACACTTTGTCCGGGTTCCACATGCTTTTTCACTGCGGGCAGGAACTCCTCAGGTCCGCAGATTTGAACCGTGTTCGGCAGGAATTCGGTCACATCCGAGTTTAGTTTTTGCGCCGCAACAAACCAAAACACCTTGCCTTTCGCGTTCACCAGAACAAACGACTGTGGGATTGGGTTGAAGGCGACATCGGCCCCCCGAACATTCAGCAACCAGGCGATATTGTCGGGCTGCGTCTCAACCAAAAGATCCGCACTGTTGGCCCGCATACGGCTGACTAGCTCTTCAATCTTATCACTGGTTGACTGGCCTGAAATCTGAAGCGGAAACGGCTCTATCTTTGCTACTGTCGGCTGCGGTTGGTTCACCCAGATTCTGTCAACGGGGTTGTCCTCAACCGCGACCAACGTGCCTTGCTGGATCGCTTTGGCAAACCGGTCGAACTGGGCCGGCGGAACGTGCATCGGATCAAACCCGACCTGCCAGCCGGGCTGCGTCACACCTGCCAGCCAATGCTCGGGCGGATCATTGAACAAATGGTGATGCGAGAACAGTGGCTTGGGGCATTGGTTCGCCGCTTGAACCACATAGCGCCCATCCACAAACATTGCGACCGTATTCATTGTTACGATGGCCAGACCAGCGGATCCGGTGAAACCTGTCACGTAAGCAAGACGCTCATCATAGGGCGCGACATATTCCGCCTGATGCGCGTCATATCGCGGCAGAACAAAGGCATCCAACTGCCTTGCCCGCAGTTCGGCCCGCAAGGCGGCGACAATTGGGGCCCGGTTTGCATCAGGGGCGTCAAGCATGTGTATTGATCTCTTCAACATTATGACAGGCAACTTCGCCCTGCTCCTTAAACGGTTGCAAGGTGGGCCGTGTGGACTTGCAGATATCGGTGGCGTGACGACAGCGCACATGGAACGGGCAACCGGACGGCATATTCAGGGGCGAGGGCAGTTCACCTTCCAGCTTGACCGCCCTGCCCCGATCATCGGGGTTCAGCGACGGAGCTGCTTGTAGCAACGCCTGACTGTAGGGATGTGACGGGGCGGAAAACAGCGTCTCGCTGTCTCCGATCTCGACAATCCGGCCCAGATAAATCACGGCAACCCGGTTTGAAACGTGACGCACCAAGCGCAGGTCGTGGGCGACAAACAGGATCGTGAGCCCCAAGGTATCCTGCAACTCCAACAGCAGATTGACCACCTGAGCTTGCACCGAAACATCCAGTGCCGAGACCAGTTCATCCGCGATCAGAACCTCGGGCTCGACCGCCAATGCACGGGCTATCGCGATGCGCTGACGCTGACCGCCCGAGAACTCGTGGGGCAGCTTGTGTTGCGCATCCTGCGGCAATCGCACCAGTTCCAAAAGTTCAGCGACACGACCGGGGATGTCCGCTTCTGGGCGCATCTCATGCACGCGCAAAGCTTCGGTCAGGATCTGTCCCGTGGTCATCCGCGGATTGAGCGACGAGTACGGATCCTGAAACATCATCTGGACCCGGCGATTATACACCCGGTCCGAGCGCTGATCGGCCGCAAAGATGTCATTGCCATCAAAACGGATTTCACCATCGCTGGGTTTGTAAAGCCGCACGATACATCGGGCGAGTGTGGACTTGCCGCAACCGGACTCTCCAACGACACCCAGTGTTTCGCCCCGGATCAGATCCAGGCTGACACCATTCAGAGCGTTCACGACGCGACCCGGCCGCCCCGTCAGAAAATCACCCGGGCTGCGCCCTAAAGGAAAGCGCAGGTGCAGGTCGCGGATTTCCATCACCGGGGCAGTCATGCGGCATTCCCCTGAGACGTGGCAATCGGATTGAAACAGGCCACCTGCCGCCCTTCGGTGATCAGGGACAAGGTCGGGCGATCCTGACTGCATGGCGCAATGCAAGACGCACAACGCGGGGCAAAGGCACACCCCACTGGCAAAGCGTCCAGCCCCGGTGGCACGCCGGGTATGGAATAGAGAGGCGAGCGCGGCGGCAAATTCTCGGGCACCGAGCGCATGAGGCCGACGGTGTAGGGATGACGCGGTTCGCGCAGAACATCCCTTACCGGTCCTTGCTCGACGATCCGGCCCGCATACATCACCGCAACGTTGTCGCAGGTTTGCGCTACGACACCCAGATCATGCGTGACCATCAGCACGCCCATATCCAAGTCCTGCGCCAACTGAAGGATCAGATCGAGGATCTGCGCCTGAATGGTTACGTCCAGCGCCGTGGTCGGCTCATCCGCCAGCAACAATTTCGGGTTCGCCGCCAGTGCAATGGCGATCATCACCCGTTGCCGCATTCCGCCGGAAAACTGGTGCGGATAATCCTTCAACCGTTGTGAAGCCGAAGGGATGCCGACCAGATCCAACATCTCGGTTGCGCGATCCCGACGCGCTGTGCGCGACAGGTCGGTATGGGCGCGCAGCGTCTCTTCAAGTTGCAGACCAACCGTCAGCAGCGGGTTGAGTGAGGTCATCGGCTCTTGAAAGATCATCGCGATCTCGCGGCCCTGTATCTGACGTAAGGCGCGATCTGCCATCCCGACCAGATCGCGCCCCTGCCAACGCACCGCTCCGGTTACATCCCCGTAACGGCGCGCCAATCCGATGATCGAACGCAAAGTGACGCTTTTGCCCGACCCGCTTTCCCCGACCAGACCCAACACTTCACCCCGTGCGACAGAAAAGCTGATGTCACGCAAGGCAGCCAAGGCGCTGCCATTGCGGTAGAAGGTGGTGTTCAGGCCGTCGACCTGCAGGATCGGTGTGTTTTCGTCCATCCCTTACCCCCTCGGTCTCAACAGATCGGCCAACCCGTCGCCCAGCAGGGAAAAACCAAGGCCGGTCAGAACGATTGCAAGCCCCGGCATCAGGCTCAGCCACCAGGCGGTTGAGATAAAGTTTCGCCCTTCGGCAATCAGAACGCCCCATTCGGCCTGCGGCGGTTGCGCACCCAACCCCAGATAGCCCAGCGAAGAACCCAAAAGGATCACCAGCGCCATGTCGGTCATCCAATAGACAATCACGGGCGTGATCGCATTGGGCAGCAAGTGGCGGAAAATAATGCGCCTGTCGGAATAGCCCATGACGACCCCGGCGGCGGCGTAGTCATTGCCCATCTGTGCAATGACCTCAGCCCGCATCAGACGTGCATAATACACCCAATAGACCACTGAGATGGCGATATACATATTGACCAGTCCCGGTCCCAGCACCGCAACCACCGCGATAACCAGAACCAGAAACGGGAAGGTGATGACCGCATCAACGATCCGGCCAAAGATCATATCCGCGATGCCTCGGTAATACCCGACCAGCGCTCCGATGATCACACCTGTCACCAACGCGAACACGGTGCCGAGCACAGCCATCTGCATATTGACCTGATAGGCCCAGATCACGCGGGACAGGCTGTCACGACCCAGTAGATCGGTACCAAACGGGTGCGACCAAGACGGGGGCTGACGGATCGCGTTGTAGTCAATCGCGTTTGGATCATACGGCGCAAATAGACCGGGGAAAATCGCCAGCAGGATTGAAAAACCGATGATCAGCATCCCGGCGACAAGACCAGGCTTGCGCAACGCCTTGCGAACGAAAGAAGGCCGGTCCGAACTGAAAGCTACATCACTCATTGCAGGCGCATCCGTGGGTCAAGGCGGCTCTGGAAAAGATCCGTCATCAGGAAAACCAGCGAGACCAACACTGCAAAGGTCAGGGTCAGACCCTGGATCAGCGGGTAGTCGCGCGCAAAGATCGCCTCGAGCATCAGCCGTCCCATACCGGGCACGGCAAACACTGTCTCGGTGACCAGCGTTCCGCTCATCAGATTGCCAATGGACAGACCCAGAAGTGTAACGGTTGAGATCAGCGCATTGCGCAACACGTGCCGTCCAAGGATCAGGCGCGACGGCAGACCCTTGGCGCGGGCGAACTGGACATATTCGGCGTCAAGCACCTCGATAATCGCGCTGCGCAGGTTCCGCATGATAATGGCCGAGGTGTAAAGCGCCACCGTGACCGATGGCAAAAACAGGTGATAGAGCTTTTCTCCAAACGTGTCCCCGTAACCGCCCACCGGAAACAGGCGCAGCTGCGCTGCCAAGAAAGTCAGCAGAACCAGACCGATATAGAAGACAGGCATTGAAAGCCCGATCTGGAAAATCGTGCGGATCACCGCATCCGGCCAACGTCCGCGATTGAGCGCGGCGACAAAGGCCAGCGGCCCCGCAATCAGCAGCGACAAAACCACCGAGTAAACGGTCAGAAACACTGTAATCGGCAGGCGGTCTGCGATGACGTCTATCACGTCCGTCCGCATCAGGATCGATCGTCCAAGATCCCCCTGCACCGTATTGCTGAGAAACAACCAGAACTGCACCAGCATGGGCTCGGTCAGACCCAACCGCTCGCGGATCGCCTGAATATCGGCATCCGAGGCGCGGTCACCCGCCATCGCAATGGCCGGATCACCCGGCAACATACGCACCAGCATGAAGATGATGACCATGACCAGAAAGAAGGTTGGCACCATCAGCAGCAGGCGCTTGAAGATATAGTTCAGGCTGGACACATCCGCACTCCGCGAAAAGGCCCCGCCGCCAGGGTGCGGCGAAGCAAAGGCTTCAGCTCTTACCGGCTGACTGTGGCTTCATCGAAGATGTTATTACCCAAGGGCGTCTGAACATAGCCCTCGACCGCAGATCCCAGCGCCACTGCGAAGGGGGTCTCATACATAAACAGCAGAGGCGCTGCTTCGGCATAGAGGTCCTGCATCTTGGCGAACTTGGCCTTGCGCGCCTCGGGGTCCATCTCTTTCGCGGCTTCTTCGAAAAGCGTGTTGAACTCGGCATTCTCCCAACCCGTGCCAACAGCCTTGGCAGTCGGCGTATATCCCAGCCAGCCTACGACCTGACTTGGGTCGTTTACATCGTTGACCCAACCATAGGTGTGGATGTCGAACTCACCCGAACGGTTCTTGGCGCCGCGTGTGGCACCATCTACCTGTTCGACCACCAATTCGATACCCAAAGGCGCCCACATCTGTTGCAATGCCGCAAAGATGGTTGCGTCATCAGCTGAACCTGCCAGCGTCGTCAGCGTGACCTCGGTCCCCGGTTCCAGACCGGCTTCGGAGATCAGCGCCTTGGCCTTGTCCATGTCATACGAATAGAGAGGGCTGAGATCAGATGCATATTGAGTTGCCTTCGCCATCAGCGGTGAGCTCATCGGCTGACCCGCGCCGTGCAGAACCACACCGATCAAGGCATCTTTGTTGGTGCCATAGTTCAACGCCTTCCGCACGCGGGCATCCGCCAACGGGTTTGGCGATCCGTCAGCGCGCGTGTCGCGCGTGTTGATCGGAGAATAGATGATCCGAGTCGATGGGTAGAGCTGCATGTTGATGTTTGGATCAGCCTCCAGCTCGGCCACGCGGCTGAACGGGATAAACTCGGCTGCGTCTACTTCACCAGCTTGCAAGCTCAGTATGCGTGTGGCGTCATCCGGGATGATCTCGAAGTGTACACCTTCCAGATAAGGCAGCGGCTTTCCGTCCGCCCCCATGCGCCAGTAATGCTCGTTGGCGCAAAAATCCATCGAGGCCCCTTGTTCGAAACCGCAAAGATAGAATGGGCCAGAGCCGACACCGGCAGATGTCGAGGCAAAGATCGCCGCAGATTTATCCTGATCCGTGTCGCCCGGTGCTGCGTCATATGCCGCTTTTGACACAACCGCCGTGTTGAACGTGGCCAGCATCGACAGAATTGTCGGATCCGCATCCTTCAAGGAAATCGTGACCGCATTGCCGTCGGCTGAAACGCTGTCAATCGAACCCAGCAGGCCCGCCCATGGGCTAAGATCCGGGTTCCGCGCCCGGTCCAGAGAGAACACGGCATCTTCACCCGACATAGATGATCCGTCGGCAAAAAGAACACCCTCTCGCAACGTCAGCGATACCGTCTTGCCATCGTCAGAGACCGAAAACGTCTCGGCCAGCCCGGGCTCAACGGAATTCCCATCGGCACTGCCACGCAGCAACGTGTCGAAAAGGCTGCCGACCATCCAAATATCGGGGTTTCGATCCGCATAGATCGGGTCAATCAACCTAGACCCGTCGTATCGCGCGAAGTTCAGCGTGCCGCCTCTTTCCTGCGCTAATGCCGGCATCGCCAATGATGAGGCAACAACCAGTCCCAATACCGATTTCAAGTGCATTCTCTTTTCCTCCCGCAAAAGCATCTGCTTCATGCGATGGGAGAATACCCAGTTTTTAACAATACTAAAGTTTTTTTTAGTAATACCGAAATTTTTTTTACGAAGGCGAATTTTCGTTTGCGGCGTTATTGATTGGTGAAGTCGTCACCCAAAGCTCAACCGCCTCGGTCTCACCCAGCACAATCGAGTAATGTGGCGTTGACGTGTCATGATGAATCACATCACCCGGTGACATCGTAAAAACCCGATCTCCAAGGTGATATTCCAACTGCCCGGACAGCAAATAGCAAAAGGCTTCCCCGGTGTGGCACATGTGCTCGGATACATGCCCTGGTGGGCGGTGCACAATCTGTGGGTGAAACAACGCTCCGGCAAAGCCTGGACCCAGTTTTTCATAAAATCGACCACGCGTTCCAAGCGAATATGACTGGCGATTGTCGCGCGCAACGTATTGCGAGAACACCTCGGGCACGCTGAGCAATTGTTCGACACTGGTCTGTAACGCGGCCGCAATCGACATCAATGATGTCAGTGAAGGAGAGCTCAACCCGCGCTCAACCTGTGACAGAAATCCAGTTGTCAGCTCAGCAGATTTCGCCACCTGGTCCAGTGTCTTTCCCATTGCCTTTCGACGCCTGCGGATGGCCTGCCCCAGCTCGGTCGGCTTACCCTTCTGCTTGGATTTGGCACGCTGGGTAGGGGCTTGCATTCGTGGTCTCCTGAGGTTCGGAAAGTGCAAGCCATTCAATAGAATTATTCAGAGAAGATCAAAATTTATTTTTGTCTCCTTAAAATTCAGTGTGTCAGTATGTGTTGCGGCCATACATCTTCGAGGCCCTTCTGCGATCTCGCCTTTCAGGTCATATGCAAAGGAAATCGGTTCGCCGATCCTAGTGATTCCTGCAATCGTCAATTGATCCCCCGCGCATTGCGGACATCCAAGGAGCATCCCCACCTGAACTGGTCCACCCCTATGTTTAGGAAACGGAGGACTAAGAATGGCCAACATGAGACCGAAGCCCGAAGCCCGAAGCCCGAAGCCCGAAGCCCGAAGAGATTGTCTCAAAGTTACGGCTGGTTGAAGTTCTGATGGGGCAAGGCATGTCCCGTCTTGATGCGAGGAGACAGATTGGCGTTGTTGACGGCGCCATTGGTTCGAGCCCAACGGAGAATGCGGAATAGGCGTAGATCAGTTGAAAGAACTGAAGCGGCTTCAAAAAGAGAACGAGCGATTGCGACGAGCAGTTTCTGATCTGACGTTGGACAAACTGATCCTGAGGGAAGCCACAAAGGATGAAGGCCGAAAAGTAATTCATCCAGTGGATGATTTGCAGGCCTGAACGCGCAGCCCTACTGAGCCCCGCTCGTCGTCGTGCTTGTATAAACCACGTACGCAACCAGCTAAACGTTTCCGAAAGACGCGCCTGCTGCGTGCCGGGGCAACACCGGACCACGCAACGGCGCGCCCCACAAGGTCGCGCAGACGAAATGCCACTCATCAGCGCAGTTTGACAGTACGCAGCTCACCCGTGCATGTCGCTGGATGACACCCGTTTCCGATACGAGGCGGGGCGCTTTCCGCTGTTGAACGCGGTCTATTATTCGCCCTCAAGCCCAGCCATGATGGCAAGACCTTCGGCAACCGCGGTAAAAACCGAAGCAAAGGAATGCTCTGCCGCCGGAAACACGCGCCGCATCGTTTCCGGTACCACAGCCATCAGGCTGGAACCGCCAACATAGACGACACGGTCGATCTGATCTGCGCTGAACCCGGCAATGCGCAGCACCTCTTGCGCTCCGCCATCCAAACGTGCTGCATGTGTAGCAAGACTTTCTGCCACCCGAGCATCGTTCAGTGGGGCCGACAGCCCTTTCTCCAGCATGTTCAATTCGATTGCCGGGTCCTTCGCGCCTGAGTTCGCAGCAATTTTTCCGCGCTCTACCGCAAAAGCCAGTTCGTGACCCAATTCATGCTCAAGAACCGCAGCGAGCCGACCTAACCGCTCGGGCGATTCCGCTTGCTTCAGCATATCACCAACCAAACGCCGGTTTTGCGCCGTATAGAGAAACGGGATCATCTCCCACGTTGCAAGGTCATTGAAGATCGCATTGGGAGTCTGCGTTAGCCCGTCTCCAAAAACATCCCGGATCATCGAGCCTTTGCCCAATACAGGCATTACCCGATCTATGCTGATCGCGCGGTCAAAGTCCGTACCACCGATACGCACGCCATAATTGGCCAGAATTTCAACCCCTGACGGGCTGGCCTGAAAAACCGAAAAGTCCGACGTACCGCCGCCGATATCAACAACCACACCCGTCATCGACCCCCACCCAATCGCGCCAGTTGCGACGGCAGCTGCGGCAGGTTCGGGGCAAAATCGAATGTCCGTAAACCCGGCGGCCTCATAACACGCACGCAAGCCCGCCTCGGCCTGAGTTTCACGCGGGTCGTTCACACCGTGAAAGACCACGGGGCGACCTGAAACGACACGTGTGCACGGAACACCGCGCTCGGCCTCAGCCCGCTGTCTCAGTTTATGCAAAAAAGAGCCGATGACCTCGACAAATGTCACCCGTTCATTCAGGATTTGCCGCTTTTCATGCATCAGCGTGGTGCCTAAGACCCGTTTAAGCGCCCGCATGAAGCGCCCTTCCAACCCCTCCAGCAGCGCCTGGTTGGCTGACTCACCGATCAGGGTTTCACGCGTGTCGAAATCAAAGAAGAAGGTGGTGGGAAGCGTTGTTGCAGCGCCATCCACCTTCAGCAGTCGGGGCGCGCCAGCATCGAGATAGGCAACCGCTGAGTTCGACGTGCCAAAGTCGATTCCGATCCACGGGCTGGTAGGGGCCATGGCGCATGTCTCCGAGCTGTATTTGCAAAGGACGCCGGGCCTAGAGTGTTCTCAAGCTGCGGTCAAGGCTCGGAATCCGATGTGTCATCTTGGTGGGCCTCATAACTGGCTTCCAGCTCGCTCCTTAAAAATTCGCCAAAATTCAAAGGCGCAAACTCGGCCCTCCCTGTCCCCGGAAGCGGTGCGATATCGGCAGATACATGCGGATCGAAAAAGAACGGCACGGAATAACGCTCTCGCCCACTGGTATTGATCACCCGATGTGGCGTGGACAAGAGCTTGCCATTGGACAACCGATGCAACATGTCCCCGACATTGACCACAAATGCATCTTCAATCGGCGGCGCATCGACCCAATGGCCCGAAGGTGTCTGAACCTGCAAACCTCCAACATCATCCTGCGCCAACAGTGTCAGAACCCCGAAGTCCTTATGTGGGGCTGATCCGAACAGATCATCCGGGGCTTGCGGGGGTTGTGGCGGATAGTGCAGCAGACGCAACCAGATCGTCGGCTCTTGAAACGCAGCAAGGATCGCACGATCCTCAACCCCAATTGCGCCCAAGGCCAACCCTAACAGCTTGTGACCCAATCCGGTCATCGCTTTCGCGTAGGTTTCGCAGGTATCTCGGAACCCATCCAGTTCCGGCCATTGATTTGGCCCGGACAGATAGACATTCGGGTCAACCTCTGCGTCCTCTCTCATCATCATGAACGACGCGGACTGGTTCGGCTTTGTCACTTTGGCCAAATCGGAGTTCACGTCCGTCGACGTGTTTATGGCGATGTAACCGCGATGGTTTTTGTCGAGAGCGATGGCCCCTTTTGCGGCCTCTGACAAAGCGTGAAACCGTTTCGAAGCAGCAAACACGGCGGTGCGCACATCCGGGTCCACCCCGTGGTTTATCACATAACCAAACCCCGTCTTTCCATACGCCTCAAGGAATTCCAGCGACAGTTTGGTTGTGTCTTCGCCATGGATCAAGGGTGCCAGATCAAGCACCGGAATTTCGGTAAATTCATTCATCTCAAGTATCCGGATAAAGTTTCGCCCAGGTGGTACATGCCGGGAACCGCTATCCTGCGAAACGCTTCCGACGATGAGCGCAGTGGTGCTCCAGGATAACAAGATGAACAAACTTTGACATATGTCGAACGCTAGGGCGGGGCGCAACATCGATCAACCCTGAAATTCTGTCAGCCCCTAAACTGTCATCACGGTCCCACGCAGACAACCAGCGTCGTCTTGGTTTCGAAATGCATGCGAATTGTTGTCCCAATACCGCTTGTGACATTTGGCACGATGGTAGCTGCATTGCCCTGTCAGCTCATGAGTGCCGACCTAAGTCTCTGGTTCTACGACCGCCTCTCGGGCTGTAGTAAGCCGCTGCATGACGCTGTCCAAGCCAGCTTTCAGCGCGTCTGTTCCACCGGCTTCAGAAAAAACCTCAAATACCTCAGCATTCAACCCCGCCGGTGTCGAATGTTCGGAGCGCAGCACATCAAACGATTTTCCAGGGTTCTCCACCGCCGTCTGCGCCAGACCCGCAAATACGCCGCTCAGGTAACTTCGCGCATCCCCTTGCCCGATCCCGCTAGATTGCATCCAGTCCGAAGCTGCCTCAAGTACGCCGAAATACGTCCCCATCATGGCGCTGGCGGATGCAAGCGCGTCGAATTCTTCCACGGTTCTGGCGCTGACCACTGTGCCGAGTGGACGAAACAGCATGTCGCCTACCGGATCATGCGGAAACAGAATGGTTACGCCTCGATGTTGTGCCACCGAAGGCAAAGGGATCGACCTGAACAGGCGGACAGGTGTACCAATCCAATCTTGCAACGTCTCATGGGTCACAGAAGCAATCAGACTGCACAGGTGCTGTCCTTCGGTGAAGTGTAAGGGTGTAAGAACCTCTTGCGCGTCCTGCGGGCGAACTGCCAGAAACACCAGATCCGAGCGGTCTAAAACCTCTTGCGACGTGTCGCAGATCATCACGTTATCGCTGAATGCAGCCAGCCGGGCAGACACCATGCGATTGCGCTGTGTTAAAAATTTGTACCAATATCGACATCGGACGCCAGAAGCCCGGTTATGACAGCCTCGGTGATAACGCCCGTTCCGAAGAACCCCAAACGCATCTGCGCATTCCTCAACTCTGAAAAAGCCGCCCCAAGACCAGCGCGGTAAACACTTACATATGCCGGGTCACGCCGCCATCTACACGCAGGGATTGACCGGTGATATAGCTACTGTCTTCACTCAACAAAAAGGCGGCAGCCTTGGCCTGTTCTTCGGCCCGAGCCAAACGACCAAGCGCAGACATTTCGGCAAATTTATGTGGCAGATCAAGACTGTCGGTGAACCCCGGCAGCAAGCAGTTCATACGGATATTCGCCGGGCCGTACCGATCCGAGAATTGCTTGGTGAAACTGGACACACCGACGCGGTACACGCTGGAGGTCGGGAACGTCAGGGATGGCTCGAAAGCCGAGAACGTGGTGATGTTCACGATTGACCCACCACCCTGCGCCTCCATCACGGGGGTAAGCAGCTTGGCCATGCGGATGACAGGCTTCAAAACCATCTCATGTGCGCGGTCCCAGTCTCCTTCGGGAATGTCCAGCAGGTCACCTTTGGGCGGTCCACCAACATGGATCAGGCAGGCGTCGATGCGGCCAAAAGTAGACATGGCCAGATCAAAGACTGCCTGCGTATCCTCGGCATTTTCCGCTTTACCACGATGTGCGACCCCATCCAGTTCCTGAGCCAACAACTCACAGGACTCAGAAGGCGACATCAACGCCATCTTGTAGCCCCGCCCGTACATCTCACGGGCAGTGGCTGCTCCCATCCCACGTCCTCCACCGATGATAAGGCATGTTTTCTCGGTCATGGTTCGCTCCTGTTCTTTTTTCGATACTTCTGGGTCGGCCTGTGGCTTACATCGCCAAAATGGGCTTCATGGCCGCAGCAAACTCAGCCTTCTCAGCGTCAGTCAACGGCCCCAGAGGGGCGCGGCATTCGCCTACATTCAGCCCTTGCAACTCTGCACCGAACTTAATTTTCTGAACAAACTTGCCGCTTTCCAGGATATTCATGGCACGGTGGAGCTTTTTCATCAGGTCCTTGGCAGATGCCAATTCACCCGCTCTATACAGACGGTCCAGTTCACAACACGCCTTAGCCATGCAGTTCGACGGTCCGCAAATCCAACTTTCGGCACCCCAGAACATAAAATCCAGGGCGATATCGTCCGAACCGGAAACCAACTGAATCTTGCCTTCGTAGCGCGAAGCGATATCGATCGCACACTGCAACACGCCAGAGCTTTCCTTGATAGCAATCACGCGGGGATTGTCAGCGAAATGGTCCATCAATTCAAATGAGATATCGGCCCCATCCTTAAGCGGATAGCTGTAAAGCACGATGTTCACGTCAACCTCGGCCAGAACCGTTTCGTAATGCCTGATCAGTTCTTCTTGCGTGGGGCGCGTGTAGAACGGTGGCGCCAGCAGCACATTGTCATACCCGATTTCCTCGGCCATCGCGGTCTGTTCGATCACCTCACGGGTCGCGGGAGCGTTGGTTCCGGCAATCAGAACCTCATCACCGCGAGCAAAATCCTTGACGAACTGCAGCACCTGACGGCGTTCTTCTGTCGACTGACTAAAGTATTCTCCGGTCGATCCGTTTGGAACCCAGCCTGTCACGCCCGCTTCGCGAAAATGGGTCAGCAGGTTTTCGAACGCCTTGAAATCAATCTTGTCATCGGCCCCGAAGGGGGTGACAAGCGCAGGCATCACGCCTGAGAGTTTGACGTTAAAGCTCATTTGATCGCCCTTTTCCCTAGCATCTGAAGCAGTCACGCCGTTCTTTTGCCTGCCATTCTCTACCTGATTGGTAAGCTCAAGCAGGCTAAGGCTCAAGTCATAGAGTTATTGGGAAAGGACCCCACCGCATGCGAGACCGCCAATAACCCGATCTTGGTTGGTCGAGACCGAAAAACCGACCGGGTCGCGCACTGTCACCACCCTGACACGTCAAGCCGAAGGGAAAGTGGAAACACTTGCGTCTCATGCGCCTGATGAGCCATAGGGAAAACATGTTACTAGACCCCGATTTAAGACAAAGCTGCGTCTTTGGTTCTGATCCACTTCGCGTCCAATTGAAGGGACCGAAAACTCTCTGATGGCGTTGCACCTGAAAACGCACGCTTTCAGATGGTGATGGCTTGAACCTTCCGGCTCAGGAGCTTTCGCGATGCATCATTTGGTGCCAGTTGAATGGCTGTCCGATAAACCGTGTGCGCTTCCGAAGTGCGCCCAAGCTTTTCCAGAATATGCGCGCGGGCCGCATACCAGGGCTGAAAGTTGCTTAGACTTGACTGCAACTCATCGAGCCTCTGCAACGCAAGTTCAGCTTGTCCAGTTTCGGCAAGAACCACTGCCCAGTTCAACGCGACAACGGGTGTTGGCTCGAACACCCAAAGCGACCCGTAGAGTAGCGCCATCTGCGGCCAATCGGGTGTGGGGCGCGCCATGTGGCAATCAGAGATGGCCGCCTTGATCTGAAACGGACCTGGCTGCAATTGCCTTACGGCATTTTCCAAGATCTTGCGGGCTTCTGCCACAATGTCTTCCGGCCAGAGACGATGATCCTGGTCTTCTACGGGCACGATAGCCCCGTGAGCGTCAACTCGTGCAGGACGCCTTGCATCCGTCAACAACATAAGGGCAAGCGCACCTTTGATTTCTGCCTCATTCGGTCGGAGTTCATTCAAGAGGCGCGCCAGGAAGATACCTTCCTGGCATAGGTCCCGAGGCCCAGTGTCCTCGTTTACATAGCCGGAAGTGAAAATCAGGTAGAGTGTCGATAAAACAGTTCCAAGGCGTGTGTCCCACTCTTCTGGTTCCGGAACCGCGAAACATAGCCCTTTGGACTTGATTTTCGCCTTGGCCCTAGACAGGCGTTGTCCCATTGTTTGTTCGGAATCAAGAAAAGCGGCTGCGATTTCTCGAGTGGTCAGGCCGCAAACTGTTCGCAGTGTAAGGGCGACTCTGGATTTTTCTTCTAGCATGGGGTGGCAACATGCGAAGATCAGACGAAGACGTTCGTCGGGAATAATCTGAGGTGTTTTGCTTTCAGCATCAGCCAGTGCCTCGATACGTATCGCGTCCGATTTCCTTAGTTCCCGTTGTCTGTCTCGGATAAGATCGATCCCTTTGCGGAAACTAACCTTCATCAACCAAGCAACCGGATCATGAGGAGGCCCGGATCGACCCCAATGCTTGAGGGCGGAAACGGACGCTTCCTGCAAGGCGTCCTCTGCCAGCTGGAAATCACCGAGCCGTGTAATCAGCCCAGCCAACAGCCGCCCCCTGTTCTGGCGCATCACGTGCTCAACCAATCGGTTGACTGCAATGGCTTTGGGGGCGGCGTTCTTCATCGCTTAACCTGCCTGATTGAAATCCAACAGTGGCCGAACTTCGACAGTGCCAAAATGGGCGATTGGAATTGACGCGGCGTATTTTAATGCGGTGTCCAGGTCCGGGACATCCAAGACATAGTACCCGCCCAAATGCTCGCGGGTTTCGGCAAAGGGGCCATCCATCGTTTCAACCTTACCGGATTTGATCCGCAACGAGGTTGCCGTCTCGTTCCCCTGCAAACCTTCACCCCCTATGAATACACCGTCATTCACCATGGTTTCACTGACCGCAGCAAAACTGGCCATCATTTCATCAAATTCCGGGGTCCCGTAAGCAGGTTCTTTGTCGGGCGCTGCGTAGAGCAATAGCATGTATTTCATTGTGAATTTCCTTTCATCATTCGGTTCACACCCCAAGGACGTCAATGCGGATCGATTTTCGACATGGCGTAAGAATTTTTTTCATCTTCATCATTATTTCAAAATGCGCCGGAAACTTGCGGTCTGTGGCAATCGGACCGCAGGTGATCGACCTAAAGCTCGTGGGCGTACGGTCCCCAGGTGTCGCCCAGTATGAAACCTTTTGGGAAAGGATCGGTTGGGTCCAGCCCAATCTGCGACACCCCATAAATCCACGCGCTGCCGGTGATGTTGGGCAGAACAGCCGGATCGCCGCTTGATAGCGTTTTCGCGCCTTTGTGCTCGACCCGGAATTCCGACCCGATAATCGAACGTGTGACAAGGACATCGCCAGATTTGACCTCTCCCTTTGCGTCCATCACTGCCGACTGCGCTGAACTGCCGGTCCCGCATGGAGAACGATCCAGCCGCCCCTGCTTCATGGCCGTGCAGGTGCGAATGGCCTCATCCTCTTCACGTTGGCGGAACATCACGTAAGCCAAGTTATTCAGATCCGGGTTTTCAGGGTGTCGCACAGCCACGTGCTGTTCGAATTGGGTTTTCAGGTAAGTTCCGGCATCGACAAGCTGAGTTGCGTTGTCAGGATCAATCCGAAAGCCCAGCTGTTCCACATCCACCAGCGCGTAAAAGACACCGCCAAAAGCGATATCTGCGGACACACGGCCAAAGCGTTCTGTGTCGATGGCGACGTCGAGATCCTGAACAAAGGCGGGCGTCATATCCAGCGCGACTTTTTCGCAACGACCATCAAGGCATGTGGCGTTCGCCGTCACCAGACCGGCCGGGGTGTCAAGCCGCACAATTTTCTGCCCCTCCTGCATCGGCAGAATGCCGGTCTCTAGAAGAACAGTAGTGACGCAGATCGCGTTGGATCCGGACATCGGATGTGCCCTGTCGGCCTGAAGGACGATCAAACCCGCATCTGCATCGGGCCGCAGTGGCGGCATCAGCAAATTGACGGACATAGGCGCAGACCCTCGTGGCTCCGTCGTCAACAAGCGGCGCAGGCTGTCATCGGTATTATTGATATAGTTCATCCGAGCCAGCATCGTCGCGCCCGGAATCTCTAGCACTTGCGATGTCACAACCTTCCCGATCTCGCCTCCGCAGTGCGCATCAACAATCTGAAGTGTCTTTTTCCATTTCATTGTTCATGTCCCTCTGAAGCGCGATAGAAAAGGGTAACGGGTCGATTTCTGATGTGTTGCCAAGCACACGATCACAAATCAAGCATCGCGGATACAAGGACCAACGTCACGTGCAACTATTCATGGCCAATTATGGAAAGCGTTACGGTTTGCGGTTTTGCAAGGAAACTAACCGCTAAGCTGGATCAGATGAGCAGCCTTTGCTCTTCTTCCCAGCGCTAGAAATGGCTGACAACGGACAGTTAAACACTCGAAAGAAGCAGGCTTGTTTCACTGTTCGACACTCCGTCGATCATGCGAACTTCGCGCAAAACCCGATCAAAATCGTGCAACCTGGCAACCCTGACTTCCGCAACCAGATCCCAATTGCCGTTTGTCGTGTGCAACGTGAAGAGTTCGGGCATTCCACGCAGCGCCCGAATGACCTGACTGGTGGATTTTCCGATGACTTCGATCATCATGATCGCACGGATATAGTCTTCTTCATAATCTTCGCGAACGCGGGCCGTGAACCCCAGAAGCGCGCCCGTCTCCAGTAATCGGTCCATCCTGCTTTGAACCGTGGCCCGTGTCACACCAAGCACGTCCGCAAGCTTTGATACCGGTGCTCGACCGTCGCGACGAAGCAAAGAGATGAGTTTGCGGTCGAGGTCATCGTAGATGTGCTTGCTATGGCTTTGCTTTGTCATGTTTAGCTTTCTGCACAAAATTGCTTAGCATTTCGCTTAGTCGAGGGGGATAATTTTAAGCAATTAGCTCATTTATTCAAAATTTCTTACAGAAGATAATGAAGAAAACCAAGATTCGAAAGCGCACCCATGACCAAACCGTCCCCATCCGAACTCGCATATGTTCCTTTCGTCAGCGTCGAAAACATGATGCGCCTTGTGCACAGCATCGGACTTGAGGCCATGCTGGAAGGAATTGCGTCTTACATTGAGGACGATTTCCGCCGTTGGGAAAAATTTGACAAAACCCCGCGCGTGGCCAGCCATTCGGAAGTTGGTGTGATCGAATTGATGCCGACTTCGGATGGCGAAGCGTATGGCTTCAAATACGTCAATGGCCATCCGAAAAACACCAAGGAAGGTCTGCAAACCGTCACCGCCTTCGGTCTGCTTGCGGATGTCTATACAGGTTATCCGGTTCTGCTGACCGAGATGACGATTCTGACGGCGCTGCGTACCGCTGCAACATCTGCTATGGTTGCCAAGCATTTGGCCCCCAAGGGCGCGCGCTGCATGGCGATGATCGGGAACGGCGCCCAGTCCGAATTCCAGGCCACCGCGATGAAAGTGCTCTGCGGTATCGACACTCTGCGCCTCTATGACGTCGACAGCAAGGCGACCGAGAAACTGGTCCGCAACCTTGAAGGGCGCGGGTTCAACATTAAGGCTTGCGAAACACCTGAAGACGCTATCGAGGGCGCTCAGGTCATCACCACCTGTACGGCTGACAAGCAAAACGCAACAATTCTGACCGACAACATGGTTGGCGCCGGTGTGCACATCAACGCCATCGGTGGCGACTGCCCCGGCAAAACCGAGTTGCACAAGGACATATTGCTGCGCTCAGACGTTTTTGTGGAATATCCGCCGCAAACACGTGTTGAGGGTGAGATTCAACAGATGCCAGAAGATTTTGGTGTGACAGAAATGTGGGAAGTCATCACCGGCGCCAAGCAAGGCCGGACCAGCGATCGTCAGATCACTCTGTTCGACGGTGTCGGCTTTGCGATCGAGGATTTCTCGGCCCTACGTTTCATCCGTGACCGCGTCAAAGATACGAAATTCTATCAAGACCTAGACATGTTGGCTGACCCGGACGATCCCCGCGATCTGTTCGGCATGTTGCTGCGCGCCAAGTAACGGGCTGTTTGAAAGTTCACCAAATGGAAAAGCCCAGCATTCAAGCCCCTTCTTCTGTGGTCATGATCCGTCCGCATCATTTTTCGGTGAATACGGAAACCGGCGACAACGTGTTCCAGGCAAGCCTGCCTGCAAGCAACAATATCGCCAAGCAGGCATATGACGAGGCAACACGGTCGGCGGAAATCCTGCGCCAGCACGGTGTACTTGTTCATGTATTCGAGGGAGACGACAACCGCACCCCAGACTGCGTTTTCCCCAACAACTGGTTTTCGACCCATGCTGGTGGGCATGTCGCTATCTATCCGATGATGGCGCCGAACCGACGTCTGGAGCGTCGAACCGACGTGATCGAATTGCTCAAGCAAAAGTACCGAGTGCAGGATATCATCGATTACTCGGGGCTTGAGCAGGACAATCTGTTCCTTGAAGGTACCGGCGCCATGGTCATCGATCATGCCGACCGTGTTGCCTATGCCGTTGAATCTGATCGAACAAGCCCGATCCTGTTGGAGCGTTTCTGCACTCACTTCAACTATGAGCCGATGGCGTTCGCCGCAACAGATGCACAGGGTGTGGCAGTGTATCACACAAACGTTCTTATGTGCATCGGTACGGACTATGCACTGATCGGTGCAAGCATGATCACTGACGAAAACCGCCGCAAAGAAATCGTCGAGCGTCTCGGGCAACCCGGCCGTGACGTGATCGAACTCAGCCATGACCAGATCGAAGCCTTCGCTGGTAACGCGATTGAACTTCAGGGCAGAAACGGTCGAATTCTTGCTCTGTCGCAAACAGCTTTTGATGCGTTGATGGAAGATCAGAAAACAATCATCGAAAAAAGCGCGGAACTCGTACCGCTTCCCATCCCGACAATCGAAATGGCCGGCGGTTCGGTGCGCTGCACTATCGCAGGAATCCATTTGGCACGCCGGTGAATCCGACGTGCTTTTCGCCTTTGGCCTCAGAGAATTTCTGTGCCTGCGGACCCGCCAAACCCGTTTCGGTCGCGCCCTACAAAAAGTTTTCGATCTTGGCCAGTGTTGCCTTGCTGACCGCGACGCCCGTTGTGCGGGCGGCCAACCGTTTGGCCCCGCGACCATCTCCGGGCAGATGAGCGCCTTCTTGTGAACGGATCGCCTCTACCAGAGCTGAAACGCCGTTTTCAAATCCACCAGAGGCCGTCGCATCAGGATCAATCGCTATGAACAATTGGCCTGTTTTGGGTGGACCACCCACCGTTCCGGAAAATGGTGACGCGTTAATCCCCAATGTGGCACCGGTCAGCGCTGCGGCCAAAAGTTCGACGGTCAAAGCAACGCCAACGCCCTTGTACCCGCCTGACGGTGCCATCGACCCTTTCAAACCAATTTCCGGGTCGGTTGTGGGATTACCCTCTGCATCCAGCGCCCACCCGACAGGGATCGGCTTGCCTTCGCGGGCATGTTTCATGACCTCGCTTTTGGCAATGGTGCTGGCGCTTTGGTCGATCAAAAGGGTGGGATCGCCATCGACACCGGGCGCTGCGATGGAAAAGGGATTGGTACCAACCACGGGCTTCGATCCCCCGGAAGGTGCAATCGAGGCTGGGGCATTGGTAAATCCCAGACCCACCAGCCCAGCCTGGGCCAGCCGATAGGTGTGGTAGCCCAAAACGCCACAGTTATAGCTGTTTTTGATGGCCAGCACCGATACACCCTGTTCTCGAGCCGCCGGGATCAGGGCCTCGAACCCTGCGTCGATAGCCGAATGCGCAAAGCCGGTTGCAGCGTCAACCGCCACCACGCCGGGTTTGGGGCGCGACAGAACCGGAACCGCCTTCCCATCGACCTTGCCGCATTGCACATGCTCGCAATAAATCGGGATATAGGCCAGCCCGTGACTTGCAACGCCATCGGCTTCGGTTGCCGCCGTGGCCTGCGCCAGCGGGCGGGCATTTTCTTCGGATGTCCCTGCGGCAACCAGCGCGCGGAAGGACAGGTCTTCGATCTCAGCAAGGGTCAGGGTTTGTGTATCGGTCACTTTGGCATCTCTTCAATCATTGTCAGAAAGCCCGGACCCTGCACCCAGCAGGCGGGATTCTTCGGTTGCGGGGGCATAGGTGCGGTGGGCAAAGCGGTTCAGTACGCACCAATCCTGTGGGTCAGGACAAGCGCGCGCATTTTGTTTACGAGGGGTAGTAAGCGCCCCCCCATTTGTAACCACAACTTTGTGGACCGTGTCGGGCAAACTGTCCGGGGCCACAAGCCGTTCCCCGTCCGTCATCATTTGCGCACCGTCGATCTCGATCGTCAGCACCTCTTTCAAAAGGCGTGCTGCATGGCACGCAAACGGCAGCAACAAAGCGGGCGCTGCGACATTCCGCATCTCGACCGGGCCCGTTTTCAACAAGTGGGCGGCATCAGACAACAAAGGCCCCGCGGATAATGGACACAACGCTCTTTCACTCAGCCAGAGACGATCAATCTGCCCAGGACGATGCGCCGCCGAGTCCGAGGCCAGCCCCTGCTCCAACAGCCCTGCCAAAACCCCGGCCCCGTCCATTCCCTGCGCGCACAGCCAGCGGGCCGCCTTCGACGCCTCCTCGGCCTGCCCCCAGGAATAGCCCGCGCCACGTGTCGCGCGTTTGGCGGTCGCTTCCATCTCGTTAAGTGAAAAATTCATGTTGGTTCCTGCGGGTAGACCCAGAGATCCGCGTTTTCTGAAGTAAGCTCTTCCGGATACGGCGCACCGGAATACATGCAGATACGAACCCACCGATCCGAGCGGGGGTCAAAATGGGTCGCGCCAAAGAAAGAAAGCTTTGCCCGAAGCATGTCGATGGGCAGCACCTTAGACCCAATCGTGTTGTCCCGGATTTCGCCGTAAGGCGCGGAGGTGGTCATTTGAATACGCCGGATCGTATGGCGATGTTCCGGGTGGTGCAGCAGGAATTCGGCCACGGGTTTGGTGTCATCCCAACCCTGCAGCGCGTCATAGACAGCCGCTGCATCCCGCGCCGGGGCCAGAGGTTGTTCATAGTCTGAAATGGGTTCATCGAACCGTTCGCCCATGCGGGGTTCCAGCTTTTCCTCCGACACGTACCAGGCCCGGGCGCAGTTCTCGCGGGCTTCCCAATCCAGGTCTAAAGCCCAGGCGTATGTTTCCCGGATCAGGTCGCAGACCTTCCCGATGAGCATGGTCCCATCGATCACAAACGCCTGCGTGCAGCTGTCTGCCATGCAAGAGGTCAGCCCATCCACAAGATCGCCATAAGGCTCCAGGATCAACGACGCCAGAAACTCCTGACCTTCCTCGCTAAGCTTGGTTTCTGACCAGCTCATCACCCGATTCCAAGGTCTACTCCCCCTCAGGTCGTTGTGGCGCAAGTACTCGGCAATCAAATGCAGGTCCGCGTTTAGTTCTTCAAGTTTACCAATCTGGATAGGATGCTCGGACCGCCACCACGACATCGACAACTGGCTGCGTTCAAAGACATCCCGGAACTGAGAGATCTCAGTCGTGCTGGCCACTTCCACAGACCGAACCCGTGCTATCGCCTCCTCCCGCACCATGATCCAGTTGTTGAACAGAACCGGGTGGTTGACGATGAAGGGCGCCATGCCAAGTCCGGTAGAGTTACCAATTCCAAGCCAGCGGGCAATCTCGGGGTCCAAAGTCGCGGCCTGGCCGCAGCCTTTGACATTTGCCATATGCTGCACCAGATCACGCACAAACGTCCGGGTCAGGAAGACCGAAAGCATCTCAACCTGAAATGGGGCCTGAGTCTCGGACCGGTCTGCAACTTTCTCCCGATCTGCCGCGCCAAATTTGCCCGAGCCATAGACAGCAGTCGTACGCATCAAGTACCCGACCTGATAGATCTGCTCCACATCCGGCTGATGCCCTGCGGCCAGAGCCTCCACAACATGATCCCAAAGGCGAACCGAGCGATTGGCGCGGGACAAGGACAACTCGCTCTCGCTCACCCGTCCAGCCTCTTGCAGAGGTACGTTTTGAGAAAGGCGTTCGATATCAGCCCCGGTCGGGATACCGTCGAACAAGGCAAAAGTGGCATCCCACGCATCGGCAATCACGCGGTCCGAGCGTTGTTCCGGTGGTAGGTCATGTGCAAAGGCAACTAGAGAGTACGCCCGGTCCGGCCCTTGAGCGGTATAGACCGCCCGACCGACGCCATTGGTGTCAATGTCGAAGACAGGCCGCGTGAATGACCAGTTTTCACTGGCCATTCGGCGGGTCAACTGCCGCATGAAACTCAGCCGACACTGATGCAACGACCCCAGCCGCGACAGCCGCATAACGGTGGCCGGGTCGCGCCTTTCAATCTGTGTCTGCGCTTGAGTGTCCATCCGACTACCCCTGAGCACCGAAGTTCTCAGCAAAGAACCTATACCAGTTTCCGCCCATGATACCGGCCACTTCTTCATCGTTCAGACCGGTCGCACGCAATCCCTCTTCAAGGTTTCCAAAATCCCGATTGTCCCGAAACCAGGACGGCATCGGGGGGAATCCGGGGTTACTTGCCGACCCCTCGCCATAGTCGATCTGCTTCGACCAACGGCCAACCCGCATCCATTCGACGACACTGTCGGGCTGATCCTGACACAGATCCGTGCCGATCCCGAGATGTTTCGCTCCGTATCGCTCAGCTGTCCGCGCAATCATCTCGCAGAAGCTTTCAAGGGTGCAGCCCGACTTGTCTTTCAAGTGATGAGGATAGACCGAAAATCCCAGCATCCCACCGTTTTCAGTCACCGCTCGGATTACCGTGTCACGCTTGTTGCGCAGGGCGGGGGCCCAATCAAACGGGTTTGCGTGGGTAATCGCAATCGGACGCTCGGACAGCTCGGCCGCCTCGATGGTGGAACGGTCGGCTGAATGGCTCATGTCAACAACAAGCCCGACCCGGTTCATCTCTTTGATCACCTGACGCCCCATGCGGGTGATCCCGGTGTCTTCGGCTTCGTAACATCCCGTCGCCAATAGCGATTGATTGTTATAGGTCAGCTGCATGAACCGCGCGCCCAGCGTATGGACGATTTCGACCAACCCAATGTCATCTTCGATGGGCGATGGGTTCTGAAACCCAAAGAACACCGCCGTGCGCCCTGTTGCCCGAGCGGTGTCGATATCGCTGGCCCACAGCCCTTTCATGATCAGATCCGGGTATTGTTCGAACCAGCGGTTCCACTTTTCAAAGTTCAGAACAGTTTCGCGGAAATTCTCGTGATAGGCGATGGTGACGTGGATCGCGTCCACGCCTCCTTCGCGCAATTGCCGAAAAGTCTTCTCGGACCAATTGGCGTATTGCAGACCATCTATCCGCATCACATTGGCTTTCCTGCGCTGATATATGCGGTTTTGACCGTAGTATAGAACTCGGCCGCGGCCTTGCCCTGTTCACGTGGGCCGTAAGAACTGTCGCCGCGTCCGCCAAAAGGCACGTGATAGTCGGTGCCCGCCGTCGGCAGGTTCACCGTCACTACCCCGGTGCGCGCGTTGCGCCGGAAATGCGTGGCGCGGGCCAGGCTTTGCGTGACGATGCCCGAGGTCAAACCGAAATTGGTGTCATTCACGGTTGCGAGCGCTTCATCATAGCTGCCAACCTTAATCACCGAGGTCAGCGGCGCGAACATCTCTTCCCGGTTGATACGCATGTCGTTGGTCGTGTTCAGGAACACGCCGGGGCTCATGTAGTACCCATCATGCGGCATTTCCAAACGCTGCCCGCCACAGGCCAGTTCCGCCCCTTCGGATTTGCCCAGATCGACATAAGCCAGATTCTCGGCCAATTGCTGTGCGCTGACGACGGGCCCCATCTGTGTCCCCTCTTCCAGCGCGTGACCGACTTTCATAGCCTGTGCACCAGCCACCAGTTTCTCGACAAATGCGTCATGCACAGCAGCATGAACCACCAGCCGCGACGAGGCGGTGCATTTCTGACCGGTTCCCCCAAACGCACCGCCCAACGCCAACGAAACTGCAAGGTCAAGATCGGCGTCGTCCATCACGGCAAGCGCGTTTTTCGATCCCATCTCCATCTGCACCTTGGTCAGGTTCTGGATGGCCGCCGCTGCAATACCCTTACCCACTGGCACTGACCCTGTGAACGAGATGGCGTTGACCTTGGGGCTTTCCACCAGCCGTTGTCCAATGGACCGACCCGAACCCATGACAAGGCTGAACAAGCCCTTGGGAATGTCTTGACGGTTGATGATCTCGGCCAGGGCCACGGCAGAGGCAGGCGTGATGTTGGCCGGTTTCCAGACCACTGCATTGCCGTAACACAGCGCCGGGGCAATCTTCCACGAGGCTGTTGCGGTCGGGAAATTCCACGGGCTGATGACAGCGACAACCCCAACCGCCTCGCGGCGCACGTCAATCTCGATGTCAGGACGCACGGAATCCGCGTTCTCTCCAATCTGGCGCAGGCATTCAGCGGCATAGTAGGTGAAGAACTGCCCAGCGCGATAGACCTCGCCCTTCCCTTCTGCAAGCGGCTTGCCCTCTTCCCGGCTGAGCAAATTGCCCAGTTCTTCGGCGCGGGTCATCAGCTCATTGCCAATGCTCATCAACACGGCCTGCTTGCGTTCAAGCCCATAGGCTGCCCATTCGGCTTGCGCGACGCGCGCTTGATCCAGCGTTGCCTCCAGCTGATCCGCGCTGGCTTGCGCGAAATGGCCAACCAGGTCGCTCAGGTCCGAAGGATTACGGTTTTCAATCTCGCTTTCGCCGGCAAGCCATTCGCCAGCAATCAGGTTCAGGTTGGTCACGGTTTGCCCCAAGATAAAAGAAGTTGAGGCTAGAATGGACTTCTTACGCAATATCAGTCAAATTCAATTAAATTAACTAAACTTCAGGATTTCTGAAACGTGACACTTAAAATCGAAATGCTGCGTTGTTTTTGCACCGTCGCGCAAACGGGAAACTTGTCCGAAGCGGCGGATCGATTAGGGCGAACCCAATCCGCCGTCTCGATGACCCTGAAGCAATTTGAAGATCATTTGGGGAAAAAGTTGTTTGTTGGGGAAAGAAAGAACCAATTGTCAGTCTTGGGCGAGCAGGTGTTTGAGATGTCCCTCAAACAGGTTCGCCAGTTCGACCAGACAGTGCAATCCATCGAAACCGCCGCCCATGCAGCCAATGGGTTGATCCGAATAGCATCCGTCCCTTCTGTCGCCGCTTTGGTTTTCCCATCTGTGCTTGAAAACATGACGCGTCGTTTTCCCGGTGCAAAGATCGAGCTCAGGGACGCCGATACGCGGCAAGTGCTGGATGCGCTTGCAGATGGCAAAGCCGATATTGGAATTGCGTCCGGCTTTCATCCTGTGAAAGGTGTGAAAGCGCATCCTTTGTTTGAAGATCAGTTCGGACTGGTGTGCGCGGCTGATCATCCCCTGATGACTAAGCCCGAGCGCCCAACCGTGGAAGATGTAGTAACCACCTCGTTCGTGCGAAATACTCTGTGTGACCTCATTGAGACGCCAGAGTTTGTAAATGCGCTCGACGACGTCGATGTCACTATCCACAATACACAATCACTCATAACGATGGTGGGAACCGGCAAGTGGATCACACTTCTTCCTCAGACCATCGCTCGCATAATCCCCGAGAACGTCACATTCAGGGATTTACCCGATCTACCCGACAGACGGCAGGTTTACCTGTACGTAAAGGAGAGTTCCCGCTTCGACGGTCTGATAGACGCCTGCAGCGCGTTTATCTTGAACCTGAAACTGACCTGAAAGTCATAAACCCAGGATTTCAATCCCGACGACAATGACAGCCGCGCGCCCATATACGGACCTTGGTCGCTCAGCTGCCAATCTTGGGTCAGCTGTCAACCAACACCCTTGGGAGGCGTGGCGCAATGATCCAACGCCGACCAATAACGCAAAGCCGTTGGATCCAAAGGCTATTCAGCTCCCACTCTACGATTGTATCTACTGAACACATAATGCCCAGTCGGCATGTCTGACCTGAAATCAGCCGCGCGACCCGGTATTGCGCGATAAAACTGGCATAACCCCGGCTCGATGTCTTCGGCTATTTCTTCGCAACGCTGACATATACGCTCAATGCTGGCCTGAGCCTCTCGCGCCGCCAACGCCGAAGACAACTCGCCATGCAAAGCAAGGAGATTCTGGAACGCATCAGTTTCCCGCACTGAGCGGTCTCCTACCAGAATAAAGACGGGCTCGGGAAAAGCTTTGCCTTTCAGGTCGACGTGGCCAGCCTCCAATAAGGCCAGATCAGACTGACCTGCTTGGTGAACTGCGCTTGAGACAACAATGTCATAGTCCACGGTGCGACAGCATTGCTCGATCCGCGCCGAAACATTCACCACATCACCAATAACTGTGTAGTTGAACCGTTTTTGTGACCCGATGTTCCCGACACAAGCCTGCCCTGTGGCAATTCCGGTTGCCAGTGCGATGGGTTGTCGGTCTTGCATAATGTCGGATGCGTTGAACTCCGCCAGGGCACTTCTCATCCTGAGCGCAGCAAGCGCCGCACGGCATGGGTGATCCGCAACGGGCAAAGGTGCGTTCCAGAAAGCCATGACCGCGTCACCGATAAATTTGTCGATTGTCCCCCGCTCATACAGAATCTGATCCCCAATCTTGGAAAACAGCGCATTCAAAAGCGAAACAAGCTCTGTTGCCGACGCAGACTCGGACAAAGCCGTAAACCCACGGATATCCGAGAACATCACGGTGATTTCCTGAATCTCGCCTCCCAGTTTCAGTTGGTGGCCCGTATGCTCCATTTCATCCAAGATTTCCGGTGCAACGTAGTGCGAAAAAACTTTTCGGATCTCACGCTTTTCTCGCTCGGTCGATATGAACAAGTATCCAGCCAAAAGACCGAAATTTGCGATTCCGCCAATCAAGGGAAACGTTGCATCAAACAGTACCGACTGATTTTGAAAAACCAGCCAACTGATGGCAAGAACAGCTGCTGCGGCAACACCACCGGCAATAAAGGATGCTACGGCGCCAAAGCTGGACATGACCGCGATCACGACAAGCCCAAGAAGCGCAAAGGCTAGCAATTCCTGCGCCGAAGTCACGTCAGACCGGCTGAGCATTTCCTGGGTCAGGACTTGCTCGATCATCTGTGCGTGAATGGAAACGCCGGGAACGCTTTCACCCAGCGCCGTTTGATGAATATCGAATAAACCGGCGGCAGAGGTTCCAACAAGTATGATGCGCCCTTCGATTTCGGCACGCAATAACGGGTCGGCAGAACCGGTCATGACCTCACCTGCCGAAATGTAAAGATCGGGAGTGTCCCGCCTGTACTTCAGCCAAAGCTCGCCATTCTCGGTCGTTGGCACCTGGTATCCGCCGACCTCAACAGCCAGCATGATGCCCTCTTCATCCATTGAGCCTTCGGCAAAGATATTGGTTTCTCCCAGTGCGACCCTCAGAGATTCGACGGCCAAACCTGGCATTGGCCCATCCGGCCCGTTCCAAAGAACCGGTACGCGGCGCACAATTCCGGTCCCGCCGATAGGAGAGACATTGACCCCACCTATACCCGCGGCGGTGCGATCCAAAGGCGGTGCAATTGGCGTCCAATGAGGAACCGAGATCAGACCCGCAGTCGGATTTTCACCAAACTCGACGATACCGGCTTTGGAGGTGACATTCTTGCCTTCTTCAGACAACCGTGCGGCCGCGCCCAAAACCACTGGCCAATAGGCGATTTCCATCCCAAGCAATATATCATTGTCCAATCTCTTGGCATGGTGTTCCACGGTCAGAATTCCCGCCAGGGACGGATCATTCAGAAGGCGCGATGGTGAATACCTGTCAGGCTCGGCAAACAGCATATCGAATGCGATGGCTGCGGCACCGTATTCGCCCAGGTTTTGAACCAGCTGAGCCACGAGGGTGCGCGGCCACGGCCATTGCCCCCAATTGGCAAGTGCATCTTCATCTATATCCACGACGCGTATGGGAAGGTCGGGATTGAACTCGCGAGGGGATAATCTTTGAAGAACGTCGAAATAGACAAGACGCGTCATTCGTACGGGGTAAGGATCCAATACCCGGATAAAACAGCCCACGAGGATCAGGACCAATCCCACAAGGCGAAAAGCCCATCGTCCATTCTTGGTTTTTCGTGTTTTTTCGCTCAATCTATCCTCCGGAAAAGAGGAACAAGCCCTTGTTAATCAAATACGTTTATCGAGAGCCCCTCTTCAGACCCTTCTCGATCCGGCTCGTCAGGCTCTGGTTCATCATGCTCAGGCTCATCATGCTCTGGTTCTTCTCTTTCCGGCTCCTCTTGTTCTGGTTCTTCTCTTTCCGGTTCAGCCTGCTCTGTAGGTGACGGACTACCTGAAGGTGACGGGCTTGACGAAGGGCTCACATTCACGGTTTCGGTTGACACTTGCCGCTGAGGAGCGGCTGCGCGGGGTTCTGATCTGTTGGGTTTGACACGCCGCACAGGTGCAGCTTCACCGGCGCAACCTTCCACTCTTACCTGCAATGGGGGCAACAAACTCTCTTGCGATTGGATAAAAGGAAATCCACTTTTCAGCGCTTGTTCGTATTGCGCCTGATCAGCAGGGCGTCCGACAGTTCCACGCCCGCTTGTTGCGTACATACTGCACTGGCGTCCTGAAGACCTACACGAGCCTTTCTGACCGCACATTCGAACCGTACCCTGCAAGACAAGCATGGCACTTTGTTGGTCTGACACAATCCACATGTCGAACGTTGTGCCGCGCACCGCCATCGTTGCGGATGGTGTCCTGATCGAATAGGCCCGCTTTCGGCTTTTGCCGGAAATGAACCGAAAGCTGCCGCCCAGAGCCTGAACAGCAAAGCTCTTGGCTTTGCGGTTGCCACGCAACAGGGTCACATCCAACACCATACGAGCGTTGGGTCCAATTGCGATCTTGGTTTCATCCACAAAGACGATTTGGATCAAACCCGTCCGGTCCGTCGAAATAGTATCCCCTGACGCGACCTCCATCCCTGAATATACGGGCTGTGCTTTTCCCCCTCGAATAAGCTGTGCACCTTGTTCCGCGCTGATGACTTTCCCAATATTAGCAATCGTCTGCGACGGTATGATCACGACGACGAAAAGAATCAAAACAATCTTTAACCACGACAAAATCGAGCCCCTTCCCCCTTTGGGTCCTGATGCGTGCGGATCGCACTGTGCTCGACACTTGCCTCACAATAAGCTTGTTTGCAGCTTTATTGACTCACTAAAAATATATACAAATATTCATTATTTTTAGCGCTCTTAGCAAGTTTTATGTGCAAATCGCGTTCTAGTTGTCGGTTGGTGGCGCCGTACATCCTTTTGATCGGGTAAGCATTTCTGCCTGCCGTCGTGCACCTATTTGCGACTTGACCCCCAGTTTAGTGAAGGGCGGGTTTGATGTTCCCCAGAACAGTTGAAATTCCGTCTTGGCTCCGTATCTCTTACCCTGTGGAAACACATATCAACTGGCGCTGACGATCCTTTTACTCCTCGAACCTTCGTTACCCTTTACTTGGCGCACAACTAAGACAACAAACAAAAGAGTCAGTTGATGGTCGCTGCCTGATACACTGAACGCAGCAAAACGGAGTAAGCACATGTTTTTTCGTCGCCTTATTGTCGCGGCATTGTTTTGCGGCAGTCTGCCCTCCATGGCGTTCGCGCAATCTGACACCGAACCGCCAGGCAATCTAATCGTTGAGTTGAACGCAATACAGGATGTCTCCGGATCGTGCAGGTTGACGTTCTTGGTCAAAAATGAAACCGAGCATTCGATAGATGGCGCAGTTTTTGAAACTGTCGTTTTTGATGCTGAGGGTGGTGTAATAAGCCTTTCTCTATTCGATTTCCGTGAATTACCGGCAAGCAGACCTCGTGTCCGCCAATTCGACCTGCCTAACAGAGCGTGTGACACAGTCGGGCAAGCGTTGATCAATGGCACGAACTCATGCGTGGTGGCCGGTTCTGAAAGCGAGATATGCGAAAAGGCCCTGACGCTCAGCAGCCGGGTAGACATGGAGCTTTTGGGATGAACCCGTTGAACGCACTTCGTGAAATTTTTACACTTGGTGGGCCGGTTGTCGCGATCTTGATCGCGATGTCCGTCCTGACACTGGCTGTCACTCTTTACAAACTCTGGCAGTTTGCCGCCTGCGGTGTCGGGCGGCACAAGGTTCTGTCCCAGGCACTTGCGGCCTGGGACGCAGGCGACCGGGCTGCAGCGCGTGAACGGCTGGCTGACAGCAGCAGCTACCTTGCCCCCATTGTCCGCGCCGCGATGGATGCATCCGACCTTCCCGGGGCCGACGACCGGTTGGATGCCGAGGCCGGTCTGGTTCTTGCCGGGCTGGAACGCGGTTTCCGCCTGCTGGACACCGTGGCGCAACTTGCACCTCTGTTGGGTCTTTTCGGCACGGTTCTGGGCATGATCAGCGCCTTTCAAAGTCTGCAAACTGCGGGGTCATCGGTAGATCCGTCGGTTCTGGCGGGCGGGATCTGGGTCGCCCTTATAACCACCGCCGTAGGGTTGGCCGTTGCGATGCCAACTTCGATGGTTTTGTCCTGGCTTGAAAGCCGCACAGCGCGCGAGCGTGTCTTTGCGGACAAGGCATTGCGCACGGTTCTGGTCCCGGGTCCCTCGATTGACAGCGCAACAGGGGCCACAGCGGTTTCCGTTGTACCGGAACATGCGTAACACCGCGCCATTTGTCCGGCGGCGCATGTCGATGACGCCCCTGATCGACGTGATCTTTCTGCTGTTGCTGTTTTTCATGTTGTCTTCGACTTTTTCGAGATTCAGCGAGATTGAACTCAGCAGCGTGACCACGGGCAGAGAAAGCGAGGCCGAGCCAACCGAACGTTTTTTCGTCCAACTCGGAGCCACGCGCGTGGTCCTGAACGGTCAACCCATATCGCTTGAGGACATGGCGGATCAGGCCCTAACTGGTCAGGTTCTGGTCAACCTTGATCCTGACACGTCTGCACAACGCCTTGTGGACCTTCTTGTTCGATTGCGCGGGCGCGAAGGTTTGACAGTACGGGTGTTGGAGTAAGACTATGATCCGTCACATCCGAACCAGCCGAAACCGCGACTCGACCATTCCACTGATCAATGTCGTTTTCCTGATACTGGTCTTTTTCCTGATCGCGGGCACAATAGCGCCACCACTGGACCCCGACTTGGATTTGGTGAACACCGCTGATCTTGAAGGTCGCGAACCACCGGATGCACTTGTCCTGCATCAGGACGGGGCATTGAGCTTTCGTGGCAGGCCGATAGATGCCGAAACCTTCATGGCAAATCATGACACTGGGCCTGTTCGGATCATTCCGGACAGGAACGCGTCCGCGCCGCGATTGATGGAGATCACCAGCAGTCTGCGACGGTTAGGGGCGGCTTCGGTATTTCTGGTGACCGAGCAGGCGCTCGAATGATCAGGCGGTCTTTATTCGTCGCATTCCTTGCGATTTCGATTTCAGTTCTGGCTCATTTCCTCGGCCTAAGTATGACGGTACCAAGCTTGTCAAACCCGCGTCCAAGTGAAAGCCGCACGGACTCAGTCGAGTTGAGCAACAGCTTCGAAGAGTTTGCTGATACCGCGATTGAACCAGTTCAGCCAAAACCGGCTGAGGCCCCGCTCCCTCCTGAAGAACCACCGATCGAGCCACAAGAGGCCGAGATCCCCACAAGCGACGCCCGTGTTGCGTCACCCGACCCGCAACAGACATATGCGCCGGACACCGGCTCTTCGACGATCATTCAGCCGAGGGCACCCGACGAGGCAGTCACTGAACCTGTGGACCAGAGCGCGGACGACACGGGTGAAGATGCCGAAGGTCAAACCGCGGCGTCCGATCCCGTCACCGAAACGCCAGAGGCTCCGCCGAGCGAAGAGGTCGATCCGGTCGAACCTTCATCTGCCGAAGAACCGGTGTCCGAGGAACAGCTTGCCGCACTTCCGCCCGAGCTGTCTCCGGTCGTCCCGGAAGACATTCAAACTCAAGAACCCGTCACACCAGATGCGGCCCCGGAATCTTCAGAAGAAGATGCGGTGCTGCCCGCACCTGAAACAGAGACCAGCGAGTCCGAGCAGGCCGTGGTCTCGTCGCTGCGGCCCCGCCCGCCGAACCGCGATCCACAAGCGGCACTTCCCAGAGCACTTGACCGGTTCAACAATTTTGACAACCTGCGCTTTCCAGAGCAGACAATCGAGTCGCCCCTCACCGCTTATCGAAGAGAAGGTGTGGACGTCTTCCGGCAAAACAGGGGCAGCACCCGTTCCGGGGGGCGCGGGCCGGGCAACTCGGATTCAACGAACTATGCTGGCCAGGTTCTGGTTCACTTGAACCGCGCGCCACTCGTCTATGTCGCGGCTCGCGGCTATGCGCGCGTGTTCTTTGAGATCAGCCCCGACGGCAGTTTGGCATGGGTAGATGTAGTTGAAAGTTCCGGCTCGCCAGATATAGAACGCGCCGCCAAGGAACAGGTCCGGACCGCTGCCCCCTTTCCCCGCCCTCCAGGCGGTGTCAGCCGAAAACTGTCCTTCTATTACCAGATCAGGTGATCCGACGGCTGTGTCAGAAGTGCTCGCTCACTCAAGAGCTAAATCTGGGCGTATCACGTCTGTGCGGGTGAAACAGCGCGTTGATAGAGATGCCATGTGGTGTGACCAAGGATCGGCAGTGTGAAGATCAGGCCCAGAAATGCCGGTATCAGCGACACCAGCATGGTGAAGGAGATGATCGCCGCCCAACTGAGCATGACCACCGGGTTTTCTGTGACGACACGAACAGAGGTGAGCATGGCAGAAACGAAATTGGTTTCCCGATCAAGCAGCATGGGCATGGCAATAACAGTCACCGAGAACAGCGCAGCCGACAAAAATGCGCCGACGCAGGTACCAACAGCAAGAAAGGTCCAGCCCTGAGGTGTAAAGAAAACCGTGTTGAGAAACCCCTCAAAATTCGAAAAGGACGCGTTCTGCAGGATGATCGCCAGCCAAAGTCGAATTTGGTAAACCCAAACCCAGAAAATGAACAGGGTGACAAAAGCCATCCAGCCCATTTCGCGCTTTCGCTGATCGGCCATGACGGTGAGGATTTCAGACCAACCGAAACTCTCGCCGGTTTGTAACCGGCGACTCATCTCATAAAGCCCGGCGGCGGCAAATGGCGCAACCAGCGGAAAGCCCACTATGGCAGGGATAATCATCCAGATCTTTCCCAGCCACACCAGGGCCCAAACCAACAGAAATCCAAAGACCGCATAGAACAGCCCGAAAAAGCTGCTCATGATGGGGCGTGCCAGAAAGTCCGAAAAACCGGCTTTCAGCGATGCGGTGATATCCCCCGCAGTCAGCTTATTGACCTTGGGCATCGCCTGCTGAGGCGTCGTGTTGTCTGGTTGTGTTGACCTTTCGGGCTTGGACGTCATGACGCACTCCTCCCAAAGCATGGCATCAGGCTGATTTGGTGGTGAACCAGAAGCCCTTTTTCCGCGATAATTCTGCATCAGACACGCTTCATCGGCAAGGGAGGAGTATTGTGGCTCTCTTAACTGTCCATTGCATTCTGGCCGCCGGACTACGTCACCGCGAAAAAACCAGGCAGCTCGCGAGGCTGACTGAGCCCCGTCATCGTTTGTGCTCGGCTGAAAATACTCTTCTTATGAAGGGTGACGCAGGATGATCCGGTTGGATTCTGAAGAAGCCATTCGATTGCACCCACCCGCTTCAGGTCCACAACATACGACCGAATTTGTTGCAAAGCTTTGGGCCAGATCTTAGCGAGGAAATGGCCCGCATCGGCAAACATTTGAGGGTCTGCCATTGACCTCATTCATAGCGGCGAGAAAGCCGTAGGACGTTATCCTCCCCGCCGCGTTTTTCTATCTTCACTCGGGTGTCTCTTGCCGTGATCAAAAGGAGATCACGGCTGAGTTTGGGTTCAACCGCGTTTACTAAGCGACGACGTTGAACTCTGTCCCGTAAGGATAACCGGTAATGTTCTCGTTGCCATCTTCAGTGATCACCAGAACGTCGCGTTCGCGATAGCCCTCTGCCGCTGGCTGGCCTGCGGCATGGGTTGGCGCACTGCCCGAGTAATCAAGGGGTCACACTCAAACGCTATGGCCTGAGACGAAGAGCGCCCCATGCGCACCCACCGCAGAACAATACCCAGCGACGACCCCTCGCGGCCCGGTCGCACTTCGACAGTGAGGTATCAAAAACCGTGTGAAGAAACTAATGGGCTTTTCAGCTATGTCACTTGAGCGTTGCCATCAGGTTATGAAACTTTTCACCCTGAACTGCCACGTGATCGCGCAGCGCATTTGCCGTTTCCTCAGGGTTGCCACTGTCCAGCGCGCGCACGATGTTCTCATGCTCGGACATTGACTGATCCATACGGCCCCGAAACCTAAGCTGTTGTCGGCGGAAGGGTTTGAGCCGTCTGTGCAACTTTGACGCTTCTTGCTCTAGAAACGAGTTGCCGGATTGGTTGTATATGATTTTGTGGAAACGTTCGTTTTCGAGGTAATATGTGTCCGGATCAACTGCATCGACGGCCTCCTGACATCTCGCGTTGGCGTCAGTTAGGTCTTTCATTGCTTCATCAGAAATACGCAACGCGGCAAGCCGACCGCAAGCGGCTTCGAGCTCGGCCATGACTTCGAACATCTCCATCAGTTCTACGGGACCAGGCTGTCTGACAAAGGCACCGCGACGCGGGATCAGGTCAACCAACCCCGACAAGGCAAGCCTCTGAAATGCTTCTCGAAGTGGTGTTCTGGATACTCCGAATTGCTCTGACAGTTTGACTTCATCCAGACGTTCTCCATCCGAAAAGGTACCGTCGAAGATCAACTCTTCAAGGTCCTGAGCGATGGTATCGGCAAGTCTTTGGTCCATAGGATTAGGTTTTACTCACGAATGGGTGAGAACTCAAGATTTCAAATCTTGTATACAAAAATGTTGACTTAAAAAACATACTACCCGTATGCTTCTGGTTATCCCCGGCAAGCCCGGGTTGAAAAAGGGAGGAAAAAAATGAAAGCCATGTTCAAAACAGCCGTCGCTGCTTTGGCGCTTGCATCCGTGGGCACGTTGGGTTCCGCGGAAGAACTGCGCCTGTCGCATCAGTGGTCGAACAAAGACATCCGACATCAGGTCGCCCAGATCGTTGCGGATGAGGTTGCCGCAGCAGATGTCGATCTGGAGATCAAGATTTTCGGATCGAAATCACTGTTCAAACCGCGCGAGCAGTACAAGCCGCTCAGCCGTGGCCAGCTGGACATGACCGTTCTGCCGCTTAGCTATGCCGGTGGACAGCAGCCTGCTTATAACCTGACTCTGATGCCGGGTCTGGTGAAGAACCATGACCATGCGGCTCGTTTGGCCGCCTCTCCTTTCATGGAAGCGCTGGAAGAAAAGATGGCCGAGGACGATGTGATGGTTCTGGTCCACGGTTATCTGGCCGGTGGTTTTGCCGGTAAGGACAAATGCATTACCAATCCCAAAGACATAGCGGGCCTGCAAACCCGCGCGGCGGGCAAGTCGTTCGAACAGATGCTGGCTGGTGCTGACGCATCAATCGCGTCGATGGCATCGTCAGAAATCTACAACGCCATGCAGACCGGCGTTCTGCAAGCCGCCAACACGTCGTCGTCTTCCTTCGTCAGCTACCGCATCTACGAGCAGGTTGCCTGCTACACTCCTGCGGGCGAAGTGGCGTTGTGGTTCATGTACCAGCCGTTGCTGATGAACAAGTCCACCTTTGATGGCCTGAACGAAGAACAGCAGGCCGCCCTGCTGGCTGCCTCGGAAAAAGCAGAGGCCTTCTATCTGGAAGAAGCCAAGAAACAGGATGCCAACTCGGCCAAGGTCTTTAAAGAAGCCGGCGTCGAAATCGCGGAAATGAGCCCGGAAGATTTCGAAGCATGGCGCACACTGGCGCAAGAGACATCCTACAAAGCCTTTGTAGAAGAGGTTCCTGATGGTCAGGACCTGCTGAACAAGGCGCTGGCGGTCGAGTGACCCCCACTTCCGGGCGGCGTTGCCGTCGCCCGGAACCTGCTTTATCTCATCTGAACTTCTCTGATCTTCAGACTTAATTGCATCTCAATCACAGGAGGCGCAAATGGCTGGCCACAGCTCTGCCGTTGCTTCCCACACCGGGAACAATCCCTTCCTTCGCTTTGTCGCAGCACTGTCAACTCTGGCGGGTTGGTGTTCGGCAGGCATGATCGTCGCAGCCGTCGCCATCACCTGTCAGATGATCATCGTGCGCTTTGTCCTGAATGGCTCGACCATCTGGCAGACCGAAGCGGTTATCTATCTTGTCATCGCCGCCACACTGGTTGGTCTGCCTTATGTGCAGCGTCTGCGCGGGCACGTGAATGTCGACCTGATCCCAATCTCGCTGGCCCCGCGCGCACGGTTCTTTATGGCGATCCTGACCTCGGTCCTGTCTATCGCCATCATCTCGGTCATGCTGTTCTACGGCTATGAATACTGGCACTTCGCGTGGGAGCGTGGCTGGAAATCCGACACTGTCTGGGGTGTTCGCCTGTGGATTCCCTACCTGTCCATCCCCGTCGGCTTTGGACTGCTGCTGTTGCAACTGATTGCTGACCTCGTCGCCGTCCTGCTTGGCATCGATAAACCCTTCGGACTGGAGTAAAGTCGATGGACCCTCTTCTGCTCGGCGCTGTAGTCGCCATTGCCACCATTCTCGTTCTGTTCTCAGGCGTATCGGTCGCTATCGGCCTGCTGATCGTCTCGGCCGGGTTCCTGATCATCTTCGACGGCCCCCGGTCGCTGGAACTGATGCCGGAAATCCTTTTCGGTAAGCTCGACAACTTCGCCCTGCTCTCGATCCCGATGTTTATCATCATGGGATCCTCCATCGCCTCAACGCGGGCCGGAGCGGACTTGTATGAAGCACTTGAACGCTGGCTGACCCGTGTTCCGGGCGGTCTCGTTGTCTCGAACCTTGGTGCCTGCGCCCTGTTCGCCGCCATGTCCGGTTCGTCGCCCGCAACCTGTGCCGCGATCGGCAAGATGGGCATCCCCGAGATGCGCAAGCGCGGCTATCCCGACGGTGTTGCTGCTGGTTCGATCGCTGCAGGCGGTACGCTGGGCATCCTGATCCCGCCGTCGGTCACCATGATCGTCTACGGTATCGCCACCGAGACATCGATTGGTCGCCTGTTCCTGGCCGGTGTGATCCCAGGCCTGATGCTGGTCAGTCTGTTCATGGCCTGGTCGCTGTATTCCACATGGAAATCGGGTGACGCGACCCGACTGGGTTCCGGGAGCTATACATGGGCCGAGCGGTTCGAGATCCTGCCACGCGTGTTGCCCTTCCTCGGCATCATTCTGGGCGTGCTCTATGCCATGTATGGCGGTATCGCTACGCCGTCGGAAACCGCAGCCGTGGGCGCCTTGCTCTGCCTGCTGATCGCGATGATCATCTACAAGCTGTGGAACCCAAAGGACATCTGGGTTGTGCTGCGCGACAGCACCAAAGAAAGCGTGATGATCCTGTTTATCATCGCCGCCGCCGGTGTGTTTTCGTACATGCTCAGCTCGCTGTTCATCACGCAATCGATTGCCGAATGGATCGGTACGCTGGATGTGAACCGCTGGATTCTGATGGGTGCGGTCAACGTGTTCCTGCTGATCGCCGGCTTCTTTCTGCCCCCCGTTGCGGTGATCCTGATGGCAGCACCGATCCTGCTGCCGATCATCACTACCGCTGGCTTCGACCCGATCTGGTTCGCGGTTGTGCTGACCATCAATATGGAGATTGGCCTGATCTCACCCCCTGTCGGCCTGAACCTCTATGTGATCAACGGCATCGCGCCCGACATTTCGCTGAAAACCATCCTGACAGGCTCTCTCCCCTTTGTGGCTTGCATGGTGATTGCGATTGTCTTGCTGTGCCTGTTCCCCGGTCTGGCCACATGGCTGCCTGATATGGTGATGGGAGCGGCGATATGACCCTGCTGGCGGATCTTCTGTCCACCGTGTTCGAGCGGCGCTACCGCCGCGGCGCGGCGGGCGCGGCCCTGGATGGCCGCCCGCTGACTGAACTGGCCGGCGCGCTGGTTGGGTCCGCCGGGGAAACCTCGGGGCTGGCTCTGGCCGAGGAAATACTGACCCGGTTCGACGCGCTGGCGGATGACGAAAAGCTGGAGTTCTTCCGCTATCTCGCCACGGCTATGAATATCGACCCCGATGCGGTGCGGTCATCGCTGGACGCATACGAGCGTGACCCCTCGAAAGCGACCTATCGCAGCTTTGCGGCTGCGGTAGAACCAGCCCGGCAGGAAATGATCCGGCGGCTGAACCGCGTACCCGGGGCCACTGGCGCGCTGGTGCAGATGCGCGCCGATCTGCTTCGGCTGGGCGGTAAAGAACCCGAGTTGCAAGCGCTGGATCTGGATTTCCGGCACCTGTTTGCCAGCTGGTTCAACCGAGGATTTCTGGTCCTACGCCCAATCAACTGGGAAAGCCCAGCGCATATTCTGGAAAAGATCATCGCCTACGAGGCAGTGCATGCCATAGACAGCTGGGACGACCTGCGCCGCAGGTTGGAACCCGTAGACCGGCGGTGTTTCGCCTTCTTCCACCCCTCAATGCCCGACGAACCGCTGATCTTCGTCGAAGTCGCACTGAACAGCGGCATTCCGGGATCGGTCCAGGCTCTGCTCGCCGAAGACCGTGACCCGATGCCGGAGGATCAGGCCGACACGGCGGTGTTTTACTCCATTTCCAACTGTCAGGCGGGCCTTGCCAGCATCTCATTCGGAAATTCGTTGATAAAACAGGTAGCTTCGGATCTGGCAGCAGAATTGTCGGGGCTGAAAACCTTCGTCACCCTTTCGCCCATTCCGGGTCTGACCAAATGGCTCTCAGAAAAGGGTTTCAAATGGGATGTCGAACAGCCTGACCAGATGAAGGCGCTGGCGGCACATTATCTGCTGAACGTCAAAAGCAGGGGCAATATGCCGTTCGACCCGGTAGCCCGGTTTCATCTGGGCAATGGCGCGCTGGTCCACGCGGTTCATGCCGATGCCGATATCTCGGAAAAGGGGCGGGCGCAGTCCGGCGGCACCATGGTCAACTATCTGTATGACCTGTCCCGCGTTTCCCAAAACCACGAGCAATTCGCCAATACCCGCGAGGTGATCGCTTCAGCCGAGGCAAAATCCCTCGCTGCGTCCGCCTCTCTCACCATGACACAAGAAAGGTAAACTTCATGGCTAACCCTCTCTATGATGGCTTGTTCGGCGTTCATGCCGATAAAGATACACCTTTTTTGCACCTGCTAGACGGGACAACCATCACGCATCAGGGTTTCCTGAGCACCGCCGCGCAGATTGCGCATGTCGCCACCCAACTGGGCCTGAAACCCGGTGATCGTCTCGCCGCGCAGATCGAAAAGTCGCCCGAGGCGCTGGCGCTGTATGCTGCATGTGCGCAAGCTGGTCTGGTGTTCCTGCCACTCAACACCGCCTATACGGTGGATGAGCTGACCTATTTCATCGAAAACAGCGGTGCGTCCCTGATCGTTTGTGACAGCAAGAGCGAAGAAAAGCTCACCCCGGTGGGGACACAGTTGGGCGCTAAGGTGGAAACCCTGAATGCTGATGGAAGCGGCACATTGATGGATCAGGCTGCGACCATGCCTGCCAGCTTTGAAACCGTCGATCGCGATGGTGATGATCTGGCCGCCTTCCTCTATACCTCGGGCACAACGGGTCGCTCGAAGGGTGCGATGCTGACACAGAATAACCTGTTGTCGAATGCGCAAACACTGGTCAACGAATGGCGTTTCACATCCGTCGACGTGCTGCTGCACGCGCTGCCGATCTTTCACACTCACGGACTGTTTGTGGCGACCAACGTCACTTTGGCAGCGGGCGGCAGCATCGTATTCATGCCCAAATTCGACCTGGATAAAATCATCAGCCGGATGCCAAATGCTACCACAATGATGGGAGTGCCAACATTCTACACACGCCTGCTGGATGATGAGCGGTTCACCAGAGAACTGGCTGCGGATATGCGGCTGTTTGTTTCGGGCTCGGCCCCACTGCTGGCGGAAACCCATGTGCAGTTCGAAGGCCGCACCGGCCACCGCATCCTCGAGCGTTATGGCATGACAGAAACCAACATGAACACCTCAAACCCGTATGACGGCGAGCGCCGTGCCGGAACCGTCGGGTTTCCGCTTCCCGGTGTCGAGCTGAAGATCTGTGATTCTGATGGCAATACCCTGCCCCAAGGAGAAATCGGGGAAATCGAGGTGCGCGGTCCTAACGTATTCAAAGGCTATTGGCGGATGCCTGAGAAGACCGCAGCCGAGCTGCGCGAGAACGGGTTCTTCATCACGGGTGACCTGGGTCGTATCGATGATGAAGGGTATGTTCATATCGTCGGTCGCAACAAGGACCTGATCATCTCGGGCGGCTACAACATCTATCCCAAAGAAATCGAACTGGTGCTGGATGATCAGCCCGGTGTCTTGGAAAGTGCAGTTGTGGGTGTGCCGCATCCCGACTTTGGTGAAACCGTTCTGGGTGTGATCGTTGCCGAACCGGGCCAGATCCCCGATCTGGATGCCATGATGGGTGCCGTGCACGACAGCCTGGCGCGGTTCAAGCACCCCCGCAAGCTGATCCTGCTGGAAGAACTGCCCCGTAACACAATGGGCAAAGTTCAAAAGAACATTCTGCGTGACCAATACAAAGACATGTTTGCAGTAGCGTGAAGTTTCGCTCCCCAAACTCGCGGCGGATCTCCTCGATCCGCGGGTTTCCTTTCAACGGCCTGAAGCCGCGCCCTCCTTGGCTTCAGGTCGTTGATTTTTTCTCACACGGAGTTTGAAAGATGTACCAGAACATTCTTATCCGGTGTCGCTGGTCGCTGATCGAGATGTGGTCCAATCCATCAGCGTTCGGCGTGCTCTCGCACAACCATCCGGCACTCTGACGCTGTTGCATGTGGTTGAACACCTGCCGCAATACACCAGCGATCTGCTGCCTGAGAACCATCTTGAAGTCGCCAAGGCCGCAATTACGGAAAAGCTTAAACCCTTGATCGGATACGTAAACGACGCGCGCATCGACGTTGTCGAGGGGCATGCGGGGCGCGGTATTCTCGACTATCCCGACGCACACGATTTCGATTGCATCGTGATCGCAAGTTTTCGCCCTGGCCTGCAGGATTACTCTCTGGGCTCGACGGCTGCACGTGTCGTACGGCACGCTGATTGCTCAGTTCATGTCGTCCGTTGACTCTTAAAACAGGGTTGAAGTTCGAAATGCGTGTTCTGACGTAAGCTCAGCCATGATTTGGGGGGAATTGGTATTCGTGATGTTACCCCCGCGAACTTGTCCATCAGCCGTTTGGCAAGCGCAGTACCCCGGGGCATGACGCGCGTTGAACCCGCCATGGTAAAAACGTTAGGCCAGGGTTCGGCAAACACAGATAAAAAACAGCGACTGACAGCGACAACACCCGACCAGGTGTGCATCACATTAAGAATTGACAGCATTGGCCGCAGCGCCCGGATCGCCTGACCATGCTTTACGCACCTTCCCGCCAGAATTGCGTTGATCATTAATCGTTTTGGCCATGTCCTGCAGTGTTTCTCAGGACGAAACCTCTGCCACTTGAGTAACGAACAGTCGCTTCCATTCGGTGCACCGCCAAGATTTCCCAAGGATCCGGATCACCGACTTGATCTGTCTCAGCCGGGGTCGATGGTCGGGTCATGATGGCTGTCAGCAGTTAAATGCATCATGCGGTTTGGAAAAAAACCAATTTCGATGCGTAACCCATTGGTTGCGGTATCGACATTATCCGTCCGAATGGTTTCAGACAGGGACGCAAAGCTCTGACGGGAAGGCAGTCTATGGATCCAGCCACAACCAATTCGTTGACGGCCAGTGTTGAGACTTTGGCATGACCGGATTACTTGACCGGCCTATCCCGAGGCCGCGACCGCCCTGTTTATCAGTTTCCTGGCCGAATTCGGCATCACCGTCGACACTTGCAAATTCCTTGGCAACCCTTCGGGCCGGCAGTTCCAGCCCTCCCTTATGGACATGAAGTTCGTCGCCTCTTCGATGTTCAAAGGTCTGCGCGTGGCCGGAACCGCAGAATTTTCCGGGTTGGACACTCCAATCAATCACAAGCGGCTGGACGGCGTGGTCAAACTGACCCGCGCGCTGTTGCCTGATCTCAACGACAAACAAACGTCCACTTGGTCAGGTCAACGGCCAAGCCTGCCCGACAGTTTGCCCTGCATCGGTGAAATCAACGGTCTACCCGGCCTCATAGCCGCCTTCGGCGACAGCCACTACGGGTTGATGATGGCACCGAAAACCGGCCAATTCGTGGCGGATGTCATCACGGGCGCGCGAAACAACACTGTTCTGTCACCCTTCAGCGCGACGCGCTTCGAATAGACACATAGATGACCCTTCAACGGGGCGGCCAGAACCTCCGTATCGCTTCTCAAAATATTGCAACGTATCCGGTCTCAATACCAAGGCTGTTGATAAAGATCACATCCGCTTCTGCAATTGCGCGTGTGTCGGACATCGAGGGTTGATAGAGGTATGCAAGTTCTGTCGCCAACTTCGTTCCCACCTGTCAGGTCGAGCGTAGTTTTGGTAGCGCATGCTCGAATTTCACAGGAGCTGACAGTGACGATCTCATTCAAGGGTGCGTATTTTCCGAAAGAGGTGATTTGTAGGTTCTGTTTCTGAAGTGTCGAATTTTTGCTGTGCGCGCTCACAGCACGAAATCCGCCGGATTGCTTCAACGCTTATTGCGGCAATGCAGACTCGAGATCGGTCATTCATACCGTGCGCAACAAGATCGAGTAAAAAAATCTCGCGTGACGGACCACGCGGAAAAGCAAGGCACTCAGTTAACTGTCGGTATTCTTTCAAAGGTAGAAAGGCAATCACGCAAATATCTGTTCAATCCAGACCTCGAACATCTTCTTGGCAGCGTCGTTGGATTGGGATTTCTGCCCCCCGACAAGATAGTGGCTCTGCTCTATCGGAGCGGCATCTCCGACAATTGCGATGGTTCTTCCTGTTGCGATGGCCGTCTTGGCAAATCTCTCAAGAATCAGTGCGCAGCCACCGCCAGCGGCTGCAATATCGACTGCTGCAATTGTCGTATCCACAGCCACGGATGGGGATGCGGCTGTGTACTGTTCATCAAACGCCGAGAGATATTCGGGCCACATGTCCTGAAACCCCAATATTTGAATCTGGGGCATGTTCAATAGCTCACTGGCCGGGACTTTATCTGCCCCCAGAGCGATGGCCGCGATGGGGACAACACGCTCATCCGAAATCTTCCGGAACGGCGCATCACTCCACCCCCCCTTCCCCAATCGCAACTCTACATCGACGTTTTCGCGCCCAGCGGATTCTGCCCAGATGTTCGAAACAAGTCTGATGGAGAATTCCGGATAAAGACGAGAGAATTCAGGCAACCTGTGAGCAAGAAACAAGGTTGCCGTGGATATAGGCACCCGCACGATCAGCTCTTGCGACTGACTGGTCCCAAACAGGCTTGCCGTTGACAGGTCGATGTCACCCAAAGCCCGCCGAACAGAGAAGGCATAGGCCTGCCCGACCTCCGTCAGGCTGAGATTGCGCGCTGCGCGAAAAAACAAAGGGCAGCCCAACTGGGCCTCCAACGAGCGGACATGCAGGCTCAGCGCGGTCTGAGTTATACCAAGTTCAACGGCGGCGGCGGTAAAGCTCATGTGCCGTGCTGCGCATTCAAAGGATCGAAGCCATATCAGGTTGGGCGATTTTGACACTTTTAGCACCAAATATTTTTGCCTATCTTCGCCCGTTTTATTCGTTTTGAGCAAGGCTTCAACTGGTATTTAACATTCCGGAATGTCAGTGGCGCAAATTGGCGGATCGTACTGAAGAAAGGAACGCGCAAGTGAAAGTTGGATTCATTGGTCTTGGAAATGTGGGTGGCAAGCTGTCGGGCTCGTTGCTGCGCAACGGCATCGACCTGACAGTGCATGATCTCAATGAGGAATTTGTTGATGACTTCGTGTCGCGCGGCGCAAAGCGCGGTGAAAACCCCGCGCAACTGATGCGCGATTGTGATGCAGTTATCACCTGTCTGCCATCGCCTGCAGCCTCGGATACGGTCATGCAGGAAATGTTGCCTGAAATGAAAGAGGGCAAGATCTGGATGGAAATGTCCACCACGGATGAAGCTGAGGTCAAACGCCTGGGTGCCATGGTGATGGAACGCGGTGGGGCGGCCGTCGATTGCCCAGTCTCAGGGGGGTGCCATCGCGCGGATACAGGCAACATTTCGATCTTTGCCGGATGTGATCGCGCCACGTTCGAACGTATTCTGCCCTTCCTGACCATGATGGGGCGCCGCATCCTGCATACGGGCGAGTTGGGCTCTGCGTCGGTTCTGAAAGTCGTGACCAATTATCTGGCGACCGCCAACCTCGTCACCTGCTGCGAGGCGCTGGTGACCGCCAAGGCGGCAGGTATGGACCTGAACACTACATATGAGGCGATGAAGATCTCTTCGGGTACGTCCTTTGTGCATGAAACAGAAAGCCAGGTGATCCTGAACGGGTCGCGCGATATCTCGTTCACTATGGATCTGGTGAAAAAGGACGCGGGCCTGTTCCAGCAGGTGGCTGATCGCCACAATGTGCCGCTGGAAATCTCACCGATGCTGGTGCAGATCTTCGAGGACGGTATCGAACGCTTTGGCGAACGTTGCTATTCGCCCAACATCATCAAACGTCTGGAAGAGGCAACAGGGCTGGATATTCGCGCGCCCGGTTTCCCGCCGGAAATGCTGGACGATGAACCCGAAGAGCCGGGTTACGAGGTGATCCCGCAGGGCACGCAGCTCAAGGCGGCTGAATAAGTCAGGACGGTGGCTGTCATGAAACGGATCTACACCTTTGGCGGGTTTCCCGCGACGCGCAACCTAACGGTTGCGGATATCAAAGCGGGCAAGGGCAAGCGCAAGTTTGTCCAGACCACCGCCGTGAACCGGATTGAGGCAGCCGCTGCCGAAGCCGCCGGGATCGACCATCTTTCGATTGTCGATCATGATCTGGCCGAGGTGCGCGCCGGCGCGCCCGACACCTTTACCACCGCCGCCCTGATGGCCAGCGACTATGAGACCCATCAGGACATCCTGCGCGCCGGTATTCGCGCCGCTGCTGCGGGGGCTGATGCGGTTTACACCCTGCGCAGTTTCAAGGCGGTTGAATTGCTGGCCGATGAAGGGCTGGCCGTTCAGGGCCATCTGGGTCTGGTGCCGCGCCTGTCCACACAGATTGGCGGGCTACGCGCCTATGGCCGCACAGCGGATGAGGCGATGCAACTGGCCGACGATCTGCGTCGTCTGGAGGATGCCGGTGCCTATGCCGTCGAACTGGAATGCGTCGCGGACCAGGCGATTGCCGAGATCAGCCCGCGCACCGGGTTGATCACTCATTCCATCGGATCGGGCGGGGCTGCGGACGTCATCTTCCTGTTTCAGGATGATGCCTGTGGCGACACCGAACACCCGCCACGTCATGCTAAGGCATTCGCTGACATGGCCAGTGTCCGCGCTCAGTTGGAGGCCGAACGTATGAAAGGCTTAAATGCCTATCGCACGGCCGTGCTGAATGGCAGTTATCCCGATGCAGCCACCAGTATTGCCATGAAACCCGGCGAGCATGACAAGCTGCGCGAGGCGCTGGATAAGCGCCGCCCGTTCCACGAGTAGTGCCGATGAATTGCAAAGCATCACGCAAATACCCCTATGAGCCGCCCCCGCGCCTCTCCTGAAACCACTACGTTTTCAGGAAAGGACAGGACATGACCACAGCCGACACCAACCCAAATGCGGAAACGCAACCCAAAACCGAACCCGGCCCGGTGAGCCGGGAATGGCATTGGCACCCCGAACTGCCGGTGAAATTCGCACCTTATTGGAACTGGCCGCCAAACTTAAGTGCGCTTACAAAATGGACCTGGCAGAACTGGCTGCAATTTTCGGATCGCTCGATCTTTCTGGTACTGGCGTTTCTGGTGGGCTTCTGGCTGCAGCCGGTTGGCCCGGATCAGACTGGATTTGCTTTTGACTGGATGGCGCATGTCTTTGTGCGCAACTGGGTGTTGTTGCTGATCGTCGCGGGTGGCCTGCATTTCTGGTTCTACGGAATTGACGGGCAGGGCAAGCTGCTAAAGTACGACCCGCGCCCATATATGAAGCGCAAGAACGCCTTGTATAAATTCGGCTATCAGACCTGGGACAACATGTTTTACTCCATGGTCTTCGGCGCGACCTTCCTGTCTGGCTTTGAGTGCTTTTTGCGCTGGATGTACGCCAACAACTATATCGGCACGCTCAGCTTTGCCGCGCATCCGATCTGGTTCGTCCTGCTGTTCCCGATCCTTGCCATCTGGCAAAGCTTACATTTCTACGTGGTGCACCTGTTCCTGCACCAGCCGTTCATCTACCGTCATGTGCACGCCGTTCATCATCGCAACGTGAACACCGGCCCATGGTCCGGCATGTCGATGCACCCGGTTGAATCGTTTGGTTTCCTCAGTGCGATCCTGATCGTTCTGATCCTGCCCAGCCACCCGGTTCACATGCTGTTTCTGGGCTATTGGCTGATGCTCGGCGCAGCCTCGTCACATTCAGGGTATGAGGCGATTTGGGCGCGTGACCGTCAGGCGTTGCTGCTGGGTGCCTTTTTCCACCAGCTGCATCACCGCTATTACGAATGCAACTATGGCAACGCGGAAATGCCCTGGGACAAGTGGTTCGGCACCTATCATGACGGGTCCGAAAACGCCACGAAACGCACCCGGAACCGCAAGCGCGAAATGCACGCCAAGGGGCAGATGCACAAGTCAAGCTGACACAAACAGTGCCTGACCGGGTGGTGTCAGGCACACCCATCCCGGATGGACGAAAACATGGCCACCGCAAAATCTATTTCCGACACCAAGCACATCGACCATTGAGATCTGCGTATCGACATGGCCACGTCCTTTCAATGGACAGCACACCTGGGTCTGCACGAAGCGGTGGCCAACCATTTCAGCTTGGCGGTAAATAACAATGGCACGCAGTTCCTGATGAACCCCAATCAGGTACATTTCAGCCGTATCCGCGCGTCAGACCTTTTGTTGCTGGACGCCGACGATCCCGACACGCTGAACCGGCCCGGCGCGCCTGATCCGACAACCTGGGGCCTTCATGGCGCGATCCACCGACGCTGTCCACATGCGCATTGCGTGATGCACACCCACTCGATCTTTGCGACAGTTCTCGCCTCTCTGGCCGACAGCACCTTGCCGCGAATCGACCAGAACACCGCAACATTCTTCAAACGCTATTTGGTGGATAATCACTTTGGCGGGCTGACCTTTGAAGAAGAGGGAGAACGCTGTGCCGCAGCACTTCAGGACCCGAAGAAAAAGACAATGATCATGGGCAACCACGGTGTGCTGGTGTTCGGTTCCGACCCGGCCGATGCGTTCAACCGGTTGTATTATTTCGAACGCGCGGCTGAAACCTATATCCGGGCCGTGCAAACCGGTCTGCGGCTGCGGGTCCTGTCTGACGAAATCGCCGAAAAAACATCCTTAGAACTCGAGGGTTTCCCCGGTCAGGCCGAATCTCACCTGAGCGAGATCAAGGATATCCTGCGCACCGAAGGGTCGGATTTTGACAGCTGAGCCCATCAGTTCCCGTACCGTGAACAAGGAAAGAAAATGCCAAAAATTACTTGTGTCGAATTCGGTGGTCAGGAACATGTCGTCGATGTGGCAAATGGCCGGGCGAAAAATCACGACCTGATCTCTCGAAACGAGATCGAATGGCTGCAATGGCAGGCTTCTTTAGTCGAATGCACGTTTGCAAGAAATGATATCCGAGAACCGGTATTCCTGCGGGAAGATCACAACGCGTGAATGTCGAACGGATCAGAGAAGCCCTTGATCTGGGTCTTGCCAAATGTCTTCTGTACATCAGCCCCGTCCAGCAGATCCAGGGTCTCTTGATCAACCAAAATCCGGCTTCCAGTGTTCTGGGTTTCAGCTTCCAATCGGGCCGCGAGATTTACCGTGGATCCGATACAGGTATAGGTCGCCCGGTTGTCAGTGCCGGCATAGCCCGCGACGACTTCGCCTGTAGCGATACCGATGCCGATCCTGAGGCTCTCTTCGCCATCAGCGAGCCGGTCGTGATTCAGCATCTCGATCATGCTATGCATTTCATGTCCTGCGGCAACCGCACTTTGCGCAGTATTGTTCAGCGGCTGCGGAACACCGAAGAGAGCCATCAATCCGTCACCCAGCATCAGGCTGACAATGCCGCCATTGCTGGTCACCGCCTCGAACATCAGCGTGTAAAAAGTGTTGAGCAGATCAATTGTTGCCTCAGGTGCAAGGTTTTCCGACAGGGTCGTGAAACCGCGAATATCACAAAAGAGGACTGATGCATTTGCACGTTTGCCGCCGATGGCAAAACCGGACTCTTGCAGGTCTTGCGCAACCTCGGTTGTTGCGAAGCGTTCAAGCAGGCGTCTTTGTTCGTCCCGCAGTCGCTTCTTTTCAAGGCCGCTGGAGACGCGAGCGCTGAGAAGTGTCTTGTTCACTGGCTTGGGCAAGTAGTCTTCTGCGCCTAACTCGATGCAGCGCACAATATTGTCGAGCCCTTCGACCGAAGAAGTCACAAGCACCGGCAATTCGCGCAGATCGGGGTCCGCGTTGATTGCCTCCAGAACCTGAAACCCGTCCATTTCGGGCATTTCGATATCAAGTAGAAGCAGGTCAAATGACTGACTCGACAGCATCTCCATCGCGACGCGACCGTTCTCCGCGACAGAGGCTTTGTGCCCCAACAGTTCAACATTGCGAGACAGGAGCAGCCGATTGACCTTGTTGTCATCAACAATGAGGAGATGGCCGGGTGCATCAGTCATTGTTCAGGGTCCGCAAGGCCGCAGCAGCTTTAGCGAAAGAGGCCTCCAGTGCTTTGGCATCCGTAGGATCGCCAGTTGCGGGTATGCCCCCTAGTTCGATTTTCCTTGCCAACTCCGCCAGCGCAGTCGCACCAAAAGTGTTTGCGTTCGATTTGATGGAATGAGCTGCGCGGCGATATCCATCGGCATCGGATGCGTCGGCAGCCGCTTTCAATTCGGCAATCATGCCGGGGGCCTCGTCAAGAAAGGTGTTTACAAGCTCGGCGGCAAATTCGTCGCCAGTCGCGTCCTTGAGCTCAGCGAAGATATCAAGATCAATTGGTCCGTTTGTCATGGATTACTTGCTTTTCCTGGGAACATTCAAAAGGGCTTCGATAAGAATAGGCAGGCGGATCGGTTTGGCGATGTAATCGTCCATCCCGGCATCCAAACACATCTCGCGGTCGCCTTGCATGGCGTTGGCAGTCATGGCGACTATACGCGGTCGGTCTTCTCCGGGAAAATCATTGTTAATGCGGCGTGAGGCTTCGAGCCCGTCCATTTCAGGCATCTGCACGTCCATCAATACGACGTCGTATGTTTGCCGGTTCACGCTTTCGACCGCCTCAGCGCCGTTGCTGGCCAGATCCGCGCGGTAACCCATCTGTTCAAGCAAGCGAAGCGCAAGCTTCTGGTTCACCAAATTATCCTCAGCCAGCAGAATACGCAGAGGGTGGCGTTTGGCCATCTCTGGATCGGTCTGGGGTTTGCCCGCCGGTTTGGTCGGTTTCACGGGGGCATCTTCGGTCGAAAACAGCGTGACCAGCGTGTCAAAAAGATGCGACTGACGCAGCGGTTTGGCGAGGTTGGCCGCAAAAAGGCCGACTTCAAGGTCCATGTCACGTAGACCGAGAGAACTGAAGAGGATCAGCGGCAAGTCCGGATGCTTGGCGCGAATTTTCTGGGCGAGCTCCTCACCATCCATTTCGGGCATGTGCATGTCGAGAATGGCCAAATCAAACTTTTCGGCCTTCTCGAGCGCGGTTAGCGCCTCGGATGGGGTTTCACAGGTGGTGGTTTGAGTGCCCCATTTCTCGGTCTGCAGGGACAGGATTTTACGGTTGGTGGTGTTGTCATCCACCATAAGAATGCGTTTTCCTTCAAGCTCGGACTGGACGCCTACCAGATCGCGTGATGACGTTTTGACCGGTTTGGAGGGTTTGGCCCGGATCGTAAACGTAAAGGTCGAACCATGCCCTTCGCCGTCACTTTCTGCCCACATGGTGCCACCCATGAGTTCTGCAAGACGTTTGGAAATTGCCAATCCGAGGCCGGTGCCGCCATATTTGCGGGTTGTTGAGCTGTCTGCCTGACTGAAGGATTGGAACAGACGGCTCATCCCTTTCTCGCTCAGGCCAATACCGGTGTCGCGGACTTTAAACGTCAACTCAAGCGATCCGCGGTTCTTGGCGGGTTGTTCAACAGAGAGCACCACTTCACCGCTTTCAGTGAACTTCACGGCGTTGGATAGCAGGTTCAGCAGGATTTGTCGCAACCGGGTCAGGTCAGCACTGATTGCAAGGGGTAGAGCGTCGTCAAACTCATAGGCCAGATCAAGCTGCTTCTCAGCGGCTTTACCGCTGATCAGATCAAGCGCGCTTTCGATGCATTCACGCAGGTCAAACGGATGGTTCTCGATATCCATCTGCCCAGCTTCGATTTTTGAGAAATCGAGGATTTCGTTGATGATGGCCAACAGCGCATCGCCGCTGTCGCGGATCGTGTTGGCATAATCGCTTTGCTCCGCATCCAACTCGGTATCCATCAAAAGCCCGCTCATCCCGATGACGGCGTTCATCGGTGTGCGGATTTCGTGGGACATGGTGGCAAGGAAGGCGCTTTTGGCTTCATTGGCAGACTCGGCCACCTCACGGGCTTCTTCGGCCTCACGGAAAAGGCGCACGTTCTCAATCGCAATCACAGCCTGATCGGCGAATGAATACGCAAGGTCGATTTCGTCTTTGGTGAATGCGCCAGCCGTTTGCCGGGCAAAGACCAGCACACCCAGACACGCCGCTCCCTTCATAAGGGGAAGTAACAGAGCCGCCCGGATTCCGTGCCGCTCGTATGTGACCTTTTCGAATGGCGAGAGGTCAAGCGCGTCCCAATCCGGCAGGTGGAGCATCTTTTTCTCGTGCAAAACCTGTGCTGGGAAGCTGGACATTGGATCGGGATCGATGGAAAAGCTCTGGTTTCCTTCCAGGGTTTCCACGCCTTCTCCGGTAACCCGCGCGAGAACCTCGAACGTGTTGTCTTGCGCAGTCATAGCTGCGACCATATCGGACGAGACCAACCGCACACCTGCTTCGGCAATAGCCTCAAAGACAGGTTTGATATCATCGGGCGACTGGCTGATCACACGCAATATGTCCGCACTTGCGGTTTGACGTGCCAATGATGCCTGCGTTTCGTTGAACAGCCGTACGTTTTCGAGCGCGATGATAGCCTGATCGGCAAACGACTCGGCAATGGCAACGTCATCATCGCTGAAAACTGTGGGCGTCTTTCGAATGAACGCCAGAGCTCCAAAACACTCTTTCCCGCGCATCAAAGGCACGGTCAGAGACGACTTGAACCCCTTCTTACGATTGATTTCCTGGTCACGCGAAGGCAGGTCATCATTGTTCCATTCAGGCATATTCAGTGTCTTGCCGCTTTTGATCGCCCGTGACGGTAAATTATCTTCAGGATCAATAGCGAGCCGCTTTGTCCACGTGATCTTTTCGACACCATCTGGAGTAGCGGCAGCGACCTGCCAGAGTTCTGTCTTATTGGCTTGCAGGGCAACCGATAGATCACAATCGATCAGCGTGGTTGCGAGGCCAACAATCTTTTCAAAAACCGGCCTTGTATCGGCGGGGGATTCGGAGATCACCCTCAGCACATCCGCGCTGGCGGTCTGGCGCGACAGCGCAGTCTGCGTGTCATGAAACAGCCGCGCGTTCTGGATGGCGATGACAGCTTGGTCAGCAAAACCCTTCAGAACGCGCAATTCCTTGGCTTGAAAAGGATTGTCCCGCCGTGCGACACCGACCGCGCCGATGCCTTTCGTTTCCCACATCATTGGGGCGAATGCGACCGAATGGTATCCTGCAATACGGGCTATCTTTTGAAGCACGACAGGCGTATCGGAATTGTTGGCACAATCGGAATAATTGGCGACTTCTCCGGTCCGCAACGCATGCGCAACAGGCGTTATCTGCCACGGTGCCGGAAAGGTCTTTTCGACTTCTTCACGGAAGTCACCAATATACGCTTCGACCTGCAAGAGACCGTCATCATCAACAAGAAGCACATCCAGTTCTTCGCCGCCAAAAAGCACTTTACAGCTTTCGAGAATCTTCTCGAACACCGGCTGCGTGTCTTCGACCGACTGGCTGATAACGCTGAGTATCTCTGCGCTGGCCCTTTGCTGTTCCAGCGCCTCTTCGACTTCGGCGGTGCGCGCCTGCACTTCCTTGAACAGTCGCGTGTTGTTGATGGCGATCACGGCTTGGGACGCGAAGGTTTCCAGCAAGCTGACCTGTTTGACGCTAAACGCCGCCGCCTGCCTGTGCGCCATGACAATAACACCAACGGTTACGCCATCGCTGACCAAGGGAACCCCGAGCGTCGTAAGGTAGTCACCGATCTCCGCCGCCTTTTTCCATGTGTAAGACGGATCTCCACGGGTGTCTTTAATATAGACTGTCTTGCCATGCAGGGCCGTGCGCCCGATGCAAGAACCCTCCTCTGGCGCGATCGGGTTATTCGACAGGAATTCGAGAAAAGCATCACTGACGTTGTGGGAAATGGCCACGCGATAAAGGCCATCGTCAGCATCCTTCATCGCAAAGAACGCATATTCCGGGGAACAGATACGTGAGGAAACCTGCAGGATAGCATCCAGAACCGGTGGCAGATCGTTGGGCGAGCGAGAGATGACGTCGAGCACTTCGGACGTCGCCGTCTGATACTTCAATGCCTCTTCGACCTCGGCAGTGCGCGCCCGCACTTCTTCAAAGAGCCGGGTGTTGTTGATGGCAATCAGCGCTTGCGAGGCGAACGTTTCCAAGAGAGAGATTTGTTTTGAGTCGAATGGTGCGACTTTGTCGTGGCAGAGCACAATTACCCCGACCACAACCATGTCCTTGACCAGCGGGACACCCAGAAGCGAGCGGTATTTGCCGATGCGAGCAGCCTCTTTCCAGGTGTAATCGTCTGCTTCCGTATCTTCGTAGTAGACTGTTCTTCCCAATTCAGCGGCCTGTCCAATCCCGCTCCCGTGCCCTGCGGGAACCGGGTGGGAGCTGATGAACCTCATGAAGTCGCTATCAAAATCAAGCGTGATATCAGTGTGGTAGAGCTTATCCCGTGGGTTCAGAATCGAGATCGCCGCGTATTTTGGCTCGCAAATCCGGCTGGCGACCCTCAATATCTCCTTCAGCACCGGCTCCAGCTCATTCGGTGATCGAGATATCACAGACAACACGTCTGACGTGGCGGTCTGATACTCCAGCGCCTGCGTGACTTCTTCCGTGCGTTCCTCCAACTCGTGGAAAAGGTTTGCGTTGGTAATCGCGATGACGGCCTGATCAGCGAACGTTTCCAACAACTTGATCTGCTTGGCGGAAAAACCCGAGACCACTGGCGAGCCAAGAGATATTACACCCACCACCTCGCCGTTCTTGACCAAAGGAAGCCCAAGCAAAGATTTATATTCACCTACACCGCTTTCTTCCAACCAAGTGTAGGTCGAATCCGCCTCGACATCTTCGACATAGCTTGTGCGCTTCGACAGGATCGCACGTCCGCTTACACCGTTCTCTTCTAGCGAAATCGGGTGGGACTTGACGTATTCTGCAAAGGCCGTGTCCTGAGTGAGTGTTGAGTGCACATGAAAGAGCCCATCGTTCGGGTTCAGCATCGCGACATAGGCATCCTGCAATTCGCAGATACGCGACGCTTCTTTGAGAATGGCATCCAGAACAGGGGACAGTTGATTGGGAGATGCCGAAATGACGCGCAACACTTCGGATGTTGAGGTCTGATACTCCAAAGCTTGCGTGACTTCTGCCGTACGGTCCTGCACCTCCCGGAACTGACGTACGTTATCCATTGCGATCACGGCTTGGGCTGCAAAGGTTTGGACCAATGCGACATCGTCATCCGAAAAGGGCGCAACCTCACGGCGATAGAGAACGATCACCCCAAGACCCGTGTCGTCTTTCATCAACGGCACCGCAAGAACCGAGCGGGCACCTTCGACCTCAACCATCTGAACCCGTTTTGGGTCGCGATCCCGATAATAAAGTGGATCATCTGCGATATCATCTTGCCGGATGACCTGGCCATCGATCATGGGGCGGATCGCAACGAGTTCGGTACGCGTCAAGGGTTCCACGAACCCCTTCAGGGCCTCACTAAAATCCGTTCGCGCACCGATATTAGCCGGAATTGTAGCAAGACCACGTTCGTGATCAGCGACGCACAGGAAGGCCAGCGGCGCGTTACACAGACGGCTGGCGTTTGCGAGTATGCTATTGAAGACAGGGCTATCGTCATCGCGGCTGCGGCTGATGACTTCGAGGATTTCACGCGATGCTTCTTCCCGCTCAAGTCGTTCCTGAACTTCACGAAACTGGCGCGTATTTTCGATGGCAATGACTGCGTGCTTGGCGAATTCTTCAATCAACTGCACGTCAGGGTCAGCAAACGGACGTACCTCCCTGCGGCTGACCGCGATGGCACCTATGGCCCGATCTTGTTGCAGAAGGGGAACAACAACACGTGATCGAATGCCTTCGGTCTCAACCATCATGACAGCCGTAGGATGGCCCGAGCGGAAAAAGTCAGTTTCAGTCAAATCATCAATGCGACCAACCTTACCTGTCCGTATCGCGGTAGACACGGGAATCGAGTCGTCCAATGGCCACTCATCTCCAACATCAAACTCAGTTTGCTGATGCCCCCAATTCGCGGCCAACCGCCCGTGGGTCCCGGCAGCGTTGATCAGAATAAGTACTGCCTGATCTGCGCCACACACCTTGGTGGCCTGCTGAAGCACTGAATCAAAGACGCGTGCATCGTCATCACGGCTTTGGCTAATGACCGTTAGAATTTTCTGCGTTGCCGTCTGACGCTCCAATTGCGTGTGCAGCTCTTTCAATTGTCGTGTGTTGTCCAACGCGATCACGGCTTGGGCGGCAAATCCCTCAACCAGAGAAATCTCGTCGTCTGTAAAGGCCCGAACCTCGCGTCGGTAAATTCCGATGACGCCCACGGGCGTGCCATCTGCCGACAAGAGTGGCACCGTCAGAAACGAGCGGACACCTTCTTCGTCTACAAGCTGGCGGCGCCATGGATCGCCATTGATGTAGGGTTCAGTTTTACGCAAATCGACATTGTGAATGACGCGCGCCTTTCGCACGGATTCGGCGATCTGGAGGTGTGAGTCCAGTGACCAGCGATCTACGCCAACCTCATAGGTCGCCAATTGATCCCCGAAATGGGCCGCATATTCGAGATGGGTTCCCGCCTCGTTCAAAAGGCTCAATGTGGCGACATCTGTTTCGCAAAGCCGGGCGGTGTTTTCCAGGATTGTCTGAAACACCGGAGCCTCATCGTCCCGCGAACGACTGATTGTCTCAAGGACTTCCCGCGTCGCGCCTTCGCGCGCCAGACGTGTCTGCAATTCGCGAAACTGGCGAACATTTTCAATGGCGATAACCGCTTGGGCGGCAAAGGTTTCGACCAGCTTGACCTGATCGTCGGTATAGGGTCGCACCTCGTCACGCGCCAACATCAGGCACCCGATTGCAGCGCCATCCAGCATCAGGGGAACAAACAGATTGCTGCGGCACCCGTGCGTGTCGACGATGAGCTTAAAGCGCTCATCACCGGATTTGTGGAAGTCAGTGTCTCCCATATCAACAACGCGCTTGGTCTCGCCGCTGAGGATGGTTTCGGTCACCAGAGAATTGCCCGGCTCCATTGTGTATTTGCCGTCAAGCCAGAGTTGTTGAATGTCCGGGTGCAGGTTGACGCTGGCCACGAGCCGCTGAAGCGTGTCACCTTTTCGCCCAAGGACCAGGCCGGCAAAAACAGCGTCGCAGAGATTCTTGGCGAGCGCGACAATCAGATCGCAAACTGGCTGCACGTCGTCTTTGGCCTCAGAGATCGCACGCATAACCTGTGCGGTGGCTTCAAACCGCGCTTGCTGGTCAGCGGCGCTTAGATCCGCACTTTGGGCAGACGATGGCGTGGGACTTGCCGTTGTCCCCGATGCCTTTTTGTCCCCCACTTGCTCCCAAGCTCCTGTGTCAAATCATGACTTACAACTGCCCAGAGTTTAGAGAGCATGTGATAGAAGTCACTGGAATTCTTCACGGATGATGTCCGTTGTATTTGTGTGCGCATGGACGAGGTCCGCTGAATTCGAAGCATTCAGTTGGTCAGCGAGGCAACCCGCACGGCAAAACACGCAAGCAGCGCAGCCACTACGTTCACCGTGGATTCCATCGCGTCTAACAGCAGTGCCACTGAACCTGTCGACCACAAAGCCAGCAGCTTAAGGGCCAGTACCGCGGTGGAAATCGGGATGGGCCAAAGAACGACTTTAAGTGTCATTCGGCCGCGACCGTCGATCCAACGTCAAAGAAAACCTGAACGATGGGTGAGTTCGCGTGCTCAAGACCTAAAACAGGTGTTTGGCAGAAAAGAAAAAAGCCTCTGCGCATTCGGCCTGCGAACAGGGGCAACAGCCTTGGTATCCGCATCGCGGCCTGTAACACCTGTTACTCTGACGGGGGCTCACTCTGAGGCACAGGAACGGCTTTGAGATAAGCGGCGATCGCCAAACGCTCGTCGTCGCTTAGGCGAGAAGTATTCTCGATAACTTCAACCATTTCGCCGCCGGCGCTGTCATAATCTGGTGTGAAACCGGATTTCAGGTATTCCGCAATGTCGGCTTCGGACCAATCAAGCTGGTCCGCGGTCAGCCCGGGGATACGACCTTTTCCGCTTGGGTTTGGTGCGCCTGTCAGCCAGAGATCGCGATTCAATCCACCCAATCCGTCTCGCGGTGTATGGCATTCGGCGCAATGTCCCAGCGCCTCCACCAGATACCGGCCTTGTATTTGCTGGTTGGTCAGATCGCCATCAACCGCCCAACCCGGCTTTAGATACAAGTGCTTCCAGCCACCCACCCCGCGTCGAATATTGATAGGGAATCCAACCTCATGCGCGATACTTTCAGTGGCTGCCGCTGGCAGGGTGGCGAGGAATGCATGCAGCGATGCAGCATCCTCCACCGTCATGTTGACATAGGACGTATAAGGAAACGCCGGGTAATAATGCTGCCCCTTGGGCCCGGTCCCATGGATCAGGGCATTGGCCAGATCCAGCGCTGACCACGACCCAATTCCGGCCTTTGGATCACTGGATATGTTCGGGGCTACGAACGTGCCGAAATCCGTCTCAAACCGACGACCGCCCGCGAGGACGAGCTTATCTTCTCCGACGGCATCCGGGGCTGAATGGCACGATGCACAACCTCCAGCGTAAAAAAGGGTCTCGCCCCTTGCGAGATCAGGGGTAACGCCGTCCAGTTGGGTCCGATCAACAGTCTGCGGTCGGGTCAGCACCAAACCGGCCAGCCCGACCAGAACTGCAACAACCGCGGCGAAAATGAAAAAACGCCGCACAGCTAGCGCTCCTTTAGTCTTTCGGTGCTCGGTAGGCTTTATGGCATGCTGAGCAGGCGCCGCCCAGATTACCCATCGCCCCCTTAAGCGCGTCGACATCTTGTCCTGCCGCAGCCTGCATCGCAACCGCGGCCTCGGCCAAAGCCTGCCCCTTGGCGCCTACATCCGGGAAATTCTCCCAAATGGCAGGCAATGCGCGGGTGGACGGGTCGGCCACATTATCGGATCCGGCGGGCCACATCGCGGATTGATCGATCTGCGTCAGAACGACGATGTTATTTGCGGCCCGTGTTGCGGCCTCGGCATCATATTCCGCCTCTCCCTTGGCCATGCCGCCAAGAGTGCCAAGATTAAAAGAATAGAGTTGCATTATCGAGGTCCGAGCTTTCACAGCCGGGTTTTCGCTTTCATGCGCGATGGCTGTGCCGATGGCGGCTACAGACAATAGACCTGCCGCGAAGATGCCAAATCTCTTCATCATGGTATGTCTCCCTGTTCTATACACCGAATACTACCTTGAACGAATTTTCTTGTAATTGTTTGTTATTCATCGTCCCCTGTTAATTTATGAACAACCAAAACTGGGACGATATTCGATACGCTCTTGCCGTAAGAAAACACGGATCACTGAATGCGGCCGCTGGGGCCTTGGGTGTCACGCATGCAACAGTTCTGCGCAGAGTTGCTGCCCTTGAAGAACGCTTTGGCTGCGTGCTTTTTCAGAAAAGCCCATCAGGGTATTCCGCCCTCCCCGAGGCCAGCACAATTCTCTCGGCGATGGAAAGCGTCGAAGACGCCGTGCTGGCAGTAGAGCGGGCAATTGTGGGTGCGGACCGGTCCCCGGTAGGTCGCGTACGCATTGCTTCCACGGATAGTCTTTGCCAGCTTGTATTGCCTCAAATACTAAACGAAATATCGCAGTTGTACCCCGGCTTGGAGCTGACTTTATTGAGCGGAAACAGCCATCACGATCTATCGAGGCTGACAGCGGACATCGCTGTGCGGCCCACGATAAACCTTGAAGACGGGCTTGTTGGGGATCGTGCAGGCACGCTGTCATTCGGAGTTTTTGACGACGGCTCTCCCAACCGAAAATGGATGCGGCTTGATGGGGCGTTGAGCCGCTCGCTCCCGGCCGAATGGTTGGTCGAACATGTCAGTGCGGATGAAATGACTAACGGCGCAGATAGTTTTTTAGTGCTTCAGCAGATGGCCGCGTCCGGGGTAGGCAAAGCGTTTTTACCCACATTTATCGGGAATGCGGACCCTCGGCTTCACCTTTCGGTTGAGGGTGGTCCTGAAATTGAAGTGCCTCTGTGGGTCACGACGCTAGATGAAATTGCGCAGACCCCGAAGTTTTCGATCGTTAAGCGAGCGTTGGTTGAACGCCTGTCCAGTGTTCTGGCTGCGTGACATACCCTGAGCAAAACGCGCGGTGTTCAATTTTCCAATCATCCATTTGTCAGAAGAACTCATGAAGTCTGTATTGAATCAGTTAACCCAAATGTTTCTCTGGATCGTCGATCTGCTTCGGAGAATCCCCACCGCAGTGGCGATGGTGGAAACAGAAAACGGATTTGGGTGGGTCTGTACGCTTTCTAACTACGATCCGAAAAGGGATCAGGAGGTGTGTTCAGCCGGAGATGCCGCATAAAGGCGCGGGCGATCCTTGGAACGGGCCTTTGGTCTGAAACCACAAAATGACCGCGATATCGCATGGGGGATTCAAACCGGACAAACGCTAGTTCGGGGGATCGATACATGTACACCGGAAATGGGTTGATCACCGCCAAGCCCAGACCTTCTCGCGCCATGTCAGCGGCAGCGAAAGAGGTCGAAACTTCTGCAACAATTCTGGGTTCGGCTCTAACCTGGTGCAACAACCGATCTAGTTGTCCGCGCCGTCCATGACGATATGTCAAGGCGATCAGATCCTGTTCATGAAGGTCAGACGGTGTGAGTGTGCCGCGCGTTGCCAGTGGATGCTCTGGTCGCATAACACAAACAGCAGGAGATACCCGAAATGGAATGAGTTTGATGCCCGCACGGCTTTGTTCAACACCGGTTACTGCTAGATCAAAGCGATTTTCTAGGACGCCGAGAGTGACCAATTCAGAAGTGGTTACTTCCAGATTGACGAAAAACCCGGGGTTTGCCCGCAAAAAGCTTGCGATGAGAGAAACGATATATCGATGCGCATAGCTAGGTGGTGCGACCAGACGCAGTGTTTCTTGCACAGCTTCGGCCGGACCGTCGATCCGGTCCAAAGATTCGAACAATGGATCAAGCCGCATGTTGAGCCTGACCGCCTCTTGCGTTGGGCGTAACCTGCCCGCATCCCGCTCGAAGAGCATTTTTCCAAGCCGCGTTTCAAGGCTGCCTATCGAACGGCTGACCGCAGATTGCGACAAACCCAGTTGTCGTGCCGCCGCCGCCGTTGTTCCGGCCTGCATGAGTGCTCGCAATGCTTGGTATTCCGGCAGCGAGTGCCAATTGCGAGGTTTTCCCATTTCTCTGCGGCCTCATGATTTCGTCTACCTCTATGAGTAAAACTCATTGAACTTTTTTGCAATTATGATGATCCCGTCTGCTAGCATGTGTCAAAATGATACTGAAGCATGTGGTGCAATGGTGAAAACGTCTCCGCTGATCTTTGACGGGCATAACGACGTATTGTCGAAACTTGCCTCGGCGGGTGGTTTGTCAGAAGCTGGTCGCTTCCTTACAGCTCTTGATGGCGCGATTGATCTGGTCAAAGCCCGAAGTGGAGGCTTTGCCGGAGGTTTCTTTGCGATCTGGGTTCCATCATCGATGGATTTGGCCGCCAAGATGAAAAAGATGGTCGAGCCGAGTTATGACCTGCCGCTTCCAGATCAGATTGATGCCGAAGATGCCTTGCCTGCCGCGTTGGGCCAGATCGCAATCCTGCTCGAACTGGAGCGATTGGGCGCATTGCAGGTGGTTCGTTCGGTCGCTGACATCCGGGAGTGCATGGCGCAAGGCCGTATAGCCGCCATTTTTCACATTGAGGGTGCCGAGGCGATCGACACCGATCTGCATGCGCTAGACGTTTTTTACGCCGCGGGCCTGCGGTCAATTGGGCCGGTTTGGAGCCGACCGAACATCTTCGGGCACGGAGTACCGCTGAAATTCCCATCAGGGCCGGATACTGGCGACGGGTTGACCGATCATGGTCTCAGGCTTGTTCGGCGCTGCAATGCGCTCGGCATCATGCTGGACTTGTCACATCTTACTGAAAAGGGCTTTTGGGATGTGGCGCGGTATTCTGAGGCTCCATTGGTGGCAACCCATTCCAACGCCCATGCCATATGCCCGCACGCGCGCAATCTGACGGATGATCAGCTTCGCACAATTGCTGAAAGCGACGGAATGGTTGGCCTGAATTTTGCCACAGCATTTCTGCGTGAAGATGGGCGGATGTTGTCAGATGTGCCTTTGACGCAGGTTCTGCGGCACCTTGATCACCTGATCGGTATATTGGGTGAGGATCGGGTTGGGCTTGGGTCGGACTATGACGGGGCAATGGTGCCGGAGGATGTGACAGATGTATCCATGCTGCCCCAACTACGAAATGCCATGGAGCGCCATGGTTATGGTAAAGAGCTCATCAAGAAGCTCTGCCACGAAAATTGGTTACGTGTTCTCGAAAAGACCTGGGGGGCGTGACCGTCGATGAAAGACATAGTGACAGAGAGGACAACATGAACGCATTTAGTAGATTGCTTACCGGAGCGGCGCTTGGAATGGCGCTGGCCGTGACTTCGACTTCCGCGATGGCTGAAACGCCACCAAATATGCTGGTTATCGCAAATCGCATTGACGACATCACCACACTGGACCCAGCCGAGAGCTTTGAATTTGCCGGGTCCGATGTCAGCAGGAATGTTTATCAGAAACTGGTGAATTTCGACCCGCTGGACTTGGATGCCGGATATCAGCCGGATATTGCCGAAAGCTGGGACGTGTCAGAGGACGGAACGTCCATCACATTCAAAATCCGGGACGGGCTGACGTTTCACTCTGGTAACCCTGTGACCGCCGAGGACGTTCAGTTTTCGCTGCGCCGCGCGATCATTCTGAACAAAACTCCGGCGTTTATCCTAACACAGTTTGGATTCACGCCTGAAAACATTGAGCAAACAATCGTTGCAGATGGCGATACGTTGACCATCACCACGGACAAGCCTTATGCGACATCCTTTGTCCTGAACTGCCTGACCTCTACAATTGGCGGGATCGTCGATAAAAAGACAGTGATGGAGCACGATAAAGATGGCGATTTGGGCAATGAATGGCTCAAAACCAACACCGCTGGATCGGGTGCCTATAGTCTGGTCAGCTGGAAGCCGAATGAAAGCGTAACGCTGAAATCCAACCCCGACTTCTATCTGGGTGCCCCGACCATGGAGCGTGTGGTCGTGCGCCACGTTCAAGAAAGCGCCAGTCAGCGTCTATTGCTGGAACGCGGGGACATCGACATTGCCCGCAATCTGAACCCCGAAGATGTGGCTGGTGCCTCATCGGTGGATGGGGTCAAAATCGCAGACGAGCTGAAAGGCCGTCTGATGTATGTATCGCTGAACCAGAAGCATCCCGAACTGAGCAAACCTCAGGTTAGGCAGGCCTTTAAGTACCTCATTGACTATGAAGGGATGCGCGACAGTTTCCTGAAGGGTCAGTACACGATCCATCAGAACTTTCTACCTCAGACATATCTGGGCGCATCCGACGAGGCCCCGTTTAACTTTGATATCGAGAAAGCCAAATCCTTGCTGGATGAGGCCGGTGTAAGCGGGCTTGAGATTGAGGTCGGCGTGCGCGAAGCACAGGAGCGCATTGAGATTGCGCAGGCCATGCAAAACGCGCTGGGACAAGTCGGCATCAAGATGAACATCACGGTCGGAACCGCCAAGCAGATTCTGGCGCGTTACCGCTCGCGTGAACTGGACGTTTATCTTGGGGCGTGGGGGCCGGATTACCCTGACCCGCAAACAAACGCCGGTACGTTTGCGTACAATCCGGACAATTCAGACGAGGCCAATGCCACCGGTTTGCTGGCCTGGCGGAATTCCTGGGATACAGATGGTCTGACCGAGAAGACGAATGCTGCCGTTGTGGAAAACGACACAGTAAAGCGTGCTGACATGTATAAGACAATTCAGGCAGATTTCCGTGAGACATCGCCTTTTGTCATCATGTTCCAGCAGATTGAACAATCGGCGATGCGTGACAATGTGACGGATTTCTCGACCGGGCAGGCGATTACGTCGGCGTCATACTGGCAGGTGACCAAGTAAATGGCACTGGCCGAAAGACCAACAGGGGGGCGCCGTTCGGCGCCTCTAATCCATTGGATCAAGAGTATTCTGAAAACTCTTGGTACCATCGCAATAACAATGCTGGGGCTGCTGTTCGTAACCTTCATCATCGGCCGCGTGATGCCGATTGATCCGGTGCTGGCCATTGTTGGTGAACGTGCATCACAATCGACATATGATGCGGTCTACCAACAACTTGGCCTCGATAAGCCATTGTTGGTGCAGTTCTTTTACTATCTTTGGGATGTTCTGCACGGAGATTTCGGAAACTCACTGCTGAATGCGCGCCCTGTATCCGAGGACATCGCCCGGGTTTTCCCCGCCACGTTGGAACTCGCCACTCTGGGTGTTCTGATCGGCATTTTTCTCGGCGTTCCGTTAGGGGTGATTGCCGCAGTCAAGCGTGGCTCGTGGATTGACCAGATCGCTCGGGTTGTCGCGCTTGTCGGCTATTCGATGCCTATCTTCTGGTTGGGCTTGATGGGTCTGCTGGTGTTCTATGGGGTTCTTGGTTGGGTTGGTGGTCCCGGACGGCTGGACATTTTCTACGAAGATGTTGTGCCAACGCGTACGGGTTTGATCCTGTTGGACAGCGCTATCGTTCAAGACTGGGATGTCTTCCGTAATGCTTTAACCCATATCATCTTGCCGGCGGCTTTACTCGGCTATTACTCGTTGGCCTATATCAGCCGGATGACCCGTTCCTTCATGCTGGAACAGCTTTCGGCCGAATATGTCATCACCGCACGGGTCAAAGGCCTGTCGGAACGGCAAGTGATCTGGCGCCATGCATTCAAGAATATCCGGGTGCAACTGATCACGGTCATCGCGCTGAGCTATGCCAACCTGCTTGAAGGGTCCGTTCTGACCGAGATCATCTTCAGTTGGCCAGGCATCGGCAGTTACATCACAACGGCTTTGCTGAGCGCAGACATGAACGCTGTTCTGGGCGGAACAGTTGTGGTCGGGCTGATCTTTATCTGTCTGAATATATTCTCTGATCTTCTCTACCGTTTCTTTGACCCGAGGTCGAAATGAGCGATTTGACTTTGCGACAATGGCTGCTGGCCGACGCACCTACGTCACGCCGTCACGCCAGATTGTCCAGTCTGTATAAGGGCTGGCTAACACTGCGAACGAATTCCATGGCTATGGTTGGTTTGACCATTCTGGTACTTCTTGTTTTCACCGCCGTATTTGCCCCTGTTCTGGCCCCGCATGATCCGTTTTCTCAGGATCTTGCCAGCCGTCTTCAGCCCATAGGGACCGTGGGGCATCTTTTGGGCACCGACAGTTTAGGGCGGGATATACTGTCTAGATTGATTTATGGAGCACGTATCACGCTCTACATCGTCGCTCTGGTTGCTTTGATCGCCCCAGTTGCGGGTCTTTTGGTGGGGACTGTTGCGGGGTATGCTGGAGGTTGGGCCGATGTGGTCCTGATGCGCATCACGGACATATTCCTAGCTTTCCCGCGTCTGGTTCTGGCGCTGGCATTTGTTGCAGCCCTTGGCGCCGGGATCGAAAATGCGGTGCTTGCAATTTCGTTAACGGCTTGGCCTCCCTATGCACGTATGTCGCGGGCCGAAACGCTGACCATCCGATCGACTGACTACATCAACGCGATCCGCCTGCAAGGTGCAGGGCCTTTGCGCATCATCACGCGCCATATCTGGCCACTTTGTATTTCGTCGCTGATCGTGCGCGTCACGCTGGATATGGCTGGGATTATTCTGGCGGCGGCTGGCTTGGGTTTCCTCGGTCTGGGCGCACAACCGCCCAGTCCTGAATGGGGGGCGATGATATCAGAGGGTCGCAGATTTATTTTGGACCACTGGTGGGTTGCCACTGTGCCGGGGCTCGCGATTTTTACGGTATCGCTGGCTTTCAACCTGCTGGGTGACGGCTTGAGGGACGCCCTGGACCCGAAGGATGACGGACAATGAGTTTGCTGGACATCGAAGATCTTTGGGTCCGTTTCCCAACCCGTCAGGGCGTGTTCGACGCCGTACGCGGCGTATCGTTCTCGCTGGGACGCGAACGGCTGGGTATTGTCGGTGAAAGCGGTTCCGGCAAGTCAATGACGGGTCGGGCTATCCTGCGCCTTATCCGCAAGCCCGGCATAGTAGAGGCCAGTCACGTCAATCTGGAAGGTCGCGATCTGCTGAAGTTAAGCGAACGCGAGATGCGCGAGGTCAGGGGGAAGCAGATTTCCATGGTCATGCAGGACCCTAAATTCTCACTGAACCCGGTGGTCACCGTTGGTGAGCAACTTATGGAGGCCTATCTTCAACACAATTCCGGCTCCAAGTCTCGTGCACGGAAGATGGCTATCGAGATGCTGGAGAATGTGTCGATCCGTGATGCTGAGAGGGTGATGCGCGCTTATCCTCATGAAGTTTCCGGAGGTATGGGACAGCGTATCATGATCGCGATGATGCTGATCCCCAATCCCAAGATTCTGATCGCGGATGAGCCGACCTCAGCACTGGATGTCAGCGTCCAGAGGCAGGTTCTGAACATCATGGACGGGTTGGTCAAGGAACGGGGCATGGGGCTGATCTTCATCAGTCACGACCTGAACCTCGTGTCCGAGTTCTGCGACCGCGTTCTCATCATGTATTCAGGCCGGATTGTCGAAGTCTGCGAAGCGAACAAGCTGCACCAAGCCCAACACCCATACACCCAAGGACTGTTGAATTCCCTTCCCCGACTTGATGACACCCGCACCCATCTGAGCGTCCTGACCCGTGATCCGTCCTGGTCGAGTGCGCCAAGTGTCAGGGGGTGAGATGACTGCACTGGAAATCAAAGATTTGGACGTCTGGTTCGGCCAAACACATGACCGCGTAGATGCGGTCAAAGGTGCCAACCTCAGTGTCATGCAAGGCGAAAGCTTTGGTCTTGTGGGAGAGAGCGGATCCGGTAAATCGACCATCCTGCGCGCAATAACGGGCCTTGCGCCGCAATGGTCCGGTACCATCGAGGTCGAAGGTCAGGCGCTGTCCGGAGCGAAACGGGATCGCGTATTCTTCCGGACGGTGCAAATGGTGTTTCAGGATCCTTACGCCTCGCTTCATCCGCGGCACACAGTTGATCAGGTGCTCAGCGAAACTCTGCATCTGCACGGATTGGACAATATCGACATACGTGTGGCGGGTCTGTTGGATGATGTCGGCCTTGGGCAACGGTTCCGGTTTCGATACCCGCACCAGCTCTCTGGTGGTCAGCGTCAGCGCGTTGCCATTGCAAGGGCCTTGGCAGGCGAGCCAGATATCCTGCTATTGGATGAGCCCACGTCGGCCTTGGATGTCAGCGTTCAGGCCGAAGTTCTGAATTTGCTCGCTGACCTGCGCACGAAACACGGACTGACCTATCTGATGGTATCCCATGACCTTCCTGTAATTGCGCATATGTGTGACCAACTAGCTGTCATGAGAAACGGCGAGATTGTGGAAGTCATGTCCTCCGAAACTCTACGGATGGGAAACCCCAGGCATGAATACTCGCAGGAATTGCTTAGAGCTTCGGTTGCTCCACAGTGAGTGTTGCGTATCAATGTTGGGACAGTCAATGCGACAACACCGATACTGTTTGTCTGTCGTCAGGGTTTTTCGGAGAACTGAGGCTGTATCGTAACGGAGGAATTTCCGAGTTGTTTAGGGCAGATTGTGAGGGGGCTAGCGAAAGCTGTCTCACGCCTTCATTTCAACGGTATAATCGGTCCAAAGGTTGATAGCATCGGTGCGAGCGTGGCGGTATGAATCTGCGGTGAGTTGATAGCGACGCGGTCGGAAAATCAAATTGATCTGGTCGTGCGCGGATAGAAACCTTTGAGCCTGTCGGTGGGATTTGAACCGCCCGAACATTTTCTCCCATTTGCGGGTCGGCCTGTGCCACACTTCGATCGCGTTGTTGAGGCCGTTGTGGGCTCCGTGGTCAGCGTCCGGGACCAGTGTCTTGATCGGTTTGATAAAGCTGCGCAATTTGTCGGTGATGAGGTTTTGTTGCAAAGATTTGAGCCCGTTGAGTTGTTTCAGCAATCGCTTGTAAGTCAGGTGGCGAGCTCAGCGAACTGCTTAAACGGACAGAGTCCAGGCGTGAGTTGGCCCTTGCGGATCATGTGCGACACTTCGATTCCGCCGAGCGTTGCGGCCGCTGAAGCGAAGGCCTTGAACCCCAGCATTGGCAGCGTGCGTGTCTTGATGAAACGGTGGTCCTGTTCCACGATATTGTTCAAGTATTTCCGCCCCACCATCTCAATTGGGATCGGGCAGCCAAAGCCTTTGAGCATTTTGTTGATCGCCTTGATCCCGGCGGTGTTGGCACCGCTCTTGTCGATCACAATCTTCCTTGGCAATCCATTGATCTCCAACATCCTGGCGAAGAACTTGGTGGCGGCTGGTTTGTTGCGACGCCGTGAAAGCATGAAATCAAGGGTCTTGCCGTGCTTGTCGACAGCTCGATAGAGGTAGACCCACGCGCCTTTAACTTTAATGTAAGTTTCGTTCATTCTCCACGAACGGTCACATGGCCCTTTGCGGCGACGTGTTACCTCAGCGATTGCACCAGAATACCGTGTTACCCATCTGTTTAGCGTGGTGTGGTCCACTGAAACACCGCGCTCGGTCATGATTTCTTCCAGATCCCGGTATGACACGCCGTATCGGACATAGAAAAACACCGCGAACAGGATCACATCCTTCGGATATTGCGCGCCTTTGAAGGAAATCATGAACTGACTTTCGGCTGAGTATACCGAAAGTCATTCACCCGCAGCATCCGACCTCGTCAACAGCCAAAAGTTTGCAACTGATCGACTTCCGCCTGACGGCGCGGAGGGATGCCAAGGCAGCAAGGGCGTTTTTGCGCCAGGCCCGAGATACCGTGCGACAGTACCAACCGCAAACGATCGTCACCGACAAGGCGCACAGCTACGCAAAGGTGATCCGCGAGATCAACGACCGCCTCGGGCCTGAAGATACGATCAGGCACATTGACCGCAAGTATTTGAATAATAGGATCGAAAGCGATCACGCCGCGCTGAAGCAGCGATTGCGGCCCATGCGCGGGTTCCAGACATTGGCAGGAGCGAAGGCCGCGCTCGCTGGCATCGAAACTTTCCGCACCATTCGAAAAGGCCAGTTCGAGAATTGTGAGACCAGAGTGATCAACGAGATCATCTTTGTCGAAAACCTGTTCCAGGAAACTGCATGAACGGTGAGCACTACCGACGATAAACGCAGCTCTATTACGTTAATGCAACGGACCCGGCTCGATCGAGTTTGAGTTGGTCTGCAAAACTTCTGCGAGAACTAAAGTCCCCGTTCTGTCAAAGCGTGTCGTAATCCGCCAAACGGTCTTTGAGAAAGGTGTAGTTCTCTCTCGCCTTCAGCAGATGTTCGCGATTGATTGTCAAATGGCGGAAATCTTCATCCGTGTCGGCAAATCGTTGCGGCGGAATGTTCTCATCCATCCAAGGCAGGCAGAAGATCGAATTGCCCCACGTCTTTCCGGCACGGTTCAGGGACAAAAAGTAAATCTGGTTCTCCATTGCGCGGGTCTTGGCAAAGCTGTGCCAGGTATTGAAAGATTCATCCCGGTAATATGCACCGCTATGAAGGATTAGATCAACACCGTGCTTCAATGCCAGAACGCGCGACAGTTCGGGTATTCGTATGTCGTAGCAAATGATGGGAGAAATCGTTATGCCGTTGATTTCGAACGTAAATACATGACCTCCTGATACGAAATATTCCTTTTCCATCGATGCACCATATTGGCAAAGATGGAGCTTGTCATAGTACCCGACCAATAAGCCTGCGGGTGATACCACCGCAACAGATATATGGGTGCCCTGCGTCCCTTTGCGCGCAAACCCATAGGACACGTGCGCGCCAAACTCGATTGCCACAGCCCGCCAGGTTTCAAAGGATGCGCCCTCCAGCGGCTCTGCAATCTTGTTGAGCCGGTCGAAGGCCGCGCGGGAATAGTCGATGCTTGAAAGCTCGGGCAGAACCACAAGGTCGGCCGGCCGCGCCTTCAATTGGGCGCGGACTTTGGCGGCTGATATCTCCAGATGTTTGTCCCGCGCTGCGGCACTTTCCGTAGCCGGGACCTCGATCTGGCAGGCCAGTAGCGTCAGGGCGTCATTTGAGGTCACGGCTTGGCCTTTCCTAGCATTTGCTGCGGTCTGCCCATTACCCGGCCACAGCCAGATTGCGGCTACGCTCGGTGAGCGGGACGCTGTTGAGTCGCGCACGAAACATCTCAAGAAGGGCGTGTTCCGCCCGGTTCAGGCGGGCATCCTTATGGTGAACCAGATGAATATCAATCGCCAGCGTGTTTTCATATGGGGGCAATCGCCAAAGCTTGCCACGCCTGACAAACCTTTCAGCAACATGGTTGGGGAGCGGCCCAAACCCAAGGCCCGCGCTGATCATACGCTGGGCCTCTCCCAGATCGGATGTGTAGCCGATTACCCTGTTATCCAGCTTATGCTGCGCGCGCAGCAACGCCACCGGACGCAGCGCATCCCAAAGTTGATCGGTCCGAAAGGACACAGACGAGTGATTTCGCAAATCGTCCAGCGAAAGGTCACGTTGCCCGAACAAAGGATGGCTGGGTCCGCAATAGAACCCAAAAAATGAGCGGAACAATACATCATGCATTAGGTTCGAGTGTGCGTCATGTACGAGGCACACCCCAAGAGACGCAGATTTGGTCAGCACGGCCTGGCGCACGTCCTTGCTCGACATGACCTCAATGTCAAAGTTGACTTCGGGAAATTGTCGGTGGAAATCCGAAAGGACCTGATCGAAGAATTCGTTTTCTATTCGGCTGAGCAAGGCGAGCTTGACCGTGCCTGTCACGGTGTCCTCGGTACTCTGTGCACTCTGAATGGTCCGCGCCAGGCTGCCGAACACTTCCAAGCATTCCTTATAGAGGCTCTGCCCCGCCGGGGTGACGCGAAAATGCGAGGGGCTGCGATCGATCAATGGCGTGCCCAACCGGGTCTCCAACCGTTTGAGAGCCTGGCTGACCGAGGGTTGGCGGCGCATAAGGCGTTTTGCCGCAAGCGTGATACTGCCTTCCTGCACAATGAACATGAAGGTGCGCAGCAAGTTCCAATCCAGTTCCCGGATCAGCTTTTCCTGATCAGTGGCGTTCATCATTGATCTCATCAATAATAATAACTCGCATTATCTATTTGCTCCATGTCACTTTTAAACACAAGGTTATGCTTGGCGTTGTTCTACCAAAAATACCGAAGCGAGGAGCCCTTTGAAGACATCGAACCTGTTTTACCAGAACCGTACGCGCCGCCCCGAAGTCGAGCGCGCCGAAGGGATTTATATCTGGGCGAAGAACGGAGAACGGTTTATCGACGGATCATCCGGTGCCATGGTCAGCAATATCGGCCATTCCAACCCGCGCGTTCTGGACGCGATGATGGCGCAGATGAACAGCGCCACTTTTGCCTACCGGCTGCATTTCGAAAACGCACCAGCGGAAGATCTGGCGACAGCGATTGCTGATCGTATGCCGGATGGGTTGAGCAAGGTGTTCTTTGTCTCTGGAGGGTCCGAGGCGGTTGAATCCTGCGTTAAATTCGCGCGGCAATGGGCCGTCGCGTCAGATCAGGCAAGCCGCTGGAAAGTGATCTCGCGCTTTCCCTCCTATCACGGGTCCACGCTGGGGGCGCTGGCAATCACCGGCTACGGGCCGCTGACAAATGCCTTTGGGCCGCTGTACAAAGATATGCCGAAAATCCCTGCGCCGACCTGTTATCTGGATCGTGACAACCTGTCAGACCATGACAGGGGATTGAAATATGCCGAGATGCTGCGAGATGAGATCATCGCTCAGGGGCCCGAAACCGTTCTGGCTTTTGCGATGGAACCCGTAGGCGGCGCGTCCACTGGGGCACTGGTGGCGCCCGACAGTTATTACGCCAGAGTGCGCGAGATTTGTGACGAGTTCGGCGTTCTGCTGATCATGGACGAGGTGATGTCAGGCGTCGGACGCACTGGGGCGTTTTTGGCGTCCGATCATTGGAATGTGCGTCCGGACCTCGTGGCGCTTTCCAAGGGCTTTGGTGCGGGTTATGCGCCGTTAGGGGCAATGATCGCCGACGAAGGAATGGTCGGCACGGTGCTTGATACCGGCGGGTTCGCGCACGGGCATACCTATGCGGGAAACCCGCTGGCCTGTTCGGCGGGGCTTGCGGTTCTGGACGAGATCGAACGGCATGACCTGATGACCAATGCAAGCATCATGGGGGATGTGCTGATGGAGGGCCTTCGGGACCTGATGAAGCGCTATGCCTTCATTGGTGATGTACGCGGCAAGGGCTTGCTGACCGCATTCGAACTTGTCTCGGATCGTGAAACGATGGCACCGCTGCCCAAGAACCTGAACGCCTATGAGCGGCTTGTGGAGCTTTGTTACGACCGAAATCTGATCACGTATTCGCGCCGCACCCGTGGCGGGGTGGAGGGCGACCACTTCCTTGTGTGTCCACCGATGATTGTGACTGAACCTCAGATCAATGAAATCCTGAACATTCTTGACGACAGTCTCGGGGCCTTTTCCCGAGAATGCGGATTGGAGTGCTAGCCATGGCACAAAAGATCATTCTCACTTGCGCCATCACCGGCTCGATCCACACCCCGAGCATGAGCCCCTACCTCCCGGTGACGCCCGCCGAGATCGCGACTTCGGCAATCGAGGCCGCTGAGGCAGGCGCGTCTGTCCTACACCTGCATGCGCGCGACCCGGAAACCGGGCGCCCAAGTGCTGATATCAACGTCTTTCGCCAGTTCCTGCCCCGGATCAAGAACGCAACAGATGCGGTCATCAATCTGACCACCGGCGGCAGTTCCCAGATGAGCGTGGAACAGCGTTTGTCAGCCCCCGCCGAACTGGCACCCGAGATGTGTTCGCTGAACATGGGGTCAGTCAATTTCGGGCTTTTCCCGATGAAGGACCGATATTCGGACTGGGCCTATGATTGGGAGGAAAGTTTTCTTGAAAACACCCGTGACACAGTGTTCAAGAACACGTTTCATGACATCGAAACCGTGTTTCGGATGCTTGGTGATGAGGCGGGCGCGCGATTTGAATGCGAATGCTACGATGTGGGCCATATCCAGACGATTGCTTTCTACCTGAAGCAAAATCGCCTTGTGCGACCGGTATTTCTTCAATTCGTCATGGGGGTTCTTGGTGGGATCGATGCAAGCCCGCACAGTCTGATGAGCCTCAAGGAAACTGCTGACCGTCTTCTGGGCGATGCGTACGAGTTTTCGGCACTTGCGGCAGGACGGCAGCAGATGCCGCTCGCCACGATGAGCTCCATTCTGGGCGGGCATGTACGCGTAGGCCTCGAAGACAGCCTGATGATCGGGCGCGGGGAACTGGCCACCAGCAACGCCCAGCAGGTCAGAAAAATCCGGCGCGTTCTGGAAGAGCTGGGATATGAAATCGCAACTCCGGCTGAGACACGCAAGATGCTCAGCCTCAAAGGCGCAGACAAGGTGGGGTTCTGACACATGAAGGTGTTTTCGGATCAGAAACGGCAAAGCCAACACAATCCAAGCGGTTTCCTGGTGAATGGTGTCATGCAACCCAACCCCGAAACACCCGAGCGGTTAGAAAAACTGCTTTCGGGCGTGGCTGCCGGTGGGCATGACCTGCATGTGCCGATGGATCACGGGCTTGGCCCCATCGCGGCGGTTCACAGTCCCGTCTATTTGAAATTTCTGTCAACGGTTCATGAGCGTTGGAAGCGCATTCCCGATGCGACGCCCGAGATCTTCCCGAACATTCACCCGGATCGCCGCACCGCCAGCTATCCATTGTCAGCGGTGGGACAGGCCGGATTTCATATCACCGACATGTCCTGCCCGATTGGTGAACATACCTGGGAGGCGGCGCGCTGGTCCGCAAATTGCGCCGCGTCCGCGGCTGAGGTCGTTCTGAACGGGGATCACGTGGCCTACGCGCTGTGCCGCCCGCCGGGGCATCATTGTTTCATCGATCTCGCGGGTGGCTTTTGCTACCTTAACAACAGTGCCATTGCTGCCCAGTTTCTGCGGCAGACCCACGACCGCGTTGCAATCATCGATGTTGATCTGCATCACGGCAACGGCACGCAGGGCATTTTCTTTGCGCGCGACGACGTGTTTACACTGTCCATCCATGCGGATCCCGCCCGGTTCTATCCGTTTTTCTGGGGCCACGCGCACGAGGTCGGAGAAGGTGCAGGGCACGGTTACAATCTGAACGTTCCGCTGCCACGCGGTACCGGGACCGACGGATTCATGAAGGGTCTGCGGGACGGCCTGGCTCATGTGCGAAATTTCGCGCCGGGCGCTGTTGTGATTGCGCTTGGCCTCGACGCCTACGAGGGCGACCCCTTTGGTGGGCTGACGGTATCGACCTCCGGTTTTTCCGAGATCGGAAAAGAATTGGCCGCACTCGGTCTCCCGACAGTGATTGTTCAGGAAGGAGGGTACCTCTGTAACGAATTGGGTGACAACCTGCATGCGTTTCTCAGCGGGTTTGCGGACGGCACCCCATGACCCACGGAGTTACATCAGAAATTCGTCAGGTACCCGAAGCGTGGATTGACTACAATGGCCACATGAATCTGGCTTACTACGTGATGGCCTTTGACGAAGCACTGGACGTCATGCTGGACGAAGAACTGGGTATTGGCCCCAGTTTCGTGAAGGCCTGTAACGCCGGGCCATTTGCACTCCAAAACCACGTCCACTACCTGGGTGAGCTTTTGGCAGGCGATGAGTTTCTCTGCCGGTTTCTACTATTGGATTCCGATGCTAAACGCCTGCATATCGCGGGATCGATGATAAAGCTGAAAGATCAAACAACTGTCTGCGTGATGGAACAGGTTCTCATGAATGTCGATCACGGCACACGCCGCTCCGCCCCCTATCCGGCAGACATTCAAACCCGAATCGCCGCGTTGGCGGCTGAACACAAACCGATCGCCCGCCCTGCCGAAATTGGTCGGCCAATCGGTTTGATGAGACGATAATGGATCGAGCTTACGCTCGCAGGCACCAGAAACCTCACCCCGAAAAAATCCTAAATAGAGAGGAACCCGATCCAAGCAAAAACAAGCCTTGAATCAAATTGCACTGCGATATGTGTTCGCATAGTGTGACCAAACGCAATAATTTGCAGCGGTCAGCAAAAGATGCCAAACGAAATAAGAACCGCAAACTGGGAGAAATCTAGATGAAATTCAAATATGTCACCAAGGGCCTGATGCTTGGCGCCGTAAGCGCGCTGATGTCCACCGCAGCGCTGGCAGAAGATATGAAACTGCGCTTTGCCGGTGTGTTCCCGATTGACCACCAGGGCACCAAGATGATGGAGCAGGTGGCCGCTGATGTTGCTGCCGCTGATGTCGGACTGACAATCGAAGTTTTCCCGGCCAACCAGCTTGGCTCGGGCGAGGCGCTTTTTGAAGATGTGGCGCGGGGTAATATCGATCTGGCGGCGGCATTCATCTATGCCGACACCGACCCGCGCCTTGAGTTCCTGTCGATGCCGTTCCTCGTGGGTGGCTGGGATGACATGGACAACATCATGCGCAACATGGACTCCGAATATAACAAGATCCTGCAGGAGATCACCGACGAGTACGGTGTGAGCGTTATGGCACAGAACCCTGAAGGGTTTGTTGGCATCGTGGCTACTCAAGAGCCGACCAACTGGAACACGTTCGACGATAAAGGCATGAACATTCGTGTATGGTCGTCGCCCGCCGTTAAAGGCATGGTGGAAGCGCTTGGTTTCCAGGCCACGACCATGGCGTGGGGCGATATCTTCCCTGCGATCCAGTCAGGTATTGTTGATGGCGCGATCTGCTGCACCAAAACGGCAACCTATTCTATCTTCGCCCAGTCGGATGTTGGCACCCACTTTATCGAGTATAACTCTATCTCGGAACTGACGACGTTCTACGCGTCGCAGCGTACTCTGGACAAGCTGAATGACGAGCAGCGCGAAGCCCTGCAGTCAGCCATGACCAAGGCGTCGGACGACTTCTTCCAGTATAACCGCGACAACGATGCGGCGTTTGGAGAGAAGTTGGTCGAAAAAGGTTATACCATCCTGTCCCTGAACGACGAAGAACAGGCCGCGATGGCCGCACATATCCAGGAACAGATCTGGCCGATGATGGCCCAGAACGTTGGCCAGGATGTGATCGACCGTTTGCTGGCCAGCAAAAACTGATAGTCAGCACAATCAATCGGGCCGGCAAAATTGCCGGCCCTTTCGCTATTTACTCACAAAAAAGAAAAAAGCGGGGGGACAGGCATGTCGATTGAGAAAGATGACATGACGACGTATGTCGGCGACGACGACGCCGAAAAACCGCAGAAAGTCACGGACGAACTTCCACCGATCATTGGGTATCCCATGAAATTGATCGCATTTGTTATGCGACAGATCGTGATGGCCAGTGGCTTCCTGATGGCCTTCACCTTTGGTGCTGTTGTTGTGATCAGATACGGTTTTGGCGGCGATCTTTTTGCTTACGAAGAATGGCTTTTGGCCTTCTCTATCGTGGGCTTTTTTGCCGGAGCGGTTCTGGCATCTGCACGCAACCTGCACATCAACGCCGACATCTTGGGCATCGTGATCCATAACCCTCGGATGATCTGGTGGCGCGGATTCGTAGTGCTGTTGGTCGAACTGCTTATAATCCTCTTTATGGTTTATGCCTGCTACGTGTCGCTGCTGGACGACTTCTCGTTCCCACGGTTGAGGTCGACGCCGGTGTTGCGCATTCCTTTTGTTACCTGGCGTATCGCGATCATGTGCGCATTTGGCTTCATGGCGATGTTCACAGCTGCATATCTTTACGTGCATATCCGAAAGGGGCTCGGTCTTCCTTTGCGGTCCGAAACCCTTAAAGGAGCCGCGAAATGATTATCGGCGGAAGTCTTATTATTGTCTGTCTGATGCTCTTGCTGGGCGTCAGCGTCTATGTGGCGTTTGGAGCTGTTCTGATTTTCATTGCACTGGTTGGGGATCAGTCCATTACGGGCTACTTGCCGACCGGTGCAACCGGGATCCGCTCTCTGGTGCTGCTGGCAATTCCGCTCTTCATGATTGCCGGCGGCATCATGGAGAAAGGCCGGATTGCAGCCCCCCTGGTGGCGCTGGCCGAGATGTTCATCGGTCACATCAAAGGTGGTTTGAACGCGGCATCCGTGCTGGCCTGCGGTGTCTTCGGCTCGATCTCGGGCAGTGCCAATGCGACGCTAACCTGTATCGGTGGCATCATGATGCCGCACCTAAAAAAGGCGAACTATCCGAAAGGGCAATCCGCGGCACTGATCGTGTCGGCAAGCCCCTTAGGCCTTTTGATCCCGCCCAGCTCGTCGCACATCCTTTATGGCTGGGTGGCACAGCAACACGTGTTGAAATGCTTCCTGTCTACGGTCATCCCCGCGATCATCCTGATTACGCTTCTGATCATTACCAACCAGTTCATGCTGCGGAAGTATGACGATATCCAACTGACGGCTCGTCCTGATCCGTTCATGCCTGCTCTCTTGGGTCAAGGCCGCCTGGCCGGGCCTGCACTGATGATGCCGATTATCATTCTGGGTGGTATTTATGGCGGCATCATGACCCCGACAGAGGCCGCAGGCATCGCGGTTTGCTATGCGATCCCGGTTGCGATCTACTTCTATCGTGGCCTGACCTGGAAGACCCTGGCGCAGACGATCCAGAACTCAGGCGTGACCATTGGTGTGGTCATGGTCATGATTTTCATGGTTCTGATCGTGTCGGACAATCTGATCTCGCAGGGCGCTCCGCAACTGGCCAAGGACATGGTTTATTCTGTTTCGGACAACCCGGTCATTATCCTCTTGATGATCAACGTGGTGATGATCCTGATCGGGATGCTGATGGACGACATCTCGGGCCTTTTGTTGGCAACTCCGATCCTGCTGCCGATCGCCCAAAGTGTCGGAGTTGATCCGATCCATTTTGCCGCGATCATCGGTGTCAATCTTGGGATGGCCAATATCACGCCGCCGACGGCTCCGTTGCTTTATCTTGGGGCTCAAATCTGCGATACGCCGGTCTCAAAGATGTTGTGGCCGACATTGGTTTTCATCGTGTTTGCCTGGCTGCCGACGCTGATGCTGACGACATTCATTCCTGAATTGGCCCTGTGGTTGCCGGACTTGCTGCTAAGCCGCTAGTACGAAGATCGAAAATGTACAAAGGCGCCCGGGTTCGGGCGCCTTTCTCATTGTTCGGAGCATCAAAGCCCCTAACTTGTCGCTCGCAGCTGGCCTGCCCGGCGCAGAACCTGCGGCGATGGGTATTCAGAGGACGTACATCCAAGAATGCAGACCAACAAATACTCCGGTTACTGCCACCAAAGCCGCGATACCCAGTGTGTCTTTTACAACGTTGTTCATTGTTCCGATCCTCTACAGGAGCTGCCATAACGACGCATAGATAGGTGAAACTTTGAGACGAAAACACCATCAAAAAACACATATGCGCCTTGCAATCATTGCATGACGGCGGGACTTTTCGAAAGCTGCAGCATTGCCAATTTGATCGGGTTGTCCTTCTCGGATAGCGCAGTACCAGGGTGGATCGACACTGAACTGAACATTGATTTCATCCAAAGCATAGATGACCCCGACGCCTTCCGCCGGGCAATCGACCGCATTCATCCGGTGAGCCGGACAGGCGCGCCGGATGAGGTGGCGGCACTTTTCGCGTTTCTGGCCTCGGACGAGGCCGGTTTCATCACCGGTCAGGTTTACACGGTGGATGGCGGACGGATGACGCAATTCAGCCTGCCATAAACGGTCCGACGGCTATTCAGCCCCGGATCGCCATTCTTTCCAGATCAGATAGCTGTTTGCCCCCAGCGACGCGAACGGTTCCGGCGGAAGACGTGGCGGCATCGGTTGGGCCAGAAAGTGGTCGGCGATGTCCGACCCGCCCTGAGTGACCAATTCCGCCACGGCCATACCCTGCAATGTCCCTCTGGCGAGGCCCAAACCGTTTTGGCAGCAGGCAGAATAAACGCCCGTCTCAAGCTCACCGAATGCGGCTGATCCATTACGGCTGAGGCACAGCATTCCGGCCCAGCGGTGTTCCATCCGTACATCAGGCAGATGCGGGAAGCGTTCCTTGAACTTGCGGTCGTGTACCCGACCAGCATTGCGCAGACGCATCGAACTGGTCTCGATCGTCGGGTGAAAGCTGGAACAGCTCCGGATCAGAATACGATCTCCATAGCGACCTGAAACCCGCCGCACCGAGGTTCCCATTGGGTCCGCAGGTGTCACCGACCAGCGTGGCTGCCCGCCCAGCGTTGCGATCTGCGCCTCGCTCAGCGGTTCCGTCATCGAAGCATAGAGGCATACGTGCATCAGGCGTCGCTGATAGAAGCCGAAACTCTCAAGATGCCCGTTATTGGCCAGCACGATTCGCCCTGTCGACACCCGCGCCTTCCCGGTCTCGACCACCCAGCCGCTGCTCTGCTTGCTGAATCCGGTCACTGCTGAATTCTCATGGACCCTGACCCGGCGCGCCAACTGTGCCGACAGCGCCCGGATATACGCGGCAGGCTGGATCATCACCGTCCCTGGCGTGAACAGGCCCGAAGTATAATGTGGACTGCCCGTCAAAGCCCGCATCTGGTGCTGATCATACATCTCGCAAGGCTCACCCAAACGCGCCAGATGCGCGGCATAATCGGCGTTATGCCGGTCACCCGCCGGTGTTGCGGCAGCATTGATCTTGCCGCAGGGATCGAACATCTCCTCCGACAATTCGCACTCTGCCGCAGCCTGGGAAGCAAAAGCAATCGCCTGCCGGTTCAGCGCAATACTGGCCCGATCCGCCTCCAACCCCGCGCTCGTATAATTCTCCGAGGCCAGATCGTGCGGCAGATCAATCATGAAGCCTGAATTGCGCCCGGCGGACCCTTCGGCAAAGCGCCCAGCCTCCAACAGGACGACTTTCAGAGATGGGTCGATCTGGTGCAATCGCCGCGCGGCGCTTAGGCCCGCGAACCCGCCTCCGATGATCGTTATATCTGCTGTCAGATCGTCGTCGAGCTCGGGTAGAGGTGTCTGTGGCGGCAGGATTGCATTCCATCCCGCCGATCCCGTTTGTCGGGGCAGGCGTTTGGCGTCATACCGGCTCAATCCACAGCCTCATCCGCATCATCTGCCAGATCTATCCAGATGGTCTTCAACTGGGTGTACTGATCATGGGCATGGATCGAGTTGTCGCGCCCGCCAAAGCCGGATTGCTTGTAGCCACCAAACGGTGTCGAGATGTCTCCTTCGCCAAAACTGTTCACTGTGACGGTTCCGACGCGCAGGGCACGGGCGCCTCGGATGGCGCGTTTTGCATTGGCGGTGAAGATCGACGCGCAGAGCCCGTATTCCGTGTCATTGGCGACCGAGATAGCCTCGTCAAAGCCGGATACCTCGATGACTGACAACACAGGGCCAAAGATTTCTTCGCGGGCAAGAATGGCTTCGTTATCAGATACTTCGACGACCGTCGCCTCAACAAAGCCCTTATCGGCTTTGCCGCCGATAAGGACGTTTTCTGCCTGTTCCAGATAGCCGCACACCTTGTTGAAATGACCTTCAGAAACCAACGCACCCATGCGCGTTTCCGGGTTCAGCGGGTCACCGATATTCCACTGCTTGGCGTGATGTGCAATTCGGTCCAGCAATTCGTTCTTCACATCTTTATGCACGATCAGGCGCGAACTGGCCGAGCAATTCTCACCCATATTCCAGAACGCGCCATTGACCAGATGCTGGGCGACGCGGTCCAGGTTCTCGGCATCGTCCATCACGATGGCCGGGTTCTTGCCGCCCATCTCAAGCACGACCTCTTTGGCATTCGATTCCGCCGAATAGGTAAGAAAGCGTTTGCCCGTCATTGTCGAGCCGGTGAACGAGACCATGTCGACATCCATATGTCGCCCGATGGGTTCACCCACATCGGCTCCGCTTCCGGGGAGGATGTTCAGCACGCCGGCAGGCACACCGGCTTCCATCGCCAGCTCTGCCACGCGCAGCGCGGTCAGGGTGGTTTCAGCAGCTGGTTTGATGACCAGCGAACAGCCCGCAGCAAGGGCCGGGCCGATTTTCCATGCCAGCATCAACAGCGGAAAGTTCCACGGCAGCACCAGCCCCACGACACCAATGGGCTCGCGGATAACCATGGCGATATGATCGTCAGACGCCGGCGAGACCTGATCGTAGATCTTGTCGATTGCCTCTGCGTGCCATTTCAGGCAGTGGATGGTCTCGGGCACGTCCACGGTTTCACAATCGAAGATCGTCTTGCCGCTGTCGATGCTCTCCATCACCGAAAGTTCGCGTGCGTTGCGGGTCATGAGTTTGCACAATCGGATCAGCACGTCCTTGCGCTCGGAGGGGTGCAGTTTCGACCAACGGCCATCCTCGAACGCCTCGCGTGCTTTCTCGACGGCAAAGTCCACATCTGAGGTATCGCACGCGGCAATATCGGTCAGTTTTTCGCCGCTGGCAGGGTTGATGGTCGTGAAGGTCTTGCCTGAGATGGCCGGACGAAAGCTGCCATCGATGAATGCGCCGGTGGGCAAGTCCAGACCCGTGGCAATGGATTTGTATTCGTCCTGTGTCAGCAGATCCATGTCTCTTATCCTTCTGCCACGATGTCGGCGATTTTGCGTTTCAACACGCGTGTGACCTGTTCCAATGCACGTTTGTCATCCTTGTTCAGACCGCGCAGCGGCGGGCGCATTATGCCCGCATCGATCCCGTTCATGGTGACGCCGTGTTTGATGGTCTGGATGAACTTGCCGCCCTGTTCCAGCACGTGCATCAGCGGCAGCATCGCGCTCATGATACGGCGACCTTTGTCAAAGTTTCCTTCCACGACGCAGGCATTGTACAGCGCCACATGTTCCGCCGGCAGGAAGTTCGACCCGCCGCAAACCCAGAAGGGCGCACCCCAGGCAAAGAACTCCAGCGCCTGGTCATCCATGCCGCAGCCCAGCTGGATATGTGGGTAATCCCGCGCCAATAGATGCACGCGGTTGATATCGCCCGAGCTCTCCTTGATGCCGCAGAAATTCCGGCTGCGGCCCACACGATCAAGAAACTCCTCGCCCATCATGGTGCCGGTCCGGTGCGGATAGTTGTACAGCATCACCGGAAGATCAGCCGCCTTGTCGATGGCCAGCGCGTTCAACGCGTTTTCCCGATCAGTCGGTACTGAATAAGCAGGACTGGCCAGAAGTATTGAATCCGCCCCGATTTCACGCGCACCTGCAGCCAGATAAATAGAATCTGGCGTCATCATTGCCCCCGTGCCGACCACCAGAGGCAGGCGGCCTTTCAGGCGGTCATGGGTGAATTTGGCCAACTCGAGGCGTTCGGTCACGGTCTGAGAGTAGTTCTCACCAGTAGATCCGCCCGAAATCAGACCGTGCACACCATTTTCGATTAGAAATTCGATCACCTCCGACAGAGCATCCCAGTTGACACTGCCATCCTCGCAATAAGGGGTCACTACCGGGGTGTAGATTCCTTCAAATTTGAACAGGGGAGTCATTTACGTCCTCATGCAGGGGTTTTGCGCGCCACAGTCCCCAGCGGCAGGTCGAGCCCGGACGGCGTGACGAACAGCTCGATCTGGTCGCGTGAGAGATTCCAGTGATCAATGGCCAGCTGCGCAGCCGCTGCCTCATCACCCGCCTCGATGGCGGCGATGATGGCGTCATGCTGGGAACTGGCTTGCGACAGGTTATCGGCCATAACTTGGTCCTGGGGGCGGTAGAACGTCATGCCAATTCGGGCATGGTCGATCAGTAGCCTTTTGAAGGATGGCAACAGATAGACGTTATCGGCCATTTCGCCGGTGACCTCATGGAACTGGTTATTCGCCATTGCCCGATCCGCACCCGAACCGGAATGCAGCGCCGATTTAAATGTATCTTGCGCCTGCTTTAACAGGTCTATCTGAGTGGGCTTTGCATTCTTGGCGGCCAACTGCAGGATTGCGCCATAGATCATCGGTGCCGCCAGAAAGAAATCCCGCAAGGTGGTATAGGACATCCCCGATACTCGGGCTCCGCGGTTTTGTCGCAGCTCAAGATAACCTTCACCTGCCAGTTGCCGGAACACTTCGCGCAATGGAGTGCGGGACAGTTCAAACTCCTCCGATAGTGTCGCTTCGTCCAGATCAGCGCCGGGTTGCAGGCGCAATGTCAGGATTGACACTTTCAAGTGTTCAAAGAGCTTTTGTTTTCTGCGCCGCGACGCGTCTTTCATGTCTGACCTCCCTCAGGACCTTTCGCGCCATAGAGATGACTGATTCACCGCTGTGAATTCACTAAGTGGACGGCTTAATAGAAATACAAAGTGTGTACAACAAAAAAATATGTAGTATTCACACCCTTTCCAGGTTGGGAGGAGTCGGTGAAAGACTCTCATGATGACGCCGTCATCGATTGTCGAAATCTGTGGAAAATTTTCCGGAAGCGATCCGCAGAAGCAATAAAAATCGTTCAGGAACAAGATCTTGGTAAGCTCGAGGTGCGCGATCAATTTGACTGTGTAGTAGGTGTAAAGGACGCTACATTCACGGTCGGTCGAGGCGAGATTTTCTGCATCATGGGTTTGTCCGGTTCGGGTAAATCGACCCTGATTCGCCACGTGAACCGCCTGATTGAACCCACATCCGGCCAGCTGTTCATCGAAGGCCAGGACGTCAATCAGTTGTCTGCGCGCGATCTGCGTGAGGTGCGGGCCGAGAAAATCGGCATGGTGTTACAGAACATGGCTTTGCCGCCATTCGCTGCACTCGCGAGAAAGGAGGCCTGTCACACTCACGAATTGCGGGACAAAGCAGCCGTCGAAGGTCGGGTAATTAAGGACTATTCGCAGCCAAGCATTGTAGAATCCGAAATATTCAAAGAAACTGCCTGTTGCGAAGTTAGTATCGACGGTGGCGGCCGACCTATTCGAATCGTCGGCTTTTCCTTTCGCGCCGCAATACAACTTTTCCAAACTGATCCGACGAGCACCTCGTCTTCTAAGCATTCATTTGGTTCGACCACCTTTACTTGCTTCGGAACTTGGTCGGTGTCATTCCGGTTTGGCCTCGGAAAAAGCGAGTGAAGTGGGACTTGTCAGAATAACCGAGCATCAGACCAATCTCCGCAATCGTCATCTGGTCTTCTTTGAGGTGCTCCTTGGCGACATCAACACGGAGCCGTTTGATTTCGCGGGATAGCGTTGTGCCTTGCCGCTGAAGCGCTTTCAGAAACCTTTCCGGCTGTATTCCCAGAAATCCAGCCACCACCTCTGGTCCCAAATCGGTTTCATCCAGTTTTTCGCGTAAGACAGATCGCAAAGCTGCCACCACGGTCACTTCTCCCTCCTGTCGAGGCGAGGCTATGGGCCAGGCAGAGACCTCTGAGACATGGTGCAAAAATAACCATTCCACAGGAAAACTAATTTGCATGCCGGGATCAGACCCAAGGCCAATCTCGATCCCCTTGTAGTCGATAGGCAGACCATTGATGTATCTGCTTTCCCATCGCACACGGGAAGAATCCCAAGAATCTCCAACGACGGTCTGCAATAGACGTACATAGATTGCGGCACCAAAACCGGTAACCTGAATGGGTGGGACAGTTGGTTCCTGTTGCCTATCGATACGATACGTCGCTTTGTCTGCTTCAATGACAAGGTTGTGCCGCACAGAATTGGACTCCTGCGGTACAAGCCCAATAAAGCGGGTAAAAAACTCGAACAGCGTTTTTGTCGATTGCAGGGCTTGAGCGAACGGGGGCCACTCTTGCAGGTCAAATGTCTCCCCTACGTTCAATCCAAGGTATCGATCCCCGGACACGTCTGAGAAGGCATTCACCAAACCGTAGACCAGCTCTGAGTGAACAAACACGGATGGGTCAGACAACAGTTCGGCCTTCAATCCGACCTGGTCCAATGCTGGTTGCGGATTGATCTTGCGTTCGGTGAGATATTGCAAAAACGGAGCAGCTAAGGAGAGGCGAATAAAGCCTTCGCTATGCTCTTGTGAGGTGGAGTTGAAAGGCAAGCTCGTCACCCTTGTGATGATTAGTATTTTTTGTCGGTGGCCATTTTTACAATCACATTCGAACATTCTAATTCAAAAATGGCAACCGACCCAAGATATTTCGGACTACAGTTTGCAAAACACGAATATGAAGGGAGTACTTATGTCCGGTCTACGAATGTCGCTTTGCTCGACGGTAATTGTCGCTGCAGGTCTTGCTTTTTCAGCGTCCGCGCAGGCTCAGGATCAGGAAGAACCCCAAACGTTGTTTACCAACGTGCACATCTTCGATGGAGTGAGTGAACAGCGCATCGAGAATGCCAGCGTATTGGTCGAGGGCAACCTGATTAAGGCCGTATCAACTGAAGTGATTGATGCCCCCAATGCTACGGTTATTGACGGAGAAGGGAGGACACTGACCCCCGGGTTTATTGAACTGCACGCGCATCTCATGCTGATGGGGCCGACCTTGCCTGCGATGGAAGCCAACACGACCTGGGAGGACTTTGCCATACACGGTGCGCGTATGGCCGAGATGTATTTGATGCAGGGTTTCACCACTGTCCGGGATGCTGGTGGCGCTAATGGTGGACTACGTAGGGCGATAGACTCGGGGCAAATCGAGGGTCCTCGTTACTATCCATCTGGGGCGTTTATCGGAACACGCGGTGGTCACGCTGACTTCGCAAATTTCACAGCTCCACCTGGTTCAGAGACAAACATGGGTCGGTTGAACATGGCTCAGGAGATCAGTGGCGTTGATGACGTCTACAAATTCGCACGTAACAACTTTCGTATGGGCGCGACGCAATTGAAATTTATGCAATCCGGTGGTGTCGTGTCGGCATTCGACCCTTGGCAATTGCTGGCCGGGTCGCCCGAAGAAATCAGAGCCGCCGTCCAGGTCGCGAATGAATATGGCAGCTATGTCATGGCGCATTCCTATCGCAAGGAAGCAATCCTGAGCGCGCTCGACGCAGGTGTTATGTCAATCGAACATGGTTTTTCTTTTGACTGCGAAATTGCCGAAGTCATGAACGAGAAGGGCGCGTACATTACAACAAACCTAACGGCATTTGACCCCGGCCTTCTCGACATTCCAGCTGTGGCGAATGTTCCGGCGAGCCTTGCCAAGGCAAAGTCTGCCTCGGCCACATTTGCAGGCTATATCGACAATATGAAAGAATGCCCGGTGAAGCGGGGTTTCCAGACAGACTGTGTTGGTTCGGTAGAGGCGTGCAATATCCAGATTGCCTACGAAAAACACTTAAACAATGATTTTTTCGGCCCCTACACGTCCATGGTGACACTGACATCGACGGGCGGAGAAGTTGTCGCTCTGTCAGGGGATTTTATGAACCCATATACCGCCGGAAAACTGGGCGTTATCGAGGAAGGCGCCTATGCGGATATTCTGCTGATCGACGGCAACCCACTAGAAGACTTCTCGGTTGTTGGCACGGGTGATCAGTGGTTTGGTGCCGATCCGAGGCCTGAAAGCCCAGATACGATCCGCCTGATCATGAAGGACGGCGTCATCTACAAAAACACACTGGATTGACCTGTCTAAACAGCCGGAGAGTATTTATGCACCATTGGTTTCGCTCGTTAGTATTTGCAGGGTTGGTTTGGTGTGGTCATCCTGTCATGGCGACGCCAGGAACCGCGTTGGACTGGTCTGACCTGCCTGACCCGTCCGCGCAGGTCTTTGAAGACCCCTATCGCGAACTTAGCGCGGAACAGTTCGACGATGTCCTTTACGTCGTACGGCTGCGCGGCAGGCTACAGCAGGATAGTGGCAGCGAAGAAGAGAGGCAGAAATGGCAAGCGCTTTTGATCGAAACTGAGGATGCATTGGCAGCTGAAGGAATTGATGTAGACTGGCTGCTCGATCAGCGGGAGGTTGTAACGGAACGTCGAAGAAAGGCAGGAACGAGCGGAAATCCTCAACTCGATGGTCAAACAATAACAATCGCGGGCTTTGCCATTCCGGGCCCGAGCGATCCAGACGGGCGATCTGTGGCGTATTTGGTGCCAGAAAGAGGGATGTGCAGCCACATGCCTCCTCCCCCGCCCAACCAAATGATCCGTGTACGGCTGAATGGCGACTGGACGCCCAGCTATTTCCACGAACCCGTTCGGCTGACCGGTAAGCTGACTATCGATCCTTCTGTTCATAATATGATGGTTGTGGACGGCCTTATGCCTATGAATGCGACTTTCCAGTTAGAGACGGAACGTGTCGAAACTCTGGAATCCGAGGCAGACAGGCTGGAATGGAAGCAGCGTGCCGCTGATCGTATCCGGGCGGCGGGAAATCGCAAGACCGGCGGGGCAAAGGCGTCTGAATGATTAGACTTCTAGTTGCCGCCTTGAGCATTGCCTTCGCTGGTGCAGCGTCGGCTCAAGGTCTGTCTGGGCCCTCTTCGGTCGAAGCTGATCTAGAGCCCGGAGATGGGCTAACCGACCCACGATATCGTTCCGATTTTCCGCGCAACATCGCACCGGGTTGGTTTCAGTGGAAAGATCGACTGGCGGAGAGTGGGTTTCGGTTCAACATTGATTACTTGGCATTGGGTCAAACTACGAATGCTGATCTGGGAACCGGCGAGGCGGTCAGCGGAATTGCGCGTTTCTACGGCAGTTGGCAGGCAACTGAACGAGGGTCTCTGACGTTCAAGATCGAAGACCGGCACAGTTATACCGATGTTGCCCCGCAATTCCTTGGGTTAGATGGTGGAGCGCTTTCAATCACAGGGACAGCCTTCAACGATAATGGGTTGCTATTGACCAATCTGTTCTGGACCCAAAGGGCGGAGAACGGTTCGTGGACGCTGCAATTCGGGCAGATTGATGTAACGGACTTTGTGGACATCTATGGGTTGGTAAGCCCCTACAGTGGTTTCCAAAACCTGTCTTTCAATACCAATCCGACAATTAACACGCCCAACCAAGGTCTTGGCATTGCCGGTGGGGTAAAGCTGAGCGAGAACCTTTACGCTGTTGCCAGCGTTTCAGACGCAAATGCTGACCCGTCTGATCCAAACTTTGATGTGTTCAGCGATGGCAATCTCTTCAAATCACTCGAACTTGGATACACTTCCGGCTTTGATCGCATCTACTTCGACAATGTCCATTTGACTCTCTGGCATGCGGATGCGGCTGACGATGGCAGTCGAGCGGAAGACTACGGTGCTGCGTTTTCTGCCGCATGGTTTATTGACAATAAGTGGATGCCGTTCTTTCGGGCTGGGGCCTCAAAGGGGACCGCAGCACTTTATGACCGGTCCGTCTCTGCGGGTCTGGGCTACTATGGTCGCAATACCGATTTGGCCGGGGTGGGCCTGAACTGGGCCGAGGCAAGAGGCATAGACGGTAACCAGTTCACGCTCGAAGCATTCTACCGGTTTTCAATCTCACCCGGATTGCAGATCACGCCATCGGTACAGTTCATTTCCGACCCGCTTCTGAGCCCCAATCAGGACCAAATTACTCTGTTCGGTGTAAGAACCCGGATTGTTTTCTAATTCCGGTGAACGCAGTCGCCAATGGGTTGTGTCAAAGGGCAACTAAGGGAGATCAACAGAGCTTTGTAAAGTCCGCTTTCTGCGCGTCGCCTTCATTGGAGCACCGCGCAGCATCAGTCAAATTGGGCTCACAGCAGACCTCGGTGCAGACGCAGCACAAGCCCCTGCCCCGTTCTCCACGATACATCCAACGGCCCAAAGTCGACCTTGAGCACGGTTTTCAAATGCTACGGTCGCAGCCCGCATTCCGGACTTTAGCTGCAACCGCAAAATCGCAATCAATTTGGAGGTCGGGACCGCGGGCAAAGTTGCCGTTACTCACTGTCTCAGGTCTGATCGGACTTCTTTCTTTTTTGCCTGTTAGCAACGCGCGTCTCAGAAGACGACGGTGTTGGTCCAGAACTTGGCTCGCCTACAGAAACCCAACGAGAGGACATCCGCGGATCTTCTTCTGTTCTAATTCTGGGTAAGTCGTCATGTATGTCGACCCACGGGATTTGACTTTCCACCCCATAGTGCAGTTCGGGCGGAAAATCGGCTGGGTTGTCCAGTGTTCCAACCCGGATTGAATAATACCCGATGTCGCTAATGTCGGTATAAATGCTCGTCCCACAATTCTTGCAAAAGGCTCGCTCAGAGAGCTTCGAAGAAGCATACAAACCGGGTTTCTCACCCTCGAAAATCACATTTGGCTTCTCAAAAATCGCCCATGCATTCACAGGAGAGCCAAGAGCCAGTTGGCAATGCCTACAATGGCAAAAACCGACTGCAACTGGCAGAGACCAGACCTGATACCGAATTGCGCCGCACAGACATCCACCTGCAGTGACCGGTTCACTTTTCGCCGCTGTGAGGAAAGGCCACCCAATTGGCTTCGCCTCTTCACCGGAAGCTGTCAAAGTCGAGCGATAGGCGCGGACAGGCTGAACGATGTTTTTCAGCTTTCGATGGCCAATATCTACAAACGAATGCTCAATCTTTTCTTTGACTTGGTCCAAAACGCTCCCGGAGACGCAGAGCTCACCGGGTTTGGCAATTTCTTGAAGTCGGGACGCCTGAATGACACCGTCTCCAAAGATATCGTCGCCTATGACAACAATATCACCAAGATTTACTCCAATGCGAAAGGTGATTTTTTGTTTACTCGGGTTATCGGCTTCACGGTCTGCCATAACCGTCTGTACTTCCAGCGCGCAAGCGACCGCATCAACAGCAGTAGGAAACTCAATCAGTAGGCCGTCGCACATCGATTTGACTACACGCCCGTTATGAGTCGAGACCAGACGTGAAACGATGCCGTCAAAGTACATGCCGAGCCGCGCCAGAGTGCCTGCTTCGTCTCTTTGCATAAGGCCCGAGTACCCTACGACATCGATCGAAACGATAGCAGCAAGCTTTCTGATCTCTGGCTTTGGCATGTGGTCAAGTTACGGCAGTTTAACCAGCACGCATAGTCTGCGTCGTTGGTTGCGATGATTATGATTACGCCTGAATTTCAGACACGCCACATAGCATTTGAACGACTGCCCAGGGCTCAGGAACGGTCATTCAGTGAAATCTGTAACATCTGGTAAGCAGGCGGAAGCTGCCGTCCGGTACGTGGAAGTGGATATCAGCTTCTAACTCTTTTCAGAGCGAAGTTCCCAGTTTAGCAGCCTTCACACGGTAAAAGGCTTCTACCGCGATCGCGGTGTCCTGTGCGCCAGTTCCCGTCAAGTCGCAGATCGTCACGGCACCAGTTGGGCGCGAAAATTGGTCCGCTCCTGAAATGATTGAACCGAGTTCTAATACTTTTCTACTGCCTTCGCCTAAATTCTGAAGCTCGCCGCCGATGACACACTGATCAATCACATCACAAACCACAACGTTTGCGCGCTCGAGTACGTTCGAATGTAGTTCTTGTTTACCAGGTAAATCCGACCCCATAGCAGTGATGTGCAAGTCACTGTGAAGCCATTCGGCCATGATGATTGGTTCCGTCGCAGGGGTCGTAGTGACGACAACTTGCGCAGACGTCACCAACTCCGCGAGGGACTGGCAAGGTTCCACCGGAATTCTAAGAAGATTTGCCATTTCTGCACAGTATCTCGAAACAGATGCCGTGTTGCGCCCAAAAACCAGAAGGCGTTCGAATCTACGCACAAGGGCGAGGCTTTCAATCTGATATCGGGCCTGTACGCCTGTGCCGACCACGCCGACAGTTTTGATTTCTTGGGGTGCCAGGTGCTTTGCAGCCACCGCACCGGCCAGTCCGGTGCGCAGGTTCATCAAATATCCGTTGTCTAGGAATATACAATCAAAGGCACCTGTCTTTGCGCTCATCAAAGCGATGATACTACTGCAACTGGGCAGTCCGATCTGCGGGTTCCGAAAAAAGCCGGTGGCGATTTTGACAGCAAGATGCTCAAGGCCATTCACAAAAGCACCCTTTGTGTCGACAGCGCTATCCTCATCAACGTCGATATGCATAACAGGCGGCATTGAAACACGCCCTTCCGAAATCCACGAAAAGGACTGTTCGGTTGCGCCGAGCGACCCTTTGTCAATCGGAAGACAATTTCTCAACTCTGCTTCAGTGACAACCAAGGTGCCCATCGCAACTACTCCTTAGCGCGTATGCGAAGGGTAATGCATATCGCCCGCCTCACCCAGTGCTTCTTACTACAGATCATGATTACGACTTCGCCCATGTGCCACTTGTCATTCGGCCGTGGACGATCCGTGTCATCTGACAAGACCCGCAGCCCCAAAAGACACCAAGACCACACCAAGCTGCTGCCGATCTGTTTAGGACCATCACTGTAGCACTCAGCCGCGTACAAAACGGCCAGGCATCAACGCGCCTGACCGCCGATAGCCGTTGTGATCTCTCGCGCTGCTTCAAGGACCATTTCACCGAAATAGGCGGCGTTGGACTTGTTGATCCGTGCCGTCGGGCCTGAAACCGAAACACCTGCGCAGGGGATACCAAACTGGTTCAAAATGGCAGCGCCTGTGCAGGACATGCCCGCGTACCGCTCTTCATCATCAAACGACCAGCCGCGTTGCCGGATTAGAGAGACGTCTTCCAGTAACGATGTCTCAGACCGATGGGTGCGATCCGTGTAGGGCTCGAAGGTGATATCAGACAAAAATGTATCAAGCGCATTTGAGGTCATTTCGGCCAGCAGGGCTTTGCCGGTTCCTGACGCGTACATAGGTGCCCGTGCACCGTGTGGAAAAAAGGCACGGATCGGATTGCTGGTTTCGATTTGATTGACGAAAACCACATACTTGCCATCCGGCATCGCCATATTTGCAGTCTCGCCCGAGTCGCGCATGAGCTTGCGCAGGATCGGCCGACCGATCTCGACCACATTGTTGCGTTTCAGATAAGAAGTGCCGGTCCGATAGGCTTCGATCCCGATCATCCATTCCTGGCGCTGTTCATCAAAACTGACATAGCCACGATTGGACAGGGTGGTCAGGATGCGATGCGTTGTGGCCGTTGGCACACCGGTTTCCCTGCTGAGATCGCTGAGCGTGCACCGCTCCAGCGCAGCCACCGTCGTCAATGTTTCCAACGCCCGGTCAAGGGACTGCAATGTTCCTGCCGAGCTTTCCTTGAAGATTGATTTGGGTCGTCCGCGCGGTTTTTTGTGATTCTGCACCGGTATTTTCCTGTGTGATTAGGGGGCTGATTTTAGGGTCGCAGCATTTTTTTCAAAACCAAGTTTTCTTTCCTCATTTATGAAAAATCATCTCTTTCATTTCTTTCAAGGCGTTAAGTTAGTTTTTCACTGAGTGAAAAACTTTTTCGAGAAAATTGCAAATCCCCCACCTTGGTAAGATCATATTACCAATTCGGAGGAGTACGCGATGTCTCAACAGAACCCAGTTTTCATTCCGGGGCCCACCAACATCCCCGACCGTCTGCGTCTTGCGATGCAGGTTCAGACCCAGGACCACCGCGCACCGGATTTTGTCGAAACTTTCGCGCCGGTACTTGAAGACACCAAGAAGGTGTTCGGCACAGATCAGGGCCAGGTTATCACTTTCCCGGCCAGCGGCACGGGCGGGTGGGAGGCGGCGGTGACCAATACACTCAGCCCGGGTGACGCGGTTCTGGTGGCGCGGTATGGCATGTTCAGCCACCGCTGGATCGACCTGTGTCAACGGCATGGGCTGGATGTGCGGATCATCGAATGCCCTTGGGGCAGTGGCGCTCCGGCACAGAAATTTGCCGAGGCTCTGGCCGCCGATAATAGCCATGAGATCAAGGCGGTTCTGGTGACCCATAACGAAACCGCCACCGGCGTGCGCTCGGATATCGCGGCGGTGCGCAAGGCGATGGACGCCAGCACGCACCCGGCGTTGCTGTTTGTGGATTGCGTCAGTTCGCTGGCGTCGATGCCGTTTGAATTCGACGACTGGGGCGTTGATATTGCTGTGTCCGGCTCGCAAAAGGGCTTCATGCTGGCCACTGGCATGGCGATCTTGTGTGTCAGCCCCAAGGCGCTGGCCGCGATGGAGACGGCAAACCTGCCACGCACTTTCTTTGACTTCCGCGACATGATGAACGCCAACGCATCCGGTGGTTTCCCTTACACTCCACCACTGCAGCTGATCTACGGGATGCGTGAAAGCCTGAAGATGCTGTTCGAGGAAGGGCTGGATAACGTCTATGCCCGCCATTTCCGTCTGGCCGAAGGCGTGCGCAAGGCCACGTCTGCCTGGGGGCTGGAACTGGTGGCGCAGTCGCCGGATCTCTACTCGGACACTGTCAGCGCGATCTTTGTACCCGACGGCTTCGACAGCAATGCCCTGACGGATCACGCCTTCAATGCCTATGGCGTCAGCTTTGGCATTGGTCTGGGCGAGATGAACGGCAAAGCCTTCCGCATCGGCCATCTGGGCAGCCTCACGGATGTGATGGTTCTGTCTGGTCTGGCGACCATCGAAATGGCTATGGCCGATCTGGATTACCCGATCGAGTTGGGCAGCGGTGTGGCGGCGGCGCAGGCGTATTTCCGCGTGGGCCACGCCACCCCCATGCAATCTGCAGCGTAAGGAGGAATTTGATGTTGGACGCGATGACCACAGCCGATTGCCTGACCCTTGCAGATATGCGCGAGGCGCATGAGCGGATCAAACCCCATATCAACCGCACCCCGGTTTTAAGGTCCGATTACCTTGATGAACTGACCGGCGCGCAGCTGTTCTTCAAATGCGAAAACTTCCAGGAGGCCGGGGCCTTCAAGGTGCGCGGGGCTTGTAACGCGGTCTTCGGCCTGAAGGACGAAGCCGCCAAGCGCGGGGTCTGTACTCATTCCTCAGGCAACCATGCGCTTAGCCTGTCTTATGCGGCAGGTCGGCGAGGTATCCCCTGCAACGTCGTGATGCCGCGCACCGCACCGCAGGCCAAGAAAGATGCAGTGCGCCGCTACGGCGGCATTATCACCGAATGCGAACCCTCGACCAGTTCGCGCGAGGCAGTATTTGCCGAAGTGCAGGAACGCACGGGTGGCGAGTTTGTGCACCCCTATAACGACCCCCGCGTGATCGCGGGTCAGGCGACCTGCTCGGCGGAACTGCTGGAACAGACCAACGGTCTGGACGCGGTAGTCGCTCCCATTGGTGGTGGTGGCATGATTTCGGGTACCTGCCTGACGTTCTCAAATCTAGCACCCGAGGTGAAGATCTATGCCTCAGAACCGGAACAGGCCGATGATGCCTATCGCAGTTTCAAGGCCGGTCACATCATCGCTGATGACGCGCCGGTTACCATCGCCGACGGGCTGAAAGTGCCGCTGAAGGAAAACACCTGGCACTTCGTGTCGAATTTTGTGACCGACATTCACACCGCCAGCGAGAACGAGATCATCGCGGCGATGAAGATCACTTGGAAATACCTGCGTATCGTTATGGAGCCCAGCTGCGCGGTGCCTCTGGCGACTATCCTGAAACACCCCGAGGTATTCAAAGGCAAACGCGTCGGCGTGATCATCACCGGCGGTAATGTGGATCTGGATAAACTGCCCTGGACCCAGGGCTGAGGAGGAAAACATGAACAAGCCTGTGAACATTGACCAGCTTGAGGTTGGCTTTGACATCCCCGCAGCCATCGGAATGGACGCGTCCGAGATACAGACCCCGGCGCTGGTGCTGGATCTGGACGCTTTGGAACGCAACATCAAGAAAATGGGCGATTACGCCGAAGCCCATGGAATGCGCCACCGGGTGCATGGCAAGATGCACAAATCCGTCGACGTGGCGCGGCTTCAGGTCGAGCTGGGCGGTGCCTGCGGTGTCTGTTGTCAGAAAGTGTCCGAGGCCGAGGTCTTTGCCCGCGGTGGCATCAAGGACGTGCTTGTGTCCAATCAGGTGCGAGACCCGGCCAAGATCGACCGGCTGGCGCGGCTGCCCAAGCTGGGTGCGCGCACGATCTGCTGTGTCGACGATATCGATAACGTGGCCGACCTGTCAGAGGCGACTGAGCGCCATGGCACCCAAATTGAATGTCTGGTCGAGATCGACTGCGGCGCGGGCCGCTGCGGCGTGACCACCACGGCGGATGTAATCGCCATTGCCAAGGCCATCGACGCGGCCCCAGGGCTGAAGTTTGCCGGCATTCAGGCCTATCAGGGTGCGATGCAGCACATGGACCTTTACGAGGATCGCAAGGCCAAGATCGACATCGCCGTGGCACAGGTGAAAGACGCTGTGGACGGGTTGAAGGCCAAAGGGCTGGACTGCGACATCGTCGGTGGCGGCGGCACCGGGTCCTATTACTTCGAGAGCACCTCGGGCGTTTACAATGAATTGCAATGCGGCTCTTACGCGTTCATGGATGCCGACTATGGCCGCATCCTCGACAAAGACGGCAACCGCATTGACCGGGGAGAATGGGAAAACGCTTTCTTCATCCTCACCAGCGTGATGAGCCACGCCAAGGCCGACAAGGCCATCGTGGATGCAGGGCTAAAGGCTCAATCCGTGGACAGCGGGTTACCGGTGATCTTCGGACGCACCGATGTGGAATATGTCAAATGTTCCGACGAGCATGGCGTTGTTGCAGACCCCGGGGGCGTTCTGAAGGTCAATGACAAGCTGCATCTGGTGCCCGGCCACTGCGACCCGACCGCCAACGTGCATGACTGGTATGTGGGCGTGCGGGGCGGCAAGGTCGAAACCCTATGGCCCGTTTCTGCGCGCGGCAAGGCGTTCTAAGGCGAGAGAAGGATCATGAAAGATATGCCCGATAAACCCCTGCTCATCGTTGGAGAAGACCTCTGCCAGCAACTGGTCGGCCGCGCCGAAGCGTTTGACGCGGTACAGAACGTCTTCGCCGCCATGGCGCGTGGTGACGCCTATAACTTCCCCGTCATTCGTGAGGCCATCGGCTATGCCGACGCGCTTTACGGCTTCAAATCCGGCTTCGACCGCGCCGGTCAGGTGCTGGGCGTCAAATCCGGAGGCTATTGGCCCGGCAACATGGACAAGGGGCTAACCAACCACCAATCCACCGTCTTCCTGTTCGACCCCGATACCGGGCGGTTGTCGGCACTGGTTGGCGGCAACTACCTGACCGCCGTACGCACCGCTGCGTCCTCGGCAGTGTCCATCGCGCACCTCGCCCGCAAGGATGCCAAGGTGCTGGGCATGGTTGGCGCGGGCCATCAATCCACCTTCCAACTGCGCGCCGCAGCTGAACAGCGTGATTTTGAAAAGGTGGTCGCGTGGAACCCCCACCCCGAGATGCTGCCGCGTCTGGGCGAAGTCGCCGCTGAAATCGGTCTGGAGTTTGAGGCGGTCACGCAAGAAGAGCTGGGCGCGCAGGCAGATGTCATCATCACCATCACATCGGCCTTTGAGCCTTTGCTGATGAAAGACTGGATCAAGCCCGGCACGCATCTGGCCTGTATGGGCACCGATACCAAAGGCAAACAAGAGGTCGACGCGGCGCTTGTATCCCATGCCACTGTCTTTACCGATGAGGTCGCCCAGTCCATCTCGATCGGTGAGGCGCAGCACGCCATCGCTGATGGAACGCTCACAAAAGTCCGGATTACCTCCATCGGGTCGGTCATCAACAACGACCACCCCGGACGAACCTCTGATGACGAGATCACCCTTTTCGATGGCACAGGCGTCGGGCTTCAGGATCTCGCAGTCGCGTCCGTTGCTGCGCGGCTGGCAGATCAAAGCGGAAAAGCCGAACGCGCCACGTTGTGAACACTAGGATCGGAGGACGCCACGCCTACACTCGATCAAACGATCCTGTCCTCGCTGATCACTCTGTGGGTGCTCTCGGTAACCTACTGACTAAAAGCGGCGGCACCTGATCCGGGTGCCGCCGTTTCTTTTACCAATCAGAACCCGCTCGGGTTGCACGCGGTCTTTTAAGCGTTCAGGACAGATCAGCCGATCTGTTCCGGCAACAACGCATCGGGCAGGTTCTGATAACACACCGGGCGTAGGAACCGCCGGATCGACAGCGTCCCGACCGAGGTTGCACCGAAATTGGTCGATGCCGGATAAGGGCCGCCATGCACCATGCTGTCGCAGACCTCGACCCCGGTTGGGAACCCGTTGGCCAGGACACGCCCCGCTTTGCGTTCCAGGATCGGCATCAACGAACGAGCCGTATCCAGATCGGCGTCATCCATATGCAGGGTGCAGGTCAGCTGACCTTGCAAACTGCGCGCCACGGCTTGCATCTCTTCAGAGGTCTCGGCGGTCACGATAACACCCAACGGGCCAAAGACTTCCTCGGCAAGCGCTTCATTCGACAGCCAGGTCTTGGCATCTGTCCGATACAGGTAAGGTGAGGCGCTGCGCTGGTCACACACCGAAGTCAGAACCTCCTGAACGCCAGCACTTGCCGCGATGCGGGTCTGCCCGGCGCGGTAAGCATCAGCGATACCGTCCGTCAGCATGGTTTGCGCCGGAACCTCTGCTAAGGCGGCCTGTGCAACGTCGGCGAAACGATCTGCGGCCTCGCCAGCCAACATCACGGCCACGCCGGGGTTGGTGCAGAACTGCCCTGCTCCCATGGTCAGCGATCCGGCCCAGCCTTTGGCCATGTCTTCGCCTCGGTTCGCTAGCGCAGCATCCAGAATGAACATCGGATTGACCGAACCAAGTTCGCCAAAGAACGGAATTGGCTCGGGACGCGCGGCGCAGAGGTCAAACAGAGCACGACCGCCAGCCAGAGACCCAGTGAAACCGACGGCCTTGATCAAAGGATGCTGCACCAGCGCCGATCCCACGGCGCGGTCGCCGCCCTGGATCAGGCTGAACACACCAGGATGCAGGTTGCAGCGTGCGATAGCAGCAAGGACAGCTTCGGCTACAATCTCGCCCGTACCCGGATGGGCACTGTGCCCCTTGACGACGACAGGACAACCGGCGGCCAATGCCGCAGCGGTATCGCCTCCGGCCGTGGAAAAGGCCAGCGGGAAGTTCGAAGCGCCAAACACCGCAACCGGGCCGATCGGGCGTTGGATCATTTTCAGGTCAGGTCGCGGCAAGGGGGCGCGATCCGGCAATGCCGCGTCGTGGCGGCGGTCCAGGTAATCACCGTTCAGGATATGTGCAGCAAACAGGCGCAGCTGGCCGGTCGTCCGGCCCCGCTCGCCTTGCAGGCGGGCCTCGGGCAGACCGGTTTCCTGCGTTCCGACTTCGGTGATTGCATCGGCGCGCGCCTCGATCTCATCCGCAATGGCATTCAGAAAGGCCGCACGGTCTTCGCGGGTGGAATACCCAAAACTCCAGAACGCCTCTTCCGCAGCCTGCGCGGCAGCATCGATATCTGCAATACGCCCTTTCGAAAACGGGTGCGACGGCCCATGCGCGGGCTGCGACGCGAAGAAATCATCCCCAGCCAACCAGTTGCCGGCGATCAGATGTTTACCATGCGGGGTGAATGTCATTGTGACCTCGTTTGTCAGAATCTTCTGATTGTGGATATTGTATCCAAAATGACCCGACTTACAAGCCCCACCTCATGACTCCTCGGCCGCGCGTTTAGAAGCGATCATATCCAGAAGTTGGTCTTTGGTGCGTTGAATATGGCTTTCCAACAGCGCGCAAGCTTCATCCACCTTGCCCGCTTGCGCCAGCCGCAGCAGATCGCGATGTTCCTTTTTGGCAGGTTCGCGCTGCTTCATCACACTCAGGTGCATCCGCACATACCGGTCAGATTGAAGGCTGACGCGATCCAGCAACTCATTGGTCAGTTTCCGCTGCGAGGCAGCATAAAGCGCCGAGTGATACTGATAGTTCAATATCCCCCACGTCCCCACGTCGTTTTCGTCGTATGACGCCTCCATCTGGGCCAGGATTTCCTCGCATCGCGCAAAGTCAGTCGATGTCATAATTGGAATGGCCCGTCGAAACAGGTCTACTTCGATCAGGATACGCAGATCAAAAATCTCACCAATCTCGCTGAGCGAATGTTTCGTAACCGACCCACCGCGATTGTTGGCCCATTGTACCAGACCTTCGGCATTCAGACGTTTAAGCGCCTCTCGGATCGGCATTCGCGAAACAGCGTATTCTTCGGCCAATGCCTCTTGCCGTATGGTTTCGCCCTCGGCAAGCTCACCGCTCAGGATGCGTTCGCGCAGATCATCAGCAATGACATCCGGTAAGCTTTGCTTGGTGATCGCACGTTTTCCTGCCATGTCCGAATATTCCTGCTGGGTTTTGGTCAGACCTATCGATTTTTCACAGTTTTTCCAAGCCGAACCGAAGATTAGGCATCTGCAGGACCTCAGCCAGGACACGCACCAGCGTGTTTAAACACCCCAAGTGTCCGACAGGCGATAGCCACCCGGCCATGGATCATCCGGGTCCAGCATGTGCTGATGAATGCCGGTGATCCATCCGCGGCCACTGATTTCGGGAATGATCGCCGCGCGATCCCCAACTTGCGCGGTGTCGATGATCCGCCCGGTGAAACGGGACCCGATGATCGACACCGCTTCGAAACTCTGGCCAGGTTTCATCAGCCCTTTCGCCGCCATCAGCGCCATCCGTGCAGACACCGCCGTTCCCGTGGGCGAGCGGTCAACCTTGCCTGGCTGAATCGCCACCGCAGACTTTCCGGTGAATCCGGTTTCGGTTTCACTGAGCGGGCCGCAGAAGGCACAGAACGAGATATGGTCCCAATCCGGGTTCTCGGGATGCGAAAACCCAAGCTGTTCATTCGCGGCATTGGTGATCTTTATGCCCAGCCGGGCAATATCGCGAGCTTCGTGTTCAGCGATTTCGAAGCCCAGCGCCTGCGCGTCAACCACCACGAAACTGTCGCCGCCATAGGCCGTATCCACGGTGATCGCGCCTACCCCCGGCACCTCGAGCGGAACTGACAGCTTGTCGGCGAAACTGGGCAGGTTCTGCACAAAAATGCGCTGCGCCTTGCCATTGCTGCATTCCGCCCGCACCCGGACCAATCCACCCGGGGCCTCAAGAACCATTTGCGTTTCGGGTTCCTGCATCGGAATGATCCCGCCATCCAGCAGCACGGTCGAGACACAGATCGAATTCGATCCGGACATGGGCGGCGTGTCTTCGGGTTCCATGATGATCCACGCTGCGTCCGCTTCGGGGTGTTTTGGCGGCACCAGCAGATTGACATGACGGAACACTCCACCGCGCGGTTCGTTGAGGACAAAATTGCGCAGCGTCTGGTCCTGCGCAATGAAACTGCGCTGCGCCCAGATCGTGTCACCGGGTGGTGGCGTGACACCCCCGACGATGACATCCCCAACTTCACCTTCGGCATGGGCCGAGATCACATGTATCGTTTTGCTGCTACGCATTTGGTTCCTCAGTCATGGTATGTGACAGGCGCCCAGCGCCCCGGAAGTCGATATGATTTTTATCGCCCATTACGGATCAAAACCGTGTGGATGCATAAGGCGTCACGTCAAGACCTGGCTTCGCATCCATGGCCAGATCAGCGATCAGCTCTGCCGTGCCTGCGGATTGAGTGAGCCCCAGATGGCCGTGGCCGAAGGCGTAAAGAACCTGCGGCGCGCGGGCCGCACGATCGATGACCGGCAGGCTATCAGGCAGCGACGGACGAAAACCCATCCATTGGGTGCCGCCTTCAAGATTCAGCTTGGGCAGAAACCGTCCGGCTTTGGCCAGCAATGTGTCGGCCCGTTTGTAATTCGGGGCCAGTTTCAGCCCTCCAAGTTCCACTGCACCGCCGACACGCACACCGCCATTGATCCGTGTCACAACAAATCCATGCCCACCAAAAGTCAGGTGCGTCCGCAGGTCAAAGGCCCCCTCTGGCAGGGTGGTGTTGTAACCCCTCTCTGTCTCAAGAGGGATGTGATCCCCCAGAGACTTCGCCAATTGATGCGACCATGCCCCGGCCGCCACGATCGCCTGACCGGCTGAAATTTCACCGCTGGCCGTCGTCATGCGCACACCCGCTTCGGTTGGCGTCAATGACGTGACGCCTGCAACTTCAACACGACCTCCACGCGCGGTGAACTGAGCCGCCAGATGGCTGGTCCAACGGGCCGGATCGACCGTGTTCATCCAGGTGGGCGTAAATCCTGCATGGGTAAACCGACGATCCAAACCGGGCTGAATATCGGCAATCTCATCCGGACTGTCCAGCAGATCAAAGGGGATGCCATGATCCCGGCGCTGGTCCCACGTGGGCAGGCTGGCACGGAACTCGGCTTCGCTTTCGAACAACTGCAATTGACCATCGCGCTGTATAAGCGCCTCGCCATCCACTTCTTTGATCTGACGCTCCAACGCCGCGCGGCAATAATCCATCAAATCGGCCTGCGCCGACAGCGAAGCGGCATAGCGATCCCGCCAACTGGCCCGCCAGAACCGCAGCATCCAAGGCGCAATATTCAACGCATAAGCGGGTGGCACCGACAGCGGGCCCAGCGGATCGAGCAGCCATTTCGGCGCTTTGCGCATGATCCCAGGCGTGGCGAGCGGCACGATGTCGGTAAAGGCAAACGCCCCGGCATTGCCTTTTGACGCCCCTGCCCCGGTACCTTCGCGATCCAGCACCAGAACCTGCTTGCCGCGATTTTGCAGTTCCAACGCAGCGCTGATCCCGACGATACCCGCGCCGATCACAACAATATCCGCTTTAGTGTCTTGCTGCATGGCCAGATGTTCTCAGTTATTTCGTCATGTCCGGGGGCCGCATTACACCGGTCCCCGGATTTGGCGTGTCACAGGTAGATCCCTCCGCGGAACGGATCGTTCTGCGCAAAAATCAATTTGCCCTCGGCCATAATATGCGCCTGACCGGTCAGGGTCGGGATAACCCCACCAGATGGGCCGGGTTGATAGCTCAGCCGATAGGGGCTGCCGATCACACTTTCCTGTATGATCTCCTCCCCCGGCGCCAGCACCCCATCCGCCGCCAGACAGGCCAGACGAGCCGAGCTGCCCGTGCCACACGGGGATCGGTCGTATTCATTGTCCGGGCACAGCACGAAGTTGCGGCTGTGAATGCCCTGCGACGGGGATTCGCCCTGCAAGATCACGTGATCCACGTCTTCTCCGTTCTCACCGGTCAAACCCTGCGCGATACAGGCTTCGCGGATAGCAATGGTCAGATCTGTCAGGGCGCGGATGTTGCCGGTCTCCACCGCAATCGGGCTGGGGTCGACAATAAAGAACCAATTCCCGCCATAAGCAAGATCACCCGTCACCTGCCCATAGCCTGCAACTTCAATCGACACCGACGCCCGCACTCGGCGGCTTTCGATATTGGTGACGCGTACAGTATTGGCGTCCAGCAGATCGATCGAGATCAAGCCAGCAGGCGTTTCGATCCGGTGTGCACCGGGTGCGATCCGGCCCAGATGCGCCAGCGTCACCCCCAGCCCGATGGTGCCATGTCCGCACATGCCCAGAACGGCATCGGCATCGAAATAGATCACCCCGGTTTCGCAGTCCGGGTCTTCAGAAGGCACCAGAAGCGCACCAACCATGCCGGGCTGTCCACGCGGCTCCAGCAGAACCGATTTATAGAACGCTTCATGCTCGGTGGCCAAACGGCGGGCACGTTCTGCCAGCGGCCCCGATCCCAGATCAGGGCCACCATCCAGGATCACACGCGTGGGCATCCCACCAGTATGGCTGTCGATCACATGCATTCAGCAATCACCCCGCCCTGGCTGGACCAGTCGGCGAACCAGGTACGGAACAGGCTGTATTGCTGTTCGCAGTAATTGCGTTGCGCATCCGACAATTCGTCGGTTTCAACAAAATGCAGGAGGTATTCCTCTTCCCCGTTCAGCACCAGCAGATGCTTGTAATACAGCACCAAATCGGTGCCCTCGTCAAAGCTGGCCAACACACCAAAGGCTTCTTCCAGCTCTCGCGCGCGCAGACGGGCTTCGGCATGACCGGCCGCTGCTTTTTGGCACAAAGCAGCCAATAGCAACGCCTCTTTCGGCAGCGCCGTTCCAATCCCGGTGATCGACCCCGTAGCACCACAATTGACAAAGCCGTGATAGACTTCGGTGTCCACACCCACCATCAGCGTGACCTGATCGTCTTGCGAGGTGATATGCTCGGCAGCATAGCGCAGGTCATCCTTGCCGCCGAATTCCTTGAACCCCACCAGATTGGGGTGCTCGGCCCGCAGGGCAAAGAACAGCTCGGCCCGTGTGGCAAAACCATAGACCGGGCTGTTGTAAATGATGGCCGGAACGTCAGGCGCTGCGGACAAGATCGCCTTGAAATGGTTACGCTGCGCCGCGACAGAGGATCCGCGCGACAGCACGCGCGGGATGACCATAAGCCCCGCCGCGCCCACCTTCTGCGCGTGCGCGGCCAGCGCCACGGCAGATTTCGAGTTGATGGCGCCGGTGCCGACGACCACGGGCAGGCCGGCGTCGACCAAACGTTCAACGCCTTCCATCCGCTCTGCATCCGACAGCAGCGGCCAGTCACCCATCGATCCGCAATACACCACCGCAGACATGCCCGCCTCGATCATTTCCTTGCCCTTTTTCACCAAAGCATCGAAGTCCGGTGTCCGGTCGGCTTTGCATGGGGTCATTAAGGCTGGCATGGTGCCGGTGAAGATATTCTGGGACATTATTGATAACCTTCCTCGTTGTTTCGGGTGGCCGGTGCGTTCACGGCACAACCCGCATGGTGGCGTAATTCGACAAAGTTGAACCCACCGGAACAAGTGGGTCTGAAAAAATCCAAGGAGACGCTGAACAAGACGTCATCACTTGCATCCGCCTGCGCAGAAACAGTCGCAATGGGAAAAACCCATCAAGACAGCCAGCTTTCCGACCATGCGTTCCCCTGGAATCGTGTTCTGATAATGGGGTATCGTATATTGTATCCAAAATCCAGCAATTTGTTATACCCATCCCAAAGACGCAATTTGGTACGACAAACACCATCACCGCATACCCTGCGCTTCATCAGTCTGGGCCAAGCATCTCCACCTGCAAAACGCATCACCGCAGTACGATGCGGGTTCAGGAAAACCGGTCGGGTGAAAAAGCCTGAATATCGATGTGACGGCGTCGCCCCGCCATATCGTCCGCCACAAGCCGGGCCGTAGTGGCCGCCAATGTCAGCCCCAGCTGACCATGGCCAGTAGCAAAATGGACGTTATCCAGGCGATCGCTGCGTCCTATGATCGGTCTGGTGTCCGGGGTGAAGGGGCGGTACCCGATACGACGCTCGGCAGCTTCCGTTTTCAGACCAGGCAAGACGCGATGCGCCCGTCGGACAAGCACGTCGGCCCGATTCCAGTTCGGCTCTGCATCCAAACTGGCGAACTCGATTGTACCGGCAACGGCCAAAGCCCCGTCATAAGGGGTAACGCCAAACCCGCCTTTGGGGTAGAAGATCGTATGCTTCAGTTCCACGCCTGGATCTGACAATGCGGTTGAGTACCCCGCCACGCCCTCCAGCCGGATTGGCACACCAAGATCACGCGCCAAGCCTTTTGATCGCGCTCCCGCAGCCAAGACAACTTGATCAACAGATAACTCAGCTCCATCAGTGAGCTTAACTGAACGCACCTGTCGGCCCTCGCGGTCAAATCCCGCGGCCCCTGCCCGTTTGACTATGCCGCCACGTGTTAAAAACGTCTGGTGCAGGGCTTCGACCAGACGCTTGGGGTCGGTCACAAAGCTCCAATCCCGCAACAACGCTGCATGTTTGAAATCGGGTGCTATGGCGGGGTCAAGCTCATGGGCTTCGTGACCAGAAATTTCGTCAATAGTGCACCCAAGTTCGCGTGCAAGATCAAAGGCAGCCCCCATGGTCGCCTTGTCAGTGTCATCATCAAACAGCTTGATGATGGGGCGTTCCACCAGCATTTCAGGATGACCGATATCCCCCAACTGAGCCTTGAAATCCGCAGTAGCCGAGAATGTCAGCCGCGCAAGATCCGCCGCGATGGCACGCATCTTTGATGGGCGCGCATTCGCTGTGAAACGCGCAAACCAAGGCAACAATTTCAACGCTGAACTTGGACGCAACGATAAAGGTGCCTCACTGTCCAACAACCACCCAGGCACTTTCATCATCATGCCAGGCTGCGACAGCGGAACAACTTCACCTACGGCTATGCAGCCGCATGACGCCCAACTGGCCCCCTCACCGACGGTGTTAGGCTCAAGCACTGTCACCTGATGCCCCTCAGCCTGCAGCGCCAGTGCACAGGAAATACCGACGATACCGCCGCCGACAATCGCAACCTTTGCCATCTAAAAGCGGTCCTATTGCAAATCATGCAGTTGCGACAGCAACTCCGTGCTGACAACGACGCCCTGTTGCTGCGCAGTGGCGCGGTTTCTCAACCGCCCGTCACCCGGAACGCGGGCCGTACCGTTGCCTTCGATTTCGGCACAAATACGTTTGACGTAATCATCAAAACCCGGGTTCCCGAAGCGCGCGGGATCAATTGCGATCAGAGTGGACCCGCCTTTGATATTCAAGGCGCCATGCTCCACACGCTTGGCATTGTCGACCGATAGCGTTCCACCGGCGAGTGCTGCGCCCAGAACCTCGATCAGAAAGGCAATCGCGGCCCCTTTATGCTCACCAAAGGGTAACAGGCTGCGGGTTTCCAGAATGGCATCTGGATCGGCAGTGGGCTGACCATCCGGGGCCAGGCCCGCCGGACGCGGCAAATCATGCCCCTCTGCCGCCGCCATACGAATATCCATCAGAGCGACCATCGAGGACGCCTGATCCCAAACAACGGGCTCGGCCCCTTCGCGCGGGCAGGCGAAAGACATCGGATTGGTCCCGAAAACCGGGCGCACACCGCCCTGCGGCACCACCATCGACAGTGAGTTCACGACACCCAGCGCCACCAACCCCGCCTCGGCCAGCGGCTCGGTGTCAAAACGCAACGCTGCCAGGTGGTGGCAGTTGGCACAGGTGAACGAGGCAATGCCGTTTTCATGCGCCATCGCAATCAGCTCGTCCCGCGCCACGCCCGCAGCAAGCTGGTAATAGCCGTTGTCGCCATCCCCGCGCAAAACGCCGGGAGCGATACGCTCGACTTTGGGGGATGCCGCCGGATTGGCATATCCCGAGGTGAAACTTTGAACATAAACCGGCAACATGCGCAGCCCGTGACTGCGGGGACCGTCCCGTTCGGATCGGGTGACGATATCCGCCAGCACGGCGCTGCCACGCGCATCCACGCCTGCCGCCACAAGGACCGATCTGGCCAATTCCCTGACCTCTTCGAGTGAGAGCGTTTTCGTCGAGATTTCCGTCATCGAGGTGATCCTGTCCTTGTGTGGCGCAACGGGGCGCGCCAGCGCCCACGTCGGGGTTAACTGCTGTATTCCCGGCGCTTTTTGGCAACAAACTCGTCCAGCGCGCCGCGTTGATCGTCAGGCATCGGTGGCCGCACATAATTGTCCAACATCCGCCGAGCGGCTTCATTGCCAACAATCTCGGCCGTTTTCGATCCCTCTGCCTCCCACTGTTCAAAACTGTCATTGTTTTGCAAGAAGTTCATATGCATCGGGTTTTCGCGCGTGTGGTCCGTACCCAGGAAATGCCCTCCGGGGCCGATCTGGGCGATGTCGTCCAGCAACGAGTCCAGATTTTCGTCGTGAAGCCCGCTGAAAAAGCGGTGGAAGTTTTCAAGCTGCATCGTGTCCTGCACCCATTTCGAGTAGCTGACCCCCAACGCCCCTTCCAGAAAACCGGCTGAGTGCACGATATAGTTCGCCCCGCCTAGCAGCACCGGCCACATCGTGTTGGCGGTGTCAAAACCAGCCTGCATGTCGGGCGACTTTGACCCGGTCCACATAGTGCAGGTCCGCCACGGCACCTGATAGAACCGCGCCATCTGACCTACTAGCAGGTTCATCAGACCCGGTTCAGGCGACCCCATCATCGGCGCGCCCGTTTTCATCGACACACCCATGATCGCCACACCCAGAACCATTGGCGCGCCCCGCCGGATGATCTGGCTGTAAGCCATGCCCGCCAGTGATTCCGCTATCAGCAGCGCCACACCCCCCTGCGGGCTGGCCGGGGTCGAAGCCCCTGCCAGTACAAAGGGCGACAGCAGGCAAGGCTGGTTGGCTGCCGCGTAAACGCGCAGGCTTTCCAGCATGGTCTCATCCCAGACCAGTGGCGTGTTGCAGTTCAGCAGCGCGGCCATCACCACGTTATTGTCCACAAACTCTTCGCCAAACACGATCCGGGTCATGTCCACCGAGTCACGCGCCGCCTGTTCCGACAACACCGAACCCTTGATTGGCTTGTCGGTCAGAGTCAGCGCGGCATGCACAAGCTCAAGATGGCGCTGCGGAACCGGAACGTCCTGCGGTTCCACCGGCAATATGCCCGGAACCATCATCGACTGGCTCATCTGGCTCATCTTGAAAAAGTTCTGTGCATCCTCCAGCTGCGATGGACGACGCACACCGTCCAGATCATAGACAAATGGCGCGCCATAGGCGTTGGCAAACACCGAATGCTCATTGCCCACCCGCAAAGACCGCTCTGGGTTGCGTGCCGCATAAGACCATTCCGACGGCACCGACGAAATCAGGTCCATCAGCATATCGCGCCCGATACGGACGCGTTCGCCCTGCACGTTCGCGCCGAATTTTTTCCAGTCAGCCAATGCTACCGGATCGCGGAATTCAATGCCGGTGGTTTCCAAAATGGTCATGGCGGCATTGTGGATACGCTCGACCCCTTCGGGGCCCAGCAGATCGATCGGTCCAATCTTGCGGTTCAGGGTCGACAGATAAACGGGGGGTGGGTTGGTGCGGGCCTGAACGCGTGCCGCGCGCCCACCGCCACGGCCGGACCGTCCTCTTGCTTGTGCCATTTCAGCTCTCCTTCTCAGGCCCGCGCGCGTGCGCTGGAGGGGTCGACAGCGCAAATGTCGATCACCTCGGCATCGCGCATTTCATTGTGAACCATCACCTGCATTTTCGTGCCCGGCGTTGTCATGTCCTGTGGCACCAGGGCCATCGCGATGTCATGGTTGCAGTAATATGAGAACCCGCCCGAGGTGACGCGCCCGATCAACTTGCCATCGGCATAAACACCTTCATCAAACATCACCGAGGTCTCGCAGAACGGCAGTTTCAGCGTCACCAGCGTCCTGTAACCGCCCTCTTCCTTTTGCTTTTGCAGCGCAGCCTTGCCGATGAACTCCCGCTCGACCATCTCGCCATTGACCTTTTCGGTCATGGCAACAAAGCGACCCAGATCAGTTTCGTATGGCGTCATATCCTTGCAAATCTCGCGGTTGATCGCGCGATAGGATTTCTCAAGCCGCATGGACTCCAGCGCTTCCAGACCAAACGGCTTCACCCCAGCCTTCAGAAGCAGATCGACAAGATGGCGGTTGTAGCCGACGGGGTGGTGCAATTCCCAACCCAGTTCGCCGGTGTAAGAGACGCGCAGCAGATGCACGCCCTTGGCATACCCTACTTCACCCATCTGCGCCGACAACCACGGGAAGGCTTCGTTCGACAGGTTGTTGTCGGTCAGCGGTTGCAGGATCTCGCGTGCTTTTGGACCGGCCAGAGCAATCACGCCCAGCTGTTCCGAGATATCCTCCATCACGACCGAGCCATCCTTGGGCATCAGGCGCTGCAACTGGTCCCAGTTGTACGCCCGCCAATTCGGGGTCGAGATCAGATAGAAATCATCCTCGGCATACCGAACGATGGTGTATTCAGCATCCATGCCGCCTTTGTCGTTCAACATCAGCGACAGGGTCATGCGGCCAATTTTGGGCAGCTTGTTGGCCATCAGACCGTCCAGCCATTTCGCGGCACCGGGACCGCGCACGGTGAACTTGGTCATCGGCGACATTTCGATAAACCCGGCCTCTTCGCGGGTTGTGCGCACCTCGGCCTGCACCAGTTCCATATGGTTGGTGCGCCGGAAAGAGTGCTCGGGGATCGCCTCTTCGGGCGATTTGGCGAACCAGCGGGGGAACTCATACCCGTTGAAGCTGGTCCAGACCGCACCATGAGCGGTTAGCAGATCATAGGACCCCACAGTTTTCATCGGGCGCGCGTCCGGGAAATCCTCTCCTGGAATATGCGCGTCCATGTGGGTGCCCCAGGTCTCGCGCACCTTGTCCATGGTCCAGCGTTTCGAGGCGTAGTCCGAAAAGCGGCGCGGGTCGAGTTCGGACATGTCTATACCCGGATCGCCATTCACGATCCATTTCGCCAGGCGATTGCCGACTGTGCCACCCCACAGAATACCGCCCGGCATCCCCTCGGCCAGCCACAGGTTTTCGTGTCCCGGCGCAGGGCCCGCCAGTGGCAGCTCGTCCGGGGTCATCTGAAACGGACCGCGGGTGTTGGCCTTGATACCAACCTCGCCCAAGGTCGGCACCCGTTCGATGGCGCGTTCCCACTGGGTTTCTACCGCATCGAAATCCTCGGGTAGCAGATCGGCCCCGAAATCAGGCGGTACGCGGTCCTCGGCAAACAGCTTGAGGTCTTTGGTGAATTCATAAGGACCAAACTGAATGCCGCCCACATCCTCGCGTAGATATGCGCCATAATCCTCATCCCGCAGGATCGGGAACTCCGGCAGGCCCTGCGCGCGGCGTTCCTTCAGCAGCGGCACCGTCTCGGTCGTCCAGTACTGGTGCACGATTGGAATACAGGGCAGATCCAGCCCCACCCGCCGCGCGTTTTCGCGCGCATAGTTGCCGGTGGCAAAGATCAAATGCTTACAGGTGATTTCACCCTTGTCAGTTGTCACTTTCCAAAGACCGTTCTCCAGCTTTTCATAAGATTGCGCTTCTGTGTTCTGATAAACTTTCGCCCCTGCGTCACGCGCCAGTTTCGCCAGCGCCATGGTGATGTCAGCTGGGTTCACATAGCCGTCTTCGGTATGCAGAATACCTCCCCGGATATCTTCAGACTGGTTCAGCAGCGGGTGAACCTCGGCAACCTGTTCCGGGGTCAGCAGCCTGCATGGCACGCCAGCGGCTTCGGCAATCGAGATATACGACTGGAACTCGTCCCAGCGTTTTTCGGTGTTTGCAACGCGCAGCTGGCCGACTTTGCGCAGACCGACCGAGCTGCCCATCTTTACCTCGACTTCAGAATAGATGCGAATGGTTTCCATCGTCATCTTCGACACGTTGTGCGAGCGCACAAAAGTCACCAGCAGACCCGCCGCGTGCCAGGTTGAGCCCGAGGTCAACGTCGTCCGCTCCAGCATCACGGCATCGGTGCACCCATGTTCGGTCAGGCCGTACAGGATTGAGGCCCCGACACAGCCGCCCCCCACAACAACAACTTCGGCATGTGACTGCATTTGAATTCTCCTCTTCCGCTGCGCCGAAATCCCGGCCAACGTTGTTCCGCGGGGCGGACACTCGATTTGACCGGGACTCTGCGCAAAACGCGCTGCTTTGGGCAAATCCTTGCGCTCATGGGCCAAGATCGCAATTGCAAAAATATTCACTCTGGGCAAATTCAGCTAATGCCAATAATCCTGAAAAAGAGAAAATAACTTAAAACCACCAGATACAGGTCAGACTACCTTGCCCATTGGCCCATATGAACTTCCACCGCTCAGTTCACTGATCAGTTTCGAGGCCGCGGCCCGACATGTCAGCTTCAAACAGGCCGCAAGCGAACTGAACGTTACCCCCGCGGCCATCAGCCATCAGGTCAAAGCGTTGGAGGTCGAACTCAATTGCGCGTTGTTCCACCGCCACCACCGAGGGGTCGAACTCACCGAAAGCGGCGCCTATTTGCTGGTCTCTCTGCAACGCGGGTTTGAAGGGATCAGCGAAGCGCTCAGGCAGTTGCGATCGCAATATGATCGTTCTGGCGTCACGATTCGATCCAGTACAGCCGTCAGTTCGCTGTGGCTGACACCGCGCCTGGCGCGGTTCTGGAAGAGTTACGGGCATATCTCTGTCACGCAGGTCGTCACCGATCTGGGATACGACACGCAAAAGTGTGATATCAGTATCCGCTATGGTGACGCCTATCGGGAACGCGGCACGTGTCATGTTCTGTTCCGAGATCGGATCATGGCCTTGGCCAGCCCGCAGTTTGTTCGCCAAAACAAAATCGAACATTTACAGGATCTGGCCAACGTTCCGCTGATCCACCTGGATGCGCCGGGCACCGGCTGGACCGGCTGGCAGGAATGGGCCACCGGCTTGGGCTATTCGGGGTCGCTTAAATCCGGGCACAGGGTAAACAATTACACCATCGCCCTACAAGCCGCGCAGGATGACATGGGGGCTGTTTTGGGATGGGAAGGATTGACGGCCGGATTGGTCCGTACGGGAAAACTGTGCAAGCTCTTGCCGCAGACATTATCGGCTCCGCTGGATTTTTACGTGGTGCTTCACAACAGCTCTTCGGATCGCGCGGCTTTGGTTTACAAATGGCTGGCCGAAGATTCCGAGCCCGGCGCCGAATGATACATTAGACGCGCAGCCTTACAGTGCGCCCCATCTACTCGGCGGATTCCACACGAACCGTTCTAATACTGGGATCAACCCGGCTATAGGCTGCAAGCAAGCGTTGGCTCCACTTTTGCGAGATATAATCAGCCATGAACCGCGACGGCGCCATCAAGGTGACAGAGCCCCCTGCCCGATCGGTTTCGGACAGATGCTGAAACCAGCTGGCCCACAGTTCTGGATCACGCCCATGCAGAATTGATTGCACCTGTGTCCACGCATCCGCCTCGTCAGAAACGCTGGGACCGGGTTTCGCGGTGAATGGCACGATGTTTGTTTCCGGCTCAGGCTCGTCCGACATGCGTGCAAGAAAATCGGATCCAATGACCGGCCAGATGTCCTGTGTGTCGATCATGATCTGCTTGAGATCAATTTCATAAACAGCAACTCGTCCACGAGCTGCAGGTCTTTTGACCGCTATCCACCCTAATGCGCGAAATTTAGACATTTCGCGCTTTACTGTCCGTTCATTCACTGTCCACAGGCGTGCAATTTCCTCACGCCCAATCGACAATTCATTGCTCCGCCAGTTATACCGAGTCGTAATCAAGGCAATGATGCGCAGAATACTGCGTTGTCGATGTTTGTCTCCGGACAACGCGTGAACGGTTAGCGCAGAGAGTATATCGTATTTTATGGCCGCCGCATTCCGCCCGACCGGTTTCGCCAGCTGCATACCCGTTCTCACCGCTCTATCTGCCTCAGACGGGTTAACCCCGCCGTGTTCGCGCCGTTTGCCAACGCTTTTCGTCATCTTGGCCTAATTAGCGTCCAAACCTTCGATTCTGTCAAGAAGAGTCTGAATCCGGGCGAAAATTGCTGACCCTAAAATCAAAAAATGAAAAAGAATCTGGTGAATTACTGGTGAAGGGGGACATCCAGCTCGTCCCCTTATCGGGCCCTTATGTCCCCCTATATGTAGGTTTCTTGCCCTACGTGCCCCCGTAAATGCCGGGGCATGGGGGTATGAGATTCGCTGGGCGGCGTAGCCATGCACCCGAATCGATTTTGGCCCCTCAACGCCTTGTTTTCTTACCCGTGGGTAAGATTACAGTTTCATCATATTTTCTTTTGCGTAAAGTGCAAATCGGTCGTAAATAAGAAACGAACTGAATTTAACGTTCCAAACAATGAGACCTGAGGCATGTACACGCACGAAGACCTGAATGCATTGCGCAACCAATCCCTCAAGCTGCAGGGTTGGATTCGCCAGCAGACCTTTAGCCCTGAGATGGAGAAGACCCTCCGCCGATTTTCCAGCTGGGAGGTGTCCGAGCTGATCTTCCGGGTCAACCAGTCGACCTTTCGCGGCAAGCTGGCGGCAGATCCGTCCTTGCCGGGCGGAGAGGTGGAGCCCGACGGACGTCAGCGGTGGTTCAGCCTGGAAGAGGTGAACGAGCTGCGTCGACGCCTCAAGGTGAATCGAAAGTCCCTGATGCCCCCGCGCCCCGAGGGCAAGCGCGCTATTCGGGCCGCTGTCGCCAATTTCAAAGGTGGGGCCGGCAAATCGACCGTGGCGCTGCATCTTGCGCACGCTTCTGCTCTGGATGGGTATCGCGTCCTGGTGGTGGATTTTGACCCTCAGGCGACGCTGAGCCATTCGATGGGTTTGACAGACGTAACCGAGGATTACACGGTCTGGGGGATTATGGCGCGCGATCTTATCCGCGAAACGGAACGTATGAACAATCGGTCCGTAGCCGCCCAATCAGGAACCGCCCTGCCCCACCGGGAATTGCCGCCTGCAATTACGGATATGGGTCTGGGTGATCTTCGAATTGGCGACTTCATCAAAAAGACGTCGTGGTCGACCATTGATGCCATTCCGTCTTGTGCCAACGCAGCCTTCGTCGAATTTGCCTCGGCGCAGTATCGACACCTTAACCCCGAGTGGTCGTTTTTTGCGGCCGTGTCCCGGTATCTGGATCAAATTCCGGATGATGCTTATGATCTGATCATTTTCGATTGTCCTCCGGCCATTGGGTATCAGTCCATGAATGCGGTGTTTGCCGCCGACATGCTTTATGTCCCGTCAGGCCCCGGATATTGGGAATACGATTCCACCACGTCCTTTATTGGTCAGCTGGCCGAAGCGTTGGAGGATCTTGCTTACGGTTTCGATAAAACCTTACCCACGGGTAAGATCGGGCTGCCAAAGACATTTTGCGAGTTGAGGTTCTTGCTGACGCGCTACGAGCCCGGCAACGCCCTGCACTTCGCGATGTTTGAGGCGTTCAAGAAAGTCTTCGGCGCGCACGTCGCAGAACATCCGGTTGAGATGACCCGCGCAGTTGAACAGTCCGGACGCTTCCTCAGTTCAGTTTACGAAATGGATTATCGTGAAATGACGCGGGAAACCTGGCGTCGCGCCCGTTCGACTTTTGACAATGTATATGAGGAATTCCGGGACGTCATGCTGTCGGCCTGGGACAAGCTGGAGGATGACGCATGAGCCGCAAGCGCAGAATGTTCGATATCGACATACCGGCAATGGACGACATTCCTGTCGGCAAAGTTCCGGACAAGGTCCTTGAGAAACGGCGTGGCCCTATGGCGGCCGCAATTTCTGAAAACGCCGACGCGCTCCGGGATCAACAATCGACTGAGCAAACCATTCGCGCAGAAAACGACCGCCTTGCGCATGAGCTGGTTAGATTGCGGAACGAGGGTTTGGTGACGGAACACGTGGTTTTAGCAGATGTTCTGTCCGAAAAACTGACGCGAGATCGCAAGCCAGGACCAGATCCTGAATTGGATGAGCTCAAGGCCTCCATTCGGGAAATCGGGTTGTCCAACCCAATCCGGCTTGAGCGTCGGGCGGACGGCCGGTTTGAACTGATTCAAGGTATGCGCCGTTTGTCGGCTTATCAGGCGTTGTATGAAGAAACCGGAGAAGAGGCATACGCCAGAATCCCGGCAGGTATTTCCGAGGCCAGTGATCTCGACAACAGCTATCGTCGCATGGTGGATGAAAACCTGATCCGTAAGGATATCTCTTTCGCGGAAATGGGTGCTCTGGCCCGGGCTTATGCTGACGATCCGGCAAATGATTGCCCGGATGTGGACAAGGCGGTTTCAACGTTGTTCAAGTCAGCCAGTTACACCAAGCGCAGCTATATTCGGTCTTTTGCCAGTTTGCTGATGATGCTGGACAAGGTACTGATGCATCCCAATGGCATTCCGCGTAACGTTGGTGTGGAATTAAAGCGTAAGTTCGACGCGACGCCTGGGCTAGTGCGGCGGGTAAGCGATACTCTGATGAGTGAGCCGGATCGAGATGGTGCCCGGGAAGTTGAGATCCTCAGATCTTTTCTGAACGAGCAAGAGAGCAGGGCTCCGAAAAAAACCGCTTCAGATTCTGGCAGCAAGCCACGCCGGGCAAAGACAACGTTTCAGGTGTCCGGAAGGGCAGGGATCGCAAAATGCTCGGCTTCAAGCGGGCGGCTTGATCTGAGGTACGATCTCGACTTTACCCGGGTTGATCGGAACACGTTGGAAGAGGCGATTGCAGCGTTTATTGACGCTCTGCCCGAGGAAGATGATCTTACCCACGGGTAAGGTTTTTTTGACAGGATATTTGAACGGGCGCGGGTAGCACATCCGCGCCCGTTTCTATTCCCGACGTTGAAATTCACATTCTCACTCCGCACAGCGTGGTTAATAAAGATGCCGTCTGTTGAAGCCATCTCTGACGCGGTTCATTGAGGCCGCGTGGTCCTTTTGAGATGCTCCGCATTTGAACAGAGAGCATGAAAACTATCGCGTGTTCACAGGCCAATTCTCGAAGGCCCCGATGGCGTGGGTCCGCATCAGTGAATTGCGAAGTGTTCAGACATCTGCGCGGATTTTTCTTTGAAGAGTACTCTTGCGAGACCCAAACATGTCATTCGAGAAGGTGCTATGCGCTGCGTCTTACCTTCTTCAGGCCCACAACGCGGCTCGCGGTTCTTCTTTGAGCGGAGAATGCCAGCAGGGCAGGGCGGGCATATTTTGCCTAGCATGTTCGAGCGCATTTGGCTTGTGGGGCGGATGCGCGGAATTGGGCAAAAAAATCACCGTAGGACTATATCTGAACAAGTGTGCAAAAAACCAAAAAAATGACCATTAAATACAATTCACTTGGATTTGTCGCAAACATTTTGTCTGGATTGAAGGGCCCGCAGGTTCCGACGTGGGGTTCTGTTGCAAAGATTTGAGCCTGTTGAGTTGTTTCAGCAATTCGCAGAACTGGCCTCATAACTCCACTGCGTTCGCCTAAACACGTCATCGTTCTCAAAAGAGTGCAACAGAACCACCTTTCAGAACTGTCTGTTGATACGCTCCAGAGCGGCCCCCAACTGCTGGACAAATTCACTTGCCAGGGCCGACGGGGGGCGATGCGCGGGTTGCATGATTGAAACGTTTAGAACGACATGGGGACGAAACGCCCGGAAGACGACGGGCCTGGGCTCGGGCTGCATGTTGACGTATCCAGCAGCAGTAATCGGGTCGCAGATACAGTAGCAAAGCCCTTTTTCCACAAGGGTCAATGCTGGGTTGAAAGTCCTAAGTTCGAACCGTTGTTCGAAACGAGCTTTTTGACTCTCGAATGCCCTCTGGGTCGCGACCAGGTTAGGATGTCCTTCTTGCAGCCCGGCCATTGGTTGGCCCGACAGATGACCAGCTTCGACTGCGTTCAACTCGGCCAGTGGATCGCCCTTTGGGATCGCGCACACGCATCTCATGTCGAAATCGACGGTATCAATCGCTGCTGTGGGTTTCGGGGTTTCGCCTAATCCGATGTCATATTGCTGAGAGGCAACCCATTCCTCGATCACTGGTGACGCACGCATCATCAAAGAAGCGCGTACATCTGGTTTGTCCAACAGGAATTCGCTCAGAAGCTGTGGCATCAAAAGACTGCTGGCCGCCGGCATGCAGGCTATGTTCAGACGCCCCTTTGTCAGGGCCCCAATTTCGCGCATTGTCCGGGTTGAAAGCGACAGCCGATCCAGAACGGCTTCAGCCTCGGTGATGAAGTACTGGGCTTCGGGGGTAGGGGCCATTTTACCGCGTTGCCGGCGGAACAGGGCGATGTCCAACTCGGCCTCGAGATTGGCAATCAGCGCGCTGACGGCAGGTTGGGTCCGTCCGAGGATTCGGGCGGCTTCAGACACGGAACCTGTCCGCATGACTTCGCGAAAAGCCTGCAATTGGCGAAAACTGAGATTCATGCGCTGTTGTTAATCCTCAATTTTTCAACAAGTCATAAAGAAACTTTATTCAACAATCAATTTAATCGTTTTGACTTAATGCCCCGAGCTCGTGATCTTCCTCACCACGAATGCACCGCCTGCATTCGTCATGTGGGAGGGGAAAATGACGCGCTTTGCAAGTGTCCTGCTGACAGTGCTGATCTGCCTGGTTGCTCTTGGGCAATTCGTGCAAGTGATCACGCGCTATGTGCTGGAAATTCCGGTTATGGGGCTGGAGGAGAGCCTGCTTTATCCCACCCTGTGGCTATACATGTTGGGGGCGGTCAACGCTTCGCGTGAAAACACACATATTCGCGCCAATGTGCTGGAAATCTTTCTGTCTACCGAACGTCAGCATCAGGTTCTTGCGGTCATAGGTGAGGTCATCAGCTTGATCGTTGGTATCTGGCTGACAACCTGGGCATGGGATTTCACCAAATACTCAATGCGTGTCTGGCGCGAAAGCCCGACGCTGTATCTGCCGACTTTCTATGTAGATGTCGCTTTGTTTGCCGGGTTGGTCCTGATGATGATCTTCACGGCCAGGCATCTGCTGATGCATCTGCGCGCCTTGTTTTCCCCCATTCCTGAACCCGCCGTTGAAGGAGGTCTGAAATGATCGAGATCGCGCTTTTTGCCGTACTGGTTTTGGTCATTCTGCTGACTTTGGGCGTTCCGCTGCCTTATTGTTTCGGTGCCGGTCTGATGGTGATGTATTTCGCCGGTAACGTGGTCATGAAGGGCAACATGCTGTGGGGGTTCCAGCAGCTTGGAAACCCTGTGCTGCTGGCCATTCCGCTGTTTGTTCTGGCCGGAACGATCATGTCCGTATCCGGCATAGCGGCAAGTCTTTTGAATTTTGTCAATATCTTCATCGGCCACCTTAGAGGCGGGCTGGGCGTTGTCGCCACCGTGTCCTGCGCGCTTATCGGAGCGATCTCGGGCTCGGGCCTGACCGGTGTCGCAGCGATTGGTCCGTTGCTGATCCCAGAGATGGAGAAGCAAGGTTATCCTCGCGAATACGCAACGGCGCTGATCGCAAATGCTTCGCTTCTGGGTCTGCTGATCCCACCCTCGGTCACCATGATTGTCTATGGCTGGGTGACAGATACGTCGATCCTGGCCTGTTTTCTGGCGACGCTTGGGCCCGGCCTGCTGATCATGGCCAGCTTTTCTGCGGTCAACATCCGTATGGCCCGCAGGTTCCCCTTGAAACTGAACGAACCCCTCAAAGGCGCGGCCTTCATGTCCGAGGCAACCCAGCGCGGTTTCAAGGCCACGCCCGCCCTTCTGATGCCGGTGATCATTCTGGGCGGCATTTACGGTGGCATCATGACCCCGACTGAGGCCGCCGCCGTGGCGGTGATCTATGCGATCCCGGTCGGGTTCCTGATCTACAAAGGACTGGACGTTCGCACCTTCTTAGGTGCGGGTAGAGAGGCCGCCACGTCGGTCGGGGCGATCATGCTGATGATCCTCTTCTCGATGATCCTGTCTCAGATGTTTGTACTGGAAAGCATTCCACAAGCCATCGTGCAGGCGATCTTTTCAGTGACCGAAAACAAGGCACTGCTGCTGGTACTGATCAACATCCTGCTGTTCCTGGTAGGGATGGTCGTCAATGACGTCACTGCCATTATCCTGATTGCGCCACTGCTGTTGCCTCTGATGCAGGCGATCGGGGTCAGCCCGATCCAGTTTGCCGCGATCATGGGCGTCAACACCGCAATGGGAGGTGTGACCCCCCCTTATGCCTCGATCCTGTATCTGGGTGCACGCATTGGGCAGGTGCCGGTCACCAAGGTGATCCGCCCCGCCATGACCCTGATCCTGCTCGGCTATCTGCCCGTGGTGTTCCTGACCAGCTTCTGGCCGGACCTGTCAATGTGGCTGCCCCGCTTCTTTGGCTACTAAGCCACCCACTTCATCACTCACGGAGGAGACTTATCCATGATGAACTTTCTGAAATCCACCTGTATGGCCGCTGCCGTTGTGGCAACCGCCGGTATCGCTGCCGCGGATACGCTGAAGATCAGCCATATCCGTCCTCAGGGCGCAACAATCGACAACGAGTTGCGCGCCTTCGCAGAAGAGCTGAACACCGTCACGGATGGCTCGGTTGAATTGAACCTGTTCCCAGCTTCGGCGCTGGGGGACTATACCTCGGTGCAAGAGCGCATCTCAGTTGGCGCCATCGACATGGCCGTTCAGCCCGCAGCCACGGCCGTTGATCGCCGCATGCAGATCTCGGCGTTTCCCTATGTGGCGGCGAACTGGGAAGAGGCAAAAAAGATCTACGGACCGGGCGGTGCAATCCACGGCGCGATGAAAGATCTCTACGCCAAGCAGGACATCACCATGCTGGCAGCCTATCCGGTATACTTCGGCGGCGTGGCACTGAACACCGACGCTGTGAACCCAGGCGATCCAACCTCAGCCAAGGGCATCAAGGTCCGCGTGCCGGGCATCAAGAGCTTTCAGCTGACCGCCGACGCATTGGGCTATATCTCGTCGCCTATCCCGTTTTCGGAAGCGTTTACAGCGGTGCAGACTGGTGTGGTTGACGGTGTCGTCGGATCGGGTGCCGAGGGGTACTATGCCTCATTCCGCGATGTGACCACGGCTTATGTTCCAGTCAATACGCATTTTGAAGTTTGGTACATGATCATCAACTCGGGCACGTTGGCTGACATGAGCGACGAAGATCGCGCAGCGCTGGAAACGGCAGCGATGGAGTTCGAGGTCAAGCGCTGGGAAACTGCCGAAGCTGATCAGAGCACGTTTGAACAAAAGCTGGCCGACAACGGGGCCACGATCGTTTCGCTGACCGACGAAGAGCTTGCCGCCACTGCAGCCCATGTGCGCGCTCAGGTCTGGCCGCAGGTCCTGCAGGACGTTGGTCAGGAATGGGGGCAGGGGATTCTCGATCAGATCGGCGAATAACCCTGAACCTGGGCAAGGCGTGCTCCTCCCTGCGCCTTGCCCTGCTTTTCGACGGAGATGCTCTAATGTTCAGATCCTTGCAGTATGACGACCGTGACCAGGTGACGCTGACCATAAATGGTTGGGAAGTCGCCGCGCGCGAGGGTCAGACCGTGTGGTCCGCCATGGCGGTAAACGGTCAGGTCGAAACCCGGAGAGCGGCACTGTCAGGCGATGCGCGCAGCGCGTATTGCGCGATGGGCGTCTGTTTCGAATGTATGGTGGAGATCGACGGTCTTCCGAACCAACAGGCCTGCCTGAGGCGAGTGTCTGAGGGTATGAACGTCACCACTCAGCGTATTACAGAAGAGTCAGAGGCGGACGATGCAGGCCTTTGACTGTGCGATTGTCGGCGCAGGTCCGGCAGGTATGTGCGCCGCCATAGAACTGGCGCGGGCAGGCGTTCAGGTGGCTGTTCTGGATCGCGCGCCAAGGGCAGGCGGGCAGATATACCGTTCGGCCGCAAACAGCCCGGTTCCGGATGTCGCCGCCCTCGGCGCGGACTATGCCGCCGGAGCGGCCCTGATTTCCGAGTTCGAACAGGTCAACCTGACGCATTTCACCGGCGCGGATGCATGGCATTTGGGCGATGACGGACGCATCCTGTTTTCTCACGAAGGCAACACACAAGAATTGCGCTGCCGAGAAATGCTGTTGTGTCCCGGAGCGATGGAACGACCGATGCCGATCCCCGGGTGGACTTTGCCCGGCGTCATGACCGCCGGAGCGGCGCAGGTGATGCTGAAGTCAGATGCAATCGTGGCCGAGGGTGCCATCTTCGCGGGTTCAGGCCCGTTGCTCTATCTGATCGTGGCACAGTACCTGCGTCTAGGAGTGCCGGTGACGGCATTGGTCGATACCACGCCTCGGCAGCACTACCTTGATGCTGCGCCGCATCTGCTCCGGGCACTACGACACTCAGGTCAATTGCGCAAAGGCCTGGCATTGCTGCGAGAGATCCGCACTTCAGGTGTTGCGATCCACTCCGTCGCCGAGCGGTTGAAGGTGGTCGGTGACAATAAGGCTGAAGGGCTCAGGTTCGTTGCGGCAGGCAGGCAGCACGAAATTACCGCCGACACTGTATTTCTGCACCACGGTGTGCAACCCAATCTGAACATGACGCGGGCGATGGATCTGGATCACCAGTGGAATTCCGAACAGATGTGTTGGCAGGTTTCAGCGGATGATTTCGGGCAAAGTTCGATTGAGCACGTGTCAGTGGCCGGCGATGGTGCAGGCATTGTCGGTGCCGATGGCGCACGTGCCGAGGGTCGTCTGGCTGCATTGAATATTTTGCGCCGTCTTGGCCATCTTTCGCGGGCCGAGCGAGATCAAAAGGCGGTTAAAGATCTGTCCGTTTTATCGTCGATAAAATCGTTTCGGCGTTTCATTGATTGTCTCTATCGCCCGACCGATGCATTGCGACTGCCGCGTGACCCGGAAACGCTAGTCTGCCGTTGCGAAGAGCAGTCTCTGGACGATTTGCGAAAAGGGTTCGACCAGGGTGCGCAGGACCCGAACACCCTGAAGGCCCTGACGCGGTGCGGAATGGGTCCATGTCAGGGTCGGCAATGTGGCCATGTGGTGGCCGGACTATTGGCGCAGTGGCGCGATGAGCACCCCGAAACGATTGGTTACTATCGGTTGCGCAGCCCTCAGCGCTTGCTGACGCTGGACGAATTAAGTCGGTACCACACAGTACAGGTGGAAGCTGCGGAATGAAGGCGGATGTTTTGGTCATCGGCGGCGGGATACAGGGCTGCGCCACGGCATTCCATCTGGCGCGTCAGGGAGTATCCGTGATCGTGGTCGAGAAAGACTATGCCGGGCGTCATGCATCGGGTGTCAACGCTGGCGGCGTGCGTCTTTTGGGGCGCGATATGGCCGAAGTGCCGCTGTCTAAAACATCAATGGAGATGTGGCAGACTCTGGATGACGACTTAGGGCACGACACGGGTTTTCGTCGTCATTCCCTGATCAATATTGCTGTGGATGATGCGGATCTGGGCGCGCTACAGGTGCGTGAGGACAAGATGCGCGCGGCGGGATACACGCACGAGCGTATTATTGACCGGTCCGAATTGATGGATCGTCTGCCACATGTAAATCCCGATTGTGTGGGCGGCGTGATCTCGGATTTGGATGGTTATGCGATCCCTTATAAGGCCACGGCGGCCTTTCGCAGAGCGGCTGAAGACTTAGGCGCACAAGTGGTTGAAAGCGAAGAGGTTCTGGGGCTCAGACGGATCGGAAATGTATGGCTGGCGCAAGGTCGGCAACACCGCTACGAGGCCGAAACCGTCGTCAATTGTGCGGGTGCCTGGGCGGACCGGATCGCGTTATTGATCGGAGACAACGTGCCGCTCAGCCACGCGGCACCGATGCTGATGATCACGGCCCGGATGCCGCATTTCGCCAAGCCGGTTGTTGGTGCGGTCAGTCGCCAGCTCAGTTTTAAGCAATTCGAGAATGGCACGGTCCTGATCGGTGGCGGTGCCAAAGGTTTTGCAGATCGCGCCAACAATCGTACCCGGTTGGATTATTCGAAACTTGCTGCCGCCTGCCGGACCACAGCAGAGTTCTTTCCGATCATGCACAAGGCCAGCATCAACCGGATGTGGGCAGGGCTTGAGGCATATATGCCGGACAATCTGCCAGTCCTTGGTCCGGCTGTGAATGCTGCCCGTGCCTTTCACGCATTCGGCTTTTCGGCGCACGGTTTTCAGATGGCCCCCGTGGTCGGTCAGGTCCTGGCCGATTTGGTCACCGGCGGGCATAGCCGTTTCAATTTATCGCCATTCCGTATCGATCGCTTTGACCGCAAGGTCCTCTAACAGGAGACTTCCAACATGACGATTACTCGAATCGAAACCGGCCAGCGCATGAGCCGGATCGTCAAGCACAACGGCTCTGCTTATCTGTGTGGGCAAACTTCGGATGCAGCCACGGTCGCTGACCAGACACGTGACATTCTCGCTAAAGTTGAGGATCTTCTTGCCAAGGCAGGAAGCGATAAAACCCGGATACTGCAATGCGTGATCTGGCTGGCCGACATGGCGGATTTCGCCGAGATGAATGAAGTTTGGGATGCCTGGGTGTCGGAAGGACATGCGCCGGCTCGTGCGTGTGGCGAAGCCAGATTGGCGCGCGACGTGTTGAAGGTCGAGATGATTGTAACGGCAGCATGCGATTGAGTCGGACCATCCGTTCGCTCCAGTTCTTGATATGAGCAAAGTTTCTGTCGCAATCTTTGTCCCAAACTGTCAGGTCGATCGTAGTTCTGGTAGCGCATGCTCGAATTTTACAGGAGCAGACAGTCTCGATCCCTGCAATTGTCGCTACAGCTGAGGTGAAGCTTTTGAAGCCCAATATCGGGCGGGTTCGCCTTTTAATGAAACGGTGATCCTGTTCGATCATGTTGTTGAGGTAATTTGAGCAAACGGTATCGATTTTGACAGGGATGGTCAGCCGCTTGAAGGTCTTGTTGACCTCTTTGATCCCGGCTGCGTTGCTTCTGCTTTTGTCAAGGGTGATCCGTTTCGGGATGCCGTTTTTGTACAAAGCATTGGCAAAGAACTTCTTTGCAGCCTTCGTGTCTCGCTTCTCGGAAAGCATGAAGTCAAGGGTTTGCCCGTCGCGGTCTACGGCACGATACAGATACATCCATTCCCCACAGGTCTTGAAATATGTCTCATCCATACGCCAGGATTCAGCGGTGTTGGTTTTCCGTTTCTGTGCCTCGCGCGCGGCTGCGGGTGAGTACTTCACAACCCAGCGGTTCATCGTCACATGATCGACCGATACACCACCTTCCGTCAAAATCTCTTCCAGGTCGCGGTACGAGACGCCGTATCGAGCGTAGAAACAGACAGCGAACAGGATCACCGCTTGTGGGTAGTGCGCACTTTTGAAATCGATCACCGGACACGCCTAAACATCGTCGCAGACCAACCACCAATTGGATCAAAGCACCCAGAGGTACAGCATACCGACCAAAGTTTGCGACAGAGCCCTTGCGGCGCGATTGCTTGCGCAATATCGCGATCAGCTATGCACGTTCAATGATGATATTCAGGGCACGGTGGCCGTAAGTGTTGTTCAAGCAAGAATTAAAGGCCGACACTCAGAACGAGGGCGTCCAACCATTTCCTCCGGGCTTTTCCCACTGGGCCTTCTGCGGGGAATGAAACGCGGTATCTCAGCCTGGTTCTGATAACGACGACTACGCCACCCCTGACCTGAGCGGCTTTTGCACAGCAGCACAAAGAGCGCCCACAAGCAGGACGGCAGATGCCACGATCAGGCTGTCTCCTATTTCTCCGGTTATGTCGCCGATGACGCCGGCCCCAATAGGTCCCAGTGCCTGTGAGACGGCGAAAACAATTGTAAAAAAGCTAATGGTTGCACCCCAGTCCTGTTGGCCCACGTTCTGGCGGACAAAGCTGGTTACAGCAGTGGGCGGCATAAAGACCGATAACCCAAACACGAATGCCGACATAATCAACCCATATCCATTTGGAACGAGGATTGGCAGAGCTGAACCAAGTGCAACTCCGATCAGGATCAGCGCCAATGGCGTTCCAGACGCAAAGCGGGCCAGTACGCCTCGCCAGATAAAGGGAGATGCCATAATACTGAATCCAAGGACCATCCACGTCGCGGCGGTCAAAAGGGCGCTGGAATGCTGCTCTTTCATCCAGACAGAAATGAAAGTGACGTACACGATATACCCCATTCCAAACAGTGCGTACCCACCAAGTTCGCCAAGCATCTTGCGCACCGGAGGAATAGAAGGAAGCGCGGCGTCATGCTTGGTTTCGTTCAACGTTCTGGAAGCCCAAATTGAAAATGGGCAAATGGCGAGAGCTGCCAACCCAAGTCCGATCCACGCCCAGTCCCAGGATTTGGGGCCGAAAACGTCCAGCATGGTCGGAAGGGTTGCGCCGCATAGCGCGATACCCAATCCTCCGCCGCCGCCAAAGTACAAGGCGATGGCCAGTGCATTCCTTCGGGCGCAATTCTGGAACAGTGATGCCGCCAGAACGCCGCCAGACACAAAGGAAAGAGCGCCGAACAATCCCACCAAAGTACGACAGGCAGTTTGAAATACGAGGCTCTCATCAAATCCAGTCAGCAGAAGACACAGTGCGGTGGCCACGGTACCACCCGCGAATAGTCGCGACGGAGAAATATGCCGGATCAGGAAAAGTGTTAGAATTGAACCCATTATATAGCCAATCGAATTGGCCGTATTCAGCCAACCCGATTGAGTAAGGCTCCAGCCGAGACTACTTTTCATAGATGGCAGAATAAGACCGTAAGCAAATCGACCAAAGGCATTGGAGATGCTGACACCAAGCGCAAGGCCCAGCAATATGAACCAGGGGTTGGCAGGTTTTGCAGCGGTCATGAAAATCCTTCCAGGTTGGACAACACCGTGCCTCAAGGTGCCTGGCCGTGCAATCCCATCAGACCCGGCACCGATGTTTTTTGGTTTGGCTTGGGCAACTTAAGACTGCATATATTCAACAAGTTTTGGGGTGTTGTCACGTTAACCGTCGTTCGATTGCTCATATTTGGAAGTAGGTGACATCGATGAATTCATCGTCGATCAGCTACAAGCGCCACCGATTTCCTCCTCATATCTTCGCCCACGCGGTGTGGCCGTGCGTCCGCTTCAATTTGAGCTTCCGCGAAGTTGAAGAGATGCTGCTGCAACGTGGTATCGACGCTTCTTACGAAACGATCCCACGTTAGGTGATCAAGTTCGGACCGCAGATTGCTCGAAACTTGCGACTGCGGCAGGGCCGTCCAGGCGATGTCTGGCATCTCGATGACGTTGTTGTGAAAATCTCAGGTCGCAAGTATTGGCTTTGTCCGCGGTCTGGTCATCCGACTCTAGCCAAATGCTGCGCGCTGCACGAACGGCAGCAATGCGGAATGCAATCGCAGCATCTTGTGCTATCGGTGGACAGCTGCTTTGGGCCGCAAGTCCGCCTGCGTGAAGTGTCTGAAAAAATTGCAAAGGTCAGGTACTGCGGATAATGTTCGGGTGTCCGCTTCAACACAGTCCTTGGCTTGCACCTAACAGTTACGTGAGATTTCGGGACTGGCTCTAAGAAAACTTTGCTCTTCTCGTTCTCCCAAATCAATACTGAAGCACATGTCTTTGAAAGCAGGATTTTTATGCGAATTAGCGTAGGCGTCGCTGTCTCAATTCTGGTTGCCGTGTCTATCGGCGTGTCGACGTTTATTGTCCATTCTCTATGGTGGGCAACAGCGCGCGATAACAGCCGCATGCTCGCAGCAGAAATCAACAGTCAGATTGCAAACACCGTGCGTATCGAAGTTGGTGTGACGCTCGAGTCGGCCGAGGCCGCCTGGGCAGCCGTGCGAACGATCTTTGTCCAAAACGTTGTCGCGACGCGACAGGCCGACAAGCGAGAGTTTGTCTTTTTGTCACAATTGCAGGCGCAACCGAATATCTCGTGGATGTTCTTCGGCTGGCCGGATGGAAACTTTTTCGCGTCACACCGTCTAGGTGACGGTGGACTTGAGATGATTGAAATCGACAAGGACATTCGTGACCGGATGCTGCGGAGGGACCGCTACATCTTCATTCCGGGTGACATTCAGTTCGAGGAGCGGACGTTTACCGAAACATCTTATGACCCTCGCGATCATGCCTGGTTTGAGAATTTCATAGGCCTTAATTCCGCAGGGTGGATTGAAGCGCGCGACCTCCCGGAGAGTGACAAAACCATCTATGCTTTTGTTGGTCCGATTGACGTCAACCGACAGCGGCAAGGTGTTCTCGCCGTTGCGATCGAAACAGACCGGCTTTCACGCTTTCTTGCCACGCTTGCGCCCGGCGAATTTGGTGCGGCATTTATTCTGAACGCTGATGGAAAAGTCATTGCGGTACCCGATGCTGAAGCTGATGAGGTCAATCCGGCGCGTATGGGTGAAGGAGAGCTGTATGAAGTCGCTATGATCTCGGGGGAAAGGCTATTGGGTGAGTCCGGAGCGAATGCCCCCGGCAGTTTGACGAAACGCGTCGTCATCGACGGCGTGCCCTACGCAGTGGCACTGACGCCGTTGGGATTCTATGGCTGGCGTGTTGCCACGGTCATTCCAGAATCGGCTTTTCTTTCGGGGATCGACGAAACACTGATAAACCTGATCTATGTTCTGGTCGTTGTGGTCGTTGTCGCAACCGGACTGGCGATCTGGCTGATCCGAAGTGTTGTCGCAAATCCGTTAGCGCGTATCGCCGAAGACCTTGGCAAAATTGAACGCTTTGACGTCGAACGCATTTCGCGCAGACCCTCAAAATTGTCTGAGCTTGCCAATCTCTCTGCGGCAACCGCCAGCATGGCAGCTGGCCTGTCCGCATTCCGAAAGTACGTTCCCACCGATCTCGTGCGCATGTTGGTTGCTGAGGGCATCAAGCTGCAGCCTGGCGGAGACATCAAGCAAATCTCCGTGCTGTTTTGTGATGTTAGGGGTTTCACTGGCTTATCTGAGAAACTTGGGCCCAAAATCGTCCAACTGATGGAACCCTTCTTCAGCGCGGCCTCAGCGGCCATAACTCACAACGGTGGGACTATCGACAAATTCATGGGTGATGCTGTGATGGCGTTCTGGGGGGCGCCGCGCAAGGATGTCAACCACGCAGAAAACGCCTGTCGCGCAGCACTGGACCTTGTCGCTGCCTTGGAAAAATCCGGAATTGAGGATGACGCCGGCAACCCTTTACGCGTCAGAATTGGGCTGAACAGCGGCGAGGCTTTGGTCGGAAACATCGGATCGGAGCAGCGTTTGAATTACACCGCAATTGGCGATGTGGTGAACGTTGCCAGCCGGTTGGAGGGGGCCAATAAGGAGTATGGTACGTTAATCCTGATCGGCCCAGAAACAAGACACCAGGCGGCTGACAAAATTATAGTGCGCGAGCTGGATACCCTTAAGGTATTTGGACGTATCGAAGAGCTGGTGGTTTACGAACTGATCTCAATGGCGGATGGGTTTGACGGATCATCTCCTTGGATAGAGGCCTATGAACAGGGCCTTGCACACTATCGGGCAGGGCGGTTCGACAAGGCAGTTGCTGCATTTGAGACTGCTGACCACGCACGAAATGGAGATCCTGCCTCAGTCGCCATGATCACCCGCGCCCAAACTCTATTGGATACGCCACCACAGGAAGACTGGCGCGCTTTTACAAGCACCAATAAGAAGAAGTAGTTACATCCGATCAAGTATAGGCGCTTTGGTCTTGGGGCCTTTCGCAGAAATGATACTTGCAGATTGCGCGCTTGGCCATTCGCATATGCGAATTGATGCTGCACCAGCAATCTCCCGTTGCGGATAGCACCGAGGTTAGCGAGTTTAGAGATTTCGATCTGGTTCTGGCATTTCTCGTGGGCGTAGCACTAAGGCTCTAGACAAAAAAAACGTCATTTGATTGCCAATGTCTGCTTTGCGAACTGCATCCGCAGCATCTGGCGATGGCGCTCAATGTCAGCAGAGGGCCGCTCCAGAAGGTAGTTGTCTTGGATATATTGGTATCGATGAAACGGTCTGTCGCTTAGATGTTCCACAAGGAAGCAAGAGCGTATGGTTGGGAGGCATTGAATGGCAAAAGTCAGAGTAAATATTGTAGGTGCCGGTCGCGTGGGTCAAACCATCCTCGGCCTTTTGCGACACTCATCCAAGTATTCGGTTCAAGGCATAGTGAGTTCTCGATTTAGATCAGCGGAAAACGCCGCCCAAATTGCGGGAACGGGGAGAGCGGTGGAGAAATATGCGGACCTGGCACCGGCTGACCTGTGGATTTTGGCGGTGCCGGATTCTCAGATTTCAATTGCAGCAACTGAACTCGCAAAAGTTGTTGGTCAACACGATACCAATGAACCGCCTCCAGTTGCGTTTCACTGTAGCGGTTTCTATCCGGCAGATAAAATGGCGCCGCTTCAGAAGTTAGCCTGGCGACTTGCCAGTGTGCACCCGGTACTTACGTTCGCAGAGCCGGCAACCGCGATCCAGCAATTCGAGGGAACACTTTGTGGCATTGAGGGCGAAGAATCTGCCTTGGATTTTGTCAAAGACTTTCTGGCTGAGATTGGTGGAATCCCATTTCAGATCAATTCCGATAGCAAAAGCCTTTATCATGCGGCCGCCGTGTTTTCGAATAACTTCACCGTGGTTTTGCAGGCGATCGCGCGTGAGGCCTGGGCTACTGCGGGAGTGCCTGATGACATTGCAAAGCAACTGACCGCTACGCTGCTTCAAGCCACCAGTGAGAATGTTGCCGCCCATGGACCGTTGGGAGCGCTTACCGGACCCGCATCACGAGGCGACACCTTTGTCGTCTCGCAACAAGAGAAAGATGTAGCCGCTTGGCACCCGGCTGCAGGAATCATCTATAAAGAGCTGAGCTTGCTCGCTCAGAAATTGAAGGCCGACGGTAAGACACAGGATTGTTTGGGTCCCGAAGGATAGCCTGACCTACAATTCAACTGAGGCTATGCGAGTTTTTGGAGCCTTAGATCTCACGCTTGCGGCGTACGGCTGGTTCGACGGGCGGCACTGCGGCGTCTCAATGTATGCCCATGAGACCGGAATGGGCCGGTCCGCGATGTTGTGTCTAGCCGCTGAACCAAAGCGGCGCGTCGCCTTCCGCCCATGGTGAGTACTTGTTCATTATGTGCATGAAGGCTCCGCTTGCCAGGAAGCGATCCAGCCATGCAATCAAATTCGGCCATTCCTGTGCGTCAAACCACTCCCTGTCTATATGGGCGAACTGGCGGACAAAGGGCAAAAGTGCCAGATCGGCAAGGGTTGGGTGATTTCCAAAGATCCAGGACTGCCCGGCCAGCCGTTCGTCGAGGCTGACTAAATAGCTCGCCGCTTTCCTGCGTTCTACTGTTTCGTCAACATCCGGATACCGCGTGGCATACTTTGTGTGATCCAATGCAACCTTGAATGGGCCATCATTTTCCGCGATCAGGTCCCACCCTTCCTGAGGCATGTCCAAAAGACGCCGTGGATCATTTTGTTCCAGCGCCCAGATCATGATATCCAGGCTTTCGTCAAGAACCTGATCTGGCAGGCGAAGTGCTGGCACCGTTCCGGACGCGGATGTTTGCAAAAAGGCTAGTGGCTTGTCCTTTAGCCGAACCTCACGCAATTCGACTTTGATACCCGAACTCGCCAACGCGAGGCGTGCCCTCATTGCATACGGGCAGCGGCGGAACGTCCATAAGATAGGGTGATGAGCCATATGAGGATTTATCTGCACTTCGCCAGTACCGTCAAACCCTTCCTTGCCTGTCATGTTCGAACTTCTGTTTCAATGACGCCAGGTAGGATCTGTCGCAAACTCCATCCCCAACCTGCCAGACTGAATGCAGTTCAGGTAACGCGTGCTGGAACATAACAGGAGCATACCGTGACGATCTCATTTAAGGGCGCGCATTTTCCGAAAGACGTGATCTTAGACGCGGTTTTCTTCCATCTGCGCTACAGTGTTTCATAATGGGATCTGGAAGAAATCACGGCGGATCGTGGCGTTGATCTGGATCATGCAACGCTGTGTCTGACATCAGCGCCAATGGGACAGTCCCGTAAGACCGACGTTGCACCTCGTGGAAACGACGACGTTCAACGACGTTATACGTTTGCGTAGAGGGGTTGTGCTCCGAGATGCGAGCAAGGAACTCGATTGCTCAACCGTTTGCGTCCAGGAGAACCTGTTTTGAATAAAACGCGCGCTCGATCAACATTTGAGCCTTTTGAGTTTCGGCAACCGAGATAGCTTGGTCAAAACGTCGAACATCCACATCCTTGTCAGTGCTTTAGGTTGGCATTACCAGCCATATTGGTACTGTGTAAAAAAATACATGAGAATGATTGTTCAATTTCAGAGGGCTATTGATGAACTTGGGAATTTGGAACTCAGCACTCCTTGCTTTTGCCAGCGTCGTGGCCTGGACCGGCACTCAGTCCATTGCACAAACGGATCTGTTTGAGCGTGCGACCGAGGGCTCCGGCTACGATCTCGTGATCGAAAATGGGCGTGTGCTGGATCCGGCAACCGGAAGTGACCGAGTTCTCAACATCGGAATTGCGGATGGGGAAATTGTCACACTCTCAGATGACGATCTGAATGGAAAACGCGAGATCGACGCATCCGGCCATATTGTTGCGCCGGGTTTCATCGACCTTCACACGCATTCGCCCTTCCCGTTTGGGGAACTCCTGCAGGTCAAGGATGGTGTTACCACTTCGCTGGATCTTGAAGCAGGCGCGTGGCCGGTTGCCGAATATGGCGAGTTCATTCGTGGCCAGGCACGGGCGAATTATGGATCGTCCGTTGGCCATTTTGCAATTCGCATCAAGGTCATCGAGGGCAAGGATCAGCCGTGGATTGTGACCGAAACTGGTCAGGCCGTACCGGGCGCCGCTTTCAGTCAGATCGCGACGCCCGAACAGATCGAAGAGATGCGCACTCTGTTGCAACAAGGTCTCGACAATGGCGGCCTCGGGATTGGTTTTTTGCTGGATTACATGTCCCCCGCAATCAGCGACGAAGAATTGCGGATGATCTTTGAGGTTGCGGCCGAAAATGACACGGTGGTCTGGGCGCATATCCGACGCGGGATCAACGGCGACATTCAACCGTTGCTGGATTTGCTGCCGCTTGCGCAGGAGCTCGGAGTAAAACTCCATATCTGTCACATCAACGCCAATGCGATGGGAAATGTCGGAAACTGGCTTACGGCCATAGACGAAGCCAATACCGAAGGTGCCGATATCAGTGCCGAGATTTTCCCGTACACAGCGGGTTCAACCACCATCAAGGCAGATGTCTTTGACCGGGATTGGCAAACAATATTCGGCATCACTTACGAAGACGTGCAGTGGGCGGAAACAGGTGAGTGGTTCACCGAGGAAAGCTGGAACCGCATTCGCGAGGAGCGCCCGGATAGCAGCATCATCCACCATTACATGAAGGAAGAATGGTTGACCGAAGCCTTGCAGTGGCCAGATATGATGGTGGCGACCGACGCAATGCCCACTTTCGATTCCAGCATCAAATCAGCACCCAATGGCGCAGGCTCATACACACGTCTTCTGGCCCGGTTTGTTCGCGAGCTGGAAGTATTTGACACAATGGAGGCGTTCCGGCGTGGCAGCTACTTACCGGCGGCGCGTCTGGCGGAATTTGCTCCCGTTTTTGAACAGAAAGGTCGGGTCAAGGAGGGAGCAGATGCTGATTTGGTAATCTTCAAACTCGAAAACCTGCGAGATAATGCTCGCTATACGGATCCTTTCCGCGAAGCGACTGGATGGGACTACGTGATCGTTGGCGGTGAAGTCGTTGTCGAAGCCGGGGACCCAACAGGAGCAACTCCGGGAGTTCATATTTTCAATAAAGCAAAGTAATAAGCTTAGCGTGGCTTTGTTTTTTAATTCCGGCTTGCAGGTCGTATATTCCCTGAAAACGTAAGGGCCTGGAAGGAATGGCTGCAAGGCTGAAAGTTGCGGTACACTGATTGTTCGAGAGCCAAGGACAAATTTCCCCTTCCGCGTTTTTCTGGCATCTGGGCGGATTGCAGCATCCGTAGCAGTAGGGCTCCAAACCGTAGCTGCCTCTTGGATCACCCAGCGACCGCTTCTGACCTCAGAATGTCTGATTTTCCAGCACTTCGTTGAATTGAATCAGGAATTTTCCGGAGCAGAACGGCAGCTCCCGGCGAGGCGATCAAGGTCGGGCGCTGGGCTGTCACAAGGCGGCAACCAGCCTTCAGGCGCTCTTCGATGGCGGCCTTCAAGTTCGGATTCACGATCATCTTTCGATGAATGGCCCGCCGACGTAAACATGTTTTGCGCGGGTATCGCGCAATACCTATTAAGCTCCGGCAATTCTTTATCATCGTCGTGATTGCGCTTCAGCTTGTGATGGATCGTCGACGGCGCACGATCCAGCCGATCCGCGACCTCTGACACCGGCATGTTGGCTTCGTGCCACTTGGCAATCTTGTGACTTTCTTCCAACCTCACGTCAGGGTTGCAACGGCCCACTCGCCACCCTCCATGCAAACATCTGTTTTAATACGGAAATTGCACTTCGTTTGTGAATCCACGTCTTGCTTTCGCTACACCACACGGACAACGCGGTGTCCGCGACATTGGTTTTTTGCGCCCACGATGAAGATCGCAGAAATAGTTTCCGTCTCGACCAAAAGTCTTTGCACATGCTGGGAAACTGACGGATTGCGAAATCTGGGAATTCATTAAAGGCAAGCCTGTTGCTTTGGTCAAGTTGAAGGACGCCTATTTTTTGACGATTTCTGTTGGAAGAACATCCGTACAAGCGTGATCAATGAGCTTGGCCGCGGGAGCGAAACTTGGGCACGCATCTTGGAAGATGCCCTTATTGCCTCGTGCTGCATCCTAATTACACTTTCTACTTGCTTAGCCGAAACCCGATTGGGAAAACCGACATAGCAAGATTGCTGGATAGCCATCTACGTAATCGGCAGAGCAAAAGGGACCGGTAATTCCGGTGGAATTTAATGAGTAGAGATAGCAAATTTCTCGGCATGCTTTTGCGTCATAAGCCCGAAACGATTGGCTTGAAACTCGATCATAATGGTTGGGCTGATGTGAACGACTTGCTACTGAGGCTCAAGAAAGCCAACCGTCAGCTTACACGCGAAGAACTAGAAGAGATTGTTTCCGGCAACGACAAAAAGCGATTTACACTGAGCCCAGACAAGTCCCGCATCAGAGCAGCCCAAGGTCATTCCTTTGCTATTGATCTGGGTCTTATCCCATTGAAACCCCCGCAGCTTCTCTTTCATGGGACGGCGCGATCAAACTTGGACAGTATTTTTTCCAATGGGTTAGAAGCCAAAGGTCGAAACCAAGTTCACCTTTCCGCGGATGAGGAGACTGCTCTAAGTGTCGGTGCTCGTCATGGGAAACCGGTGGTGCTTTCGGTGGATGCGCAAGGCATGCAAAAGGAAGGTCACCAGTTTTTTCAAGCGGATAATGGCGTTTGGTTGACGGACTTTGTTCCCGCTGGTTTTTTGGGCTTCGGAAGGATGTGTCGCAACCTATGAAGTCCAATTGACGAACATGCGTGATCTGACGTTTGTTCCCGTCGAATAGATTTCGAACAAGTTTCAACATGATCTCATTGAAAGGCTGCCATTTCCCCAGGGATGCGGTTTTGTACGCAGTGTACTTCTACCTGCGGCACGCGGTGTCACATCGCGATTTCGAAGAAATCATGGCTGAGCGCGGTGTCCAAGTTGACCACGCTACTCTCAACTGATGGGTTGTAAAATTCTCACCCATGGTCGCCGCGCGAGCGCAATTGAAGAAACGCCCGACACAGAAGCCCTGAAGAATGGACGAGACTTACATACGTGTTCGCGGCAAATGGAATCCCGAGCAAGATCGTCATCGACAAAGCGGCGCTAACGCGGCCGGTATTCGAGACGTGAACAGAATTCTGAGGCGATTTGGGTGCCCAACCAAAATACAGACAAGCAGGTCCAAGTATCTGAACAACATGATCGAACAGGATCATCGGTTCATCACGCGGCGTGTTCGGCACATGTGTGGGTTTAAGTCGGTCGAAACCACCTCAGCCACATTGGATGGCATTGAGGCGGTCAACAAGATCCGGAAGCAGCAATTCTCTGGCGCTACGATCTCGGGCTTTCGGATGTTTGCTGAGATCGCAGGATAGTTGTGCCCAGTAAGTCGCCGCCTCTGGCCGTTCTAAAAGCTTGCGGCACATCCAACCCTGAACAGGCTCTTGGTTGAATTATACCGGCGTCTTCTCACAGTCTTCCTTCGCGCGCGTCAATGGGGATAAGTTTGCAACAGATCCCGTCCTTGACTCTATGTTGGTTAGGAACCACAAGTGTGCATTGGTGAAATGTACTTGTTGCCGCGATGCTGCCGGCTTCGATGAACCAATGGCCTTAAAGAAAACCGTAGCATATGGCTCAGCAACAAAACGGGTTTTGCTGGGGTGTTCGGAATGTACTCGTTACTCGTAAATGTTGGCATTTGTCACATGATAAGTTCCAGACGGTGTCCAACACCGGAAAGAAGGCGATACATGAAAAATACTTGGCTCATAACTTGCGTGTTTGATGTCTGATAGATCAGACAACGGACTTCATTTTTTTCTGACTACGATTGTACTTACGCGAAGTGTTCCGTGTTTTAGCCTGACTATAGTTGTATCGGTTTTGGGAGCACAACTTTCTGCTCAGGTACCGTCTGAAAGTTCACAAAACACTGGAAATGCCAATCAGTTGGTTTGTGATGACGGAATCGAAGTCAGGGGGGGATCTTGTCTAAGAGAAAACCCACCCGAAAACGCATATTTGACTGGCAACTCTTACGGTTCAAGCTGGGCATGCAACCATGGTTTCCAGCGTGCTGAGGATCTATGTGAGGAAATAGAAGTTCCTGTAAATGCATACCTCGCTTCAACAGGCGACCACTGGAAGTGCAATCGATTGTTCCAACGTGTCGAAGAGAAATGTGAAGAAGTGTTTCTACCTGAAAACGGGTTTGTCGAAACCCGATTTGGCGTACAGGAAACACATTGCAACTGGGGTTTTCGCAAAGAGGGCCAGGATTGTGTTGAAATAGAAGTTCCTGAGAACGGGCGCTTATCTGACAGGACCAGGGCGGATGGCTGGGAGTGCCTCAGGGGTTACAGGGCAACGGATACCGGTTGCGACTCTGTGGCCGTTCCTGATCATGCTTACCTCGCGTCTGACGCCTATTCTGGATGGAGATGCGAGCGTGGTTTCCGCGCGAACCAAGACAAATGCATGGCAATCATCATCCCAGCAAACGCTCATTTGAACCGAAGAGGTGATGGATGGGAATGCAATCAACCCTTCAAGCGTCAGAACAATAAATGCGCTGAAAATGTACCGAGACAATAGGCTGTTGGAATTCAACATCTCCTGACAAATCCGGAAGGACGAAGCCGTGAATCTTAACTCGATTAACGAGAATCTGGGTAAAAAGCTCAAAGCCGATAAGGCGCGTCGCTGGTCCTACGGGGTCAAATTGATAATCGTGTCAGTGGTGCTCATCGCAGCAATAACAATAATGGTGTTTCTTTGATGCGTAAAAATGCCCCTCCCGTGACTCTTCGGAGTCCAAAGAAGTCAACCCGAGGTCTGGAGCAGAGAGCGTTTCAGGATCGCAGTGTTCGTAAGTCGCGGAATGCTGACGTGTCAGGAGTTATTGAAGAAGAGTTCGGAAAGTACCTGATAAAAGCTGGCATTTTGAGTGGCAACAGCGTAGCGCGGGCGTTTCCCAAGCCACCGGCCAAGACACAAGCCATGATTGCTGATGCCGTCGGTGAAACACCGGCAATCGCTATCGAAGCTCTAAAAGAAATACTCGAAGAGCGTGACAGGGAGCGCAGCACCCAACGCCGTTTGGAGGGAAGCTCCGGCACCCTTGTTCCCAGCGAAAGGGAATATACAGAGGCTTTGCGCCAGATCAGGTTTACTCCTGCGCAGGTGACAATGCTCAGAGCGCTTTCAATTGCAGGAAAGGAAGGATTGACTATTGGTCACCTTTCTCAGGCAGCTGGGTACACGTCGCGCGAGGCGTCCATCAAGGTCTTCAAAAAAATCGGATTATTGATCGCGGAGTATCTGGAGCTGGATCTTCCCGAAGCCGGATCGGCGCAGGCTGATGGTGCTGCTCAGATCCTGGCGTTTTCTCACATCGAAAGTGAGGATGAACCGGCAACCTGGATCATGCATCAGGAACTGCGCTGCGCTGTCCGGTCTGTTCTGTGATGCAGGTATAAGTGTTTGATTGTGATGAGAATACCGAATCCGAGCCAACTCACGAAAGGTTGCACAAGTAACTTATGCTGGAGAAAAAACCATACCCGCTCGACTTGATCTATGTGCCTGTGAAGCGTGCAAAAACACTTGATCAAAATAAAGTTCTGACGCTTGCGGAAGATATCCTGAAGAACGGCCAGAAGACCCCGATTCAAATACGCGCGGACAACAAGAGGTTCGTGCTGATCGAAGGTCTCCACCGATTAGAAGCTATTCGTGCCCTTGGCGGCGATACGGTCGAAGCCTTTCTGGTGCGCGCCAGGTTACACTGACCTTTCCTTGGGTTTAGCTCTGCCTTGGCCTTCTGCGCGAAGTCCTTTCGCACCAGGTCCCGGTGCTCAGACACGAAGGCGTCAATCTCGCCAGCCTGCACATCGACCGCCTTCATGACATCGTCATGGTAGGATTGAACCTGCGCGGCGGCGTCCGGTGCCAGTAACGGCAAGACATCGTCCAGGGCACCTTTTGCAACCCAGGCCAGCAGGTTCTTTTCGTGTGCCAACCCGGAATGCGCCTTGTGACGCAGGACATAAGCGTCGGCTTTGATCTTCAGCCTGTGGCCGTCCTCGAACGCGATGACATAACCTTCGACACCCTCCAATGCCTGCGCATCAGTCCAGAACCGATGAAGGTCCTCGACGCTTTGGAACTGCGCGACGATCGGAACACCGTGCCGAAAGGCGATGGCCTCCAGCTCCGCGTGTGGCATGTACGCCCCCGTCCACATATGCCGGATCGCCAGCAAGGTCAGCTGCGGAACATCATAAGCCAGCACCACCCGGTTCTCGGGCGCAGTGAACTCGAAGATCGGCGTGAAACCTGCCGCGATCATATCGGCGCAAAGTGCTTTGACCTCAGGTCCTGCAACAGCCCATGCAGCCCGGGACTGTGCGGCAATGCCCATCCGGGTCATGAACACCATCTCACCCCTGACAATCGCCGGGTGGATCATCGAGCCGTCCAGCTTATCCAGAACCGCATGAGACGCATCCCACGGCTCTTCCTGCACCGGGCGCTTTTCACCCAGATTGAAGAACTTGTGGAACGGCCGAGCGATCAGTTTGCTGTCGGGGTTAAATTTCAACCCTCGGCATTCCCGGGCTACTGCGCTGTCGAACGTGTTGTCCAGCGTGTAGAGGTAGTTGATCACCGAGTATCCATCATGGTCGAAATGAAAGATCCCGGTGTCGGGGACAATGTGCGGGAGGACGTCCTCCAGCGTTTCGATGATATGGTCCATGTCTATGCTCCAGAAAAAGAAAAAGCCGCCTCGGAAAGAGACGGCCTGTTTCGGACAAAAAAGGGTGGTTTTAGATCACTCGGGTCTTAGTCCACCTGTCGAAGAGAAGCCGTCAAAAAGCACTGCGCCGCGATCATCCGCGCACAGCTGTTGTGGTATGTATGAGCTTACAAAGGTCATCTCAGCTTCTCCTGATCCCGCGTCTAAAGGGTACGGCCCTTTCGGTTCAAGAAGTTAATCCACTTTGAAAAAACGCGTGAACCGATGGGACTGGAATGACACCGACACTAAAAGCGCTGCAAGACTACAACCGATCCGATACGAATTGGATGTATTGCAATTCCGCAATCCAGACGTTCTGCTCGCGCCCTACGAAAAGTAGCTAAGCGGGACGATACTGACTTTCGTTGCCAGCGCACCAACGGCAGCTATTTACGCATCGCGTCTGTCGCAAAGAGAAAGAGGCAAAACCGGATACAGGCCAATCACTTCGGACAATTTGAAACGGATTCCCCGGTACTTATTCACGTCGACGCCGCACGAACTTACGGCTTTCAAACTAAGTTTTCGTCGAAATTGGTAGCGAACTTATTACTAGAACCGCGCCTCTAATTGTCGAAGCTAATGCTCAGTTTATCTGAGGTAGCGATACTCTGGCAGGTTAATATATCTCCTCGGGTGACATCGCTGTCTTCAAGGGCCATTCGAGCATGCATATGGACCTGACCTTTTGTTAGACGCGCTTTGCAAGCGCCGCATACTCCGGACTGGCAACTGAAAGGTGGTGTTAAGCCCGCCGACAATATTGCATTCAGTAGCGTTTGATCTGCGGCAACAGGAACCTCGTGTGTCGCCCCGCCCAGTTCAACTTGTGCATTAGCTGCGTTACCCGTCACACTGGACGCTGTGACTGCTGTCCCTCCGAAGCTTTCCATGTGAATGCGGTTCGCGGGTACATCCAGCGCCATCAGCGCCTGCTTTACGCCCGCATTCATGGCTCCGGGACCGCAAATCCAGTATTGGACATCTTGCGCTACAGGCGGGGTTTCCGTCACGGCGGCCTTTATAGCTTCGGCATCCACGCGTCCTTTTCGCCACGGGCTGACCCAACTCCACAGCGAAAGTGCGGATAGGACATGGCGCAGTGTGAACTGGTTGGCATGATCTGTTTTCAGCTTGTCCAGTTCTTTGCTAAAGATGATGCTCTCGCTATCAGCGTTGCCATAAATCAGATGGGCCACTGAATGAGGTTCTTCTTTGAGGACCGCGTTGATCATTGCGAAAAGCGGCGTGATGCCACTGCCTGCGCCAAAGAAATAGTGCGTGCGACGATTCACTGGGTCCGGTGTCAGGGAAAACTGACCGAATGGCGGCATGACATCGACCGTATCGCCGGGCTTTAGGTAGTCTCCGATGTGATTTGAAACCAGCCCCTTGGCCACCCGTTTTACCGTGATGCGCAGCGGGGCACCGGGTGGGTTGGAAATAGTGTAACTACGGCGCTGCTCTTTGCCATTCAGATGAAAGCGCAAGGTCACATGCTGCCCGGCTTGCCAGCGAAACGTCTCTGACAGGTTTTCAGGCAAATCAAAGGTCACGCTTGTGGCCTTGCCTTTGATCTCAGGTCGGATTTCAGCAACTTTCAGGGAATAGAAATTGGGGTTCATAGCAGCCTCAGCGATAATCAAGCGTGGTGTCGAGCGCACGGATGGTCATCCGGCCGGCCTGAGAGACGATGAGGAATTCATCCGTCTGATTCAGCGTTCCGGTTGTGCCACCCCAAATGTATTCAACACGGGTCGTGGCGGTGACACGCGTGCCGCCCTCGGTGGTTTCTGAGGCAATTGTGGGCGCATTGCGCCTGGTTTCCCTGTATCCCTGCTTCGCGTCGACCACTGTGGGATCCTGATGCCAATCAGGAAGTGTTTCCCAATCGGCCACTGGATAGGAAAACGTCTCATCTGGCTGACCCAACCCGAATTTGATTGTGACAGTATGCACTGCCTTCGGGTGCCAGTCTTTCCAAGTCGCGGCGATTGCTGCCTCATCTGTTGCATTGAGATAGCGCTCCGCCAGGTCCTCGGGTTCGTCTGACGGACTGGCCAAGACCAGTCCGGTTGCCAGGATCGTACCGATCAAGGTTGCAAAAATGCGTTTCATTTACTTTCCAAATTTGCCGGAGTGGATGGAGGTGTACGAACAGTCAATTGAAGGAGTGATCCGATATTGACCCAAGGCATCTGGCTAAGTTCCGGCCTCTTGTGTCTCAAGGAAGTCCAGGATTGCTTGTTGGTGTCTGACAACGGGGCTTTCTCCGTTGGCGGCTGGGCCGACCTCAAAAAACGGGCTGGTCAAAGACTTTTGCTGTTGCTCACAGGCGTATATGTCCTCGGCTGTGAAATCACCTGACGCCATTGGATCATCTTCGCCGATTGCGTCGCTGTCAGGATATTTCGGGCCGCCGAAATCCTTCCAGAAACTCCAACTGCTCCATTCCTGTTTCTGAAATTCCCACCCTGAGGCATTCGCCAGTTTGGTGCGGTTTTCCACGCGCGTCAGATCAGGACCCAAGGGCGTGATAATGAAGATGTTCCAGCTATCCTCGCCCGCGCCAAGCCCTATACCGGGAAACAGCATTGGCACCCAGGCGCCAATATGGGGTTCCGGTATTGCCCGGGGTGTAGGCAGGTTTTTCTCCAAATCCTTTGCATAATCAGACGCCGGCGGTTCCCAGAAGTGATAATGCGGACCTTTCCAGCCGTATTCCGCCCGTGCATGATCATACATGTGGAGCGTGTTCGAATGAAGATGGCTCAGGTGATAGACGTCGATATAGTTCTCGACCACGATCTTCCAGTTGGCCTTGATCTCATAGCTTTGCCGCGCATCGGGATATTCCACCAACTCTTCCGGTTTGTGTGGTCCCAACAGCGGATCAACCGCACCGAACCACTCAACAAGGCTTGGCGGATTTGGATCAGGATGCACAAAAAGCATACCACGCCAGATATCGACACTGGCGGGTTTCAGGCCGAGGCAGGATTTGTCGACCCCATTGGGATATTCCTTTGCTTCATCGGGAATAGAAATAAGGTTGCCCTCGAGGTCGTATGTCCAGTCATGGTAGGGGCATGTCAGCGCCTTTTGCGTTTTCCCGACAGCCCGGATCAACTGTGTACCACGGTGACGGCAGATGTTATGAAATGCCCGCAGACGGTGATCGCGCCCCATCACGATAAAGATGTTGTTCAGCCCGGCCTGGACCGAAATGAAATGACCGGGTTCCGGCACATCCTCAGCCAACCCGGCATAGCGCCAGGTTCGCGAGAAGATCAGTTGTTGTTCGCGGTCGAACCAATCTTGTGATGTATAGGCGTCAACGGGAAGGCGGTGATACATGCGGGTCATTACAAACCTCTTAAACAAGCCAGATGGCGTAGGTCGGAAACAGGCTGGCCGCGATCATCATCAAGCCGAACACAGCCCAAATGATCGCCACTGCCCAGAAAAGGATCGGGTCCTGATCGCGTGTGATGTCAAAGACCAGCGCGGTCTGGCCTGTCATGATCGATGGCACCAACCACCACAGAAACAGCAGACCCCAAACCCAGTAGAGCCCCAGTACAGCCGCAACCAAAAGAACTGGTAAAGCCGTATAGTTGAAAAGGCGTCGGGTGCTCATACGGTCGTCCCCAAGCTGGCGGCAAGAATCTGTGCCGCCTGTTTCAGCTCCTCGCGCCACGCTTCAGGCGGATTGAGCGGGGTCAGGGAATCCAAGTTCACATATGTAGCGGCAATCCCCTGAGAGACTGCGCGGATCTGTGTGGCAGAGGCATCCGGGGCAGCCCGTTTCAAGACAACTTCGATCACCTCAAAGAACCGTTCCAGGCTGTCGACAAGGGGTTGTCGCATTGACGGGTGATTGGCGACGGATGTGACAAGCGACTGGTAGGCCAGCATTACACGCGGATCATTGGGGACAGATTTATCAAACAGCAGATCGATCAGATCTGCTGTCGTGCCTGTTGGTTCTAACGCGCCCCGAAGGGAGATTGTCGCCTGCGCAAACCTGTCTACAACATGGTTTATTAGGGCCCCGGTCATCTGGTCTTTGTTGCCCAAATAGTGACGCAGGATGGGTCGTTTGACGCCGGCCTCAGTGGCGACTCGCTCTTGGGTTGCCCCCTCCAATCCGAAACGGGACACACAGGTGAGATATGCATCAAGGATCTGTTCTGATCGCTGGTCTTTCAGGCTGGGGCGGGGCATGGTTTTCTCTCGTTTATTGTCACATCTGACAAATAACTACGTAAAGTATATTGTCAATAGTGACAATTAATAAATCCTTGTAAGGACCGGTGCGCCCACAGCCCCGAGAGGTTGTCTCAATGCATTAAGGTTTCAGTGTTTGTTGCCGACTTAGGTAGCTTTCGCCACATTGAATCGGTGTCAATTTCAAGGTTGCCAAACAGTTTTCCCGCCCAATCGACGGCCCCGGATGTCAAAAGAAAAACCTCGGGCACCACAATCCATTCACCAATCCAGACGCCGCCGGAACGCTCGTGCTGGTGCAAAGTCAATTCGCCAATCTGCTCGGCTCGTTGACGGCCCAGTCTTCCGACAGCCTCGCCAAACTCCGACGCCCGTTGGTTCTGCTTATGCGCCATTGCGGATGAGGCGCCGCGGCCGATTTCACGACCTTCAGAGATCTCGGCTATGTCCGTTGAGGATAGCAAATTGACGTTGTGCGAGATTTTACAGATCGTCGCACATAACGTTCCAAGCGCTGTCACAATGTCCGCCATTCCGTCCCTTGCATTTTGCCAGTGTGGATCGACCGCGTTCAGACCCAGAGCCTTGGCGACCGCTTCTTTGACTTGCATACCATCATCATTTTCATACGCTCTCAGATCGCCAACCGGTCCTCCGATCTGAACGTTCAACCCGCGTTGCGCGGCGTCATCAATTGCATTCTGTCGACGCAATAGTTCAGATTTCCAGACTCGTAGTTTGGTGGCGAAGCGCATCGGAACGGCGTGCTGACCGTTGGTGCGCCCCATCATCATTGTGACACCATGATGGTCGATATGCCGATCCAACATGGTGATGAGCCGCTGTACCTTCATATCGATCTCTGTGAGCCCGATCTTCATTTGCATCGCAAGAGCCGTATCCATGATGTCTTGCGTCGTTGCACGGAAGTGAAAGTATTTGGCGTGATCACCAAGCGTGGTGCGCATCTGCTGAATAAGTCCGACGATGGGCCGACCCACGATCAGCATGTCTGCCTGCATTTGATCCTTGTCGAGCAGCTGGGTCGACAAAGCCTCAATCGCACGGGCTGCATCACTAGGAATAAGCCCCGCCTCGGCCTGGCATTGGGCCAACGTCCTCTCACTGTCTGCCTTCGCGTGCATCAATGGGAACAAGTTTGCAATAGATCTGACTTCAATTCATATGAAACCCGCAGCCGGGCAGGTCGCACCATTCCGACAACAGCTTGGCGATTTGTAAAATCGGATCTCCTTCTTCGAGATCCTCCGAGCGCAACACCGCGTGCCAAGGCACGGAAATCCCGTCCTGAGTAACCTGGGCACCAACGATGCGACCTTCTTTCAATGCGGATTGAAGCGCCCAGTTGGACAACACACTTGTGCCCAGATCCGAGGCAACCAGTTCGACAATCGCCTCGGGCAGTTCAACGGTCGCGGCCCATTTCGGGTAGCTGTCCGTGGGGCGAAACAACAGCGCAAATTCCCTGTCTGGTTCGGGGATCTTGGTATAGGTGATGAAAGGCTCGCCCACGATATCAGAACCTTCCACATATGGGCGATCTGCCAGACGATGTGACGGCGGCATGATGTAAAGCAGAGGATCGTCAAACAGTTTGATGCTGCTGAGTCCGGCCTGCGACACCTTGCCTGAGGTAATCGCAATGTCCAGATGCCGGTTCAAAAGCCCGGTCAGCGGATCACTGCGCGCACCAGCCATGATCTGAATATCGATCCCGTCGGTACGTGATTTCATAAATTTGATGAAGGAGGGCAGCCAGCGATAGTTGCTGTAGGCTTCGACCGACAGTCGCACCACATGCTGCACATTGGCATTCATGCGCCGCACGTCCTCTTCCGCGCGGCTCAGATCGGTGAGGATGCGTTCTGCCACGATTGCCATGTAATCCGCCGCCGGTGTCCGACGCAGTTTCTTGTGCATTCGGGTGAACAGGGGCACATCCAGCCGACGTTCGGCCTCGCGCAGGCGATGCGACAGGGCCGATGGTGTGACCCCCAGTTTCTTGGCGGCATCGGTGATCCGACCGGTTTCGTTTATTGCCTGGATCAGTTGCAGATGCCGTAGATCGAGCAGCGGTTTCATGTGTTTTTAGCCTGAATCAAATTCACGAAAACCAAAAAACTTCGAAATTGAAATTCAGTCAATAAAAAGGTGAAGTTCCGGCAGATTTTCATTTGGAGCATCCCCATGAACGTTGACGCCCGACGCGCGATCGAACAGGACAAGGCGCACCACGTCCATCCTCAGTCGAACCTGCGCCAACATGCCCAAGACGGCCCGACGATGATCACGCATGGTAAAGGGGTGTTCATTTACGACAGCGAAGGGCGAGAGATCATCGACGGGTTTTCCGGGCTGGGCTGTGTATCATTGGGCTATCACAACGAACGATTGTCGAATGCCGCCAAGCGACAGATGGATGTGCTGCCTTTTGCACCAACCTTCTACAACCGCTCGCACCCGCGGGTGGCCGAGCTGGGTGAACGTCTGATAGGCATGGCGCCGGGCAAAATGAACCGGGTGATGTTCCAGTGCTCGGGATCCGAGGCAAACGACACTGCAATCAAGTTGCTGTGGTACACCAACACGGCCCGTGGCGAGCCGCAGCGTCGCAAGATCATTGGCCGGGTGCGGGGCTATCACGGCAATACGGTGGCGACGGTGTCCCTGTCGGGGCAACCGCACATGCATGCCAAGTTCGGCCTGCCGCTGCCCGAGTTCAAGCACACCGAGCTGCCGAACTATTACCGTTTCCATATCGACGGCGAGAGTGAAGAAGAGTTTTCGGCCCGGATGGCGGCGAATTTCGAAAAGCTGATCCTGGCGGAAGGCCCGGAAACCGTGGCGGCCTTTTTTGCCGAACCGGCCATTTCGGGTGGCGGGGCGCTGATGCCGCCTGAAGGCTACTGGAGGGAAATGCAGGCGGTACTGCGCAAGTATGACATCAAGTTCCTGGCCGATGAGGTCGTGTGCGGTTTTGGTCGAACCGGCAATATGTGGGGGTCACAGACCTGGGGGCTGGAGCCTGACATGATCTCTTGCGCCAAGGCGCTGTCCGCTGCGTTCTTCCCGATCTCGGCCCTTATGTTCAAGGATGAGATGTATGCCGACATGATAAAGAACTCGGACGAGGTTGGCACCTTTGGCCATGGATATACTTATGCCGGTCACCCGGTTGGCGCTGCCGTCGGTCTAGAGGCACTGGATATTTACGATGAAATCGATCTGGTGGGTCACGTCCGCGCGGTTTCGGCCCGGTTCCTCGAAAAATGCCACTCGATGGCCGATCACCCGCTGGTGGCCGAAGTGCGCGGCGTCGGTCTGTTCTGCGGCTTCGAGCTGATGAAGGATGCAAAATCCCGTGAACCGTTCGATCCCTCTTGGAAAGTGGGTGAGCTTGTGCAGAACTTTGCCCATGATCGGGGTCTGTACCTGCGGGCGATTGGCGATCGGATGAGCTTTATGCCGCCGCTGATCATCAACGAAGATGAGATTGATATTGCCACTGAACGTTTCAAGGGCGCCTTGGATGACGCCTGGGCAGTGGTTCGCGCGAAGATCTGATTGAATTGGGGTCGGGTTCAAGCTTTCATCCGATCCCAACGCCGCTGTTACCCCCCTCAGGCGGCGCGCATTTTTGAAACTGCGGTTCGCCAAGGAGAACAGAGATGACGACATACTTGGAACCGAAACTGCCCGATGTGGGTTTGGCCGGTAGTTATATCAACGGTGCCTGGCATTGGCCCGAAGGGCGGCTGGTGGTCGAAAACCCCTCGCGCCGCAGCCCGATCTGCGAGGTTGGTCGCGGCACGTCAACCGAGGTCGATTTGGCCGTCGCCGCCGCTCGTGCCGCGCTGCCGACGTGGCGCGCCTTGGCGGCTAGTGAGCGTGGCAAACGTCTCACAGAGCTCGGCCGTCGCCTGGAAGAGAACGCCGAAGAAGTGGCTCGCGTATTGGCGGCGGAAAGTGGCAACGCGATCAAGACCCAATCGCGGGGCGAAGCGATGGGGGCTGCCGGGGTTCTTAAGTATTACGGTGGCGTAGCGGTCGAACAAAAAGGGGAAACCCTGCCACTTGGACCGGGTCAATTCAGCTACTCCACCCGAGAACCACATGGTGTTGTGGGTTCGATCATTCCGTGGAACTCGCCCCTCCAGTTGGGCGCTGTAAAAATCTCCATGGCATTGGCAACCGGAAACTGTCTGGTGTTGAAACCGGCTGAAGATGCGCCACTGGCGATTCTGAAATTGGCTGAACTGGCGGATGGACTGTTTCCACCGGGCGTCTTCAATGTTGTGACGGGGCTGGGTGAAGAGGCAGGCGCGGCGCTGGCTTCCCACCCCGATGTAGACAAGGTGTCCTTTACCGGTTCAAGCGAGGTCGGCAAGCTGATTGGCAAGGCCACTTCTGATCGCATTGCCAAGCTGACGCTGGAACTGGGGGGAAAGTCACCGACGATCGTGTTCCCGGACGCCATTTCCGGGGGCCGTCTGGACAGCACCGCGCAGCAGGTGGCTAACGCCATGCGCTTTGCTCGTCAGGGTCAAAGCTGCACCGCCGGATCGCGCCTGTTTGTGCATAAGGACATCTGGGATGAGCTCATGCCCAAAGTGGCCGAAAAATCGGCAGCTTTGAACGTCGGCGATGCACTGGATCCGGATGTGGATATGGGCGCGGTGGTGAACGCGGAACGCTACGGCGAAATACGCGCCTATGTGGCCGAGGCCGAAGCAGAAGGGGCAACCTTCCTGATCGGAGAAACGCCTGTCGAAGACCCCGCAGGGTTCTGCCCCAACCCGACAATCATCACTGGTGTCGACAACGATTGGCGCATTGCTCGGGAAGAGGTGTTCGGCCCTGTCATGGTGGCCATTCCCTTCGAGACGGAAGGAGAAGTCATCGCCATGGCAAATGACACTCATTACGGGTTGGCAGCGTTCCTTTTCACTCATGACGTAAGCCGCATTACGCGCCTGACGCGCGCCATTGATGCGGGTTGGATACAGGTCAATCAGGGCGGTGGTCAGATTCCCGGCATGTCTTATGGCGGCACCAAGCAATCGGGTATGGGCAGCGAATACTCCATCGAAGGCGCATTGGAAGCCTACACCTACCGCAAATGTGTCACCATCAACATTGAGGACGGCGCGTGAGCACGGACCGGTTCGGTAACGCCATCGATCCAAGCGTGGGATACGCCCGCGGCGCGCTGTTGCAAAGTTCAGCCGATGAGGTGCGCAGGTTGGCGCAGGCGGGCCGTGTTGCTGCGGATTTCGTAGCACGCGAAGGTATCGACAAGGTCGCCATTTGCACGGGAAACCTGCGGTTCTATCCAGCAACGCCGGACGATTTGAACCTGTTGTGCGAAGAATGGATCGGTCCGGGCCTGTTTGGTGAAGAACTGCGCCAGGCCGCAATCGTTCATCTGGGTGGGCAGGGGCACGAGGCAGCAGCGGTGGTGAACCGTACAAGTGCCGGGATCGTTGCCACCATACTGGCGCATTCAGCAGGCAGGCCGGTGTTGTCTCTGGTGGCGCACGGCGACCGGAGCCATGCCTCGGTTCTGCGCGGGGCGCGGCTGGCTAATGTGCAGGTGCGCGAAGTGCACGACCTGGACGCGATGCACCAGGCGCTGGCCAAGGACAGCCCGGCGCTGTTCGTAATCACGCCCGTCACCTCGGAACTGTCCATGCTGAGCGATGACCTGATCCGCGATGCAGTGGCGGCGGGGAACAAGGCGGGCTGTGTCACGTTCCTTGATGACGCTTACGGTGCGCGATTCCGTCCGGTGCTGCATGGCGGTGGGGATTCGCTTTCCTTTGGAGCGGATCTGGTGATCACCAATGCCGACAAAGCGGGGCTGTCCGGTCCCCGTGCGGGGGTTTTTTGTGGCGATCCGGCAGTGTTGATCCCAGTGCAGGCCAAGGCCAGCGAATTGGGGATGGAGGCACGCGCGCCCGTTGCGGTTGGTGCAATGCGCAGTCTTCAGGGGTTCGCTCCGGATCTGTTGTTACAGGAAGCGCAAGACGGACAAGACCTGGCTGACGCGCTTGAATCTGCGCTGGGCGTTGGTCGCGTGTCTCGCTCGGCGCTGGGACCCAAGATAGACGAACAGGACGCGATGGACATTGTCCTGGGCATGGCTGACTCAGAAAAGACCGATGTTGTGCCTGCCGAAGTGACGGCTGCCATTGGCATGTTGATGCTGCGGGACAAAGGGATTGTAACCGTCAACACTCATGGACAGCCGGGAGGGCGCGTTTCAATCCGATTGAAGCCAACGTCCGGCGCTGTGGCTCGTGTCGGAGGTGCGATGGCTGTGACCGACACTCTCTTGTCGGCAATGCGCCAGACAGCGAACCACCTGAACGACAAGGCTTGGTTTGCAGCAACGTTGTTTGGAGAAACGTGAATGGCTGACAAGGCTCTGATCACTCGGTTGGACAATCGGCTGGATCAGTTGGTGAATATCGATATGGGCGAACGCGGCGTCGAGCACCTGTTCGAGGCCGCACGCGCGCTTGAAGGTCAGTCGTTGATCGGCGCGGCGGCGGACACGTTGATGGCAGTGCCCGAGGGCGGGACCGTGGTGATAACGACCGGTTCGGTTTCGCGCGCCTGGATCACACCTGATCTGGGCGAAAATGACGGCCCCTCGGGCGCGGCGGCCATTGCGCGGGCGCTGGTACTGGCGCGTAACGTGACCTGCGTCTTGCTGTGCGAAGACACTTTGCTGCCGGCGATCCGCAACACCTGCCAGGCTGCGGGATTGTTTCCTGTGACATTGGAACAAGCATCTATTGCCAAGGCGGACAAAAGCCTCGCCACGATCGTCATGCTGCCCTATGCCACGGATGACGTCGGGGGACAGGCGCAGGCTGAAACCCTGATGGATGAGCTGAACCCCGATCTGTTGTTTTCGACAGAGCGGGTCGGGCGCAACGAATTCGGCGTCTATCATTCGATGCGTGGTATTGACTATGGAATGGGTCGTGCCCGCGTTGATCTACTGTTTGATCTGGCATTGGAGCGTGGCGTTCCTGTTGTCGCCGTTGGCGACGGCGGCAATGAGATCGGCATGGGCAAGGTCGCCGACCACGTGAAGGCGCATGTGCCCTATGGTGACGCTTGCCAATGTGGCTGCGGTGGTGGGATCGGCGCAGTGACCAGTTGTGACGTGCTAGTGACTGCCGCCTGTTCCAACTGGGGCTGCACCGCAATTGCAGCTGCCATGGCCGCCCGGGCAAGCAATGCCAAACTGCTGCACACACCCGACCACGAGGCCTTGCTGCTTGACACCATGGTCGCCAACGGTCTGATCAATTCAACCCACGGAATCGTCGACGACAACGTCGACGGGTTCACCCGTCAAAGCCACATCGCGGTGGCCGAGCTCTGCCGCTCGATCGTAAGCCGTGCGATCTGAACATTTACAGGAAGACCCATGATCCAAGACAACCCCGCCCTTATAGACGCAATCCGCGATCGTTTCGCTCATGTCGACAGCTGCCCGTTTCAAGGCGAACGGATCTTTTTCGAAAATGCCGGTGGCGCGCTGACGCTGAAATCCGTTGCAGAAACTTCGGCCTTTTACGCCGCGATTCCAGACAATCCCGGTCGGATCAACCCGGCGGGGCAGGGCACTCAGAACGTGATCAACAAGGCCAAGCAGGATCTGGCCGTTTTTATGAATGTCACCAGCGGACAGTTCTTTGCCGGGGAAAGCGGGACGGAATTGTTGTTCCGGATGATCCGCACCGCTTGTTTGGCTGCGCCAAACGGGGCCAAGGCGATCGGGTCGTCCATCGAACACCCCGCCACTCGCAGCGCCGCGCGCCGTTGGGCAAAGATCGCGGGTCTGGACTATGTGAACGTGCCCCATGACAATGATACCGGGTTGGTGACCGCCGAGGATTATGCGGGGTTGATGAGCCCGGACGTTGCAGTGGCCACGATCCTTCATGCGTCGCCCGTTACAGGAATGGGCATGGATGTGGCAGCGATTTCAGCCGCCATTCGCGCCGTCGCACCGGAATGCCTGATCATCGTTGATGGCATTCAGCACGCGGCACACGGACAGCTTGATCTTGATAGCTACAATGTCGATGGCTACGCGATCTCTCCGTACAAAGTTTTTTCGCGCCATGGGTATGGAATAGCCTGGATCTCGGACAGGCTGAGCGCGCTGCCGCACGACATGTTGATCGACGCGCCCGCCACCGGTTGGGAGTTTGGAACCCGTGACGCTGGGTCTTACGCAACCGTTTCGGACGTTGTGTCTTATTTCGACTGGCTGGGCGGAGAGGTTTCGGGTGAAGCCGACCCCCGCGCGCGCATCGAGGCTGCGGGCCGTGCCATCCACTCCTATGAGACCCACCTGACCAATACTGCCATCAACGGCACGGGCAATCTGCCGGGCCTGCGGGACATGGATCACGTGACCATCCTGGCAGGGGCCGACAACCCCGCGCGCGAAGGGCTGGTGTCTATTGTGATCAACGGCAAAGCCTCGGAAGATGTGGTTGAGGTTTTGAACCAACAGGGTATCCGCACCCACACGCGCAAAGCGGATCACTATTCGGGCAATGTCCTGACACCGTTGGAGTTGTCCGATTGTATTCGCATCTCGTTTTGTCACTACAACACGGAACAGGAAATCGCGCGCCTTCTTGCCGCAATCAATGAGATGGGCGGGGACGGCTGACAACGCGGTCTTTGTGTTTGGTCAAACCGTCTGAGGATGCGCGGTGGTTACCCGCGCATCTGGGCATTGTCCGGATCGTAAAGCGGTCGCAGGCTGGCCTGTGCCGTTACAGCGCGCCCAGCCACCTTCACCTGATAGTTGCGCGCAGCAAGAGCTTTCATCGTCATGCCTTCGGACCGCGAGACATAGCCCATGCCAATGGCGCCACCGACGCTCCAGCCGTAGCTTGCCGACGTCAACCGCCCGACGATTTGCCCGTCACACAGGATCGGTTCCTTGCCGAAGACCAGAGCATTTGGGTCGTCCAGCCGGAAAGACAACAAGCGGTTCGCAGGGCCGGTCGATTTGTGAGTTTCGATCGCCGCTTTGCCGGTAAACTCGGTTGTGAAATCGCAAGCAAAAGTCAGGCCGCTGTCCACCGGGCTGTCATGTGGGCCGATGTCGTGGCCCCAGTGGCGGAAGCCCTTTTCGATCCGGCAGCTATCTACGGCCATTCCGCCGCACAGGCGTGGCGCATCAGGCGCAGCCATGATCGTTTCAAACACCTGCTGTGCGAATTCGGCAGGGACGTGCAACTCCCAACCCAATTCGCCGACATAGGTAATCCGTTGTGCGCGGACCGGCGCATGACCAACATGCAATGCCTGCCACGAGCCAAATGGGAAGACGACATTTGACAGGTCGGCATCGGTCAGCCCGGCCAGGAAGTTCCGCGCGCGCGGACCCATCAGGGCCAGCGTGGCCTCGGATGACGTGATATTGACCACTGAAACTGCTGTGTCCGCCAGTTGCGTTTTCAGCCAGTATTCGGTTTGCGGTTCAGCCCCGGCAGAAGACATGACCATGTAGCGGGTCGCATTCAGGCGCGCGACGGTCACGTCCGCCTCGATCCCGCCTTGCGGGTTGAACATATGGGTATAGACCAGAGCACCCGGAGCAACGGCCATATTCGCCCCACAAAGCCGCTGCATCGCCGCCTCGGCATCTTGCCCGTCCACGATGAACCGGCCAAAGGTCAGATCGATGCAGCCCAGATCGGTGCGCAGCGCTTGATGTTCGGCCTGCCAGTCGTCGAACCAGGGCTCGCGTCCGAACCCGTCCGTCATCTCACGCCCATAGAAGAGGGGCCGTTCCCAGCCATTGGCGCTGCTGAATTGCGCGCCCGCGTCGCGTAGATGGGTGTAATAAGGCGTCCGGCGCAAGCCCCGCGCCTGTGTTTTGCGCAGATAGGGCCAGTGCATCGCATAGGCGTGACTGAGCGTTTCGGCCGCCTTAGTTGCGGTATAGCTGCGGGCGTTCAGGCCGGGTATAATGCGACGGCTGTCGACATCTGTCAGGTCCATGGTCATGTGGCCAGCCATGATCCATTCAGCCAGCGCTTTGCCCGCGCCTGGCCCGTTCTGGATGCCGGTCGAATTGAAACCGGCAGCAACCCAATACCCTGTCACATCTGTGATTGGACCGAGGTAATGTTTGGCATCTGGTGTGAAGCATTCCGGCCCGTTGAAGAACTTGCGAATGCCGCTTTCCGCCAAGGCCGGAACCCTCTCCATTGCCGCCTCCAAGATGGGATAGAGGTGTTCTTCATCGCAGGGCAGCTCATCAAATTCGAACGCCTCGGGCAGGCCGTCCTTGGGCAGCCACGGGGTCGCGTTGGGCTCGGAACAGCCGATCAGCAGCTTGCCTGCGTCTTCTTTGTAATAGGCGTATTCATCCATTACCCGCAGTACGGGCAGATCACCGGTCACGCCCTCAATCGGGTCAGTCACAACGTAGTAATGGTTTGTGTAGTGCAGCGGGATCTGCACACTGTGGGATATTCCAAACTCACGCGCCCACATGCCGGTGGCATTGACCACATGCTCGGCGCGCACCAGCCCTTCTTCGGTTTCCACACCAACAGCACGGCCACCTTCGATGACGACGCGTTCGACTTTGGTGTCTTCAAAAATCTGCGCGCCGTTCGCCCGCGCGCCTTTGGCCAGCGCCATGGTGGTGTCGATCGGGTTGGTATAGCCGTCACCGGGGAACCAGAACGCCCCCTTGGCGCCTTCGGTCGATAACATAGGCCAGCGCTCCTGCGCCTCGGTCAGGCTGATCTCTTCGGCGCGCAGGCCACAGCCATGGGCATAATCGACCTTGCGGCGCAGTTCCTCCATGCGTGCCTCGGTCAGCGCCACAGTCATCGAGCCATTGCGCTTGAAACCGGTATTCTGCCCGGTCTCATCCTCAAGACGTTCCATCAGGTCGAGGCCGTATTTCGCCAGCGCCGACATGACCGGCACGCCTTGGGTTTCGCTGACCAGACCTGCGGCGTGCCATGTCGTTCCGCTTGTCAGTTTCTTGCGCTCGAACAGGGCGACGGACCAACCTGCTTTGGCGAGGTGATAGGCGGTGGCACAGCCAACGATCCCACCGCCAATGATGGCGACCTGTACGTCGGTCGGAAGGGATTTTGCCATGGTTCTTATCCCCGCAACCGGTCGTTTTCGGGATCGTAGAACGGAACGGTCGCCACAGTCGCTTTCACAGGCACGCCAAGCACTTCGATATCAAACACATCTCCGGGTTTGGCGGGCACAGTCAAATAGCCAAGCGCCACCCTCTTGCCGATGCGGAACCCCGTACCGCCCGAGCTGACGTAACCGACCGGTTTACCATCCCGGCAAATCGGGTCCGAGGACAGCGCATCCGCGCCGTGACCGTCCAGCACAAAGGCGGTGAAATGGTAATCCTTCGGCAGTTCGGCTTGCGCCAGAAACGCCTCGCGCCCGACAAAACTGTCTTTCTTCTTGCTGACGAAACGATCCAGACCCGCATCGAACGCGGTGTATTCGATACCAAAATCCGCGCCCCAGCCGTGATAGCCCTTTTCCAGCCGCATGGCGTTCAGCCCGTAAGAGCCAAATTCGACAATGCCGTGATCCGCGCCTTCATCCATGACGGCGGTGTAGACCCGGACCAGATTGGCGCTGCGCATATGCAGTTCCCAGCCCAATTCACCCACATAAGACACGCGCATGGCAATCACCGGTGCGCCTGCAATGGTGATTTCCCGCACCGACATCCACGGCGCGTTGTCCTTGGACAGATCGTCCTGGGTCAGCGGTTGCAATACGTCACGGGATTTCGGCCCCATGACCATCAAGGCGGCGTCAAAATCAGAGCCGCGCGTCAGGGTCACGCCCTCCTCCGGCAGGTGCTTCGACAGCCAGTCATGGTCGCGCTGATCGGCCAGAGTGGGACCGCAGAGCAGGTATTTGTTCTCATCCAGCCGCGCAATCGTGGCCTCGGACCAGATCTTGCCCTTTGGCGTCAGCATATAGGACAGCTTGACCCGGCCTACGGTCGGCATCACGCCGCAAAAAACATGGTCGAGGAATTCGGTGGCTTTTGGCCCCTCGACCTCGTACCGGGTGAAACCGCCGTGATCCATCACGCCGACACGGTCGCGCACGCCTTCGCATTCAGCTTTGACCGCATCGTGCCAGACTTCGTGATGGAAACTGAGCTGGCCGTCATCCTTAATCTGATCTGTCTGGAACCAGAAGGCCCGTTCCCAACCCGCAATTTGCCCAAACACTGCACCTTTACCCTTAAGCGTATCGTAGAGCGGGGTGGTTTGCACTGGACGACCTGATTTCCACAAACGATGCGGGTAGGGGATTGCGTATTGGTGTTCGTAAAGCTCACTGGACCGTTTGACGGTATAGTCGAACGTCGCCCATTCCTCGCCAAAGCGGCGGGGGTCCCAGAAGGACATATCCCACTCGGTTTCGCCCTCGGTGATCCACTCGGTCAGGGTTTTCGCCGCTGCCGCCGAATGGGTGATGCCCACCGGGAAACAGCAGGCATGGTAGAAGTTCGGCCAACCGAAGGCGGGCCCGCAAAGCGGCGCGCCATCCGGGCTGTAAGGGATGGGGCCGTTCACGAACCGGCTGACCCCGGCCTTACCCAGCAGCGGCACATGTTCCAGCGCGGCCTCAAGGATCTCGGCAATGTCATCGACACTGTCGGGATAGAGCTGGTTGGCGAAGCAATCAGGCATTCCGTCCAGCCAGGCGGGGCGGCCTTCGTGGCCGTAAGAGCCCAGCAGCAGCCCGTTCCGCTCGCGCCGCAGGTAGTACATGATGTCCGGGTCGCGGATGAGGGGGAAATTGTCCGGGTTAGCCTCAAGCTCGGGCAGGCTTTCAGTGACCAGATATTGATGCTCCAGCGTCACCACTGGCAGTTTCTGCCCGACCATCTCGCCAACCTGACGGCCGTAATAGCCCCCAGCGTTGATCACGACATCGCAAACCACGTTGCCCTTGTCAGTTTGCACCAGCCACTCGCCCGAGGCGCGGCGTTGGATGCCGGTGACCTTGGTGAACCGCGCAATCTGTGCACCCCGATCACGCGCGCCCTTTGCCAATGCCTGTGTCAGCTGCGACGGGTCCACGTCACCCTCGTAGGGGTCGAGGATGCCGCCGATGATGCTGTCGCCCGAACTAAAGTAAGGGTGCATGTCATCCATCTCTGACGGGGTCAGCATCGCCATGTCATAGCCCAGCCCTTTGGAAATGCCGACCAGATGCCGGAACAGATCCATCCGTTCCGGTGTATGGGCAGGCCAGAACGCGCCTGTATGGCGATACGTGATCGGATAGTCGACCTCTGTCGCCAGATCCTTATACAGCCGCCAGGCATAGTTGCCCGCGCGCATCCCGCCCCAGCTGTTGGCATATGTCGGGATATTGCCCGCCGCGTGCCAGGTCGATCCGCTGGTCAGTTCGTTCTTTTCGATCAAAAGCGTATCGGTCACACCGGCTTTGGCCAGATGATAAAGGGTCGAGACACCAACCGCGCCGCCCCCGATGATCACAACTTTGGCATGGCTTTTCATGTGTTTAGTCTTTCAGATGGATGGGCAGGCGGGCGCGCAGGGCGGCTTCGATTTCGGTTGTCAGGTGCGAGGGCGCAGGTTGTGCTTCGATTTCGCCAACGCGGGCTATGGCGCGGTCCCATACCGTTTGAGAGCCGCTTTCAAGCCAGTCACTGACACTCTGACGGTCGCCGAGCGACGGGTAGACATATTCCTTGGTCATCAGGTCCAAAGTCTGAGCCGTGCCAAGGAAATGACCCTCTCCCGTTACGACCTGTTCGATCATGTCCAGATCAATTGAGCCTTCGAACATTTCGACCCCACGGACCGAGCGCAGGATGGCACCGCACATGTCGTTGTCGATGACCAGTGCCTCTTTGCTAGCTGCCATGATCGAGCCGAGCATACCAACAGACAGGTTGATCATATCGGCCCCAGCCTGCGCCGCCAGCGCGATGGTATATCCCTTTTCGTAGCCCGATTGAGCGTCTGCCGTCTTGGCGTCGGTCATTCCCGCTGAAACGGTCGAAGGCAGGCCAAGGTTCAATAGCAACTGCGCGGCGGCAGCGTTGGCCACCGCAGCTTCACCCGAACCGCCGGTCATCGCTCCGGTACGCAGATCGGAAATGAAGGGCAGAAAGGCCAGAATACAGGGAAAGCCCGGCTGCATCATGTTGACCAGCACCAGACCGGCAAGCGATTCCGCCAGCCCCTGCGCCAGAGCGCCAGCCAGCGCCGCCGGGCTTGTGGCCCCAGCCTGCGCTGCGGAACAGATTTGCAGCGGCATTCCCAACCGCACGCATTCACGCATCACCCCGCAGGCTTCCTCGGCCAGCGTCAGCGGTGGCACCACGTGACAGACGGATGCAAAACAAAAGGGCTGTGCCTTGAACGCGCCCTCGCCGCCCAAAGCTGCGTCGAACATCTCGATCACAGGGGTCACGTTGGCGGGTTCGAAAAAGCTAGTGCCGATAGGCTTCGAAGTCGCCTTCATCGCGGCAAAGGCGGTGTTGATATCCAGCGAAAGCGGGTCTTCCAGATCCCTTGCCACTACGGGACGCAGGGAATAGTGGATGTTGTCGCAAGCATCGACAATACGCATCAGGTTGTACAAGTCCTGCAATGTGCTGTCGCGGAATGTGTTTGTGGTGGCGTCGAGCACCTGTACTGCTGCGCCGCCCGTACCGATATGGACGCGACCGCCTCCAATCTCGATCCCGCGATCCCGGGTGAAACCGGGCAGCTCGACCCGCTTGCACGCGCCTGCGATCATGTCCTCAACCAATGCGCGTGAAAAGGTGATGCGCCCGTCGGCCCGCTCTGTTGCGCCGTTCTCCAACGCCAACGTACGGATTTCGTCGGGTGCTCCTGATACGCCAATCCGTTCCAGAATATCAAAGGCCGTATCAGTGATATGTGCCAGTTCGCCTTGATTCAGCGGCATGAACCGCCCGCCGATGGGCGGAATAGTCATTTGTGGCGTTGCGGAGTTGGAAGCCCGTCTTGATCGTGTTCGCCGCATGAGCGCGTTCCTGATAAGGTGTTTTCCCGCGCATCTTAGAAAGGGCTTTATTGTAGCTCAATTCCATTATTAGCTGATTTTCGTGAATGAAATTCACTCATCAACACTGCATGACTCACACACACAATCGCCAACGATGTCATGCTTACTAAAGGGCGGAGCCACCCCCTGAAACATTAGGCTCGCGGCGTCGACTTGACCACGCCACGTTCAACCCAATCATCGAACAGTGCCAGCACGGCATCACAGAACGCGGTATCGTTGATATGGGCGTCCAGTTCGGTCATTGGCACCTGATCGGGCATCACCCGGCGGGCTTCGTCGATCATTTCGGCCAAGGCCTGTGGGTCATACGCCTCTTCGCCTTCCTTGTCCCAAGCTTCGATGCCCTGTAGCGGCAAGAAGAAATGTACAGGCCCCTTGGCCGCGCCCAGCCTATTGGCGAGTTCCCGAATCCAGGCACGCCGTTCAGCCCCGCTAAAGACTGAACTTTTGATCAGCCGATTGTGCTCATGGAATGGCCGGTCTGCATAGTGTTCGGGGATGTCCTGCCATCCCGCAAAATCCAGCAGATCCAGTGCGCCAGGGGCGACCATCTGCGGGATACCCATGCGCCCGGCATTGGTAACACGGTCTTCACCGCTGGACACGACCGAGCCCGCCATCAGGTTTCCGAATTCCTGCATGCAGAAATCCATCACACAGGCGAACGCGCCTTCGCTGGCCAGTTTTTCATAGGCCATGCCACCCATTCCTGTCGAATGGAACACCGCCACTTCAAACCCACGATCTTCCAGTGCTGGTTTGAGGGTCTTCATATAGCGCAGGCAGGATGACCCCAGGCTGGTCATGCCAACCAGCGGCTTTCTGCGGTCCGGTGCGAAGGCCGCCTTTGCCGCGCCAACCACGGCCCCGGCCGCCTGACTGAGCGAGGACTGACAAATTGAATTCATACCGTAGAGCCCGCCAGCCCAAAGGATCATCTGAATATCAGGGGCCAGCCGATGTGGCGGGATAAGCGGTGAGAAGCTGACGGTTGAGACGATGTATTTCGGCACGCCCATCGGCAGTGCTTGTGCACAATCCAGCGCAAGATCGGTGCCCATTGTGCCTCCGGTGGCCAGCATCCCGTCAAACCGCCCGTCAGCATAGGCTTGCGCAACCACTTTGGCGGCCCCGGCAGACATGATGCGGAAGGCTTTGTTCTCGTCCCCTTGTGCGATGACCTCGTCAATTGTCATGCCACCAGCCGCGGCCACGTCATGCTTTGAGATGTCGGTCGGTACGGTGGGATCGCCCAGAACGGACACATCCATCGTCAACACATCGGCACCCTGCGCCCGGATTGCGTTTTCGATGAACCGCATTTCGGGTTCTTTGGTGTCATAGGTGCCGATCAACAGGATTGTTTTGTTGGTCATGTGTGCCTCCCTTACCCCAGCGATCAGAGTTTGATCCAGGCAGTTTTCAGATCGAAGTATTTTTCCAACGCGTGCAAAGACTTGTCGTGCCCATTGCCGGACTGGCGCACACCGCCAAGGGGTACAGTCAGGTCGGCCCCCCCATAAGTGTTCACATGTACCACCCCGGCGCGAACGCCCGCGACCATGCGATGTGCGCGGCCCAGGTTCGAGGTCCAAACCCCACCCGCCAACCCGTAAACTGTCGCATTGGCAAGACCGATCGCTTCTTCTTCATCCTTGAAGGGTGTTACAGCCAGAACCGGACCGAAGACTTCGTTTTGGAACAGGGTGTCGGTTTCCTTAACACCAGCCATCACCGTCGGGGCCATGTAGTACCCGCCGGTTTCGGTCAGGATGCGGGATCCGCCGGTGCGAAGATCGGCACCTTCTGCCTGAGCTTTTGTGACAAAGTCCAGATTGGACTCCAGCTCGGACAGGCTGTGAACCGCGCCGATCTGGCTGTTCAGGTCCAACGGATCGCCAACGCGAAAAGCTGCGGCGTGGCGGGTGATCTCGGACAAAAAGTCCTCGTAGATCTCTTCCTGAACCAACAGGCGCGATCCGGCGACACAGACCTGGCCCGAGTTGCGGAAGATGCCAGCTGCCGAGACCTTGGCCGCTTCGGCCAGGTCCGGGGCATCAGCAAAGACGATGTTCGGGGATTTGCCGCCCAGTTCCAGATAACAGCGCTTTAGGTTGGACCGCGCGGAATATTCCAAAAGCCGCCGCCCTGTCGCACCGGACCCGGTGAAAACCAGGATGTCGACATCCATCGACAGCGCCAGCGCCTCACCCACAACCGAGCCGCGACCTGTCACCACGTTGAATACCCCGTCGGGCACGCCGGCCTCAGCCGCCAATTCGGCGATCTTCAACAGGCTGAGCGAAGCGCTTTCCGCCGGTTTCAGGACCACGGAGTTGCCTGCCGCCAGTGCCGGGGCAATTTTCCAACTGCCGATCATCAGCGGAAAGTTCCATGGCACAATCGCTCCGACAACGCCCACAGGTGCGTGATGTATCAAACCCAGAACATCATCGCCCGTGGGGGCGATCTGGCCGTACAGCTTGTCGATTGCCTCGGCATAATACCGGAAGGTCGCCGCGGCTGAGAGTGCTTCGGCTTTATAGGCCATGTTGATTTCGGTGCCGTTGTCGCGAACGCCCAGAACGGCAATCTCCAGCGCGCGGGCTTCGATCAGATCGGCTAGCTTCAACAGAACTTTCTTACGACCCGCAGGGGCCATTCGTGACCAACGCCCATCTTCAAACGAAACCCGCGCCACGCGCACTGCCGCGTCGACATCCGCTGCACTGCCCTCAGCGATCAGCGCCAGAGGCTGACCGTTGATCGGGGAATACACCTGATGCTGAGCACCGTTTTCGCCATCCTGGAAGCGACCGTTTATGAAATGCCCGCGCGGTGCGATTTCCTGTGTGCGCAGCGCGTCAATCGAGGACTGATCCATGAAGCGTTATCCTTGCTGAGTAGTGTCTTCGTCGAGAACCGGTTGCGGTTTGACGCGGTCTTTGTGTTCCTGGATCAACGAGCGAATGTGCAGCAGGATGATCCCCAGGATCATCACAAACAGGATCGCCGCGATGGGTCGGTCAATGAAATCAAGCGGTGATTTCACACGGGCCATTGCGCTGCGCAGCTTGACCTCCATGATGCCGCCCAGAACCATACCCAAAATGATGGGCACGATCGGCAGGTTCAGGCGTTTCAGGATCAGGCCGACAACGCCGAACCCGGCCGCAATCGCGCAGTCCGTGATCGAGTTTCGCAGGCTGTACACGCCTACAAAGGAGAGGGTCAGGATCATGATGCCAAGAAACCGGGTTGGGATCTGAATGAGCTTCAGCAGCAGGTTGGTCGAAAACAGCAGAAAGATCAGAACGACCACGTTGAGAAGGATCAGTGCCATGTACAGAGCCATGACAAAATCCATTTGTTCCGCAAATAGTTGCGGGCCGGGGATCACATTGTGGACGTAGAAAACCGACAGCATCATTGCCGTCAGCGCCTCACCCGGAATACCCAGCGCCAGAAGCGGGATCATTGCAGCCCCTGGCACGGCGTTGTTGGCCGCCTCGGATGCCACCAGACCTTCGGGTGATCCTTTGCCAAAAGCATCGGGATCTTTCGAGGTTTTCTGAGCGTAGGTGTAAGACAGGAACTGGGACGTAAATTCGCCGGTACCCGGCACCATACCCATCAGAACGCCCAGTGACGACGACACCGTAGCTATTCGTTTCAGGCCCAGAAGCTCTTTCAGGCCGGTAAATATGTTGCCACGAACATGTGCTTCGCCGGGAGCGTGTTCCTTGTCGACCAGCAAAAGCAGCGCCTGGCTGATGGCGAACAGGCCCAACACAACAACGATCAGATCGACGCCCGATGACAGCCAGGTTTGATCAAAGGTGAAACGCCGTGTGTATTTTACAGGCTCCAGCCCCACCGTGTTCAGGAAAATTCCAAAAAACGCCAGCATTGCGGCTGAAAAGGTCTGTCCGCGATGGGCGAGGATCACCAGTAAGACACCCATCAAGGCGGCCAGAAAAATCTCGCGACTGCCGAAATGCGGGGCAACCCATGCCAGAACGGGCGAGAGGACGATCAGGCAAAGGATCGAGAAAATACCACCAAAGAACGAAGCTGAATAGGCCAGTGACAAAGCCCTGTGCCCCTCGCCGCGTTTGGTCATGGGATAGCCGTCATAGGTGGTCAGGGCGTTAACCGCCGTGCCGGGAGTATTGATCAGAATGGCCGGGATCGCGCCGCCATACATGGACGACCCGTAGATGCCCAGCAGAAGGGTCAGTCCAACGATGGGTTCGAAGGCAAACGTGGCAGGTAGCAGGATAGCGATGGCGACGGCGGCGCCCACGCCGGGCAATGCGCCAATGATGACGCCACCGACGGAACCGATGATCAGCGCTACTATGACCTGCCATTGGGCCAGAATTGCAAAGCCGGAAATCAGGTTGTCCATAGCGGCCTCACAGATAGGTCAGCGCAAAGGCGCGCAGCCCGTCGGGTAGGTATTCATAAATGCGACCCGCCGGGATGTTCACTTGCAGTAGCGCCCTAAAGAGGATTGCGACCACAGCGCCAAAGACAAGTGCAATGCAAAAGGCACCCGGTAAACGAAACCCCAAGCGAACCGTCAGAAGGGCTGCAAACAGCATGGTCGAGGGCAGGTACCCAAGCCATGGAACCGCCACGACATAGATCAAGAAATAAACAACGTATTCGAGAGACTTCAGCCAAAACGTGATCTCTCGCAAACGTCCGGGAATTCGTGGCGACAGGAATGAGCTCAACAAATGCAGACCGCTGAACACAACCATGCCCCAGATCGCAATGGTTGGCCACAAAGCGGGTTGGGCAAACCACTTTGTCCGTTTGACGACCTGAGTCTCGGTGCCAAGCTGGCTGAGAAGGAACAGTGAGAACACGAAGAACATCGTGGCAAATACGATGTCACCAGGGCGTCGATAGCGCCGGAACATGTCTTGCAAAGTCTTTGCAATCATCGTGGCCTCCTGTTGGATGGAAAGAGGCCCGGCGGTGTTAAACTTGCCGGGCCCGTTCCGGTTTACTCGCCCAGGATCTCTTCGATCTTGGCGAACGAGGCTTTGTCTTGCTCGATCTGAGCATTGGAGGCAACGGGATCCTGCCAGTAAATCAGAGCCCCGGTTTCTTCAGCCAGTTGTTTGGCCTTGTCAGAGCTCAGCGCCTTTTGAGCAGCAGCCGAGATCTTTTCGCGGGCGTCCGCTGGTGTGTCCTTATGGACAAACAAGCCGTTCCATAGGGCCAAAGGCAGATCCGGGTTCAGTTCCACGATTGTCGGCGTATCGGGCACCAACGAAATCCGCTCACCGCCGATGCTAGCAAGAACGTTCACCTGATCCAGACAGGGCAGGATGAGTTGAAGCGTTGTGTTGATTACGTCAACATCGCCCGATGCCAGTGTGTTGCAGTCCAGCGCATCAAACGCCGCTTCGCTGGCAAAGTCGAACCCGCTGCTGACGGCAGCTGCAAAGGTCACTTGGGTGGGCGGCAGAACGGAACCGAAATGGCCAAGTGCGACGTCGTTTTCCTTGCCGTGTTCCGCCAGTTCCTCCCAGCTTGAGAAAGGCGCATCCTTGCTGGATGCGATAACGAACGGGTAGGTCAGGAAGATCCCGATCGGATCAAACGGGTTGGGGTTGAGCTCGGGGATTCCGATTTCGGGGCCAATAACCGGCACGCCGATGACAAAGGAACCGATGGTGTAGCCGTCCGCAGGGGCGGTTGCCACCTCGACGGCACCGGGGAACGGACCACCACCGCCGCCGGGTTTGTTCACGACTGCGGCTGGCACGCCATACATGGCCTGAAATTCATCGGCGATCATCCGCGTCAGCACGTCCTCCAGATCGCCCGGCGGCCATGGCACTACAAAGCTGACCGGCTTTTCAGGGTACTCGGCCAGTGCAGCGGTTGCTGATGCCACAAAAGCCGCGGCTGTAAGAAATTTCTTCATTGACTCCTCCCATACGTGGTTCATTATTTGATCCGCGTTAACAATAATAATGTTGCTTTGTTAAGTTAGTTCTGTCAAGTATTCCCTGAGCGAGAGGACGTGAAACACATGGGTACTGCCCTTAATGCCCTAAAAATGCTGGATTACTTTTCAAACGCGCGACCAGAAATCGGCCTGAGTCACATTGCGCGACTGTCCGGATTGAACAAGGCAACTGCGCTGCGCCACCTGCGTGCGCTTGAGGAATACGGCCTGATCGAGCAGAATCCCATGACCAAGTCTTATGCCATTGGACCGGCAGCCTTGCGTCTGGCCGCGCTGCGCGAAATCGCCCGGCCCGGCATCGAAAGTGCGCGCCAGAAAATGCAGGTTGCGATGCAGAGCGTTGGTGAAAGCCTGCATCTGTCTCTGTTGGAAAAGACTGTGTTGCAAACCGCATTGGTGGTTGAAACAACGCGGCACAGCGTGCGCGTCAGCCTTGATCCCAGTGAAATATTGCCGATCAATGCCACGGCTTCTGGTCTTTGTATGCTCAGCTTTGGCCCGACCAGTTTGATGGATCGTTTGGATCAGGACGAGCAGGTGCGGTTCACGGACGCCACGCTCACGGATCCTGATATTATCAAAGAACGAGTAGCGCAGATCAGTGTCTCGGGTTGGGCCAACAGCAGCGGCAGCTACGAAGAGGGCGTCTTTGGATACGCAGCGCCGATTTTTGGCATCAATCAAGTCGCTCTGGGGACCATCGCAATTGCTGTGCCTGAAGGCCGGGCCACTGACGACCGCCTGCCATCAATTCTGTCCGCTTTGCACGCTCTTTCGACTGACCTGACCGCAGATTTTGGCGGTCAGTTGCCCGACACCTTTCCAACCGAATTCCACCCGTGACCGAGGGTGAGCAACACTTCCGGAGGCCCGCACCATGAAAGATTCGAACTTTCTGAAGGAAAACAACGCCCGTTATTTCTGGCACCCGATGGCGCATCCTGCCGACAGTCAAAAGAACCCCCCGACCATTCTGAATGGCGGTGAAGGTGTCAGCATCATTGATGTCGACGGTCACAAGGCGCTGGATGCCGTGGGGGGGTTGTGGAACGTCAATCTGGGCTATTCCTGCGAACCGGTAAAGCAGGCCATAGCGGATCAGCTGAACGCATTGCCTTATTACTCCACATTTCGCGGAACCAGCAACGACAAGGCCATCGAGTTGTCATATGAACTGGCGCAGTTTTTTGCGCCAGACGGTTTGACTCGCGCGTTCTTTACGTCCGGTGGATCGGATTCTGTTGAGATCGCGCTGAAGCTCGCGCGGCAATATCACAAGGTTCGGGGCGACGCGGGACGCACCAAGTTTATCAGCCTCAAGCAAGGCTATCATGGCACCCATTTCGCGGCGGCATCAGTCAACGGCAATCAAAAGTTTCGCGCGGTCTATGAGCCGATGATGCCGGGCTGTTTCCATGTGCCCGCCCCCTGGACCTATCGCAATCCGTTTGACGAAACCGACCCCGAACGTCTGGCGCAGCTATGCGTCAAGGCGCTGGAGGCCGAGATTGCGTTTCAAGGGGCGAACACGGTTGCGGCATTTATTATGGAACCGGTTCTGGGGGCTGGGGGCGTGATCCCACCGCACAAAAGCTTTATGCCCATGGTGCGCGAGGTTTGTTCCAAACACGGTATCCTGTTGATCTCGGACGAAATCATCACGGCATTTGGCCGCACTGGCAGCGAAAGTGGTGCTCGGCATTGGGGTGTTCAGCCGGATATCATGACAACAGCGAAGGCGATCACCAACGGGTACTTTCCCTTTGGCGCTGCAATGATTTCAGGCGCTGTCGCCGAGGTATTCGAAAAGGACACCACCGGGCTCGCATCCGTCGATCAAGGATACACCTATTCCGGCCATCCGGTCGGGGCTGCGGCGGCGCTGGCTGCCCTGTCCGAGATCAACCGACTGCGGATCTGGGAAAATGCGGCGGCGCGTGGGGATGAATTGTTTGCCGGATTGAAGAAGCTGGCCGAAAAACACGAGGTGATCGGCGACGTGCGGGGCGGAGAGGGCTTGATGTGTGCGCTCGAGCTGGTTTCCGACCGGTCGACCAAGGCTCCCATCGCCAAACACTTGCCGTTGCAGGTTCAGAAGGCGGCTTACGAAGATGGCGTGATGGTGCGCGTATCCGGCAACAACATTATTCTGTCACCTCCGCTGATTATCACTTCGGACGATGTGGCCAAGATCCTGTCAGCGTTGGATGCCGGCCTGTCGACTCTTTGAGCTTTCACCGGCCCCGTCTGCTGAAGGCGGGGTCAAACTTTGACGGCCTGTAATTCCTCCAGCAGGTCCAGCAATTGGTCCAGCTTTTCACGGCCCATCTGAGCCTCGATATCGCTGGAGATCGCAAGTGACGTGGCCAGGTTTTCCTTTAGGATAGACCGACCCGCATCGGTAATCGTAACCATGGTGCGGCGCTTGTCGTCACTGTCCTGACGGCGGGTGATCTGTCCATCAGCCTCCATCGTGCGCAAGATGCGGGTCACGCTTGGAAGCAGCAGGCAAGCCTCGTGCGCAATGGTGCTTTGTTCCACTTCGCCCAGCTCATCCAGAACGCGCAGGATGCGCCATTTCTGTTCGGTTATCTGGATGCCTTGCAACATGTCCCGTATCGGGGCCATCACGGTTTCACGGGCTCGCAACAGCGCAATCGGAAGGGATCTGGCAGTGCTTTTGATATGGCTTTGAGTGGTCATGCGGCCTTCTAGAGTGGTGTTTCGGAAATTGCAAAGATTAACAAAGCAATCTCTTGACAGGTGGGATGCTAGAAACTAAACATGTTAAGTAATAAGGGAGGAACCATGCCACATTTCCACGTCGAATATTCCGGCAATCTGGAAGGCAAGATCGACATGGGTGGCCTGTGCGAATGCATAAGGGCAACAGCTGCCGGGATCGACGCTTTTCCAATGCCGGGGATTCGCGTGCGCGCGACGCGTGTGGACCACTATGCCATTGCGGATGGGGGTCTGGCACATGGTTTTGTCGATATTTCGATCCGTCTGCGCGCAGGTCGGTCCGAGGATGCCAAACAGGACGCGACGCAGCGCGTATTTGACGCGGTCAAAGCCTATCTGGCGCCCGCCCTTTCGCAGCATTCCATCGCTCTGTCGTTAGAGATGCGCGATATCGACCCCAAGCTTTCGCCCAAGACCGGCACGATCCGCGACCACCTGGCCGCGACCACGCAGGAGACCTGAAGCATGAGTGCGCTGGATACAAACATCGAGAAGCTGTCGGGCTTTCTGGCTCGGTTCAGAGAAACCGGCATCCGCAATCGCATTTCTGGCGAAGACCGAGACGGATCTGCAGGGGTATTCCAATCTACCTCGCCTGTCGATAAATCCGTGATCTGCGATGTTGCCCATGGCACGGCCGATGACATCGACGCGGCGGCCAAGGCCGCTCATGCGGCCTTCGCTGAATGGCGCGACATGCCTGCCATTGACCGCCGCCGAATCTTGTTGCGCGTTGCAGATGCCATCGAAGCCCGAGCCGAGGAAATCGCGCTATGTGAATGCTGGGATACAGGCCAGACGTTGCGCTTCATGTCCAAGGCCGCGTTGCGTGGGGCAGAGAACTTTCGGTATTTTGCAGACCAGGTGGTTCAGGCGCGCGACGGACAACATCTGAAGTCCCCGACCCTGATGAACGTCACTACCCGCGTTCCCATCGGCCCGGTTGGTGTAATCACCCCATGGAATACACCATTCATGCTGTCGACATGGAAGATCGCGCCTGCGCTGGCTGCAGGCTGCACAGTGGTTCATAAGCCCGCAGAAGACTCTCCCCTGACTGCCCGCCTGTTGGTGGAAATCGCCGAAGAAGCTGGATTGCCCAAAGGTGTGTTGAATACGGTCAACGGATTTGGTCCCGACGCAGGCAAGGCGTTGTGCGAACATGAACTGATCGAGGCTATAGCATTTGTGGGCGAAAGCCGCACCGGAAGCCTTATCGTCAAGCAAGGCGCAGATACGCATAAACGTAATCATCTGGAGCTGGGTGGAAAGAACCCTGTGATCGTATTCGATGACGCAGATCTTGACCGTGCATTGGATGCGGTGATCTTCATGATCTATTCGATCAACGGCGAACGCTGCACTTCGTCTTCGCGGTTGTTGGTGCAGGATACGATTAAGGAAGAGTTTGAGGCTAAACTGGTCGAGCGTGTGAACAACATCAAGGTGGGCCACCCGTTGGACCCGGCAACCGAGATTGGCCCGCTTGTAACTGAAGAGCACTACAACAAAGTCACCAGTTACTTCGACATCGCCAAAGAGGATGGTGCGACTGTTGCCGCTGGTGGCGTAAAGGTAGGCGACGCGGGGTACTTTGTCCGCCCGACACTCTTCACCAATGCCACCAACAAGATGCGTATCGCACGTGAAGAGATCTTTGGTCCTGTTCTGACCTCTATTCCGTTCGCAACCGAGGACGAGGCGCTTCAGATTGCCAACGACACGCCTTATGGCCTGACAGGCTATGTCTGGACCAACGATCTGATCCGCGCCTTGCGCTTTACTGACAAGCTTGAGGCTGGGATGATTTGGGTGAATTCAGAAAACGTGCGTCACCTGCCCACGCCCTTTGGTGGGGTCAAAGCGTCCGGCATCGGGCGGGACGGCGGTGATTGGAGCTTTGAATTCTATATGGAGCAAAAGCACATCGGTTTCGCCACCGGTCAGCACAAGATTATGCAATTGGGAAAATAAACCCCTCAGGCGATCCCTGGCCGGGGCCGCCAGAACGCATCAGGAGGAACCGCCATGGGAAAGATCGTACAGGCCGCAAAAATCACGCATGTGCCCAGTATCTGGATGTCCCACACGATGCCGAAATACAAAGGTATCCGGCAATCTGCCATCGATGGGTATGCCCGCCTGCGTCAGGACGCGATAGACCGCGAGGTCGAGACGTTCATTGTGTTCGATACCCATTGGATCACCAATCAGGGGTTTCACCTGAACACGAAAGAACACCACAAGGGTCGTTTCATCAGCCACGAATTGCCGCACATGCTGGCGGATATGGAGTTCGACTATCGCGGCGATCATGAACTTGGGGAAACGATCCTTGACGTTCTGCGCGAGCGTGGAGAGCGGGCGCTGGGCCATTCGCACCCCGACATGGGTATGGAATACGGCACCCTGTTGCCTATGCATTTCATCAACGAAGGGGTCAACGCGCGGGTTTTGCCCGTGGCGGTCAATCAATTCTCATCGATTGCGGAAAACCGGGTTTGGGGTGAGGCCATTGCCGAGGGCATCCGGCGATCTGACCGCAACGTGTCTGTACTGGCGTCGGGGTCGCTCAGCCATGATTTCACGCCGAATGAACGCTCGGTCGAAGGGCTGAACGCAGTGAACGGTGAATTCAACCGCCAGATGGACATGCGCGTGATGGAATTGTGGGAACAGGGCCGTTTCGAAGAATTCCTTGAAATGCTGCCCGACTACGCCAAGAAATGCGCCGGAGAGTGTGCCATGAACGACACCGCCTTGTTGTTCGGCGCGCTGGGTTGGGGCAGCTACAAGGGCAATATCGACATCTATACCCCGTATTTCGGCAGCTCTGGCACAGGTCAGGCCAATGTCAGTTTTTCGGTCTGACGCCGGACACCAGGGACTGTTTCATGTGATAGAAACAAATCCGTTCGTTGTGGCCCTGTATCTTTCGGGGGGCCGGGCGGGTTGATTTTTCTGCGACAACAAAAGGCTAATGCATGGATTGGGACACGTTTTCGCATTGGGGTCAGCACATTTCAAAATGGGCAGCCGATTACCATAAGACACTTGCTGAACGTCCCGTGCGCGCGCAGACCGCACCAGGGGAAATCGCGGCCCAGCTTGTGGCAACCCCGCCCGAGGCGGGTGAGCCTATGGATTCCATCATGGCCGATTTCGAACGGATCGTGATGCCGGGTATCACCCATTGGCAACATCCACGCTTTTTCGCCTATTTCCCCGCCAATGCCGCTCCACCGTCGATGCTGGCCGAGATGTTGGTGACGACGATCGCGGCGCAATGCATGTTGTGGCAAACCTCGCCAGCCGCGACCGAAGTCGAAGGTGTCATGGTCGACTGGTTGCGACAGTCACTTGGACTGCCTGAAGGCATGACAGGAGTTATTCAGGACAGCGCCTCTTCGGCGACTTTGTCGGCGGTTCTGACTATGCGGGAACGAGCCACGGGCTTTACCGGCAACCGCGAAGGTCTGAACACCAAGGGTGCGCTGCGGATCTATTGCTCGGATCAGGTACACTCGTCCATCGACAGGGCCTGCTGGGTTGCCGGGATTGGGCAGGACAATCTGGTCAAGCTGCCGACATCGGGTTCCAACTTTGCAATTGATGCCTTTGCACTTGAGGCCGCCATTCAAAGCGATATCGCAGCCGGTCATGTTCCGGCCGGTATTATTGCGATCACAGGTGGAACCGGCGTTGGTGCCTGCGATGATCTGACCCTTGTGGCAGACATCGCGCAAAAACACGACTTGTATACCCATCTCGACGCGGCCTGGGCTGGGTCTGCAATGATCTGCCCCGAATTCCGCGAGCTCCTATGGCAGGGGGCCGACCGCTATGACAGCATCGTTTTCAACCCGCATAAATGGATGGGTGCACAGTTCGATTGCGCCATCCAGTTCCTGCGGGACGCCGCGCCGCAACTCAATACGCTGAAGATCGAACCGGAATACCTCAAGACAACCGGAGCAGAGGTGACGAATTACTCGGAGTGGACCATCCCTCTGGGGCGTAGGTTCAGGGCGTTGAAGATCTGGTTTCTGTTGCGCTCATACGGATTGGAAGGACTGCGCGAGCGCATCCGCAACCACGTGACCTGGGCCCAGGAACTCGCCGATCAGATCGGAGAGATGGAAGGGTTCGAGATCGCCACCGGTCCGATCCTGAGCTTGTTTTCCTTTCGCTGTCCAGGTGATGATGCACAGCAGCAGCGGCTGGTCGACGCGTTGAACGATGACGGGCGGATCTATCTGACCCAAGGCATGTTCGATGGCCGCAAGATCATCCGCTTTCAGGTCGGGCAGTTCGATACCACCCGGGATGACGTGCTGATGGCAGCGGACATGATCCGGGAAGTTTGGGAGACAATTGAATGAAGTTTGCAACTTTCTTCGCGGGCGAAGAGCGTTTTTTCGGAGCAATCACCGATGAAGGTGCCATTGCATTGAACCAAGCATTCCCGGATCACAACAGCCTTTACGAGGTGATTGCCGCCGGGGCCTTCGATCAACTTGCAAAAGCTGCCGAAGGCAAACCCGTCACCCATACCGAGTTCGCCTATGAGATGGTGATGCCCGATGCCCGTCGTATTCTTTGTGTCGGGGTGAACTTTCCCGACCGGAACGCGGAGTACAAAGATGGCAGCGCGCAGCCAAAGTACATGTCGCTGTTCCCGCGCTTTGCCAGCGGCTTTACTGGCCACGACTGCCCGCTGATCCGGCCGCCGGAAAACCACACTCTGGACTATGAAGGCGAAGTGGCCATCGTGATTGGCAAGACTGGCCGCCGCATTTCTCAGGAAGAAGCTTACGACCACATCGCCGCGCTGACCCTGTGCAATGAAGGCACCATTCGCGACTGGGTGCGGCACGCCAAGTTCAACGTCACTCAAGGCAAGAACTGGGAAAACTCGGGGGCCATAGGCCCTTGGCTGGTGCCTTTCACGGATGCAGCCCAACTGGATGATGCTCGCATCCAGACCCGCGTGAACGGTGAGCTTCGTCAGGACGACACGCTGAGCCGCATGATGTTCCCAATCCGTCGCGAGATCGAATACATCTCAACCTTCATGACGCTTCAGCCCGGTGACATCATTGTCACTGGTACACCGACCGGGGCAGGGGCACGGTTCGACCCACCGAGATATCTGGTACCCGGAGATGTGGTCGAGGTGTCCGCCGAAGGTATCGGCACCCTGCGCAATACCATTGAGGACGAACGGGTATGACGCCCGAGGACCACACCCGCGCAGCAGCCGATCTGTTGCAGGCTGAACGCAGGGGCGAACAGATCGGCCTGCTTAGTCTGCGCCATCCCGAGATGGGCATGGATGATGCCTATGAGGTTCAGAACGCCATCTATCACCAGAAACTGGCCGAAGGCCGCAGGGTGATCGGGTGGAAGATCGGGCTGACCTCGAAGGCAATGCAATATGCGTTGAATATCGACATTCCAGACAGCGGTATTCTGTTCGACGATATGGTCTTCGACAATGGTGCAACCGTTCCGGCAGGCCGTTTCATTCAGCCCCGGGTCGAAGCCGAGATCGCCTTTGTCATGAAGTCCGCCATTGGCGGCGAAGACGTATCTCGCGAAGAGATTATCGCCGCCACGGGTTACGTCACACCGGCAATAGAAATTCTGGATACCCGAATTCAAAGAGCAGATTCCGAGACCGGCAAGACCCGTACGGTCTTTGACACGATCAGTGATAATGCCGCCAATGCGGGCATCGTGTTGGGTGCAGAGCGTCACGCAATCGATGCATATGATCTGCGTTGGGTCGGGGCGCTTACCTTCCGCAATGGCGAGATTGAAGAAACCGGACTGGGTGCCGGTGTGTTGAACGATCCTGTTGAAAGCGTGGTCTGGTTGGCGCGTCGCATGGCGCAATACGGGCAAAGCATCGAACCTGGGCAACTCATTTTGTCCGGCAGTTTCATCCGCCCCGTCGAATGCCCCTCGGGCACCAAAGTTCACGCGGATTTTGGGCCGTTTGGCTCGGTCGATATCAATTTCGCCTGAAAGGAACGCCAATGCCCGCGCCACATAATGTATTCAAGGCTGCGCTGAAGGCCGGAACTCCTCAGATCGGATGCTGGGTTGGTTTGGCCAATGCCTACGTAGCCGAAATCGCCGCCACCGCGCAATTCGATTGGTTGCTGGTTGATGGGGAGCACGCGCCCAACGACCTGCGCTCAATCCTGGAGCAGGTCCGCGTGATTGAGGGGTCTGGCAGCGTGCCGGTCGCACGCCTGCCGATTGGCGAAACCTGGATGATCAAGCAATATCTGGACGCCGGCGTCCAGAATATTCTGGTGCCGATGGTCGAAAGCGGCGATCAGGCACGCGAACTGGTGCGGGCTGTGCAGTACCCGCCGCATGGCGTTCGTGGTGTTGGATCATCGCTGGCGCGGGCGTCACGCTTTGCGGCGATCCCCGATTATCTGAAAACCGCCGACGAACAGATTTGCTTGCTCGTACAGGTCGAGAACAACAAGGGTATGGACGCGCTGGACGATATTCTGGCGACTGATGTGGACGGGGTGTTTATTGGCCCTGCCGACCTGGCTGCTGATTTGGGCCATCTGGGAAATGCAGACCACCCTGACGTAGTTGCGGCGGTGCTGGATGCAATCCGCCGTATTGTGGCAGCGGGCAAAGCCGCTGGGATTTTGACACTGGACCCGGATCTTCAACGCAAATGTCTGGATCTTGGCGCTACTTTCGTAGCCACCAACATCGACGTGACCTTGTTTGCCAAAGCCATCCGGTCTGCCGCTGTTGCGGGCCTAAACCTGTTGCCTGATCAGACTGCAACGGGCATTGCGCAGACGGGTGCGGCCTCAAAATACCTTCAGCAACTCTGCAAACACTGGTCGCACAAGGCCGAGGTCTCATTTGACGCAGTAAATGGCAGAGTGTCATTCCCTGACGGAGATCGGCTGGCATTGACGGCAGATGCAACCACTTTGACCGTGACAGCCGCTACTGGTCCGCGTGGTGATCTGCGTCGTTGGCAACAGGTGATCGAGGCGCATTTGACACGCTTTGCCTTTCGAGAAGAGCTGAACATCGACTGGACCGCTTGATGTTTTCGATGCGGCAACACTAAATGCGGATGTTACGCGTGGGTTAAGTCAAAAGGGTCGATGCTGAAGGTTGTTGTACATCAAGGGTTTCACAAAACCGGGACCAGAACCCTGCAAACGATGCTGTACAGGAACCGTATCCGGTTAAAGGACCGTGTGAGTGTTCTGGTGCCGCGGGATTTGAAAGACGCCGGCATTGCAGCACGCCGCTATTCTGTCGCACCAAACGAAAGAAAGCTTCAGAAATTTCGCCAGATGTTCCGGCAAACTCTGCTGCCATTCGAGGGCCAGACTGACGCGCCGTTGTTGATCAGCAGCGAAGAGTTTGCTGGTATGATCCCGGGACGTAAAGATGTGTGGTCCTACCACCAAACGCATGTCCTTGCTGAAGTCATCTTGGATGAAATCAACAGGTTCGCTGACAACAAGGCACGGATCACATTCTTTTACACGACCAGAGATGCCCCCGACTGGATCAAGAGCGTGTATTGGCAGAACATTCGCGGAAACAGAATACAAGAAAACCTTTCCGAATATGCTGAACTACTGAACCCGGGCGCGGACCTCGAGAGTGTTGTGGACCGGGTCGCGGCACAGATGTCTTCACGAGCCGAGGTCATCTCTCTGAACACCTCGGGTCTGAGCGATCGTCTGTTTCCCGTCATCAAGGTGCTTTCGATTTTGAATGTACGGTCGGACGATCTGACACCCGTCAGTAACCTGAATGTTCAGCCGGTTGGGGCCGCGGAACATTTCCTTGAACTGAACCGATCAAACATGACGGACGAGGATGTCATGGCCGCAAAGCAAGCCTACATGGACAGGCTCAAAGCTTCGACATAGCGCCTTGTGCGCACCGCTGCGCGCCTACAGCTTTGGTACGCCTTGAACCGTCAGCGTGCTGACCAGATCGGCGTAGTCTTCGCGGGCTTTGGGGCCCGCGCCGGTGTTCCACATGTAATACCAGTTCAACATCCCAAAGACTGACATTGTGGCACCGCGCAACTTGTCTTTGGCATCATCGAAAGTTTCGGGAGACAATTCTTTGAGGATGTCGCGCACAAAATTTACCAAATCAAGCTGATAGCCTCGTAGCAGTTTCTGCTGCTCGTCTGTCAGTGCGCTTATGCCGCTGATTTGTACGCGATGCTCGTCATCCGCGCCCTGATAGGCGAACAGGATTTCGCGCACCGCCTTGCGCAGCTTCTGCTCGGGGTTCATACCGCTCAGATCCACGTTGCAGATCCGATCCCTTAGCTCGCGCAGATATGTTTCAAGGATGTCATATAGGATGGCATCCTTGCTGTCGTAGTAATGGTAGATGTTGGCTTTCGAGATCCCGCACTCTTTGGCCAGCAGAGTCATCGACGCACGATCAAACCCCTGATCGGCAAACACTTTGGCCGCCATCTTCAGGATCTGTTCCCGCTTTTGGTCGTGGTCTTTGGCGATTGTTCGGGCCACGGTTTATTCCTTATCGCGATTGTCGACGACACGCTTCGCCTTGCCCTGAGAGCGTTCGACGTCGCCGGGGTCACCTACAACAATTTCAGTTGAAACACCAACGACGTCCTTGATCCGCTTGGTCAGCATTCGGGCCGCCGCGGTTTTGGAGAGCTCGTCGGTGGAATCCGGTGAGGATTCAACAAAGACCCGCATCGCATCCATGCGGCCCGACTTATAAAGTTCGATCTGATAATAGGGGGCAAGACCGCCTGTCGCCATGACCTGTTCTTCAATCTGGCTAGGGAAGACATTGACGCCACGCAGGATCATCATGTCGTCACTTCGGCCAGTGATCTTTGCCATCCGGCGCATGGATCGTGCTGTTCCCGGCAGAAGGCAGGTCAAGTCGCGCGTGCGATAGCGGATCATCGGCAGCCCTTCCTTGGTCAGGGTTGTGAACACCAACTCGCCGATTTCGCCATCGGGCAGGACCTCACTGGTTACGGGGTCAATGATTTCAGGAAGGAAATGATCTTCCCAGATCACCGGACCGTCCTTGGTTTCAACGCATTCATTGGCCACCCCAGGACCCATGATTTCGGACAGGCCATAGATGTCTACCGCATGCATATCAAAGGCGGCCTCGACCTCGGCGCGCATGGCGTCAGTCCAGGGTTCAGCGCCGAAAACACCAACTTTCAATGAGCTTTCACGGGGGTCGAGACCAGCTTTGTGGAACTGCTCAAGGATATTGAGCATATAGGACGGCGTCACCATAATCCCGTCGGGCCGGAAGTCGTTGATCAGGTTGACCTGCTTTTCGGTTTGCCCGCCGGACATGGGGACGACAGTCGCGCCAAGCCGTTCGATTCCGTAATGGGCGCCCAACCCACCGGTGAACAAGCCATAACCATAGGCGTTGTGCACCATGTCACCCTTGCGCAACCCCGACGCGCGCAGGGAACGCGCGCCCAAGTCCGCCCAATTGTCGATGTCATTCTTGGTGTAACCCACAACCGTCGGTTTGCCCGTCGTGCCAGATGAAGCGTGCAGGCGAATGATCTCGCTGCGCGGAACTGCGAACAGACCGAAGGGATAGTTGTCACGCAGATCGTTTTTGTGTGTGAACGGAAATTTTGCCAGATCGGACAGCTGCTGTAGATCATCAGGATGCACGCCGGCCTCGTCAAACCGCTGCTTATACATCAGAACGTTGTCATAGGCGTGGCGTAAGGACCATTTCAGGCGTTCAAGCTGCGTGGCGCGGATTTCGTCGATCGAGGCGATCTCGATCGGATCCAGGTTCGCTTTGTTTGGGGAAAGGTCTTTCATCGCGTCACTCCTCCAGTCGTGAAGCTATTCTTGAAAATTCTGACCGCCAACTGCGCGCGACATGCCGCGAAACTCAGCGATCAGAGTGTTGTCTTGGTTGATGACGCGAACGTCATAGATGCCGCTTCGTCCGGATACAGTGACCTCTGTCGCGGTGGCGGTCAGACGGTCCCCCTTTTTTCCCGGCGCGAGATAGCTCATCATCGTGTGCTGCCCGACAGTGGAAACGTTGCGGCTGTTACAGGCAAAGGCAAAAGCGCTGTCGGCCAAGGCATGAGTGACGCCCCCATGGCACATACCGAACCCGTTACAATGATGGGACGCGACGGTCAGGGTCAGAACGGCGCGGCCTTCGTCAACTTCGGCAAGCTCCATGCCGAGCCATTTGCTTGCCTCGTCATTTGCCCACATTGCAGCGGCAGATTTTTCGGCGCGTTCTTTTGGGGTCATACTCAACGTCCCTGAAAATTCGGTGCGCGTTTTTCAAGGAAACTGGATACGCCTTCGGCGTAGTCCGCGCTTTCCCCGCAAGTTTTCATTGCGTCCGCTTCAATCTCAAGCTGATCGGACAGTGACGTGGTGGCCGCCGTTTGAATGCACTGTTTTGTCAGGCCCAGCCCGAGTGTGGGGCCGTTGGCCAATTGCGCGGCAAGCGCGCGAACCTCAAGCATCAGTTGATCGTCGGGCAGCGCCTTCCAGATCAGCCCCCAATTTTCTGCCTGTTTGGCTGAAAGAGGTTGAGCGGTCATGGCCAACCCCTTGGCGCGCGCCTCACCCAACAGGCGTGGCAAGTGCCAGCTGCCACCGGTGTCGGGAATCAGCCCGACCTTGGAAAAGCTCTGGATGAACTTAGCGCTTTCCCCGGCCAGAACCATGTCACAGGCCAATGCCAGATTTGCCCCTGCGCCTGCGGCAACCCCGTTTACGGCGCATATGACAGGGAACTCCAAGGATCGGATCAAGCGGACTAGAGGAGCATAAAACGTTCGCACCGTTTTGCTCAGGTCCGGAGCGCTATCCATTTTGGATGGGTCGCGGTCACCCAGGTCTTGACCTGCGCAGAACCCGCGCCCCGCTCCGGTCAGCAATATCGCGCGAGCCCCGTTTTCGCGCGCGGTTTTTAACGCGTCCTGAAGGGCAACGTGCATGTCCTCATTGAACGCGTTCAACTTGTCGGGGCGGTTCAGGGTAATTTCGACCCAGTTCCCGTGATCTTGTACAAGTATCGTATCGCTCATGGCTGTCTCTTCTGGTCTCGTTTCAACTTAATCATTGCATTAACCGAACGGTTGGTCAATATATAAACCTGTACCGAATCTGGACCGATCAAAAGGGTTGCCGATGTTGCAGTCGTCGCTGGTGAGCGTTGAAATTAAGGGTGACGTGGCTTGGGTCACGGTCAACAACCCGCCAGTGAACGCAACCTCTACCGCGGTTCGACAGGGGCTGTCCGATGCGGTTGATGCGGTTCAAGGCACGCGTGTGGCGGTGCTGTGCTGCGCGGGCAGAACCTTTATCGCAGGCGGTGATATGTCCGAGTTTGATGCGGCGCCGGTTGAGCCACATTTGCCGGACGTCATTCAGAAGATCGAAGATAGCAAAGTGCCTTTTGTCGCCTGCATTCATGGTAATGCGCTGGGCGGTGGGTTCGAGATCGCCATGGCTTGTGCCTGGCGGATCGCCGCGCCGGATGCCGGTTTTGGTCTGCCCGAGGTCAATGTGGGGCTGATCCCCGGGGCGGGGGGCACCCAACGTTTGCCGCGTCTCGTGGGAATGCAGGCTGCAATCGACATGGCGTGTTTTGGTAAAACTCTGAAAGCCGAAGCGCTGGCCGAACTCGGGGGCATTGATCTGGTCGCCGAAGACCCGAAGGTTGCAGTGCCGGGTTTTGTTGCCGCGCTGCCCGCACGTCCGATACCTGTCAGCCAGCGTTCGGTGCCAGAGTTCGCGTCTGATCTGTTGGAAACAAGTCGTCAGGCGTTGCAGAAGCGCGCCAAAGGGCAGCAATCACCACTGGAAAACCTGACCGCGCTGAGTTGGGTGTCCGAACCGTTCGCTGAGGGTCAGCCGAAAGAACGCGCCCGCCACCTGGCTCTGCGCCAAAGCGCTGAAAGCCGGGCGCTGCGCCATGCTTTCTTTGCCGAGCGCGTGGTGTCCAAGCCCGCTTTGATCAAGGGCGCCACTGCGCGCGACATTACCCGGATTGCCGTTGTGGGCGGCGGGTTGATGGGTGCAGGTATTGCCACGGCCGCGCTGAATGGTGGATTGTCGGTCACTCTGATCGAGCAGAACGCCGAGGCTGCATCGGCGGCGCAAGAGCGAGTTGAATCTCTGCTTCGGGGGGCCGTAAACCGGGGCAGGATGTCCGAGGCACAGCTGCGGGATTACCTGTTCAAATTTAAGGCCGTCGACGGCTATGCCGCTGCTGCGGATGCAGAGTTGGCTATCGAGGCAGTGTTCGAAGACCTGTCTGTCAAGCAGGCGGTGTTTGCGGAACTGGCCAGGTACATGAACCACGATGCGATCCTGGCCACGAATACATCCTACCTGAACCCGTTGGACATCTTTGCGGGTGTTGAAAACCAGGCCCGCTGCATTGGTCTGCATTTCTTCAGCCCGGCCCATGTGATGAAGCTGCTGGAAATAGTACATATGCCGCAGACATCTCCGGATACCGTCGCCACTGGCTTCGCGCTGGGCAAAAAGCTGCGAAAGGTTTCGGTTCTGTCCGGCATATGCGACGGCTTTATCGGCAATCGCATGTTGGCCGCCTATCGGCGCGAGGCCGACTATTTGCTGGCGGATGGGGCGCTGCCCTATCAGGTGGACGCAGCGATGCGGGCGTTTGGGATGCCCATGGGGCCTTATGAGTTGCAGGATCTGACTGGTCTTCAAATCGCCTGGGCCAACCGACAGCGCAATGCCGCAACTCGCGACCCAAACGAACGCTACGTGCGCATCGCCGATCAGTTGTGCGAGATGGAGCGTTTTGGTCAGCGAGCGGGCAAGGGTTGGTATCGTTACTCAGATGGCGACCGTACCCCGGTCCGGGACCCTGAGGTTGAGGCGTTGATTGAAACCTACTCGGCCGAACAGGGAATCATCCGCCAGCGCTTTTCACAGCAGGACATTTCCTCGCGTATTCTGGCGGTTCTGGCCAATGAGGGTGCTTTGATCATCCAGGGCGGAATCGCGGAAAACACAGAGGCTGTCGATATGGTACAAATCCATGGGTACGGTTTTCCACGTTGGCGTGGAGGGCCAATGAACTACAGCAAGGAGATCGGTATCGACGTGTCCCACGCAGCGATGCTGACCGTTGCAGACGAAAACCCCGGTTCGTGGCGCATCGCGAACCATCCGGGGGGCCTTTAACATGTTGATGGTTACAAAAGCGACCATTAACGCATTCTTGACTCATGTTTCATTGGGAGGAGACAGACCATGAAATTCACCAAGCTAAGCACTTTATTGGCGTCGGCCGCGCTGGCCGTTTCTGGCACAGTAGCGATGGCTGCAGACTATACGCTGACCATCTCAAGCTGGGCACCGCCGACTCATGGCATCAACGCCAAGATGTGGCCGAAATTCGTCGAAATGGTTGAAGAGGCAACAGACGGCCAGGTCACGGCTGAACTCAAGCTGGGTATTGCACCGCCACCGGCGCAGATGGACCTGATCATGGATGGTGCGGCTGATGCTTCGATCATCTTCCACGGCTACCAGCCGGGTCGCTTTGTCACCACCAAGATGATCGAACTGCCCGGGTATGAGGGTTCGGCCGAGGACGCCTCGGTCGCTTATTGGCGCACATATGACAAGCACCTCAAGGCGGCGGATGAGCATCGCGGCGTGAAGGTGATCGCCCTGCACACGCATGGTCCTGCCCAGTTGCATTCCAGCAGCCCGGTGACCACGCTGGAAGAGGTGTCGGGTCTCAAGGTGCGTATCCCCGGTGGCGTTGGCGGGGACGTCGGAACGGCGCTGGGTGCGACCGGCATTCAGGTGCCTGCGCCGAAAGTATACGAAACCCTGGCCTCGAAAGCTGCGGATGGGGTTGTGATGCCCTTTGAATCCCGCAAGGGTTTCAAACTGACCGAAGTGGCGCAGAACGTCTACGAAGTTCCGGGCGGCCTTTATCGCGGATCGTTTGCTTTCATCATGAATGAAGACACCTTTTCCGATCTGCCCGAAGACCTGCAGGCCGCACTGGAAGAGAATGTCTTTGGCGAACCACTGAGCCGCGAGATCGGCAAGATCTGGGACGAGATCGACGCCATCGGTCGTGAAGCAACCGAAGCCACCGAAGGCAACGCGATCAACGCGGCATCTGCTGAAGATCTGGAGCAATTCAACACGATTGCCGTGGATGTGCGCGCCAAGGTCATTGACGAAGTTAACGGCGCGGGCGTCGACGCTCAGGCCGCTTACGACATGATCGTAAATGAAATGGCTGCCCAGTAACGCAGCCGGGCTGGCGCGCTTAAACCGCCAGCCCTTTTCACCCGCCGGGGACCAATCATGCACTCACTCGTGACCTTTGCGCGACGCATCAGTGTCGTTCCGACGCTGCTGGCCTGTGTGGCGCTGTTCATCCTGATGGTGATGACCTTTTTCGACGTTATCCTTCGTTCTGTCTTCAACGCCCCGATTGAGGCGGCAACCGAGTTGACCCGGATTCTGATGGCGATCCTTGTCTTCTCGGTCCTGCCCATAATCTCGGCTGGGCGCGGACAGATCGCTGTGGACCTGACAGATGGGATTTTCGCGCGTTTGCGGCTGAGCCGGGTGCGTGATGCGATTGTGTATCTGGTGTCCGGCATCATGCTGATCTGGCCGATCCAGCGCGTCTGGGTGCTGGCTGAACGGGCGCGGGATTACGGCGATGTCACCGAATACCTGTCTATCCCGGTCTTCTATCTGGGTTGGTTCATCGCCGCTTTCACCGCGATCACTGCTGTTGCGATGATCATCACCGGGATTTTGCACATTATTGCCCCCCAAGCCTTGTCGGAGCACTCCTAATGACTGCCGCTTTGATCGGTTTCGCCCTTGTCCTTGTTCTGGTGCTGCTGCGCCTGCCCATTGTGTTTGCGATGGGGCTCGTTGGGACGCTTGGCTTTGCATATGAACGCGGTGGCAGCATCCTGTCCGAACGTGGGTTGAAGGCTGCGATGTCCATGGTGGGCCGCCAGATCACCGACACGGCGCAGGATTATGGGCTGTCGGTTGTGCCGCTGTTCATCCTGATGGGGCTGTTCGTAAACAAGGGTGGCCTTGCGCGCGAGCTTTATGCGGTGTCAAACGCCTTCCTTGGCCATTTCCGCGGCGGCATTGCAATGGCCACGGTTGCTGCGTGTGGAGGGTTTTCCGCCATTTGCGGCTCGTCTCTGGCAACGGCGGCAACCATGTCCAAAGTCGCGATGCCGGAAATGCGCCGCTACGGTTATTCGGATGAGCTGTCTACGGCGTCGATTGCTGCCGGCGGTACGTTGGGGATCCTTATCCCTCCATCGGTCATTCTGGTGATCTATGGCCTTTTGACCGAAACTTCGATTGGCAAGCTTTTCGTTGCGGGTATCATCCCTGGCGTGCTGGGCATCCTGTTCTATCTGCTGGCGGTGCGCTGGACCGTTTGGCGCAGACCCGACGCCGGACCGGCAGGGGAGCGGCACGGCTGGGGCGAACGTCTCTTGGCCCTGCGCTCGGTCTGGGCCGTGTTGCTGCTGTTCTTTCTTGTGATAGGCGGGTTGTACGGGGTGTTTGACTTCTACCCTCTGAACCTCACCTTCAGCCCGACAGAGGCTGCTGGAATGGGCGCGATGGGTGCGTTCCTGATTGCCCTGTCACGGGGCGGGCTGACCCTTGGTTCGACCTTTGAAGTGCTGAAGGAGACCAGTTTCACCGCGGCGGCGCTGTTCTCGGTTCTGATCGGGGCGCAGATCTTTTCGAATTTCATCAACCTGGCCGGTCTTCCTGAAGCGCTGATCACTCTGGTGACGGCCTATGAGGTTGAGCCGTTTGTGGTGATCCTGATGATCCTCGGGATCTACATCATACTGGGCTGTGTCTTTGAATCGCTGTCGATGCTGTTGCTGACGGTGCCGATCTTTTTCCCGTTGGTCACGTCGCTGGGTTATGATCCGATCTGGTTCGGCATCGTTGTTGTCGTCGTAACCGAGATCAGCCTGATCACTCCCCCGGTCGGATTGAACGTGTTCATTCTGAAAGGTGTGGTTGGGGATGTCTCAACCGGGACCATCTTCAAAGGTGTCACACCGTTTTGGGTCGCGGATATCTTCCGTCTGGCGCTAATCGTTCTGGTGCCGTGGCTGGTGCTGGTTCTGCCGGAGCAGATGGGGGCGATGGGTCACTGATGTTCTCGCTGACCGCACTTCCCATCGGTTTTCACGAAGACCCTTATCCAGCTTATGCTGCGCTGCGCGAGGAAACTCCTGTCTGCCAGCAAGCGGATGGTTCGGTCATCCTGTCGCGCTATGAAGATCTGGATGTGGTGTACCGGGATACGGTGCGGTTCATCTCGGACAAGAAGGCGGTTTTCGGGCCAAAATACGGGGTAGACAGCCCGTTATACGAACACCACACGACCAGTTTGGTGTTCAATGACCCACCGCTGCACACCCGGGTTCGCAAGGTGATGGTCGGTGCGATGAACCCGCGTGCGCTGTCGCAGATGGAGCCGGGCCTGATACAGCTGGTCGACGGCTTGCTGGATCAGATGCAGGCCAAGGGCACTGTTGAGTTGATCGAGGATTTTGCCGGGGCTATCCCGATCGAGATCATCGGCAACTTATTGGGTATACCCCGATCCGAGCGCGGACCTCTGCGAGACTGGTCTCTGGCCATTTTGGGCGCGTTGGAGCCGCAGCTGACTCCTGAACAGGAAGACTGGGGCAACCACGCGGTGTCGAACTTCAAAGAGTTCTTGCGCCACATCATAGATGATCGTCGCGCCAATCCGGGTGACCCGTCAACGGACGTGCTGACCCGACTGATGCAGGACGACACCGATGGTGGCCTGACAGAAGTTGAGCTGTATCAGAACTGTATTTTCATCCTGAATGCTGGGCACGAAACAACAACCAACCTGATCGGTAACGCGCTAGAGCTGCTGGACCGGCATCGGGACAAGCGGGCTGAACTGCTGGCTTACCCAGAGCTTATCAACACCGCCGTGGATGAGTTCCTGCGACTGGAAAGCCCGAACCAATTCGGCAATCGACTGACCACCGAGGATGTTGCGTTTCATGGTCACACCATTCCCGCCGGGACGGACATCCATCTTTGCATCGGTGCCGCTAACCGTGATCCGCGGCAGTTTGCCGAGCCTGGCGATGTGATCCTGGACCGCCGCCCCAATAAACACCACGCGTTTGCAGGTGGGCCTCATACCTGCGTTGGCCTGACTCTGGCCCGCATGGAGGGCCGGGTGGCGGTCGGTCGGTTTCTGACCCGCTTCCCGGATTATTGCATCACCGAAGGTGCTGAACGTGGTGGCCGCATCCGGTTCCGGGGTTTCGCGCGACTGCCCGCGCAGGTTTGAAATGTACGGGTTGAGGTGTTTTTTGCTAATAACAACGACCGACCGTACGGTTAAATATATGATCTCACCCGCTCCTAAAAGCGAGGCGAGGATCCAGACACTGATGAGGAGACGCTCATGACCATCCAACAGATATCCAGCTTTGCCGCCGGTGCGTGGGTGCCGCCTGGTGCCGGGGCGCGCAATATTGCCAGCGCCGTAACGGGCGAGGTGATTGCCACAGCGGGAAACGCGGACCTGGACGTGCAGGGGATGCTGGACTATGCGCGCAAAGTCGGCGGGCCGGCCCTGCGCAAGATGACCTTTCACGAGCGAGCCAAGATGCTCAAAGCACTTTCGCTGCATCTAGGCCAGAACAAGCAGGCGCTTTATGACCTGTCTTTCAACACAGGCGCAACGCAGTCGGACCATATGATCGACATCGACGGCGGCATCGGCACGATGTTTGTCTTTGCCTCGAAAGGTCGCCGGGAAATGCCGGACGGGCATGTCTATCTGGATGGTGATGTTGAGCAACTGTCGCGCAATGGTACGTTTCTGGGTCAACACATTTGTACACCGCTGCGCGGCGTGGCGGTTCACATCAACGCGTTCAACTTTCCGGTCTGGGGAATGTTGGAGAAACTGGCGCCAACCCTGTTGGCTGGTGTTCCGGCCATCGTCAAACCGGCGACGAACTCCTGCTACGTGACCGAGTTGTGTGTGCGGTTGATGCTGGAATCTGGTATCTTGCCCGCCGGTGCGCTTCAGTTGGTTTCGGGTGGTTTGGGTGACATGCTGGACCGTATGACCTTGCAGGACGTGGTCAGTTTTACCGGCTCGGCGGATACGGCGCTGAAACTTCGCTCCAACCCGGTGATCCTGGAAAACTCCGTACGGTTCGTCGCGGAACAGGACAGCCTGAACTGTTCGATCCTTGGCCCTGACGCTGTTCCGGGCACGCCCGAGTTTGACCTATTCGTCAAGGAAGTCCAGCGCGAGATGACCACAAAGGCAGGGCAGAAATGCACAGCAATCCGTCGGATCATCGCGCCTGAGGCACAGGTGCAGGCGGTGATCGAGGCATTGTCCGCGCGGCTGGCCAAAACCGTCATCGGCGATCCAAGGCTGGAAACCACGCGCATGGGCGCGTTGGTCTCGAACGGTCAGAAACGCGACGTTCTGGAAAAGGTCGCGATCATCGGCCAAGAGGCCGAGCGCGTCTTTGGCAACCCCGATGATTTTACAGTCGATGGCGCGGATCCTGAAAAAGGGGCCTTTTTGCCGCCCATGCTTTACCACTGTGCTGACCCGGACGCCGCGCAGCGCGTGCATGATACCGAAGCCTTTGGTCCGGTCAGCACGGTCATGGGTTATCGCGATCTCGACCATGCAATTGAACTGGCAAACCGGGGACAGGGATCTTTGGTGGCATCGGTCATTACGCATGACCCTGACGCGGCGCGTCACGTCGCCATTGGGGCAGGGGCCTATCATGGGCGTTTGTACTTCAACAACCGCGACTCGATGAAGGAGTCCACCGGTCACGGCTCACCTTTGCCACACATGGTGCATGGCGGCCCCGGGCGCGCTGGCGGAGGCGAAGAGATGGGCGGCGTGCGTGGTGTAAAACACTACATGCAACGGACCGCTATTCAGGGCTCGCCTGATCTGCTGACTGCGATTGGAAACAGATGGGTGCCCGGCGCGACCGAGGTCAAGGGCCCCGCTCATCCGTTCACACGCAGGTTTCATGACCTTGCCATTGGCGAGACCATCCACACGGAACCGCGTACCATTACTATGGAAGACATCGAACACTTCGCCACTTTCACAGGCGATACGTTCTACGCCCACATGGACCAGGCAGCGGCGGAACGGAACCCGTTCTTCCCGGGGCGGGTGGCCCATGGCTATCTTCTGCTATCTTTTGCTGCCGGGCTGTTCGTCGAACCAAATGAAGGGCCGGTGCTGGCCAACACCGGCCTGGACGGGCTGCGTTTTATGAAGCCGGTTGAAGCCGGTGACAGCATCAAAGTACGCTTGACGGTTAAGGCAAAGACCCAACGCAACGATGAATATGGAGAAGTGCGCTGGCATGTCATCCTGACGCAGCAGGATGATGAACAAGTCGCGGAATATGAGTTGCTGACAATGGTTGCCTATTAGTGAGCCTGACCAACAGATCTGGTCCTCCGTTACATTTAGGAAACGGAGGGCTGAGAACAGCTAGCAAGCGACCCAAGCCAGCAAAGGTGGACTGGAGGGTAATTCTCTGATGAGCAAGGCAAGACGGCTCGTGCCGCGAGCAACCAGGCCGTAGGCTAAGCCGACGTACAGAGGCTTTGTTCAAGCTGCTCAACCTGGGGCGATGTAGCCCCGATCTGAGCCAGAGTCAGACTGGTTTCCTGAGATAGCACATCCCAAAGGGTTCGCAGCGCCGCCTCGCCTCCGGCGGCGATCGCGTATAACAAGACGCGGCCCAGAAAGGTGAATTCAGCCCCTGACGCCAGCACCTTCACCACGTCTTCGCCGCTGCGTAATCCGCTGTCGTAGAACAGGGGGAAATCCGGGCCAACGGTCTTGCGGATGGCAGGCAGGGCCAGAATCGGGGGGATTGCTGAATCAAGCTGTCGACCGCCGTGGCTGGACACCTGTATGGCGTCCACACCGGCCTGTTTTAACCGCAGTGCATCTTCGGCATCCAGAACGCCTTTGACGACCAGCTTTCCCGTCCATCGGTTGCGCAGTCGACTGAGATAGTCCCAATCAGCACGCGCGCGGGATTCCGTGCGGTCAAAGGTACCATCTGGAAAATTTGCCATCCTTGGCTTGCCGCGGAACAATGTGTTCAGTGACCAGCAAGGATGTAGCGCGAAATCTACAAACTGCCGCGGTCCGATCCGAAACGGCATCTTGAAGCCATGGCGCAGTTCGCGCGGGCGGCGGCCAACTTCTGGCACGTCCAGGGTCAGAACCAGTGTGCGATAGCCTGCGGCCTCGGCCCGGTCCACAAGGTTCATGGCGCTGCCGCCATCGCCGCTGAAATACAGTTGGAACCAGGCGTGTCCTTGAGCCACTTCAATGATCTTTTCCAACGGAGTTGAGGCCACGGTCGAAACCCCATGCGGGATTTTGTAGTCGGCGGCCAAGCGCGCCAGCATGAGGTCCGCCCCGGGCGCAGCCAGATTGCACATGCCCATGGGAGAGATACCAAAAGGTCGTTTGGCAGCGTGGTCAAAGACCGGCAAGTCAAGGCTACGCTGGCTAACATCCACCAGCACCCGCGCGCGCAATCGGATGTCCTGCAAGGCGCGTCGGTTCAGCGCTGCGCCATATTCTTCGCCCGCATTACCATCCATGTAATCGAACACCATCCAGGGCAGACGCCTGCGGGCGATCCGCCGGGCATCCGCGCTGGAATGGATCTGGCCGGACGGCAACATGATCGGGGCCTCAGGCCTGAACGGCTTTCATGAAGCGATCACGGATCACCACCGGGTCCATGGTGATAACGGGCATCTTGGCATTGCCGCTTTCGCATTTGGCCACGATTATGGTCATCTCGTTTCCGGCCAGGGCGTCTTCGATCGCCTGTTTTGTATCCTCGGCCCGGCATTCGACCACGTTTTCGCAACCACAGGCCGAGGCAACAGCCGCCAACGAGGTTTTCTGCCCCGCATAGGTCGGCTGATCACCGGTCGAGCCATATGACCCGTTGTCGACGATCAGCAGGATGAAATTGTCGGCCACATTGTTGGCGATCGTCGGCAATGTGCCGAAGTTGGTCAGAACCGAGCCGTCACCGTCAATTGCAATCACCTTTTTGTCCTGAGCCAAGGCCAAACCCAACCCGATGCTGGACGCGAGCCCCATAGTGCCCAGCATGTAGAAATTGGTGGGCTGATCGTCGATGGCGTGCAGTTCCTGGCTGGGGATGCCGATATTGCAGACCACCAACTGGTCGCGGATAACAGGGGCGATTTCTTTCAGAATCTCAGAGCGGATCATTGGTCTCCGTAGCCTCCCCAGAAGGATGCGTCGGTCAGGATGGCGACCGGCTTGTTGCACATGAAGGTGTATTTCAGGATTGTATCCAGCTCGTCCGCGTCACTTTCCTTGTGGAAGTGATAGGTCGGGATGTTGAGTTGGGCCAGAAGTGCTTTGGTGTGCACTGCCATTTCAACCTGACAGGCGACTGGCTCGCGCAGTTCACCGCGATACGAGATGAGCATCGGCAACGGCATCCGGTAATATTGGATCAACGTGGCCAACGTGTTGATTGTCACGCCGATCGCGGTGTTCTGCATAATGATGGCGGGTCGTTTGCCCCCCATCCAGGCCCCGGCGCACAGGCCCATGCCTTCGTCTTCTTTGTTTGAGGGGATGTGAAAAATCTCGGGGCGCGCTTCGACCTCGTCGATGACACCGGCCAATTGTTTACAGGGCACGGTTGTCACGAAACGGATGTCATTGGCCACCAGATCGTCAACGATTTTACTGTGGATGGACATTGTCGGTTCCTCTGTTCACTGACGTCCATATCGCGCAAAACCACAGCTTTACTCAATTTAAATCTACTTTATCTGATATAAAGTTGCGGTTTAGACGGTTTAAAAATTGCGAAAGACTTGGCCCATGAGCATCACGCTGTACAAAACACTGATCGCGATCGCCGAAACCGGTAGTTTCGCTGCAGCCGCAGAAAAGGTTTACGTGTCTCAGGCGGCGGTCGGACAGCAGATGAAACGGCTCGAGGATCAATTGCAGATCATTTTATTCGATCGGACCGGTCGTACACCCAAGCTCAATCAGACTGGCTGGGCGCTGGTGCCTAAGGCCAGGGATCTAGTGCGGGCCTACGACACCATTCTTGAAGGTGTGGCCGGTGACACTGCCTTTGGTGGTGAGTTCAAGCTGGGGGCGGTGTCATCGACCGTCCGCAGGCTGATCCCGATCACTGTTCGGCGTTTGCTGGAAACCTACCCGGAACTGCGCGTCCATGTTACGTCGGCCCTGTCCGGCGATCTTCAGACGCAGGTTGAACGCGGTGTGATCGATGCAGCGGTTCTGAGCGCTCCGGATATGCTAACGCCCGATCTGGAATGGCATCCTGTTGCAGATGAGGAATTGGTTCTGGTGACATCCCCTGAGGTGACCGAAGGCGATCCTGCGCAGATCCTTGCAAGCCAGCCTTTCGTGCGCCACGCCCGCGACGGGATGGTAGGCGTTCTGGCCGATGCATGGCTGACGCAGAACGGAATCCGGGTGAGTTACGCAATGGAGATGAAATCGCTGGAGGACCTCACCAGCATGGTAGCCTACAATCTGGGTGTCTCAATCGTGCCAGACCTTTGCGTACCCGACCCGGAATTCAGTCAGTTGCGGAAAATCCCACTGGGCGGCAAACCCGTATCCCGTGCACTGGGGGTTCTATTACGCGTCGACAGCCCGAGAAAAAGTTTGATCGATGTGTTGGTCGACGAAATCCGTACCACCGTTGCGTAGCAGCGGGGCAAATCTGCGGAATGAAGGATACGTTGCTCAGCTTTTCCCATTTTGTCAGAATTATGGAAGTGCCACTCGGGCGATCCAAGGTTCAAAACTCGGTGGTGCTTTGGGGACGTCCGGGGCTTCTTTGGAAGTGAACCGAAACAGACGCCCCGGAACATAACCTGCGCATGGATTGGATGACCCGGACCATATCGGTCTGCACCACCGGCTGAATCAGGTCATCACGAGTTGTGTTCAGGATGAATGGGATGACGTCTGACGTTGGGCTGGCCTAGTATCAGGCCTTCGTTTAACGCCTCCAGAAGCTTTATGATAACGACGTTCTGGTCCAACTGGGCAATGCTTGGGTCGGGCTCAAAATCCGCAACTGATTTGTAATCGGGCAATGTGGTTATGGAGAATCTCTTATTTTCCCTGCGTTTTAGATACCGTCCACCGAACGGTTCTGGTCTTTCCTTTCTGCCTCTTCCTCTTCCTGCACCCAGGTTTCGGCTTGTAAGACGCCGGGTTGCGTTGCGCCGATGATGCCCACAACCTGAACTTCTCCTGTCTCGGCTGGGGCAGCGACCTTGAATCGGCGGATTAATGCGATCAGAGCAACCGAGATGCCGATCCCGGCCAAGAGTATTTGTAGGCCTCGGCCTCCAAACAGCGATATGGCGTTCGGACCCAACATGGTTCCGACCAACAGCCCAATATTCATCAGCAAAACCATAGTGCCACTGGCAGGCACGATCTGGGATAGCCGGAGTTGATCATTCGCATGGGCCGTCAGGATGGAATAGGTAGGATACAGGCCAATTGCGATGAGCATGAAGCCCAAGGTGAGATGCGTGGGGGACGTATCGACGGCAATCCAGAGACTTGCCACAGCTGAAATAACGCCCAATCCGATAACCACAAAACGCCTGTCTGTGTGATCGGAGATCCAGCCAACGGGGTATTGCACAGCAGCACCAGCAATCAGGGCCGCAACCAGGGCGCCGGATGCTTGTGCGGCCGAGAAACCCTGCTGCAAGGCATACAAGGGCAAGGTGATGTAATGGGCGGAAACACCTATGCTGACCAACACAATACCGATGACCGCGATCGGAGACACCTTGTACAACCGGGTAATGGGCATCCGTTCGGGAACGGTGTAATCCGGCGCTTTGTTACCGGACAAAAGCAGTGGCACGATCGACAGTGAAATCAGGATCGAGACGGTGCCGAACAACAGGTTGCCCGTGGGATCAGGAAAGCCAACAAGGGCTGTACCCAGTGCAGGTCCGGCAAGCTGAATAACGAAATAGAGTGACAACACTTGCGCGCGTGTGCTGTTATCGGATTTCGCGTTCAGCCAGCTCTCGGTAATGACGTAGAGACCCGGGTAACAAAAACCGCCCAGGAAGCGCATGACACTCCAACTGATGGCATCGCTGGTCAGCAGATGCACGATTGCGGCAATGGACACAAGTGACGCAAGGGCGGAAAAAGCCCGGATATGCCCGACATTTTCCACCAAGCGCGGGGCCATGGCGGTTCCTGCAAGTGCACCCAACGGATAGCTGGCCTGCATGACGGAAATCGTAAAGTCGCTGAAGCCCAGGCTTGCCCCGCGAATTGTCAGCAATGTCGCCAACAGACCATTGGCAACCATCAGCATGAGCATCCCCAAAAACAGGGCCCAGTTTTCATTCAACGCACGTATCATGCTTATGGCTATTGAGGACGCGGCGAGGAGTATACCAATCCCGCGACATGCCGATGTCGCGACTTGCACCTTCAGCCACGGCTAAAAGCGGACTGATCTTTCAGGATCAAAGGCGGGATCACGTTCTGGCAAAACAAAGACAAGCGATCGACAATCGTGCGATGCGAGGCGACCGGATTGCTGATCCAATCGCTGGAGCCCATATTTTGCCTTCCATAGTCCCATGTATCGGTTTCGGTACTGCCCTCCAATACACAGACACCCTGCATCGCACCGCTGGCTTTTCCGCGAATTTCATCGCGCCTGCCTTGGTCGATACAGAACTTGGCGGCCGGATTCAGGCACGGACATCGCAACCTTCAACTTGCGCGCCCCAAAAACAAGGCACCGATCTCAGAAGGCAGAGGAAAGAGGGGACTGATCTGAAGATCCCTCTTTCTGCACGGTCGCAGGTGTATCCGGCAGGGATTAAACATCACTACCTTCGCATTTTCCACCTGCCTTGCTGCTGGTTGCTGCAAGCTCACTCGAGCGACACCCATAAGACCCGGGCATCTTCTTTGCTGGTCGAAATACAGCCATGCCCCATGCTGCTGTCGTAATATAGCGAGTCACCGGCTTTCATTGTCAAAGGTCTATAATGTTCTGAAACGAAGATCAGTTCGCCGCTGATCACATACATGAATTCCTCACCACTGTGTCGAATCCAGTTCTCGAACTCTGACACATCGCGTGCTTTGATGGTCGCGATGTAGGGTAACATGCGTTTTGTAGTCAATTCCGGACACAGTAGTTCATGCTGATAGGTCGGGGTGTCACGCTTTTCGCCCTGACCATTGGCTGTGAAATCGCGCCGACCCGAAATGCTGGTTTGACCCGATTGCAGGAACAGCTGCGGGGTGTTCATATCCAGGACCTGCGTCAGGCGCCGCACGATATCGAAGCTGGGTCGGGTTTGATTGTTTTCGATCTTGGACAGGGTCGAGCGACCGATTCCCGCCGCCCGCCCAACTTCTTCCAAAGTCCACCCTTTAGCCCGGCGAGCATCACGAATTGATTGTCCCAAAGCGGCACCTTCGTCCGGTTCTGCCTGTCCGGCCCCGTCGATGCGACTGTCATCAATCATAGAAATCCCCCCGATTTTCCGTAAGTTACCCATTTTTCCCAGCTTGCACAACTTCACAATTATGAGAGAAGTGTTGCCTTGAGTGCACTTTTTCCACTATAGGAAACAAAGTTTCGCGTCTGAGGTTCTGCATCCGGGAGGGGATCATGTTCAAAATCGCGCTCAAAGAGGTTGATCCGGTCATCGCCGCGTCGATTGCAAAAGAAGGCAAACGCCAGGCCGAGCAGATCGAACTGATCGCATCGGAGAACATCGTTTCGCAGGCTGTTATCGAAGCGCAGGGGTCGGTGCTGACGAACAAGTATGCCGAAGGCTATCCTGGTCGCCGTTACTACGGTGGATGCGAGTATGTGGACGAGGTTGAGGCTGAGGCCATCGACCGCCTGAAACAGCTGTTCGGCTGTGAGTTCGCCAACGTCCAGCCGCATTCGGGGGCACAGGCCAATGGCGCGGTCAAATTGGCGCTGCTCAGCCCGGGTGACACGATCCTTGGTATGTCTCTGGATGCTGGTGGGCACCTGACTCATGGGGCAAAACCCGCCCAGTCCGGCAAATGGTTCCGCCCGATCCAGTATGGTCTGACCGATGAGGGATTGATTGATTACGACCAGGTTGAAGCACTGGCCAAAGCCGAAAAGCCCAAGCTGATTATCGCCGGCGCTTCGGCCTATTCGCAAAAGATCGACTTCGCCCGGTTCCGTGTAATCGCGGATGAGGTAGGAGCTTGGCTGCTGGCCGACATGGCCCATATCGCAGGGCTGGTTGCAACCGGTTTGCATCCTTCACCTGTCGGCCATGCGCATGTTGTAACGTCGACGACGCACAAGACCCTGCGCGGACCGCGCGGCGGCATCATCCTGACCAATGACGAGGCGCTGGCAAAGAAGATTAACTCGGCTGTGTTCCCCGGCCTGCAAGGTGGTCCACTGATGCATGTGATTGCAGGCAAGGCTGTGGCCTTTGGCGAAGCCCTGAAGCCGGAATTCAAGGACTATATGCAACGTGTCGTCGACAGTGCATCCGCCCTTGCGGACGTTATGATTGCGCGCGGCTGCGATATCGTTTCAGGCGGCACGGAAAACCACCTGATGCTGGTTGATCTGCGTCCTCTGGGTGTAACCGGGAAAGACGCCGAAGCGACGTTGGAGCGTGCCGGGTTCACCTGCAACAAGAACAGTGTGCCGGGCGATCCTGAGAAACCCACCATAACCAGCGGTATCCGATTGGGAACGGCAGCAGGTTGCAGCCGTGGGTTCGGGCCGGACGAGTTTAGGCAGATCGGCCACATGATCGGCGACGTATTGGATGCGCTTGCCAAAAAACCTGATGGTGACGAAGCCGTCGAAAAACAAACGCGCGAGAATGTCCTCGCTTTGTGCACCCGCCATCCGATTTACTGAAAGAAAACGAAATGTCCTACGATCTGATTGTCATTGGGGGCGGACCTGGCGGCTATGTCGCAGCGATCCGCGCGGCTCAGCTGGGGCTCAAAGTGGCTTGCGTCGAAGGGCGCGGATCACTGGGCGGCACCTGTCTGAACGTGGGATGCATCCCCTCCAAAGCGTTGCTGACCTCCTCGGCCAAATATGCCGAACTTGCACATCTCTCCTCCCACGGTATTGCGGTTGAGGGGGCCAGCATCGATGTTGGTGCGATGATGGATCGTAAGGACAAGATTGTTGGCGATCTGACCAAGGGCATCGCGTTTCTGTTCAAGAAGAATGGCGTTGACCTGATCGAAGGCTGGGCCAGTATTCCCGGCGCCGGGCAGGTCAAGGTCGGTGACGATGTTCACGAAGCCAAAAACATCCTGATCGCGACCGGATCTGAGCCGACCTCACTGCCGGGTATCGAAATTGATGAACAGGATGTGCTCAGTTCGACCGGCGCAATTGCGTTGGATAGCGCGCCCGAACATCTGGTGGTGATCGGTGCAGGTGTCATCGGTCTGGAACTTGGTCAGGTTTGGGCGCGCCTGGGTGCCAAAGTTACTGTGGTCGAGTATCTGGATCGCGTGCTGCCCGGTATCGATGGCGAGATCGCCAAACTGGCGCAGCGCGCTTTGTCCAAGCGCGGGTTAAAGTTCCAACTGGGTCGAGCGTTGAAATCGGTTGAGAAATCCGAGGCTGGATTGAGCCTGACTGTGGATCGCGTAGGCAAGGACAAGGAAGAAGTGATCGAGGCCGACAAGGTCCTGATCGCCGTTGGTCGCCGTCCGGTCACACGCGGGCTTGGACTGGAAGAGCTGGGCGTCGCCGTGAACGCGCGCGGGTTCATCGAAGTCGATGGAGCTTTCCAAACCTCGGTCCCTGGAATCTACGCCATTGGGGACTGCGTGCCTGGACCGATGCTTGCCCACAAGGCCGAGGAAGACGGTGTAGCCTCCGTTGAAATGCTGGCTGGTGAAGCTGGCCACGTCGACTACAACACCGTACCAGGGGTGGTTTACACTGACCCCGAGGTTGCCTCGGTTGGTCTAACCGAAGAGGCGCTGAAGGACGCAGGAACCGACTACACCGTCGGCAAATTTATCTTCATGGCCAATTCGCGTGCCCGCTCGACTGGTGAAACTGACGGCGCGGTCAAAGTTCTGGCCGACCCGAATGGCAAAATCCTGGGCGCGCATATCTGCGGGGCTCATGGTGGTGATCTGATCGCCGAGTTGGTTCTGGCCATGACCAAGGGCGTAACGGTTACCGAGGTCGCCGCAACCTGTCACGCTCACCCGGCAATGGGAGAGGCGGTCAAAGAAGCCTGCCTTGACGCTCTCGGCCGTGCGATCCACGCTTAAGACGGAGCCACCAGATGACCATCCAGCTTCGCCCCCGCCACCCGGAAAAGGCCAAAAAGGCCGACAGTGTCATCCCGCGCAAGCCCAAGTGGATTCGGAAGAAAAAGGGTGACAGCGCCCAGTACTACGAAACACGCCGCGTGATGCGCGAGCATGACCTGGCGACCGTTTGTGAAGAGGCCGCTTGCCCTAATATTGGCGAATGCTGGTCTAAGCGCCATGCCACCATGATGATCATGGGCGAGGTCTGCACACGCGGCTGTTCCTTCTGCAACGTCGCCACGGGCCGCCCGGACGCGCTGGACGCGTTCGAGCCCGGTCGGGTTGCGGCAGCAGTCAAGAAACTGGGCCTGCGCCACGTGGTAATCACCTCGGTCGATCGCGATGATCTGGACGATGGCGGGGCCGAGCATGTCGCTCAGACGATCCGCGCCGTACGCCATCAGAACCCAGGCACTACGGTCGAGGTTTTGACACCGGACTTTTTGGGGAAAGGCACCGCCTCAGAAATTGTGTTTGAAGCTGCCCCGGATGTTTTCAACCATAATCTGGAAACCGTGCCGCATCTTTATCCTACGGTACGGCCGGGCGCACGGTATTATACGTCGCTGCGCCTCCTGGATGATGCGAAACGCGAGAACCCGGAAATTTTCACCAAATCTGGTCTGATGGTTGGTCTGGGCGAAAGCCTGAACGACGTGCGGCAGGTGATGGACGACCTGCGCGCGGCTCAAGTCGATTTTCTGACTGTTGGTCAGTACCTGCAACCAACGCCAAAACACCATCCGATAGACCGGTTCTGGACACCGGAAGAATTTGCCCAACTGGAACAAGTCGCACGTTCCAAGGGCTTCCTGCACGTGTCGGCAACACCGCTGACCCGTTCGTCGTTCCACGCGGACGAAGATTTCGCTGCTCTTAAGCAGGCCCGCCAGCGGGCCATCGCCAACGGGGCATAAACCTAACGCAAATGGGAGGGAAACCATGGAAGCGTTAAATTCAATAGTAGGGGCCATCAATGGCGTCGTATGGGGGCCGCTGATGCTGGTTCTCATCCTCGGCGTCGGCTTCTTCCTGCAGGTTGGGCTGAAATTCATGCCGATCCTGCGCATTGGCACGGGCTTCGGCCTGCTGTTCAAAGGCCGTGAAGGTCAGGGCGAAGGGCAGATCAGCCCGTTCAACGCGCTTATGACTTCACTGTCGGCGACCATCGGTACGGGTAACATCGCCGGTGTGGCCACTGCTGTCTTCCTGGGCGGTCCGGGCGCTTTGTTCTGGATGTGGATGACCGCCCTGGTGGGCATGGCCACCAAATATGCCGAAGCCGTTCTGGCCGTGAAATATCGCGAAAAAGACGAGCTGGGCAATTTTGTAGGCGGCCCGATGTACTACATCAAAAACGGCCTTGGGGCGAAATGGGCCTGGCTGGGTGTTGCATTTGCCCTGTTCGGCGCAATTGCAGCCTTCGGCATCGGTAACGGCGTACAAGCCAATGGTGTGGCACAGGTTCTGGAGTCGAACTTTGGTCTGAATACTTCGGTCACTGGCGTTGTTCTGATGGTTCTGACCGCAGCCGTTATTCTGGGTGGCATCACCCGCATCGGCGCGGTTGCCGGTAAACTGGTTCCATTCATGGCGATTGCCTATATCGTCGCCGGTCTGCTGGTCCTGCTGATCAACATCGGCAACATTGGCTCCGCTCTGTCGATGGTCTTCACATATGCCTTCACCCCCTCGGCCGCTGAAGGTGGTTTCGCGGGCGCAGCCGTCTGGGCCGCCATTCGCTTTGGTGTGGCACGTGGTGTGTTCTCGAACGAAGCCGGTCTGGGTTCGGCTCCGATCGCACACGCCGCAGCCGAGACCAAAGGTCCGGTCAACCAGGGCCTGATCGCGATGCTGGGTACCTTCATCGACACGATCATCGTCTGCTCGATCACCGGGCTGGCAATCATCTCGTCGGGAGCCTGGACATCGGGTGAATCCGGCGCGGCACTAACAAGCCACGCGTTCGAACTGTCGCTGCCGGGTGTCGGTGGGTATCTGATCGCCATCGCTCTGTCGATCTTTGCCTTCACCACCATCCTCGGCTGGTCGTTCTACGGCGAGAAATGCGTCGAGTTCCTTCTGGGCGTCAAATCGCTGCTGCCCTACCGCGTCCTGTGGATCGTCATGATCTATTTCGGCGCAACGGCGGATCTGGGCTTCATCTGGTTGCTGGCGGATACGCTGAACGCCATGATGGCTATCCCGAACCTGATCGCCCTGGCCCTGCTGAGCCCGATCGTCTTCAAACTGACGAAAGAGTTCTTCGCCTCGGGCGGCAAGTCCGAAGAGCCGGGCAGCACACCTGCCGAGTAAGCTCGATCTGACTTAAAACGGGGGGCCATCCCGGCCCCCCGCCTTTGAAACAGAATTCAATATCTCGAGGAGAGACGTGATGGCCACGAAAATCCTGCTGCCGATTGATCATACCGACGACCGCTCGTGGAAAAACGCCCTGCCGCTGGCGCTGGAACAGGCGAAATTCTACGGGGCCGAGCTGCACGCGGTTGCTGTCATCCCCGAGATCATCCAGCTGCCGAACCTGCCCGCCAACTATGGCGCTGGTGCCAAAGACCATGTGCGTAATGCGGTACAGGCCATTCTGGATCATGGCAATGCCTCGGACGTGAACGTTCACATCGAAGAAGGCAGCGTTTACCGCGAAATCCTGAAACTCGCCTACAAGGACGGCTTCGACCTGATCATCATGGCTTCGACCAAAGGCGACTTCCCGAATTACGAGATCGGACCGAACCTGGCCCGTGTGGTGCGCAACGCGCACTGTACCGTCACTGTCGTTCGTGACCAATCCCGCTGATCGAAA
>NZ_LGXZ01000008.1 GCF_001238295.1 Ruegeria sp. 6PALISEP08
GACTAAGTCCAACAACTCCACCATGCGAAGCGGATCGGCGATTTGTGTTTTCCAATCGTCGAACCTCTGCGCATCTTGAAAATAGGATAGTTCGGCAACAGGCCCTTCACCTGTGAACGCAGCTATTCGGCCAAACGTCCAAGCCGCAGATGCCCCATAGTTCAGTGGTGTCTGCTGCCGTTTCATTTCAGCATACCAATCTGCAATAGGGAGGATACCGGACTCCAACTCCAGAACGGTTGTTACGCCTTGCATCGCCTGCATACGCATGTCGCCCAAGTTCATGCCGTGTGCATGCAAATCGATGAACCCTGGCGCTACAACAAGATCAGTTGCATCGATCTCCACCGAACCTGCCATGGCAAACTCAGAAATGGCGGCTATTTCCCCGTCGTTTATTCCTAGATTTCGGATGGCGTCCAAACCTGTCTCAGGATCGATGACCCGACCGTTCGTTATTACTATATCGTAGGCCTGCGCTGAGCAGGTCGTGGCTATAACCACAAGAATTGAAGAAACGAATGTGCGGTACATGACCTGATCCTCCGTGTCCCCAGCGTAAGGCGATGAAGTATCAGATCAATTCAATATTTTTGCCCAGGTCTGTTTTGTCCGCATTGCGGATGTTCGCAACAATTTGGTGAACCTCTGCATCGATTCCAGACCTACAATGCAAAGTTAAAGGCATGCTGCACTTGCATCCGGCAACTCGCCGTCCAAAGCGTACATCGTCATTTTGCTCATCGAGCACAAAGCGCACGATGAAAAGATGGCCAATCGGTATCGGGCTTCTATTGCGGTTTCCAAACAGCGGCTACTCAATTGCGGTTTGAAATGTTGAGGTAAGTCGTTTGTTCAAACCGTGATGAGGCTCGGCTGAGGAACCGTAGTGCAACTCTGCCAAGGCAGCGATGTCATTGAAAATGACTACGGAGCCGCCCTCTTCATTCGCATAAACCAGTAGTTTTTGGCAAAAGGCATCCAAACCAATTGCCGGAAAGCCCGTCATTGCCACGCCACCGGGTGCTGGTCCGCCAAACAGTAAGAGAACTGCATCCGGCAGTTCCACCCCCAGGTGGGACGCTTCGGCCGCAAAATCGATTTCCCCAAACCAGACAGTATCGTCCTGCTGCATCACAGTCGCCCTGAGACGTTTCACTGCCTCTGTAACGCTGAGCTGAGATCGCAGTTCGATGATGCCATAGTTAGTATTCAATCCGTTGGTCGGCGCTGGTGCTGCATCTAAGTCCTTAAGAACTTCGAGCAACTTGCTCTGAAACGAATTCAACGCCTGGGTGTTATTCAGATCATGCCGAACTTTGATAAACTGAGAGTCTGTATAGACGATCTGCGGGCGACCATCCTGATCGAATGAGAGAACGCGAAAAGGAAGGTCCAGACCTGCTCGTACGTTCTCTTCCAGAATGGGCGTGTTTATCTCTGGATCAGAGAAAATGAGTACACGTGATGCTGGCATTTCTACGCCTTCAGCTTTGGCCAAGCGCGCGTGATCTATTGATGCGATTGGAGTAGCTCCCACTTCGACAACGGCAGTCTCAAGCTCTAAAAAGTTTTTGTCCACCGCAGTCTGGACAGATGACGATTGTGCCAGACCGGATGTCGAAACCGACGCTGTTGTAATCATCGAGAGAACAAAGAAAAACCTCAGCACTTTAACACTTCCTGTTTCATTGTACTTTTCTCAGGGAAACCGCCGCCAGAGCTGCAAAAGCTATCTCGGCCGCAAGATAAAATAGAAGTAGCCCGTTTGGAACTCCATCGATAAGAATGCTTAGCATGCGTCCAACGGCCAGTCCCGACATAAACAAAAACAGAACCCAAAGCGCAGGGCGATGTAATTCTGGTTTCGAAGCGGCCGCCAACCAAAACAACGCGTTTGCCAGGTAAAGACCCATAATCGCTCGGAACACGTGGGTTTGGTTCGTCCCTTCCACCGGAAATCCCAGCAAAACTGGGATCGAACTGCCGGGCATCAGACCGTAAGATAACGCAATTGGCACGAGGCCGACGGTAGCAAGCAGAAGGACCAATCTAGAACTCATGGAGGACTCCTTCTCGTAGTGGTTTCGCTTTTTTGCGAAATTCCTAGTCGGTTTTTTGGGGCATCCGATGATCCGAGCCGGATGCCCAAACAGCACTCAGAAAGGTATATTGTATGCCTCATTAACCTTCTGAGACATGACACCTTCGGTTGATGTCTATTCTTCAACTTAACCTTGGTTGGAAACCAGCTTCCCACTCGGAAGAATTCCTCTAAGGTTTCAAGATGTGCCTTTACCAGACTGGCGCTACTGCTGCTTTCGTTTGACCGAAATAATGCAGCCAGAGTGTTTTGGATGTCGTGCCGGTACATCGCGTGCCATTGCGTCCACGTTTCCGAGGTGCCGCAACGCTCCGTTGTTCAGCAACACGCCTCGCCCAGCATCATAACGGCGCTGTCCAAATCCACTGGCGACGCATTCCCAGTCTTGCTTGGCCGCCTCGTTGCGGAACCTTGGTAGGTCGTGCGGATCATGCCGCCCAGGTGTTGCTGCGACGTGATCGTGTTTCTTCGCATTGCTTTGGTGGGTTAAATGGTGGGTCACTTGTGTTGTGCCAGGTTGCTGGACAGTACCGGTTGTCGGCCTCGGCTTGGGGCGCATGATTGTCACGACGCCTTGTGGTTTCGGATGCCCTGGGACTGCCACGTGAGTTGCCGTAGGTTTTGGTGTCAACTGTGGAACCTGACCAGGAACCGCCGTGGGAACCTGATTGGGGGTTGCGGTTGGGACAAGCGGTGGTGTCGCTGTAGTGCCGCTGGGTTGCGGAACACGGCCGGGCACTGCGACCGGAATCTGGGTTGGTGTTGCAGTCGGGACGAGCGGTGGCACAGCAGTTTGACCGGTGGGCTGAGGTGGGACCTGACCAGGAACTGCGACCGGTATTTGGTTTGGTGTTGCGGTGGGCACAAGTGGCGGCACCGCTGTTGGGCCGGTTGGTTGAGGCGGAACCTGGCCAGGGATAGCTATCGGAACTTGATTGGGAGTTGCAGTCGGAACTTGCGGCGGCACCGCGGTGGGACCAGTAGCCAATGGCGGAACCTGATTTGGAACAGCTGTCGGAACCCGGTTTGGTGTCGCGTTTGGTGCCAGAGGCGGAGTTAGGGTCGGCGCTACTACCGGCGTGGGAACCTGACCGGGAACCGCTATTGGTGTCGCGATAGGAACTTGATTGGGAATCGCGTTCGGGACCGCGCCCGGCGCAAGGACTGGAACAGTAACGGACGTGGGCGTTTGCTGCGTTCCCTTAGGCGGTAACTGATTTGCCACCGGCTGAGTTGGGCCAGTAACTTGATTACCTGCCCCTTGCCCACCAGCCTGCCCGCATCCTTGGCTCGACTGGTGTGGGTTCCCTACGCCTCGGCACCACCCGTAGTGATTTCCGCGGGCAAAGACCTGAGTAGCGGCCAGTTCTGCAATTAGACAAGTTGCGGTAAGTACAGCAATTCGGTTCAGTTTCATAACATCCTCACCAACTTGTTGTCAGAGCAAGATACGCGCCAGGATCGCCAGAGTCGGTCAAAGGACCGTCTCTCAAAGGGACACCGACATATCCGGACAGGAATAGATTTTGCTTAAACTCAATGTCCAAACCCAGACCTGTCGAAGCCAGTGTAGCATTATCAACTTCAAAACTCGCAGGGTCATTGTTCGAGATGTACCCCACGTCGAAAAAGGCAAAGGGCGTTAAGCGATGTATGCTCTGGGAACTGGGGAAGTAGGAATGAGACACTTCGAAAATCGCGGAAATCCCGGAATCACCATCCACTTCGTCAAAACGATATCCGCGCAAAGCATAACGATCACCAAGGAAGTACTCTTCGACTGAGGGCAGCCGGTCTGTTGTGTACTGCCCCCAGATCTCGGTGCGCCAAGCTGTGTTGGGCGACAAGCCCGTTAGAGGGCTTTCGTATCCGACGCCGCCTCGTAGATGCCAGAACGAGGAGTCTCCGTCGTCAAAACTCGCGTCTGTCGTTTCATTGTCATTATCGCCAAAAGATAAGGTTAGCCCCGCTTCCAGAGCTTGTCCCTTTGGATAGTTTTGCCCGTAAAGATATGTAAGGCCAACGACACTCGCGTCACTGGATAGTGGAACGCCACCACTGACTGAGTCCGCTTTTGAAAGGCGATAGTCCAGCAGAAGATACCCATAACGGGCCACATCGCGGATCACGGGGTAACCCATCGCGACTGTGAAGTTCTCGCCGTCAATATCTGTTCTCGCAAAGTCCCCCGAGAGGTCACGTTTTGCGTTTATGTTCCCGTAGAAGATCTCACCGTACAGACCATTGCTGTTCAGCGGCGTGCGATAGGTAAGAGCGCCCCATAAAGAGTGTTCATCGTCTTTGTCCCAATTGTAATTGCCTGATCCTTCAAATCGCAGCAAATCCCCGACGGTCAGCGTTGAATAAAACTCTTGTACGACATAGAAGCTGAGCGCTTCTCCAAGCTCACGCGGAGGGTTGTCGAGTGTCGCACTACCGGCTTGTTTTCGCAGTGGCTCTCCCAATACTCTCAGCCGAGCACCAGCCTGATCCGGATAATCAAGTTCAGTCGACACGTCCAAGTCGGGTATGTCCTCGGCCAACATAACCGCCCGCTCAAATCGCTTGAGAGTTATTGGGTATGCGGTGGTGAGGGGGCGAAAGATCTTTTCTAGGGTTTGGAACGTGCGCGTATCTACGCCTTCAATTTCGATGGTTTGAATGCGCCCTTCATCAACAATTATGCTCTGCCCATCGGGACCGGGCCAGGCCTCAGCCAAGAAGTAACCGTCTTCTCGGTAGATCTGAGTGATCGTTGATGCGACCTCCACCGCTGTGATGCGTCCTGACCGATTGAAGGCCAATTGACCGGCAAAAGTTAACAGCTCATCCGCATCATACACCGTTACGCCGCTGACCGAGTGCTGGGATGCGATGTCCCAGGTTTGGGCAATGCTACTTCTTGGAACTGATGCAGTGGCCACAAGAGAGCAAATGATCGCAAAAACAACTGAGCTGAATACGCGCATTTTTGACAACCTTAAAGTGACTGAGCATGTTGAAGTCCAATGTTATTATGTGGTTCGCATGTGTGAACCTGACGCTACTCGAATGTATTGATGGGTGATGCTTTTAAGAAACACAGTGAACAGAACGCAGATTTACTTAATACGCCGCACATACGACGGCGCTCAATTACACAACCCGGCTTTTCAACAAGTTAGAGTAGAGAACTAGTAGGACAGCCCTCACAATTCCGGTTGCTCAAAAACATAAAGCCGCGATTTCTTGGCATCGTCTGTTAGGACATAGAGAAGCCCTTTGGTCTCATCGAGAGCGATTCCTTCGGGATGTTTAACTTCCTTTTGTTTGCCATCTTCTGTGAATGTCAAACTGATAGACTTTACGGACTTGGACTCTGGATTGTAGACGAAGATTTGACGGCCTTTGTCACTTACAATCCAAAGAGAACGTGAGGACGGGGACCATGCTAGGCCGCTCAAATCCAGTTCATCATCATCTACACGCTCGGAGATAAAACCTGCATCGCGGGCTAAAGGAATGATCTCAACAATTTCGTCTAGCGCTGGTGATACGACCATTAACAACCTTGGTTGTCCTTCAATGCCAATGAAGACCCGCCCCGATTCCGGGTCAACAGTGATACCTTCGGGTCCCTTGTTTAATGGGTTGCCGACGAGTAATTCAGCGGCGGCCGAGTAACCTTTAAGAGATGTGAGAGGTATTGTTGTCAATTGAATGGGTTCGGTTGGGTGAACGACTAGAATTGATCGGTCAGTTTCCTGAAGCAGCAAAATAGACCCGTCTTTTCGTGATGCGACGCCCTCCAGATCTGATCCCGCCAATAATGGCAGCTTGAAAGAGTTTCCTACTGCCCCGTCGATTCCAATTAGGTGCAGTTTAGGTTCAGCGTCGCTTACTGACCACAAGAAGCCTTCGGCGTTGGACAGAGACAATCCGGAAGGCTCCGAGAAGCCTTCCGATTTGTCCGCCACCTTGAATGAGTCGATGAGAGTCAAACCGGGACTTTCGGCGTAGGCGAGCTCGATCCATGCCAGAAATGCAACAGTAGCGCTTGCAAAAGAAGCCAGTGTTCCAAGCTTGGGGAAGCACCGTGAAAACCCAAGTTCCGACCGAAGCAGCTTGTGTTCTGACATTGGATTTTCTCGCGCTTGGACCACATCCCTGTATCAGCGTTCGTATCACAGTCCGGATGCGATGTCCGAAGAATGCATGGTAATCTCTTTACCTGATCCCGCCTGTTGCGATTGAATTGGACAAGATGTGCCTTTGGCGGCACGTAATCTGCTAGAGTAAGCAGGAAGGAAGTGAAGTTGATCAAGACTTTCCCCCTTGTGGCAGGGTTATTTATGGTGCTGTTGCCAAGTGCTGCGTTGTCACAAATCGACCCTGCTACGATGCTAGCAGGGGCTTCGGAATCGGAAATTCTCATCGAACGTCGATGGACGCAATTTCGTGGCCAACAGGAACTGTATTTCTTTATTCTCGATGTAGTAGTCACGATCATTCTGACTGGCTTGATCGTCTATCATCCGGTGAGACGCAAAGCTCGTAGAAGCGTCAGCGACATAGTTATGCCAAGGCTTTTCTTCCTTTATGCGCTTATCGGCATGGCTGTTGGATTCCTGGTTGTTCAACACGGGTCAATGATTGGTTTTGTTATCTTTGGTATCGGCGCGTTGCTTAGGTTCCGCTCCAATCTGGATGATCCTGTCGATACAGTCGAAATGATAATCGTAACGGTTCTTGGTCTTGCGGTCGGTTTGGGCTTGCCGTTGATGGCCACTTTGGTGGCGATTGTGTGTTGGTGCTTCATTTGGCTGGGAGGGCGAAACAAGGGCGTGGAAGTTTCGCTCAAAGCTTCAGATGAAGAGCACTCATTGAAAGTTAGCGGTGCCATTGAAGTCATGGCCGCAGACGCCGGCTGGAAGCTGGTCAGAAAACACCACGTTCCCGGAAAATCTCGCGTTTCATTGCTTTTCATCACCTCGGGTGGACTGACGGAAGCCCGGATCGAAGAGATGATAAATGATCTGGTCCCTGAAAAAGTCGAACTGAAACTCAACCTCTAGTCATTTCACAAGGTCTAAGCGTTTCAACACCGCATTCGGGGATCTGATCTCTTTCGGGAGCGACTTGAAGTTTACCGACCTTTCGAAGTCAGGGCCTCGATATACTGCTATCCCAAACTCTCCGTTCGGCTGGAACGTAACATGAGTGAAGCTGTGAGGTGATCTGGCGCTATCGCCAATAAGCCGCCGCGGACCACCTCCCAAACAAGCTTGAGAGACATAAGCCACACCGTCTTTCCAACCGGGGTAGAAGGCATGATGGTGGCCTGACAGATGCAGAACAACACCGCTTTCCAGATAGATTTTTTCAAGTGTTGGGTCACCGATGATTTCGCGTTCGCGCTGGATCGCGAACGGCCAAAGTGGGAGGTGACTGAAAGTGACAATCGGGTCTCCGTCTGCACCCAGTTCCTGTAGACGGTCCTGCTGGTCACCGGATAGGGGTCCTAGGGTCGTTGCATCCAGCGACGCAAACGTAATGCCCTGCATCTCAAATGCGTAAAAGAACGGGTAGTCATCTGAAACCAGGAAATCGACGTCTGGTTTTCTCGGAGTCCATTCCTCTGCGTATATTTTTCTTTCACGCTCGAACCCACGGTACGCAGAGGCATCATGGTTTCCTGGCGTGACTGCAAATGGAATGCTGGCAGCCTCTAAAGGATCTGATACAGCCTCGTGAAACGCCTTCCACATATCCCTGACCTGTTTGTCGGACAAGTTGGGAATGCGCTGTCCCGCAACCATATCTCCGGTCGAAATAACCAGATCTGGATCAATCTCAATTATGCGCTCAATCGCGTTTTCGACGCGGGCATCGTACCTTACCGAACCATAGCTTCCATTCAGATCCGATATGACGATGACATCCAACGCCGCCGCTTTGCAGGCGAGCAGAGCGGTCCAAATGAACACCGCAATAAGAGCAGAACACCTACGGTTCATAACAGTCCACAGCCTCTACCTCGGTGCCGTTTCTCAAAAAGAATACGACAGGATCCAAGTCGAACATCAAATCGCCATTTGAACAATTGCTCTGGAGGATGGACGTTGCCAGCGCAGTATTTTTGACAACTTGTGCAATCTGACTGTCTGACAACCCAAAGCTTTGCGATAGCCAGTCATAGACCGGGCCTTGGGTTTGAAGGTCACTATTCAATGTAACCAAGCGCCGGTACGTGCTTGGAGAGAAGTGGCGAATTTTCTCCAGCATTTGAGTAGATTTCGCGAAGTTGGCATACTCGACACGCCCGCCAGCATCGTTGTCGTTTAGATTGCTGCGACGGATCAATAACGCGTCGGCGGGAACATCTCCATCGTTTGGCTCATGGTGCTTGGCTTTCTTCTGCTTCAGTTTTCCGTCTTCGACCCAATACCAATAGGGTGTGAAGTCTATGTTTCCCACACGGTCCTGCTGGCTAAAGATGAAGTCGAGGAGAACAATTTCGGTGAGTTCTTGCATCCAAAATGCCATCTGTTGGTCGCTGACATCGGGACCGAGATCCTTGTTGATCATCCGGTCTCTTCGACCTTCTCCGACGCCCTCTGCAATTGCCTCTGACAATGGCCTAGAAGAACGCAAAGCTAAGAAAGCGGGAGTTTCCTGAAAATCGCGGTTCTGACCTTTTCCCCAACCAGATTTGCGGGTGCCGTTGATTTCTGAGCCATATCGATGCCCAGGACTATCAAGCAGAACACCATATATTTGCGTTCGATCTGCGGTGAATAGATCGTCGGTGGGCTGGTATGATTTCGGGTCAGAATCCGCAGCTGCGAAGACCCGCCAGCCTTCATGGTTCATGCGCCCGCCATGAGAGCCACCAGAAATCGCAAGGCCAGGCTCTGCGACCTCGGAAAAATGCGCCTGGGCGTCCATGCTGCGCCAAACGGCGACTGGAACTTTTACAGTCGTGTCGAAATATCTGGAGAAATGATAGTAAAGCAACGACGAGGTGGAAAACGTTCCACTGGTGCCCTTTTGGTTCATGGTGGATTTGAATTTGGCGATCCTGTCCTTGGCCAGCTCTTTTGCCGACTTGCCCTCCTTGCAAGCGTTTCTCTCGAACTCAGAGCGGTTCCCAACGTAGGGTCCTTCCGAAATATCGTAGACTGCCATTCCTGGGCTGGTGCTCCAGGTTTTTGGGCAAATGGCAATTTCGGAAGTATAGAAATCGATGTCGCAATAGGCCGTTTCTTCCTCAAGATCGCTTTTTTGATACGCGCCTGTTGGAACTTTTTCGATCCGAATGCAGCGTTCCGTAACACCATTGGGACTATCAAATGTCATGGCTTCACCGAGAACATCGTCGCTCGCCCACAAGGCAGTGGGTGCAATGAAAGCAAGTGACCCCAGAAGATTGAACCTCATTTGAATAGTCCTCCCGGTATCATTTAGGGCAAATCGCTGCCTGTTGTTCGGTGGAGATTTTCAACTTTGGGTCGACACTGAAGTTGGAAAATTTTGAGTCAATCCACTGGTCGCACCCGCCTGAACAAGGGGCTCCGTTTCGGGCATCATTCCAATATTCCTTGGCCCTTTCTTCTGTCCAACCGCAAAACTGAACGAGCGCCATCGCCGACAATGCACCTGAGGAATGAACGCCCCACATGCAGTGCACCAGAACAGGGCCCTTTCCAGGGTTTTTAATCACCTCGTGTATGGACGCCATGACAGCATCGGGTCGGGAGGATCTGGCGCTCTGATAGTCAAAGGATCCGTTTCCGCAGCTGGTGCGACCGTATTCAGTGTTTTTGCCGAAGTCGGCATAAAACCCTGTTGAAAACCCTTCACTGCACAGAGTTTCGCGTTGACCTTCACTTAGGCCAGTTCGATCCTTGTCGCCGCCCTTGAAACCGGATCGATACAACACTCCGCTTAAGACTGGGCGAAAGAAAGCGACACCATCAATGTCTCCGTCACCACCCTTTGAAAGCATTTGACTGTTGCTTGGACCGCCATTTCGACTGGTCACGTCAGAATTCGCAGCGGTTGCGAGAACACCAATGAATATGAGGGACGCCAAAAACCGCATGCCAAATCCTTTCTATTCTTGAACCTTTAATGCTCAAACTCTTGCGACCTGATAGTTTGTCGGAAAGGCTAGTTCATGACAACCATATCAAGTGGGCAAATAGCTTTCCGCTGTGAAACTTTAAATGGGCCACACGAGATTGATGATAACGACGACTACGAAGTAGGCTAGAACAACTTTCCAGTTCCATTGGTGCTTGTTTTCTTCGTTGATCACGCCAGCCGATTTCAATGCCAGGTTAGTGATGATTAAGGCGACAACGATGACCGCCGCGTGTGCCAGGTCGAATTGCAAGTTTGAGCTCCTTCTTTTGGATTTGGGATTGATGGAATTTTGTCAGCAGTCACTTGATGGCAGCATAGCTACATCTGAGTACCTTCCCTCGGATGTCGTGATCCGAGCACATGCACCAGTATCCTTGTTAAACCAGTACGAGGTCAGACCTTCGCTTCGGATGAGTTCAAATCCGAGACTTTGGATGCCCATTTCAGCTTGGCCCGCTCTTGCCCCTTCAAATGACGAAAGATCGCTAGCGCTGCCTACAGTTGGTGCACTTGCATCCACCGATCCGTCACTCTCGTCGCATGCTGCAAGCGCAGCAGTACACGCCGTGCCGATCACAAATAAGAACTTGGGTTTCATCTGTTTTTCCTAGCTTCTTTGGGAATACATTTCCGGGTTTCTGGTTGATCACCTATTCAATTCCGAAAATTACGTTGTAGCCGACGGAAGAGTTGCTGCGATTGATAACCTCCACAACATGATCACCAGATTGCCAAAGCTGCCCTCGATACTCCTTGTCCGCCGACATTAATCCCAACAGTTCAGAACCATCGGGGTTACGAATAACGTAGTCTAAGGAGCCATTTCGCGGGGCAACGCGGACGTAAAGAAACTGTTCGTTTTTTGCCCCGAGAACATATTGCTGTGACGCTCCGGGCGCGAGTTCACCAACGAGTTCGGCCCCGGTGGAACCAGCATCGAATTTGACACGTTGGCTACCAGTAGACCCGGCGGCGCCTGCCATGGCTCCACCGCCATCATCCATCGCTTCGACAACCGACATCTCGCCGATGCTACCATCCTTGTACGCGATGCAGCGCCAAAGTGTTCCGCCTGCGTCTCGTAGCATGACGAGCGTACCAGCTTCCGAGAACTGAGAGCTTTCAATCGTTCCGGATTGACCGTCTGGTCCACCAACCTGCCGCAAATGGTCGATACACGCGTCGTCGGCTTCTGATATTGCAAAAGCAGCTGTGCCCGCGATTGCGAACATGGGTGTGAGGAGCTTGAGTAAAACGAGTTTCATCAGATGGTTCCCTGTTGGCTTGTCCTTACTGTTTTGTTCCGTACAAAGCGGAACCTCATTTAGCTTCTCGTAACTTTGACAGAAACTCATCGCATGCCTGTGCGCTGCCGACGATCTCGCCTGTCGTTTCAATTCCTTGCAGAGATGCCATCTCGGAATTTACGCGATTGAGGATCTGATCCGCTTGCTCGGCGGTGATAAAGTTCTCGGCTTGTGCTCCTTTCAATGTGGTGCAGACACCGGCGGACAAGCCTGTCGCAACACCGACACCCACCGCGGCCCCGCCACCCAACGTCATAGCCCCAACCACGCCAAGGATGAGCCCGATCACAATTCCCAAGATCACTTTTCCCATGTTTTCCTCCCTTTTGGTGAGACAGAGGTCCGCCTTCATTTCTGGTGTAAACTGCGAGCCCACCAGCAAATGAAAACCAGCGCCAAAATGTTGAGCACCGGTGCAATCGCCGCGAACCATGGCTTGGCGGACTCCGAAACTAAGTCCGCTACAAGTATCCAAGGTAGTCCCAACGGCAGTAGGAACGCTCCGGACAAAGGGTCTCGTTCCTGTCCCAACCAGCCAAATGTGCCCGTCAAGAATGCAACCAACGCCAACAGGTACAGGACCGAGAATACGATGATGGTGGTTCTACAAACCAAGTCGAGCCTCAGAAGACCAAGTGCGACACGCCTGTTTCAGCGCGGCCCCGAAGCCGCTCTACGGTCTGTCGGGCGAGCATCACGACATGCGCTTTCCCATTCTTCGACCTGACGGCGGGCAGTGTCCAGGTTCCAGTATCGAAATCGACTTCATCCCATTCCATGGACGAGACCTCGCCGATCCTTGCAAAGGTCTCCAACTGGATTCGAAGGATCTCGCCGTGCTGCCCCAGTTGATCGAGACCACGGACGTAATTGCGGAGTTCGCGCGTTCCTGGGGTATGCTGACGCGGGTTCCTCTTGGGTAGCGTCACTGCCCCAACGGGATTGGGATGATCCGGAGGCAGCCAGGTGCCGTCAAGGGTGGATATCTTTCGCGTACGCCCACTGGCCACGTTGAACATGGTAGAGAGCACCGAGCGGACTTTCTCCGCTTCGCGCAAGGCGCCAGCGTTGACGATGTTGGATAGGACCGCCTTCGCTACTTCGTGGTCGAACTCCACCGCAGGAAGATCCTCATAGTACGGCAGAACAAACTTGCCCAAGAGGCGTTCATCCTCCTTAGACGACGAAGCGGCTTTGGTCACTCGCGCATAATCCGCGATGTAACGCTTGATCAAATCGCCCATGGTCAGGGCACTAGGAGATTTAGATGTGGCGACAGTTGGCACATTACCTTCAAGCCGCTGAGCTCGCAGCCCCCGCCACGTCTCTCGCGCGTCGGCCGTGGACATAGCGGGGTAGCGGCCAAACTGAAATTCAATCTGTTTCTTGGTGTCAGGATGCTCGAACCGGTAGATCCAGACTTTCCCGGTGCGCTTGCCGTGACGCATCAGCAGACCGGGTCTATCCTTGTCGACGAGTTTGCCGCCAATCGTCAGTTGGCGGTACTCCAAATCAGACACATCAGTCACGCGTTCACCTGCTGCCAATGCAGCTGCCTTTCTAAGGAGCTCGCGCAATTCGCCTCGGACACCCGTGTCCAACGCGGCTTGGATGTGATTTGAAGCACGTTCGCGTGCTGATAGGTTCTTTTCACGCATTGCCGGGCTTCCTAAATAGTTCGGCGATGTCGGGGCCAGCCGTTGCAGTGGCTGATCCCACTAAGAACCTAAGGTTTCTTCCAGGTTTTTTCCAGATTTGGCTGCATTGTCGTGCCCAAACACGCGCAAACACGCACTGCGCGCGCAATACAAATAGCCCCGGGCAACCTCAGTATTTCAGCGGATTAAGTCATATTTTATTGAGGTTTGGAGTGGTGAGCCGTGCAGGATTCGAACCTGCGACCCACTGATTAAAAGTCAGTTGCTCTACCAACTGAGCTAACGGCCCACTCTTTTGCTGGATCTTTTAGATCCGTGGCGCTCTTTAAGGCAATTCCCTGATCAGGTTCAAGCCCTTATTTTACGCCTCGTTTCACCATCACAACTTGTGTTTCCGGCGACCCGATAGGCGGCCTAATTAGGCAGGTGTCGCAGGGGGGTCAACCCCTTTTTTCAGGATTCTGCGCAACAGGGTGGATTCATGTTCTGACCGGGGTTATATCGCCGCTATGCAACAGAGACTCGATACCGGTTTGCCCTTCATGAAGATGCATGGGTTGGGAAATGACTTTGTCATCGTGGACGCGCGCGGCCGCGATTTCCAGATCACCCCGGCTCTCGCAAAAGGAATCGGGCATCGACACTTTGGTGTGGGTTTCGACCAACTGGCCGTAATCGAAAATGGCAAAGCGGACGCGCATCTGGTCTTCTACAATTCCGATGGATCGACCTCGGCCGCCTGTGGCAATGCCACACGCTGCATCGCGCGGTTTCTGATGGATGAGGCTGGAAGCGGGGAGCTAACTTTGACCACCGAACGTGGAACGCTCTACGCGCAAGATGAGGGCGAAGGGCTGACATCGGTCAACATGGGGTCACCCCAGCTGAAATGGGACGAAATCCCATTGGCCGAACAGATGGATACGTTGGAACTGCCGATTGAAGGGGCGCCAACGGCAACCGGCATGGGCAACCCCCATTGCACATTCTTCGTCGAAAACGCCGAGGCGATCCCGCTGGCGGAGTTCGGCGCGCGCTATGAATACCATCCCCTCTATCCTGAAAGGACCAATGTGCAGGTGGCGCAGATTACAGGGCCGGACCGCATCCGAATGCGGGTGTGGGAACGCGGAGTAGGCATCACCCTCGCCTCCGGCTCTTCGTCTTGTGCAACAGCCGTCGCCGCGGCACGGCGCGGGCTAACCGGTCGTAAAGTTCAGATCGACCTGGACGGCGGTACTCTCTGGATCGACTGGCGCGAGGACGGAGTCTGGATGACCGGGCCAACAGCCCATGTCTTTTCGGGCACGCTGACACCGGAATTCTTGAGGTCGCTGGGATGAACCCGCCCAAGTTTACCACTCTGGGCTGCCGCCTGAACGCCTATGAGACCGAGGCGATGAAAGAACTGTCGCAGCAGGCGGGTCTGACGGATGCAGTGGTGGTGAACACATGCGCGGTCACAGCCGAGGCTGTCCGCAAAGCCCGGCAAGAGATTCGCAAGCTGCGGCGCGAAAACCCCCACGCCCGTCTGATCGTCACGGGCTGCGCCGCCCAAACGGAACCCGAGACCTTTGCCCAAATGGACGAGGTCGATGCGGTCATCGGCAATACCGAGAAGATGCAGCCCGACACCTGGAAAGGTATGGCAGCCGATTTCATTGGCGAGACCGAGTCAGTTCAGGTCGACGACATCATGTCAGTCACCGAAACGGCCGGCCACCTGATCGACGGCTTTGGTACACGTTCACGTGCCTATGTGCAGGTCCAAAACGGGTGTGACCACCGCTGTACCTTTTGCATCATTCCCTACGGCCGGGGCAACTCGCGCAGCGTGCCCGCAGGTGTTGTGGTGGATCAGATCAAGAGGCTGGTCGACAAAGGCTATAACGAGGTGGTTTTGACCGGCGTTGACCTGACCTCTTGGGGGGCCGACCTGCCCGCTCAACCCAAACTGGGCGATCTGGTGATGCGCATTCTCAAGCTGGTGCCAGATTTGCCACGCCTGCGGATCAGTTCGATCGACTCGATCGAGGTCGACGAGAACTTGATGCAGGCTATAGCGACCGAGCCACGCCTGATGCCGCACCTGCATCTGTCGCTGCAACACGGGGATGACCTGATCCTGAAGCGGATGAAACGCCGCCACCTGCGCGATGATGCCATCCGATTTACTGAAGACGCGCGGAAACTGCGCCCTGATATGACCTTCGGTGCGGATATCATCGCGGGCTTTCCAACAGAGACCGAAGCGCATTTCGAAAACTCGCTCAAGCTGGTCAATGATTGTGACCTGACATGGCTGCACGTATTCCCGTATTCCAAACGCGACGGCACACCAGCTGCGCGGATCCCACAGCAGATAAATGGGACCGTCATCAAAGACCGCGCCGCCCGACTGCGCGCGGCCGGAGACGCTCAGGTATCCAGGCACCTGTCGGAACAGTTCGGCAAGACCCATCACATCCTGATGGAAAACCCTCATATGGGCCGGACCGAGCAATTCACCGAAGTAACCTTCGACACGCCTCAGCCCGAAGGTCAGATCGTAATCACGGCAATCACCGGACAGACCGCGACCCAGCTTACAGCCTGATCCACCTTCATCTGGCCAAAAATATCTCGGGGATGAATTGGCCGAAGGCCAAGAAGGGGCTGGCCCCTTTGGCCCAACCTCAAACAAAAACCCCCGCAACCTGACGGCGCGGGGGTTTCGATTTCTATCTCCCGAAAAAGATCAATCTTCTTTGCGAAGCTTGCCTTTATGCGGTGCCCAAAGGCGCTTGTTAACCAGATAGAGCAGCACCGAAAGTACGGTCAGGAAGATCACGCCAACAAAGCCAGCGTTCTTGCGCTCCATCATCTTCGGCTCGGCCGCCCACATCAGGAAGGCTGAGACGTCTTCCGACATGTGTTCGACAGAGTTTGAATGTCCGTCAGCAAAGTCGACCTGTTCGTCCGATAGCGGCGGTGCCATCGAAATCCACCCGCCGGGGAAGGCTTTGTTTTCGTAGAGGACAGAGCCTGCCTCTTCTTTCTCTTCACCGGTGTAGCCGTCCAGCAGCGAGGCGATGTACTCGGCACCGCCCATGCCTTTTACCAGTTGATTGATGCCCAGACCGTAAGGCCCGTGGAAGCCCGCGCGGGCCTTGGCCATCAGGCTCAGGTCCGGTGCGCCAACACCGGTATTGGCCGGGAAATGGTCTGTCGGGATTGCCGGGCGGAAGTCGTCCAGCTCAGGGTCGAACACTTCGAAGTTTTCTGCTGCATAAGCGATAACTTCTTCTTCCGAATAGCCCAGCGCTGTCAGATCGCGCAGAGGTACATATTGCAGGCCATGGCAGGCGGCACAGACCTCGGTATAGATCTGCAGGCCGCGCTGCAGCTGATGTTGATCCCAGGTACCGAAGGGGCCTTCGAACGAGAAGGCGAAATCTTCAATATGCTGCTCACCGCCGCCTGCCGCAATGGATGCAGCAGGGGTCAGGGCCAGAGCAAACGCGGCGCCGATTGCAAGTTTCTTGAACATGTTTCCGGTCCCTCTTCTTACTCGGCCGGCGTGGCGTCGGCGTCAGCCTTGCCATAATGCGCGTTGAAGTCTTCTTCGATCGTCTCGGGCTGTGCCAGAGGCTTCTCGATCACACCGAGGATCGGCAGGATCACGAAGAAATAGGCGAACCAGTAGGCGGACGCGATCAGCGAGAAGGTCGCATAGGGCTCTTCCGCAGGCATCGCACCCAGCCACATCAGGGCAAAGAAGTCGATGATCAGCAGGTAGAACCACCATTTGAACATCGGACGGTACTTGCCCGAACGCACGCTCGACGTGTCCAGCCAGGGCGCCAGCGCCATAGCCAGGATCGCACCGAACATCGCGATCACACCAAAGAACTTGGCGTCGACGATGCCGCCGGTGATGAAGCTGGCGAACTGAACAACCCAGACCTCACCGGTGAAGGCCCGCAGGATCGCGTAGAACGGCAGGAAGTACCATTCGGGCACGATATGCGCCGGTGTCACCAGCGGGTTGGCTTCGATGTAGTTGTCCGGGTGGCCCAGATAGTTCGGCATGTAGCCGACGATGGCCCAGAACACGACCAGGATAACGGCCAGCGCGAACAGGTCCTTGATCACGAAATATGGCCAGAACGGCAGCGTGTCTTTCTCGGCCTCGGCTTTCGAGCCACGGCGAACCTCAACACCTGTCGGGTTGTTGTTGCCGGTGGTGTGGAAAGCCCAGATGTGCACGATCACCAGCGCCGCGATAACGAAAGGCAGCAGGTAGTGCAGCGAGAAGAAGCGGTTCAGCGTGGCATTGTCCACCGCGGGTCCGCCCAGCAACCAGGTCTGGATCGCTTCGCCGACAAACGGGATCGCGCCAAACAGGCCGGTGATAACAGTCGCACCCCAGAAGGACATCTGACCCCAGGGCAGAACGTAGCCCATGAAGGCAGTGCCCATCATCATCAGATAGATCAGCATACCGATGATCCACGTGATCTCACGCGGGGCTTTGTACGAACCGTAGAACAGGCCGCGGAAGATATGGATGTAGACCGCAACAAAGAACAGCGAAGCGCCATTCATGTGAATGTAGCGCAGCATATAGCCGCCATTCACGTTGCGCATGATGTGCTCGATGCTGGCGAAGGCCAGATCGACATGTGGGGTATAGTGCATCACCAGAACGATACCGGTGACGATTTGCAGCGCCAGGCAGAAGGCCAGGACGATGCCCCAGATCCACCACCAGTTCAGGTTCTTGGGGGTTGGGATCATCAGGGTGTCATACAGCAGGCCGACGATCGGCAGACGGCTGTTCAGCCACTTCTCGCCGTTTGACTTCGGCTCGTAGTGATCGTGGGGAATTCCGGACATAAACTGGGTCTCCCTTAGCCGAGTTTGATGGTTGTTGCGTCGACCCACTCAACAGGCGGGACAGGCAGGTTCTCAGGCGCGGGGCCTTTACGGATACGACCGGCAAGGTCGTAGTGCGAACCGTGGCAGGGGCAGAACCAGCCACCAAAGTCGCCAGCATCTCCCAGAGGCACACAACCGAGGTGCGTACATACGCCCATCTGAACGATCCAGGCACCTGCCGCTTCGCCTTCGGGCGAAGGCATCACGCGGTTGGCGTCAGTTGCAGGTGCATCCGGATTCAGGTTGAAGTTCCGTGCCAGCGGATCAGGCAGGTTGCCAACGGCTTCCTCGTCCTGCTGCTGCGCGTCGGCAATCTCGGCACCAGTGCGGTGGCGGATAAAGACGGGTTTGCCCAGCCACTTAACGGTCAGCTGTGTACCCGGCTCGACCCCGCTTACATCCGTGCGGATCGACGACAGCGCCTGCACGTCTGCTGACGGGTTCATTTGGTTGATCAGGGGCCATACGGCTGCACCCGTCGCAACGACACCTGCGCCGCCAGCGACGTAATACAGGAAATCTCTGCGGGTGCCTTCGTGGTCTTCTGCGTGGGACACGAGGTTATCTCCGGTTGTCTGGCGCCCGCGGACGGGCAAAAAGCTCGCGCACCGCGTGAAAGCGGCGTCTTAAACGCGCTTACTATCGGGGAGAATAGTGTTCGTCCAGCGTTCATAAACGCGCAATACGCCGCATGTGCCGCTTCATATGGCTACCGGAGCTGTTTTTTTGGTGAATCTCGCGCTCAACTTTGTTCGTGAGCTCGAATCAGGCCAGCTTGATTCGATTGCCAGCGCATGCCCTCAATACGTTCTAACAGGTATGTATTTTTCATTTTGTGCACCACTGATTTGCGCGTTGGATGCTCACAATCAAGCCGGCAGGAACTGGATTGTTTTCAGGAAAATCATATTCCCGAAATAGATGATTTAAATTGCAAATTGTGCACTTTTACTTCGTTGCACTTTTTGCGCGAATACAGGACAGCAGGCAAAACGCGCGAACTCCAGTAAGGAGACCCCCCATGTCAAAAACCCTCCTGGCCACTGCTGTGTTTACATTGGCCCTATCCAATCAGGCCCTTGCCGCAGGTGATCCCGAAAAGGGAAAGGCGATGTATAACCGCTGCTCCTCGTGCCATGCCATCATCAAGGACGGAGAAGTGCTGGTCAAAGGTGGAATCACCGGGCCGAATCTCTATGGCGTTATCGGGCGAGTCGCCGGATCCGAGAACGACTACCGTTATGGTAGTGAACGCTTGCCGGTTGGAATGTTCACCGATGACATGATCCGCGCCGGTGAAGAAGGTTTGGTCTGGACCGAAGAAAACATTGCGGCCTACTCCAAAGACCCGATCGGGTTCATCAAGGACTACCTCGATGACGATACCGCCCGCCCAAACATGAGCGTCAAGCTCAAGAAGGGTGCAGAAGATATCGCCGCGTATCTGGCGACGTTCAGCCAGTAACGCAGGCGCGGCTGCGGATGCCTTAGCCCGGTGGGCGGGTGGCCACCATACTGGGTCGCTCGCCAAATTCCGCAAACCAGGTTGCAAGCGCATCATTGCCCTCGCGCCAACCCCGCGCATCGTGGCGCAGATCCAGATAGCCCAGCGCGCAGCCGACAGCGACCTGCCCCATGTCCAGCGGGCCGGACAAATGCGCCATCCAGCGCTGGTTCAGAACCGCGCAAGCACGATCGATCTTGACCCACTGCGACTCGATCCAGGCGTTCCACTTTTTGTCTTCTGGGCGCAGACGATCCTCGTAAGTCATCAAAAGGGCCGCATCCAGAATCCCATCGGCCAGCGCCTCGAGCGTCAGAACGTCCCAACGACCAGCATTCTCAGGATAAAGCTTTCCGCCGGAACGGGCATCCAGAAATGCGCAGATCACGCGGCTATCGAACAATGTCGGACCATCCGGGCGTTCCAGCGCCGGAACTTTGGTCAAAGGCGCCTTGCTGACCAGCGACTCAGCCGGTGCAATCGGCGTTCCAGCCACCGTCTCCAGCTCAACATCTTCAAGCTGATCTGTTTCATGCAGCAAAACCATGACTTTGCGCACATAGGGCGACGTCAGACTGTGGTAGAGTTTCATCGGCGGACTCCCTGTTTGCGCCGACCTTACAGGAGGTCCGCAAAAACAAAAGACTACACTTTACCGACGGCTAAGCCTTGTGCATCAACTCTTGCAGAGCCGTCAGTTCGGACCCGACCCCCGAGGACGCAACCTGTTCAGATGCCCGGGCGCGCGCATCATCGGTCTTGTTCTGGCTCAACTTCCATGTGCCCTGAATATCCTCGACCTGCATTCGGCATGGCACGATCATCCGCATCATCTTGGTCAGAGCCTCGTCTGACATCTTGCCCGTACCCCATGGCAGTTTAGGCAGCAGGCGCTCTTCAAAGAAAGCCGATTGCCTGTTCAAAAGATCCAACATCTCGTCCTGTGGACGCAGCTCCAGCTGCCCGGTCAAATGCACGGCCACGTAGTTCCAGGTCGGAACCTGATCCTCCACCTCATACCAATCCGGCGAGATATACCCATCTGGCCCTTGCACCGCGATCTTGACGTTTTTCGGCGTGCGCAGCGCCCGCACGATGGGATTTGAGCGTACAAGATGCAGCTCGACCACCCGACCATCATCTGACAAAAGAAACGGCACGTGGCTCAACAGGGGGGCACCAACCGCAGATAATGCCAGCACGCCGAATCCTCGGTCACGTGCAAAATCAATGTGGCGCGCGCGGTCCTCGGCGCGGAAGGCGGGGTTCGGGTGCATGGTGGTCCTCCTGTCAAATCTGTTGCAGACAGGGTCCGATCTATGCAAGGTCCAACTTGTTCTCAGGGCGGGGCGAAATTCCCCACCGGCGGTATGCGGGCGATGATCCGTAAGCCCGCGAGCGGCCCCGCAGTGTCTACGATCCGAAAAGTGGAAACCGGTTTTCGGACAAATTGTAGAAGCACCAAAGGGTGTCAGCAGATCTGGTGAGAAGCCAGAGCCGACGGTTACAGTCCGGATGAAAGAGAACGTGTGAGTAGCGCCGCCCAGCGGCGTGCTTGCCCGTGATCGCCTTGGGTGACGTGTCATACCGTGCTGGCGGTAAAAAGTGAGAATCGATTTTCGCGACCGCCAGCAGGCCACCAAACTGAAAGGAGATCATGATGACACACACCCGCTATGCCTTCATCAAAGCCAACTGGCATTCCGATATCGTCGACCGCGCGTTGGATGGGTTTTTGGAGCTCATTCCCGCCGATCAGGTCGATGTCTTCGATGTCCCCGGCGCGTTCGAAATGCCCCTGCTGGCCCGCGACCTGGCCCAAACCGGCAAATACGCAGCCGTTACCTGTGCCGCTTTTGTCGTCGATGGCGGCATCTACAGGCACGATTTCGTCGCACAGGCCGTCGTCGATGGATTGATGCGCGCTGGAATGGACACGGGTATACCCGTCCTGTCCGTCTCGCTGACGCCGCATCAATATCAGGAGACCGACCACCACAACGCCATCTACCGCGACCATTTCGTTCAGAAAGGGCGCGAAGCGGCTCAGGCCGCGCTGATGATCGCAGACACCCGCGCGAAAGTCGCGCAGGCCGCCTGAGCTTCATCTTTTCCCAAATACTCAAATGCGCCGCCCACCGGGCGGCGTTCACGTCATCAAAGGCCAAATCCGCTTGAGGCCGGGGGCCTTGCCCGCTAATCACAACCCTCAAAGGAGTACACCCCATGTCGATGAACAGCTTTGGACATCTTTTCCGCGTCACCACTTGGGGTGAAAGCCACGGCCCTGCTTTGGGCGCCACGGTCGACGGGTGCCCTCCGGGCGTTGCAATCGACGAAGCCATGATCCAGCACTGGCTGGACAAGCGCAAACCGGGGCAGAACAAGTTCACCACCCAACGGCGCGAACCCGATCAGGTGAAAATCCTCTCGGGCGTGTTTGAGGGCCAGACTACTGGCACACCCGTCCAACTGATGATCGAGAACACCGATCAACGGTCGAAAGACTACGGTGATATCATGGACAAGTTTCGTCCGGGCCACGCCGATATCACTTACTGGCAGAAATACGGGATCCGCGACTATCGCGGTGGCGGGCGCAGTTCGGCGCGGGAAACCGCGTCACGTGTCGCCGCTGGAGGACTGGCACGCGAGGCGATTAAGCAGATTGCGCCCAATGTGCAGATCTCGGGTTACATGACCCAGATCGGACCGCATAAGATTGATCGCGCTAAGTTCGACTGGTCTCAGATCGAACAGAACCCGTTCTGGACGCCCGACGCATCAGCCGCAGAAGATTGGGCCGCGTATCTGGACGACCTGCGTAAGTCCGGCAACTCAGTCGGTGCCGTAGTCGAGGTCGTCGCGCGTGGTGTCCCCGCCGGGATCGGTGCGCCAGTATATGCCAAGTTAGACACTGATCTGGCCGCCTCGATGATGTCCATCAACGCCGTCAAGGGCGTCGAGATTGGCGAAGGCATGGCTGCCGCTGAACTGACAGGCGAAGCCAACGCGGATGAAATCTTCATGGGCCAGAATGGTCCACAATACAGCTCGAACCACTCCGGTGGCATTCTGGGCGGTATCTCGACCGGACAAGACATCGTGGTGCGTTTCGCGGTCAAGCCGACCTCGTCAATCCTGACAACACGAAAGACAATCACGAAATCGGGCGAGGAAACCGAGATCATTACCAAAGGCCGTCATGACCCCTGCGTTGGTATCCGAGCCGTTCCAGTGGGGGAGGCGATGATGGCCTGCGTGATCCTCGACCACCTGCTGCTGCATCGTGGCCAGATCGGAGAGAACCGTGGACGGATCGGCTGATCTGCGCACGCGCCTGCGGGCGGTGGTCGCGCACCGCATGGAAACCGATCCGGCCCATGATCTGGCCCATCTGGATCGTGTTTGGACCAACGCGCAGGCCATCGCGGATAAAAAAACCGATATGTCGGTTTTGCTGGCCGCAAGTTATCTGCATGATCTTGTAAATCTGCCAAAGGACGATCCGGACCGGCATCTGGCCTCTCGCAGATCCGCAGCGATATCAGAGCCTATTTTGGCGGAACTAGGATATAATTCGACCCAGATCCGTGCCATCCAACACGCGATCGAAGCCCATAGCTTCTCGGCCAATATCATCCCAAAAACGGCCGAAGCGCGCATTCTGCGCGATGCAGATCGACTTGACGCCTTGGGTGCCATCGGTATCGCCCGTAACTTTTCCGTCTCCGGTGCTTTGGGGCGCACACTTTATGATCCGGCAGATCCTTTTGCCCAAAACCGGTCTCTGGACGACCTGCATTTCTCACTCGACCATTGGAAGGTCAAGCTGCTGTCCCTGCCCGGTGACATGCTGACCGAGACCGGAAGGCAGATTGCCGAACAACGCACCGAGCGTATGATCCGCTTTCTTAAAGAATTCGCCGAAGAAATCGGCAATTCCCTGCCTCAATCCTGGGTGAATAACTAAACCCAACCGTTGATCTTTGTCCGCCAAAGGCGCAGGTTCGCGCCGATGACAAAACCCTTAACATCGCATCGACCTCTGCTGGCAGTTACGCTGAAACTGGGCGCTCTGTTCCTTTTCACGTCGATGTCCGCCGTGGTCAAAGCGCTATCGGACGAGTTTCCTCCGGGCCAGTTGGTGTTTTTCCGTTCCCTGTTTGCGATTCCTGTCATCATTGTTTGGCTCATCGCGCGTGGAGAGTTGTCCAGAGGCTTTGTGGTCAAGAAACCCATGGGCCATTTCTGGCGCGGTGTTCTGGGAACCGGCGCCATGGGGCTTACTTTCACCGGCCTCAGCTTGCTGCCGTTGCCCGAAGTGACGGCAATTGGTTATGCCACGCCAATCTTCACCCTGATTCTGGCTGCTGTGATGCTGGGAGAACGGATTCGCCTGATCCGCATCGGCGCGGTGGCTCTTGGCCTGTTAGGGGTCCTGATCATGATTTGGCCGCGCCTGGGCAGCACCGAGATGGAGGTCGCCGCCACCGTCGGCGCGCTGTGCGTTTTGGGGGCTACTATCGCTCGGGCTTTTGTTCAGATCCATATCCGGCAATTGGTCAAAGTCGATCATCCTGCAGCAATTGTCTTCTATTTCTCGATGACCGCGACGCTACTGTCGGCGCTGACAGCGTTCTGGGGGTGGTCAATGCCAACGTGGAATCAGGCTCTAATTCTGGTCATGATGGGCCTGATCGGCGGGGTTGCGCAGATTCTGGTCACGTCCTCTTACCGCTTTGGTCAGGCTTCGATGCTGGCACCTTATGACTATGCGACCATGCTGTTTGCGATTGTGATCGGCTATGTCTGGTTTGACGAACTTCCAACGCTTGCAATCCTGATCGGGGCTGCATTGGTAATCGCCGGCAATGTCGTTGTGATCTGGCGTGAACACCAGTTGGGGCTCGAGCGCGGCAAGGCCCGGTCGGTTACGGACCCCAAAGCGTGACTTTACCTTTTGTAATCTTCCCCTAGGTTGGGCCGGACAATCAAAGAGGTTCCCCCATGAGCGACACGCAGGATCACAAGGAAAAGATGCAGAAGGTGCAAGCCAAGCACCGCAAGAAAGTGTCCGAGGCGGTCGACCCCGGTCGCGGTCTGGTTTTGATCAACACCGGCAAGGGCAAAGGCAAATCTTCGGCCGCCTTTGGCGTGGTTATCCGTGCGCTGGGCTGGGGCCAGAAGGTCGCCGTGGTACAATTCATCAAAGGCAAGTGGAAAACAGGCGAGCGCCGCTTCTTTGAGGAACGCGATCTGGTCACATGGCACACGATGGGTGAAGGTTTTACCTGGGATACGCAGGATCGCGAGCGCGACATCGCCGCCGCAAACGCCGCTTTCGACAAGGCGCGCGCCCTGATGTCCAGTGGCGAATACGATCTGGTTGTACTGGATGAGATCAACATCGCCCTTCGCTATGAATACTTGACAGTAGAACAAGTGATCGACGGCCTGAACGCGCGGTCGGACAAGACCAGTGTGTTCCTAACTGGTCGTGATGCCCCACAGGCGCTGCGAGACTATGCTGATCTGGTCACTGAAATGACCGAAGAAAAACACCCGTTCCAGGCGGGGATCAAAGCACAGCGCGGCGTAGACTTTTGATCTGTATCTGACTTAGGCCTTCTGGAGCACGTCAATCAGCCAAAGCGGCTCAGGGTCGTTTCAAGAATCTGTCTAAGCGAGGCACGTGGGGTAAGATCACCAACTTCTGATCTTTCAGGCGGCGTCGCTTCGACATTGTCGCGGCGCGGCTTTTGGCGGTCGACATAGGCGCAATAGTCACTGTCGCAACAGGTGCATCCACACGAAGCCAGTGCGTCATGGCGTGCCATTAATTCATCTAGAGACTCGCGCATTTTAACCTCGTTCTGATCAGACAGAGTCGTTTCCGGAGCGGCGGCAGGCTCTCACCAAGATCATGCTAAGCCTGCAAACCACCCCGAAACTTTGAGCTTGATGGTACATCATCTGGCGCCGCCTGCAACCTGACTGTTTTAGTCGGAATTTTCAAGTCAAAAAACACCCCGAAAATAACTCGGGGTGCTAGACAGGTTCGTACCGGAAATCAGAGCGCGCGATTTTGCGGGTCCAGCGTAACCGACCACAGTTCGGTATCTGCCCGGTCCATCAGGCGAACCGTCATCTGCTCGGTCTCGCCATCGATGTCCACCAGACCAAAGAACTGCAGACCTTCACTGGGCGGCAGGTTTACCCCCTGCCCCTCGGCGGGTGCTTTGACGAATTTGACCTCGGGGCCGAATGTGCCATCCAGCGCGTTTGGACCGAAAGTTCCCGCGTGCAGCGGGCCCGAAACAAACTCCCAAAACGGCTCGAAATCCTGGAATTGAGCTTTGTTAGGGTCATAGTAATGCGCAGCGGTATAATGCACATCCGCCGTGAACCAGACCGTGTTGGTGACGCCAGCCGTTTTGATGAAACGAAGCAGATCAGCGATCTCCAACTCGCGCCCCTTGGCCGGTCCACTATCACCGTTTGAAATCGCCTCTGCTCCGGCCTGTTCTTTCCAATTGTCCCAAACGATCAGCCCAATTGGCATATCCGAGGCAATCACCTTCCAAGTCGCTTGCGAAGACGCCAGCTCTTGCTTGAGCCATGCCAGTTGTTCGATGCCCAGAATGCGGGACTGTTCTGTGATATCATCCTCCATCGACGGTCCGTTCGGACCACGGTAGCTGCGTAGATCAAGGAAGAAGACGTCCAGCATCGGCCCGTACGAGATCTTGCGATACACACGCCCGGGCTCTGCTGGCGTGATGCGCAACGGTGTCATTTCGTGGAAGGCGCGCCCGGCGCGCGATTGCAGAACATGCACCGACTTCTCGGTGTACCGATCATCCGAAATCAGGTCTTTTGCATCAGACCAGTTGTTCACAACCTCATGGTCATCCCACTGGAAGAAGGTCGGGCAAACGGCGTTCATGGCGCGCACATGTTCGTCCATCATATTGTATTTCCACTGAGCGCGGAATTCGTCCAGCGTTTCGGCCACTTTGCGTTTCTCGTCGATCAGGGTCGAGTTCTTCCAGATCAGCTGGCCGTCCTTCTCGACCTCATCCTTCATAGGGCCATCGGCATAGACGGTGTCGCCTGAGTGAATGAAGAAGTCCGGCTTGTGCTGTGCCATGGTTGCGTATGTGCGCATACCTTCATCATCAATACCCCATCCCTGCCCAGCCGTGTCACCGGACCAGGCAAAACGAACGTTGCGGCGTGAAGTCGGTGCGGTGCGGAATTGCCCAATAATAGGCTCTGATACTGTATTGATGTCGCTCAGATCGGCGGCAACGAATCGGTAGAAAATGTCCTGATCTGACGGTAAACCTTCGACCAGGCGCTTGATGGCAAAATCGCTGTTCGGAATGGCATCCATCGGCGCGAGTTTGCGGGCGTCCGCAAAGCTTTCAGTAGTCGAAACTTCCATCATCACGCGAGATGGTCGATCAGTGCGGGTCCAGATCATGCCCGATGTCGTATCGACATCGCCAGATTGAACACCGTGTGTGAACACGGGGCGCGATGCGGCACGGCTGATGGCTGGCATGGCCAGCGATGCAGCAAAGGCGGTACTGCCTGCCAGAAAAGAACGGCGGTTTGGGCGAAAGATCTTGGTCATAGTGGGGCTCTCCTGTCTGATGACCGATTCCTCGATCACGCGATTGGTGCACCAATATGAGCCGCCGGTTTGTAAAACCGGCGGCTCAGTTTCTTGACACTATCATGATGATACCATGACTGGTGTGGAAAACGTCGTCAGGCGGCGACTTCCTGCTCGGGCGCGCTGAGCGAGATAACCAGCACCACAGCCGCACCGTTCAGCCAATAGAATGCAGCATCCAAACCTGAGAAACCCAGAACGCTGGGCGCAAACAGGAAGGTGATCCCGACGATCAAGTCTACGGCCAGATGAAACTTGTAAGGCAGGACACGCCAGATACCCAGATGGTGATCTGTGAGAACTGTGAGAACAAACGCGGCTACGCCAGTGACAACCGAAAGCCACAGAGCCAACGGGTTAGACTGACCCAACCCCAGCAGGAACGGCAACGTCATCAGTGCAATGGCAACCGGGTAATCCAGATAGGCGTGGACAGAGCGGGTAACGAAACGCAGGGACATAAGAGCTTCCTTTTCTCAATCAGTGATGAAAAGAAAGTAGGAAGCCTGACCCGAACGTTGCATTCCTGATCGTTTCAGAAAACATGCAGATCGTTCAGAAAACTCGGCGTATTAATGCGTGGCGCGGTACACCGCCGGTGACAACCCAACCTGTTTCTTGAAAACGCGCGAAAACGCGGCTTCAGAGGCATACCCAACCTCGGCCGCTGCATCCGCCACGTTCCAACGCGCCTCGGTCAGGCCGTGGCAGGCGATCTGCATCCGCCAGTCCGTGAGGTACTGCATCGGTGTTGTCCCCATCTTCTCAGCAAAAAGCTGAGCAAAGGCAGTGCGCGACATACCGGCTTCTCGTGCCAAAGACGCAACGCTCCAATCCTCGGCCGGGGCTTGGTGGAATGCGGTCAGGGCCCGCGAGATGCGCAGATCAGCAAATCCTGCCAACGCGGAATCCTGTGGGCTCTGACGTTCCAGATAGGCCCGGATTGCCTGAGCAAACAGAACTTCGGACAGTTTCAAAGCGATCAGATCCCCGCCAACCCTTGCGCCTGAAACCTCAGAGCCAATCATACGCAGGGTCGATTCCATCCACGACCCGGCCTCTTCGCCATAGTTTTCTAACAGAATATAGGGCGGCAAGCGGTCGATCAGCATGTGCCCTGCGCCCTTTCGTCCGGCTGGGCCAGTGAACGAGAAATGACCGCAGATCAGTTGCGTATCCCGTTCTTCATCATGACCGCCATAAACCAACACACCGTCGCCCGTGTAACCCGCAATCTCCAGCACCTGCTCCAGAGGCAACGCATCCAGCGGCTTGACCTCGGCACATAGCAACGCGTGTGGTGCGCCGTGTGGGATCAATATCAGATCCCCCTGCCTTAGCCGCAGGGTTTCCCCTGTGGTAGAGACGTATACCTTGAGCTCGCCACGCTGCACAAAATGAAACCGGGCCACGTTTTCGAACCCCGGCACCTGAATGCCGAAGGGTGGTGTGAACGATGTGCGGAAGTAAAACGTGCCTCGCAAGGACAGGCGGGTGAGAATATCGCTGAGAAGGTCCAACATGCGCTGAACATACGTGATCCGGGCAATTCGTCCAGATCACCGGACGGATTGCACAATAATTTGCACGTTCTGCAACAAAACCCCCGCCTTGGCGGGGGTAGAACGCTTACGAGCGGACCAGTTTCTCGTAATCTTCCGCGATGTCGCGTGTCAGGTCGCCGACCTCGAATGTGTACTCACCAATCTGCCCAACAGGCGTGACTTCGGCAGCCGTACCGGTCAGCCAGCATTGTTCGAAGTCAGCCATTTCCTCGGGCTTAATGCGGCGTTCGTGCACTGTGATGCCCTTGTCTTTCAGCATCTGGATGACAGTCTGTCGGGTGATGCCATTCAGGAAGCAGTCGGCCAGAGGCGTGTGAACCTCGTCATCTTTGACGAAAAACACGTTCGCGCCGGTGGCCTCGGCCACATATCCGCGCCAATCCATGAACAAAGCGTCCGAGCATCCCTTGGCTTCGGCCTTGTGCTTCGAGATGGTGCAAATCATGTAAAGACCTGCCGCCTTGGCGTGAACCGGGATGGTTTCAGGGCTGGGGCGTTTCCATTCGGCAATGTCCAGCTTTGCGCCCTGCATCTTGGCATCGCCATAGTAAGCCCCCCAAGGCCAGACCGCGACTGCCATGCGCACTGGGTTCTTGGCCGAGGCCACACCCATGTCTTCGCCGGATCCGCGCCAGACCAAGGCACGTATATAAGCGTCTTGCAGACCGCTGGCTTTCAGGACTTCTTCCTTGGCTGCTTCGATTTCATCAATCGAATAGGGCATTGGCATGTCCAGCGCCTCGGCCGAGGCAATCAGGCGCTCGGAATGTTCGCGGCTTTTGAAGATCTTGCCGTTATATGCGCGCTCGCCTTCAAATACGGACGATGCATAGTGCATTGCGTGGGTCAGAATGTGCACAGTGGCGTCGCGCCAGGGCACCAACTTGCCATCCAACCAAATGGTGCCATCACGATCATCATACCCCGCCATGCGAAACCTCCTGAACCGGGTTGAATTTGCGATTGTTGCGCCGATTAAGTCCGATGCGGACATAATATTGCGCAAAAACTGCGAGTCGATACCGCTCTACTCTTGGAATGTCAATAACGCTGACATAAACTAGGCCACGAGTAACGAATGAGGCGTACCATGTCCGACATCCGCCCAGCCCCGCGTTATGGGGGCGAGAGCCTGTTGTTTTTGACCGATGAACAATTACGACAGGGGATCGAGGCCATGTTCTTCGCCTATCGCGGCTTCACCGCGGATCCTGATCGTATCCTCGCGGAATTGGCCTATGGTCGCGCCCACCACCGCGCGATCCACTTCATCAACCGCGCGCCGGGCACTACGGTCAACAACTTGTTAGCTATCCTTGGCGTGACAAAACAGTCTCTAAACAGGGTTTTACGAAGCCTGATCGAAGATGGTCTGGTGGAAAGCCGCGTGGGCACGGTGGACAAACGCGAACGCCACCTATTTCTTACAGAAAAGGGACAGGCGCTGGAAACCACGCTGTCAGATGCTCAGCGCTCAAGAATGCGCGCCGCTTACAAGGATGCCGGCCCCGACGCCGTGACGGGTTTCCGCAAAGTGCTTGAAGCAATGATGGATGCTGATATGCGTCATGCTTATACGAAACTTCGGGATACGACCTCATGAGCGATATGGACGCCCATCTGCTGATTGTTGACGACGACGAGCGCATTCGCGATCTGCTTAAGAAATTCCTGATGCGAAACGGGTTTTTGGTCACCGCAGCGCGGGATGCCGCCCATGCGCGGCGGGTCTTGTCGGGCCTGGATTTCGACATGATTGTCATGGACGTAATGATGCCAGGCGAAGACGGTGTCAGCCTCACAAAATCCCTTCGTGAGACACACAGCACCCCCATCCTTCTATTGACCGCCAAAGGGGAAACCGAACACCGGATTGCGGGGCTTGAGGTCGGGGCGGATGATTATCTGGCGAAACCGTTCGAGCCAAAGGAACTGTTGCTGCGGATCAACGCGATTCTACGCCGGATGCCAGAAACTCCAGCCGAGGAAACGGCGGCAAAGATCCTTTACCTCGGCCCGATCCGCTACGACATTGAGCGGGGCGAAATGTGGCAGGAAGAAGATCCGGTACGGCTGACCGCGACAGAGAGCCAGTTGATGAAGATTTTCTCGGCCCAGCCCGGCGAGCCGATCAGCCGCGCGAAGCTGGTCGAGGATCTGGGGCGCGACAAGGGTCAGGCACAGGAGCGCGCGGTGGACGTTCAGATCACGCGCCTGCGGCGCAAGATCGAACAAGACCCAAAGCAGCCACGCTATTTGCAGACCGTGCGGGGCGCAGGTTATATGCTGGCGCCGGATTGAATGTGCCGCTACGCGGCGTGTTCAGGCCTTCGGCGAGGATATTTTTAGCCCGATGAAGATGGGATTCCAATGACAACTGCCCTTCTGACCCATGCCGATTGTCTGGGCCATATCACTCCTGAGGGCCACCCAGAACGGGTGGCGCGCTTAGAGCATATATTGCACGCCCTGGAGGGGTTGGACCTGAAACGTGTGACGGCTCCGCTGGCGGCTGATGACGATCTGTTGCGGGTGCATCCGGAAGGTTATGTTCGCGATATTCGATCCACACGCCCTTCGGACGGGTTCGCACAGATCGATGGGGATACGTTCATGTCACCGGGCTCGGTCGATGCGGCCTATCGTGCAGCAGGTGCGGTGGTGCGGGCTGTTGATCTGGTGCTGAGTGGCAACGCGTCGAACGCGTTCTGCGCCATTCGCCCACCGGGACACCATGCAGAAACCGAGACAGCCATGGGGTTTTGCCTGTTTGGCAATGCCGCCCTGGCAGCGAAACATGCGCTGGACCATCACGGGCTGAACCGGGTCGCCGTCGTCGATTTCGACGTCCATCACGGTAATGGAACGCAGGATCTGCTGTGGGACGAAGCGCGCGCTCTGGTGATCACCAGCCAACAGATGCCTCTCTGGCCCGGCTCGGGTCGCCGGGACGAGACGGGTGTTCACGACACGGTTTTGAATATCCCCCTGGCACCGGGCAGCAGCGGCACCGAGATGCGCGCAGCGTACGTGTCTCAGGCGTTTCCGCGGTTGCGGGCGTTCAACCCTGACCTGATCATCATTTCCGCCGGATTCGATGCCCATCAGGACGACCCGCTTGCCAATCTGAACTGGTCCACCGGTGACTTTGCGTGGATCACAGCCGAGCTGTGCAAGATTGCCGATGAGGTTTGTGAGGGCCGTATCGTCTCGACTCTGGAAGGCGGGTATGATCTGAACGCATTGGCCGAGGCCACACGCGCCCATGTGGAAGAATTGATGAAGGCAGCACGATGACCGATACCCCAGTTGAGCAGATGACATTCGAGCAGGCCATGAAAGAGCTTGAGGCCGTTGTGGGCCAGCTTGAACGCGGCGATGTGGCGTTGGATCAGTCGATCGCGCTTTATGAGCGCGGAGCGGCCCTGAAGAAACGGTGCGAAGACGAGTTGAAGCGGGCTGAAGAGAAAGTGGCCGCGATCACTCTGGATGCCACAGGGCAACCCACCGGGACCACGCCTGTCGAAGGTCAGTAAATGTTCCCCGAAAGACTGGCGCAGGATGCGGCGCGCATTCAGGATCACTTTGATCTGGTTCTGGGTGCGCTGGACGACATCAACGTAACGCGAGCCATGGCCTATGCCACACAAGGCGGCAAACGGTTGCGCGGGTTTCTGGTGCAGGAAAGCGCGCGTTTGCATGATGTGGATGAGGGCCGCTCGATCTGGCCTGCCACGGGGATCGAAGCGCTGCACGCCTATTCTCTGGTCCATGATGATCTGCCCTGCATGGATGATGACGATCTGCGACGTGGGCGACCCACAGTTCACGTGAAATGGAACGAGGGGATCGGCGTTCTGGCCGGCGACGCGTTGCAGACCCTGGCGTTCGAGTTGTGTACTCGGCCCGAAGTAGGCGATGCTCAAACGCGTGCGGATCTGGCTCTGACGCTGGCTCAGGCCAGCGGAGCACTAGGCATGGTTCTGGGTCAGGCGCTGGACATTGCCGCGGAAACAGCGGCCACGCCTTTGACGCTGGAACAAATCACCCGTTTGCAGGCGGGCAAGACAGGCGCGCTGATCGAATGGTCTGCCTGCGCAGGTGCGCGGTTGGCGCAGGCTGATCCGGCCCCTCTGCGCGACTATGCGCGGGCCCTTGGGCTTGCCTTTCAAATTGCCGATGACATCCTGGACGTCGAGGGTGATGTCGTAAAAGCCGGAAAACGGCTGCAGAAAGACGCAGACGCGGGCAAGGCGACCTTTGTTTCGCTTCTGGGTCTCGAGGCGGCCAAAACCCGCGCGGCAGAGCTGGTTGAAACGGCCTGTGCTGCGTTGGACGGGTACGGTGCGTCAGCAGAAACCTTGAAGGACGCCGCCCGCTTCGTTATTGCCCGGGACAGTTAAGCCAGGAACGCGCCACATGTCTGACCGACCAAATACGCCCTTGCTGGACCTTGTGAACCGCCCCGCGGATCTCAAGCAGTTCTCGGACGCTCAGTTGAATCAGGTGGCGCAAGAATTGCGGGCCGAGACGATCTCGGCCGTGTCCGTCACCGGCGGGCATCTCGGGGCTGGTTTGGGCGTAGTCGAACTGACAACGGCGCTGCACGCTGTGTTCGATACGCCGCGCGACAAGATCATCTGGGACGTCGGTCATCAGTGCTATCCCCACAAGATCCTGACCGAGCGCCGCGACCGTATCCGCACCTTACGGATGAAGGACGGGTTGAGCGGATTTACGAAGCGCAGCGAAAGCCCCTATGACCCCTTTGGCGCGGCACATTCCAGCACCTCGATCAGTGCAGCTCTTGGTTTTGCCGTGGCCCGCGATCTGGGCGGTGTCACACCTGAAGGTCTGGGTGATGCGATTGCCGTGATCGGCGATGGTTCAATGTCCGCAGGCATGGCATTTGAGGCGATGAACAATGCGGGCCATCTGGGTAAGCGACTGATCGTCATTCTGAACGACAATGAGATGAGCATTGCACCACCAGTGGGCGCCTTGTCCAACTATCTGTCCCGTATCTACGCGGAAGAACCGTTCCACGATCTGAAAGCTGCCGCAAAAGGCGCAGTCTCGCTTCTGCCCGAGCCATTCCGCGAAGGTGCCAAACGCGCCAAGGAAATGCTGAAAGGCATGGCCGTCGGCGGTACGTTGTTCGAAGAGCTTGGCTTTTCTTACGTCGGCCCCATCGACGGGCATGATCTGGACCAATTGCTGCCGGTGCTGCGCACCGTCAAGGCGCGGGCGACCGGCCCGATCCTGATCCACGTTCTGACGAAAAAGGGCAAGGGCTATGCTCCTGCCGAGCAAGCCCGCGACAAGGGTCATGCAACGGCAAAGTTCGACGTGGTGACGGGCGAGCAGAAGAAGGCACCGTCCAACGCGCCGTCTTATACGTCAGTCTTTGGCAAGACTTTGGTGGAAGAGGCCGCACGCGATGACAAGATCGTCGCCGTGACCGCCGCCATGCCGGACGGCACCGGACTGAACCTGTTTGCAGAACGCTACCCGTCGCGCTGTTTCGATGTTGCGATTGCCGAGCAGCATGGGGTGACGTTCTCGGCCGCGCTTGCAGCTGGTGGTATGAAACCGTTCTGTACCATGTATTCGACCTTCCTGCAGCGCGGTTACGATCAGGTGGTCCATGATGTGGCGATCCAGCGTTTGCCAGTACGCTTCGCCATTGACCGCGCAGGCTTGGTAGGCGCCGACGGTGCTACCCATGCCGGGTCGTTCGATATTGCGTATTTGGCCAACCTGCCGGGCATGGTCGTCATGGCCGCCGCGGACGAGGCTGAGCTGATGCATATGGTGGCAACAGCCGTTGCATATGATAAAGGCCCCATCGCCTTCCGTTATCCGCGCGGCGAAGGCGTTGGTGTGGACCTTCCCGAACGCGGAGACGTGATTGAGATCGGCAAGGGCCGCATGATCCAGAAGGGCGCGCGCGTGGCATTGCTGTCTTTCGGAACGCGGTTGGCCGAGGTGCAGAAAGCCGCAGAATCCCTCGCGGGCAAAGGCATCACCCCAACCATCGCCGATGCCCGCTTTGCCAAGCCGCTGGACCGCGCGTTGATCCTGGATCTGGCCGCCAACCACGAAGCGCTGATCACCATTGAAGAAGGTGCAATCGGCGGCTTTGGCAGCCATGTCGCGCAGCTTTTGGCGGATGAAGGCGTTTTTGATCAAGGGTTGAAGTACCGTTCGATGGTCTTGCCCGACACCTTCATCGATCAGGCCAGCCCAGCGGACATGTATGCAGTGGCCGGTATGAATTCCGAGCAAATCGAAGCTAAGGTTCTGGACGTTCTGGGCGTGGCATCCATCGGAGAAAAGCGCGCCTGAGCAGAACCAAATTGCCTCAAGCCTTTCTTACCGCAACGAGAACCAGGACTCTTTGGGTTGCTGCCGTTGGAAGAAATTTGGGTTGGCACACCCTTTCAAAATCGTTGACGAACCGAACCGCATTCGTACACGCTCTATAAAGTGTACTGGTCACAAATTGACCAACAAAAGAATTAGAAAACCGATACGAAATTTCATTCATTGATGGGATAGCCAATGGGTCAAAGACATTTTTCTACTGCCATTGTGATGTTGGCGGTTTTTTCATTAACTGCCGCCTGTGACGACGGACCAAGTAAAGAGAAATCAGTTACAAAGGTAAGCTATTCAGGTACTTTCAATACCATCAGTGGCAAGCTGTCTGACGGGAGCGATTTTGACGGCGTCGCCTGGTGGCTTCCGGGCGCCTACAGAGGCAATTTTTGCCTTCAGACTTCAAACGCCGTGTGTTCCGGGAAGTTTTCTGCCAGAGCGTCTCGTGTCATCTCGGGTGAGTTCGAATGTTCCGATATGACCACCGGATCCTACCGAACGGAACGCATCGAAGAAGGCGCCTTTCTGGAACCTGTTCAGGCAACGGGCGTATTGTCCGACGGTCGGACCAGCACCGCAGTTTTTGCACCCCGCCAAGACGGGTCAGGCGAGACTCTCTGCTTCCAATGACGCGAAAGCCAAGGGCATTCCTGGCCGCGTTATTTGTTAAAATGCGATAGGCCAATTTGCTAAGACAACTGGTGCCGCTGAAGGGACTCGAACCCCCGACCCCATCATTACGAATGACGTGCTCTACCAGCTGAGCTACAGCGGCACCGAAATCACCCGCAACTGGTGATAACGGGTGCGATGGCTCGTTTAAACCGTCAGTATGGGGCCTGCAAGCCCACTTGCACGCGTTTTTATGTTGGTATGCACTGACCGTCGCCATCTGTTCAGATCGCGACCGATCCAGCGAAAGGCAATCCCGGACTGTGAAATTTTTGTAACGGTTCCGAAGTCGAATTGACTCAGCTTCATTATTTCAATATTTGATGAAATATGATAAAAGAGATTACCGATCAACTGGCCATCCTTGGCCACCCGCAACGCATCACCGTGTTTCGCATGTTAATGCGACGGTTTCCTGACACTGTTCCCGCAGGCGAACTGGCGGCAGAGCTGGGTGTCAAACCCAGCACCATGTCGAACTATCTGAATGCGTTGCAAAGGTCAGGGCTGGTCAAGCAGGAGCGATCCGGGACGTCTCTGCTCTATTCGATTGAAATGAAGAACGTGCAGCAAATGCTCGATTTCCTGATTGTGGACTGCTGCCGTGGCCGACCTGATCTTTGCATGCCTTCAACCAAGGGAAGTGACACCATGACTGACCGGAAGTTCAATGTGCTGTTCATCTGTGTTGGCAATTCCGCCCGCTCGATCTTTGCTGAATCCCTGCTGCGGGACATCGGCGGTGATCGGTTCAACGTCTATTCCGCCGGAACGCGGCCATTTTCCGAACTGAACCCGTTTGCCGTCCAGGTTCTGCAAGACAAGGGGCATGACACCTCGGTGCTGCGGTCGAAGAATGTATCCGAGTTTTCGGGACCGGACGCGCCTTATCTGGATTTTGTTTTTACGGTCTGCAATCAGGCCGCCAACGAAGAATGCCCGGCGTGGGACGGCCAACCGATCAGTGGACACTGGGGGATGGTTGATCCGGTCAAAACGGACGGCACCGACGCCGAGAAGAGCCTGGCCTTCCAAAACGCTTACGGCGGGCTGAAGCGTCGGATTCAAGCCTTCACATCTTTGCCGGTCGAAAGTCTTGACCGGATCGCACTGCAATCGGCCGTCGACGAAATCGGGCGGGCGCCACTCGAGGACACGAAATGACGACTTATGCACTGAACGGCCTTGGCCGGGTGGGAAAATTGGCCCTGAAGCCTTTGCTGGAACAGGGTGCAAATATTGCCTGGATCAACGATGCCGTCGGTGATCCAGAGATGCACGCGCATCTGCTGGAGTTCGATACAGTGCATGGGCGCTGGGACGCAGAGTTCGGCCATGATGCTGACAGCGTCACAGTAAATGGAACCCGCCTGCCCTTCATAGGTACAAAAGACCTGACCGCACTGCCGCTGGACGGTGTCGACGTGGTGATCGACTGCACCGGCGTATTCAAGACCGAGGCCAAGCTGGCTCCGTACTTTGATGCTGGGGTTAAGAAGGTTGTTGTCTCAGCCCCGGTCAAAGACGGCCCGACGGCCAATATCGTCATGGGTGTGAATGACAGCACCTATGATCCAGCGACCCATAAGATCGTGACAGCAGCGTCCTGCACCACCAACTGTCTGGCGCCTGTCGTCAAAGTGATCCACGAAAATCTGGGCATCCGCCACGGGTCGATGACCACGATTCACGACGTGACCAACACGCAAACGATCGTTGACCGGCCTGCAAAAGACTTGCGGCGCGCGCGATCAGCACTGAATTCTCTGATCCCGACCACCACCGGCTCGGCCACCGCCATCACGCTGATCTATCCGGAACTCAAGGGACGCTTGAACGGTCATGCGGTACGGGTGCCGCTGTTGAACGCCTCATTGACCGATTGCGTGTTCGAAGTGGAGCGCGAAACCACGGTTGAAGAGGTCAACGCCTTCTTCAAAGCCGCCGCCGAGGGTGAGTTGAAGGGCATTCTGGGCTATGAAACCCGCCCCTTGGTTTCGACTGACTATACCAATGACGAACGCTCCTCGATTGTCGATGCACCGTCGACCATGGTTGTGAACGGGACGCAGGTGAAAATCTACGCGTGGTACGATAACGAGATGGGCTATGCGCATCGACTGGTGGATGTCGCATTGATGGTAGGGTCATCGCTGTGACACAGCGGCCCGAAGGACTGTCGGCCTATATCGCGGTTACGGCGGCCTATTGGGCTTTCATGCTGACCGACGGTGCACTCAGGATGTTGGTGCTGCTGCACTTTCACACCATGGGCTTCTCTCCGGTTCAGCTGGCATATCTGTTTGTACTTTATGAGATCGCCGGGATTGTCACCAATCTGTCCGCAGGCTGGATAGCAGCGCGGTTCGGATTGACCTCGACCCTTTATGCGGGGCTGGGGTTGCAGGTGGTGGCGCTGCTCGCGATGACGCAGCTTGACGCGAACTGGACCGTCGCAGCTTCGGTCACCTTTGTGATGATGGTGCAAGGAGCCAGCGGAGTGGCCAAGGATCTGGCCAAGATGTCTTCGAAATCGTCGGTCAAGCTGTTGGCTCCGACCGAAGGCGGCGGTTTATTTCGCTGGGTTGCGGTCCTGACGGGATCGAAAAACGCGGTCAAAGGGCTGGGATTCCTGTTGGGGGCGGCCATGCTGGCAACGCTGGGCTTCATGACGGCAATCCTAGTCATGGCAGCCGTTCTGGCGTTGATCCTGTTCGCAGTTATCCTGTTCATGCCGGCGGGCCTGCCGAAGGGACGCAAAGGCGCAAAATTTTCCGAGGTTTTTTCGAAATCCGCCAATGTGAACTGGTTGTCTGCGGCGCGCGTCTTTCTGTTCGGCGCACGAGATGTCTGGTTTGTGGTTGGCATCCCAGTCTATTTTTACGCGGTCCTGTCAGACGGCACAGAAGAAGGCAATCGGGCCGCGTTCTTCATGATCGGGACATTTATGGCGGTATGGGTCATCCTCTACGGCGCAGTGCAAGCCAGCGCGCCGAAGATATTGCGTGCAAGAGACCGAACCGAAAGTGATCTAATCCGTGCCGCGCGCAGCTGGGCGGCCATCCTATTCTGTGTTCCCGCGGCTCTAACATTGGTTGTTTCGCTGTCAGATAGCCCAGAGACTTGGCTCACCATAACGCTTGTAGTTGGCCTGTTGATCTTCGGTGGCATCTTCGCAGTCAACTCATCACTGCATTCTTATCTGATTCTGGCCTTCACTCGGTCTGAGCGCGTGACGATGGATGTTGGCTTTTACTACATGGCGAATGCGGCGGGTCGGTTGGTTGGAACCGTACTGTCCGGCCTGACTTATCAGGTCGGGGGGTTACCCATGGTTCTCGGTACCGCAACCGTTATGGTTGCCCTTGCCGCGCTGACGTCCGGCAAACTCACAGATCAAACTTACAAGGCGCTTTCATGAGCATTTTCGAACGATATCTCACGATCTGGGTTGCGCTTGCCATGATCGGTGGCGTCCTGATCGGACAAGCCGCGCCGGGCTTGGTGCAACTGGTCGCAGGGGCCGAAGTCGCCAGCGTCAACCTGGTTGTCGCCGTGCTGATCTGGGCGATGGTCTACCCGATGATGGTCAACGTCGATTTCGGCGCAGTCGCCGGGGTTGCCCGCCAGCCACGCGGTTTGATTGTGACACTGGTGGTGAACTGGCTGGTCAAGCCCTTCACCATGGCTCTGCTGGCCGTTCTGTTCTTTGATTATGTCTTCGCGCCCTGGATCGCGCCTGAAGACGCTGCCCAATACACGGCTGGTCTGATCTTGTTGGGGGCCGCACCCTGCACCGCCATGGTGTTCGTCTGGTCACAACTCACCAAGGGCGACGCAACCTACACGCTGGTTCAGGTCTCGGTCAATGATCTGATCATGGTCGTGGCCTTTGCCCCGATCGTAGCCTTTTTGCTTGGCGTCACCGATATTGAGGTTCCATGGCAGACGCTGGTTCTGGCTACGGTTCTTTATGTCGTACTGCCGCTGATTGCCGGACTGATGACCCGGCGTGTTTTAGGCTCTAAACAGTCAATTGAATCCTTCTCGGCCCGGGTGAAGCCATGGTCTGTAATAGGGTTGATCGCGACAGTGGTTATCTTGTTCGGCCTGCAGGGTCAGACGATTTTGGCCAGACCGATGGTCATCGTGCTGATCGCCGTGCCCATTCTGATCCAAAGCTACAGTATTTTTGCCGTCGCCTACGGCGCCGCTTACGTGCTGAGAGTCCCCCATCGGATCGCAGCCCCCTGTGCCATGATCGGGACGTCGAACTTCTTCGAACTGGCTGTGGCCGTTGCGATCAGCTTGTTCGGTCTGAACTCCGGAGCAGCGTTGGCGACCGTTGTGGGGGTTCTGGTCGAAGTACCAGTGATGTTGTCCCTTGTTGCTTTTGCCAACCGCACACGCGCGCGTTTTCCAGAACCAGTAACAAGGTAAACTTGGCGACCCCGGCAGGATTCGAACCTGCAACCTGCCCCTTAGGAGGGAACCGTTCATAGCGCTATTCCTTCTTTGATTTCTTGCTCTTGGGTGTTTGTACAGTGTCCGGTTGTACGTGGTTTGTACGAAAGCGGGCCCTGACATCTGCCTCATCCGTCTCCGCATGGGCGTAAATGCGCATGGGCAAATTGGGGTCAGACCAGCGCCCAGCTTTGGCCGCTGTGACCGGATCGACTCCTTGGCGCACGACCAATTCAGTGAAGAATCCGTGCCTTCCGGCTGGGTGCGCTGACAGGTACGGGATGCCCGCGCTTTTGCAGATCGTTTTCCAGCGCGTGTTGTAGCCTGTGGAGCTTCCGTAACCAAAGACACGGGGCTTCATGAACTTGCCGGTCTTGCGGTTCTTGGGACGCTTGGGCGGCAAAGCCAGGAGTTCGTCCATCATCTGAGGCGACACCGTGATCCAGCTTTCTGGGTGGCCCTTTTGCGCCTTTACCCTGACCTTGTTCTCGGCGGGTCGCAGATCATCAGGCTCAATCGAAACAGCCTGGTCGATCCGTGCCGCCGTCTCGAACATGAACCGGACCAAGGCGGCGTTGTACGGATCGGCGGCCCGACAGAAGGCCTCGATCCATTCCTTGTCAGCAGGCGTACGTTCAACACGACTCAGCTTTCCTCGCCGCTTGTCCTGGGCGATTCGCTCGAACTTGTCGTAAGGCTTCACCCTGATCAGCGGTGTCCCCTCTAATTCGTGTGCGTTGTTGATCACGGCACTCGCTGGCGTCACGATCTCGCGCCACCAAGTGTCCGTCGACGCCTTCGGCTTCAGCTTCGGCCCCAGCCCCTTCAAGAGCGCCCCAGAAATCGCACCCAAAGGCATGTCACCGATCTCTTGAACAATCGGGATGAGTTGCTTGGCGGTCTTCGGGGATGCGTTGTAGATCATGATTGCATCCGAAAACGTCTTGCTCGGCTCGTCGCCCACCACATGGCGACGTATCTGCAACTCAGTTTCGCGGTTTATCCAGTCCCGTGCGCCCGCTTCTGTAGATGCCTTAGTGCTTCGCCGGTATGGGCCTGCGATTGGCCTGCCGTTGTACTCGACCCAGCCCTTTGCCCAGTAGACGCGGCCCCTTTTGTAGATGTGGAGCGGCATGACTGGCCTCCTTCAAATATCGTGTCGATCTGCGCTGGCGTGATCAGCATCGTCCGCCCTAGACGGTAGAATGCGCCCGTGTCATTCGCCCTCTCACGCAAAGTGCGCTCGGAGATATCAATCCCCATGCCAGCCATGACCTCGACCCATTGCGCCGGTGTTTTACCAAGTCCCAGGATTTGCGAGCTGTCTGAGTTGTCGGTCTCTGCCATTTCAGTCGTCCTTGTCCGCTAGGGTTGAACTCAGGGATACGCATAGAATCGCTTGTTTAGTACCTTCTGACGTGTTCAGATGGGTTCAGTCGGGAATATGCGTCATTTTGTGCGATGTTTATACAAAATTGCGCTGCCGTCAATTGGGAAGTCTGAATGGCACATGAAGATGCTGATTTGTTTGCAGAGATTGGTGCACGCCTAGCCATCTCACGTAGCGAAATCGGCGTTTCGCAGGCCGCGATGGCGGAGGCGATTGGCGTCTCGCATCGGGCCTATCACAGCTACGAAAAAGGCAAACGCGGCATCCCTGTCGAAGCATTGGTCAAGATGCACAGCCGATATGAGGTTGACGTTTCCTGGTTGCTGCTCGGTACGAATTCAATCCGCGCCGGTCATGACTTCGAAGCACTGAAAAGGATCGAGACCTCGCTCGATCAGTACCTGGTAGGCGCTGGCATTGGCATCAAAAGTGAGAAGCGCGGGGCTATCGTTGCGCGCTGGTATGAGTCCCATGTCAAGGGGCGGGAAGTAACGGATGATGACGTTCACACTTGGGTCGAATTCGTAAGGGAATAGTCACGTGAAGAAACCAAGCAAAAACTGGCTGATGTTAAAGCGCGCAACGTTAGAACGCGTCCAGCGTGCCGCCATCGACCCGCTGCAACCCCTCTACACTTCGTTTGCCATTCTGAGTGCCATTTATCTGGGTGGGGTAGGCCGTTTTACCTTCTTCTCCGTGCGTGACGGCGATTACTCTTGGTTTGATGCTGCGCAGGTTGTTTCGACGGCCTTGTCTGGATTACTGCTGCCAGTACTTGCGGGGTCAGTCGTCATTTTGTGTTTCGTTTCGAAGAGGATCGAGCAACTTCTCCGCGAGTGTGACCGCCCCTAATTTCACTAGTTTGTCCATTGAACCGCATCGCCTCCGCCAGTCTTCATTTCTTGGGCGGAAGATGGTCGGATTTGGTGGTCGGCCCTGTTGCACGATAGTTTTGGGCTCGTCCCGCTCCCTTTTAGTAAGGAAAGGTTAAACCGCTCGTGGTCGATTTCGTTTCACAAGAAAAACGCAGCAAAATCATGCGAGGAGTAAAGAGCGTCGACACAAAGCCCGAAATGCTTGTGCGGCGCGCCTTGCACCGGCTGGGCTACCGTTTTCGCCTACACAGGAAAGACCTTCCCGGAAGGCCAGACATTGTTTTACCGCGACATAATCTGGTTGTGTTTGTGCATGGATGCTTCTGGCATCAGCACACGGGCTGCAAGGATGGCCGCATACCTAGTAGCAACACGGAGTTTTGGGTGCGAAAGTTCTCAGCGAACCAAGCGCGGGACGCTAAGCACATTGCGGCGCTTAAGGAACTTGGCTGGCGAGTAGAGGTGATTTGGGAGTGTCAGGCTCGCGAACCGGATAGCCTAAGCGCACGGCTTACCGAATTGTTTGCGCGCAATGATTGAATGTGATTCAATGCCTTGATCCTGGGTAGTTTCCCCAGGATTTTGGCTCCGAGAATTTGGATCCTCATGGTCGGCAATGGAGGCCAAGGAATTGGTGCAAAGGAAGTACATCGATCTTTTCGCAGGTTGTGGTGGGCTGTCATTGGGCCTCGAAAAGGCCGGGTTTGATCTCGCCCTCGCGGTAGAGAAATCCGATATGGCTGCTGAGACTTTCTTCCACAATTTTGTGGAGCGGATTTCGAACCCGGAAGATTGGAAACAGTTCTCAGCGTCCTTCACATCAGTTCACGAACAAGCCGCGAAAAAGCTGGTGGTCAAGGAACTCGCGGAAGTCTTGAAAAATAGGCCTCTACTTGAATCCCTGAGGTCCCAAGATATTGATCTCATAGCCGGTGGGCCTCCGTGCCAAGGCTTTTCTCTAGCAGGCAGACGCAACCCCGAGGACATTCGAAACCAACTTCCATGGCAATTCCTTGAGCTAGTGGAGTCCGTTGAACCAAAGGCTGTCTTGATCGAAAACGTATCGGGAATGAGCCAGGATTTCCGCAAACATGGAAGATCGTCCCCTTTCAATGATTTGCGCATCGCTTTAACCGAAACCGGCCCAGGTTACATCGTCCAACCCATGCACCTCAATGCGATGCATTTTGGTGTCCCGCAACATCGCCCGAGAGTTTTCATGGTGGGGGTTCGCGCCGATATTGCCAGACGGCTATCCCTGAGTGTTTCACAGGATACTTGGCGTTCTGAGTATGACCATACTCCAAGCTCCCGCTTTTCCCACCGTCCGTCGCTTGCCCCAACGGCCACCCATTTTGGCGACGCCATCCTGACTGTTTCCACGGCCATTTCAGATTTGGGTAGGCGCGGCTACAACCGTAAGAGGAGCGTGTCAGACTTCGCTCACGAGATGCGAAGTGACACAAGATGGGGTGTTTGCGAATACGAAAACGGTTCGCTCAATAGAAGCCTAGAAAACCATGTATTGAGGCGTCATGCGCCTCATATCGAAGCACGGTTCCGGGTGTATCAGTTTTTTCGAGATCAAGGGGTTCACCCACGGGTCATTGCTGTCCCCAAATCTGAAGAGCTTACGGACGACGGCAAGCGTATCTCGATAATGGCGGCACTCGAACACGCCAGGTTCCCAGCCAAGGCGCCGGACGGCACTGAAATCGCCCAGGACATCTTGGAATTGACTGATCTCGTCATGGGACTTGGCACCAAGAAGCATAGCCAACGCCCCTTGAAGTGGGATGCGCCCAGCCCAACAGTAGTTAGCTTGCCGGATGATTATGTTCACCCGCAAGAGCCCCGCACATTGACAGTTCGCGAACTTGCTCGGTTTCAATCTTTTCCTGACGCTTTTGAGTTCAGGGCTAAGGAAACAACCGGAAGCATGCGACGAAGGTTTGAGGTTCCCCAATATACGCAGGTGGGGAATGCGGTGCCACCAAAGCTGGCCGAAGCTGTTGGGCGTCACATACGGACAATCCTTTCTTTTGCCTAGTAAGGCAGGAAGTGCGCGGGACTGCCAGGTACACGCCAGCTGGCATCCAGCTTCCAGCCAAGCCGCAACTACCAATTTGCCGAACCCGGTCGTGGACGTGGCCTCATGTAGTGACACGGGCGATATCATGATCCAACCGGATCAGTGAACCGCGAAACTGACCGTTCTGGTAAGTGGGTAAGGCGCTTAAGCTTCAATTACAGGTCAGGTGAGCATTTACAGTCGCAGAAGGTCGAAACTTGGCGTGGTCGGGAACAGCGTTTCGACGTTTCTCGGCTGGATCTTGAACAGTGGCCCCTTTTCTACCGTACGGCCTCCGACAGCGCTGATGAGATGATCTACAGTTATGGTTCCCATCTCAAGCAAACGAGGTAGTTCCTTGGCACGCGGACGACCGGTAAATGTCACGTACCTAAAGTGGAAATACTCTTCGCCGTCACGCTTGCTAGGGATTGCAACAATCCAGGCTGAGGCAGGTTGGGTCTTGTCCAACCGCTCCTCAAGTTCGGCTAGTTGCCATGCCACGACGTCGCTCGTCCTTCCCTCGACCGACCTGTGCCTCTCAACCAGAAGCCCTCGCTCCCAGTCTACGGCCAGGTACAGCCCTTGGCCGTTGGGCTGCTTTGCGCTGACGGTGCAATTCAGGCGGCGTTCGTCTCCCGAACCATATCCGAAGGCGTCAAGCAACTCCCGAGAGCTCTTCAGCGCGCTGACTTTCCAATCCGGGACTTTTGCGAACAAGTTAACGCGATTAATATCCTTGGCTTTGCTTCCTCTTCTCGCTGTCAAAACAATGCCTTTGAACTGGGCTTTTTTTGATGAAGTCATTGGGATGCCAAGGTGGGCAAGAAGGGTTTTCCCGACCGCAGTGTCTCCGCGCCCGATGGCCGGTAGTGGTCCCTGATGGGACAGTTCTTTCAAGACGCTCAAAAGCTCTTCTGAGTGTTCGGGGAGGCCATCAGTTATAGGCATCAGAACGCTTCACCCCCAGGGAACCGAAGGCGAGCGCCCTCGTCTGAATCTTCAATGTTCGCGACATCGGCCAAGTATTTCCTGAAGAATGCGGCAGGCTGGTCGTTTTCGAATTTCACAATAGCGCCATCCCTGTAACGGACGACTTCGACTCCCGCCGCGTTCTCTTCCGCTGACTGGTTCAATGAAAGCCCTGCAGCAACTCGGCGGATATCTGCAACAAAATCGAGAACCAGAACCTTGTCCTTTTTTGTGCTAACTCGGAGACCACGACCGAGTTGTTGGAGGAATATCCTCCGACTGTGGGTAACCCGCATGAACGCCACGAGATTTACGTCCGGAACATCTATGCCTTCGTTTAGCATTTCAATGGAAATAAGCATGTCGATCTCACCCATTCGAAAGGCGCTTAGGTTCTTAAAGCGCTGCTCACGGGGGAGCCCGCTGTGCATCAATGCAGCTTTGACGCCTTCAGCCGCGAACAGTGGTCGCAACCTTTCCGCGTGGTCGATGGAGCGACAGAATGCCAAAGCTCGCGGGCCATCCATCTGGTTCATCTTGGAGCAAATCGCCTGAACCATCGCCAAATCCCGCTCGGGAACAAGTAGTCGTTGATTGAGATCTTTTATGGTCAATCCATTTATTGAGGCTCGCGCAATCTCGTCCCAATCAATCCCATCTGTCAGCATGCGATAGTCGACTTCTGCGAGATAGCCCTGTTGCATACCGTCCACGATATCCATCGTGTAAGCAGGCTCACCAAAAAGGTCAGTGACATCCCGATCGTCTCCACGCCAAGGAGTGGCGGTGAGTCCAACCAAGAAATTCGGATCAAGATGATCGATAAGGTTGCTGAAGCTGTCGGAAGGAGCGTGGTGGGCCTCATCAACAATCACAAGCCCGAATCTTTCGGACAACTCGTCCCCGCGTTCAATTGCAGCGTTTAGGGACTGCCAAGTCGCAAAGACTACCCCTCCGGGGTGTGCTGGCCGCTCACCGTCCGTCCACAAATGCGTCGCGCACTCTTTGGGAAGTTGGGACCAACTTGAAAACTCCAGTTGGCGAACAAGGTCGGTCATATGGGCAAGTACGAGGACCTCTTGTTCTGGATTACGATTAAATTCATTCGCAATGAGCTGGTTTGCAACGAGGGATTTGCCTAGGCCAGTGGCCATTAAGACAAGTGCACGTTGCTTTCCCTGACCACGATGAGCCTCAACAGCATCAATTGCCTCTGCCTGATATTCTCGAGGGGTTTTGTGATCGAGAGAGGCAGAAGGCAACTTGTCATAGTATTGTAAGAGGTGGCCGCCATTCCATGCGCGGACGTCAACGCCGGCATCCTTCTGTGCAGCCAGAAACTTGTAAGCGTTGGGATAGAAATCTTGGTTTGATGCAACGATAGCTATCTGTGCTTCGTATTTCCCTAGCGCCCAGACCGCTTCCCGAGCTCCGTTGTCGTCCACCCCACCATTCGACCGAAATTTCGCCTGCAATACCCAGCGCTTCCCACCGGAAACACCCACTACATCCGCGCCGTGGTCGCCAGCACCACCTACAAGGGCCACATCCTTGAAGCCTGCGTGCTTTACTAAGCGCGCAACCATTCGTTCGAAAGCTTGCCATGGGCCGTAGGCTAGCCGTTCCTCGCTGACGAAACCCGGCATTTATTTCGCCCAAGACTCAAGCAATCGTAGAGAAGCCAGGGCACGTGTGAATCTAAGTCGCCAGTCTCGATCCTTGTTGATCGCTGAGGCGCCGTCTTCCACGAGCCACGAGGCATCCTTTAAGCATTCGACGACTTGGGACAACGTTTGTCTCCTTTGGTCTGTCGAAAGTGGCTCATAGGGGCGGTCGAAGAAGTCGCCATCCATTACGATAGAAGGCCAAATCTCCACGAGGTCTTGTAAATAGTCTTCCGAAGCGAAACGGGCAAATTCTCCATTGCGAATGCACTCATCTGCTTGCGCATTGGTCAAAGATTCCGAGCGAAATGCCACACGTCGAATGTGATCGAGCTCATGTGACACAATGTCTTCTAAATCGATGGGTGCGACGTTGGGAAGGTTTTCGTCAAAATGCCGACGGAGTTCCCCAAGAAGCGCAGAAGCCGACTTAGCTGCCTGGGAAATGTCTCCCGAATTTGAGGGGAAGTACTTGTCTCTCAAAAGCCTGCCCACATACGACACTGGGTAGTCCCGAATGGACTGCGAAGCGACCGTTATGGCTTGCTGGGCAACATCTACGATCAAATAGTCTGAGGGCTGAAGGACATTATCTTCAAAATACGGTGAATCGCCATTGTAGTCGAATTGAAGATCGAAACCTTTCGGGGTCACCCTATAGGGGTGCCCACCCAAGTCTGTCTTGTGGCGCAATGCCGTCACCTTAATCAGAATATCGCCCGGTAGCTCTGGGACCTCGTACGTTCTTGAGAGCGCCGGATCGGGGTCTGGCAGCTGAATTTCTTCTGCGCTGTCGTTGTGAGAAGTACCGGCGTCGTCATCAACATCACCTGTCGGCTCTTCGTCATTTCCGGAGCTTGCGGTTTCGTCACCAATTGGGAAGTCCCCAGCGAAGTCGTCGGCGCCGCTACTACCGCCACGCTTGGCTCTTTCAGCTTGAAGAACCAACTCGTACCATTTGTCATCATCTTGAAAGTCGGGATCGCCCGCGTAGAATTTGTCGACGTATTCCTTCACCAGACCAGCGTTCACCCCGGTTCCATCACTTGTCCCTGGGACAAGAGACGACAATCCCGCAGTTCCTTTTCGATAGCCGGTAAACAGACGCGCCATCGGACTGGTATTCTGCGCAAGCCCTAATCGTTTTGCGATTTGTGGCTGCAGTGGTGAATTCCCGCGCACTAGATTCACCACTTTCTTCCATTCCGGGTCCAGTTTATCGAAGGAATCTTTTTGGTGGGAAACCCTCACAAAATCGATTTCCAACTCACCGACAATCCTGCCGCCCCAATGTATGGCATCAATGGGGTACTCCAAGATTGTATCGCCGTCTTCGCCACTAAACGTGAAGAACGATTTATCTAACTCCTGAATCACGCGTCCGTTTCGGATGAGGTCGATGCCAAAGGTTTCCTTGTCGAAGAACCTTTGGATACCTAACCAACCTGTTAGCTTCCTCGAGCGTTTTACGATGTTTTCGCGGTGGCCACATGCGGGGCAATCATCTTCCGCATCTGAAAGCCAGACCCAGCATGTGGAACAAAACTTTCTTGTGTCCAACGTTTCGTCGATCTCAATCCGAGCAGGTACGTTGCCAAAAGCCTTGGTTTCGACAGAACGCTTGGCATCCCAAACACAGTGTTTAGTTGGTGTTACGGCGTCCCCAGAATAGTTGATTTCGATCTCCAGGCGCCGCATTACCCGCCCATAAATCTTGCCAAGTTTCTCACGCGTACGTCGTTTTCCAACCCCCTTGATGAGGGGCATGACTCGATCAACTTCTAACCGGGTAATCTTGATCTCTGTACCATGAGCCTGGTCCTCAAGTTCTTTGTTAGTCTTCGCCCGTAGCTGCACAGGGGCATTGAAAGTCTTTTGTTGTTCCAGATGATCGAAATCGATCACAAGCCCTGTCCAGTCAGGGTCATCTGCGCGGGTGGTCCAAATCTCTGTTTTTCGCCCCATCCGCGCCGTGGAAATGTTGAAGCCCATACCGAAGAGGCCCATCTTCTCCACAGGGTCATTTCCCGAGTAACCCGCACGAACTGCGTCTTGTAGAGTCGCAATAGACATGCCGCTGCCATTATCCCTTACGATCAACTCACCACGACCGGCTTTCAGCTCCTTCTCGCCAGGAACATCCACCCAGATTTTTGGTTCGACAGCAGGTACTCCATCGCGAGCTTGATCAATGAATGCATCGATGGAGTTGTCGATGAGCTCAGCAAGGCACTGCCAAGGGGCGAAATCGATCTGCCCTAACATCCGGAGAACGCGTGGAGAAGGAGTGATGTCCACTGTTGTCATTGATACGCCTCCGTCTGATGGCAACCACTAGAAAGGGAAATTGCTGCGAGCTTGGCTAGTGCAATTCCCTTTTTGCGGGAGCTTCACGCATTTTCGTGTCGCGGGCAAGTAGGCGCCTACGTTAAGGCAAACTTTGAATTGGCGATTGGCAGTACTGTTTTTTACCTAATTGGCTATTTCATGCGCAAACTCGACGAGCGGCCCGAACTCAAACCCATCAGCCGCACGCAGCGCCGCGATGTAGCGAGCGCGGTAGTCGCTGTCAGCCGTCAGTGTTTCGCCGCCTGACCAGTCTAGGAGTATTTCCGGATCATTCGCCGCCGATCCGTCGTTCTACTTCTTGCTTGCAGATTTCTTTGGAGTAGCGTCGATCACAACGATGTCTGAAGCACGTTCTCCGGCAAGAAGCTGGACTTTCCTGATTTCGTTAATCGTATCCAACTTGTCACCTAGCTTCCCATAGTCGATCACAACGAAAATTCCAAAGAACGTTTCGGATGCCTCTTTGTAGTGCTCGAGCTGAGTCTCATAGCCATGTCTGACAGTTCCTGAGTCTCTTTTTAGTTCTACAAGCACCCTTGCTTCGTAGCCCTTCGAGAACTTAAAATCGACTGGCCCGCCTCCCATATTGGTCTCTGGAGACATGTCGATGTTGTTTGCCTTGCAGAACGCATCCGCAATCGCTTGGAACATTAGCTGAGCCGCTCGTTCTTTTTTGGGTTTCCCGTCTACCCAAAGCTCGCGCCAAAGATCGCCGACTTCCACGTGCTGTTTAAAGAGAGCAATTGCTTCATGGACAACTGCCCTGATTGCCTCTGGTCCGGTCGAAAGATCAACTTTGGATGGTGCAGATAGCGCATCAGGATCAGCGAGCAACAATTGTCGATACCTGTAATAACCCAAGGCATCTTCTATTGGATCGTAGTTGCTTGCATTATCCTTCACCGACGCCAGGAAATGATTGAACGCATCAGCGGAAGACAGTGCTGCACCCCGCAGTGCGTGCTTCGTGTCAGTTACAGTCGGCTCTGTGATGCCGGCTAGCAGCTGGCTAACCCTATTCCTAATCTCAGCATTTTTCATCGCAGCTTCGCGAACATCTGACCAATCATTTGCAATCGGGAGGTCCCTCACAATGTCTTTGGGTACCAACAAAAACGGCTTTGAGGTACCTTTGCTGTCCACGAAGTGGGGCAAGCCGATGTCTTGCCTCTCTTCAGAGATCGGTGTTGTTGCCAAAGCATGTGAGTTGCAGAATTCAGAGGTAATCGTGGCCAGCTGAAGGAAGACGACTCGTGTCGTGAAGTCGCTGATCGTGTCAGGTCCGACGCCTTCCTCGAAGAAGCCCATCAAAGAAATCATCTCTGGGTCATTCGCACCCAATGTTATGATTTCCTTCGTCGTTCGCAGGATCATGGATTGGATTTCTTCCGGCCGCGAACTCCCAGAACGCGAAGCGCCCCCGTATCCCAAACCATTCTCCGAGGGCTCCTCTAAATTCAGCAGTCGTCTGGCAGCCAACCAAGCTACATCATCCTCGGCCTGAGAAATGGTTAGGAGGCGGACGATTTTGGAAAAATGATCGCGAAATACTGCAATGGCATCCTTCGCGATCAACGGATGCCCAGACTTCTCCAACAGAACGGGATCGATAAACAACTCAAGATCAACGTTTAGGAACGGGTCGATTAAACCAGCTTTATCGATTTCTGCGGGGTTCACCCCAAAATAACTTGAAAAGAGAATAGGATTAACAATGCGTGCCAACTCTGAAGACCTTTCTGCTCCCCGATAACCAACTTCTCTTCATAGTTGTAGCCTGCTTCTCTCCTACAGTCACGTTGGCAACCTCGACAATCTGACGATCAACGGCGACGACAACCAGTGTCCCGGGATTCCGTCAATGTCCACTTTGGCGCTGAGGCGTGTTGGGACTGCTATTGCAGCGAAGGTTAGCTTCCCGCCGTCTATTCGGAGATCGCTGTCACGAACTCAACTAACGACCCAAATTCAAACCCATCAGCCGCACGCAGTGCCGCGATGTAGCGAGCGCGGTAGTCGCTGTCAGCCGTCAATGTTCCGCCGCCTGACCAGTCGAGGAAAACGTCAGGGTCAATCGTGGCCAGATACTCATCCGCCATGATCCGTGCCCAGCGTCCGTTGCCGTTGGCGAAGGGGTGCACCCAGACCAGTTTATGATGGAAGCGTGCGGTGGCTTCCAGCGGGTCGTAGGTGCCGTTCTCGCGCCAGTATCGGGCGTCATCTAGGCAGGTGCGCATTTCGGTTGAGATATGCCAGACAGGCACGCCGATGTTCTTCTCTGTTTGGCGATAGACACCCGCCCAGTCCCAGACCTGCCCGAACAATCGCTTGTGGACCTCGCGGGCTGCATCGTCGGTCAGGATGTCGAAGGACTTGGGCCGCCGGTCCAACCAGGTCAGCCCCTCGATGATGTTCTCGCCCTCCAGCTCATTCAACTCGCCGCGCGTGGTAATGTGCTTGGCCTTGAGACCAAGCAACTCGTCGGGCGTGAGAGGGGTCGCGCCGGTGGGTTCGTGCAGTTCCAGAGTCACTTCCAGAAATCCCTCGGCATCTCACGCGCGATTTCGCCTGCCAGTTCCTCGATCATCTCTTCCTGGCCGCGCAAACCTTCGGTCTGCTCTTCCAAGGCCATATGCGCGCGGGTGCGTTGAATGATGCGTTTGGCCTTCTTGCGAGCCTGGGCCATGATGATTTCCTCGACAGGTCCTTCGCGCGGGATGATCGCGTAGACCAGCTTGCCACCCATGGCCTCAGCCATCTTGTCCAGCTGGTTCAGGGAGATTGCTCCAGCCTTTTCGTTCTGGATGGAGCTGTAGACGCTGTTGCGGGACACGCCCAACCGCTCGGCCAACGCGGGTGCGCTCATGCCGATTGCTTCCTGGAAAGTCGCAATCCAACCACCCAGTGGCTTCGCGAAGGCTTGGGCCATCCGGACAGCTTGATTGATCTTGCTTTCAGCCTGCCGCTGTTTTGTACGTGAGACGGACATTTGCCAACCTGTAGCTTTGCATCTATGACTGTTTTGTAATACAAAGATATGGCAGTATTTTGTAATTTGCAATACCATAGCATTGCAAACTGGTGAAATTCGCCACGCCACAGCTTGGCATACCTGCCCATCAAGCTTTACCGATCACGTTCTCGACGGCGCTTGCCGGTGCTAGCACATTCTCCCCTACCTTAAGTTCCTTCGCATCCACGCCAAGCTCCTGGATCAAATACCCATCGCGCCGCTTGCGAATGTTCCGCATATAGCCGTTCCCTCCGGCGTCAACAAAAAGGCAGCGGATGTTCTGGTAGTCTCCCCAGACACCCGCAACGGCAATGAGCGGAACGCCTTCGGGCAGGCGGCCCACCTTTTCAAAGTCGCGATAGTCGATGCTATAGTCGCGGGCCTGATGGTAGCTCATGGTGAAGTGGTCGTGTGCAAAACTCATCGGATTTCCTTCCTCGTTAATGTCCCAGACCATGGGTATGGCCCCGCTCGATCTGCGATTCGTTCAGTTCTGTCTCAGCCTCTCTTCGGCGGCCTTCGCTAAGCTCAAGCTCTCGTTCAACTTCGCGTCCAGCGCGTTGTAGGTGGCCTCTTCGCTCAGCAAGCCACGCAACGCCTGCATTGACGCGATCTGCGAGCGTATGAGCAACGTCGCGCAACCCGCGATACCATCCAACTGGGCTAGCAGCCTCTTCGTCGAGCGTGCTTCCAAACCGCTCAATTCCGCGGCTGAGGTTTCGCAGGCCGTCACCAACCGCTCGACGCAAGCGAGCAAGTCGCGCTCCAAGGCTGTCAGGGGTGTCGTCATTCATTTCTCCTCGATCTTGATGCAGATAACCGGCGTACCCGCCATCGTGCAGGTCTTCAGCTCGGTCCTGTCGGGGTCCAGCGTCAGCCAGGTCTCTTCCCCCTGGTCGATCCGCGTCAGGCCCAGCTCTGCTATCTCCGCGCGCGTCAGCAGCACCGTCCAGAACCAGCTCGCGGCCATCATCGAGGCGATCCCCGTCACGATCAGTCCCGAGATCAGCCAGGGCGAGATCGTCAGCCAGCGCCTGATCTGTTCGGTCCGCGTCTCGAACAAGCTCCTGTTCTGATTCAGGAAGTGGCGCGTATCGCTCTCGATGGTACGCCGCGCGTCGCTCGCAATGGCCGTCAAATCGGTCCTGAAGCTCTCCAGCTGGGAGGACATCGAGGCGGCGTAGTCCTGGCGTATCGTGTCCAGCTCCGCGTTCAGCTTCTCGCTCAGCCGGGTCGGCTTGCCAGTCTTCATGGAAAATCTCTCCTTTCAGGCGCCAGCGTTCGCCGGTCTCGGGGTCTTGCGCGGTCAGATAGGCCTTGCCGACGCGGGGCAGATCGAAGCCCGCATCGGCGAGGGCATCGAGCATGCTGGCGCGATCCTCGATCAGACCCATCGAAATCTGATCGAGGATCCACGCATGCAGCTCGTCGCGACCCTGGGCGCGGGTCGGGGCCTCGATGGTGTCACGCACCTCCTGCGCGCGCTCCATCTCCATCGGATCGGCCCAGCCATGGCGCTGATTCATCAGGTCGCGCAGGCTGTCATATGCGTCCTGGTAGCCCGGTGGGGCGATGTTCAGGCTGCGGCCACTGGTCAGCTCCAGGCGCGGGTTACAGAAGTGCAGCTCGACGCGGCTCTCGTGGCTATGGCGGACCCAGAGCATATCATATTGCTCGCCGTCCAGCCCGGCGAAGGCCAACTGCTCGAAGGCGTCCATGACCTCGGCCTGCTGCGTCTCGGTGGGGGCGTCTTCGGCGGCAAAGCTGATCACGCCCGCCCGGTAGGTCCACTGGTGGCGGCTGGCGTCGATCAGGGCCTCAGTGCGGGTTGGGTCACCGCGTAGCACCTCGGGCAACGGGTCGCGCGTCACCGTAAGCGGCTGGCCGTCGGCATCGCGGATCAGGTCGCGATTGCCGTCATAGGCCAGCACGCGCTCGGCCACGAGGTAGCCGACCGGCCCCGCGCCCGCGCCCTTGCCGTTGGGAAAGAACTTGATCAGCACCGCCGCGCCTCGTCGAGGAGCTGGGCAAGCTGGCGTTCGATCACCAACAGGCGGCGCGCAACCGTCAGGCTGTCGAGGTCGGTGCAACCCACCAGCATCGCCCGGTTCAGCCAACGCGCGATCTGGTTGAGGTTGCCGCCGATACGCCCCACGGCAAGCACCAGCGCCGGATCGACGCGCGGCACGGGCTTCCGACGGCGCGCCTCGGTCAGGCTGAGCGCCTCACGCAGGAGCGTTGCGGCGGGCAGGCCTGCGGCCTCGGCCTTGGCGCGCAGCTCGGCCTTCTCGGCCGCCGTGCATCGGAAGACGAAGGTCTCCGTCAGTGGCTCCTTTGCGCGGGCTTTTCCCGCGCCGGTGGGGTTCGAAGGGGAGGCTTGCCGCCCCTCGCAAGGTCCCGGGTCATCCGCGCCAGCGTATGACATGGGTCGCCTTGCTGTTTGCGCTTCGGTCGGATCGGTGGCGCTCATGATCCGAGGCCCGCCGCCTGTATTTGCGCCTGTGTCACCAGCTTCGCGGCCAGCAATGCGTCGACCTGGCCCGGGGAAATGTGACGGCACAGCGGGTGGCGGTCCGTGACCCAGCCAGCCAAGCCTGCCAGCATCTCGGCCTGTTTCGCCTTCGTTTCTTCGCGGCTCTTGGCGATGTCCTCGACATAGGCCCGCCACCGCCCGGACTTGAACCAGTTGTCGGAGAAACAGACCTTCGACCGGGTGAACCCGGCGCTCTCGGTTGCGTAGGCCTTCACAGCCTGCAACAGTTCCTCGACCTCTGTCCCATCATCCAAGGCCTCCCTGATCCGCCTGAGACAGTCCGCCTTCCCCCGCACCCGATCCGGTGGATAGGCCGCTAACACCTTCTCAGCCTCTTCATCCTCCGCCACCACGCGCTCGCGCGTAGGAGGTTTCAGGGTGGTTTTAGGATGGTTTGGGGGCCGCTGTGGCCCCGGTACCCCGGCCACTGTGGCCCCCGTTCCGGGTCCAGTCTGGACGGGGTCCACTGTGGCCCCCGTCTCGATATCGGGCTCGGCGGTCAGTTCCAGCGCCTCAACCATCGCCAGGTCGATCCGGTACACGACCGTGAAACCGTTCTTGCACCCGCGCGCGCCGGTCTCGACCAGGATGCCTTCCTTCAGGAAGTCCCGGATCGTCCGTTTCACCGTGCTCTCCCCCAGCTCGGTGTGCCGCTGGATCGTTCCCTTGGAGCACCAGATACCCGACCCATCGTCGCTCGCCTTGTCGGCCAGGAACATGATGATCTGCTTACGCGTGGCGCTTCCGAATTTCCGCTCGGCACACGCGTTTGCCACCCGCCAGCTCATCGGACCGCCCCAAAAGGCGCACGGACGTGCGAATTTTGTACAGGATTTGTACGAGAATTCCGCCGTTTCGGCAGAATTCGATGCGAAAGCTCACGGGACTTTCTGCAAGCTTCTGCACAACGCCCTGTAAATAAGCCATATTTTTCAGGTGTTTTTGGTGACCCCGGCAGGATTCGAACCTGCAACCTGCCCCTTAGGAGGGGGCTGCTCTATCCAGTTGAGCCACGGGGCCGCGCTGCGCCTTCTGTAACCGGGATTTTTCGGGTTGTCATCGCCTTTGCACAATTGTTGTACACCCCGACCTGTTCACGCTACCATCGGGCAAAACAACAACGCAGGTGCCTCCCGTGAACAGTGAAACCAAACGCCCGCTTACCCTTCGCGATGTGTCCGAGGCTTCTGGAGTATCCGAAATGACGGTAAGCCGGGTTTTGCGGAATCGGGGGGATGTGTCAGACGCCACCCGCACCCGCGTTCTGGCCGCCGCCAAAGAGCTTGGCTATGTCCCCAACAAGATCGCCGGCGCGCTGGCGTCCAGCCGGGTCAATCTGGTCGCTGTGATCATCCCGTCGCTTTCAAACATGGTGTTCCCCGAGGTGATGACCGGCATCAATCAGGTGCTTGAAGATACTGAGCTGCAGCCTGTGGTTGGCGTCACCGATTACCTGCCTGAGAAAGAGGAAAAGGTGCTTTACGAGATGCTCTCGTGGCGGCCGTCAGGCGTGATCATTGCAGGGCTGGAACATACCGAAGCCGCGCGCGCCATGCTGGATTCGGCAGGCATTCCAGTGGTTGAGATCATGGACACCGACGGCAAACCTGTGGATGCGATGGTAGGTATCTCGCACCGCCGCGCCGGGCGCGAAATGGCGCAGGCGATCCTGAAGGCCGGGTATCAGCATATCGGCTTCATGGGCACCAAAATGCCGCTGGATCACCGCGCACGCAAAAGGTTCGAGGGTTTCACCGAAGTACTGGGCAAACACGGGATTGAGATCGAAGACCGCGAGTTCTATTCCGGTGGGTCGGCCTTGGCGAAGGGTCGCGAAATGACACAGGCCATGCTGGAGCGTTCTCCTGATCTGGATTTCCTGTATTATTCCAATGACATGATCGGTGCGGGTGGCTTGTTGTACCTTCTGGAGCAGGGTATCGACATTCCGGGTCAAATCGGCTTGGCCGGGTTCAACAATGTCGAACTGTTGCAGGGCCTGCCACGCAAACTTGCAACGATGGATGCCTGCCGTCTCGACATTGGTCGTCAGGCAGCCCAGATCATTGCCGAGCGCCTGAAAGATCCCGATTCTGAGATTGAAACGCGCGTGACGCTGACCCCCAAGATCAGCTTTGGCGACACCCTGAAACGGCGATGACGGCAACCCTAAAACGGCTCGACAACCAAACAGCGCGGGCCTTTTTCATGGACCGCCATGCGCTGGCGGAACAGCCTTCGGGTGAGGCCAAAGGCAGTGCGCTGCTGGATCTGATTCAGCGGTTGGGGTTTGTGCAACTCGACAGCATCAACACGGTCGCCCGTGCGCATGACCTGATCCTGTTTTCGCGCAAGCCCAGCTATCGCAGCGAAAACCTCAAAAGGCTCTATGAAAGGGAAAAAGAACTGTTCGAGCATTGGACGCATGATGCGGCCGTGATCCCGATGGAGTTCTACCCGCACTGGCATCTGCGCTTTCAGCGCGATGCGGATCTGCTGAAAGCGCGGTGGAAGAACTGGCGACGGGACGGGTTCGAGCAGCAGTTTGAAACGGTGTTACAGCACATCCGCGACAACGGCCCGGTGTCCTCCTCGGATGTGGGCAAGGATGAAAAGAAGGGCTCGGGCGGATGGTGGGATTGGCACCCCTCAAAAACCGCCCTGGAGTTTTTGTGGCGTTCCGGGGCTCTTACTGTTGTCGGCCGTGACGGATTCCAGAAACGCTACGATCTGACCGAGCGGGTCATTGAAACCCAGCTTTGTCCGGGAAACTTGCAGTGCGACGCAGAGGCGACCGCGGATTGGCTGTGCAACGCGGCCCTAGACCGGCTTGGATTTGCAACCTCGGGTGAGTTGGCTGCGTTCTGGGACACGGTCAGCGCCGGTGAAGCCAAAGACTGGTGCGCGACGGCATTGGATAGGGGCGACATCGAAGAGATTGAGATCACCTGTGCGGATGGACGCATCCGAAAGGTCTTTGCCCGCCCAGACTTGGTGGACAAGAAAGCCAACCTGTCCCAGCCGCCGGGGCGTATCCGCGTGCTCAGCCCGTTTGACCCCATGTTGCGCGACCGCAACCGGGCTGAGCGGTTGTTTGGCTTTCACTATCGCATTGAGGTCTTCGTGCCGGAGGCCAAGCGCAGCTATGGCTACTATGTGTTTCCGCTGCTCGAAGGTGATCGTTTGATTGGCCGGATCGACATGAAAGCGCATCGTGATCGCGACGTGTTACGAGTCAAAGCCCTGTGGCCCGAACACAGAGTGCGCTGGTCCGACGCCCGCACCCGACGCCTGAACGCCGAGTTGGACCGGGTGCGTCGACTGGCAGGCGTGACACATGTCGAGTTTGCCAAAGATTGGCTGAAAGATCCTAAATAGGGTCAATACTGCATCCGTGAGCGTCAGTTGAATTGGTGTGAGTCCGTCAATCTCACCGCTCAGAACATCCCCCGCCACAACCGGCCCAACACCCGCGGAGGTTCCGGTCAGGATCAGATCGCAGGGGCGTAAATGACAAAAGCCGGACAGATGACAGATGACTTCGTCAATCTTCCAGATCAACTCCTCAAGCGTCGCGTCCTGCCGTATCTCATCAGTGACGCGCAGACGGATATGCTTGCCCTCGTCCGGGGACCAATCTTCTGCCCGGGTGAGCGGAGCAAATACAGCACCGTTTTCGACATCCTTGCCCAGATTCCAGGGCCTCTGCTTGTTCCGCTCTCGGATCTGCAAGTCGCGCCGGGTCATATCAAGAGCACAGCCATACGCATAGACCGCGTCCCAAGCCTGCTCAGGGTTGGCGCGGAACACCGGTTTTCCAATCGCCAGTGCCAATTCCATTTCATGATGATAGTTCTCGGTCCCGGCAGGGTACGGAACCGTTGCCCCGGACAGAACCGCATTTGCGGCGGACTTGGTGAAATAGAACGATGCTTCGCGGTCTACCTCATTCCCCATCTCGGCCGCATGGGCCGCGTAGTTTCGGCCAACGCAAAAAATGCGACCAACGGGATACTCTGCCGGGATACCGACAACAGGAATAGTGATGGGGTCTGGAAGGGAAAACAGACTGTTTTACATAGTGCTCTCTGACTATTTTACTGGTTCATCTTACGACCGCTGGCCCGATCAGCAATACCGGAAAACACGCCAGATTTCGCCAAAGCTTTGGCGGCGTTTCAGCGCGAACCCGCCCAATTCCGATGTGCAGTGCAATGTCCGTTTCAAAGCAAATTCACTTCCGCCTTTATGGCTTCGTCAGAGGAAGAACAAACGCGACTTGGCTCAGGCATAAGTTGAGCTATGTCATTAGATACGTGATGTTGCAGCCGACAACACGGCCTCAGTGAAGCCAAATGCAGACACTTGGTCAATGAACCCGCCGAGGTGACTTCAGGGCCCCACTTGCAAACGATCCATCGGTCGGCACTTGGCAACATCTATTTCGGAGAGCAAAGGCATGAGCCCGCCCCCCGGGAAATATGCCTTGTTTAGAGTCTGTTTTGACTCGGCACACACTCCGAAGCGCAGGTCGGACCGTCAGGCTACACGTGACGCAACCGGCCTCGGGCCAGGCACATGATCCAGTACGAGTCTGGCCGCCCCGTCGGAGAATCCCCCTAAACTCTCCGGCGGGGTCCCTGAAGTGCGAATTCACTAAAACCGTGGATCAGGCTTCGAGATCTTTCAGGTCATTGAGAAGATCCAGCAAAAGCTCGTGCTTTTCCGGACCAAGCTGGGACCGAATGCGTTCTGCCTGGGCGATACTTGCAGACAGATTGGCTCGAATGATCTGGGTACCGCTTGCGGTGACCTCGACAATCTGACGACGACGATCTGCCGGGTGGCACCGCCGCGAGATCAAACCGCGTTGTTCCAGTTTCTGCAATATGCGCGTCAGGCTGGGCAGCAACAGGCAGGCACGATCAGAGATATGTGTCGGCTCTTGTGGACCTTCCTCGTTCAGTACCCGCAAAACGCGCCATTGTTGTTCGGTGACACCGGCGTCAGCCAGCATTGCACGAATGGGTCCCATAACCTTTTCCCGCGCCCGCAACAGCGCAATGGGCAAAGATCGCGACGTCAGAGGAAGATCGTCGGTCATAGGAAAATTATCACTGAAATTCAGGTTTTTCGCAAGCGAGCCTCTCTTCCGATCAAAGTTCCCGAACACTTTTACCCGCAGGCTTTGCCGCAACATCAATAAAACCAATTAGAAAGCTGCGCCTTCAGGCTGGACAATTCACCACCATCAAAGAAGATGCAGAGGAGGCCAGGCATGAGGTCTTTGCACACAATATCTTACGCAACAAAGGGAGATCAGATGGCTGCCCCGGAAAACCCCTTCAAGACGGCTCTAAAAACGGGAAAAACACAGATTGGGTGCTGGATGAGCTTTGCAGAACCCATAACGGCCGAAATCATGGGCACAGCCGGTTTCGATTGGCTGGTGATAGATGTGGAACATGCCCCCAATGACATCCGCTCAATCCGGGATCAGCTTGTGGCCTTGGCAGCCAGCCCGTCGCATCCGGTGGTTCGGCTTCCGGTTGGCGAGACCTGGCTGATCAAGATGGTATTGGATGCAGGCGCTCAGACCGTGCTGGTTCCGATTGTGGAAAGCGCGGAACAGGCGCGGGAACTGGTCCGCGCCTGTCGCTATCCTCCGACCGGCGCGCGCGGCGTGGGCGCGATGGCGTCAAGGGCCACGATGTATGGATCGGTCGAGGAGTACATCCAAACGGCGGATCAGGAAATCTGCCTGTTGCTGCAAGTTGAAACCCGCGCCGGATTGGCTGCCCTGGATGATATATTGCAGGTCGAGGGCGTGGATGGTGTGTTCATCGGCCCCGCCGATCTGTCGACCGACATGGGCTATCAGGGCAACAGCGCCGCCCCCGAGATGCGCGAGGTGATCGCTGACGCGCTGGCGCGGATCAAGGCATCCGATAAAGCGGCTGGCATCCTCGCTGTCAATGATGAAGCCCGACAGGCTTATCTGGACATGGGTGCGCAATTCCTGGCCGTTGGAATCGACGTTATGCTGTTGGCGCAATCGGCGCGATCACTGGTTGCGCGGTGGAAGGCGTCATGACCCGTCAGCTGCGCATGGCAGCCGCGGCCTGCGCGTAGCCTCCCGAAGCCCCGTCAACAAAATGCACATGGTCATCCCGTGTGGCAGAGGGCACGATGCAGGTCATCATTGCCTCGTCCTGGGCGTGCAAACCATACCTGATCTTGCCGCGTGCCCGCGCCTCTTCCAGCATGTGTTCGATCTTTTTCAACGTCGCCGGATCGCAATCCAGCGTCATCTTCAAACCGTCATCGAATTTGCGAAAATCCGCATTGCTGCTGACCATATGCTTGTAATGCTCTGGCTCGAACTGTCCCATGCGTTTGCCCGATTTGAACAGAATCGCGATCAGAAGGTTCTGAAACAGCAGGGCAATCTTTTGCAGTCCCATATGCCGCCCGTTGCGCGATACATGCGCATCAATGTCCAGCCCCGGAGGCGGCCACTTCATGGGTGGGCCGTTCTCGGGCACGGGGTGACCTGCACGCTCAAGCTTTTCTGACGCGGACAGTACGGATTGCGCAAGATCGGCAAAATCGCGTTCCGTGGCCGATGCGGTGGGTTGAACAACCAACGAGACGATCTGACCATGCCGCGCCGTGCTGTTGGACCACCGGCACGACAGGCCTGTCAGATCCGGCAGCGCCCCCGGTTCTGCAGGTTCGACCATACTTCGCCCTGCTTTCATCTCGGCTTCGGCCCAGGCCAGCCCGCCACCTGAAAACATCGCATAGTCCACGCCGGTCGACGGTGCATATCGGGCCACGCGCAGGTCCCGGCCAGCGGCTCGGATCTCGGCAACTGATACCAAGGCCGCACGCAGGGACATGGAAAACTCTTCCTCCGCCCAACGCCGTAGGGCGGCCAGAGTATCGCGCGCCGCTTCAACCTGGCTGGGCGGAACCGCAAAGCCCGCGCCATCCCCGCCGAAGACATAAGGAAACAGCTTGCCATTCATGGTGTTGATCATGGCTGAAATCACGGCGGCCCCAACCGTGTTGACTGTCTTGTATCTGCCTCGCGCGATTTCGCCGGTTGAATCGACAATGTCCGCAATGCCCAGAACCCAGTCATCCGGCATAGTCGAAAACTTCGTTGGATCCGCCAACAAAGTAAATTCCCGCAACAGGGGAAGATTTTCATAAAACGCGGACTGGAGGTCTTTCATGGTCCCCCTCAAGATCAATGCTCCAGTTATACTAGATGGAAAACGGTCCGGGTCCTGCGTTTGAAACATAGTACACATGCTTGTGCGTTGCATCACGACATGCCAAGCCTTTTCCTGAGGCGCGCAAAAAAGAGGCGGATCATGCAGGCTGGATTGGTGGTTTTATGCCTGGGCTATGTGCTCAGCCAGTTTTTCCGCGCGTTTCTGGCTGTTCTCAGTCTGGATTTGGAAAAGGATATCGGAGCAACACCCGAAGATCTGGCCTTTGCGTCTGGGCTTTGGTTTCTGGTGTTTGCGGCAATGCAAATCCCGGTGGGCTGGGCGCTGGACAAGGTTGGTCCCCGACTGACCACGGCGGTTCTGTTGCTGATTGGCGGCGCTGGCGGGGCTGCGGTTTTTGCCGTCGCATCCTCGCCGCTGCATATCAACATCGCAATGGGCCTGATCGGCGTCGGATGCTCTCCGGTCCTGATGGCCTCATATTTCATCTTTGCCCGAGAATATCCGCCGGCGCGGTTTGCCACGTTGGCGGCTGTGATGTTGGGTGTGGGTTCGGTGGGCAACCTCGTAGCATCCTACCCCACGGCGATCGCGGTCGAGTGGATGGGATGGCGCGCAACGATGGTTGGGCTGGCAGTGATTTCCGCTGCAATTGCTTTGGGCATTTTGCTGACCGTGCACGATCCGGAAAAGGTCGAAACGGAACACAAGGGGTCACTGTTGGACCTGTTGAAGGAGCCTGCACTATGGCTGATCCTGCCATTGATGATGGTTGCTTACGCGCCTTCCGCAGCGTTACGCGGACTTTGGGCAGGGCCCTATCTGAACGATGTCTTCGGTCTCAGCACAACTCAGATCGGCACCGCGACGCTGGTCATGGGAACAGCGATGATCGCTGGCACTTTTGTCTACGGGCCGCTGGACCGCGTGTTCGGCACCCGGAAATGGGTCATTTTCGCAGGCAACGCTCTAGGGGCCGTCGCGCTGACGCTGCTGTGCTTGTGGATTGACAACGCTATCTGGCTTTCGGTTCTTCTGCTGGCCATCATTGGATTTGTCGGGGCCAGCTTTCCCGTCATTATGGCGCATGGCCGAGCCTTTGTGCCGCCACATCTCGTTGGCCGCGGCGTGACCCTGTTGAACTTGTTCGGGATCGGCGGTGCGGGCGTCGCCCAGTTCGTCACCGGCCGCATTCATGCCGCCACCGCTCAGACAGGATCAACTGCACCCTACACGGCGATATTCGGGTTTTTTGCCATATCGCTTGCCATTGGTTGCGTGATCTATCTATTCAGCCGGGATAGTGTCGACTGAAGCAGCCATCAGGAGAGCCCGGTGAAAGATCCCGTCGTCATAGCCCCAAATCTGAAACGCAGGCTTTCGGGCGTGACCGCAACCATCGCAAGGCTGGTTCCGCTGCAGGCACAATCAATCGACATCGCAGCCACCGGTCCGGGTCTGCCTGCCGACATCCCGCATATCCCATTGGGCCGCCTGCCTTTTCTGTCGCGCCGTACAACGCGAGTCTGGCACGCGCGCCGCAACACCGAGATGCTTCTGGGCTTGATCCTGCGCCACATGTTCCGCCTGAAGCTCAAACTGCTGTTTACCAGTGCATCCCAACGCCCCCACACAGGCTACACCAAATGGCTGATCGGCAAGATGGACGCGATTGTGGCGACGTCCCAAAAAACCGCCGGGTATCTTGAGCGCGACGCGCAGGTTGTCTTGCATGGTATCAACCTTGAGGATTTTGTGCCCCCTCAGGACAAGGCAGCCGTGCGAGCCAGACTGGGTCTGCCAAATGGGCTGCTGTTGGGATGCTACGGGCGTATCCGGCATCAAAAGGGCACAGACGCGTTTGTCGACGCCATGATCGATTTATGTGGGCGGTTCGACACTGTGTCCGGTATCGTCATGGGTCGGGCCACCGAGAAACACGCCACATTCCTTGCCGAGCTGAAAGACAAGGTCGCAAAGGCGGGGCTGTCTGATCGCATCCTTTTCATGCCCGAGGTCACGGTCGATCAGATTGCCGAATGGTATCAGGTACTGGATCTGTTTATCGCACCGCAACGGTGGGAAGGGTTCGGGCTTACCCCGCTCGAGGCGATGGCCTGCGGCGTCCCGGTTGTGGCAACAGACGTTGGCGCGTTTTCCGAGATCGTGACCGACCCCTCGCTGGGGCGGGTGGTTGCCCCCGACGACATTCCTGCGCTGGCCGACGCGGCGGCGGACATGCTGGAAAATCGTGATTCCCTTTCGCAGGCCGGTCAGGCCGCCCGTACCCATGTCGAACAGAATTTCGATATTCAGGGTGAAGCAAAGACATTGGTTACACTCTACAAGCGTCTTCTGAGCACCTGAAGCGCCTCAATTCGACGTCAAACTATCAAATCAGCGCCGAAAGCCCTTTTTTCTTCGCCGCAACGCAGCTATGAACGCGCGTCCTTAACTTTGGAGACATGAAATGGGCTATCGCGTCGTTGTCGCCGGCGCCACGGGTAACGTGGGCCGCGAAATGCTGAACATCCTGGCGGAACGCCAGTTCCCGGTTGATGAAATTGCCGCGCTGGCAAGCCGTCGTTCGCTGGGGACCGAAGTAAGCTTTGGCGACAAGACACTGACGACCCAGGACATCGACACTTTTGACTTCACCGGCTGGGACATGGCGCTGTTCGCCATCGGCTCGGACGCGACCAAAACCTATGGCCCCAAGGCGGCTGCGGCTGGTTGCGTGGTGATCGATAACTCGTCACTCTATCGCTATGATCCCGAGATTCCGCTGATCGTTCCGGAATGTAACCCCGAGGCGATCCACGACTACAAGAACAAGAACATCATCGCCAACCCCAACTGCTCGACCGCGCAGATGGTTGTCGCGCTGAAGCCGCTGCATGACCGCGCCAAGATCAAGCGCGTGGTCGTATCGACCTATCAGTCGGTTTCTGGCGCGGGCAAAGACGGCATGGATGAGCTTTGGGATCAGACCAAGGCGATCTACAACCCGACGACCGATGTTGAGCCAAAGAAATTCCAGAAGCAGATCGCGTTCAATGTCATCCCGCAGATCGACGTCTTCATGGAAGACGGTTCGACCAAGGAAGAGTGGAAGATGGTTGTCGAGACCAAGAAGATCGTCGATCCGTCGATCAAGGTCACCGCGACCTGCGTCCGCGTTCCTGTTTTCGTCGGCCACTCAGAGGCCGTGAACATCGAGTTCGAAGAGTTTCTGGACGAAGACGAGGCCCGCGACATCCTGCGCGAGGCACCGGGCATCATGGTGATCGACAAGCGCGAAGACGGCGGTTACGTCTCGCCCATCGAATGCGCGGGCGATTTCGCCACGTTCATCAGCCGTATTCGTCAGGACTCGACCGTAGAAAACGGCCTGAATCTGTGGTGCGTCTCGGACAACCTGCGCAAAGGTGCCGCGCTGAACGCGGTGCAAATTGCGGAACTGCTGGGCCGTGAAGTTCTGAAAAAGGGCTGACGATCCAACCTTTGCACAGACTAAAAAGAAACCCGCTGTTTGGTCAGCGGGTTTTTTGATTTGTGTAGGAAAGCCAAGATTGAGATCCAAAACTGACTTTAACCCCGCCTACAAGTACTTGGGAAAGGTAAGAATCGGCCACTCAGCTGCCATTCGCTGCGATTGCAGCACCGATCACCAAGGATGGTATGAATGCGCGGAAAGCGGATATTCATGAAGTTAGTAGCAAAGGTCTGCAACGAGCCCAAAGCGGACATACCCAACCTCCGCAAAATGTGTTGCTTGATAAAGGGCAGACTGTCCGCCACTCTTTCCAGATTGGTAGTTTGGGGTTTTGTCATGACGGATAGTTTTGACGTTATTATCGTTGGCGCCGGAAGTGCTGGATGCGTCCTCGCCGCTCGTTTGACCGAAGATGTGAAGCGTTCCGTTTTGTTATTAGAGGCCGGCGGATCGAACGACGACCCCCGGGTTTCCACACCCGCAAAATTTGGCGCTCTCTCTAATACACGTTTCGATTGGGCATTTCGGACAGCTCCGCAGGGCGAACTTTCGGGACGCCAGATCGCCTATCCGCGCGGTCGATGTATCGGCGGCACTGGTTCGATAAACTACATGATATACCTGCGCGGGCATCCGGCAGACTACAACACGTGGTCCCAAATGGGCGCAACGGGCTGGGGATGGGACGGTGTGCTGCCCTATTTCAAGAAGGCTGAGAATTGGGAAGTCGATGGAGATCCGTCGATCCATGGGGACGGCGGCCCGCTGACTGTGACTAAGCCAGGCGAGCGGTCGCCCTTAACCGAGACATTTATAGAAGCCTGCCAGCAGGCCGGGATTCCATTTAATGGCGATCTGAATGGCATGGAACTGGACGGCTGTGGTTATTTCCCCGCGACCTTGCAAGAGAACAGGCGGGGCAGCACCGCGCAGACATACCTCTCCGCGGCGATGGGGCGTCCCAACTTGACCGTTGTGACCGGTGCGACGGTTATGTCGTTGCAATTTAAGGGCAGTTCTGTGACCGGTGTGAATTATCTTGCCAAGGGAGAACTGAACCATGCAACTGCACAGGAAACCGTCTTGGCGGCGGGGGCCGTAGGCTCACCTCAGATATTGCAACTTTCAGGAGTTGGCCCTGCAGACCGTTTGAACGATGTCGGAGTCCGGGTAAAGCATGACCTGCCCGGCGTGGGTGAAAATCTGCAGGATCACTTCCATTACCGCGCCCGTTGGGAAATCGATCAGCCTTTGACCTTCTATGGCCGAAGCGCAGAGCAAGCGGCAGAGGTTGAGCGCCTATACTCGGAGGAGTCGCGCGGTCCCCTGACAACGAACCACTTTGAGTCTGGTGCGTTTCTGAGATCCGGGCCCCATGTCGATATTCCCGACATAGAACTGCTTATGATCCCATATTTCATAAGCTTGGGAGCCCCGGAGTATCGCCCACCGGATCGCCACGGTTTCACAATCTCTGGTTTTCCGACCCGCCCTTGGAGTCGAGGGCGTGTGACTATAGCATCAAACGACCCATTGGATCGGCCCATTATCGATCCTGGATATCTAAGCGATCCGGCGGATGTCGATCTGATGCGCTCGATCATCAAGGAAGCGCGGAAGATTGTATCACAGGAAGCCTTTTCGAAGCTTAATCCGGTTGAGATATCTCCGGGGGCGGACGCCCAGAGCGACGAAGAACTTCTTGCGGACATTCGTGAGATTTCGTCGACGTCCTTTCATCCCGTTGGCAGTTGCAGGATGGGGCAAAGCGATGATTGCGTCGTAGCTCCTGACTTGAAAGTGCACGGGCTTGAAGGGTTGAGCGTTGCCGATGCGTCTGTGATGCCGCAAATGAACACCGGACACCCCAACGCGCCGGTGATTATGATTGCTGAAAAAGCTGCCGACATGATCGCTGGGCGCGTTTGAGTGAAATAATTGCTAAGCATCAGACAACCGATTTTTTGTGACAGGATCAGGCCCCGACCTAGAACCGCAGACCGAAGCCTATCGAAAAACCGGAAAATCCTTCGGCAACTACACCGTTTAACATTACACGTCCCGCTTGAACGGCTGGCAGACCGGTCAGGCGAGTATCAATCTCAAGTCCTACGCCAGCTGTGGCCAGCCAATCGGTGCCAAGAACGGTTACACTGTCGCCGTGATACAGCACAACACCGGCATCCAGAACGAGTTGTGTTGGGAGTTCGAAGAGATTGACGTTTTCCAGCGGATAGCGATGACGTGAGAACAGGGTTGTTTGGTTTGAACTCGCACTTGCGTTCCCAGCCTCAGGCTCGTTGATCGGGTTAAAATCCAAGAATGTTTGACGGATACGATATTCCCCCTGCCACGATCCAAATTGCGCCTCTCGGAAGATACCAAGCGAAGCACCAACCCCGAATGCGTTTAAGTCTCCGTCGATCAAATCGTTGGAGCTAGATGCCGAACGCAGCAATGGAAAGCTGCCAAGAAAAGCATCCGCAGTCACTTGGCCAAGTGAAAGATGTCCGACCGGACGAACTTTCCACTCGTTTACCAATGGAAATTCCCAACCGATGCCGACCGTTGCTGCCACGCTTGACCAAGTTACATCCAACTCAGTGTCGGGGGCGATCTCTGGAAAGAAGAGTACCGGGTTATATTTTTGATAGGCAACAAGACCCTCTACATACAGCCCGTTTTCAAGTGGCTTGTAACCTCCTCGCAGTTGCGTCGAGCGTAGACTCTTGGCACCTCCGGAAGCATCAAGAAAAGAAAACGAGGATAAAGTCTCGTTTGGGGTGGCGGCGATACTCAAGACAGACAAAGCCGCTCGCGCTGCGGCCTCAGAGGCATCAGGGTCCACGCTTTGAGCATTGGATGGACTAGTTGAACTTGCAGTTGAAAACACCGCGAATGCAAGAAATCGTCTCAATGTACAGGCTCATTTGTCGGATAAAATGGAAGACTTAGCGATGTCCCTTAAGCTTAGCATTGCCGGGATAAGAATGCCCCGCCTTTTGCCATATTTGTTTTGCTGTTAGGCAATTTGGTCTCGATTGTGAGGGTCTCGCCCCCAACTGCTTCCTTAACCGCCTAAGAGGGGACCTAAATTGGGGAATACCAGTCAGCAATGTGAATTGAACCCGTCGCCGCAATGTCCGCTCTGCATTGATAACCCGTATCCAACAAAAAGTGGCAGGTGGCAGCTTCGAGCCCAAAGCGGCCAAATGGTCAGCAAAACCCTGCCGTCGCAGCGGAACACGGAATTCGCCTGACAGTGGAAAAGACAGTGTCGACATTTTTGGCGTTAAAATATTTGGTGGTCTGAACGCGTAACCAAATATTTGTCGTCAAATATCAAGCATAAGCTCTAGACGTCGTATAGATCAGTCTTTCCAAATCGGATGGCCCTACTCAGGCGCTATGTTGTGATTGATCCTGAACAGATTTTTTGGATCATAGCTGCCCTTTATTTTCGAAAGCTTCCCGCTGTTTAGGCCGTACGCACCAGCCATATGTTCCGCTTCGTCTTCGGGCATAAAGTTTACATACGCGCTACCGGTCGCATGAGGCCGCATCTGATCATAAAGTCCCCGCGCCCACGCAATGCACTCACTATCCTTGTTCGGGTCTTCCCAACGTGTGTGAACATTCATTATGAAGTGTGCTGATCGTTGCGGATAAGCTGTTGAGTCGGGTTCAATACGCGCCATTGCGCCACCTACGTGCGCAATAAAAACTTCGCAAGCAGGGTCGGGAAGGCTGGAAACCGCCTCGAGAAGACCAGTGATTACTTCCGACGAAAGCGCGTCGAAATCATGGCTTTTCCAATAGTTCCGGGCGCCCGGTGTGAGCAAAGGGTCGAATGCTGCTTGCCAGTCTACAAACTTGTGAGGTGAGATAACGTCGGCTATTGGTTCTCCAAGCGCGCGCAAGCCCGACATGGCTTTTTCACCATCGTCTATAGGACCACTGTAGCAAGCCGCAAAAATCAGCACCTCTCTCCCATGCCACTCTTCTGGTAGGAACGGGAGAGGAGGAGCTTTTCGCATCACGCTCCAGACGGTCAGCTCATCGGGTGAATCATCTGCAATGGCTGCGAATTCTGCAAGCAGCTCTGGCGCCTTTTCGATCGGGTGAACGATCAGGCCGGACAGAACATCGGGCCCAAGATCATGCAACTGGAACTCGAATGAGGTCACGACGCCGAAATTGCCGCCTCCACCTCGGATGGCCCAGAAAAGCTCCGGATGGCTTGTGGGCGAGGCGCTGACAATCGTCCCATCTGCCGTCACGACTTCTGCCGACAGAAGATTGTCGATCGTCATTCCGAATTTCCGCGTCGTCCACCCAAAGCCGCCGCCAAGGGTCAGACCAGCGATACCAGTTGTCGAATTGATGCCGACTGGGACAGCAAGCCCATGAGCCTGGGTTTCGCGATCTACATCGCCAAGCAATGCACCCGGTGCAACCCGAGCAGTCTTGTTGACAGGGTCCACGTGTACCGATTGCATCTGGGACAGATCGAGCAATACTGCCTCGTCTGCAACGGCGTGCCCTGCAATTTGATGCCCACCTGATCGGACTGACATTATAAGGCTGGCGTCCCTAACAAAGTTTACAGCTTTCTGTACGTCGCTCGCCCCCATCGCGCGGATCACGAACCCAGGGTGACGTTCGAACATGCTGTTCCATGTAGTTCTTGCGCCTTCATATTCCGGAGTGCCCTGTAAGTAGACGCCGCCGCGAAGCGAAGAATTAAGCGCATCCAAAGCGTCTTGACCCACAGTTGCCGTGTTTCCGTCGAGTGTTTTTATGTCGTACATGCATAGGCCTCCCTGTTTTCAGGTCAGGCTTCTTGCGCGGCTGCCTCATGTAGTTGTGACTTCCGACGCGTTGCCCCGCAGAGGAATCGCCTCGGTTTAGGTTTTTGAACTGCGAATATTCAGGCGAATATTCTGGGATCTATCTGATCCACGGGTGTAATGACATCGGCTGGGATGTTAAGGCGCTCGGCCGCCGTTCTGAGACTTTCCTCGTCGGGGGCCTCATACAGGCAGTATGTTTTGCGCTTGTCTGCGCTGAGGAACGAGAAAATCCACTCGACCCCGACTTCGTCATTGATCTCTTTGATGTGAATTTTGTCGTCGTCGCTGACGTTCAGCTGCTCGGCAAAATTTCTCTCAATTATGTACCTTGGCATAATGCTCCCCCAAGCATCTAAATGACTTTAAACAGCTACTCCCTCGAGCTTTGACCTAAGGGAAACCATACTCAATCGCTGTGAAATTGCCAACGCTTCCCCTTCTAGTTGAAACGCTAGTTCCAAATCATTCGTGCGGCCCCGTTGCCTTAGCGCGGATGCATATGCTGCCTTGCTGTGCGCAATCCACGGTGGGCATTTCATGCGCGTGTCTATTTCGATGGCCTTATGGAACATCCTCTCAGCGGCGTCCCAGTTTTTCAGCACCGTTGCCAGATTGCCCAGACGTCTTGCAGCCGCCCCGGCGCAAACTGTTGTTGCCCCAGCGGTGATCGTCAGCTCTTCGTATGGGGTCAGCATGTCATAGAGGGTCTCAGCATGTCCCAGATGCTCGACTGCGACACAAATGTCAGCAAGATAAGACAAAGTAGTTGAAAACATTGCATCAAGGGGAAGATTGAAGCCATTCTCTGCCATTTCATTCAATATGCGTTCAGCTGGTTCCTTGTATCCCAACTCGGCGGCAATAAGGCCAAATCCCGGTTTCCAAGAAATGTCTTCCGGGCTATCCGTCATCAGCTTCTTGATCACCGGTGCAACTTCGTGCAGCCGGTTTTGCTCGCGGCGAATGGTAAACATCTGAACACCGAAGACGCCCTCAACATGTTCTCCATGTGTCTTTCGACCGATTTTCACCGCTTCGTTGGCATGCATCTCTGCCTGCTCAAAATCGCCATCCATAATTGCAACCATGGCGCGTGCGTGCTTCTGTACCCAGTAGAGTTGCAGATGGTTGTCCTTTTCCGAAATCTCCGTCAGCAGATCGAGTGAATGATCCATCAAGTCGCGGTCGGCCATTTCGGCCCCGACAAAAAGACTAAGTGTCCGGTCCCGACCCTGATCAATACTCCCTAGGTTTTCGGCCGCTCGATGCATCGCATCAAGATTTTCACGCCAATGACGTGTCTCTCTGCCTTTGCGCGCGACGAATGGCGCCCCAAAATGCATCATCATCACCGAGAATTGGGATTTATAGTCCCCCAGTTTCGCGGCCAATTCCATTGATTGCTGACCATAGCGTGCGCCTTCAGAAATCTGGCCGACAAACATATGTGCCCGTGCAAGTTGGCTCATCAATCTGCACTGCCGTACTTCGTCATCGTCGGGAAGGTCGTTCAGAGCTCTAACACAAAGCTCAATGGCCTCGCCGTGTCTCTTACTCGACATCATACACGAGTCCGCAAAATGGTTCGCAGCATCAGCGGCGAGCGCCACATCGTGTATTCCACGGGCGGCGTCCGAGGCCTCTTTCAAAGCCGCTATCCCTTCTGGCAACTGACCCAGGCTGTCATGGCTGCGACCAATCAGGATTTTGGCTTTGATCGTTTCGACACCGTTGTCAGATCTAAGATTTTCGGCCGCTTTGAGTGTTTCCCTAGCGTTGACCATCGCCTCTTGGCTGGCGGATCTCGCCAATGCCATTTCAGTTGCCGTCTGCCATTTGTCGAACGCAGCACGCCATTCTTCGGCCTCTGAAAGATGGCGGGCAACCAACTCGGGCCGACGTTCAATCTCTGCTGACCGCAACTGGATCAATGCACGTGCCACGTTTGCGTGTTGTTGTCTGCGGGTTGAGCCCAGCATGGATTGATAGGCGGTATCCCGAATAAGGGCATGACGGAAAACGAAATACCCTCGATTGTGCCCGCTTTCAAAGATCAAACCTGTTCGAGACAGCTCTTCTATACGAGATTGAATTTCCGCACTCGCAAGACCTATTGCAGAAGCCAGCAAGCTAGGCTCGAACTCCCGTCCAATGACGGCTCCTGTTAACGCGACTTGTTTAGCCTCTGGTGAGACCGCGTCAAGACGTGCCATCAGTGTGCCTTTCAAAGACGCGGGTATGTGGACTTGCCCGTGTTCACCCGCCTCAACAATCGCCCGGGCCAGTTCCTCGACGAATAAAGGCACGCCGTCCGTCTTCTCAATGATTGTGGCAATCAGAGCATCGTCGGGTGCTTTTCCGGTAACATTGCGAACTAGGTTCGAGACATGGGTCGTATCAAAACGACGCAGTTGGAGCGTATGTACGTGCGCTTCCCCGTCATCATGGGCAAGTTCCCAGCCAGGCCTGTGGGTAATCAAAATCATTAAAGGCAGATCTCCGCAAATTGCTTTGAAGCGATCCAAAAGAGCTTGGGTGGAAGGATCAATCCAATGCGCGTCCTCAACACAAAGGATAACAGGACGCGTGCTTGCGCGCACCTGAACCGTGTGGATTAACGTCTGAATCGTGAGGTCACGTTGCTCCTGCGGAGACATATCGAGAACGCTTCGGGCAAGAGCACTGTGAGGCGCAACCAGTGCGGCAAAGACGGGCAGAACCTTTTCCCATTCCAAGCCCTCTCGGCTTTCCAACATTTTTTTAACAAGGTCGAGAATTTGGTCGTCATCAAAATCTGTCCCCACACCAGCATCCTGAGAAATCCTCTGGGCGACAGGGTGGAACGGGCTACTGGTAAGGTAAGGAGAGCAGTTCAGCCTGATAATATCAGCTTCGCTAGTCGCTACAGCATTAGCGAGAAACTCTTCCGCCAATCGCGATTTACCGATCCCAGCTTCACCGGCAAGCAGAACAACCTCTCCCTGACTGTTCTGCGCACGCAGCCATAATTGTAAAAGGATACCTTTTTCGTAGTCGCGACCAATCATGACGCTGCCACTTTCGTCCCTGTATGAAGCTCGAAACCGGCTTTCCGCGCTGTGTTCTGATACGACAGTCAAAAGGGTCCGTGGTTCTTTGAAACCTTTCAGTTCGGTTTGTCCAAGAGACGTAAACTCAAATAGCCGATGCAAAGTTTCTTCGGTCTCCTCAGCAGATAAAACAACTGAGTTAGGTTCTGCGTGTTCCTGAAGCCGCGCTGCCAAATTGACAATTGGCCCCGTCATGGCTCCTTCTTCGTAGGTGTTTTCACCGATCGTATCGCCAACTACCACTTCCCCACTCGCGATACCTAACCTGGCTGACAAGGGCTCACCGTCAGGTGTTTTTAGCTCTCTGACCCGTCGAACGGCCTCAAGACCAGCCTTTACAGCGCGAACTGCATGATCTTCATAGGCTGTCGGCCAGCCAAAAAACACCAGGAGACCGTCGCCCAAATACTTCGAGACGTAGCCGCCATACCCTCTAACTGCACCTGCAACCGCATCCTGGAAGCTCTGCAGCAGTTCGCGCATGTCTTCGGGGTCAAACCGGTTAGTCAACTCAGTCGAGGCGACGAGATCAGCAAACAAAACTGTTAAGTGACGCCTCTCTGCGATCGCCAATGAAGCAGGCTTCCTTGCAGATAAGGCCACGCCTTGCGATCCATCCGAAATGGGAACCCGACCGACTTCGTATACATCCGAGTCTACGGCTTGTGGCGATTGAGACGAGTGCTCTTGGCCAGTCAATTCTTGAACCGCTGCCAGGATGATTTTTCGGTGGCCCAGACTAACCCCAAGCTCTTTAAGGTCATCGTTTGACAGTAATGGTAGTACACGTGCGTCGATATCATGCTGTGCAAAAGCGTCTGAGTATTGACCCAGTTCAAGATCGTTCAGCCAATTGTCGATTTTAACCGCCATAACAGGATCATGCTTAGATACGGGACGCTAATCAAGAAAGCGCTGTAAAAACGGGCTGATTTTTGGCGGCCAAATGTCTGCATTGCCTTTGAAGGAAATGACACCTACCTATGCAACTTTTTTCGGAATGCAGAGGTTATTTGCAGGCAGATCTCTCTCAGCGTGCATTTGCTGCGCTGCCGCGAAAGGCAGCTTTGTCCGCGTCACAGCCATCCACGAACCAGACAGGAAATGTCCGGTTTGCGCGGATCGCGACCTGCTGCATGAGCGAAAGGCTGAAGTGTGATCAATGGCGGCTCAGGGGCTCCAAGCGAACTACGGAAATCTTTACAAATCTGCCTCCAAGCACCCTTTCCTCTCAAACAGCACCTTCTGGCTCATCAGCCATACCCGTCAGGTCTCCAATAGAAATCTGCTCAAGGGCGAGCACCCGAACGCGGTACATTCCCCCGACCTGTTGACAAAGACGGGCGGGCTTGTCACCTAAATGCATAACCTTGATCGCTGCAGATGTGGCTGAGCAGACCACAAGCAGTGTCCCGCACAAGGTGGCTGAGGCAGGGCATGCAGGTTTCGACCAGACACAAAATTGCCAGAACCCTGACCATCGGATGCGCATGCATACTGATGGCGTTTGTGGTGATCGGATTTACCGGACAAATCTTTGCCGTGGGGGACTCGATTGCCCTTTTGCGTCCTCAAGCGGGCGTTTTGCTTCCGCCCTGTGCCGCGTTGTTGCTGTACCTGCGCGCCAGATATTTGGCTTTGACGACATGTGCCGTTGCCGCGATGGCCCTTGGTTCCATTGCCGCCAGCTATGCTGCGCCCTCTGCTGAATGCAACGGAACCTGCCTGACGCTGTACCAAAAGAACCTGATGAGCAAAGCCTGGCCGCGCTATCCTCTGGCTGACGATATTATCGCGTCCAACGCCCAGATTGTGACTTTGCAGGAAGTGTCCAGTCACAATCAAAAATACATGAACAACCTGTTCGAACACTACCCGTCAAAGATCGTGTGCAGCTTTCGTCCTGAGCAAAGCGTTGCCATTCTGACGACACTGCCTATCGTGGAGAACTCGGAATTCTGCCTTAAAGGCAGTGGATTGGTCGGTGTGCAGGTCGAAGCTCCTGACGAGACTGCGGTCTGGATCGTCTCGATTCACCTGAATTGGCCATTTCCCTATGATCAGGCGCAGCAAAGTCAGATTATCGCGGATCGCATCGCGGATCTGGACGGCCCGGTTCTGATCGCGGGGGATTTCAACATGGTGCCATGGGGGGCAAGCGTCCAGCGGATCGCCGCGGCTGCGGACAATCAAAGTTTCGGAACCGCGCTGAACACGCATAACTTTGGCAGTTGGAGGGTCCCGTTGCCGATCGACAACCTGCTTTTTCCCAAGGGCACAATCGGAACAGTCGAACTGCGCCCCTTCATGGGCTCGGACCATATGGGAAAGCTCGCCCGGTTTCGTATCGAATAGCGTTTCCACGGCACTCCTCAGCGCGCAGCTGTTCCGCCTGCCTATGTACTATTTTCGATCAGCGCTTTCAGATTGGTCAACCCGCGTTGATAGTCACCGCCGACCCATTTATCCATCATGAGCCCCATCCATCGGGATATGGGGTTAAGCCCCAAATCGGACTCGAACCCCCAGGTCACTAAGGTCGAGTTTCCACCAGGCTCCAGTAAAAATGACACCGTGGCAGTCCCCATCGGACCGAAATCCAATTCCGTTTGGACGCGCTGGTTTTCCACGCTCTCGACGATCACCTGCGAACCGGTGCCAACCTGCGGGTGTTCGGAACTCCAGTTCAGAGCGTTGCCGACGCCTGCTTCGGGTCCCGAATAGGTCAGTTGGGTGTCGGGATCTCGGTGCAGCCAAGGGGACCATTGCTCGGTCTCTTGCATGGAGTTTACGTACGGAAAGATCGCTTCGGCTGGCGCATCGATGGTGATGCTGCGGGACACTTCGGCCTTGCCAGGCAACAGATATGACACCGCGACCACTGCGACAGCAATCAGGCCCAATCCTGCAAGAATTCGTAGAACAACTTTCATCGCAATCTCCAAAACTCGAAACGTGTGCACGCATCATACAGGATTTCGGCTCTGAATCAGAACCGGAAACCGTGTTGTTTCATCGATGTCAGATGGCAAGAAATTTCTTCTGATGAGGGTCAAAACATTCCAGCCCGCCCGCGCCTATATCGGTCCACAACCCATGCAGGCTCAGTGCGCCGTCCTCAACCGCCGAGGCGATAAACGGGAAAGTCATCAGGTTTTCCAGTGATGCCACAACCGCCTGGCGCTCGAACTGGCGCGCCTGATCGACACGATCTTCGATATCCGCAACCAGATCGTATTTGGGTTTGAGGATGTCCATCCAGCGACCGACAAAGCTTTCTTTGGCTTCCAGTTGAGGCGCTTCGCCCTTGCACATGTCGATGCAACCCTGAACGCCGCCGCATTGCGAATGGCCCAACACGATCAGATGCGCGACCTTCAGAGCTGTAACGGCATACTCAATTGCGGCACTGGTGCCATGATGATCACCGTCGGGCGCGTAAGGAGGCACCAAGTTGGCAATATTGCGGTGAATAAAGAAATCACCCTGATCAGCCCCAAACATAGAGGTCACGTGCACCCGGCTATCGCAGCAGGAAATCACCATCGCGCGGGGGCGTTGCCCTTCTTCTGCCAACCGTTTGTACCAAACCTGATTCTCGGAATATGTTGTGGCTTTCCACCCGTGATACCGCTTGACCAGATAGGTTGGCAAAGGCTTGGCATAGTCCATTGTAATGTCCCAGTTCTTCTCGGTTCAGGACGCTGTAAACCGAATTCAATAAAAATTCGAGCCATTATCCAGTTTCCCTGCAAGGTTTTGCAAAGGATTTTGCCGCCAGTATCAGACCCACGCCGTGGGGGCGTCAATACTTAGGGTGAATGTGGTGGAAAAGATAATCACGCTAGAACACAAAGAATCCGTCCTGCTGGACCCGGATCAACTCAGCGGGCTGTACAGTCAACTGGGGGACAAGAACGCTCTGGACGTGCTGTGTCGCACGGTTGAAGAGCTGGCCGTGCGTCTTTCAAACTGTGAACGCTATTGGCGGCACCGCGAATGGTCTGACCTGCGCAAATGTGCCAAATCGCTGGTCGCAATTTCTGAACAGGTCGGGATGACAGCGCTTGCGAGGGTGGCAGGGGATGTGGCCCAATCCGTCGATGCCGGTGATGCAGTGGCGGCCGGTGCAACCTTGGGGCGGCTGATCCGAGTGGGTGAGCGTTCCCTGACCGCCGTATGGGATCAACAGGATCTTTCCGTCTGACAGGGGTTGCAGGCGGATCAGGCGTGGCTAGTCTGTGCTTGGAAACCACTTGTTGAGACGCCTATGACCCTGTCCTTCGCCCCGTCCTCTGACACCTCTCTGCCGCTGCATGTGATTGCTCAGCCAGATCTGGAGGGGTGGTTGCAAGAGCAACCGCAGCACGTGCAATCCTGGGTCGCTGCGAACGGGTTTTCGGCGGCGCTAGGTCAGTCTCAGCTGTTGCCAGACAAAAATGGCGCGGCAGAGATGGCGCTGGCAGGTTACGGGACCGAAGCAAAGCGCGCGCGCAAACGGTTTCCGCTGGCCGCTGCCGCTCTGTCTCTGCCGGAAGGAACCTATCATATCGCGTCCGGCCTGCCTTCGGACCTTTTAGAGGTTGAATGCCTCGGCTGGCTGCTGGCCGGCTATGCTTTTGATCGCTACGCCATACAATCCGGCGGCTCAGCAGCACTGGTCGCTCCTGATGGGGTGGATGCAGCCCGTATTGAAGCTATGGCCCAGGCCGAGGCCCTGACCCGCGATCTGGTCAACACACCGGCGTCGGATATGGGACCCGCGCAGATGCAGCAGGCTGTTGAGTCAATGGCCGACGAATTTGGGGCCACGTGTAGCACTGTCCTGGGTGACACGCTGTTGGACCAGAACTTCCCGATGATCCACACGGTCGGGCGGGCCGCGGACCAGGCCCCGCGATTGATCGAGCTGAACTGGGGCAACAGCGGCCCCAAACTGACGCTCGTAGGCAAAGGCGTTTGTTTCGACACAGGCGGGCTGAACCTGAAGCCGGGTGCCTCGATGGGTCTGATGAAAAAAGACATGGGCGGGGCCGCCAATGTGCTTGGATTAGCGCACATGATTATGGCGTTGGACTTGCCAGTACAGCTACGTGTCCTGATCCCTGCTGTTGAAAACGCGGTTGCAGGCAATGCTTTTCGGCCCGGGGATATCCTGACCTCGCGCAAGGGCTTGACGGTTGAGATCAACAACACAGACGCCGAAGGACGCCTTGTGCTGGCGGATGCTCTGGCACTGGCGGATGAGGGTGAGCCCGATCTGGTGATCTCGATGGCAACACTCACCGGGGCGGCACGCGTTGCTGTGGGTCCCGATCTAGCCCCGTTCTACACTGATGATGAATCCTGCGCGACGGCCCTGTCGCAATCCGCCAAGGCATCGGCCGATCCAGTCTGGCGTTTGCCGTTTCACGCGCCGTATGAGGCAATGATCGAGCCCGGCATCGCCGATCTGGACAATGCACCTTCGGGCGGGTTTGCAGGTTCGATCACCGCCGCCCTGTTTCTGCGCAGGTTTGTGGGATCGTGCCGCTATGTCCATTTCGATATCTATGCCTGGCAGCCGAGCACGGAACCCGGGCACAGCAAAGGCGGTCTAGGCCAAGGGCCGCGCGCGATACTGAACGCTCTGCCCGAGATGTTAGGCCTGTGAATCACCTCCGCATATCTAAGCCTGTGGTCGATCTGTTGCGTGACCCTGACGGCCCCCGTAACAGGCAGGTCCTGTTCGGAGATACGGTTCAGGTCACTTGTGAAAAAGATGGTTGGAGCCGGGTTATCGCCGACAAAGACGGGTACACCGGCTGGGTGCAAACGGATCAGTTGGCCAACTGCACACCCGCCACGCATTGGATCAAAGCACCGGCGACTCATGCCTATGAAACCGCGGATTTCAAAAGCCACGATCTGGTGTCCCTCAGCTTTGGCAGCAAAATTCACGCGTTGTCAGAAACAGACCGGTATCTGGAAACCGAGTTGGGCTTTGTTCCGAAGGTACACGCCGCACCAATCTCTGAGACGCCGCAGGATCCGCTGGCAGTGGCCGAATTGTTCCTTGGGACGCCCTATTTGTGGGGTGGAAACAGCCGGTTTGGTATCGATTGCTCCGGGCTTGTCCAAGCCGCGCTTCTGGCCTGTGGCACGCCTTGTCCCGGTGACAGCGGTGATCAGGAACGCGCACTGGGTTCAACCCTGGGCGAAGGATCAGCGGCGCATCGAGGTGATTTGGTGTTCTGGAAAGGTCATGTGGCCTGGGTGTCCGGGGACAACATGATTTTGCATGCCAACGCCAGCCATATGGCGGTTGTGTTTGAACCTATGGATCAGGCCATTGAGCGCATTCAAGCACAGGGCGACGGCCCAGTAACGGCCCATAAAAGGCTCTAAAAGGGCTCTAATCGGGCTTTACCGCCCGGATCAGCTTACGTTCCAATACCCGAAGAACCGCGCGCAGATCGTGGCCGCGTTTCAGAATACGGCCATCCATGCCGACAACGGAATACATCCCTTGCCGGAACCTCAGTCGCGGGTGCTTTTCGACGCGATAGATCGGGTGTTCAGCAGTGTGCCTGAAGATTGAGAACACTGCCATGTCGCGCAGGTTCGAGATACCGTAATCCCGCCATTCTCCGGCGGCGACCATCCGGCCATAAACGGACAGTATCTGGGACATCTCATGCCGGTCAAAGGCGACGGGCATCTGCGCTGCACTTGCCGAGAACCGGCTGGGAGGCTGCATATTCATACCTCCAGCCTTGCCGGAAATCGCTTTTGAATCAAGCCTGATGCGTCATGACCCGACAATTCAGGCAGAAGTGTTACCGCCGGCCAACCTGACGGCAAATCAGGATCACGGGCAACAAACCGACAGCCAGAATGACCAACGAGGGCACGGCAGCACCCTCCAAACGCTCGTCCGAGGCCAGCCTGTAGGCTTGCACTGCCAATGTGTCGAAATTGAACGGGCGCATGATCAGCGTGGCAGGCAATTCCTTCATCACGTCCACGAATACAATCAATAGCGCCGTCAACAGGGAAGGCGTTAGAATCGGCAAATGTACACGCCGCAGAGTCCCCAGCGGCGATTGACCCAGTGAACGCGCAGCGGCATCCATATTGGCGTGCACCGTGCTTTGCCCACCTTCATACGCGCTGAGCGCGGCTGCTAGGAACCGCACCATATAGGCTGCAACCAGCAACCAGATTGAACCGGTGACCAGCAACCCTGTGGACACATCGAAAGTCTTGCGCATCCAGGCATCAAGCGCGTTGTCGAAACCAGCGAAAGGGACGATCAGACCCACCGCAATCACGCCCCCGGGCACGGCATATCCCAACCGTGCCAGATATGCCGTCACAGAGGATGACCGCCCGGGCCTAAGCCGCTGGAAGAACCCAACGCTGATCGCCGCAAAGACGGTGATGACCGCCGCTGTCCCGGCCAAAGTCAGCGAGTTCTGGATGAACCCGATATAGCGTCGCGACAGCAGGTTTTGTTCCGATTCCAACCCCATCTCGACCAGAATGATCACCGGCAGCAAGAACCCGAACAGAACAGGTATCGCACAGAGCAAAAAGGCCCCAAAGGCGTGCAAGCCTGTAAGATCGACCGCCGGTTGCGCCACATGTTGTTTTCCGGCCTGATAGTATTTCGCCTTGCCGCGTTGCGTGCGCTCGGCCACGGCCATCACCAGTGCAAAAACCAGCAGGCAAAGCGCAAGCTGCGCTGCCGCCGCACGGTCTGCCATGGAAAACCAGCTGGTGTAGATGCCGGTCGCAAAGGTCTGAACACCGAAATACGAAACGGTGCCGAAATCCGCTATGGTCTCCATCACCGCCAGCAGAACGCCGCCCGCAATCGCTGGCCGCGCCATCGGCAACGAGACGCGCCGGAATGCCAACCATGGATTGTTCCCCAGCGCCCGGGCTGCCAAAAACGCCGTTGCGCTTTGCTGCAAGAACGCAGCTCGCGCCAACAGATAAACATACGGGTACAGCACAAGGATCAGCATCACCGCTGCACCCTCGGTCGAGCGGATTTCCGGGAACCAGTAGTCGCGCGGCCCCCACCCCGTTACGTCCCGTAATGTGCTTTGAACGATCCCTGGATGGTCCAGAATGAAAGTGTAGGCATAGGCCAGAACATAGGCTGGAAAAGCCAGTGGCAGAACCAGTGCAATTTCCAGAAACCGAACTCCGGGGAAGCGAGTCATCGTCACCAGCCAGGCGGCTCCGGTGCCGATGCTAAACGTACCTGCCGCGACCAGTACAACAAGGATCAGTGTCGTCGCGGTATAGCTTGGCAGAACCGTTTCAATAAGGTGCGAAATCGTGTCCGTCCCGCCCGTCACCGCAGCCAGAACCACGGCAACCATCGGCAACAGGCAAGCCGCTGCCACAAGATACGCGATCCCCGCCAACAGCCGGGTTCCACGTACGCCACGATTGCGCGATCCGTTTTGTGAATATTCGATTTCGGCCATCATCCCGGCTTGTGATTGGCAAAGGCGAAGGGTTCGCCTTTAATCGACCAAAAAGCTCGGAAACACCAGTGCGACATTCAATAAATCTGCGGCATTTGATGCCGTAGATACGTTTTCCACGGCTATTCGTAAACCCGCTGGTCCTCGATGACCAAACCGTCTTTGGGAAGTGAGCCAGGGGCCACGATCTCGATCGCGCCTTTCAGCTTCAATACTTCGGCAACCGACTTGGCGTAGGCAGGGTTATCCCCATCCGCGCTTTCGATTTGCACGGTCATCGTGTCCATTTCGCCCTGACGCATCGCGATAACGCGGGCTTTGACAATCTCATCATGTTTGTCGACCAGTGCCGCCACCTGTTCCGGGCGCACGAACATGCCTTTGATCTTGGTGGTCTGGTCCGCGCGGCCCATCCAGCCCTTGATCCTTGTATTGGTGCGGCCGCAAGGCGAAACACCTGGCATGACCGCAGATAAATCGCCCGTTGCAAAGCGGATCAGTGGGTAATCGGGGTTCAGTGACGTCACAACAACCTCGCCGACCTCACCCAGAGCGACCGGGTTGCCAGTTCCGGGGGTTACAATTTCGACGATCACATGTTCGTCGATGATCATCCCATCCATCGCCGGGCTTTCGTAAGCGATGTTGCCCAGATCGGCTGTCGCATAGCATTGCAGGCACGAAATCCCGCGATCCGCATATTCCTGGCGCAGCGACGGGAACAGCGCCCCACCGCCAACGGCGGCCTTTGAGAAGCTCAGCGCAACGCCCATCTCATCGGCTTTGTCCAGAATGACCTTCAGATAGTCGGGCGTTCCTGCGTAGGCCGTACACCCGACATCACGCGCCGCTGTCACCTGCAACTCGGTCTGGCCGGTTCCAGCGGGTAGAACGGCTGCACCAACTGCGCGGGCACCATTTTCAAAAATCATGCCTGCAGGGGTCAGGTGGTAGCCAAAGCAGTTTTGCACAATGTCACCGGCGCCTACACCCGCCGCATTGAGGAACCGGCCCATGCGCCACCAGTCATGATCCGTGCTGCCCGGCTCGTAGATCGGTCCGGGGGATTGGAACACATGATGAAAATGTCGCGCAGGCTTCACCGTAAACCCGCCAAACGGTGGCCGTTCGGCCTGAGCTCGCGTCAGGTCCGATTTGCGAAATACGGGCAGCAGCGGCAGATCTTCTGCATTAAACACGTGATTAGTGTCTGTTTCAGATAGGTGCGCCGCGAATCCTGGTGCGGATGCTGCCCGCTTGATTTGCTCCACAAGCGCTGTGGCCTGATCGGAGGCACGCTGGTCTGCCGAGCGCGTTTCGAGTGCGTCGAAATAGGTCATCGCCATATCCTCCATTCGCTCACAGCCACCGCTTGCGGCGGCGATAAGACCGAACGTCGCGGAAACTTTTGCGGCCTTCATCGGACATGCCGAGGTAGAATTCTTTCACATCCGGGTTTTCGCGCAGCTCGGCAGCTGGGCCATCCATAACCACGCGCCCGGATTCCAGAATGTACCCGTAATGAGCAAACCGCAGGGCAACGTTTGTATTCTGTTCAGCCAGCAGGAAGGACACGCCCTCTTTCTCATTCAGGTCTTTCACGATCCCGAAGATCTCTTCGACCAACTGCGGCGCAAGACCCATCGAGGGCTCGTCCAGCAGGATCGTCTCGGGCCGAGACATCAATGCCCGACCCATGGCAACCATCTGTTGTTCGCCGCCTGAGGTATAACCTGCCTGCGACCGGCGGCGTTCCTTGAGGCGGGGGAAATAGTTGTAGACCAGCTCCAGGTCCCGCTGGATCGCTGCGGACCCATCCTTGCGGGTATAGGCTCCTGTCAGCAGGTTTTCTTCCACGGTCAGGTGTTCGAAACAGTGGCGGCCTTCCATCACCTGAATGACACCTTTTTCGACCAGAACAGCAGGGTCGCTTTCATGCACGCTTTCACCGCGATACTTGATCGACCCTTTCGTGACCTCGCCGCGTTCTGAATGCAGCAGGTTCGACACAGCCTTGAGCGTGGTCGTCTTGCCCGCGCCATTGCCGCCCAACAAAGCCGTGATACCGCCCTTGGGCACAGTCAGGCTGACGCCCTTCAGCACGAGGATCACGTGGTTGTAGATCACCTCGATATTGTTGACCTCAAGCAGGGTTTCCGCCTGCACATCAGTGGTTTGTGCCGCATCCAGCATCAGCGCGTGTCCTCATGCCTGCCCTTCAAGGGCGGTTCGTGGGGAGCGGCAGGCATCCCGCCGCTCCGGTGTTTTGACGTTCCGACCAAAACCGGAACAAAGCTGCGGTTTACTCGCAGCGCGGTTCGATGTTGTTTTCGGCGGCATATGCTGCCGAATCTTCCGCGATCAACTGACCGATCACTTCTGCATCGGTTGGCATGAAGTCCTGAAGTTTGTTCCAGGTGCCGGTCGAAGCATCCCACTGAACAACACCCACCAGACCCGGGCCGCCGTGGTTTTCACAGCTAACGCTGAACTCAGGCCCAAAGCCTGCCATGCCCAGCGATTCCATCTTGGCGTTGGTGATTTCCAGCGCTTCCATACCGTCGCGCATCATCGCCGGTGTGATCGCGGTCACGCCATGCATCTCTTGCGCGGTCTTGATCGCCTCCGAGGCCAACATCGCCGCATAGAGCCCACGGTTGTACTGAACCGAACCCAACTGATCACCGGCACCAGCAGCCTTACCCGAGTCAACGACATGCTTCTTCAGGTCGTCATAAACCGGATAGTCAGCGCCCAAACCGGTAAAGGTCAGCGCCTTGTAACCGGTTGCTTTTTCGCCAGCTGGTTCAACGTCGAACTCGGCACCCGACCACCAGACACCGATGAAGTTTTCCATCGGGAAGCGGATGTTTGCGGCCTCTTGCACGGCGACCTGGTTCATCACGCCCCAACCCCACATGACCACGTAATCGGGCTTTTCGCGACGGATCTGCAGCCATTGCGATTTCTGCTCCTGACCAGGGTGATCCACCGGCAGCAGCGTCAGATCATAACCGTGCTTTTCAGCCAGCATTTCCAGCGTGCGGATCGGTTCCTTGCCATAGGCCGAGTTGTGGTAGACCAGAGCGATTTTCTTGCCGCTCAGATCACCGCCGTTTTCGTTCAGCAGATAGTTGATCGCGCCCGAGGCCCCGTTCCAGTAGTTGGCCGGATAGTTGAACACGTTGCTGAATATCTTGCCGTTTGCAGCCGAGGTCCGACCGTAACCCATGGTGTGCAAAGGTATGCCGTCAGCGGTCACTTTGGGGATCAGCTGATACGTAATCCCGGTCGACAGCGGCTGATACACCAGCGCACCTTCGCCTTTTGTGGATTCATAGCATTCCACACCTTTCTCGGTATTGTATCCGGTTTCGCATTCCACAACCCGGATCGGCTCGCCACCGATGCCGCCGTCCCGTTCGTTCAACAGCGTGAAATAGTCGTTGTACCCGTCCGAAAACGGGATACCGCCCGCCGCATAAGGCCCGGTGCGGTAGCTGAGATCCGGAATCACGAGCTCTGCCATCGCCGGCCCTGCGACCATCAGGGCGCTCAGCGCCAAGGTTGCCAGTTTCTTGTTCATCGGGTGTTTCCTCCCTTGATTGATCCGATGGTGTTTTCGGGTTTCGCACCCGTCTTTATGATTGGGCCACCCTTAGTGCGGGAATGGCCAGAGTCTGAGTTTCTCTTTCGCGACGCGCCAAAGCTGCGCCAGGCCATGTGGTTCGAGGATCAGGAACATGATGATCAATGCGCCCACGATCACCAGCTGCAGATGGGCCACGATATCCGTAGGCCAGCCGAGCACATCGACGCCGACAACCTTCAGGACCACCGGCAGCAGCACAAGGAACGCAGCCCCGGCAAACGAACCGAAAATAGACCCTAATCCGCCGATAATCACCATGAACAGCACCAGGAACGATTTCTGAATGCCGAACACCTCGCCCACTTCGACCGCGCCAAGATAGACTGCGAAGAACAGCGCTCCGGCGATACCCACAAAGAATGAACTGACGGCAAAGGCGGTCAGTTTCGCCTTCAGCGGGTTCACCCCGATGATCTCGGCCGCGATGTCCATATCGCGGATCGCCATCCACTTGCGGCCCATGGTGCCGCGCGTCAGGTTGCGCGCCAGAATGGCACAGAGTGTCAGGAAGATCAGGCAAAACAGATAGGTGGCCCAGGCCGGCGCGTTTGGGCCGGTAATGATGATGCCGAACACGTCCCGCTCGGGCGCGTTGATCTGGCCCGATGCCGAATAGTTGTAGAACCACGGCACCCGGTTGAAGAGCCACACAAGAAAGAACTGAGCCGCCAGCGTCGCCACCGCCAGATAGAACCCTTTGATCCTAAGGCTTGGCAGACCGAACAGAACACCCACAAAAGCCGTGATGCCTCCGGCAAGGATAACATGGATGAACATACTGACGTCGGGAAAGGCGGTCATCAGCTTGTAGCAGGCATAGGCCCCCACAGCCATGAAGCCACCCGTACCGAGGCTGACTTGCCCGCAATAGCCCACAAGAACGTTCAGCCCGATCGCTGCGATCGCATAAATCAGGAAAGGCAGCAGCAGGGCATTGGCCCAGTAGTCGTTGATGATGAAGGGAATGATACCAAACGCCACGGCCAGCACGACATAATACCGATACCGGTCAAACTTGATCGGGAAAGTCTGGCTGTCAGCGGTGTAGGAGGTTTTGAAATCTCCGGCCTCACGATAGAACATGTCTTACTTTCCCCATTCTTCCTGCGCCCTGTTGCGGGCTGCGGCGTCAAGTTGGTTGGAGCCTTTGGCATAGCCGCTCGCCTCTGAGGCGCGCGCCAGTTTCAGGTAGGCCAGAACCCCCATGATCAGCCCGGCAAAGGCCAAGATTGCCGCGATGGTCAACTGGCCGTCGGTCAAATCGCCTGATGTGAGGGCGATGTACCCAAAAGCCCAGAACCCAGCCCATGCGATCACGTTGATGATGGCGATCAGCTTGGTCATGCACTACACCCTCTCGATGATCTTTTCGCCGAACAGACCCTGCGGTCGGAACACCAGGAAGATCAGTGCAAGAACGTAAGCAAACCAGTTCTCAGTCGCGCCGCCGACCATTGGGCCGATCGCGAACTCGAACAGCTTCTCACCCACGCCGATGATCAGGCCGCCGACGATGGCTCCGGGGATCGAGGTGAACCCACCCAGCATCAGCACCGGCAACGCTTTGAGCGCAATCAGCGACAAGGAAAACTGCACGCCGGACTTGGTGCCCCACATAATACCCGCGACCAGGGCGACAAAGCCTGCAACCGACCAGACCATGATCCAGATGAAGTTCAACGAAATTCCCACCGACAACGCCGCCTGATGGTCATCCGCCACGGCGCGCATCGCCCGTCCCTGCTTGGTATATTGGCTGAATGCCACCAAGGCCGCGACCAGCAGCGCCGCAATCACCGTCGCGACGATATCCAGATTGTCGATGAAGAAGCCGTAGTCGAAGATGTTGAAGGTGGTCTCGTCAATCCACAGGTTGATCCCCTGCGGCAATCCCACATCAAGCGTCTTGATTTCAGATCCCCACATCAGGTCCGCAACCCCTTCGAGGAAGTACGCCAAACCAATGGTCGCCATGAATAGGATGATCGGTTCCTGGCCGACCAGATGGCGCATCACAAACCGTTGCACCGCCCAGGCCAGCAGCACCATCACACCCATCGTCAGAATGACCGCCAGCAGTGCGGGCACGTTCCAGCCAAAATAGTGGAAATGCGTGCCAAATGTGGAATTGATCAGATGGGCAAACGGAACTTGCCCGTTCATGATCCCGACCAGTGTCATCGCTGCAAACAGGGCCATAACCCCTTGCGCATAATTGAAAATCCCCGACGCCTTGTAGATCAGCACAAAGCCCAGCGCGACTAGCGCATACAGCACGCCGGCCATCAGACCGTTGAGGATGACCTCCATCGCAAATACGAGTTGTTCAGGCATCTGTGCCTCCCCAAATATCTGACCGGATATCAATCATGGCTGACCCCCAGATAGGCGTCGATGACTTCCTGATTGTTGCGCACCTCGTCGGGGGTGCCGTCACCGATCTTCTTGCCGTAATCCATCACGACCACCCGGTCGCTCAGATCCATCACCACACCCATGTCATGTTCGATCAGGGCGATGGTGGTGCCGAATTCGTCATTCACATCGAGGATAAAACGGCTCATGTCCTCTTTTTCTTCGACATTCATGCCCGCCATCGGTTCATCCAGCAGCAACAGCTTGGGTTCTGCCGCCAAGGCGCGGGCCAGTTCGACGCGTTTTTTCAGGCCATATGGCAAGCGCGATACCGGCGTTTTGCGGATGTGTTGAATCTCAAGAAAGTCGATAACTTTCTCGACGGCCTCGCGGTTCTCTGTTTCTTCCGCCTCGGCCTTGCCTTTCCACAGCGCCTGCTGAAGCATGTTCGTCTTCATGAAACTCAACCGCCCGGTCATGACGTTGTCCAGCACGCTCATGCCTTCGAACAGAGCAATATTCTGGAACGTCCGCGCAATGCCCTGCTGCGCCACCTCAAAGGGCCGCATCTGAGGGCGCTTTGAACCGTGAAACCAGACCTCGCCCTCTTGCGGAACATAGAACCCCGAGATCACGTTCAGCATCGAGGATTTGCCCGCCCCGTTCGGCCCGATGATGGCGCGGATTTCACCCTCGCGAATGTCGAACGAGATATCCTTGATCGCCACCACCCCGCCAAAGCGCAGAGTGATATTCTTCATCTCCATCACAACGCCGCCGATCTTGCGGCCGTCTTCGGTGACATATCCTTCGGAATTATCCAGCATCAGTTACTCCCTGACACAAAAAACAAGACGGCGGCGGGGCGATAACCGCAGGTCGCGGCGCTCATTCCGCCGCCACTTTGTGCTGTACAACCGCTACAACCGGCACGTCGACAATCTCGAGCGTCGCCGAAATCGACCCTTTGCGACCATCCTCATAGGTCACTTCGGTTGTCGTCGACACGCGCTCGGACCCGTCATAAAGCGCCGTGATGATGTCGTGGAACTTGTCCTCGACAAAGCCCCGACGCACCTTGCGGGTCCGGGTCATCTCACCATCATCGGCATCCAGTTCCTTGTGCAGAACCACAAAACGATGCACCTGACAGCCCGACAGCATCTCGTCGGCCGCGACCGACTTGTTGACCTCTTCTACATGGTCACGAATCGTCTCTAACACTTGAGGATTTGCCGTCAGTTCCTGATAGGACGCATAGGCCACGTTGTTGCGCTCCGCCCAGTTTCCCACCGCCGTCAGGTCGATATTGATGAAGGCCACGCAGTGATCTTTGCCGTTGCCGAACAGAACGACCTCCAGAATATCCGGATAGAACTTCAGCTTGTTCTCGACATATTTGGGCGCGAACATCGACCCGTCGGCCATTTTGCCCACATCCTTGGCGCGATCGATGATCCGCAGATGGCCCGAACTTTCTTCGATGAACCCGGCATCGCCCGTCGCAACCCAACCCTCAGAATCCTTGGTCGAGGCCGTCGAGGCCGGGTTATTGTAATATTCAACAAACACGCCCGGCGAGCGATAGTGGATCTCGCCCTTGTCATCGATCTTCAGCTCAACATCCGGCGCGGGGACGCCAACCGTATCGGCACGCACCTCACCATCGGGCTGTACTGTGATGAATACAGTTGCTTCAGTCTGACCATAAAGCTGCTTCAGGTTGATGCCCAATGAACGATAGAAATCAAAGATTTCCGGCCCAATTGCCTCACCCGCCGTATAACCCACGCGGAACCGGCCATAGCCGAGCGTATCCTTGAGCGGTCCGTAAACCAACAGATTGCCCAGCGCGTATTTCAACTTATCGCCAAGACCCACCGGCTTACCGTCCAGCAACAGACCTCCGACTTTCTTGGCGTGCGCCATGAAGTGATGGAACATGCGCTGCTTCAGCTTGCTCGCATCCTCCATCCGGATCATCACATTGGTCAGCTGGGTCTCAAACACGCGCGGCGGAGCGAAGAAATAGGTCGGCCCGATCTCGCGCAGGTCCGTCATCATCGTGTCGGCGCTTTCGGGGCAGTTCACGCAGAACCCGCACCAATAGGCCTGACCAATTGAGAATATGAAATCACCCACCCAGGCCATCGGCAAGTAAGAGAGGATATCTTCGTTTCGGGTCAGATGATCGAACTCGGCAGAATTCTTTGCGCTTTCGATGACGTTGCGGTTGGACAGCACGACACCCTTCGGCTTACCCGTGGTGCCCGAGGTATAGAGCATCACACAGGTGTCGTCATAAGTGATCGCAGAGATACGCTTGTCCAGTTCCGCATCGAACCGCGCATGACCGGCGCTACCTTCGGCCATTATGTCTTCAAGCGCGTTCATTTGGCTGTGGTCGTACTTCCGCATCCCGCGCTTGTCGGTATACAGGATGTGTTCGATCTGATGTACTTTTTCCTGAATTTCGATGACCTTGTCGACCTGCTCCTGATCACCGCAGACGACATATTTCGCGCCGCAATGTTCCATCACATAAGTCATCTCTTCGGCGACCGCGTCCTGATACAATGGCACCGGTACCGCACCCACCATCTGCGCCGCCACCATCGACCAGTAATGCGCCGGGCGGTTGCGGCCTATGACGGCGATATGGTCGCCCTTTGCAATGCCCAGCTCCAAAAATCCAAGCGCGATGGCGCGGATTTCCCTGGCGGCTTCTGCCCAGGTCCAGCATTGCCAGATCCCGAATTCTTTTTCCCGATATGCCGGGGCATCCCCGAACTGGGTCACATTGCGGTGTAGCAGCGCCGGAAGAGATTGCATCCCTTCAGCGCCCGACTGCGTCTGAGCCAATCTTTTTCTCCTCCCCATCCGGTCCTCCTCAAGACCGGAAACGGCAAACCAGAGGTCGCCCTAGATGCCAGCATCCCGATTAGGGACACTGGCACGATCAGCATCAAGTTTTGCCTGATGTTTTCTCAATTCTTACGAATTGTAACAGGCATTGAAAGGTGAGATTTCTACAAGATGCGCATGCCGTGCAATTGGACGAGACTGCCAAGATCCGGGTTGAACTTGACGCAAGCTTCTGGATTCTTCGCGCAAAAAACGATTTAGGACGAAAGGCGCTGACACGAGATAGCACGTAGGCCACGACCTAATGTATAGGCCGCCCCGGAACACTGCGCCGAAAACCCGATAGCGCGACAACCACTGCTTTTTTGCCGGGGAAAGCTGGACAATGTCTGCTATCCGATCAATGAGAGGTGGCCCTCTAATTACTCCAGGACAAAAGCGTGGGACTACGGCGATACTTCAGACGGCATTTTTGCCCTAATACGCGAACTCAGGTATACCACGCCGGTGCCGGACATCCGCTGTACAACTACATCTGCGAGTTCCCGGCCATGGAATTGATTCGCGATTTCGCCGAACCTGATCCAGAAGCAAGAGACGGGTTGATAACCAACTTCCGTGGCGTCAGGATCGAACCTCGCGTGATGCCCAGCATTCTGGAACCGTTGGCAGGCTCGGTAGAGGCGATCCCCGATCCGGGAAATTGGCATGCCGACATCGCGGAATGGGCGGCGGCACTTCTGTCTGTGAAAGAGGCGTCTGGCACTTATCGAATAATCGAGCTCGGCTGTGGTTGGGCATGCTGGTTGAACAACATGGGCTTCGTCGCGAAAAAAAGAGGCTTGAACGTTGATTTGATCGGTATTGAAGGTGACGGTTCTCATCTGGCGAATGCCGAGCGAACGTTTCAGCTGAACGGTTTCAATCCGGACGAATTCCGTCTCGTCAACGGAGTTGCCGCCAGCAAGGAAGGCATCGCGCTATTCCCCAAATTTGAAAAGGCACATGAAAACTGGGGCGCAGAGCCGATTTTTTATCCGAACGAAGAGATCCTGGCCAAAGCCCGAGCCAAAGGCAACTATACCGAGCTGGATTGTTATACGCTCGAGAACCTCTCGAATGGCGAAGCTGTCGATTTGCTGCATATCGACATTCAGGGTTCGGAGTTGGACTTTGTGCGGAACAATTTCGATAGCATAGAAAAGCTTGTAAAACGCGTGTTTATCGGAACGCACTCTCGCTATCTTGAAGGCGCTTTGCAGGAGTTTTTCCTGTCGAAAGGATGGAAGATCGAGATGGACCGCCCAGTTATTCATACGTTGATCCAAGGGCGTCCACAGATCGAAACGGATGGCGTATTGCTGTTCAAAAACCCGAACCACAACAAGCTGTTGTTGCGCTGAAAGAAATGCGGTTTGAGTCTGGTGGCTTTCACGATCGGCTTTTTTGGCGGCGTGAAAGTGCCTGGACATTCTTTGATCCACCCTTCTTGCCCACGCATTTGCAGCGTTTCAGGGTCAACCATTGACCGTCCGCATTTTATCCCCTCGACACTTGGTACAACGACAGCGGACGATGTGACAAAACCAAGCCGTGAATGCCGCGGCCTCAGTTGAGGGAAAGAGGCACGATCAACGTCAAGTTTTGCCCGATGTTTTCTCAAATCTCGCAAATTGTATCAGGGTTGGTGAGAGACCTTTCTGTTTGGGCGTCGCGCCTTAAAGCAAACTTCATCCGCATCGGTGCAACCAGGGGTTTTAGCGTCACTCCCACCAGCCGCGGTGCACATGCCGAGGCCAAGAGTAAACCATTTTGAAATCCACCCAATTGGGCGTACCCTGTTAGGTGAAGTTCGACTTATTGCCCGAAAAGTTTGGTAGATTTTTGAAAGGCGGAACGAATGTCAATCCAAGAAATCGGAAGAGAATTCTTAGAGGCCTGCGATACAGGTAAGGGCTGGGACGGGTGCAAGGACTTCTGTCACGAGGGGGCTACATTTTCGGCGCAAGCCGACGCGCTGGCTGACGTTACTACCTTGGAAGGCTACGCTGACTGGATGAAGGGACTGTTAACACCTATTCCGGATGGGCATTACGAACTCAAATCCTTTTCGACAGATGATGAGCGCGGAATTGTAAACGCGTTCGCCGTTTTCCATGGAACCCATTCAGTTGATGGGCCCGTGCCGGCCACTTGGAAAAAGCTGGCTGCCGATTACGTTTACGCGATCGAGTTCGACGGCGACAAGATCAGTCATATGACCAAGATCTGGAACGACACTCACTCTTTGAAGCAACTAGGCTGGGCCTAAAGCTCAAATACTGAGAAATGGTCGGCTATGGCCGCTTCGATATTTGCAACCGTCGCCCAATCAGATCACTGATCAGGTCACTGAAGTGCCCGCCTTGTCACACGCCTACAACCAATCCCTTAGGATCGGAATCAACGGCACGTCCGCCGCAGGCATCGGGTAGTTGCGCAGATCATTCGCGCGCACCCATTTCAGCGCCTGTCCCTCCTTCGACTGCGGAATTCCTTCCCACTTGCGACAGGCGAATAACGGCATCAGCAAGTGGAAGTCCTCATAGCTGTGGCTGGCGAAGGTCAACGGTGCGAGGCACGAGGCCCAGGTGTCGATGCCCAGTTCCTCGTGCAATTCGCGGATCAGGGCAGCTTCGGGCGTTTCGCCGGGTTCGATCTTTCCGCCGGGGAATTCCCAGAGACCCGCCATGGATTTGCCCTCGGGACGTTGGGCCAGCAGAACCCGCCCCTCGATGTCGATCAGGGCAACAGCAGACACTAATACTGTCTTCATGAACGGTAATCCGCGTTAATCTCAATGTAGCCATGAGTCAGGTCGCAGGTCCAAACTGTGGAACGCCCGTCGCCCAGACCCAGATCAACCGAGATCACCAGATCCTGACCCTTCATGTAATCGGCCGCAGCTTCCTCGCGGTAATCGGGGCTGACCCACCCTTTCTCGGCCACCAGAATGTCACCAAAGGAAATGCTCAGCAGATCACGGTCCGCCGCCGCACCGGATTTGCCAATGGCCATGACCACGCGGCCCCAGTTGGGGTCTTCACCCGCGATAGCGGTTTTGACCAGCGGAGAGTTGGCAATCGCCAGTCCGTGGGCCTTCGCGTCGGCATCCGTGGCGGCTCCGGTCACGCGGATTTCCACGAATTTCGTTGCCCCTTCCCCGTCGCGCACCACTTGCTGGGCAAGATCCAGCATCACCGTTTCCAAAGCCTCGGCAAACGCAGCGTTGCCAGAGGCGTCCACGCCCGACGCGCCAGTTGCGCACAGCAGCAGACTGTCCGAGGTCGAGGTGTCACTGTCCACAGTGATGCAGTTAAAGGTACGGTCGGTTTGAGCGCCCAGCATCGATTGCAGCGCCGATTGCTCGACCTGTGCGTCGGTGAAGATATAGACCAGCATGGTCGCCATGTCCGGGGCGATCATGCCGGATCCCTTCGCAATCCCTGCAATAGAGACTGTTTTTCCATCAATCTCAACCTGTGCGCTGGCCCCTTTCGGGAACGTGTCGGTGGTCATGATAGCACGTGCGGCGTCTTCTATGGCGTGGCGGCTGAGGCCGGATTTCAAGACCTCAAGCTGCGAGACGATGCGGTCATGCGGCAGCGGTTCACCGATCACGCCGGTGGATGAGGTAAAGACCCGTTCGACCGGAACGCCGGTTGCCTTCGAGACGGCCTGCGTCACCTCGGCCACCGATGATTGACCATAATGCCCGGTAAAAGCATTGGCGTTGCCCGAGTTCACTAGGATCGCCGCAGGCCCATCACTGGACCCGCCGATTTTCTCCTGGCAGTCCAGCACCGGCGCGGCCCGTGTGGCTGAACGGGTAAAGACCCCGGCGACAGACGTGCCCGGATCAAGAACGGCTAGCATGACATCGGTGCGGCCCTGATAGCGCACGCCCGCTTCGACGGTGGCAAAACGCACACCGTCAATCGCAGGCAGTTCAGGGAAGGACGCAGGCGCCAGCGGCGAAACCTTTGTGATCGTGGCCACGGGTCTTTACTCCTGAATCAGGTCCAGTTGGCGCATGACCTCGGGGCCTGCGCCGTCCAGCGTGGGGCGTTCGATCTGCGCCTGCTGCGTCAGTTCGTCGATCCGCGCCTGAATGGCGTCCTGCTGGATGGTTTGGGCCAGCTCATTTCGCACGGCATCCAGCTCGGGCGCTTCGGTCTTACGCTTGTCGTTCAGTTTGACCAGATGCCAACCAAACTGGGTCTGGACCGGATTCGACACCTGCCCTTTTTCCAACGCGATCACTGCGCCTTCAAATTCGGGCACCATCTGGCCTTTTCCGAACCATCCCAATGCACCGCCATTGGGGCCGGACGGGCCAGTCGAGTTCTCACGTGCGAGCTCGGCAAAATCGGCACCGTCATCAAGCTGTGCCTTGAGCGCTTTGGCTTTTTCTTCTGTCTCAACCAGAATATGGCTGGCGTCGAATTCGTCTTCGCCCGCAAATTCATTGAACTGCGCGTCATAGGCAGTCTGAATGGCCTCGTCCGTGACGACGGTTTCGGTCAGGGCTGCGACCGTCTGAACCGCCTGAAGCGACCGTTTTTCGTTGTCGAGTGTCAACGCGTTCTGTTTGTTCAGACCATCTTGTTGCTGTCCCAGCAATTGCTGCTGGATCAGTTGTTCCAACACGAAATCGAAAAGTACGTCATCTTCGGCCTGCTGGTATTGCGCCGGCAGAACGGCAACGGTCGCAATCACGTGACCGAGTGTGATTTCATCACCATTCACGCGCGCCACAACCGTGGACGCATCGGGCTGGGTTTCGGCGGCCAGCGGCAGTGCCATCATGGCAGTCAGAGCCAGCGATGGCAGAAAAGTGAGGCCTTTGGGCATTGAATCATCCTATTTCCTTGCCGCGACAGGGCGCGGCGTTGACACTCTGGAACCTGCCGCTTACATCGCTTTGAAGCCTTGGACAGGGCCGCCTTTCACCCCCCGTATCTATGGGTTGCGCGCAAGGTGGGCAAGCCTGTCGCAACCACGATAAGAACAGATCCGCTGGAGTGAACATGCTGGGACTCGGAACGCTCGCCAAAAAGGTGTTCGGAACACCGAACGACCGCAAGATCAAGGCGACCCGCCCGCTGGTCGAAAAGATCAATGCGCTGGAACCCGAGTTCGAGAAACTGTCGGATCAGGGTCTGATCGACAAGACCGAAGAACTGCGCAAACGGGCGCTGGATGGCGAAAGCCTGGATGATCTGCTGCCGGAAGCCTTCGCCAACGTACGTGAGGGCGCCAAACGTGCATTGGGTCTGCGCGCCTTTGATGTGCAGTTGATGGGCGGGGCTTTCCTGCATCAGGGCAATATCTCGGAAATGAAAACCGGTGAGGGCAAGACGCTGGTCGCGACCCTCCCTGCTTATCTGAACGCTCTGACCGGCAAGGGCGTGCATATCGTCACGGTGAACGAATACCTGGCCAAGCGCGACTCGGAATGGATGGGCAAGGTGTTTGCCTCCGTGGGCATGACCACCGGCGTGATCTGGTCAGGTCAGCCCGATAACGAGAAGATGGCCGCCTATAAATGCGACATCACCTATGCCACCAACAATGAACTGGGCTTCGATTATCTGCGCGACAACATGAAAGCAGATCTGGAGCAGGTTTATCAGAAACACCACAACTTTGCGATTGTAGACGAGGTCGACTCGATTCTGGTCGACGAAGCACGGACACCGCTGATTATCTCGGGTCCTGCCCAGGACCGTTCGGATCTTTATACGGCCATTGATGCGCTGATTCCTTCGTTGAATGAAGATCACTTTGCTCTGGATGAAAAGGCGCGTAACGTGACCTTCACCGATGAAGGCAACGAGTTTCTGGAACAACTGTTGCTGGAAGGTGGGCTGATCCCAGAGGGGCATTCGTTGTACGACCCGGAAAGCACCACGGTCGTGCACCACGTGAACCAGGGTCTGCGCGCGCACAAACTGTTCCAGCGCGACAAAGACTACATCGTGCGCGACGGAAATGTGGTGCTGATCGATGAATTCACTGGCCGCATGATGCCGGGCCGCCGCCTGTCAGAAGGTCTGCATCAGGCGATTGAAGCCAAGGAAAACGTTCAAATCCAACCGGAAAACGTGACGCTGGCCAGCGTGACCTTCCAAAATTATTTCCGCCTGTATGACAAACTTGGCGGCATGACCGGCACCGCGCTGACCGAAGCCGAAGAATTTCAGGAAATTTATGGTCTGGGCGTGGTCGAGGTTCCAACCAACAAGCCGATTGCCCGTATCGACAAGGATGATCAGGTCTATCGCACCGCCCTTGAAAAATACGGCGCGATGATCTCCGAAACCCAAAAGGCGCAAGAAACAGGCCAACCGGTTTTGCTGGGCACCACTTCGATCGAGAAATCGGAACTGCTGAGCCAGATGCTGACCAAGGAGAAGATCGAGCACAACGTTCTGAACGCCCGCCAGCACGAGCAGGAAGCCCAGATCGTTGCCGATGCAGGCCGTCTGGGTGCTGTGACGATTGCCACCAACATGGCCGGTCGCGGCACCGATATTCAGCTGGGCGGCAATGTCGAAATGAAGGTGCTGAAGGCGCTGGAAGAAAACCCCGACGCCGACCCGTCCGAACTGCGCGCGGCGGAAGAGGCGCGCCATGCCGAGGAAAAGGAAAAGGTTCTGGCTGCTGGTGGTCTGTATGTGATGGCCTCGGAACGCCACGAAAGCCGCCGCATCGACAACCAGCTGCGGGGCCGTTCGGGCCGTCAGGGTGACCCCGGCCGCACTGTGTTCTACCTGAGCCTGGAAGACGACCTGATGCGCATCTTTGGCTCGGAGCGCCTGGACAAGGTGCTGACGACGCTGGGCATGAAAGAGGGCGAGGCAATTGTACACCCCTGGGTGAACAAGTCGCTGGAACGGGCGCAATCCAAGGTCGAAGGCCGCAACTTCGACATGCGCAAGAACGTTTTGAAATTCGACGACGTGATGAACGACCAGCGTAAGGTGGTGTTCAGCCAGCGGCGTGAGATCATGTCGGCCGATGACCTGTCCGAAATCGTATCGGATATGCGCGAACAGGTGATCGACGACCTGATCGACGAATATATGCCGCCGAAATCCTATGCTGATCAATGGGATACAGACGGACTGCATGAGGCGATCAAGGACAAGCTGACCATCGACGCCCCGGTTCAAGACTGGGCCGCGGAGGAAGGCGTGGATGACGAGCAGGTCCGCGAACGTCTGGTCAAGGCCGCCGACGAGATGATGGCGCAAAAGGCCGTGGCCTTTGGCCCCGAGAATATGCGCAACATCGAAAAGCAGGTTCTGCTTCAAACCATCGACAGCAAATGGCGCGAGCATCTTCTGACGCTGGAACATCTCCGCTCTGTCGTGGGTTTCCGCGGATATGCCCAGCGCGATCCGCTGAACGAATACAAGAACGAAAGCTTTCAGCTGTTCGAAGGGATGTTGGATTCCTTGCGCGAAACCGTGACGCAGCAATTGTCTCGTGTGCGACCTCTGACCGAGGAAGAACAGAAAGAGATGATGGCGCAGATGGCAGCACAACAGGCGCAGACGCAACAGGCAGTCGATCAGGCCACCGAACAGGCCGAAGCAAAGGCCGAAGCTGCGGCATCAGGCGACGCACTTCCTGGGTTTGACGAAAACGATCCGTCAACCTGGGGCAACCCATCGCGCAACGACCCTTGCCCCTGCGGAACAGGTAAGAAGTTCAAGCACTGCCATGGCAGATTGACCTGACGTAAACATCTTCTGATCACAATGAGTCCGCCTCGCGGCCACAAATTGGCCGCGATTCGAGGCGAAGGTACAAGCTGCTCCTTCAACTGGGGAGGGTGTCTTGTTTGTAGTTCGCAACTACGTGACCATGTGTGGCACGGTCGCCTGTGCGTTGGGCATAGGCTACTTGATGCAAAACGGCCCAACTGCGCAGCACAACCGTGCGCAGGCGGGTGTAGATGTGGCTTCGGCCGCGCAGCAGTCCTCGGTTCTGTCGGGGCTGGAAGACATCGTTTTGACCTCGGCCACACCCTCAGACACACCCTCAGACGCTGTTCCTGGCAATACCGCTCCGGTTTCTCGCGTGGCTCCTTCAGCTCCCGGGACGTCGGATTGCAATATCAGCGCCCGCGCTATTGCCGTTCCCGGCGCAATGGCTCGTCTGTCGCTCAAAGCGCCGTGCAAAACCGAAGAACGTGTTGAAATCCATCACAGTGGCTTGACTGTCAGCAAGATGACCGACGCGTCCGGCGCGTTGCAAATGACGATCCCGGCCTTGTCGGAATATGCGATTTTCCTAATTTCGTTCGAAGATGAAACCGGCTCGGTCGCCACCACTCACGTGACTGACATTGCCGAATACAATCGTGTGGCTCTGCAATGGCAAGGCGAGACCGAGTTGCAAATCCACGCATTAGAGTTTGGCGCCAGCTATGGCGGCAATGGCCATGTATGGGATGACGCATCGGCCAACGGCGCTGGAGATGTCCTCCGCCTGGGTCAGACCGGTCACGAAAAGGCACAGAATATCGAAGTGTATTCTTTCCCTGCCGGCGCAACGGATCAGTCCGGCACGATCGACCTGACGGTCGAGGCCGAAGTGACAGAAGCAAATTGTGGGCACACGCTGAACGTGCAAGCACTGGAGCTGCTGTCAGACCGCCGCTTGCGGTCTCGCGACATGTCGCTGACCCTGCCCGATTGTTCACAGGCCGGTGAGTTTCTGGTGTTGAATAATTTGCTCTCAGACCTGACAATTGCGACAAAGTAATCCGCAGGCAGGTTCGACTCTCTTATGACAATTTTCCGTGTAGCGGCAGCTGCGCTGATTTCATTCGCAACTGGCGCTGTGGCGCAGGATATCACCCTGACGTCGCATGACGGCAAGGTCGAAGTGACCGGCAATCTATTGGGTTTTGACGGCGAGTTTTACCGCGTTGAAACTCAGTTTGGCGCTTTGACGGTGGATGGGTCTGGCGTCACCTGCGACGGTCCCGCCTGTCCAAACCTGACGGATTTTGTGGCCGAGCTTTGGTTTTCCGGCTCATCGGTCATGGCCGAAACAGTTTTGCCCGCTTTGATCATCGGGTTCGCGCAGCAGGAAAACCTGACGGCAACCCCCGCCCGCGTGGATTCGGACAGTTTCGTCTATGAGCTCAGACAGGCCAACCGTTCCGCACCTCTGGCACGGTTCTATTTTAACGTCGGCACAACAGCGCGTGGGTTCAGTGACTTTATCGCGGATCAGACAGATATCGTGATGGCCCAGCGTGAAGTGCGCGAGGCAGAACGAGAAGAGGCCGAGGCCGCAGGTCTGGGCGATCTGAAACGGTCACGACGGTCGCGGGTTATCGCGTTGGACGCCATGGTCCCGGTGGTGGCCCCGGACAGCATGATACAGCAGATTTCGATGGCGGATTTGATACGCGTTCTGTCCGGTGATGTGACCAACTGGGTGGATTTAGGGGGGCCGGACGCTCCGATCGCCTTGCATGTCCCGGAAACGGGCTCTGGGCTTGCACAGGCGGTCGAGGATCAGGTTCTGAGAACTGCGGGTGCCGAATTATCCAAGGCGGCAATTCCTCATAGCCGAACGCGCGATCTGATTGACGCTGTGGCAAAAGACCCCTTTTCCATCGGGATTGCCAGCAAGGCTGTGGCCGATGTTACCCGCACCCTGCCGTTGACCGGAGGCTGCGGGCATCCGCTTGCCGCAACCCGACAATCGATCAAGACCGAGGATTATCCTCTGACCCTGCCGATGTTCCTTTATCTGCCGGACCGGCGTCTGCCACGGATTGCACGGCAGTTTCTGGCGTATTCCCAAAGCCCTGGGGCGCAGATGGCGATACGGGGCGCAGGTTATATCGACCAATCGCCCGAAACTCTGCCAGTTGGCGTACAGGGCGACAGGCTTGCCAATGCCATCGTCACAGGGGGGGCCGAGGTTGGGCTGGAAGAGTTGCAGCGCATGATCGACACGCTGCGCCCATTGTCGCGTCTGTCCTTGTCTGTTCGGTTCGAGCCCGGATCCTCACGCCCCGATGCGCAATCTCGCTCGAACATTCAGCACCTGGCTCAGATGCTTGAAACCGGATCATTGAAGGCGCGCAAGCTGGTGTTTGCCGGTTTCAGTGACGGTGACGGCGGGGCCGCTGCAAATGCACGCATCGCCTTGCGGCGCGCGCAAACCGTGCGAAATGCCGTGCTGGCGGCTGTGGAGTCGTCATTGCCCGAAGGTATCGAGGTTTCCGCCGAAGGCTTTGGTGAAGCGATGCCGATGGCCTGTGATGACACCGAATGGGGTCGCAAGGTCAACCGTCGGGTCGAAATCTGGGTTCAGTAGAGGTTACAAATACCCTTCCGACCGAAAGCTCAGCTCGGTCGATTTGCCGATGATCAGGTGATCGTGCAGGGTCAGCCCCAAGGCCGAACAAGCATCCTGAATGCGGTTGGTCATATCGATGTCCGATTGCGAGGGCGTCGGATCGCCAGACGGGTGGTTATGGACCAATATCAAGGCCGAAGCATTCAGCTCCAGCGCCCGTTTCGCCACCTCGCGCGGATAGACCGGCACGTGATCAACGGTGCCTTTGGCTTGCTCCTCATCGGCGATCAGAACGTTTTTACGGTCCAGATAAAACACCCGAAACTGCTCGGTTTCGCGATGGGCCATGGTGGTGTGACAATAATCCAACAGCGCATCCCAACCCGAGATCACATGCCGCCGCATCACCCGAGCGCGCGCCATCCGATGGGCGCAAGCTTCAAGAATCTTCAGGTCCGTGATCACCGAATCGCCCACGCCTTTGGTCTGCCGCAGCCGTTCTTCCGGTGCGGTCAACACGCGGTTGAAATCCCCAAAGGCATCCAGCAAAGCACGTGCCAGCGGCTTTACGTCTTGCCGGGGGATGGAGCGAAACAGCACCAATTCCAGCAACTCATAATCCGGCATGGCCGCCGACCCGCCCGCCATGAAGCGTTCGCGCAGCCGCTTGCGATGGTCTTTAATGTAGGAGGGTAACCGACCAGAGGGCAGCGGCTGCGCTGGCGCTTCGTCCGTGTCAAACAGCATGGGGGCTTCGGCAAAGGCGTCCTGTGTCATGGGTTCATCCTGACGCAGAATCGGTTTCTGATTGGTTAACGCGCCTCCCCCGCCATGTGCGCGGTGGCGCGGCGGACGATCATGTGCAGAAGGATCGAGAACACACCCAGCGTCAGCATCGCCGCAAACATCAGGTCGGTCTTGGCGCGGCCATTGGCCAGCAGCATCAAATAGCCCAACCCTTGCGACGAGCCGACCCATTCACCAATCACCGCCCCGATCGGCGCATACACTGCCGCCAAACGCATACCCGAAGCCAACGATGGTAGGGCCGCCGGAATACGAATGTGCCACAGCACCGACCGTTTGCTGGCCTGCATCGTGCGTGCCAGATCCAGATAGCCCGGCGGTGTTCGCATCAACCCGTCAAAAAAGGACGACGTGATTGGGAAATAGATGATCAGCACCGCCATCGCGACCTTGGACCACAGGCCATAGCCCAGCCACAGGGTCAGCAACGGTGCCAGCGCAAAGACCGGCAGCGCCTGTGTGAACACCAGCATCGGTTGCACCAAAACTCGCGCGGCGCGCGAATTCGCCAATTGCAGTGCTGTGATGACGCCCAGCACCGTTCCGAAGGCCAAGCCTATGACAACTTCAACTGCGGTGATCCACGCATGCTCGGCGATCAACCACCTGTTTTGCCACCAGGTTTCGGCCACTAAGGCGGGTCCAGGCAGGATGAACTTTGGCAACCCGGTCAGGGTCACAATCCCCTGCCAGATGACCAGTGCAAACAGGGTGGCTGCCAGTGCGGACAGGTACTTCATGCTGCACCCTCCCGCAGAAGTCGTAGCAAAGCACCCTGAGTTTCCAGTGTCGCCAAATCATCCACGCTGCGCGGGGCCGGGGCATGCGGCGGTTCACAATGGGTCAGGCCATGTTCTGTCATGACAACAATGGATTGCCCCAAGCGCGCGGCTTCACCGGGGTCATGCGTGACCAAAAGAACGGTCCGTCCGGCCAACGCCTCGGCGGCCAGATCCTGCATATCCGCGCGAGTACGGGCGTCGAGCGCCGAAAACGGCTCATCCAACAGCACGATGGGCCGATCTTCCATCAGCGTTCGGGCCAGCGCGACGCGCTGTCTTTGCCCCCCCGACAACTCGGACGGTTTCTTGGTCATATGATCCTGCAGGCGCATCCGTTTGATCAGGCGGTCGCGCCGATCCAGGTCGGGCTTTTCGCCCCGCAGCCGCGCACCAAGTGAAATGTTCTGCGCCACCGTCGCCCAGGGCAGCAGAAGGTCATCCTGCGCCATATATGCCACCCGGTCCGAGACCAACAGACCGTCGCTGGCCATGATCTTGCCCGAGAAAGTGCCCCCGGTCTCAAGCCCCGCGATCAGCCTCAAAACGGTGGTTTTTCCCACGCCCGATCCGCCCAGCAAACAGGTCCAAGCCCCCGCCCCAAGGGACAGGGTCAGCGGCGCAAACAAAGTCGCGCCGTCGATTGTGGCTGATCCGCTGATTGTCAGATCGGGTGCAAGGGTCATGGGGTCAGGCCCATTTGCCAGAAGTTGACTTCCAACTCAGTTGCTGTGCGGAAGGTCTTACAGAGGCGATCCCAACGAGGAGAAGCCTCGAAATCCGCCCCAATGCGCCGAGTTAGAGCCGAATCCAGCAACTCTCCAACCGCTTTACAAGCGCCTTGATAATCCTCACCAGCATAAGTGTTGATCCAGTCTCGATAAGTTTCGGAGCTCGCTTCAGACGTAAGTCGCGCACCGATCTCACCATAACCCATGACGCAAGGCACCAGCGCTGCCAGAAGGTCCAGCAAATCACCACTGTATCCTGCTTCAAGGACAAAGCGGGTATAGGCGAGGTTCTCGTGTCTTTCCGGGGTCGCAAACAGCTCGGCCTGCGAAATACCTTCGGCTTCGCAAACACCGATATGCAGCTTCATCTCTTCGCTGATCAGGCCATTCACAGTACGTGACGCAGCCAACATCTCTTCGTGCGTTTCAGATTTCACCACTGCCAGTGCCCAAGCACGAGAGAAATGGATCAGGAAAACGTAATCCTGACGCAGATAGTGAAGAAACGCCTCGCGCGGAAGCGTACCGTCTTTCATCCCCTCGACAAAAGCGTGGCGGGTATAATCCCGCCACGGCTCTTGCGCTGCGTCACGCATCAACGCGAAGGCTTTGCCATAATCGTTCATTGCGCGGTCACATCGATGGTGATGTCGCTGACCGGAAGGATGCTGTCGATCATGCCGCTTTCGTTCAGGAACGCTTCGAACCGGGCATACCGACCGGCATCAAAACCTGCCGGGCGCAGCGCAAAACGTGGCAGCGTGTCGACCCAGGCACGGGCGTTCAGCTCATCCCGCAGCTCAGGTGAGGTGGCCGAGAAGATCTCCCAGCTTTTTTCTGGATTATTGACGATGTATTGGGTCGCCTTTTCGGTCGCGGCAAGAAAACGGGCGATCTTGTCTGCATCCATCGTTTCGGGGTTGGCGACGTAGATCAGCTCGTCATAAGACGGCACGCCTTCTTCCTCGATATAGAAGCAAGTGCCGGGACGACCTTCGATATCCATCTGGTTCAGTTCAAAATTGCGATAAGCCCCGATCACCGCGTCTACCTGACCAGTCATTAGCGACGGCGAGAGCGAGAAGTTGACGTTGATCAGCTCAACATCGTCCAGAGCAACGTCATATTTGCCAAGAACGGTGCCAAGGATGGCTTCTTCGACACCGGCAACCGAGAAGCCGATTTTCTTGCCCTTGAGGTCTGCGGGCGACTTGATCGGACCATCTTCCAACACCAGAAGGCAGTTCAGCGGTGTCGCGACCAGTGTGCCAACGCGTTTCAGGGGAAGGCCTTCGTGGATTTGCAGGTGCAGCTGCGGCTGATACGACACGGCCAGTTCCGCCTGACCGGCAGCCACCAGACGGGGCGGGGCGGACGGATCCGCGGGTGGGACAATCTCGACTTCAAGCCCCTGCTCGGCAAAATAGCCGTTTTCTTGCGCCACGATGATGGGTCCGTGGTCAGGGTTGATAAACCAATCCAGCAGGACGGTCATCTTGTCTTCGGCCCAAGCTGGCGCTGCAGCTAGAAGGGCAATGGCTGTCATCAGCTTTTTCATGTCTCGCGTTTCCTTTTCACTCACGAGGTTGAGGCCGCGACGAGGACGATCTCGCCTGGCCAATCCGATTGTATCTGTTCGGCTGCGCGCCACGACCGCAGGCCCGTAGCGCAGCACAGCGCTAGCCTTTTCCCTTTGTTAGGGTCTATTCTTAGCAAATTTTCCGGCGACATACGGATGGCATCTGGATGTGCTGGAACTGGTGCTTCTTCGATATCGCGCAGTTCCACGATCTGGTCGGTATCCGTCAGTTGATTGGCAGACAGGAACCGAAAGCATGTATTCGGCTCGGGTGCATCGTCAAAGCGGAACCCGGTGCTGCGCAGGGTACGCGCATCGTATTGCACCATCTGCCCCAAGGGTGATGGCTCCAATCCAAGAATCAGGTTGAACACCATTTGCGCCTGCATCGATCCGATCACGCCAACCACAGGACCCAGAACGCCCGCTGTGGCGCAGCTCGCTCCGCTGTCCGGCGCATCCGGGAACACAGCGCGCAGGGACGGAGCCCTGCCGCAGAAACCACCGACATAGCCCGAAAGCCCCAAAACCGAGGCGCTGATCAACGGTTTGCCTTGCGCCAGGCACGTGTCCGACAGGATATAGCTGGCCGCGTAGCTATCCGCGCAATCCAGAACGACGTCAGCTTGCGCGACCAGTGAAGCCGCGTTTTCGCTGGTGAGTTTCTGATGCAGCGCAGCAATCTCCACCTCGGCATTCAACGCGCGACATCGGTCAGCGGCGCGCACTGCCTTCGGGTGCCCGCAATCTGCCTCGGAAAACAGTGTTTGGCGGTGCAGATTCGACATATCGACCGTGTCACCATCGACAATCGTGATCCGCCCCACTCCGGCCCCTGTCAAATGCGGCAGGACCGGTGCGGCCAACCCGCCCGCGCCCACCACCAAAACTCGGGCGGCAGACAGGCGGCCTTGCCCTTCGGCTCCGACTTCGGGAAGAAGCGTCTGACGGGCGTATCGACTCATCTTGTGGCCTCGATCCATGCACGCACCCGCCCTTCGGGGTCAGCGTTCAGGGTAATGTCCGTGACGGCCGAGACAATATCGGCCCCGGCCTCCAACACACCTGCTGCACGTTCGACACTCATGCCACCGATGCCAACCAGAGGAATGTCACCAACCCGTGCCTTCCATTCGGTCACGCGGGGCAGGCCCTGCTGATGCCATTTCATCTTTTTCAGGATGGTTGGATAGACCGGTCCCAGCGCCACGTAATCGGGATCCATGGCCAGCACACGCTCAAGCTCATCATCATCATGGGTGGAAACCCCCAGCTTTAGACCCGCTTTTCGGATGGCTTTCAGGTCGGCATCGTCCAGATCCTCCTGCCCCAGGTGAATCCAATCGCAACCCAAATCGATGGCGTCCTGCCAGTAATCGTTGATCACCAAAACCGCCCCATAGGCGCGGCTGAGATCACGCGAGGCCGCTATCTGGTCACGCACCTTTTGATCCGGTTGATCCTTGACGCGCAACTGAACCAGTTTGACCCCCAGAGGCAACATCCGGCGCAGCCAGTCCGAGTGATCAAAGATTGGATAAAAACGATCCAGCGTCATGACAGGAATGCCTTTCCAACAACAGGGGTCGAGGGTTCGGCCATATCGCGCGCCTCGATCGGGTCCGCCTGATGGGCCAACTGCCCGGCCAGCGTCGCCTGCGCCATGGCTTTGGCCATTAGAACGGGATCTCCGGCGCGGGCCACAGCCGTGTTCAGCAGCACGGCGTCATAGCCCAGCTCCATCGCGTGGGCCGCATGGCTGGGCAGGCCGATACCGGCATCCACCACCAGCGGAACATCCGGAAACTCGGCCCGCATTGCACGCAGGGCGTATTCGTTATTCAGACCACGCCCGGACCCAATGGGCGCGCCCCAAGGCATCAACACCTCGCATCCCGCTTCCAGCAAGCGTTCGCCCACGATCAGATCGTCGGTGGTGTAGGGGAACACCTGAAACCCGTCGTCGGTCAGGATACGGGCGGCTTCGACCAACTGGAACACATCTGGTTGCAAGCTGTCCGTGTGTCCGATCAGTTCCAATTTGATCCACGGCGTTTCGAAAACTTCGCGGGCCATATGGGCGGTGGTCACAGCCTCTTTTATCGTGTGACAGCCAGCCGTATTTGGCAGGATCAAGACGCCCAGTTCCCGGACCATCTGCCAAAAGGTCTGCCCGGCACCGGATTCGCGGCGCAAGGATACGGTTGCGACCCCAGCGCCACTTTCGCGAAAGGCCCGTTCCAGAATGGCGGGACTAGGATATTGGGCCGTGCCCAGCATCAAAGGGTTTGACAGTTCCGTGTCGTAAAAGGTTTTCATCCTCACCCCCCCTGCATCGGCGCAACGACTTCGACCCGGTCGCCGTTGGTCAGTTTGTGCGCAATGCGCAGGCTGGACGGCACGAAGTCTTCGTTCACTGCGGTGGCGACACGGCCCGTGAACCCGCATTCGTCCAGCAGCTCGGCCAAATTTTGGGCGCGCACGTCGCGCGTCTCGCCGTTAAGCACGATCTTCATCGACCATCTCCGTATGTGTGTTGTCCAGCGCCAGATCCGCCACGCCCTGCGCCAACGCTGGGGCCAGAAGGTAGCCGTGCCGATAGAGTCCATTGGCATAGATTGTCCGGCCCAAGCGACGGATGCGGGGCAAATTGTCGGGAAAGGCAGGGCGCAGATCGACGCCGATTTCCAATACTTCAGCCTCACCAAAGGCCGGGTTCAGGGCATAGGCCGCGCTGAGCAGTTCCAGCATGGAACGGGCCGTGATGCGACTGCTGTCTTCGCTTTCGATCATGGTTGCGCCTAGCATGTAGACACCATCGCCCCGCGGCACGACGTAAAGCGGCATCCGGGGGTGCAATAGACGCACAGGACGCGTCAGTGTCACGTCGGGGCAGCGCACAACCAACATTTCACCCTTCACGCCCCGCAAATCATGAAGGTATTCGCGCGCGTGCAGACCGCGACAGTCGATTGTATTCTCAAGCTGCGCAGGGGCCAGTTTTTGGTGGAACTCCACCCCTTGCTCTTTCAACCCCCGGTACAGGTCCTGCAATGCCTGACGGGGATCAAGATGGGCTTCCCGATCAAAGAACAGACCCTTCCCAAATCCATGAAGATCAGGCTCTAATTCGGTAATTTTTACCCGATCTACATCTGTAAACGCTTCAGTCCGGCGCGCAAACCTGCGCAAGTCTGAAAGGTCTCGGGCATTGGCAACAACCAGAGTACCGCGCCGCTGCACCTGTGTGCGGCTGGCCCACCAACCGATGGCCTGCTGACCCAGTCTCAGCACCGGCTCTTCAGCGTTTTCGTATTCGCACCAGGGGGCCAGCATTCCCCCGGCCCACCATGAACAACCGTGCGGACCGGGCAGGCCGCCGGGATCAAACACCTGCACCTTCGCGCCGCGCGATATCAGTTCGCTGGCGACGGCCAGACCGGCAACCCCGGCTCCTATGACGGACCAAAGTGTCACTTGGACCAGACCTGATGGAAATGATGAACCGGACCATGCCCGGAACCCACGTTTAACTCATCCGCCCGCGTAATGGCGCCTTGCAGATATTCATGCGCTTGCGCAGACGCATTCTTCAAAGGCATACCCTTGGCCAAACCCGCCGTGATCGAAGATGACAAAGTACAACCCGTGCCATGCGTGTTTTTGGTATTCCGGCGCGGGGCCCGGAACTCTGCCACAATACCCGTCGGATCGATCAGCAGATCATGACACACCTCGCCTGCGCCGTGGCCGCCTTTCATCAACACCGCGCGCGCACCCAAAGCGCAAAGGGCCTGCCCCTGCGCGGCCATCTCATCCGGGGTTTCAGCCTCTTGTGCATCCAACAGGCGGGCGGCTTCGGGCAGGTTTGGCGTCAAAACCGCCGCCATAGGCAACAACACATCGCGCAATGTCTGGATTGCTTCTTGCGCCAGCAAGGCGTCACCGGACTTGGCGATCATTACCGGGTCTAAAACAACGGGTCCCTGAAAATCGGCCAACCCGTTGGCAACTGTTTGAATGATCTTTGGTGTCGCCAGCATACCGATCTTGACGGCTTTGACATCCAAATCGCTGAGCACCGCGTAAATTTGCGCCTCGATCACATCCAAAGGAATGCCGTGCACCGCTGTGACGGCCTGCGTGTTCTGTGCTGTGACGGCCGTGATCACACTTGCGCCAAAGACACCAAGCGCTGACATGGCCTTCAGATCGGCCTGTATCCCGGCGCCGCCGCCGCTGTCAGATCCCGCTATGGTCAAGGCAATTGCAGCCATGTCGTCGCTCCATCTTCTTAGGGCAACGATGCAGGAAAACTGTCTGTAATCATAAGACCGTTCCCTACGCCGGAATTGCCCGGATCAGGTTCGATGGGTTAGCGCAGCCGCGCCTCTCAGCCCTTCAGACAGGGCACCCCAACGGTTGAAGCGGACAATCTCAGCCACTGACGCCGAACGCAAGAGCCAATTGGACATTATTGGTCAGCAAACTGGCTATATCGCTGGACAGGATTTATGGTCTGAATACCCGAACCGCAGGCGCGAAAACGAAAGAAGCGCGGCACCCCGACCGGGAAACCGCGCCTCATGATCTGTATTGATGAAATCAGACGCGTGTTGACGTCTGGTGCAAGTCGATCAGCTTTTACCTTTCCAAGGTACCAGAACACGTTCAGCCCAGCGCATCAGCATGTCGATACCGAACCCGATGACACCGATCAGGATGATGCCCATGATCACGATGTCGGTGTTCTGGAATTTCGAGGCAACCATGATCATCATGCCGGCCCCTTTTTCAGCGGCGACCAGTTCAGCAGCCACAACCGTACCCCAGCACACGCCCATGGCAACCCGCGCACCGGTGAAGATTTCTGGCAACGAATTGGGGATGATCACATGGCGCATCACCTGCCACTTTGACGCCCCAAGGGAATACGCCGCGTGTACCTTAGAGATGTTCACGCCGGACACACCAGAACGGGCTGCGATCGCCATGATCCAGAGCGCCGCCAGGAACAGCAGGATGATCTTGCCACCCTCACCGATCCCCGCCCAGATAATCACCAGCGGGATCAGAGCCAGCGGCGGAACCGGGCGCATGAATTCGACGATCGGGTCGAACCACCCACGGAACCAGTTGGACAGACCCATGGCATAGCCCAAGGGAATGCCCACAAGCGATCCCAACAGGAAGCCCACGATCACGCGGAACAGCGAATAGCCCAGATGCTCCCAAAGGGTGAAGTTCCGGAAGCCTTCGCTGGCAATTTCGCCCAACCGTTCGAAAACGTTTTCCGGTGCTGGCAGCCAGATCGGCTCCATCTGCCAGCCTTTGTCCGGGTCAATGTTGAGCGTGCCACGCTGCGACATGACCACACGGCCGAAATCGGTGTTCACAACACCACCCGGCTGAATCGGCTGGCCATTCACGGCAACAATCTTGGCCCCTTCGTCGCGACCGATCTCATCATTTCGGTCAAGACGGGCCAATTTGCTGCGATAGGCCTGCACCACGACCACATCGTCTTTGGCAAAGCCATCGCCGGGCGCGACTTCGGGTTCGTCCACCGGCGCATCCGCAGGGTGCACGATCACCGTCACTGTGGCGTCATCGGTCTGCCCATCTGCCGTTTCAACCGTGTAAGTAAACGAGTCCTCTCCGACGTAAGGCCCGGGCGCGTGCAAGAAGGACGGCAACAAGACCGACCCGGTGAATGCACCCCAAAGCACGATGATGGCGACGATCGAGATAATTGACGCCTTACGATCTGAGACGACGGCGCTTTCATCGCCAAAAGTAACCGTTTTAAGAGACGTGAAATCATGGCGGTCTGTGCCGGCAGTCACAAGTTTGACCACAAAGAAGGCACCGATAAAAATCGCGATATAGATCAGAATGGGGATCATTGCGCTGCCTCCGTCCGACCCATGATTTCTTCTTCCATGTCCCAGATCATGCCCAGGATCTCTTCGCGGTTGATGGCAAATTCAGGGTGTTTCTTAACTTCACGCAGGTCCTGGTCGACACCCATATCCGCAAAGGGCAGACGATATTCCTTGTGAATGCGCCCCGGTCTGGGGGCCATCACCAGCAAACGCTCGCCCAGCAGCAGCGCTTCTTCCACCGAGTGGGTGATCAGGATGATGGTCTTGCCAGTCTCTTTCCACAGTTTCAAAACCAAAGACTGCATTTTTTCACGGGTCAGCGCATCCAGCGCGCCCAGCGGTTCGTCCATCAGGATGACATCCGGGTCATTGGCCAGACACCGCGCCAGCGCCACGCGCTGCTGCATCCCGCCAGACAATTCATAGATCGCCTTTTCCTTGAAGTCCTGAAGGCCCACGACCTCGAGCAGATGGTCGACCTCGGCAGCGTATTGCGCTTCCTTCTGGCCCTTCATTCGAGGACCAAAGCTTACGTTGTCCCGCACGCTCATCCATTCGAACAAGGCGCCCTTCTGAAACACCATGCCGCGTTCGGCATCAGGGCCGGTGACCGTGTGGCCGTTCAACACGATCTGCCCTTCGGTTGGGGCCAGAAAACCCGCGACGATGTTCAGCAATGTGGTCTTGCCGCAACCCGAGGGGCCCAGCACGCTCAGCAACTCGCCTTCGTTCAGATGCAACGTGACGTCTTTCAACGCCTGCACCGCCGTTCCGTTGGGCAAGTCAAAACGCATGGAGATTTTTTCGATGGATAAACCTGTCATATCCCTCTCTCTATAGATGAGGGCGCCGCCACACGCAGGCAGCACGCCCGATTGCCGGGGAAAGATTGGCGGGCGCATGGAATTGCGCCACGCCGGACCTTGTTACTTGCCGTCGGCAATCGTCATCGGCTCGGTGTTGACCGAGTTGTCATAGCTGTCCAGCGCACCGTCGATGCTGCCGGCCTCGACAAACACATCGGCCACGCCTTTCATGAAGGTCTGCACGTTGCCGCCCAGCCATTTCGACGACAGCTGATCATCCATGCTGGGGAAGCCCATCGTCCCGATCGCGGCACGCGCACCTTCAAGGTCCATACCGGATTCTTTGGCAACGACCTCAAGCATTGCGTCACCACCGGCACCCGAGTTCCAGCGCTCATTTGCATCTGCTGTCACTTGCAAGAACTGTGCGACCAGTTCCGGGTTTTCCGAGATAAAGCTTTCTGGAGCCGAGGTTACGTCGAACACCAGAATACCCAGCTCTTCTTTTTCTGCGCCGGTCAGCAACACGTTGCCGTGTTCTTTCATCCGGGACAGACCGCCGCCATATCCACAGGCGAAATCAACCGCGCCCTGGCTTAATGCAGCAGCGCCTTCAGGCGGGGCCATGTCGACAACTTCAAGGCCGGCCAGGTCGATACCGAAATGATCCATCTGGCGCAGGAACCCATAATGCGCGGCGGTGCCCAGCGGCACAGCGACCTTTTTGCCTGCCAGTTCGCTGGCATTTTCCTTGTCGATCTCCAGCGCTTCCGACACAACACAGTTGTCGTTCTCAGAATACGTCACAGCGACATCGACCACTTGAATCGCCTGACCTGCTGATGCAGCAACAACAAATGGCGGGATACCTTGGCTGACCGCGATCTGCACGTCGCCCGAGGCCATGGCCGCGCTCATCGCCGTGCCGGTTTCAAAGCTTACCCAGTTTACTTTGAGGCCAAGCGCCTCGTCATAGGTTCCGTTGGCTTTGGCTTCCAACATGGGAAGGGGCCATTCCAGGAAGTATGCGACAGTTAATTCTTCCAGATCCTGCGCAAGCACCGCATGGCTTGTCAGCGCAAGCACACTGGTCGCTGCGAGAGTGGCGAATGTTTTCTTCATAGTATCCTCCGGTTGGGTCATTTTTTGTTTTCAGCGTAAGCCGCCGTATTACTGTAGAGGGAGCGTTGGGTGCATCTTGCGGTACAGTGCCGCCCGTTTTTTGTTGTTGCACGCCGCCGATCTTGAAGCCCTATACTCTATCGTTCTGCAGAACAGCTTTTCAGAATTAAAACATTAGAGAGTGCATATTCTCTCCGTCAACTGTTTATTGCTCAACCCTGCAAGAACGGTCACACAAAGACTTGAAACGAGTATAATCTCGTCGTAGTTCTGCAATGTAATAGCTTTAGGAGCAGACATGGCGAGATCAACAGACAGCTCGATCGTCGCAAAGTGCGCTAAGATCATGGATGTCCTGACCCATGCCAAAAGGCCAATGGTGTTTTCGGACATTGTCACACAGACCGGTTTCGTCAAAAGCTCGTGCCACCGTGTCTTAGCCGTCCTGCAAAGCGAAGGGCTGGTCGAATATGAAAGAACTGGCAGAACCTACAAACCCGGTTCGCGGTTTCAGGATTGGGCGCGTGCCGGGTTCCGCCATCCCGATCTTCAGCAAGTTGTGGCCGAACCTGTAGACCGTCTGAGCGAAGCGACCGGTATGAACATCGCGTTGTCTGTGCTGGATGGTGATACCATTCTTTACTTGCGGACGTCTAACCACGTTGCCGTACGGTATGCCGCACGCCCGGGCGATCATGCCCCGCTGCACTGCACCGCTGCGGGTAAGGTTTTTCTTGCCTTTATGTCCGAGAATCAACGCCGTTCCGTGCTCGACTCAGCCGGGTTGGAAAAGTTCACCGAGTTCACCCGGACCAGCCTGCCAGAGCTTGAAGCGGATCTGGATGTCGTTCGGAACCAGAGCTATGCAATTGTGGTAAAAGAGGAATTTCTACAGGTCATGGGCATGTCCGCCCCGATTTGGAATGAACAAGGCAAGGTGGCTGCCTGCCTTTCTGCCTGGACATTTACGGCAGAATACACGCCTGAGGAATTGCTTGCCCATCTCGACATGCTGAAACAAACCGCCGCTGAGATCTGCGCCCGGATCGGAGGCGAGGCCCCGGAAAACTTCGACTTGACGACCTGAGCACTACTATCGAATATTGGAATAACAGTTCTGATATACGAGAGTCTTATGCTCGCAACGCCGCCGCCCATAGCCACACGGCCAAACTCGCTTTGGGCCGCCACTGCGCCGCAGAAACCCGAGAGCCCAGAGTTGTCCGGTGATCTACACACGGATGTGGCCATTCTGGGCGCGGGTTTCACCGGTCTGCGCGCGGCGCTGGCCTTGGCCGAAGCAGGCACGTCTGTTGTTGTGCTTGATGCCGGTGATGTGGGCTGGGGCGCTTCCGGACGCACCGGCGGGCAGGTCAATCCGATGCTGCCCTTTAACTCTCCCGAGGATCTGCGCCGAATGCTGGGGCAGACTTACTTCGAGCGTTTGACCGAGACCTCGTTAAACTCGGCAGATGAGTTGTTTTCACTGATCGACACCTATCAGATCCCGTGTCAGGCGCGACAAAAAGGTTGGTTGAGGGTGCTGCACAATGATCGAGCTTTGCGTAAGGCCGAGGCTGATGTGAAAGCCTGGAACGACTTTGGCGCAGGAATGGAGGTTCTACGCGGCGACGATCTGAGAATCAGTTCGGGCACAAACGCCTATTCCAGTGGTGTCGTGACCCCGCGCGGCGGTGCGGTGCAACCGATGATGCTGGCGCGCGGCGTGGCAGGCGCCGCCCAACAGCGCGGCGTTTCGATTTTTGGAAACAGCGCTGTTACCTCGATGAACAAGGTCGGCGGGAAGTGGCAACTGCGCACAGATCAGGGTTCGGTCACGTCCGACACGGTGATCGTTGCAACCAATGGCTATACTGGACCACTGGTGCCGAAACTGCCCAACAGCATCCTGCCCCTGACACCGATCCAAATCGCAACAGACCCTTTGCCAGAAGATATCGTCGCTTCGATCCTGCCGCGGGGGCACACAATCTCGGACAGCCGACGTATCATCATGTATGCGCGGCGCGAGCCAGACAATCGATTGGTCTACGGTGGGTTGGGTCGCGTGGATCGCGCGGGCAATTTGGGCGGTTTCGACTGGCTTCAACGGGACGCCGAACGCGTTTTCCCTCAGTTGAAAGGTGCCAACTGGTCCTATCGCTGGGGAGGGCGTATTGCGATCACCGACGATCACCTGCCTCACCTGCATGAACCGCAGCCGGGTCTTCTAATCGGGCTTGGGTATAACGGGCGTGGCGTTGCAATGTCACATGTCATGGGTCGGGTGCTGGCCGAGCGTGCATTGGGGGCTGATCCAGGGTCTCTGACGTTTCCAACCACCCCCGTGCGAGCCATGCCCTATCGCTCGTTCAAGGTTGCAGGTTTAGGTTCGGCAGTCTGGTCGATGCGCCTGATGGACTGGCTAGAAACCCGATAGCGCCTATTTTCATGAATCCACGCCATGAGGCTTGGGTGTTTTTTAAGAAGGCCAGAGCGAAAAAGAGGCGGCAAATGCCGCCTCAATCTTAGCTTTTCATTCCGTCCCAAAAGGATTTGACGGAAGAGAAAAAGCTCTTGGATTCCGGGTGGTTGTCTTCACCCAGATCGTCAAACTCGCGAAGCAACTCTTTCTGACGACTGGTCAGGTTGACCGGAGTTTCCACTGCCAGTTCGATGAACATGTCACCAACGCCACCACCGCGTAGCGCAGGCATGCCTTTGCTGCGCAAGCGCATTTGCCGACCCGACTGGCTTCCGGCTGGTATCTGAACGCGACCGCGACCGCCATCGATGGTCGGAACCTCGATCGATCCGCCCAGCGCCGCCTTGGCCATGCTGACCGGCACGCGGCAGTAGAGGTTCACGCTGTCGCGCTCGAATAGTTTGTGCTCGGATACTTCGACGAAAATGTAGAGGTCTCCCGGAGGGCCGCCACGCATTCCGGCCTCACCCTCGCCCGCCAGACGAATACGCGTTCCGGTTTCGACTCCAGCAGGGATGTTCACCGACAAAGCGCGGTCTTTTTCGACGCGGCCAGCACCCTGGCAGGATTTGCAAGGGTTCTTGATGATCTGACCCAGCCCCGAACAGGTCGGGCAAGTGCGTTCAACGGTGAAAAAACCCTGCTGCGCCCGCACCTTGCCCATGCCGGAACAGGTGGGACAGGTTGTGGGCTCAACACCACCTTCAGCCCCGGTCCCTTCACATGATGAACAGGCCACGGCCGTGGGTACGTTAATGGTTTTCTGCAGACCCGAGAACGCCTCTTCCAGCGTCACGCGCAGGTTATAGCGAAGGTCCGAACCTCGCGCGGCGCGACGACCGCCGCCACCGCGTTGACCGCCCATGAAATCGCCGAAAAGATCGTCGAAAACGTCCGAGAACGCGCTCGAGAAGTCGCCTTGTCCGCCAAAGCCACCACCGGGACGACCACCGCCTCCCATGCCGTTTTCAAATGCGGCATGGCCAAAGCGATCATAAGCTGCCTTTTTTTCGGCATCGCGCAGCACGTCGTAGGCCTCATTGGCTTCCTTGAACTGCGCTTCGGCATCCGGGTTGTCCTTGTTGCGGTCAGGATGCAGCGCTTTGGCTTTCGTGCGAAAACCTTTCTTGATCTCATCCGCCGAAGCGCCCTTGGCCACACCCAGCACTTCGTAATAGTCGCGCTTTGACATCAGTATTTCCTTCTGCCTCAACGTAAATAGGCCGGCCCGGCATCCGGACCGGCCCAAACTGGCCCGGTTACCCGTTACTTACGCTTGTCGTCGTCCAGATCTTCGAACTCGGCGTCGACAATGTCATCGTCCGCTGGTGCTGCATCTGCAGCCGCAGGCTCATCTTCGCCTTCTTCGGCTTGCGCCTTATAGATGGCTTCGCCCAGCTTCATGGCTGCCTCCGTGACGTTCTGGATACCCGACTTGATCTTGTCGGCATTCTCGGTTTCCAGCTCGTCCTTCAGTGCGGCGATCGCCAGCTCGATGGCTTCGATGGTGGTCGGATCGACTTTGTCGGCATGCTCTTCCATCGACTTTTCGGTCGAGTGGATGAGGCTTTCCGCCTGGTTCTTCGCCTCGATCAGCTCGCGGCGCTCCTTGTCGGCTTCCGCGTTCTCTTCGGCGTCCTTGACCATCTTGTCGATATCCTCGTCGGACAGACCGCCAGATGCCTGAATGGTGATCTTCTGCTCTTTGCCTGTGCCTTTGTCCTTGGCCGAAACCGAGACAATGCCGTTGGCGTCGATGTCAAAAGTCACCTCGATCTGAGGCATGCCGCGTGGCGCGGGCGGGATATCTTCAAGGTTAAACTGACCCAGGATCTTGTTGTCCGCAGCCATTTCGCGTTCACCTTGGAAACAGCGGATGGTCACCGCGTTCTGGTTGTCCTCGGCGGTCGAGAAGACCTGAGACTTCTTGGTCGGGATCGTGGTGTTGCGGTCGATCAGACGGGTGAACACGCCGCCCAGGGTTTCGATACCCAAGCTGAGCGGGGTCACGTCCAGCAGAACCACGTCTTTGACGTCGCCCTGCAGAACACCGGCCTGAATGGCGGCGCCCATGGCAACCACTTCGTCCGGGTTCACACCCTTGTGCGGCTCTTTGCCAAAGAACTTGGTAACCTCTTCGATCACTTTCGGCATTCGGGTCATACCACCGACCAGAACAACCTCATCAATGTCAGCAGCCGACAGACCGGCGTCTTTCAGAGCGGCCTGGCAAGGCTTCATCGACTTCTTGATCAGGTCGCCAACCAGCGATTCCAGCTTGGCACGGGTCAGTTTCATGACCATGTGCAGCGGCTGACCGTTCGAGCCCATCGAGATGAACGGCTGATTGATTTCGGTCTGCGAGGTTGAAGACAGTTCGATCTTGGCTTTTTCAGCGGCTTCTTTCAGACGCTGCAGGGCCATCTTGTCAGCAGACAGATCGACACCGTGTTCCTTTTTGAACTCGTCCGCCAGGTAGTTGACGATGCGCATGTCAAAGTCTTCACCACCCAGGAAGGTGTCACCATTGGTCGATTTGACCTCGAACAGGCCGTCGTCGATTTCCAGGATGGTCACGTCGAACGTACCGCCACCAAGGTCATAGACCGCGATGGTTTGGGTTTCTTCCTTGTCCAGACCATAGGCCAGAGCAGCCGCTGTCGGTTCGTTGATGATCCGCAGCACTTCCAGACCGGCGATCTTGCCTGCGTCTTTGGTGGCCTGACGCTGAGCGTCGTTGAAGTAGGCCGGAACGGTGATAACCGCCTGCGTGACTTCCTCACCCAAATAGCTTTCGGCGGTTTCCTTCATCTTACCCAGAGTGAAGGCCGAGATCTGGCTTGGGGAGTACTTTTCACCACGGGCTTCCACCCATGCGTCGCCATTGCCGCCGTTGACGATGGCGTACGGCACCATTTTCTTGTCTTTTTCGACTTCGGCATCATCCACGCGACGACCGATCAGACGCTTGACGCCAAAGATCGTGTTGTCGGGGTTGGTGACCGCCTGACGTTTTGCAGGCTGCCCGACCAGACGCTCATCTTCGGTGAAGGCGACGATCGAGGGCGTGGTCCGCGCCCCTTCGGCGTTTTCGATGACCTTCGGCTGTGAGCCGTCCATGATGGCCACACAAGAGTTTGTGGTACCGAGGTCAATCCCGATTACTTTTCCCATTTTTGCAATCCCTTTCTCTTCAAGGCGATGTCCCGAGGACCGGACCCGTTACGGCATCCCGCCCCCGATCTGTTGTGCGCGACAGCACTACCATCGCGCGTCCCGGCGTATATAAGGGCGAGACCAAGGGCCTGCAAGCACCGTAAAAGGCAGGTTTTCGGGAATCTGTGGCCTTTTTTGGCAAGGATTTGGAAAGGATTGGGGTTTCCGGAATGGCGCGGCTGGTTTTGCGGGGGTTCGATATCAGAAAAGCCTATCTGGATCCTGCCGCTCAGACGCAGGTCATCGCTGATTTGCGACCGATTCTGAAAGCCGCGCCCCTGTTTCGCCCCGTTACGCCCTCGGGCAAAGAGATGTCGGTGCGGATGACCTCAGCCGGGGCTTTGGGTTGGGTGACTGACAAGGCGGGCTATCGCTATCAGGATCAGCATCCCAAGGGCGGCATCTGGCCCGGCATTCCCGAAAGTATTCTGGATATCTGGCGTGATTTGGTCAGCGCCGAACGTGAACCGGATTGCTGTTTAATCAATTACTATGGTGAAGGCGCAAAGATGGGGCTTCATCAGGACAAGGACGAGGCCGATTTTTCCTGGCCCGTTTTGTCAGTTTCTCTGGGCGACGACGCCCTGTTCCGCATTGGCAACACGACCCGTGGCGGCAAGACCGAGTCAATCTGGCTAGGCTCGGGTGATGTGGTGGTCATGGGTGGGCCAGCGCGGTTGGCGTATCACGGGGTGGATCGGATCAGGTTCGGATCTTCTCGGCTGCTGCCCAAAGGCGGACGGATCAACCTTACATTGCGGGTCGCGCGTTAACGGCGAGCGTTCCAGCTTTGTGAAACGTGCTGGCGTGTAAAGAACTCACCCATCAGGCCGATCATCAGCAAGGCAATCCCGACCCAGAGCGCGTATTCCCAGCTGGAATTGCGCGGGAAATAATTCTGGAAAATGAAACCGCGACATTGGTCGATGATATGAAATAGCGGATTCCACGCAAACATCATCAGCAACCCGCCGCCCAGTGTATTAGCAACAAACATTTTGCCGGAAAACACCATGTTCAGGCGACGATAGATATTGGTGAGCATTCCGACCGTTGTCGGGAACCACGGTTTGAGTGCCATGAACACCAATCCCACAGCACACCCGGTAAACCAGGCCAGCAAAATCATTGCAAAAGCACCGCCAGGATCCTGAATCTCGATCGGTGCGATTGTGACGCTGTAGATAAAAAGGATGATGAACATGGCCAGCAATTGCTTGTACAGCGTACTGAATGCTGACGACAGGATCGTGACCATCACGTTCATCGGCGAATGCAGCATCATTGGATTATTCGCCGCCCCGACCCCTGAAATCGCGCCGATGGATTGGATATGCATCATGAAAGGAAAAACTCCCGACAGGACGTAGAGTAGAAATTCGCCTCTGATCTTGGGAACACCGCCTCGACCCATCAAAGTCATAAGCAGGTAAAACGTAGTGCCCATAACCACCAGTTGCATAACGTTGATCAGGATGGCCATCACCGCATTGGGATGTTGCGCACGCACATTTCGCACCGAAGCGTGGAACACCAGCTCAGCCGTTGTAAAGGCGCCGCCCAGTAGCGATTGATTGCGCTTGAAGTAATACACTCGAAGGTCTTTCCTGCCGCGTCGCCGCTAATCTGCCACGAATATCTTGCCGTTCCGTAACCGCCGCATCATAAGTCGGTGATGAGTTTGGATCAACAAACCACAGGAACGGAGCATTTTTGTGACCTACGACGCGCTTATTCCCGTCATTCGGCGGCTGGCCCTGGAGGCGGGCGACAAGATCATGGAGATCTATGAGGCGGATGATTTCGACGTCAAAGTCAAATCCGACTCTAGCCCTGTGACCGAAGCGGACGAGGCTGCTGACGCTTTGATTTCCGCCGGGTTGCGCGCAGCCTTCCCGGATATCCTTCTGGTCACTGAAGAACAGGCCGACTCGCATTCGGAAAAAGGCGATACCTTTCTGATTGTCGATCCGTTGGACGGCACCAAGGAATTCATCAACCGTCGCGGCGACTTCACCGTCAACATCGCGCTGGTCGAGAACGGAGTACCGACCCGGGGCGTGGTCTATGCACCAGCACGGGGGCGCATGTTCTATACACAATCGGATGGTCAGTCAGTCGAGGAAACAGGGGCGTTTGACAAGGAAACGCCCGGGACTTTGACCGGAATATCAGTCTCTAAACCGGACAATTCGGCGCTTTTTGTTGTGGCTTCGAAATCCCATCGGGATCAGGCCACCGAGGACTACATCAACAAGTATCAGGTGAAAGACAGCAAAAGCGCGGGGTCCTCGCTCAAGTTCTGCCTGGTGGCTACGGGTGAGGCGGACATTTATCCCCGCGTTGGGCGCACGATGGAATGGGATACGGCGGCAGGCCATGCAGTGCTTGCCGGGGCGGGCGGAAAGGTGGTGCGTTTTGACGACCATTCACCGCTGGCTTATGGCAAAGAAGGCTATGCCAACCCGTTTTTTATCGCTTACGCTCCGGGTGTTGAACTGAAGGAAGCCTGATGTCTGTTCTGATCGCCATCCCTGCCCGCTATGCCTCGACCCGTTATCCGGGCAAACCACTGGTGCCGCTATCGGGTGCCACAGGTGCTGCAATGACGCTGATCGAACGGTCCTGGCGCGCGGCCAAGTCTGTTTCGGGTGTTGACCGGGTGGTCGTTGCAACGGATGACGATCGTATCCGCGAGGTCTCGGAAGGGTTTGGGGCCGAAGTGGTCATGACCTCGGAAAGCTGCCAGAACGGCACCGAACGCTGCGCCGAAGCGCATGAAGTTCTGGGTGGTGGTCATGACATCGTGGTCAACCTGCAAGGCGACGCGCCGCTGACGCCACACTGGTTTGTCGAAGACCTGATCGCCGGCCTGCGCGCCGCGCCAGATGCCGGTGTTGCCACGCCCGTGCTGCGCTGCGACGGGGACGCGCTGAACAGTCTGCTGAACGATCGCAAGAATGGACGCGTAGGCGGTACAACTGCAGTGTTCGGGCGCGACCACAGCGCGATGTATTTCTCGAAAGAGGTCGTGCCTTTTACGTCCGAGACTTATGCAGGCGGCGAACCGACCCCGGTGTATCATCACGTGGGCGTATATGCTTACAGACCCGATGCGCTTGCCGCATATCCAGGCTGGCCCACCGGCCCGCTGGAGCAGCTGGAGGGTCTGGAACAGCTTCGGTTCATGGAAAACGGGCGCAAGGTTCTGTGCGTCGAGGTCGCGGCCAAGGGCCGCCAGTTCTGGGAATTGAACAACCCGCAGGACGTGCCAAAGATCGAAGAGATGATGGCGGCGATGGGGCTGGAGTAACCGATTTTCCCCATGACATCCGGCGGTCCCCATATCTTATGTAAAGGTAACTCGGCTCCAAAGGGCGCATCATGACAACTATCCTAGTGACCGGTGGTGCCGGGTATATTGGCTCGCACGCCTGCAAGGCGCTGGCGAAGGCGGGATATGTTCCGGTGACGTATGACAATCTGGTCACGGGCTGGCAGGATGCAGTGAAATACGGCCCTTTTGAACAGGGCGACCTGCTGGACCGGGCGCGTCTTGACGAGGTGTTTGCCAAACACCAACCAGCGGCGGTGATTCATTTTGCTGCCCTAAGCCAGGTGGGTGACGCGATGCGCCAGCCCGGAGTGTACTGGTCAAACAATGTTACGGGTTCACTGAACTTGATAGAAGCTGCAGTCGCAGCCGGGTGTCTGGACTTTGTGTTTTCATCCACATGCGCCACCTACGGCGAGCATGACAACGTGGTTCTGGATGAATCCACCGCGCAGCTTCCGTTGAATGCATATGGTGCCTCAAAACGCGCAATCGAGGACATCCTGAAGGACTTCGAAGCGGCCCATGGTCTGCGCCATGTCATTTTCCGCTATTTCAACGTTGCCGGGGCGGATCCCGAGGGGGAAGTGGGTGAATTTCACCGCCCCGAGACCCACCTGATCCCTCTAATGCTGGACGCGATTGATGGCAAACGGGATGGTTTGACCGTCTTTGGCACCGACTACGACACCCCCGACGGAACATGTATCCGCGACTATGTACATGTCTGCGATCTGGTGGATGCGCATGTTCTGGGGCTGGACTGGTTGGAACAGGGCAAGGAAAGTCGCGTCTTTAATCTGGGTACCGGATCCGGATTTTCCGTGCTTGAGGTCATCGAACAATCCAAATCCGTCACCAATCGACCGGTACCGTATTCTATCGGACCGCGTCGCGCCGGGGATTGCACAAAGCTGGTCTCAGGTTCTGTACGTGCTGAAACCGAACTTGGATGGTCGCCCAAAAGATCAACGTTAGAGACGATGATCGCGGATGCCTGGCGCTGGCATCAGAACGGGCATTACGAGAAGTGAGTCGCCAGTGACCTCCGGCACAGTGCATAACCTGCCCCGGATCAGTTGGCGGCAAAAGTATCAGCTGCGCTGGAAACGTCGACGGCTGCTGTGGCGGTCCTTGCGCAGTCGGCACCAATTGACCTGCCTGAAAGATCAGACAGGCGAGATCCGCGCTGGTGGAGTGCTGTGCTTTACAACATTGCGCAACGAGATCACTCGCCTGCCCTGGTTCTTTCACCACTACCGCCAGTTGGGCGTAGGTCATTTCCTTTTCGTGGATAACGGCAGCGATGACGGCTCGGCAGAATATTTGTTGGACCAACCGGATGTGTCTGTCTGGCAAACCTATTCCAGCTATCGGGGATCACGATTTGGCCTGGATTGGCTGACCTGGCTTCAGATGCGGTATGGGCACAATCACTGGTGCCTGATGGTCGATGCGGATGAACTGCTGGTCTATTCCCAGTGCGATACCCACCCCCTGCAAGACCTGACGCATTGGCTGGACCAGCAAGGGCGGGTTGGTTTTGGTGCGTTGATGCTGGACCTTTACCCCAAAGGTCCGCTGGGCCATGAGTCCTATGACCCCAATACCGACCCGACGGAGTTGTTATGTTGGTTCGACGCAGGGCCACATCGCGCAGAGCGACAAAGCCCGATGGGCAATCTGTGGGTTCAAGGCGGCGCAAGGGAACGCATGTTCTTCGCCCAAACACGGCAACGATCCCCCACGCTGAACAAGATCCCGCTTATGCGCTGGTCGCGGCGGTATGCCTATGTAAACTCTTGCCATTCCGCCCTGCCGCGTCACTTGAACGCAACTTATGACGGACCGGACGGCTCGGCCCCTTCGGGGGTTTTGCTGCACACGAAGTTCCTGCCGGAGATTGTCGAAAAATCCAAATCCGAAAAGCAACGACACCAGCATTTTCACGACCCGAACCAATTCGGGGCGTACTATGACGGGATAATTAATAAACCGGACATGTGGACCCCACAATCGGTGCGATACGCTGGTTGGACACAGTTGCAGCAAATGGGGCTGATGACAGGTGGGGATTGGGTGTTTTCATGAAAACACGACAATCAACGGCCCGTTTACCCTTTCCAGAATTTAAAGAAGTTGCCTCAGAAGATGCATAGGTGCCATAAACCGATAATGCTTTGTCGTGCCAGCGGTCATGACGGGGTCGGGGAAAGCTCGCGTTATAAAAAGGGTTGGGCAGTCACGTGAGCCTGTTTGAGTCCTACAAGATGAGATTGCGGCGCAAGCGCCGTATTCTGCGTTGCCTCAGACGAAGACGTGAACTCAAACCTGCCAGTAACAATACATCAGCAATCCGCAGCGACGACATCTTGTTGATGAGTGTTATCCGAAACGAAAAAATCCGCCTGCCATTCTTTTTGGAATATTACCGCAAACTGGGCATCAACCACTTTTTTTTCATCGACAACAACAGCGATGACGGAAGCTTTGAGTTCCTGAAAGAACAGGTCGACGTGTCAGTCTGGCGGACGACCACCAGTTACAAACGCGCGGGCTATGGTCTGGACTGGTCAAACTACATTCTGCGCAAATACGCGCACGGGCATTGGGTTCTGACCGTCGACCCGGATGAGTTCTTCATCTATCCATTTTGTGATACCCGTCCGATCCGTGCGTTGACGGATTGGCTGGATGGCAGCGCCGTGCGCAGCTTTGGAACCATGCTGATCGACATGTACCCCGAAGGCCCGGTGGATGCGGAACCCTACCACGAGGGGCAGGATCCGTTCGAAATCGCGCGTTGGTTCGATCCCGGGAATTACATGATCACCAAAAACCCAGATTATAAGAACCTGTGGATTCAAGGCGGCCCAAGGGCGCGAGTGTTTTTCAGCGAAAACCCCTCCAAGGCTCCAGCGTTGAACAAGATTCCGTTGGTGAAATGGGATCGGCGCTATGTCTATATCAGCTCGACCCATTCGCTTTTGCCGCGGGGGCTGAACCAGGTGTATGACGAATGGGGTGGGGAAAAGGCCAGCGGGTCACTGCTTCATGCCAAAATGATAAACACCCTTGGCGACAAGGCGCGCGAGGAACTGAAGCGCGGTCAGCATTATCGCGGGTCGGATGAATACAAAGCCTATGCTGCCCGGCTTGAGGACAAACCCGTTTTCTGGTGCGAATGGTCCGAGGCGTACATCAATTGGCGGCAGCTTGAGATTCTGGGCCTGATGTCCAAGGGGAATTGGGCATGAGCGGTCTGGGCATCGTCATGCTGGTCCATACATCACTGGATCGGGCCGAGCAGGTCGCGCGCCACTGGACGGCTGCAGGATGCCCGGTCGTGGTCCACGTAGATCGCAAAGTACCCGATGGTCTTTACACACGCTTTGTCGCCTCCTGCTCGAATGATCCCAGCATCGTTTTTTCCGAACGTCACAGGTGCGATTGGGGCGGGTGGGGCATTGTTGCTGCCTCGCAAAGCGCATCCGAGATGATGTTGGAACAATTCCCTGAGGTGCGGCACGTGTTTTTGTCCTCGGGGGCGTGCTTGCCGCTGCGCCCGGTTCAGGAATTGATAACATACCTGGCCGACCGGCCCCGCGTGGACTTCATCGAAAGCGCGACGACATCGGACGTCAACTGGACCATTGGCGGGCTGGACCATGAGCGCTTTACCCTGCGCTTCCCGTTTTCGTGGCGAAAACAACGCAAGCTGTTTGACACCTATGTCAGGATTCAGCGAGCGTTGGGATACCGCAGGAATATCCCCGACGGGTTGGTACCTCATATGGGTAGCCAATGGTGGTGCCTGACCCGCCAAACGCTGTCTGCCATTCTTCAAGATCCCAAGCGCAAACAGTACGACAAGTATTTCCGCCATGTTTGGATACCCGACGAAAGCTATTTCCAAACACTTTCTCGGCAATACTCCACACATATCGAAAGCCGCTCCCTGACCCTGTCCAAGTTCGACTATCAGGGCCGCCCTCACATTTTTTACGACGACCACCTGCAATTGCTACGACGCTCGGACTGCTTTGTAGCGCGCAAGATCTGGCCTCAGGCCGAACGGTTGTATCAGGCATTCCTGACCGACCAGAGCGGCGCCATGAAACCGGCCGAGCCCAATCCGAGTAAGATAGATCGCATCTTCTCGAAAGCGGTCGAACGGCGGACACGCGGGCGCGACGGGCTTTATATGCAAAGTCGCTTCCCACGTCACGGTAGCGAAAACGGCCTGACATCTTCGCCCTATTCCGTCTTTCAGGGCTTTTCCGAGCTGTTTGACGATTTTGAATCCTGGCTAGCGACCATCACGGGCACACGGGTCCACGGGCACTTGTTTGAACCCCAACACGCCGAGTTTGCGCAGGGCGAAACCATAACCAACGGGGCCCTCAGCGATTCTGCATCGTTGCGGGATTATAATCCCACAGCTTTCCTGTCGAACTTGGTCTGGAATACGCGGGGGGAGCGACAGTGTTTTCAGTTCGGACCAAGAGACACGCAAGAGATCAACTGGTTTCTGGCGCGCGACAAGAACGCCCAGATCTCGGTCATCACCGGAGCGTGGGCGATTCCGCTGTTCCGCTCGAATCTCAACTTCTCGGATATCCGATGCGAAGCAGCACGGCTGCAGCAGATTGAAACCAAGCAGCTTGAGGTTCTGACCTCGGTCTGGACCAAGGCAAGAGTGCGCAACTGGACGTTGGCGGATTTCATTGAATCGCCGATGGATCCCTTGCAGTCCATCCTTGACGAAATCGGAGTGAATCAGACCAGCCATCTAACCGAAGTGCCCGCTATGGGTGATTTGTCTGGTTTCGGTAAATTTCTACAAAACCTCAAGAATCAGGGTATGCATCCATACCTCATGGGGGACTTCCCCGTGGATGATGTGTTTGGCCCTCAGACGAAACCATTCCGCAAACCTTATCTGGTGCAGTGACGGCCCATGTCAGCCAACTTTGATTATTTCGTTGTATTGGCGGCCATGCGCACAGGCTCGAACCTGCTCGAAGCAAATCTGAATGCGCTGGACGGCGTGACCTGCCATGGCGAAGCGTTTAACCCGCATTTTGCGGGCAATCTGAAATCCGATAGCCTGCTGGGCCTGTCTCTGGAAGACCGGGATGCGGACCCGTTGAAATTACTGAAAGCCATTCGCTCTGCCCCCGGTGACATCAACGGATTCCGATATTTCGTAGAACACGACCCGCGGGTTCTAAAGCCGGTATTGAATGACCCTCGCTGCGCCAAGATCATCCTGACACGCAACCCGCTGGACAGTTACCTGTCGTTAAAGATCGCGCGGGCCACGCAGCAATGGCTGCTGAAGAACGTCAAACGGCGTGTCGATGCTGTGGTTGAATTTGATGCACAGGAGTTTTCGGACTATCAGGATCAGGTCCAAGGCCACCAGCACATGCTTCGGCGGCATCTGCAAAAGACTGGCCAAAGCGCTTTTTTCGTCACCTATGACGACCTGACCGAGCTGGACGTCCTAAACGGCCTGGCTACATGGCTGGGGGTCGACGCGCGTTTGACCAAGCTGGATGACACGCTGAAGCCGCAAAACCCGGCGCCAGCCGTGTCAAAGGTCACCAATCCTGACGACATGACGCGCGCTTTGGCAGATATCGATCAGTTTGGGCTACATCGTTCATATGGCTTCGAACCGCAGCGCGGGGCCGCCGTACCGCAATACGTCGCAGCGCCAAAGTCCGCCCTGATGTATCTACCTATTCGTAGCGGTTTAGAGCCTGTTATCGGCCAATGGCTGGCCGATCTGGATGGCTGCGTGGTTGGCGACCTGATCACCGATCGGAATCGCAAACAAATCCGCGCCTGGTTAAAGGATTACCCCGGCCATCGAAAATTCACCGTTCTGCGCCACCCGTTGGCACGAGCACATACGGCCTTTTGCCAGCACATCCTGAGCACAGGGCCGGGCAGCTATAAAATGGTGCGCAATTATCTGCGTAACCGGCTCAAAATACCGATTCCGGGGCAAGTGCGGGATAACAATTATTCCATCGAGCAACACCGGGACGCGTTTTCGGCCTTCCTGAGCTTCCTGCGCCTCAACCTCAATGGTCAAACGCCAATTCGCGTCGACGGGACGTGGTGCAGCCAATCGCGGGTGTTGGACGGTATTGCCAGTTTCCTAATGCCTGACCTGATCCTGCGAGAAGAAGAGATGGCGGCAGCACTTCCCGCACTGGCGCATGAGATTGGGCATTCGCATCCACCTGCGCCTGGCCCATGCGCGCCCGACGTGCCGTTTACGTTGGACCAGATCTATGACGCGGAACTTGAGGCGCTGGCAGCAGAGGTCTACCAGCGCGACTATGAAGTGTTTGGATTTGCTGCCTGGACGCCAGTGCCGCCTAGGGACGCAAAGTGATCAGCGTACCTTTGTTGACCATCGAATAAATCTCCTCGATCTCGTCATTCTTGACCGCGATGCATCCTGCCGTCCAATCCGGTGTTTTCCGCGCGCGCTTGAGTTCTGACCGAAGATTCGGCTGGCCGTGGATGAAAATATCTCCGCCCGGGTTAACCCCTTCTGCCTTGGCTTGAGCGACATCCTGAGAGTTGGGGTAGGAAATGCCCAGCGACAGATGATAGCGGCTGCGAGGATTCCTGCGGTCGATCAGATAGCTGCCCTCGGGCGTGCGACCATCCCCTTTTTTGATCTTTGTACCTTGAGGCGCAAATCCCAAATCCACATCATATTCTCGCAAAATCTGCCCATGATGCAGCAGATAGAGTTTGCGGGCACCCTTGTTGACCACCAACGAGGTCACCTCGGGCCCATTATAACTAAGAAATCTTGGGCTGGCTGAGGCACAAGCCGAAAGGCTCAGCGTTGCCATAGCTCCCAATCCGAATGCTCGACGATCCATGTTTCACTGCCTGCTCTGTTTTTTGGAATCAATATGCCAAAAACCTCAAGAAACGGAAATCACTTTTTGCTGTTCATCTGCTCGGTCAGGCGGCGCTCGATGCTTTCCAGCCGTTCCAGCACTTCGTCGCGATAGGCGTCGGTCTTGACTTCATCCTCGGCATGGTGGGCATCCTGCATCGAGTTCACGATCAGACCCACCAACAGGTTCACCACGGCAAAGGTCGTGACCATGATAAAAGGAACAAAGAATAGCCATGCGTATGGAAAAACCTCCATTACAGGGCGGACAATGCCCATGGACCAGCTTTCCAACGTCATGATCTGGAACAAGGTATAAGCCGACAGGCCCAGATCACCGAACCAAGTCGGAAACGAGCCTGAGAACAGTTTGGTCGAGATTACGGCGCCAATATAGAACAGGATTGCCATCAGCAGGAAGACACTGGCCATCCCCGGCAGGGCCGAGATAAACCCTTCGACCACGCGACGCAGGCGGGGCGCCACGGAAATCACGCGCAATACCCGCAGAATCCGAAGGGCACGCAGCACGGACAAGCCTCCGGCGCTGGGGATTAGGGCGATACCCACGATCAGGAAATCAAAGATATTCCAGCCATTCGTGAAAAATCTGCGCCCGGTGGCGATCAGCTTCATGGTGATTTCGGCCACGAAGATCGCAAGGCACAGCTTGTCCAGCGCCACAATCACTGGACCAGCTATTTCCATCAGGGTCGGCGACGTCTCCATTCCCAGAAGGATCGCATTGAAGATGATGACGGCCGTTATAAACCGCCCAAACACGGGCGCTTCGACAATGTTCAGCAAGCGCTGTTTGACACCCATGTGTCGCAATCTCCTGTCTGATCAAGATGCGGTGTTCTGGACAAACCGCGCTGCAAGTTCCGTATGTGACGACCACCGAAATTGGTCAACGACCTGTACCCATTCAAGAGTGTAGCCTGCGTTAACAAGGTTTTTCGCGTCCCGTGCAAATGTCACTGGGTTGCACGAGACATACGAAATGACAGGGCGCTTGGCCTGGGCCAGTTCCTCCACCTGTGCGTCGGCCCCGGCACGGGGCGGGTCCAACACGATCGCGTCAAATGTCTTTAGCTCATCGGGCATCAACGGACGGCGGAACAGGTCCCGGGCCTCGGTTGTCACGCGTTTCAGGCCCTGCGCCTTGCGCCAACCGTGATCCAGCGCCTGAACCATGGCGGCCTCGCCTTCCACCGCATGAACTTCGGCGGCTTGGGCAAGAGGAAGCGAAAATGTACCGCTACCTGCAAACAGGTCGACGACGCGCTTGGCACCTTTAGTTGCCTCCAAAACTGCCTGTAATAGAGCCTGTTCTCCGTCCTTCGTCGCCTGCAAGAACGCACCGGGCGGCGGCGTGACTTCAACTGTTCCAAAACACTGAAGCGGCGCCTGCCGCATGGCGATCACTTCATCATCCCAGCTCAACCGCGCCAAACCGTGCTTCTCGGTCGCTTGAGCCAGTGCCAGTTCCAGCGGTCCGTCCAAGGGTTTGCCACCTTTGACGGCGACGTCCAGCCCACCTTCGGACAATGTGAGCGTGACGGCCAATACGCCCTTACGGCTTCCACCCAGAACGGCCAGCGCCTCTGCCACTGGAATGGCCGAGATCAGCGCCGGGTCCAGCAACAGGCAGTCGGGGATTTCCGTGATCGTGCCCGAGGCGCGACCATGAAATCCGGCCAATGTGCCCTTTTTCGTACGCCTTACCGCAATTGTTGCGCGCCGACGCGACTGTTCGGGGGACGTGTGTATCGGGCGCATGGGCGCATCCAGACCCTGCGCCGCCAAAGCATTGCGAACGATTTCAAGCTTCCAATCAGCAACAAAGGCATCAGACGCGTGCTGCAACTGACATCCTCCGCAGGCTTTGTAATGGCGGCACCGGGCTTTGACCCGGCCTTCAGACGGCGTCTCCACCCGTATGTCGGTCAGCACTTGACCTGTCAGAGTACCACTAACGACTTCGCCGGGAAGCGTACGCGGTACATAGACGGGACCATCGGCAATGCCGTCGCCCTGATGGCCAAGCCGTGTGATTGTGAATTGCTGCGTCATGAAGTGCCTGATAGCCGGGCTTTGACGGCAACAAAACCCTTATTCCGCAGCTTCCGCCTGAATGAAGCCGCCTGACTGACGGTGCCAGAACCGCGCATACAGCCCGCCCTGATCCAGCAGAGCCTCATGCGTTCCGGATTCTGCGATCTGCCCTTGATCCAGAACAACGATCCGGTCCATCTCGCTGAGGGTAGACAGGCGGTGCGCAATGGCCAGAACGGTCTTGCCTTCCATCACCCGATGCAGCGCCGTCTGGATCGAGGCTTCGACCTCGGAATCCAGCGCCGAGGTCGCCTCATCCAGAACCAAAATCGGCGCATCCTTCAGAATGGCGCGGGCCAAAGCGATACGTTGCCGCTGCCCACCGCTGAGCTTAACGCCTCTCTCGCCCAGATGGGCGTCATAGCCTTTGCGTCCATTTGCGTCCTCAAGGCTCAGGATGAATTCATGCGCCTCGGCCTTCCTCGCGGCAGTAATCATCTCATCTTCGGATGCGTTCGGGCGACCGTACAGGATGTTCTCGCGCGCTGAGCGGTTGAACATCGCCGTTTCCTGCGTGACCATGCCAATCTCACGGCGCAGGCTGTCTTGCGTCACCTGCGACACATCCTGCCCGTCGATACAAATTGCGCCACTTTCCCTGTCATAGAGCCTGAGCAGAAGCGAAACGAGTGTGGACTTACCCGCGCCCGAGGCACCGACGATGCCCAGCTTTTCACCGGGTTCTATGGTCAAGGTCAGATCCGTGACACCGCCTATATCCCGACCATAGGCAAAACTGACATTTTCGAATGAGATCGATCCGTCGTGCACGGTCAGGTCTTTTGCGTCGCCCGCATCTTCGACCCGGTCACGCTTGGCCAGTGTTTTCATTCCGTTTTCGATCTCACCCACGTTGGCGTAAAGACCCATCAGCGTGAAACTGACCCAACCGGTCATCTGCGCGATGCGGATCGAAACCGCACCTGCCGCCACAATATCCCCTGCGGTCGCCATGCCGAGTTGCCACAACCAAAGCGTCGCGCCCAACAACAGAACAGGCAGCACACCGGCCAGCGTCATCAGAATGAATCGAAAACTGGCCGAAAGCTTGCCGAAATCCAGCGATCGTTCGCGCAATTCCACCATCGAGTCGCGCGCGGCCTGATCTTCGAAAGCGGAATGCGCGAACAGCTTGACGGTCTTGATGTTGGTGATCGTGTCGACCACCTGCCCCGACACCATCGCCCGCGCCCCGGCCCGCGCGGCAGAACGCACGCGGATGCGCGGCAGGTACCAGCGTACAAGTAGGAAATAGACCACCAGCCAGGCGGCAAAGGGCAACATCACCAATGGATGAATAGATCCTAACAAAAGCAAAGATCCGGCCAGAGACGCCAAGGCAAACACAATCGCGCTGATCGTTTCCGACACGACAGAAGCCATGGCGTTCGACGTCTGCATCTGTTTCTGCGCGATCCGACCGGCAAAATCGTCGTCGAAATAAGTCACCGACTGGCCCAACGTCCAACGGTTCAACTTGGCCAGCACCAAAGGTGTGATGTTGGGCATGACGATGTAGTTGTTCGACAGAGACGACAGGCCAAACAGGATCGGGCGCAGCAGCATAAAGAACGCAGCTGCGCCAAAGATCATCCACATATTTGCTGCGGTCAGAAAACTTTCGGGCCCGCTGGAGGTTGCCACATCTATCACGCGACCCAGAATCCACGCTGTCCCTGCCTCCATCGCGCCTGCTGTGGCCGAGAAGAAAGCCGCGACAAACAGCATGGGCCAGGCCCCGGACAGGCTCCAGCGAATGAACGCCCCCAAAGTCTGCGGTGGGGGCGTTTCGATGTTTTTGAACGGGTAGATGAGGTCAGCAACCCTCATTCAGCGGCCTCCGGGTTCATGAAGCCGCCAGACTGCCGCGCCCAGAACTGCGCGTAAAGGCCACCCTGCGCCAGAAGGTCTGAATGTGAGCCTTCTTCCACGATGCGGCCAGCATCCATCACCAAAATGCGGTCCATCTGCGCGATGGTGCTGAGCCTGTGCGCAATTGCGATCACGGTTTTGCCTTGCATCATGCCGTAGAGAGTTTCCTGAATTGACGCTTCAACCTCGGAATCTAGGGCAGATGTCGCTTCATCCAACAACAAGATCGGCGCATCCTTCAGGACAACTCGCGCTAGGGTCACCCTCTGACGCTGACCCCCGGACAGCTTCACGCCGCGTTCCCCCACATGTGCATCATACCCGGTCCGACCCTGCGGGTCTTGCAGATCAAGGATGAACTCATGCGCTTCGGCCTGTTTGGCGGCGGCGATCATCTGCGCCTCGGACGCATCCGGCCGACCATACAGGATGTTGTCGCGCACAGACCGGTGCAGCAACGCGCTGTCTTGCTGGACCATGCCGATATGACTGCGCAGGCTGTCTTGCGTGACCTGCGCGATGTTCTGATCATCGATCAAAATTGCACCGCGCTCGACGTCGTAAAACCGCAAAAGAAGCTTAACCAGAGTCGATTTACCGGCGCCGGAACGCCCAATCAATCCGATCTTTTCACCAGGCTGGATGGTCAGGTTGACATGGTCCAAGCCTCCGGTCTCACGACCGTAGTGGTGCGAAAGATCGCGGATCTGAATCTCGCCCTTGCTGAGATGCAGGGGTTTCGCAGTCGGTGCATCCAGCAGATTGATGGGTTGCGCAATGGTCTCCATCCCCTCGGCCACGATACCCAACTGGCGGAAAAAGCTGGTCAATGCCCACATGATCCATCCGGTCATGGCGTTCAGGCGCAGGGTCAACGCAGTCGCCGCTGCAACAACACCAACCGAAGCTGTTCCCTGCATCCAAAGCCCAATCGCCCAGCCAACAACGCCCACGATCAGCATACCGTTCAGCGTGACCAAAACCGCATCCATGATGGTGAAAATCCGCATCTCGATCTGGAAGGTCCGGCGGGTTTCCTGGATGGCTTCGCGGGCATAGTCCAGCTCTTGCGGGCCATGGGCGAACATTTTGACCGAGTGGATGTTCGTATAGCTGTCCACCACCCGACCCGTCACTGTCGAGCGCGCATCCGAGGCAGCCTTTGACGCCGGGCCCACACGCTGCACCGTCCAGCGCACCAGCATCGCGTAAAATGCAAACCAGATCAGCAACGGGATCAGCAAGCGTGCGTCCGCAACATACAACAGGATTGCCGCGCCGATCAGATAGGCCAACGAGAAGGAAATCGCGTCAAAAACCTGAAAAACCACTTCGCCCGCGGCGGGCGGCGTCTGCATGATTCGGTTGGCGATCCGACCGGCAAAGTCGTTCTCAAACCACCCAACTGATTGGCGCAGAACATGTTTATGCGCACGCCAGCGGATCAGGGTGCCAAAGCTCGGCAGGATCGTGTTGTTAAGCAACAGCACGTCGATCAGATGCAGCAACGGGCGCAACAGCAGTACAAATGCAGCCACCAACAACAGTTCTGTTCCGTGATTCTGCCAGACCTCGGCCGGGGTGCCCCCCAAAAGATCGACAACGCGGCCCATGTAGTAGATCAGTCCGACTTCAACCCCCGCGACGATGATGGAAATCAACGCGGTCCAGACAAATACCCGAAAGAAGGGCCGCGAATAGTCCAACATAAACGGCCACAGCCTGGTCGGCGGTTTGTCGGATTCCGTATAGGCGACAAAAGGGTCAACAAGATTTTCGAAATAGCGAAACATGGAGAGTGCTCCGATTGAGCAGATAATAGACGTGCGAAGAAAGATGGCGCCTGAACACCACCCGTTACGGGGCAAGTGTCCTGGCTTTAGCCGAACCAGATCCCGTAATACATTCGCATTCCTCCATCCATGTGTCAGGCGCACCTAAGCACAAAGGAAAAAAGTTGTCATCCCCTTTTGAGACTTCGCGCTAAGTTGCGAGCAACTCCTCACGCGAAAGCGCAAAGCCGGACGCGATCCAGCGGCTTTCAAGCTCTGCCAGCTTTTTGCCCAGCGCCGGCCCGGTAAAGCTGGGAATCAGGTCCTTGGCCTGTATCGGGAAGCGGGCCGTTGACCCTGCATGCAAGTCACGCCTTAGGTCTTCGGACCATGGTCGTTCCAGAAAGGCGCAGCGCAAGAGGGTCTCGTGCAAGCCACCTTCGTCGCCATAGCGGTACCCAAGCTCTGCCACACTGGTTGTGGCCTGCGCCTCCTCACGCATTCGGGTCAGGCGTTGCAGCTGCGCACGGCTTAACCGCAGTGTCGCTGCATCCTCGGGCTTGGTGATGGCTGCCAGACGCCGCACCGGATCGGGATCGGCACCCGCCGCCTGTTCCAGCGCAATCAAAGGTGCCAAAGACCGATCGTCCGCACCCGGCAACAACCGGGTCAAAACGCCTGTGCTGCGCATTGTTGCAACGGCGGGGGCTGGATCAGGCGCACCCAGAAGCTTCAGCAATTCTGCCCCGACCCGTTCGCGCGACAGCGATTCCAACCCTTCAAGGTTGGCACTGATGGCCACCAGCGCATCGGGATCAAAACCGGCGTCAGGATCACCATACCAGGCGTGAAAGCGGAAATAACGAAGTGAGCGAAGATAGTCTTCGCGGATCCGATTTTCGGCCGTTCCGATAAACCGCACTGACCGAGCTTTAAGGTCAGGAAGGCCACCAAGTGGGTCTAACACAGCCCCATCGGGCAGTGCGTAAAGCGCGTTCATGGTAAAATCGCGCCGCGCAGCGTCTTCTTCAACGTGTTTGGAAAAGGCGACGACTGCTCGCCGACCGTCGGTTTCCACGTCACGTCGGAAGGTCGTGATCTCGTGCGGGATACCTGCGCTGACCACCGTGATCGTACCGTGGTCTATACCGGTTGGAATAGCTTTGAGCCCCGCAGCTTGTGCCATCTGAACCACCTGCTCTGGTCGGGCATCGGTGGCAATATCGATGTCCGAGACAGGAGCGCCCAGAAGAGCGTTGCGCACACAGCCACCCACAAAAAGCGCCTGTGCGCCGGATGAGGTCAGGGCTGCGCATACCTGTTGGGTCGCTAGTTCACTGACCCAAGGCTCATTAATCTGCATCATTCATTCACCCGTGCTGCAAGCCCGCGCAATATGCGGGCCGTCGCGCCCCATATGTAATAAGGGCCGTACGGAGCTGCGTAGTATCTGCGTTTCTGGCCGCGCCAGCGACGCGACTCAACCAGATAATTCTCGGGATTCAAGAGATGAGCAAGAGGGGTCGAGAATACCTCGTCCACTTCGCCGGGTTCAGGCACAGGTTCGAATCTGTCACGCACGACTGCGACCACGGGTGTGACGTTGAAAGAGGTGACTGTTTCATGCATCGGCAGAAACCCCAGAACCTCTGGCAAATCAGGTGGCAGCCCGATCTCTTCCTGTGCTTCCCTCAAAGCCGCTGCCGTGACATCGGCATCCGTTTCATCCTGTTTGCCTCCGGGAAAGGCGATTTGCCCCGGATGGTGCTTTAATGCAGAAGACCTTTTGGTCAGGATCACCCGAGGCGTATCACCGGCCAATGAGATGGCCACAAGAACACCTGCAGGGCGCAGCCGCCGCCCGGGTGGCAGAACGGTTTCGGGGTTCAGGTCAAAATCGCTGGATCCGTGACCGGGGCGGCGCAAGGCCGCCCGGATCTGTTCAACCGGATCATGCACCTTCGCTGTCTTCAGCTTCAAAGCCCACTGTGGCCGGATCCAGCACGTAATGCGCGCCGCAGAACTGGCAATCAGCTGTGACCAGACCTTCGGGAGTTGTCATCTTTTCGATGTCCTTCGCCGAATAGATCGACAAGCTCTGACGCACCCGGTCCTCGGAACAGGTACAGCCGAATTGAACCGATTGCGCGTCATAAACACGCGGCTGTTCCTCGTGGAACAGGCGAACCAAAAGGTCGGTCGGCGCAACAGAGGGGCCGATCATTTCCAGATCCTCGACAGTATCCAGCAGGATATTGACGCGACCCCAGTTTTCACCTTCTTCACCGTCTACCAGATCGGTGGCGGTCAGGATTTCACCCGTACCTTCACCTGATGCTGCAAAGGGCGACGCTTTGGGCATGTGCTGCAACATAATGCCGCCTGCACGCCAATGCTCGCCCGCGCCGGGCTCGGTCGATTTGCCAAAGCTCAGCGAAAACCGCGTCGGCAACTGTTCGGATTGCGCGAAATACGCCTCGGCGCACGCACTCAGCGATCCGCCAGCCAGCGGCGTGATGCCCTGATACGGTTGCGTGCCTTCACCCTGGTCGATCATGATGGCGAAATACCCTTCGCCCACCTGATCAAAGGGGGCAGCATCGGTCAGACGGTCGTGGTCAAAACTGGCATAAGCGCGAATTTGGGCGGGCTGGCCCTCTTCCTGCGGCGCGTAATAGTCGGTCGCGATCATGCGGACCGCCCCTTTGGACTGCACTTGCAGCGACAGCTTCCAGCGCAGTGCAACGGTCTGGCCGATCAACGCGGTCAGCAAGGCCATTTCAGCCACCAGCGCTTCGACTTGCTGCGGATAATCGTGCTGCTTCAAGATGCCATCCAGCACGCCATCCAGACGGGCCACGCGGCCGCGCATGTCGGATGCATCAAGTTGAAAGGGCAGGACGGTGTCGTCCCACGCGATTTTTGTTCCAAGAGACATGGGGTTTCCTTACACGCCACGGGTTGGCATACCGGCACCATATAGGTCGTACAGATTGGGTTTTAAGGGGCCATACATGATCAGACGGTTTGGCGAAACCCCTCAGGCAGGGCAGAAATATACGCAAAGACCCGGAGTGTACGTGCTTTTGCCTCGAGGACGGTCCTTGCTGGTGACATGGTATGACGACGGCCTCAACCCAGAGCTGCAACTGCCGGGTGGAGGCATTGATCCGGGCGAATCGCCGATCACGGCACTGCATCGCGAGGTCTATGAAGAAACCGGGTGGCTGGTTGCCAACCCGCGCCGTGTCGGTGCCTTTCGCCGCTTTAGCTATATGCCGGAATACGATCTGTGGGCGGAAAAGATCTGCATGATCTATCGCGCGCGCCCCGTCCGCCGCATGGGCCCGCCAGCCGAAGCGTTTCACGAAGCGCGATGGGTGGATGCGTCAGATGCGGTTGAAAATCTTGGCAATGACGGTGATCGGCATTTTGCCAGAATGCATCTTTGGTCGCTCTAGGGGCCGTTATATTCGAAGAACACGGCCGAGACGTCATCCCCTACCCCCTCTTTGGGCGACATAACCTGGGTCAGACGCCAGAACATGTCATCCAGAAACTCGGACCCGCCATGTTCCGAAACGCAGAGTTGTGCCATCTCTTGCAAACCACCTTCGTCCAACAGGCTACCATCGGCCAGAGCGCATTCGGTAAGACCGTCTGAATACAACAATAGTTTGTCGCCAGGCTGCAGCTGAGTCTCGATTTGCTGAAAACTCGCACCTTCGATCAATCCGACGGGCAACCCTCCTTCGCCCAGGAAACAGCTGCTGCTATCCCGTCGAAGCAGAAGGGGGTGTGGATGCCCGGCTTGCACCATTTTCAGATGCCCGTTGCGCAAATCTACGATGGCGTAAACCATCGTGAAATATTCTTCGATCCCTTCGTCCGCCATAAGACGGGAATTGAGCGTTCTCGCAACCTCCTCCGGCGGCAAAAGCGCGTAGAACTTGTTGAACCGCTGCTCCATCGCGACATTCTGATCAAAATGCTTGCTGGACAGATAGCTGCCCAACCGGGCCGTCATCATGGCCGAGGTGATCCCGTGGCCGGACACATCAATGCTATAAAACCCCAGCCGATTCACGCCAGGTGAGAACATACCGACAAGATCCCCACCAATGTGACCACAAGGTTTCAGTAACAGGCTGACTCGCGAGTTGCCAAATTCCCGCGTTAGTTCAGGCACCAGCGATTCCTGGATCTTGCGGGCCTGCATCAGGTCTTTATCGATCGCGTCATGCGCCAGTTTCAATTCGTCCAGTGCGGATTCAATCAGGCGGTTCTTTTGCGAAAGCTGGCGCTGCATGTCTAATATGCGCGCGCCGGCCGAAATGCGCGCGCGCAACTCGTCCGCTTCCAAAGGTTTGATAAGAAAATCATCCGCCCCGGCGTCCAAACCACGCGCGACTTCTTGCTTTTCGCTTTTGGACGTCAACAGAATGAAATAGCTGTATTGGTCTGTATCCAGCGCGCGAAACGTGCAGCAGAACTCCAGACCGCTCATCCCCGGCATGACCCAGTCGCTGAGCACAAGATCGGGCGGGTCTGCCTGGCAAAGCTCCAACGCGGCCTCGCCGGTATCAGCCTCGACCACGTCAAACCCCCATTTCCTGAGCGAGGCCACCAGAATGCGACGCTGCAAACGGCTGTTATCCACAACCAGCACCTTGCGGATCGCGCCGAAGTCCAGATCTGATCTGGTGTCCTCAAGACTCGCCCCTGGTACCATTTACCCTCTGCTCTCATGAGATTGACCGGTCAGGGCGACCTTAGCGTCCGCAAGTTTAACATCCGATGAAGGCCCGACCCGCGTTCAAATGGTGCCATTAACCGGGTTTTTACCAGCCGTGGTTTACGCAGAACCTTGAAGGTTAAATGGCAGGTATTTCACCATGATCCGTTGGGACAGAGTCATGCAATTGCGGGACGAAGTTGGCCCAGATGAATTTGACGAGGTGGTCGAGATTTTTCTGGAAGAGGTGCAGGAGATCATCGCGCGCCTGCATCGCGACATCGACCGGGTTGAGCTGGAACAAAACCTGCATTTCCTGAAAGGCAGCGCGCTCAGCCTTGGGTTCGATCAGTTCTCGAAACTCTGCCAGGATGGTGAACGGCAGGCATCCGCAGGTCAGGGCGCAGACGTTGATCTGCCTGCCCTTCTTGCCGTTTTTGACAGTTCGAAACTCAAGTTCGAAGCGGAACTGAACCAGAAGCTGGGCTAGATCACGAACTGCGCCAGCGTTTCGTCTTCGGTAATATCAGTATAGGTAAACCCGGCCTCGTCCAGATGCGCAAACAGGCGCATGAAGTTTTCAGGCTTGCGGGTTTCGATCCCGATCAGGACCGAACCGAAATTGCGCGCTGACTTTTTCATGTACTCAAAGCGGGCAATGTCATCCTCGGGGCCAAGTATGCCAAGAAATTCTTTCAACGCACCCGGGCGCTGCGGCAGGCGCAGAATGAAGTACTTCTTCACCCCGGAATAGCGCTGCGCGCGCTCTTTGACCTCAGGCAGGCGTTCAAAATCAAAGTTGCCACCAGACGTCACGCAGACCACGGTCTTGCCACGCACAAAGCTTTGGATATCGCCCACTGCTTCGACCGCCAGCGCGCCAGCGGGTTCCAAGACGATGCCTTCGACATTCAGCATCTCGATCATCGTGGTACAAATACGGTCTTCGGACAGGACCAGCACATCCGACAGGTGGCGTGATTTCAGTAGTTCGAACGGTTTCTCACCGATCCGCCCAACGGCAGCACCATCGACGAAAGTGTCCACATGATCCAGCGAAACGGGATGTCCTGCCGCCAATGCGGCACGCAGACACGCGCCTCCAGCGGGTTCAACAAACAGACAATGGCTGCGATCCCCGAACCATGTGGCCACACCCGAGGACATGCCGCCACCACCGACCGGCAACACGACGTGATCCGGCACACCGCCCAGTTGCTCTTCGATCTCGGCCGCCAGCGAAGCCTGCCCTTCAATCACATCCGCATCGTCAAACGGTGACAGGAAATGTCCGCCCTGCTGCGTGCACCAGGTTTGCGCGGCAGCTAGCGTGTCATCGAAATAGTCGCCGGTCAGGTGGATCTCGATATTGTCGCCGCCGAAGATACGGGTTTTCTGGATCTTCTGTTGCGGGGTTGTCACCGGCATGAAGATCACGCCGCGCACGCCCAGATGCTTGCACATGAACGCCACGCCCTGCGCGTGATTTCCCGCGCTGGCACAGACGAACAGGTCCTGCCCCTGTTGCTTGCGCATCGCATTGAACGCGCCGCGGATTTTATACGACCGCACCGGGCTCAGGTCCTCGCGCTTTAGCCAGATATCGGCCCCATAGCGTTCAGACAAATGGGCATTCCGCTGCAACGGTGTCGCCGGAAAGACAGAGCGCATCGCCTGTTCGGCGGCGCGGGCGCGGGTCATGAAATCAGTCATGCCGGTTTCCCTGCCCGATCACCGCTGAAAGGGCAAGGAATACATATGTGTACGGGTTCAGGACAGCTCGCGCTTTTCGATGAAGACGCCGTACATGGTGGTAAAGATACTGACGTTGATCATTGGAAGTACGAGTGTACCGAAGAACACGGTCAGCAAAACGCCCAAAACCGGGATTATTGCCAGAACAGTGAAAGCCAGCTGCACCAAAACCTGGAACAGGAAGGCAACAAGTAGCAGTAACAAGATTGCACTGCCGACTCCCGCTGTTTTGTTCCATGCATCGCTGAGCGAAATGGGGTCACCAATCGCCGCCGCCGGCAAGATAATTGACAGGCGATAGAAGCAAACAACCAGAAAAACGGTGTAAACAATCACCAGAATGATCGAAAGCCCTGCAAGACTTTCGCCTAATGCAGCAGCGACCAGACCCATGGGGATATACGCGATCACCATCAAAATCCCCAACATCAGAAAGCGACCGAAATAGGCAAGAATCCTGTCGAAACGGAATGTCGGGAATATTCCCGTGGGATATTCTTCCATCAAGATGAAGCGGTGCCATGACACCGCGATCCAGAACATGGTTACGAACATTACCGCCAGCAAAACGACCACAAATACAAAAGCCGAACCTGCGGTTGCACCTGGCGGCAAGTCGCCTGCATTGTCTTCAAGCGCCTCAAGCGGAATACCAAGTGCCAAAAACACGCCCACAATTATGATTGTCGCAATCAGAGCTGGGCCAACCGTAATCTGCAGGACCTGCTTCAGGTTTCCGAACACCATCCGCACCGAATGCAAAAATATTTGCCATCCCAACATTTGAAACTGCCCCTTCAACCAAACATTGTTTAAATTGCGTATGTTTCACCCCAAATCCCGTTCTGCGTCAATCCTCACAACTTGCTCCCGGTCACAAAACCCGTTAGGGGCCAATCGTTCTACGCATAAAGGGAAGTCAGATGTCCGCGCCCAAGAAAGTTGTTCTGGCCTATTCCGGTGGCCTTGATACCTCGATCATTCTGAAATGGCTGCAGACCGAGTATGGTTGTGAAGTTGTGACCTTCACTGCCGATCTGGGTCAGGGCGAGGAGCTTGAGCCCGCTCGCCAAAAAGCCGAACTGCTGGGGATCAAGCCCGAGAACATCTATATCGAAGACATCCGCGAAGAATTCGTCCGCGATTTCGTTTTCCCGATGTTCCGCGCCAACGCCCAGTATGAAGGTCTGTACCTGCTGGGCACTTCGATCGCGCGCCCGTTGATCTCGAAACGTCTGGTTGAGATTGCCGAGGCCACCGGTGCCGATGCTGTCGCACACGGTGCGACCGGCAAGGGCAACGATCAGGTGCGGTTCGAACTGGCCGCTTATGCGCTGAACCCCGAGATCAAGGTGATCGCGCCCTGGCGCGAATGGGACCTGACCAGTCGCACCAAGCTGCTGGAATGGGCCGAAGCACACCAGATTCCGATTGCCAAAGACAAACGCGGCGAGGCTCCGTTCTCGGTTGACGCGAACCTGCTGCATACCTCGTCCGAAGGCAAGGTTCTGGAAGACCCCGCCGATATGGCACCCGACTATGTCTATCAGCGCACCGTTCACCCAGAGGATGCGCCGAACGAGCCTGAATTCATCGAAATCGGCTTCGAAAAAGGCGACGCGGTCAGCATCAATGGCGAGGCGATGAGCCCGGCCACCATCCTGACCAAGCTGAACGAATATGGCGGCAAGCACGGCATTGGCCGTCTGGACCTGGTCGAAGGCCGTTTCGTGGGCATGAAGTCGCGTGGCATCTATGAAACGCCCGGCGGCACCATCCTGTTGGAAGCGCATCGCGGGATCGAGTCCATCACCATGGACCGTGGCGCGATGCACCTGAAAGATCAGCTGATGCCGCAATATGCTGAGCTGATCTATAACGGCTTTTGGTATTCGCCCGAGCGTGAGATGCTGCAAGCTGCCATTGATAAATCGCAAGAGCACGTCACCGGCACCGTTCGTTTGAAACTGTACAAGGGTCTGGCCTCGACCGTGGGCCGCTGGTCAGATCACTCGCTGTACTCTGAGGCGCATGTGACGTTTGAGGAAGACGCCGGCGCGTATGATCAGACAGACGCGGCAGGTTTCATTCAGCTGAATGCGCTGCGTCTGAAACTGCTGGCCGCACGCGACAAGCGTTTGTCCAAGTGATTGACGAAGACGATAACGACGACGAACTCGATATGTTCATCGAGGCGCAGGACACGGTTTGGGCCGATGTCCTGCGTGAATTGGAGCAGGGGCAGAAAACCAGCCACTGGATGTGGTTTGTGTTTCCGCAACTGGCCGAGCTGGGTCAATCCCATATGGCTCAGCTCTACGGGATCGAAGATCTGGATGAGGCCACGGCCTATCTGAACCACCCGGAACTGCGCCGTCGCCTGACCAAAGCAGCGTCGCTTATACTGTTGCACAAAGGGCGGGATGCCGCTGACATTCTGGGTGGGATCGATGCGAAAAAGCTTCGGTCTTCGATGACACTGTTTTCTTCCGTAGCGGACGCTCCGGAAGAGTTTCAAGCTGTTCTCGACACCTTTTTTGGTGGTGAACCCTGCAATCGGACAGTTCAGAGCCTTGCCACTTCGTAATCGGAAGTTCCCGTTGGGTCAGCCTTGCCTGCGCGCCAGCTGACCCTTTACGCATTCGGAAACTGCGAAAGGAACCCGGATGCTTCAAGACATCGCTGACGGAATTCAAAAGGGTCTGAACGGCAAAACCTTTGATGGATCGTTGAAATTCGATTGTGGCGAGGACGGGGTGATTGTTCTGGCTGACAGTCAGGCCACGACGCAGGATCAAGAAACGGATTGCACCATCCGCATCTCACAGGACAACCTGACCAAGCTGCTGACTGGAAAGCTGAACCCGATGACAGGTGTTGCTATGGGTAAGCTCAAGATCTCGGGCAATATGGGCGTCGCGATGAAGCTGGGGCAGCTGCTGGGCTAAGCTCAGCGGAACTCCGCAATAGATTTCTGCATCGCCAGGATCAATGCGTCCCGCTGCCCAGACAGCTCGGCTGGCGTTTTCCCTGCGGCCTCAGCGATCACACCGTCTACAAGCTGCTGAGCGACCTCATCGGTCAAATAGACCTGACCTAAATCGTCCCACCATCCATTGAACGTATCGGAGAAATGGTCGCAAAACGCCCTGAGCCCACCTTCCCCGGCACCGAGATTGAACAACATGGTTGGCCCCATTGCCGCCCATCTGACGCCCGGTCCGGCCCAGACGGCCTTGTCCACATCCTCGACCGATGCAACGCCCGATACCACTAGATGGATAGCTTCGCGCCACAGCGCAGCTTGCAGCCGGTTTGCAACGTGGCCAGGCACCTCTTTGTTGACCCGGATCGTGGTCTTGCCCAAGCTTTCATAAAACACCTGCGCTGCATCAACGACGCCGTTGGCTGTTTTTTCATTTCCCATCACCTCGACCAGCGGGATCAGGTGTGGCGGGTTGAACGGATGTCCCAATACAAAGCGTGACGGGTCAGACCAGCCCGGCTGCATTTGTCCCAGTGTTAAACCTGACGCGGAGCTGGCGACAATTGCGCTCTTTGACAGAGCGGATTCGATCTCGGCAAAGGTTGTATGTTTGATCTGCAGACGCTCGGGCACATTTTCCTGAACAAATCCTGCACCGGCCACCGCAGCAGCAGCGCTGGAATGAAACGTAATCACGTCCGGATTTCCGTTATCCGTCAGACCTAGCGCATCCAGCGTCGGCCATGCGTCCTCGATGTATTGGCGTACTTTCCATTCGACTTTTGGATCGGGATCAAAGAGGGCAACGGAACGCCCGGACGCCAGAAAAAGCGCTGCCCAACTGGCACCAATGACGCCTCCGCCCAGGCAGGCCGTGTGTTGTATTTTCATTAGAACAATCCCGGGTTCAAAGGTGAGGCGGCCGTCATACCACCGTCCACCGTGAAAAGTTGACCTGTCGCAAAGCTTGCCTCATTCGACGCCAGCCAGACGGCAATACTCGCAATATCCTCGGGCTTGCCAAAGCGGCGCGTGGCATGGCGGGCGATCGCATCCCGGCGCGCGGCGTCGGGATCATTGGCCAACTCAAACGCGGCGTCCAACATTCCTGTTTCGATCCAACCGGGACAAATCGCGTTGCAGCGGATTTTTGGCCCATGATCGACCGCGATAGAACGGGTCAAACCATGCACAAAGGCCTTGGAGGCGTTGTACAGCGCCATGGATGGATCGGCGAATTGCCCAGAAATAGAGCCTATATTGATGATTGAAGCGCCCTCATCCATCCTTGGGATATAGGCCCGGCACATGTTGAAAACGCCCCGACAATTGGTGCCGATCACTGCGTCCCAATCCGCGTCCGAACTGTCAGGGACAGCCTTTTCGACCTGAACGCCTGCGTTGTTCACAAGAATGTCGGTGCCGTTTGTGGTTGCGGCCAACGCTTTGACCGCATCCGGGTCCGTAACATCCAGCGGATACCAGATGATGTCGTCAGCCAGCCCATCGGGCCGCGCCCCGCGCCCGCACGTCGTCACTGTCGCGCCTTCACTGCAAAAGGCCTCGACAATCCCGCGACCGATGCCTTGCCGTCCACCTGTCACCAGCGCTCTTTTCCCAGTCAACCGCATCAGTATACCTTCCCTCGGCACCCGTCGCCAAAACGCGTGTTTGTTTGCATATCTTCCCCCGTCAAAATGCGGTCTGGTCGTTGCCCTTCAAGCCTAACCGTTGGCGGGCCTCATCCGGAGAGGCGACCGTCAGGCCAAGGTTTTCGATGATTGAGCGGATCTTGCGGACCTGATCAGCGTTGGATTTCGCCTTTTCACCGGGCCCGATGTAAAGGCTGTCTTCCAGCCCAACCCGCACGTTGCCGCCAAGAATTGCGGCCTGAGTGGTAAAGGCCATCTGGTGCCGACCGGCGGCCAGAACCGACCATTCATAGCTGTCGCCGAACAGCTTTTCAGCAATCGAATGCATGTGCATCAGGTTATCGAGGTCGGCCCCCACGCCGCCCAGAATTCCAAAAACCATCTGGATGAAAAACGGCGGCTTTACCCAACCTTGGTCGACGACCCAGGCCAGGTTGTAGAGGTGCCCCAGATCGTAGCATTCAAACTCGAACTTCGTGCCGTGGCCTTCACCCAGTTCCTTCATCGCATATTCGATATCAGCGAATGTATTGCGGAAGATGAAGTCGCGGGTCATATCCAGAAAATCGGGCTCCCAGTCATGTTTCCAGCCCGAGTATTTCTGCATCATCGGGAAAATGCCGAAATTCATCGACCCCATATTCATGCTGGCCATTTCGGGGCTGGCACGCAGCGCCGCGCGCAGGCGTTCTTCGCGCGTCATGCCCAGCCCGCCTCCGGTTGAGACATTCATGACAGCACCCGTCGCCTGCTTTATGCGGGGAAGGAATTGCATAAAGAGGTCCGGATCCGGGTCGGGGCGACCGTTTTCGGGGTTGCGGGCATGCAAGTGAATGATCGATGCCCCAGCCTCGACCGCACCGATGCTGGCCTCGGTTATCTCATTCGGTGTGATAGGAAGATGTTCAGACATGGTGGGCGTGTGAATCCCGCCAGTCGGAGCACAGGTGATGATGACCGGTTTGCTCATAGCTTCATCTGCTGAACTTGCGCGCTCAGCCCTCCGTCCAGAACCCAAAGCTGACCGCTGGCATAGCGCGCCTCGTCCGAAGCCAGCCAGTTCACCAGATTGGCAATATCGTCAGGCGTTCCATATGTGCGCATCGGATGCACGTCACGCACGGCCTGTTGTAGTTGATCGATGGTCTTACCGCCTCCGCCAGAACCATCGCCGGTAAAAAAGCTCTGCAACATGGGCGTGTCGACATAGCCGGGACATATGGCATTCACGCGAATACCCTCCGGCCCGTGATCACACGCCATCGCACGGGTCAGAGCGTGAACCGCCCCTTTGGTTGCGCAATAGGCGGCAAGGCCGGGGTCAGCAATAAACCCGTCATAGCTGCCAAAATTGATGATTGAGGCTGATGCTCCCGACGCAGCCCCTTTGCGCAAAAGTGGCAGCGCGTGTTTTGAAGTTAAAAATGTGCCAGTGACATTCACCGCAAAGGACAGGTTCCATTCTTCCAGCGTGGTTTGTTCAATGGTCTTTTCAATCTCGATGCCAGCGGCGTTGACCAAAATGTCCAATTGGCCGACTTCGGCCCCAACCTGTTCCATCGCCGCAATTGCGTCAGCTTCCTGCGTGACGTCCAGTTTCACAAAGATGCTGCCGTCGTCGTTATGGACCGTCAGAGATCCCTCGGGCGTCAGATCAGCTGCATAGACCCGCGCACCCTCGCGCAGGAAACGCGCCACGATCGCGCGCCCGATCCCGCCGCGTCCACCGGTCACAAGGGCTGTTTTTCCTTCCAGCATCATTCTTTGGTCTCCTTCAAAGGCGGATAGCGATAGCGGGTCGCAGCGACCGTCCAATCCATATGGTTGCGCACGTATTCCTGAGTGGCATCTCGTGGCGGGTTGTAGTCCCAGGCCTCACCGGCACCCGCCTCCATCGCAGAGTGAAGGGCGCGACGGGACCTTTGTGTCGAGATCACGTCCGCGCGCAGGCTTTCGCTGTTCCAACGTCGTGCAACTTCTTCAGCAAACTGTGCGGACAGTTCAGCGTAGGCAGGGTCGCCAGCACGATTCACTTTCTCCAGCGGGTCTTTTGAAAGATCGTAAAGTTGTGGAGGGTCCGGGTCGCAGTGAATGTATTTCAGGGGGCCGCGCCGGATCATGAACACCGGATATGGCGTCATCTCGGCGCAATACTCTCCGATGGCTTCATCCACTGGGTCGGTTTCTCTGCGCGCAAGAGGCATTAGGGATCGACCGTCAATCGGTTCGCCGTAGATCGCATCAGAGCCTCCGGCGATGTCCACAAATGTCGGCAACAGATCAAGCAAGGAACAGGCGTTGGAAGCGCAACCTTTGGCTACGCCCGGGCCTGCCATGATCAACGGAACACGGGCTGAGTGCTCGAAGAAGTTCATCTTGTACCAAAGGCCTCGCTCACCCAGCATATCGCCGTGGTCTGCGGTGACGATGACGATGGTGTTGTCCAATTCTCCGATATCTTCCAGCGCCTTCACCATCGCGCCAACCTTGCTGTCGAAAAAGCTGACGTTTGCCAGATAGGCACGTCGCGCTCGTCGGATTTCTTCTTCGGTCAAAGGGACATAGCTCGCCTCAATCCCATCCATGACGCGGCGCGAGAACGGGTCTTGTTCCTCAGGCGTCAGAGTGAGCTCCGGCATCGGAACGTCTGCGTCGGAATACAGGTTCCACCATTCCGGTTTGGCCACATAAGGGTCATGCGGATGGATAAAGCTGGCCACCATGCAGAACGGGGCTTCCTCCCCAGCCGCCCGGTCTCGGCCCCTGTCGATCAACCAGCGGCGCGCCGCAAACTCGACCTCGTCGTCATAGTCTGTCTGGAAGGTGGCGACCGCCTCGCCACTTTCCTTAATCGTTTGCATATTGTGATACCACTTGTCGATCCGCTCGTCCGGGGCTTCCCAATCCGGGGTCCAGGCGAAATCGGCGGGGTAAATGTCGGTGGTCACACGGTCTTGAAACCCGTGTTTCTGGTCCGGTCCAACAAAGTGCATTTTGCCCGACAGGCAGGTGCGATAGCCCAGCGATTTGAGGTAATGCGCAAAGGTCGGGACCGAGGCGCGAAACTCGCTGGCATTGTCATAGGCCGCGATCCGACTGATCAACTGCCCGGACATGAACGCAAACCGTGACGGTGCGCAGAGAGGCGAGTTGCAATAGGCCGCATCAAATCGCATCCCGCGCGCGGCAAGTGCGTCGATATGAGGGGTCTTGACCGTTGGATGGCCGTAAGCGCCGCAAAAATGCGGCGCCAGTTGATCGGCCATGATCACAACGATGTTGGGTCGTGTCACGGTGCGGCCTTTGCGTAGGCGTCCAGAACAAGCCCGTGGAAGTGATGTACCGCATGTTCCGATTTGCCCGACCCATTCGGGTCATGCACGATCCGGCCTTGCGTAAAGGCCGGAGTGCTCATCCCGCGCTGAACACTTTCAACAATGTCGATGTCTTCGCGTTGCAGAACCTCATCGAGGTAGCGGATGGCCTCCAGCTCGGCCTCGTCTGGTTCAGGGGTTTCGAGAAAGAAATCATAGGTCTCGAGCGTCCGGTCAGGACCAATCGGGATGATGTTCAGCACGATCATCGAAGACCGCCCCGGATAGCGCATCAGACATGTGGTGGGCCACAGCCACCAAACAGCATGGGTGCGCACAGAGGCGTTGGAAACGTCATAAGCCGTGTTGGCACCCTTGCCCGCCTCGGCCATATGGCTGGAGTAGATGCCGTATGTGGTCACCTTGTAGGTTTCCATATCAACCAGATCGCAGAAGTCCTTGTGGGCGGTGGGGCAGTGGTAGCATTCAAGGAAGTTGTCGACGACGTTCTTCCAATTCGACTTGATGTCATAGGTCAGGCGATGACCAAATGTCAGCTGCTCGATATCTGGTGCCCAGTGGCGGATTTCGGTTTCCAGATTTCCGGAAACGTCGCGTAAAGATGCTGCGTTAGAGTCTAGATTTACATAGATGAAGCCCGCAAATTCTTCGACTTGTACCTGATCGAGGCAGATATCTGACGTATTGAAGTTGGCCAGATCCTCGGTCTCGGGAGCACGTACCAGTTGGCCGTTCAGTTTGTAGACCCAGGCGTGATATGGGCACATGATACGGGTGGTTTCGCCTTCGCCCGACAGCAGATGATGGGCTCGGTGTTTGCACACGTTGTAAAAGGCGCGAAGTGCACCCTCGCGGTCGCGCACCACCGCAATTGGTCGCCCGCCAATTTCAACTGTTGTGTAAGAGCCCGGAGCGCGCAGCTTTTCGACATGACAGACCCATTGCCATGTCTTGGCCAGGATTTCATTTTGATCGACCTGATACCAGGCCGGGTCAACATAGGCCTCAGCCTTCAGGGAACTGGTGTTGAAAGGATCGGTGCTAAAACCATCAGAAATCCGTTTGAACTGGGTTTTGGACGGCAGCTGGTTCATTGGTTGCTCCACAGCTCAGGGGCAGCTCTGCCCCAATGATTGACGTGTGACGCGTATGATCTTCTGAGTCTCAGCTAAACTCTTTACTTTTTTCGCCGCACTATATTCATTTTTAGCCAACTTGATAAATACCACAGCGTCAGGCTTTGGGCTTGCGATGCATTGGCCAGGCGCGGAATTCGAACGGAACCCTGCCCTCGACCCTGTCGCGCGTCGGAGGCAAGCCAAACCTTTCTTTATATGCGCGGCTGAAATGCACGGGGCCGGAAAAGCCTGAGGCCAAAGCGACCTCTGCAATAGGAAGCTCAGTCTGTGTGACCAGACCACGGGCCCGATCCAGCCGAATGTCACGGTAGTAAAGCGCAGGTGTTTTCTTGATATACGTCGCGAACAACCGATCCAGCTGACGATGAGAAATCCCGACACGCCTGCAAATCTCGGGAACGGGTACAGTTTCCTCCAGGTTGGCCTCCATCACCTGAATCGCCATTTTTAGCTTGGTTGGCACCGTTGTTCCCAAAGGCTCAGTACCTTGCGGCTGCTGTTGTTCCGCCGGGCCACGCAACCGGTCATGAAACACGTATCTGGCTGCTGCGTTGGCAAGGGCGCTGCCATGTACCCCCTGAAGAATTTGCAGCCCAAAGTCGATTGCCGCCGATCCACCGCAGCAAGTGAGCCGATTGCCGTCCATGACATACAGGTTCTCGACAACTTCTATGTCCGGGTAAAGCTCTTGCAATGCATCAATGTGCTCATAGTGGACAGTCGCGCGCCGTCCATTCAGCAGCCCGGCTTGCGCCAGTATGAAAGCGCCGGTATCCAAGGCGCCCAAAGTCGCACCGCTTCGTGCAAGCTGTCGCAAAACTGTTCCCAGTTTAGATGTCAGGTGCCGCTCTGGCGTCCAGCTTGAGGACACAATGACAATGTCAGCTTCGGTTAAACGTTGTTTTTCAAGCGCCCGAGTCTCGATACCCGCACCATTGCTGGATACGCAGAAGCCCCCCGTTTCGGACAGGAACTCCCATGTGAAATAAGGTTTTCCGTCCAGATAGTTCGCGGCCCGAAACGGGTCAATGAACCCCATGGTTGCCGCCATGTTGAAGCTGGGTGCAACAATGACCAACAAACGGGTTGATACCTGCGCCTCCTGAACCATCGATCCTGATCCCAACCTTGCTTCGCCAAATTTCAGAAGAGTTCTTTTACTACCGATACACAAGGTTTCTTCAGACATGACCGTTGTCGATAAACTCGTCTCACCAGCGCGTGACATGAGATGTCAGGCAATTGCAAGTTGGTCGATCTCGGGTCACCTTGGTCCCAAAAGGAGACCTGATATGACACGGACTGCTTATCTCGACACGCTCAAACCAGCCCTTCTTTTCACGCTGATCACCTTGGTTGCAATTCTGCGCGCGCTTCCGGCACCGGCGGCAGGAACCGAAACGCTGACCGTGGCCGGTGGATGTTTTTGGTGCGTGGAATCGGATTTTGAATCCGTGCCGGGCGTCATCGAAGCAGTTTCAGGCTATACCGGCGGCAAGTCGGCAAGTCCCACATATGATCAGGTCTCGAAAGGAGGAACCGGCCACTATGAGGCGGTCCAGATCACGTTTGATCCGGGTCAGGTCTCACGCGAAACGCTTCTGAATATGTTCTTCCGCTCGGTCGATCCAACAGATGCCGGAGGTCAGTTCTGCGACCGTGGAGACAGCTATCGCACTGCGGTTTTCGTCTCTAACACAGGGGAAAAGGCTTTGGCCACGGAAGCAAAAGCTGATGCGCAGCGGGCCTTGGGCCAAGCCGTTGTGACCCCGATCCTGAACGCGGGCACCTTTTATCCTGCTGAGGCGTATCATCAGGACTACTACAAGGGGAACAAACTGATCTTGACGCGGTTCGGCCCCAAGCGACAGCACAATGCCTACAAAGCCTACCGCAAAGCCTGCGGCCGTGACGCGCGTGTCAAACAGCTTTGGGGCTCAGATGCACCATTTGTCGGGTCTTAATCGAAGGACGCGTCGCGCACTTCTTTCAGATCAGGAATTACATCAGCCGTTCCGTGCCGCATCACCATTAGGGCCGCGGCGCGGTTTGCTTGTAAAATGGCCTGCTCCATCGGCATCCCGCGATCCATACCTGCAAGAACATAACCGGTGAATGTATCGCCCGCCCCAGTTGTATCCACGGCCTGCACCTTATGTGCCGCAAACTCGACCGGGTCGCTGCCCTGCTGCAGATACCGCGCGCCTTTTGAGCCCAGCGTGACGATGACGTGCCGAACCGGCATATCAGATGCGCTCAACCCGGTTTCCTGACGCAGTTGTTCAGCCTCGACCTCGTTGAGGATGAGGAAATCCAAATAGGGCAGAACCGCCTTCACCGCCTGTGCCTGAAACGGCGCTGCGGCATAACACACGGTTAATCCCAACCGGTGCCCCAATTGCGCAGCTTCCACCTGCGCGTTGGTTTCATTCTGCAAGATCAGCAGATCACCCGTGTTTGCCGATGACAGCGCCTGCCCCAGATGGCTGACATCCAACGCATGGTTGGCACCTGGATAAAGGATGATCAGGTTCTCACCCTCAGCATCCACCGCAATGATCGCGTGCCCAGTAGGCAAATCCACCTCAGAAATAAAAAGCGTATCCACGCCATATTCCGTCAATCGATCTTTCGCCCAGCGCCCATCCTGGCCAACAGCGCCAATATGGCTGACACGCGATCCGGCCCGAGCTGCCGCCACCGACATGTTGGCCCCCTTGCCGCCCAGAAACCGATCCAGTCCAAGGGCAGCCAGGGTTTCCCCCGGCGCGGGCAGATGCGGCAAATCATAGACCATATCCGCGTTGATTGAGCCGAGGTTCCAGATTGTCATGACTTATCCAATGTCACATGAAGCCAGAATGGCCATGTTCAGAATATCGTTGGCGGTCGACACGGTCGAACAGACCTGAATCGGTTTGTCGATGCCCGACAGGATCGGACCGATCACGGTCGCGCCACCCATTTCCTGCATCAATTTAGTTGAGATCGACGCCGAGTGCCGCGCCGGAACGATCAGGATATTTGCCGGGCCGGTCAGCCGCGAGAACGGATAGGCAACCTGCTGATCCACGTTCAGCGCCACATCCACAGTCATCTCGCCTTCATATTCAAAATCAACGCCGCGTTGGTCCAGAACCGCTGGCGCACGGTGCATTTTCTCAGCGCGCTCCGAAACCGGATAGCCAAAGGTAGAGAAACTGACAAAAGCCACCCGGGGCTCCAGGCCCATGTGTTGGGCGACGGCTGCGGAACGCTCGGCAATGTTGGCCAGATCGTTTTCGTCCGGCCATTCATGCACCAGCGTGTCGCCAATCAGAACGATCCGACCCTTGTGCAACAATGCCGTCACACCAGCAGCGCCATGAGCGGCATCCGCGTCAAACACATGGTTGATCCGGTCAAGCACATGTGCAGACTTGCGCGTTGCTCCGGTGACCAGGCCGTCGCCATGACCATGCGCCAACATCAGCGACGAAAATACGTGCCGATCCCGCGCCGCCAGGCGGTGAATATCCTTGCGATCAAAGCCTTTACGCTGCAGGCGTTCGTAGAGGAAATTCGAATAGGTCTCGAGATGCGCCGTGTTGGCGGCATTCACCACCTCCAACTCGCGTACGGCATCGCCCAATCCCGCTTCTTCCAGCTTCAGTTTGACGTCGTCGGCTCGGCCAACCACCAGCGCTTTGCCAAAGCCCGAGCGCTGATACATGACTGCTGCACGCAACACGCGGGGATCATCGCCCTCGGCAAATATCATGCGGCTTTGCGCCTGACGCGCGCGCGCGTTCAAGCCACGCAGGATGCTGGCCGTCGGGTCCATCCGGGATTTGAGGCTCAACTCATAGGCTTCCATGTCAATGATCGGACGGCGTGCGGCCCCTGTGTTCATCCCGGCTTTCGCAACAGCTGGAGGAATACGGTGGATCAGGCGCGGGTCAAACGGCGTCGGGATGATATAGTCGCGCCCAAAGGTCAGCGATTTGCCATACGCCATGGCAACCTCATCCGGTACATCTTCGCGCGCCAGATTGGCCAGCGCATGGGCACAGGCAATTTTCATCTCGTCATTGATAGCCCTGGCGTGGATGTCCAAGGCGCCTCGGAACAGATAGGGGAAGCCCAGAACGTTGTTCACCTGGTTCGGGTAGTCGCTGCGCCCGGTCGCCACGATGGCATCAACGCGGACTTCGTGCGCTTCTTCTGGTGTGATCTCGGGATCGGGGTTCGCCATCGCGAAAATCACCGGATTATCGGCCATGCTGGCGACCATCTCCTGCGTGACTGCACCTTTGACCGACACGCCCAGGAACACATCCGCGTCCTTCATGGCATCTTCCAGCGTGCGCAGATCCGTGGTGATTGCGTGGGCGGACTTCCACTGGTTCATACCTTCGGTCCGGCCCTGATAGATCACACCTTTGGTGTCACAGACGATGCAATTCTCGTGCCGCGCGCCCATCGCTTTCAGCAATTCGATACAAGCGATCCCTGCCGCACCCGCACCATTCAAGACGATTTTCACATCCTCGATCTTTTTGCCCGAGATATGCAGGGCGTTCAGCAGGCCCGCCGCACAAATCACCGCAGTACCGTGCTGGTCATCGTGGAAGACTGGGATGTCCATCTCTTCCTTCAGGCGCTGTTCGATGATGAAACATTCGGGCGCCTTGATGTCCTCAAGGTTGATACCGCCAAATGTCGGTCCCATCAGGCGCACGGCGCGACAGAACTCATCCGGGTCTTCGGTGTCCAGTTCGATATCGATCGAGTTCACATCGGCGAACCGTTTGAACAGGACCGATTTACCCTCCATCACCGGCTTCGAGCCCAGTGCACCAAGGTTGCCAAGACCCAGAACCGCGGTTCCGTTTGAAATCACGGCCACCAAGTTGCCCTTGTTGGTGTAGTCATAAGCCGTTTCGGGATTTGCCGCGATTGCTTCACATGGAACAGCCACACCGGGGCTATAAGCAAGCGACAGATCACGCTGTGTGGTCATGGGAACGGTGGCCTGCACCTCCCACTTGCCGGGGGTGGGGTCGAGGTGAAAGGCCAGTGCTTCTTCTTTGGTGATCTTCGCTTTGGGCATGGAATAGGTCGTTTCTTTACAACTGTGGGACTTGTGCGTGATAGCGCAGGCAACGGCGCGCCTCAACGAGAATACGTTTTCGCCTTTCGTCGCGGGGGCCGGGTTTGTAAGGTCGCGCCCGGAATACGCCAAAAGGGGGCCGCTTTTGTCCACAGTCACGCCGATGATGGCGCAATATCTCGAAATTAAAAAGGCCCACGCCGATGCCCTGCTGTTTTATCGCATGGGCGACTTTTACGAGATGTTCTTTGAAGATGCCGTCAATGCAGCCGAAGCGCTGGACATCGCCCTGACCAAGCGCGGCAAGCACAACGGCGAAGACATTCCGATGTGCGGCGTGCCGGTGCATTCGGCCGAAGGTTACTTGCTAACTCTGATCCGCAAGGGTTTTCGTGTCGCTGTATGCGAACAGATGGAAAGCCCCGCAGAAGCCAAAAAAAGAGGCTCTAAATCAGTCGTAAGGCGCGATGTGGTGCGTCTGGTCACGCCCGGAACGCTGACCGAAGACGCCCTGCTTGAAGCCCGCCGCCACAACTTTCTGGCCGCCTATGCCGAGGTGCGGGATGAAGCCGCGCTGGCTTGGGCCGACATCTCGACCGGCGCGTTTCACGTGATGCCTTTGACCGGCGCGCGCCTCAGCCCCGAACTGGCGCGGCTGGCCCCTTCCGAGTTGATCGTGGCCGACGGAGTGCAAGACAAGATCAATGAACCGGTTCGGGATCTGGGGATTTCTCTGACACCTGTGGGACGCGCCAGCTTTGACAGCGCAGCGGCGGAAAAGCGCATTTGCGGTTTGTTTCACGTCGGTGCGCTGGATGCATTCGGGAATTTCGGTCGCGCCGAAGTTTCGGCGATGGGTGCACTGATCGACTATCTTGAGATCACGCAAAAAGGCAAATTGCCCCTGCTGCAAACCCCTCTCAAGGAATCAGAAGACCGCGTCGTGCAGATCGATGCCGCCACGCGCCGCAATCTGGAACTGACGCGATCTCTCTCTGGTGGTCGCGCCGGGTCTTTGTTGTCCGTGGTCGATCGCACCGTGACACCGGGCGGAGCACGATTGTTGGAACAACGCCTGTCCAGCCCGTCCCGAAATCTGGACGTGATCCATGCGCGCCTGGATGCAGTAAGCTTCGCAGCGGAAGACAGCCTGATTGCGTCAGACCTGCGTGAAGCACTGCGGAAAACACCGGATCTGGACCGCGCCTTGTCTCGCTTGTCGCTGGAACGGGGTGGTCCGCGCGATCTGGCTGCCATCCGCAACGGGTTGGAGCAAGCGGCCGCAATTGCCAACTTGTGCAGTGTTCAAGAGTTGCCAGTATTGCTATCTACCGCCGTTCAAAACCTGACCGGGTTTGACGATCTCTTAAACCTTCTGGACGAAGCGTTGGTTGCGGAACCGCCCCTGCTGGCGCGTGACGGCGGCTTCATCGCCCCCGGTTTCGAAGCCGAACTGGACGAAGCCCGCACCCTGCGCGACGAAGGCCGCTCGGTCATCGCCGGCTTTCAGCAGAAATACGCGGAACACACGGGTATCACCTCGCTTAAGATCAAGCACAACAACGTGCTGGGGTATTTCATCGAAACCACGGCAACCCATGCCGAGAAGATGCTGAGCCCACCGTTCAGCGAGACCTATATTCATCGTCAGACTACCGCCAATCAGGTGCGGTTCACCACCGTTGAACTCTCTGAGATCGAAACCCGTATCCTAAACGCCGGGAATCTGGCACTTGAGATCGAAAAGCGGCTCTATCAAGGGCTTTCTGATGATATTTTGGCCCTTGCGGCGCGACTTAATCAAGCCGCCCGTGGGTTGGCGGAGCTGGATTTGACCGCCGCGCTCGCCGATTTGGCGCGCGGAGAAAACTGGTGCCGACCACAAGTGGACACATCGCGCACGTTCAGCGTGGTGGGCGGTCGACATCCGGTCGTTGAACACGCCCTGCGGCAGCAAAGCGGCGATGCCTTCATTGCCAACGACTGCGATCTCAGCGCGGATGACGGTGCGGCCATCTGGTTGCTGACCGGCCCCAACATGGCTGGTAAATCGACCTTCCTGCGCCAAAACGCCCTGATCGCTCTGCTGGCACAAATAGGTAGCTATGTGCCTGCTGAACAAGCCCATATCGGTGTTGTCAGCCAATTGTTCAGCCGGGTCGGCGCGTCGGATGACCTGGCCCGAGGACGCTCGACTTTCATGGTCGAAATGGTCGAAACCGCTGCAATTCTAAACCAGGCCGATGACCGCGCCCTGGTTATCCTCGATGAAATCGGGCGTGGAACAGCAACTTATGATGGGTTGTCCATTGCCTGGGCGACTCTGGAGCATCTGCACGCCATCAACAAATGCCGCGCTCTGTTCGCCACACACTATCACGAGCTTACCGCTTTGGCTGGTAAACTGGAAGGCGTGGACAACGCAACCGTTGCGGTCAAGGAATGGGAAGGTGAGGTGATCTTCCTGCACGAGGTCCACAAAGGCGCCGCCGACCGATCTTACGGTGTGCAAGTTGCACAGCTTGCCGGCCTGCCCACGTCGGTCGTGGAACGAGCCCGTATCGTATTGGATCAACTCGAGAAAACCGAGCGGGAAGGCGGCAAGCAGAAGGCCCTGATCGACGATCTGCCGTTGTTTTCAGCCGTGTCGCCACCTCCGCCACCTGCCCCAAAGGCATCTCCTGTCACGGATATGTTGAACGATGTCTTGCCCGACGAACTCAGCCCCCGCGAAGCGCTCGACCTGATCTACAAACTGAAAGAGGCGGCCAGATCCTGACCGCCCCTATATCTTCAATAATTCTTGCGCTAAATGCTTAGCTTCTTTGAAGCCAATTAGCTTGCAGGCATCGAAGACACGCCCACCTGCGCCGGACGCAGCAGGCGGTCGTGCAGCATAAACCCTTCGGCGGAAACCTGAATGATGTCTCCGGCCTTGGTGCCCGGCACCGGTGCCTCAAACATGGCCTCATGCACATTGGGATCGAACCGGTCGCCAACCTCAGGTGTGATCACCTCAATCCCGTGCTTCTGGAACACATCCTTCAACGCACGCATCGTCAGCTCAACGCCTTCCAGCAGACCGGCGGCAACTTCTTTCTGCTCATCCGTCGCGGCTTCAAGCGCACGTTTCATGTTGTCGTAAACCGGCAGCATGTCGCGGGCCAGTCTCGACCCGCCATACTGTTCCGCATCGCGACGCGCCTTGTCGCCACGTTTACGCGCATTCTCGGCATCTGCCAATGCGCGCATGAATTTGTCTTTGTAGTCGTCCCGCTCGGCACGCAGCGCGTCCAGCTCCAGTTCTTCTTCGCTGATATCCATCAGCTCTTCGGCCAGCTCTTCCGCTTCGGCGGTTGCGATATCGTCCAGAAAATCTTCGTTCTTGGGCTCTGCCATCTCTTACCCTCTAGCTCCGGTCGGATATCAGTTTTCCGACCAGTTGCGCCGTATAATCCACAATCGGCACGATCCGTCCATAATTCAGACGCGTGGGTCCGATGACCCCGACCGCACCGATTATCTTTCGATCAGCGTTCATATATGGAGACACCACCAAAGAGGAACCCGAAAGTGAGAAAAGTTTGTTCTCAGACCCAATAAAAATGCGCACACCTTCGCCATCTTCGGTCAATTCAAGAAATTCTGCGATGTCCCGCTTGCGTTCCAGATCATCAAACAGGGTCCGAATCCGTTCAAGTTCCTCGACCTGACCCGGTTCGTTCAACAGATTCGCTCGCCCGCGCACGATCAAACGGGCCGAGTCGCTACCATCTCCGTCCCAGGCGGCCATTCCGCTTTCCACCATCTCACGCGCCAGAATGTCGATTTCCTGCTTGCGTGCATCGATCTGCGTCTGCATCTGCCGACGCACTTCGCTAAGCGTTCGCCCCTCGATGAGCGCATTGAGGAAGTTCGCGGCCTCGCGCATTGAACTGGGGGTTTGTCCAGGTGGTGGGCTGAACAGACGGTTTTCCACATGACCATCCGAGAAAACCAGAACCACCAAAGCCCGATCATGGCCCAGCGATACGAATTCAATATGCTTGATTTCCGATTCATACTTGGGCGTCAATACCAGCGACGCCCCTTGTGTCACGTGTGACAAAGCCGAACCCACACGGTCGAGCATACCGCCAACATCGCCCGTGTTAGAGCCTAAAGTCTGTTCCAGTTTCTGCCGATCATCCGCGCCCAGATCTCCGACCTCAAGCAACCCGTCCACAAACATCCGCAGACCCTGCTGCGTCGGAATTCGACCGGCACTGACATGAGGGCTGTCCAAAAGGCCCAGGAATTCCAGATCCTGCATCACATTGCGAACGGTGGCGGCGCTGACTTTCTCGGACAAGGTACGCGTCAACGTACGGCTGCCGACGGGTTCACCGCTTTCCAGATAGCTCTCGACAATCAGCCGGAACACTTCCCGTGACCGGGTGTTCATTTCGTCCAGAATCTTGCTTGCTTCGCTCATGCGTCTTCCCCTGCTCGTTCGTCATTAAATAGCAGGCAAATGAAAGGTCAATCGGGGTTGCATCGTAACGCTGCGGGGCGTTATCCCCAACTCAGCAAACAAAGGAATTCCGATGCGACCCTCTGGAAGAGATTTAAGCGAAATGCGCGCCGTTTCAATCGAAACGGGGTTCACCAAACATGCCGAAGGTTCCTGCCTGATCAAAATGGGCGACACACACGTATTGTGCACTGCAACGATCGAGGATCGCGTGCCGCCCTTTATCAAGGGTTCGGGCCTGGGCTGGGTCACAGCAGAGTACGGTATGCTACCCCGCGCCACCAACACCCGGATGCGGCGTGAAGCTGCCAGTGGCAAGCAAGGCGGTCGTACTGTGGAAATCCAGCGTCTGATCGGCCGCGCCCTGCGCGCCGGTGTGGATCGCGTTGCACTGGGTGAGCGTCAGATCACCGTGGACTGCGATGTGATTCAGGCAGATGGTGGGACACGTTGCGCCTCGATCACCGGCGGATGGGTGGCCCTGCGCCTGGCTGTGAACAAGCTGATGAAAACGGGCGACGTGATCTCGGACCCCTTGGTAGACCCTGTTGCGGCTGTGTCCTGCGGTATTTATGCCGGTCAGCCGGTGCTGGATTTGGATTATCCCGAAGACAGCGAAGCCGGTGTCGATGGCAACTTCATCATGACCGGATCGGGTAAACTGATCGAAGTGCAGATGAGTGCCGAAGGTTCTGTCTTTAGCCGTGCGCAAATGGATCAGCTGATGGATCTGGCCGAAAAGGGCGTCGGCGAATTGGCTGCTGCCCAGAAAGCCGCAACGGCATGACCCGCACGTTCGATGGGGACAGGCTGCTGGTCGCCACCCATAACAAAGGCAAACTTGAAGAGGTGACGCATCTCCTCGAGCCATTTGGTGTCACTGTTGTGGGTGCTGGGGATATGAACTTGCCCGAGCCGGAAGAAACCGAGGACACATTTGTAGGCAACGCGCGGATCAAAGCCCACGCCGCCGCCAAAGCCACGGGTCTGCCTGCCCTGTCGGACGATTCCGGGATCACCATCGATGCGCTGGACGGCGCGCCCGGTGTCTACACTGCGGATTGGGCGGAAACCGGCAACGGCCGCGATTTCCTGATGGCCATGACCCGCGCGCATGATGAGTTGGAGGCAAAAAACGCCCCACACCCCCGCACCGCGCAATTCCGTAGTACTCTGGTGCTGGCTTGGCCCGACGGCCATGATGAAGTGTTCGAAGGCATCGCCCCCGGCCACCTGGTCTGGCCCATTCGTGGTGAAGGCGGATTTGGCTACGACCCGATGTTTGTTCCTGACGGGTACGACATTACATTTGCCGAGATGGATCGCTGGGAAAAGAACAAGATCAGCCACCGCGGCCGCGCGGTTGAGAAGTTCGTGAAAGGCTGCTTTGGCAGATGATTGGCGCAACGGGGGCTTTGGCCTGTATGTCCATTGGCCTTTTTGCGAGGCCAAATGCCCCTATTGCGATTTCAACAGCCATGTTTCAAATAAAATTGATCAAAAACAATGGCTTGGCTGTTATCTGATCGAGCTGAAACGCTCTGCCGCTGAAACGCCAGATCGGGTACTGAACACGATCTTTTTTGGGGGTGGCACCCCCTCCCTGATGGACCCGGAAACCGTTTCTGCGGTTATTGATGAGGCGCGCGCGCTCTGGCACCCCTCCAACGACATGGAAATCACGCTGGAGGCCAATCCCGGCTCGGTCGAGGCTGGCCGGTTTGCGGCCTATCGGGACGCGGGCGTCAATAGAATCTCGATGGGGGTTCAGGCCCTGAATGACGAAGATTTGCGTCGCCTGGGCCGCATTCATTCAGTTGCCGAGGCCCGCGCCGCCTTTGACATCGCCCGGACCTGCTTTGATCGCGTCAGTTTTGATCTGATCTATGCCAGACAGCACCAAACACCCGAAGCCTGGCGTGCGGAACTAAGCGAAGCCCTGTCGATGGCCGTGGACCACCTGTCGCTGTACCAATTGACGATCGAGGACGGAACTGCCTTTGGCGACCGCTATGCCGTTGGAAAACTACGTGGTCTGCCAGAGGACGACAGCGCCGCCGACATGTATCTGATCACGCAGGAAATTTGTGAAGCACATGGGTTACCCGCTTATGAGGTGTCCAACCACGCGCGCACGGGCGCGCAGTCGCAACACAATCTGATCTATTGGCGTTACGGAGACTATGTGGGCATTGGTCCCGGTGCCCATGGGCGACTTACTCTGAACGAACAGAAATACGCGACCGAGACCTACCTGAATCCACAGCGCTGGCTTGATGCGACTACGCGCAGCAGCGGAGAGAAAGGGCGAACAGCGCTAACTCTTGAAGATCAGGCCAATGAATACCTTATGATGGGTATGAGGATTTCAGAAGGCCTAGATACAGATAGGTGGGAGCGCTTAGCGGGTCGAAAGCTCTCAGAAGATACCATTGACCACCTGATCGGGATCAAAATGATTGAACATGAAAACGGCAGGCTTCGGGCAACAGCAGACGGTCGTGCCGTACTGAACGCCGTCATTCGGGAGCTTTTGAGCTAACCATGCATTACCTTTGGGCCGGACTGGGACTTTTTTGTGTTGCGCTGGCGATGGTTGGGGTTGTCCTTCCCCTTCTGCCAACTGTTCCATTCCTGCTTTTGGCAGCATTTTTCTTTGCCCGATCTTCTTCACGCTTGCACACTTGGCTGCTGACTCATCAACTGTTCGGATCGTTGATACAAGACTGGCAGAGCTCTGGCGCTATTCGACCTGCGGCAAAAAAGGCGGCGACTGTTTCAGTCGCCGCCGTATTTGGTCTCTCAATTTGGATGTCCGCCCCGAATTTCGTTCTGGCCATTCAAGCCGTCGTCCTGGGCGGTGTAATGGCCTTTATCTGGACGCGACCTAACGGCTGAGCTTGGCACACAGATCGTCAAGCTGGTCCAGGTTCTCATACGTCAGGACAACCTGACCCGTTTCAGTTCCAGCCTTGTGATTGATCGAGACCTTCATCGCCAGAATTGCAGACAGATCTTTTTCCAACGCCCGTGTATCGGCATCCTTGTCCGCGTCCAGGTTTCTGGACCGCGGCGTAGGACGCCCAGCATCACCTTGTTGCTGCTTCTTAACCAAAGCTTCGGTTGCACGCACCGACAGACCCCCTTTGACGATCTGCTTCGCCAACTCCGAAGGGTTTTCGGCCGTAATCAGCGCCCGCGCATGTCCTGCCGATATTTTCCCTTCAATAACAAGAGCTTGAACATCCAACGGCAAAGACAAAAGACGCAGAAGGTTGGCGATATGGCTACGGCTTTTACCCAAGGCCTCGGCAAGTTTTTCCTGCGTGTGGCCAAAGCGATCCATTAGCTGCTTATAGCCAGCGGCTTCTTCCACGGCGTTCAGGTCCGCACGCTGGATGTTTTCTATGATTGCAACTTCCAGAACTTCGGTGTCGTCGAAATCCCGCACAATGACCGGAATTTCATGCAGCTGAGCCATTTGCGCCGCGCGCCAACGGCGTTCACCTGCAACGATCTCATATTCATCGACTCCGGTTGAACGCACAATCAAAGGCTGGATAATGCCCTTTTCCTTAACCGAAGCGGCCAGCTCGTCCAGCTGTTCGGGCAGGAAAGTGCGGCGGGGCTGATTGGGGTTGGCCTTCAGCTTTTCAACAGGAACCTTCAGATCAGGCCGACGCGCTTCGGTCAGTACTCGCCCTTCCGTTTCGGGATTTACATCCGCCATAAGAGCGGACAGCCCGCGCCCCAACCCTCTGGATTTTGCTTTCTTGGCGCTCATGCCGCCCTCCTCACTTCCGCCTAAGCAGCGGTCTTGTTGTTCTTGTGCATGATCTCGCGGGCCAGATGCCGATAAGCCATCGCACCAAGCGAACCCGAGTCGTATTGCAAGACAGGCAGCGCATACGACGGTGCCTCACTGACCCGCACATTTCTGGGTATCTTTGTCTTAAAGACCATCTCACCCAGATTGTCACGCGCATCCTTTTCGACCTGACGGGACAAGTTGTTGCGGTTGTCATACATGGTCAACACAACACCTTCGATTCTCAGGTCAGGATTCGCGGTTTGTCGAACTTCCCGGATCGTCAGCATAAGCTGAGAGAGACCTTCCAGAGCAAAGAACTCACTTTGCAGCGGTACAAGGACCGAATGCGCCGCCACCATCGCGTTGACGGTCAACAGGTTCAACGACGGCGGGCAATCAATAAGGATAAAGTCCAGGTTGTAGACATCAACCGCAGTCTGTCGCAGCGCATCATGCAACAAATAGCTGCGTTTCTCGTTGGATATCAATTCAATGTCAGCCGAACTCAGATCGACTGTAGCTGGAACAACCAGAAGATTTTCGATTTCCGTTTCCTGAACGACGGCCTCCAACGGAGCATCGTCAAGGATGAGATCATAAGTTGTCCAATCCCGATCCTCTACACCCAAACCGGTGGACGCATTTCCCTGAGGGTCAAGATCAACCACCAAAACCCGGCAACCGGATTCCGCCAAACCCGCCGCCAAGTTGATTGCTGTGGTGGTCTTCCCTACCCCGCCCTTCTGATTGGCGACCGCTATAATCCGAGGTCCTGAAGGTCGGGACAGATCAACCACGTGATACTCCTTTGATTTTAAGGATAACGGCCTGAGGTTCAGTTAAACTTGTAATCGGCTCGACATCGAATTTCCATTCTTCTTGAGCCTCTGATAGTTCTTTTTTCCAGTTTGCGCCTTTGGGCAACAAAGCGGTACCATTCCTACTTAAATGCCTGTCGCAAAAGGACAATAATATCCGCAACTCTGCCAATGCACGGGCAGAAAGGACATCCGCATCCAAAGGATCAACACTTTCGATTCGTTTTGAAACCACAGTGCACTTAATTCCACATTCCCGCGCAACACTACGTAAGAAAGCGGACTTCCTTTGATCGCTTTCAACAAAGGAAAACTGGGAGTCCGGTGAATGTTCAGCCGCAATCAAAGCGCATACCATCCCCGGAAACCCGCCTCCGCTTCCGATATCCACCCAGTTTTCGAACTGATCAGCACAATTATAAACCTGCACAGAGTCGAGGATATGGCGATCCCAGATGTGCTCCAGACTATTGCGGGACACAAGATTGATCTTGGGATTCCAGCGTTTCACGAGATCAACGTAGGCTTCCAATCGCTCAAATGTTTCACGTGAAACATTCAAACGCTCAAATGTGGAATATTCTGCAGTCATGCCCGTCGCGCCCTGTCATCGCGGCGGAGCTTTGCGAGCACAAGCGTCAGCGCAGCGGGTGTAACCCCCTCGACCCGGCTTGCCTGGGCGATATTCGAAGGTTTCGCCTGCGAAAGCTTTTGCTTCATCTCCGATGACAAGCCTTCCAAGGAGAAATAATCGAAGTCGCGTGGAATAACATATGATTCATCCCGCTTCATCGCTTCCACATCGCGTTTCTGGCGAGCAATGTAGTTTGCATAAAGCGCATCACGTTCGACCTGAAGCCTGATTTTTTCCTCTACATCTTTCAGATCCGGGATCAAAGGCAGCAAGCTATCAAAAGATACGTCCGGAAAGGCCAGGATCGCCATCCCGTCGCGGCGATTCCCATCTTGGTTGACGTTTATCCCAGCGGAAAGCACTTCTTTTGGCGTGTAGGTTCGCTTAGTCAGCTTAGCCTTCACCTCATCAAGCTGGTCCATTTTGTCTTCAAAATGTGCCCGGCGGTGAGACCCAACGCATCCGAGCTCTATCCCGACTGGCGTCAAGCGTTGGTCTGCGTTATCTGCGCGAAGGGAAAGACGAAACTCTGCCCGCGAGGTAAACATCCGGTAGGGTTCAGCCACGCCGCGTGTTGTCAGGTCATCTATCATAACTCCGATATAGCTGTCGGATCTGGTAAAATGTACAGGATCACGGCCGTGCACTTCCAGTGCGGCATTGAGGCCGGCAACCATACCTTGCGCGGCCGCTTCCTCATACCCTGTGGTTCCATTGATCTGACCCGCCAAATACAGCCCCGGAACATCGGGAAGCGACAGAGTTCCAGTTAAAACACGAGGATCGACGTAGTCATACTCAATAGCATAACCCGGCTGTAAGATCTCTGCGCTTTCAAGGCCTTTTATGGATCGGACATACTGCAACTGCACGTCTTGAGGAAGTGACGTCGAAATACCATTGGGGTAGATTGTGTGATCGTTCACCCCTTCGGGTTCCAGGAAAATCTGATGCGATTCTTTGTCTGCAAATCGTACGATCTTATCCTCAATAGAGGGACAGTATCGAGGACCTATGCCGTCAATATGGCCGCCATACATCGCTGACTTCGAAAGATTGGCCTCGATGATCTCATGTGTTTTTGCGTTGGTATGTGTGATTCCACAGGAAATCTGCGGTGCGACCACGTCCGTAGATAGAAACGAGAACAGTGTTGGCTTTTCGTCCCCGTCTTGACGCTCTAGGTCGGACCAGTCGATTGTCCGCCCGTCCAGGCGAGGTGGCGTACCTGTTTTCAAACGTCCCAACGGTAAATCATAACTATCCAGACGTTCGGCAAGCTTGACAGAAGGGCGGTCTCCCATCCGTCCACCAGGGCGGGACACATCACCGATATGAATGACACCACGCAGAAATGTCCCGGATGTCAGTATAACTGCGCGACCAGCAATCTCTGATCCGTCCGAAAGTAGCACGCCGGAAACGCGCGATCCATCCATGAGAAAGTCGACAACCTCACCGACGATAACAGACAGGTTGATCTGATTCTGCGTTTCTCCCTGCATCGCTGCCCGATAAAGGGCGCGGTCTGCTTGTGTTCTAGGACCCTGCACTGCCGGTCCCTTTCGGCGGTTCAATAAACGAAATTGAATGCCCGCTTGGTCCGCGACAAGTCCCATAACGCCATCAAGCGCGTCAATCTCGCGAACCAGGTGGCCTTTCCCCAAGCCCCCAATCGCCGGGTTACAAGACATAACACCTATGTCTGACGCTGATAGGGTTACCAACGCGGTATTAGCACCCATCCGCGCAGAGGCATGAGCGGCCTCGGTCCCGGCGTGTCCTGCGCCAATTACGATGACATCAAACTTCGAATGTTTCACGTGAAACACTCCTTACTTTCCCAAACAGAAGCTAGAGAAGATTTCATCCAGCAGTGTTTCGACATCTATTCTGCCAACCAGAGATTCAAGAGCGCGTATGGCGGTTCTCAGTTCTTCTGCCACGATATCATACAGGTCTGGGCCTGATTCCAGAACCGATATCGCCGACTGGAGAGAATCCAACGCCCTATTGATCGCAACGCGATGGCGTTCCCGTGTTGCAATACCATGGGTAGTGGTTCTTTCACCCAATACATACGAAATCTGGTCTACAAGCGCATCGAGCCCCTGCCCTGTTTTTCCAGATACACCATGACTTTTTTCACCTCGAAGGTCAGCCTTTGGCAGAACATGAATATCGCCCTCTTGCTTCCCAACACCAAGTTCTTCCGGTGTATCTGACAGGAAAACACGTAGGTCGGCAGCCTCTGCTCTGCTACGCGCCAGCTCGATGCCCAGGTTTTCGACATGGTCTTCGGTTTCTCGCAACCCGGCCGTATCCAACAAAGTCACTGGTAATCCAGCAAGATCCATCCGAACTTCAATCACATCACGCGTGGTTCCAGCATATTCTGAGGTAATTGCGGCCTCTCGACCGGCTAAAGCATTCAAAAGAGTAGATTTACCTGCATTCGGAAGCCCCACGATTGCAACTTCAAACCCAGTGCGTATACGTTCGGCGATTTTCACACCATCTGCCTCGCGGCGAAGGTCAGACATGACGCCCTGGATCAGTTCACGGACTTCAGGCGTTACATCTGTTGGAACCTCTTCATCAGCAAAGTCGATAACAGCTTCCAACAAGGACGCAGCCCGTATCAAATCCTGACGCCACCGTTCTGCCAAAGTGCCCAGCTCGCCAGCCAAAATGGTTTGTGCTTGCTTGCGCTGCGCCTCGGTTTCAGCGTCGATCAGGTCGGCCAAACCTTCGACCTGCGTCAGGTCCATTTTACCATTTTCAAGCGCCCGGCGCGTGAACTCACCCGGTTCCGCGATGCGCAGCCCATCAGTATCCGACAAGCATCGCAGCACAGCGTTGACGGACGCAGTACTGCCATGGATCTGAAGCTCTGCCACATCTTCGCCGGTGAAACTGGCCGGAGCTTGGAATGTGAGGACCAATCCGTCGTCCAGACGTGCTCCGCCCTGATCTCGCAGGGTACGCAGAACCATTCCACGTTCAGGTAGCGTGCCGCCTGTCAATCGCGCCGCCGCAGAATGCGAGTCTTGGCCCGAGAGGCGTATGACCGCCACTCCAGCTTTGCCTTGCGCGCTGGCCAGGGCAAATATCGTATCCATGAATAGCCCCCGCGTCAGAACCGGTTCGGCGTCAGGTGTTCATTGAATCGAAGAATTCCGAGTTTGTCTTGGTCTGCTTCAACTTCGACAGCAGGAACTCGATTGCGTCTGTCGTTCCCATCGGGTTGAGAATACGGCGCAGAACAAAAGTCTTGGCCAAATCACCCTTGTCGACCAGCAGGTCCTCTTTCCGGGTGCCGGATTTGAGGATGTCGATGGCCGGGAACACGCGCTTGTCTGCAATCTTGCGATCCAGAACGATTTCCGAGTTACCTGTGCCTTTGAATTCTTCAAAAATCACCTCGTCCATACGGCTGCCGGTGTCGATCAGCGCGGTGGCGATAATGGTCAGCGAACCGCCCTCTTCAATGTTCCGCGCGGCACCAAAGAACCGCTTGGGCCGTTGCAGGGCGTTGGCATCCACACCGCCGGTCAGAACTTTACCCGAGGATGGGACCACAGTGTTAAACGCCCTACCAAGTCTTGTTATCGAGTCGAGAAGAATAACAACATCTCGTTTATGTTCGACCAAACGCTTGGCTTTTTCGATAACCATTTCTGACACGGCCACGTGGCGCGTTGCCGGTTCGTCAAAGGTCGAGGATACAACCTCACCCTTCACCGAGCGCTGCATGTCGGTCACCTCTTCGGGGCGTTCATCGATCAGCAGGACGATCAGATAGCATTCAGGGTGGTTCTTTTCGATCGAGTTGGCGATGTTTTGCAGGATCACGGTCTTACCGGTCCGCGGTGGCGCCACGATCAAAGAACGCTGACCCTTACCTATGGGAGACACCAGATCGATGACACGCGCGGATTTGTCTTTGATGGTGGGATCTTCGACCTCCATTTTCAGACGCTCATCGGGATAGAGCGGTGTCAGGTTGTCAAAGGCGATCTTGTGCTTGGCTTTTTCAGGATCTTCAAAGTTGATCTTTGTAACTTTGATCAGTGCAAAATAGCGCTCATTTTCGTCGGGAGCCTTAATATCGCCTTCAACCGTATCCCCGGTCCGCAACGAGTGCTGGCGGATCATCTCGGGCGAGACATAGATGTCGTCCGGACCCGGCAGATAGTTCGCCTCGGGCGAGCGCAGGAAACCGAAACCGTCCTGAAGAACCTCCAGCACGCCATCGCCGCCAACGGTCCAGCCTTCATCCGCGCGTTCACGCAGGATCTGGAACATCATCTCGCCTTTTCGCATGGTCGAGGCGTTTTCGATCTCCAGCTCTTCGGCCATCGCCAAAAGGTCTTTGGGGCTTTTGGCTTTCAGATCGGCCAGATTCAGAGATTCTGTTGTCATGATACAAACCTTCACCGCTGAGTTTGCGGCACGAAGTGGAATTTCAGTACGGAAGATACGCCGCCCGGACGGGCGTGTTGGTTCTTACATAAGCGCGACAGCGTTCGGAGTCAAATAGGCCCTCAGAACTTCAGAACGACCGCCAGAACGATGACAACCATCAGAATGGTGGGAACCTCGTTCATCATGCGATACTGCCGCCCAGTGAGCTTGTTTTGCCCTTCCAGAAAATCTTTGCGCCGTGCCATCAGCCAGTGATGAAACCAGGTCATGCCGATTACTGCGGCACCCTTTACCCACGGCCACGCCCAATCCCATCCAACAATGCCCGGCGTGAACACCATGATCAGGCCACAGACCCAAGCCACGATCATCGCAGGGCGCATGATCACACGCAGCAGCTTTTCTTCCATTTCAAAGAAGATGTCCTGCGCACCTTCGACTGATTGCGCTTTCTCAACATGATAGACGAATAGTCTAGGCAGATAGAACAGACCTGCCATCCATGAGATCACAGCCATGATATGGAGTGACTTCACCCACGGGTACAGCGTGAAAAGAAGATCTGTCATTTCGGCTCCGGGCGTTGTTCGGGACTCTCCCTAATAAAAAAATAAGAAAAGAAAAAGGATGATGGTTTTGTAGGGTAGGCAAATTCCGTGGATTACTTTTTTACACAAGTGTTTTCCCCATGTGGACAGAGCATTCGAAATTTAGGGTGATTCTGTTGAAACTAAAAATTATACAATAAAAACAATATCTTATGACACTGATACTAAGATGGGATTTGGGGATAACTCTTTGGGTATCATGGGATAATCAGGTTATCCCGGTTTTCAAAGTTATCCTTGTCCCGGCTGGATGGGATTTGAGCGACTCGAGGATCTTTGTTGCGAATTTCCCGGGGTTGCGTGTCAACCGGAAAACCATACAAAGCACCCCAGAACTCTCATCGACTTGCACACGGGGTTTTCCACATGTCTGTCCCCATTCTTCTCGCCTCAGGATCTGCCATTCGGGCGCAGCTGCTCAAGAACGCAGGTGTTCCATTCACGGTTCAAACTGCACGCGTGGATGAAGAGATGGCCAAACGCGCCCTACTGGCCGAAAACGCATCACCACGGGATATTGCTGATACGCTTGCCGAAATGAAAGCCCGCAAGGTCAGTCACAAGAACCCTGGTGCTATGGTTATGGGTTGTGATCAGGTTCTGGATTTTGACGGTCAGCTGCTGTCGAAGCCCGAAACTCCCGAACAGGCAATCGCTCAGCTGAAAGCCATGCGTGGCAAGCGGCACATGCTTTTGTCGGCGGCGGTGATCTATCAGGATGACGAACCGATCTGGCGGCATGTGGGACAGGTGCGATTGCGGATGCGGGCCAGTTCCGATGCCTATCTGAAGGACTATGTTTCTCGGAACTGGGACAGTATCCGTCATTCAGTCGGCGCATATAAGCTGGAAGAAGAAGGTGTCCGCCTGTTCGCCACCATTGACGGCGACTATTTTAACGTTTTGGGTATGCCCCTGTTGGAGCTTCTCAACTTTCTGGCTGTCAAAGGGGTGATCGATCAATGACGGACTACCGGGTTCCTCTGGCCGGGGTGATCGGACATCCCATCGGACACTCCCGTTCCCCGAAACTGCATGGCCATTGGCTGAAGACCTACGGCCTTGCCGGACATTACATCCCGATGGATGTTGCATCCGCGGACCTAGAGACTGTGCTGCGCACTCTACCCAAAGCAGGTTTTGTTGGGGCGAATGTTACCGTTCCCCATAAAGAAGCAGCTTTGAAGATTGCAGATCACGTATCCGACCGCGCGACTGTGATTGGCGCTGCGAATACACTGGTGTTCCGTGAAGATGGCTCGATCCACGCGGATAACACCGATGGGTACGGTTTCATGGAAAACCTGCGCAGCGGAGCGCCGGACTGGAATGCCAAAGACGGACCAGCCGTTGTGTTCGGTGCCGGCGGGGCGGCACGTGCGGTTCTGCAAGCCTTGTCCGATGCAGGCGTGCCGGAAATCCTGTTGGCCAACCGAACGCGCGCCCGTGCGGATCATCTGAAAGAAGAGTTCGGTCAGCGCATCCGTGTTGTCGACTGGGTTCAGGCCGGGAATGTCATCGAAAACGCGGAACTGGTGGTGAACACAACCTCATTGGGTATGCAGGGCCAGCCCGAGTTGCGAGTTCCCCTGGATGGGTTGCAGCCCGGCACCGTGGTCACAGATTTGGTTTATGCCCCTTTGAAAACACATCTGTTGCAAACCGCAGAAGAGGCTGGCTGCACCACGGTCGATGGTTTGGGCATGTTGCTGCACCAGGCAGTTCCCGGCTTTGAACGCTGGTTCGGTGTCCGCCCCGAAGTGGACGCGGAAACGCGCAAGGCGGCTTTGGCATGAGCTTTGCCCTTGGCCTTACCGGTTCCATTGGCATGGGGAAAAGCACCACGGCGCAGATGTTTGTCGAAGAAGGTTGCGCCCTGTGGGATGCGGATGCAGCAGTGCATCGGTTGTATGCGCCCGGAGGCACAGCGGTTGAACCTATGCGTGCATCCTTCCCTGCCGCGATTGTTGACGGAGCTGTCAGCCGGGATGGGTTGAAACAGATTATTGCCGCTGATGCTGATGTGTTGAAGGTTATTGAGGCCATTGTTCATCCCTTGGTCGCTGCCGACCGCGCGGAATTCCGCGAAAGCACATCAACCGATATTTCAGTGTTCGACATTCCGCTTTTGTTTGAAACCGGCGGAGATGCAGCGATGGACGCGATAGCATGTGTTTCGATCCCAGCAGATGAACAAAAGCGCCGCGTCCTGAAGCGTGGAACAATGACCGAGGTGCAGTTCGAAGAGATCCGCTCCAAGCAGATGCCAAATGAAGAGAAATGCGCGCGATCGGATTTTGTGATCGTGACAGACACTCTGGACCACGCCCGCGCGCAGGTGCAGGATGTGGTCAGGCAGATACGGGCGGGGATGGCCAATGCGTGAGATTGTACTCGATACCGAAACCACCGGATTCGACCCCGAAAGCGGGGACCGGATCGTTGAAATCGGTGCCGTTGAGCTGTGGAACCACGTCGCCACGGGTGAGACGTATCACGTCTATATCAATCCTGAACGGGGTATGCCGGATGAGGCGTTTGGCGTGCATGGCATTGGTCCAGACCTGTTGGACAACCCGCGCCCACCGGAAAAGGGTGAGGTGACGCTGAAAGACAAGCCGGTTTTTGCCAAGGTTGGTCATGGGTTTCGTGACTTTGTTGGGGATGCGCGGCTGGTGATCCACAACGCGTCGTTCGATATGAAGTTCCTGAACGCCGAACTGAAAAGGATGGGCGCGACGTTAATCCCGATGGAGCAAGCGCTGGATACGCTGGCAATCGCCCGCAAACGGTTTCCCGGCTCTCCGGCGTCACTGGATGCGCTGTGTCGTCGTTTCAATATCGATAACTCGAACCGCGTTCTGCACGGCGCTTTGCTCGACTCTGAAATTCTGGCCGAGGTGTATCTGGAGCTGATCGGTGGGCGGCAGCCAGATTTCGGCCTTTCGACATCTGCGTCTTCTGCGGCGGGCGGCAGCGATGATTGGCGACCAACACCGCGCGCGACACCATTGCCATCCCGGATCACCGAGGATGAACGCGCAGCACACGAAGCATTTGTTGGAAAACTGGGCGAAAGCGCCCTATGGACCCGCGCCTGATCGGTTCAGGCACGGGTCAAACCCTTAGGCGTCTGTTTTCTGGGCCTGTTCGGCCTGACGACGCATCAATTCGTTGCGATACAGAGCCACGAAATCGATATTGTCCAGGTTCACTGGCGGGAAGCCGCCATCGCGGGTGATGTCGCTGACAATACGGCGCAGGAACGGGAACAGCATCCGCGGGCATTCGATCATCAGGAACGGGTGCAGCTGATCTTCCGACACACCTTCCACGTGGAACAGACCGCAATAGTCCAGCTCGCACATGAACAGCACGTCATCCAGGCCTTTGGCCTTTGATGTCAGGTTCAGCTTGATGGACACTTCGAACTGATGATCGGCGCTGCGTTTCTTGGCGTCCAGGTTCACCTGAACCGCAATTTCCGGCTGCACGTCGCCTGACACACCCTTCTGCGCCATCACGTTTTCAAAGGACATGTCACGGATGAACTGCCCCAGAACACGCATCTGAACCTGCGGGGCGGCTTGGGCCGCAGTGTTTTCTGCAGCGTTTTCTTCGGCCATGGATCTACTCCAAAATTAAATTTCGCCACTGCTTAGCAAGTTGGGCGCGGCACCTCAATGCTGGTGGGGGCCTTCCACCCATTTCGACGGCTTTGAAGGCTCTTTTTTCGGGCGAACTTCGCTGAATTCCCCGTCAATGATGTCCCCTTGCCCGAAAGGATTCTCGCGCGACTGAAATCCGGCTCCCGGCCCCATCTGGAAATGAGCCACGGTGACTTTCGACCTGAGATAACGAAATACAGCAACACGAACGCCCGGAACCAGCAATGCAAATCCCACGGCGTCGGTAAAAAACCCCGGTGTCAGCAATAGTGCACCGGACAGTAGGATCATCGCACCATGGGCCAAGGGCTCGGTCGGGTCGTCCAGTTCAGCAAACGAACTCTGCAAATTCCCCAGCGCCATGCGACCTTGTGTCCGCACCAAAACCGTACCCAAGACAGCGGTTAGCACAACGATAGCAAGGGTTGGCCAAAGGCCGATCAGGCCACCAACCTGAATAAACAGCGCAATCTCGATGATAGGCACCAACAAAAATGCCAAGAACAGGTACATTTACGTTATCCTTTCCCTTAGGCCGGGCTGTGGACTTGCCACCCACGCTCACCTACATAGTAGCATGAGGCCGCGTATACAAAGTCGCGGTTCTGAAAAGAGGATGAAATGAACGAACCCATGATCCAGCTACTGGTCCTGGCCGGAATTGCCGTTTTCCTGATCCTGCGCCTCAAAAGCGTATTGGGTACGCGTGAAGGTTTTGAAAAGCCGCCTGTGCAACAACAGCCCGAAGCGCACAAGTCGCGCCGCGATTTCGAGGTGATCGAAGGCGGCCCGGATCATGACATCACTGACCATGTCGTAGAAGACAGCGAGCAGGCGCAAACCCTGGCCGCCATGAAACGAGTGGAGCCCAGTTTTTCGGTCGGTGAATTTGTTCATGGCGCACGTGGTGCGTATGAAATGATCGTGATGGGGTTCGAAAAGGGAAATCTGGACGAAATCCAGCCGTTCCTGTCGGAAGAGGTTTTTGAATCCTTCGTTGCGGGCGTGGCCGCACGCGAAGATCAGGGACTGACCATCGAGGCCGAATTTATCGGCGTCCGAGAGACTGCCCTGTCGGATGTGAAGTTCGACAAGGATACCAATGAGGCCGAAATCACCATGAAGTTTGTGGGTGAGTTGACCTCGGTTGTGCGGGATCGCGGTGGTGACATCATCGAAGGCAGCCCGAACACCGTGAAACGCCAAAAGGACAGCTGGACCTTTGCCCGCGTGATGGGCAAGGACGATCCGAACTGGCTGCTTGTTGCCACGGACGCATGATTGCTACGCTCCGGTCGCTTTTTCTGGTGGCTGCGATGACCGCTGCCAGCGCTGCCGGGGCCGAGGCAACGCGATCCATTCTGGCGTTCGACGATCTGCAGGGCTGGGCCGACGATAACCACGGTGCAGCCCTTGCCGTTTTTCTGAACACATGTGGTGATCTGAAGGACCCGGATTGGCGCGCGTTATGCGGAGTAGCGGCGACATATGACGCGGATGCTGCGCAGGCGTTTTTTGAGCTCTTCTTCCGCCCGGTTCTGGTCGAGGATGGCAAGGATGCCCTTTTTACAGGGTATTTTGAGCCTGAACTTGATGGCGCGCGTAGCCGGACTGATCGCTTCAAGTACCCCATTTACAAAATGCCCCCCGAAGCGGGGAATGGGCCATGGCTCAGCCGTCGGGAAATCCTGACCGGTGATGCGATGCAGGGACGCGGGCTTGAGATTGCCTGGGTCGATGACCCGGTTGAACTGTTTTTCCTACAGATCCAGGGCTCGGGGCGTGTCCGGTTGCCTGATGGTGGTGCGTTGCGCGTCGGTTATGGCGGTGCCAATGGCCACCCCTACAGGTCCATAGGAGTTGAATTGGTACGACGCGGGGTCCTGGGTGCGCATGAAGTTAGCGCCCAGATGATCCGAGCATGGGTGCGCAAGAACCCAGAAGCTGGTGCCGAGTTGCTGTTCCACAACCCTTCCTATGTTTTCTTCCGCGAAGTCTCGCGCGTTGCGCCTGAGCTTGGGCCGCTGGGCGCCATGAACCGATCGATCACTACGATGCGCAGCATTGCGGCGGATCCGGCCTATACCCCGTTGGGGGCTCCGGTCTGGGTTGAGAAAGACGGAAAGGACCCGATGCGGCGCTTGATGATCGCGCAGGATACAGGTGCGGCCATTAAAGGCGCGCAAAGGGCAGACATCTTTTTCGGAACGGGTGACGAAGCCGGACAAGCGGCGGGCAGGTTGAAAGATCCGGGCCGGATGGTCGTTTTGTTACCAATCCAGCGTGCTTATGCTTTGTTGCCGGATGAATTCTGATGACCCGGCGCAAACTGACGAGCGAAGAGATCGAGCTGTGGCGCAAGGTCGCCAAACAGGCCGAGCGGATGCACCCGGAAATCCCGCAGACGGTCCATCCGACTTCTTTGCCGAAACCCAAGCCCAAGAAAACGCCGAAACCCAGGTTTGAAGCGTTTGAAATGGGTCAGGTCCATCAGGCCAAACCGAAACCGAACGATTTGAAACCATCGGTCACGGATACGCTGCGCAATTTGCCGGTTCAGATGGATACCAAAGCCTTCGGCCGGATGAAGCGGGGCAAACTGAAACCCGAAGGCAAGCTGGATTTGCACGGTATGCGGGTCGACACGGCGCATCCCGCGCTGATCCGTTTTGTCCTGACGGCGCAGGCGCAGGGCAAGCGGCTGGTTCTGGTTGTGACCGGTAAGGGCAAGGATCGGGACGAGCCCGGCCCGATCCCTACACCACGCGGTGTCCTGCGCAATCAGGTGCCGCACTGGCTGTCCATCCCGCCACTGTCACAGGCGGTGATGCAGGTCACGCCCGCCCATATCAGCCATGGCGGCGACGGGGCTTACTATGTGTATCTCAGGCGCGTGCGCTAAAGATCACGACTGGCGCCGGAAATTCCGACCCAAACCAGACCGCATACCAGTACGAAGAACATGCCTACCCAGATAAACTGGGTGTTCAGCGATACACCAACGTCAATCAGAAGCCCGGTCAGGCCCGGACCAATGGCCGACCCAAGTACCATGACTGCCGCCGCCATTGCCTTGATGGCTCCGATGTGCCGGGTTCCATAGAATTCTGCCCAGAACGCACTGGGCAATGTACTGTTCGCCCCAACGGTCAGAGCCAGAAAGATCAATCCAATCGTTGCTCCTGAAATAGAGTTGGTCACGCCTAAAATGACAAATCCGATCGCCATGGGGATTTGGTAGTAGGGCATGATGCGCGCTGTGCCCCATTTATCCAATGCCCAGCCCGCAGCAAACAGCGATAAAAGCGATACTCCGGTATAGACAGGAAACAACGCTACCAGTTGGATATGCTGCCAGCCTTTGACATCAGCCAGATAAACCTGGTGGAAGAAAAACGCAGTGATGAATGCCGATGGTCCCAGGACCGATGGCACCATGAACCAGAACAGAGGATGGAACAGGGCGTCGCGGCGGCTCCAATGACGGTCCTGCATGCCTGTGGCAGAGGATTCGCTGGACAAGCTTTGCGGTGTTCGTTCGTCACGCAGTAAGCGCATAAGCATGGGTATGCCCAACAACGTGACACCCGCAGCAACAATCCACAGCCAGCGCCAGTCCAGGTAAACCATCGCAGCGACAAAGATCAGTGGCAGTAAGGCTTCCCCGATCGCATAACCCGTTGAGGCAATGGAGAGCGCTTTGCCCCGCGTAACGGTGAACCACCGCGCCATTGCGACAACGGCCAGATGTGTGCTCATTCCCTGACCAAACAAGCGCAGGAGAAAGATCACTGCTGGCAACACCAGCAACCATGTGTTCAGTGACATGGCAATGGCGGCCAAGGCCAATCCCGCCAGAACCACAGGGCCCAATACCCGGACCCGGAAGATGTCCGTTAACCCCCCGGCCCAAACCATCACAATGGCCGACAGGGTTGTGCCCAATGTGTATAGCCCGCCCCAGGCACCATGGCTGAGGCCAAATTCCGCGCGGATCTCACCAGAGAAGATCGAAATGAAAAAGGTTTGTCCAAAACTGGACAGAAAAGTCAGCAGAACGCCGGCACCAAGCCAGGTTGCGTTGTCCAGCAGATACTGACGCAGGTTGAACCGCGTCACGGAGAGCCGACCTCCGCCTGCCCTGTTTCTGTCAGAACAATTCCAGTAGCACCATCAGGATTGCGCTCGGAGGGCGGCACCAGAATGTCGATTGCCGGTCGGTCCTCACGTCCGAAGGTACGGTTGACGCGCCGCAACGAGTTGAGGATCGACAGCAATGCCGGGGATGTCGCCGCAACGAAATGCGAGGACGCCGCGTCACTGTTGAATGCTGTTGTATCGATGACGCTGATCGGGAATTCCTCAAGCGGATCAATCGAGCTGATGTTTCCCAGCCTTTGCCCCTCATGCGTGCCGCGAAGGCGTGCCGAGATGTTCAGAATCTTGTCCTTTTGGGACACCATTACAAGGAATGGATCGGGGGGGTTGTCGATCCGCTTCATTTGCGAACGGAACAGATCAAGATCCAGGTCGGGTGAGATCAGCACGACGCCTTCGATGTTTCGTTTGGCCCAACCGGGTTCCTGCAATTCAGCTTGCCGCATCATTTCCATCGACAGGGCCCCACCCATAGAATGCGCGATCAGAATAACGCGTTTCACACCCATGGATTTCAGTTCGCGGATGGTTTGCTCCAACCCGTCGCGGGCAAACAACATACTGTCCAGATCGTAGGCATATCCGTAGCCCGTTGCACGGCTTGGCCAAGAATACACCAGCGTCGATCCCGGAAGGCCGATGTCATGCGTCAGCTGTGCGGCGCGGAAGATCGTTTCGGTCTGGGTCGAGTTGTAGCCGTGCACAAAAATGGTGACGTCATCCTGACCTCGTAGATGTTCGCGCAGCCCTTTAGGGCCGTCCAATTCTGTCACATCTGCCAGAACAAATTCTTTTTGCGGATTAGGGTTCGCGTAGGAGAATTTGAGTGTACCCGGAGTATGCGTCGGCGGAATCGAAACCGTAGTTTCCAAAAACCTTAACGTTTCGCCACGTCTGAACCCATATGATCCGTCAGCCTCACGCGCTCGGGTCGTGCTGGCAAAGATGGTTTCTGGTGTGCCGATACTTGCAGCAGCAGGCACAACCTCGGACACTGTCCGGTCAACGCAGGCGCTGAGCGAAAGAGATACGAACAAAATGATGAAATAGCGCAGCACGGGTCAACCCTCGGGGTGGTTCGTGCATACGCTATCTTATTCTCGCCCAGCGTCCAGCGGGGCCGAGCAAAAACAACGGCGAAATCCGGCCTGCCCCGTTACAAAACGTAACGGCTGAGGTCGGTGGACTTGGTCAATTCTCCAAGATTGTCGCTGACAAACTGCGCATCGACAGTGATTTCTGTTCCGGCTTTGTCAGGGGCCGCAAAGGACAGGTCTTCGAAAACCCGTTCCATGACCGTGTAAAGCCGCCGCGCGCCAATGTTTTCGATACTTTGGTTTACATCTGCCGCAATTTTCGCCAGCGCGGCGATGCCGTCTTCGGTAAAGCTGACCGCTACCTCTTCGGTGCCCATCAGTGCGGTGTATTGCCGGGTCAGTGCGTTGTCCGTTTCGGTCAGGATGCGCACAAAATCTTGTTCTGTCAGGGCACGCAGTTCCACGCGGATTGGCAGACGGCCCTGCAATTCCGGCAACAGGTCCGAAGGTTTGGCGATGTGGAACGCCCCTGACGCGATGAACAGGATATGGTCGGTTTTCACCGGGCCATGCTTGGTCGAGACAGTTGTGCCCTCGATCAGGGGCAGCAAATCACGCTGAACCCCTTCGCGGCTGACATCACCGCCGCGCGCGTCCGAACGGGCACAAACCTTGTCGATTTCATCCAGAAAGACGATGCCGTTCTGTTCGACCGACTCCAACGCCACCCGATTGACGGTTTCGTCATCCAGCAGCTTGTCGGCCTCTTCTCCGATCAGCACGTCATAGCTTTCGGCGACAGTCAGGCGTTTTTTGACGGTACGACCGCCAAACGCCTTTCCGAAAATATCGCCCAGGTTCATCATTCCCATTTGGCTGCCGGGCTGGCCCGGAATGTCGAACATCGGCATCGGGTTCGCGCTGTCGGAAACCTCCAGTTCGATTACCGTATCATCCAGGTCGCCCGATTTGAGCTTTTTGCGGAACATTTCACGTGTCGCTTCACGGGCATCCGTTCCGGCGAGCGCTTCGATCACGCGATCCTCGGCGGCCTGATGGGCGCGGGCTTTGACGTCTTCGCGCATGTATTCGCGGGTCTGGAGGATCGCTGCGTCTGCCAAATCACGGACGATCTGTTCCACGTCGCGCCCGACATACCCAACCTCGGTAAACTTGGTGGCTTCGACCTTGATAAACGGCGCGCGGGCCAGTTTGGCCAGACGGCGGCTGATTTCGGTCTTGCCCACACCGGTGGGGCCAATCATCAGGATGTTCTTCGGATAGACTTCATCCCGGATATCATCAACCAACTGCTTGCGTCGCCAACGGTTGCGCAGGGCAACGGCCACCGCACGTTTGGCATCTTTCTGGCCAATGATGAAGCGGTCCAGTTCCGAGACAATCTCGCGCGGGGTCAGGTCTGTCATAGGTATTCTATCCGTTTGTTTCGCAACGGAACCTAATCATACGACGCGAAAACACAAGCTGATCACGAAAATCTCGCGCCAACTCACCACGAACACACGAAAAATCGATGTGATGTGAATCGTCACGCGTACGGCATGTGAGGCATAGATTTTCACAACAGGCAAACCAGCCTGAATTTACAAATGGAGATACCTCATCATGATGACTCGTCGTTCGCTTTTTGTGAAAGCTGCCGCAACTGGCGCGGCGCTGACCCTGGCCGGCACCACCGCTGCTGTGGCAGGCGGCGCCAAAAAGAAAGGCTCGTTCGAGGGCCGCTCGAACCACATCACCACCGGGTCAGTGAAACTGGTCAAGGAAGGCGACCGTTACATCGTTGAGCTGGGCGACGACTTTTCGCTGGACGGTGGTCCCGACCCGCGCGTGGCCTTCGGCAAAGATGGCAAATACGCTTCTGACAGCAAGCTGGGTGCGCTGCTGCATCTGACGGGCAAGCAATCTTATGCTGTACCGCCGACAATGGATGTGTCGGGCTACAACGAAGTCTATATCTGGTGCGAGGTCGCCGGTGTACCGCTGGGTGTGGCAACACTGAAGTAATCACGATTGTCAGAGGTCGAGCGCTTCGGCCTCTGACGCGCAGCTAGGTAACAGGGCAACTGTCTGTTACACTCGCCCCAAGGCATTGGAACCGGGGGCGTTTTATGACTAAAATTGCCAAGATCACGCTACTTTTTGTAGTTTTTGTTGATCTGATCGGGCAAGGGTTGGTCTTTCCGATCATCAATTCCCTGATCATGGAAACCAAATCTGGCTTCCTGGCTGACAGCACGTCGGTAGGTCGCCGCCATTTCTATTATGGGCTGGTAATCGGGTGCTTCTTCCTGTCGTGGTTTCTGGGCGTTGTCTATGTCTCGAAAGTGTCGGATTCGATCGGACGCAAAAACGCCTTGCTCGTGTGTCTTTGCGGGGCATTGGCCGGATATGCCCTGACCATTGCCGCTCTTTACCTGAACAGCCTTCTTCTGTTGATTGTCGGGCGTTCGATCACCGGATTTACTGCGGGCAACCAGCCCATTGCTCAAGCCGCGATGATAGATGGCAGTACTGATGCCGCGGATCGAGACCGTAACATGGGCTATATTGTAACGGGCGTCAGCTTTGGCCTTGTCGGTGGGCCGATTATCGGAGCGGTTTTGTCAGATGCTGCCTTGTTGGGCAGTTTCGCGACGCTGAAAACCCCATTTTATGGCGCTTTCGTTTTGGTGTTGATCGCTATCTTTCTGGTGCTTTTCTTCTTCCAGGATACCCGAATAGATCGTGCGCCTTTTGTATTCCGGCCCCGTGACATTGCAGACAGCCTGGTCGCGGTACGAGGTCACCCGATGGTGCTGAAGATCCTGCCTGTTTATTCGTTCTTTATGATTGCAAACGTCACTTTCTACGTGTTCGTCGACAATTTCCTGACCAGCGCTTTCGGGTACGGAGTCATCGGAGGCAGTATGGCGATGGTTGTCATTGGTGTGGCATTGGCCTTCTCCAGTACCTTCCTTGTGAAACCCGCGCAGGAAAGATTCAGCAAACATGCGATTATCTACACATCACTTGTGGTCATGGTGGTTTGCGGACTTGCTTTCGCCTTCAGCCCAAGCGGCGTCTTCAGCTATGTGCCGGTCTTTTTCTTCTACTTCCTGTTCGGAGTTGCTTATCCGACGATGCTGGGTTTGTTCTCCTCCAGCGTCAGTGAGACGGATCAAGGCTGGGTCATGGGTGTGACAACCGCTGTCTTCTGTCTGGCCGGAGGCATCATGTCCCTGATCGGCGGCGGACTGATGAGTATCGACATCCGCGTGCCCTACTACATCGTGGTATTCGCCGCGATCTTGGGCCTGATCGGAATGCACCGCCGCTGGAAGGGGAAAGAGATTAAGGCGCTGTTAGCCTGAAATCGACTCAACCGTCAGATTGCCGTTGGTATAGACGCAAATGTCGGCGGCAATTGCCATGGCCTCACGCGCCACCTGCTCGGCCTCTTTGTCGCCGTCCATCATCGCGCGGGCTGCGGCGAGGGCAAAGTTTCCGCCTGACCCGATGGCAGCCACATTGTGTTCTGGCTCCAGCACGTCCCCTGCCCCGGTGATCACCAGAAGGTCCTTGCCGTCGGTGACGATCAGCATCGCCTCAAGCTTTTGGAGGTATTTATCAGTGCGCCAGTCCTTGGCCAGTTCGACCGAGGCGCGGGCCAGTTGGCCGGGTGTGGCCTCAAGCTTGGATTCCAGACGTTCCAGCAACGTGAAGGCATCCGCGGTCGATCCAGCGAACCCAGCCACAACTTCAAACCCGCCGGGTGACAGGCGGCGTACCTTGCGGGCCGTTCCCTTAATCACCGTCTGGCCCAGACTGACTTGACCATCACCGGCTATCACGACCTGACCGCCCTTTTTGACGCCTATGATCGTCGTGCCGTGCCAACCGGGAAAGTCGTTATCTGCCATGATCGTCTCCGTTTTCACTGGCGCTATATATGGGCTGGGCGCGGTGTTGACGCAACCCGTTCCGAAACCGCCCAAAAGATATGCAAGAAATGCAATTCGGGTCTACCAGACCAGCAATTGTGAGTCCGGCACAGAGGTACTACATGAGGCTCACAACCGACAACGGGTCGGCTGTTTCTTCAAAAAGGACTGCGCACATGGCAACCACCGCTAATATCCATGCGCCGCTCGGAGCAGCTACCATCCTGCACGTGGCGGACACTTTCACCAACGTCGTCAAATCTGTTGTCAACTGGAACGACGCACGTAAAACACGGATCCTTCTGTCGAAGCTCAGCGACGATCAGCTGGACGACATTGGTCTGATCCGCGAGGATATCGCCAAACTCTGATCCTTCTGACGGATCACCAATTCGAAACAGCCGCCCGGGATTCCGAGCGGCTTTTTCTTTGCTCAGTTCTGCACGAATTTTCCGGCAAGGTCAGGCAGAAAAGCTTCGATCGCAGCAGTTGCAACCACATGTTTGGTGCCAGCCGCTTCATCAACAACATCCAGACCTCCTTTGACTACGCGGACTTCGGCCCTGCCCCTTGGCAGGTCGGCAGCAACCAGATCGCAATCCACCTGTTTGGGGTCCTGTACGCCGATTGTGACGCTGACGCGCATTTCGGAATGATCAATTCCAAGATTAGAAAACAGTGTGATCGATGAATGATGCAGTGCGTCCTGCACCGCACGTCGGGCCGCTTTGGTATAGTCCTGACCGTACAGGTCGTTGCCTGTTCCCATTTCCAGGATGATGCGTTTTTCACTCATTGCGCGGGCTCCATGTCAAAAGAAACGACCAGAGCGGCGTTGGCCATGACCGTGCACCCGTCACTATGTGGTTTGTCGATATCCAACCCGCCTTTTGTGACCGTGATATTCGGCTGACCATAAGGGAAGATGGCTTTGAGCGCTTCGGTATCCACCTGATCCGGCTGTTGGACGCCGATTTCAGCATCAATGATCATTGCCTCTTTGGGGAATCCAAACAGTTCAGCCATATTGACCGAGTTATGCCACAGCGCATCCTTGATCGCTCGCAACGATGCCTCGGTATAGTCCATTCGGCGCAGGGAGGTACCCATCCCGAACTCTACAAGAACCCGCGTTTTTGCCATTGGTTTCTCCGACATATGCAACAAAAAAGGCGCCCCGATCTGAGGCGCCTTTGGAACAATCTGCTAGGACCAGATCAGATGGATTCGTCGATCCAGCTTTGCAGCGCAGCTTTGGGGGCCGCACCTGCGCGGTTGGAAACAACCTGACCGTCCTTGAAGATGAACAGTGCCGGGATACCGCGCACGCCCATTGCGGCCGCCGCGTTCGGGTTGCTGTCCACATCGACTTTCGCGATTTTCACCTTGTCGCCATACTCGGCGGCCAGTTCTTCCAGCGCGGGGCCGATTTGTTTACAGGGGCCGCACCATTCAGCCCAGAAGTCCACGACCACGGGAACGGTCGAGTTTTTGACTTCGGCGTCAAAGGTGTCGTCAGTAACGGCTACGGTCGACATATTCTGTCTCCTGAATGGGGTAAGCTCGGGAACAGAACGTAGGTGCCGCGCCGGGTAAGGTCAAGACATCCGGGCGTGGGCCAAGGCTTCCGTCACAAGATCGTGTGGCAGCCACATCAAGCTTGCAGTCCGGGTCCACAGAATGGCGGTTCGGATGCTGCGGTCAGGATAAATCTGCGCCAGCGCCTGAGCATAGGCCCCCATCTGGCGCAGCAGTCCTTCGGGGCAATCTTCTATCCGGTTTGGGACGGTCGCATTTGTTTTGAAATCAACTACTTGTACGTCCGCATCTGACACGATCAGTCGGTCGATGATTCCATGCATCCGCTGTCCGTTCAAATCTGCGGTTACCGGCACTTCGGCCAGAGTTTCGCGTGCAAAGATGTGTTTGAGAGACTCCGCCGTCAGCACTTGGGTGGCTTCGGTCAAAAGGTCTTGACGGTCTGCGTTCTGCATATCCGGTAGCAACCGGGCGCAAAGCTCGGGCCAGACGTCCGGTGCTGCTGTCGGCAGGTGTTCCAGCAACAGGTGCAGACGCGTTCCGCGCAGTTTTGCAGCGTCTTCATCCAAACCGGCATCCCCGGGCAACGCTTTGGCACCGCCAAGATCCGAAGGGCTGAGCGCGCTTATAGGGTCAATCGGTTCGGGTGCCGGGCGCTGGAACAAATCCGGCAGATCGACCTGATCAGCGACCGTTTGTGGCTGGTCGGTCAAAGGCGGCGCGTCCCAATCCCCGTGGGACAGGCGGCGGATGTCGGACCCCGGTACCAGCGCGGCCCCGGCTCGCTCCATCGCGGCTTCGACCATTTGATACCAGCTGTTGCCGTCTTTGCCCAAATCGCCGGCTGCGGCCACAATCAACCATTTTTCAGCCCGTGTTAGAGCCACATACAGCAATCTCAGCCGTTCATTTTCCTCGCGGTTGCGCGCCACTTCCCGTGCGTGCGAGATCAGGTTGGGCGAGACATCTGCTGACACTTTCCACAGCGGGGTGCCATCGGCCACCATAATCTCGGCATCACGTGGTGGTTGGCGTTTGCCAGTATCCGGCAGGATCACAATCGGAGCCTCAAGGCCCTTTGAACCGTGCACGGTCATCACCCGGATCATGTTGCCGACACCGCTCATCTGCCGCTTGATTTCCAGATCATCGGTCTGCATCCAGACCAAAAACCCGGTCAAGCTGGGAATATCCGTTCGTTCATACGCCAGCGCCTGAGACAGCAAGGCGTTGATACCGTCTTCAGCTTCGGCCCCCAGACGACCCAGCAGTTTGCGCCGCCCGTCATGGCGGGTCAGAATACGTTCGATCAGGTCATAGGGGCGCAGAAAGTCGATCTGGCTGCGCAGATCATTCAATATGGCGAGCGTTTCGGGAAATTCATCTGCCCGGTTACGCAGCGCGGCCCAAAGGAACTGTTCCTGTCGCCGGTGCGCCAGATCGAAAAGCTGCTGCTCGGACCATCCGAACAAAGGGGACTTCAGAACCGTCGCCAGTGACAGGCTGTCTTCGGGCGTGGCCAGAAAGCTCAGAAGCGCGGCGAGGTCTTTGACCGCAAGTTCAGCACCCACTTTCAGCCGGTCAGCGCCCGCGATCGGCAGACCGGCAGATTTGCAGGCGCGGATGATCTCGGCAAAAAGGTCCGAACGGCGCTGGACAAGGATCAGGAAATCCCCCGGCTTCACTTTCCGACGTACGAATGTCTCGGATTTGCCATCCTCCGGGATCGTTTCACCCCGTTCGATCATGGCCTTGATCGACTGCGCAACCTGCTCGGCCAGAATGACGGTATGGTGTCGCGCACCGGGGCGATCCACCGGATCGATCCAGTCGCCTTCTTCGGAATCTTCAACTTTTTCCACGACGGGCCAAAGATCAACCCGGCCCGGCAGATCGGCCTTGAACGCACGATGCTGGCTGTCTTTGTGAAACCCTGCCTCGATCCGGTTTTCAAACAGAAAATCGACCAAAGACAGGATCGCGCTGGAGGATCGAAACGAGTATTCCAGCGTCATGTCCCACAACTTAGAGTCTGATTCAGCCAGTTTTCGGCCAAACTCTTCCTGCATTCTGTCAAACGCCTGTGGGTCAGCGCCCTGGAAGGAATAGATCGACTGCTTCTTGTCGCCGACCACAAAGATCGTGCGCTCAACCCCGGACCGCGCTCCTTCCCCACTGGTGAATTCCTGGGCCAGTTTTTCGACCACGTCCCATTGGTCCGGGCTGGTGTCCTGCGCTTCGTCCACCAAAATATGGTCGATGCCTCCGTCCAGCCGATACAGCACCCATTCGGCCACCGCCGGGTCATTCAACACTTGACGCGCGCACAAGATCAGGTCGTCGAAATCCAACCATCCCCGCAGCTGCTTACGCCGCTCGTACTCGGGCAGGAAAGCGGCAGCAAAGCGGTGCAGGACTGCGGTTTTCTGCGCAGCGACCAGCGCCAGACGTTGTTCGCGCGCCGCCTCAATCCGCAGCATCAAGGCTTCCAATTGTGGAATCCGGTCGGCCAGAGCGCCTTCGCGCAGGGCTTTGGTTGGAAAGCTGTTGAGTTTGGCGGTGAACGGTTCTTTTGCTCCTTTTCCGGTCAGCAACACGCTTTCCAACATGGGCAAATGCGCCAACCGGGATTCGGTGAACCCGGCCAGCTTAGCCGCGGCCTTGGCATTGTTACCGCCGCTTTCCGTCAAAGCGGGCAGCATAGACTGGATCAACTCGACTTCGCCACCAAGGAACACACGCTCAAACAGATGGGTTTCGTCAAAACCGTCCGGAAGATCGAATCGTGTCAACAGTTCCGACCACTCCAGTGGCTCCGCGAACAGATTGCGCTTGTGCGTGATCGCAGCGGTCAATTTGTCAAAGCCCGTATCGGTGACAAACCGAGCCGCATCTTCAATCAACCCAGCCTGAGTGCCTTGGGCGAAATCCTCGACGATCTCCTCTCGCAGAAGGGCTGCCGCGCGATCTTCCATCTCGGAAAACTGCGGGCTGACCCCGGCCTCCAGCGGAAAACGCCGCAGCAATGAAGCGCAGAACGAGTGAATGGTCTGGATTTTCAGACCGCCCGGCGTTTCGATGGCGCGAGCAAACAAGGTGCGTGCTTGCGCCAGCCTGTCCAGGTTGATGTCGCCGGGAACGCCCAGATCGGTCAATTGCTCTAGCAGAGAATCGTCATCCAGCATTGCCCACTCACCAAGGCGCTTGAACAATCTGTTCTGCATCTCGCTGGCGGCGGCCTTGGTGTAAGTCAGGCACAGGATGTGCTGCGGCTGCACCCCACCCAGCAGCAAACGCGCCACGCGGTCGGTAAGAACCCGTGTTTTGCCCGACCCTGCGTTGGCGGCCAGCCAGGTCGAGGCGTCAGGGCGGGCGGCCTGCACCTGCCGTTCGGTTGCATCGTTGCGCGGGCTCATGTCAGGTCCTCGGGGCAAGTATCGGCTGTGCGGTCCCATTCGCCGAACCGCGCCAGATGATCATAGTCACCGATATCCGTATCCTTGTGCAGCATCCGACGCGAAGAAAACCCCTGATCAGGCTCTAAATAAGCTGAAATCAGCTCTTTCAGCTCGGCAAGAACTTTGTCGGTTGGCTCCTTGATCAAGGGTGCCGCGACCTCTTTGTAACTGCCGCCCATCCCGATAAAGATGGCTTCGGCCACGTCTATCGGGTCAATGCTCTCGATACCGCCCTGCTCGGCCATAGCGGCCTCGATCAGCAGCTGTTTGTCGAATTTGGACTGCTGACTCTCCGTCGGCGGCGCACCGGTTTTGTAATCGATGATCCGCAGTGACCCCCGGCTGTTGTGATCGATCCGGTCCGCGCGGCCGACAATGGTGAAATCCAGAGGGTCCAGCACCAGTTTCATCGCCGCCTCAAACGCCACAGGCCCACCATCACCCCGGCGCGAGAGTTCGGCACCCAGGAAGTCATCCGCGATCCGCTCCAGCCGGGCCAGCCAGAGTTTGCGGGCGGTGGGCCAGGCGACATGTTGATCCAGAAGGGTGTGTGCCCGCTTCAGGAAGTTCTCGCGCGTCAACAATGCGCTGTCCAACACGCTGTCTTTGACGAAATGTTCAAGGATTTCATGGATCACGATGCCCCGAAGCAAGGCATCGGGGGCCTGTACCAAGGGGTCCAGCGGTTTCAGCCGCAACACATGTTTGGCGTAGATCGCATAAGGATCACGAATCAGCCGTTTGATCTCGGTCACGGACAGACGACGTGGGCGCGCGGCGACCGGGGGGCGCGGCGACGGGCGTGGCGCGGCGTCTATGTGCGGTGCATCTTCCAGTACCTCAGACCAGTTCAGCCAGCGCTGACCGCGGGCGCGCATCCCTTCCAGAGCGTCACGGCCACCCTGCCCCGGCAAGCCTTGCAGCAGGTTTGTCAGCCGGTTCAGCCAACGCGACGGCACCGTTTCCGCATCATCCGAGCGGGTCGCGCGGGTCAGCCAAACCTCGGGCGCGCCGATGGCCTGCTGGAAATCATGCGCAGACAGGCCGATCCGGCGCTCAGGCAGCAGCAACCCCGCCTTGTCGCGCATCTGACGGTTCAGCCAGGGGTCGGGTGCCGGGGCCTCGGGCCAGCTTCCTTCGTTCAGCCCCCCGAGAATCAGTAGATCGGCCCCCTGTACCCTGGCTTCGAGCGTACCCCAGATCATGATGTGCGGATGCGGTGCGTCGCGATCACGAACCTCTTCGCCCGCAAGCAATGCACCCAGCAGGTCGGCAAAGTCATGGGCCGTCATCGGGCCGCCATGCTGCGCCTCATCCCTGAGAGAGTTCACCACCGACAGCGCCTTTTGACCGGCGTTCTTGTCCCAAAGCGTGCCGGTTTCACCGGTGCTGCCGGCCGAGATCGCCTCGGCCAGTGTTGTCAGCCGTTCCACCCAGTCCGAAAGATGCAATTCGCCACTGACCTGTTGATTGCAGAAGTGATGCACGACCCATCTAACCCAGCTTTCTGGGGCTTCCTTGCGGACTGCAAATGCCGTGAGGCTGATGCTGTCCGGGAATGGTGGACCGTTGCGGCGCAGGTCCAGTTCCAGATCACGTGTATGCAACAGATGATTGCCGCGCTCACCTCCGTCATGACTCAGCGGGTGTTTCAGCAGTGTCAGCAGCGCTTCGCCCTCAAGGCGGCGCGTGAACAGGTTGGCCACATGGCGCAGAAAACGACCGGGCGGTGAGAGTTGCAGAGGCAAGCCCGCACTGTCATCCGGCAGGATGTTCCACCGATCCAACGCCGCGCTGACCTGACGGGTCAACATACGATCCGGCGTGATCAAGGCGGCGGTTTGACCGGTTTCAGCAGCTTGTCGCAAGCGTAAGGCGATGGCCAGGGCTTCGGCTCTGGGCGATTGTGCCTCGACCAGGGTCAGGTCTTTGGTTGCGCCTTCCAAGTCGGTCAGTTTAGGCCCTTCGGTCATCCAGGCGTCTGTTACAGGTGCCGGGCGTAAAGCGAGTGAAATCAATCGGTTGCGTGAAGGCGAGGGAGAGGAAAAGTCTGTCCATGGGGTGATTTGATCGGGCGCAAGCTCCAGCGCGCGCATCAGCTTGCGGAACCGGTATTGCGGATGATCTTCCGATGTCAACGCATCATCCAAACCTTGCCAGACATGATTGGGCTGGTCGAAATCATAACCCGGCAGCACCAGTGCCCCTTGTGGCAGGCGTGCGATCGCCTCCATCAGCATCAGGGTTGTTCCGCGCGAACCGGTGGAGCCCGCAAGAATGACTGGGTGCTGCGGAGGATTCCCTTGCCAACGCGCGATCAGGTTTTCGACAACGCGACGTTGGCGAGCCTGCGCATCCATCGCCTGTGCGTCAGTGTCGATGAAATGATCGGCAATGCCGATGAAAGCCTGCGCTCGTGCCCAATGTCCGGACATGTCGCTGACATCCAACTGCTGGATGGCCTCGGGCGACACACCTTCGCCCTGCATTTCGTCAATGAGCGCGGCCAGACTGTCCGAGAGGTCAAAGACCGAAGAACGCGCCGCCAGATCCGGTTGCTGTTCCAGCAGTTTGACCACCAGCTGAGTCAGTTCCAGACGCCGCCGCAGCGGTGGAACGGCAGGGGGAATCTGCGCCAGATCAACGCTTTCCCCCAATTCGGTGACCAACGACAGGCGTGGCAGCAGGCAGGGCGGACCTTGATTGAACAACTCGCGGACGCGCCGTTCCATACGCCGCGTGTTCAGCACCAACTCCACCCGAGCCAAAGCTTCCGGTGGGCCAGAGCAGCGCTGCCGCAGGCCATCGACCAATGCCTTGGGGAAATCCGTGCCAGGCGGCACGGCGAATACGCGGGGCAGGGCGCTAGGTTCAAACATCAGCCAGCAGTCCTTCGGCCAGCGTGATCCCCTCGGGACGTCCCACATCGCACCAGCGCCCCGGATACTCGACAGAAAACAGGCGGCCTTGATCGTGCATCTGGTTCCAAAGCAGGTTCAGCGAAAAAGCTGACTGCGAAAACGCACGTAATCCGTCCGTTTTGAGAATCTGCGCGCCTCCGTAAACTAAACCGGGCCCGCGTGTGATGCGCCCGTCCGGGTCGGCCGTAAAATCTCCGTCCCCATTGTGGCCTGTGGTTTGGGAAACTGGAACACACATCAAAAGCGCGTCCATACGGGTCGGATCCCACGCTTTTTGTAACAGGGTCAAAGGGTTAGGGCCGGACCAGATCGCATCAGTGTTCAGCGTGAACACAGGATTGGTGCCCAACAGTGGCAGGGCGGCCCTTAATCCGCCGCCCGTTTCAAGGATTTCGGGCACTTCGCGTGAGATCACCACGCCTTTGGGGTCGAGATGCTCATGCAGCTGATCTGCGTGGTAATGTACGTTCGCCACAATGCGCACGGGGTCGAGCTCATGAACAAAATCCAGCGCGTGATCAATCAGGGGACGCCCGGATACCTTGATCAACGGCTTGGGCCGGTCCTTGGTCAAAGCACCCATACGGGTGCCAAACCCCGCGGCAAACAGCATCACTGCAAAGGGCGATCCGGTCATTGCACTCTCAGCTTGTCAAGGTTTTCGGGCGTTGGGCTGGGCAAAGACTCGTGCAGCAGCGGGGCTATCGACACCAGGGCCGGGTGATCCAGATCGCGCATCAGATGCGCCCAAACAGCCGGTATCATATCGACGTAGTGCGGTTTGCCATAGTCGGTCGCAAGGCGCGCGAATACACCAAGAATGCGCAAATTTCGTTGTGCACCCAACACGCTGTAAGCGGTTCGAAAATCGTGGTCGTCCACGCCGGAGGCTGCGATGTACCGATTGATCATCTGCATCTCGATCCCGGGTGAGACCTTTCGGCGTATGTCCTGCAGCAAAGACACCAGATCATAGGCGGGATGGGCCAGAACCGCGGATTGGAAATCCAGCAGGCCAACGCGCTTGATCCCTGCGCGATTTGGCAGCCATATCAGGTTTTCCGCGTGATAATCCCTGAGCGAGACCGCTTTTGACCCTGATGTTTCACGGTGCAGAATATCCGCAAACCTGTGCTCAAACCGGTCCAAAGCATCCGCGTCACACTCCCCCTGTATGCCCGCCGCATATTTCGTGAAGGCCAATGTGGTCAGCTCTGTCATCAGCGCCGGGTCGAATGATGTCAAAGACAAAGTGGGGGCCTGATGCAGATGAAGCAGCACATCTGTTGCGGCCTCGTACAGCAAGCGTTCTTTAGAGGAGTCCTTGGCCAGAACGCGGGTGAAAAGATCATCGCCAAGATCTTCCAGCAGCAGAAAACCAAATTCGGCATCCTCTGCATAAACCTCGGGTGCGTTTAAGCCTACGGATCGCAGGTAGTTCGCAACGCGGACAAATGTTTCGACATCCTCGCACTTTTCAGGTGGCGCATCCATCAAAACGGCAGTTCGCCCGCTGGACGGGTCCGTTAGCCGTTCATAACAACGGTCTGAAGCATCACCCGCCAGAGGCGCGCGGTCTGCTTCGGCCCATGGGGTTTGTGCAATCAGCGCCTCGGCCAGGACTGCTCTGTTTGTCATCTGGCGGTCTCCAGTTTTCTTGCCCATTTCGGATCGGTCCACGACAGAGTCAAATGGCGCAATTTTTCGTTGTTAGGGTCTGTTTTGAGGGTCATTCGCAAAGCCGCATCCGGCGTAAGGGATCCCAGTTTTGCCGGCCATTCGACCAGGCATATTGCAGTGTCGAACGCATCGATCAGCCCCAGTTCCTCGACCTCTTCCACCATGCTCAGGCGATAGAGGTCGCAGTGCCAGATTTCACCGGCTGGCGTATCGTAAGCCTGCACCAAGGTAAACGTAGGCGAGGGGACATCTTCGGGCTCAGGCATAAGCGACTGGATGAGCGCGCGCGCAAAATGCGTCTTTCCGCTACCGATCTCGCCCTCCAACAGCACAACATCGCCTGGTTGCAGCGTCGCACCGACGTTCTCGGCGAATTTGGTGGTTTCTTCCGGTGACTTGAAGGTCAGAGATAGGGGCATTGTCGTCATGGCGCCACAATGGCCCCGCGCCTGACGGGCTGCAACCCGGTTCAGGCGCTGATCTGTTTGATGGCGGCCCTTTTTGTGGGCGTTTCAGAAACTGCAAATCGGACAATTGTTGCGCCGTTGTGAACTGGCGTGATGGTGCAATCGATCGCGATGCCGGATCTCAACTGAATTTCAGCCGTCCATTCGGTCCGGTTGTCGCGCATTTCAACAAAGTCTCGGATTTCGCCAAGCACAGGGGTCGCAATGCACAGATCTTGCCAGCATCGTGTGACGTCTGTGACCGTTTCAGTCTGGAACCCAACGTCTTGCGTGTCCCCCCAAAGCTCTTGATAGGCGTAGTTCGTGAAGGCCAGAGAACCATCATCGGTGAAAACGGCAATCGCATCTGCGAGCTTGTCAAATATGGATTGCATCAGGTCCATTTCAGATCGAAAACGGCGCGTCAGAGTGATCTCGGCGGTAATATCTTCGAACAAGAACGCCACGGCACCATCCGGGTGTGGTCGACCGCTGACGGAATAGACCGAGCCTGACGGGAGAGACCAAGTTTCATGGTAGTTACCGTCTTCTGCCGCCTCGAGAAGGTCATTCATCTGACGTCGCCAACTGCGATAGTTCTTGGGTTCCGGCATCATGTGTTGATCCCGAAGACGGTCAAAAAAGCCGCTCAGGCTTGGGCGACAACTAAGGAAATCGGGGGGCAAGGTGGTCAGGTCGATCAAAGCGGGGTTGAAAAGTGCAAGTTGTCGATTGCGGTCAAAGATGGCCAGACCGATCGAAAGCTGCGCAAACGTCTTGGTCATGGTTTGAACGAATTTGCGCTGGGCAGTTTCTGCTTCGACAATGGCGTTGATGTCGACAGCGTAACACAAGTGACCAGCCTCGTTCTCTACCTGAGTCAGATCGAACCACAGCTTTGTGCTGCTGTCAGCGAGATCGATCGATACTCTGGTTTTTCCAATGGATCGTTCCTCAACGAGGGCCGGGAACAAAGGATCGGTCAGGTCAGTGTCCTGATCGCGCGCCCTGCGGGCAAGTGTGACATAGGCAGCATTACACCATTGCACCCGTTTGTTTCGGTCCAGCAACCACACCGGATACGGGGCTTGATCCATCGCCAGCCTGGTGGGATCTATCGACGCTTCTGATCCCACGGGTTTGGTCTTGGCCGCTTCACGCAGACGCACACGGACAATTCCATCAATCCACTCGCAAATCACATCACGCTCAACGGTGCAATCGATCGGTGAGACCACGATAAAGCCTTCATCGCGCACTTTGTCTGGAATTTCAGGAAAGGATGGGAAATCCCTTTGCAGCAATCGGCGCAGATCTGTCCAGTTTCCTACATGTTCGAAACCGGCCAGAGCAATGTCGGAATGACTGATCAACCGCTCTCCGTCGAACAGGAACACCGCGTCGAACAAAGAGGTGTTGGAAAAAAGGCCAAAGGTCTGGTCCCGCAGCGTACGGCGCGGCAAGAGCCATTGAACCGCAAAGCAACCTGATACAACGCTGATCGCGGCCAGAATGATCCAATCGGCCATCAAATTCCCCAAAGCAGACACTAGCTCGATTGGACTATGGGTAAGATTGGTTAATGGTCTCTTAACTCACACCTGAATGCGCTTGTTTGAACCCGATGGAACTGGGGTATCGCCCTTTTGTGCATCAATCAGGTTGCGCGGCCACGACACTTTGACGATGGCGCCTTTGCGGTCCGGGTCGTCGATCAGGTGTTGATAGGGGTCCGAGCCATTGGCGAATTCCAGTTCGGCTCCGCTGCGCTCCAGCAAGGTTTTGGCGATGAACAGGCCAAGGCCCATACCTTCGTATTCAGGGCGGGTTTTCTGATCCGTTTCCGCCCGCCTGCGCCGCATAAAGGGATCACCGATGCGTCCGATCATATGCGACGGATATCCACGCCCGTCGTCCATGATGCTGACGGTGATCCTGCTGTCGGTCCATTCGGCCTCGACCCAGACATTGGCCCGTGCAAAATCCACAGCGTTCTGGATCAGATTGCGCAACCCGTGAATGATTTCGGGTTTTCGCAGGATCGAAGGCTGCTGCACATCCCCGTCCTGAACCGGGCCTTCCGAAAAATGAACCTCTTTGCCACGTCCCACATGCGGTTCGGCGGCTTCGTTCACCACGGTCGACAGTGGCGCCTGCCGCAAATGCAGGTCATCTTTGCCGGCCCGTCCCATATCACGCAGAATATCGCGGCAGCGGTCGGCCTGCTCTCGGATCAGCGCGGCATCTTCTATCAGATCTGGGCGATCATTCAGTTCTTCGATCAATTCCGCGCTGGTCAGTTTTATGGTTGCCAAGGGAGTGCCCAACTCGTGCGCGGCGGCGGCAACAACGCCGCCCAGGTCGGTCAGCTTCTGTTCGCGCGCCAACGCCATATGAGTTGCAGCCAGTGCTTCGGACATGGACTGAACCTCAGAGCTGACGCGGTGGGAGTAGGCTCCGATAAAAACGATAGCGATGACGATTGCGGCCCAATTGCCGAACAGCAGAATATCCGGAATATCCAGAACCAGCCCCAGATTGGTGCGCAGCGGCAGGTGAAACTTGGCCAGCAACGTGGTCAGAACAATCGCCACAGCCCCAACGATCAGGGTCGACCGGGTGCTCATGACATTGGCAGAAATTGTAACCGGCCCCAACAGAAGCAGCGCAAACGGATTGTTCAAGCCCCCCGTCAGATACAGCAGTATCGACAGCTGCAGCAGATCAAACAGGACCATCAGGAAATTTTCAAACTCGGTCAGGCGCTTGTTCTGCGGGAACAACAAAATGGCCGTAAAATTGCTCATGACCGAAATGCCGATGGCCAGATAGCACAGGCCCAGATGCAGCTGCACGTCATAATATTGCTGGGCAACGGTGATGGCAGTGAACTGGCCGATGATGGCCACCCATCGCAACAGGATCAGGGTGCGCAGGCGAATCCAGCTGCTCCGTTCCTGGCCGCGCCAAAAAGTCTGATTGGATTCTGCCATTGGTTCTTTATGTCCTGTTGCAAAGGCTGATCATCTTGATAGGTGTCCCGGCCGAAGCGATCAACAACCCCCTTGCGACCGGAAAACTGAAATGACCCGTCTATACGCAATTCTTGCAGCTGTTGTACTGGTAATTGGCCTTGGGGCCATGTGGCTTCTGACGCGTGGTGGCGGCTCTGGCGATCAGTTCGCGCAGTGCCGGTCCAGCCAGATCGCCGGAGGAACCGCAACAATCGGCGGACCCTTTGAGCTGGTCAATGGCAAGGGTGAGACGGTCACTGACGCAGACGTGATCACTGAACCGACGCTGGTTTATTTCGGTTATACGTTCTGCCCCGATGTCTGCCCTTTCGACATGTCGCGCAACGCCGAGGCCGTCGATATTCTGGCTGAACGCGGGCAATCGGTGACGCCGCTGTTCATCTCAATTGATCCGGATCGCGACACGCCCGAAGTGATGGCCGACTATGCATTCAACCTCGGCGGCAAAACCATCGCGCTGACCGGCTCACCCGAGCAGGTGAAAGCAGCCAGCAAAGCCTACAAGACCTATTACAAGGCCCATGACAAAAGCGACGAGTTTTATTTGGTCGATCATTCCACCTTCACCTATCTGGTTACGCCCGAGCACGGTTTTCTTGAGTTTTTCAAGCGCGATGACACGGCCGAGCAGATGGCGGACAAGGTTGGGTGCTTTCTTGATCAGGCCGCATCGTGACAAGGTTGTTTGACCTTTGTTCCTGCGCTGCTATTACTCATACCCAAGCCAAAGGCATGAAATAACGGAAAGACCTAACATATGGCAGACAGTTCTCAGCTTGATATCGGCCCTGACAAGTCCCTGCTTTTGGTAGATGATGACGAGCCGTTTCTGAGACGTCTGGCCAAGGCGATGGAAAAGCGCGGATTCGAAGTTGAAACCGCCGGTTCCGTTGCCGCAGGCCGCGCCATTTCTACCGCCCGCCCGCCCGCTTACGCGGTTGTGGATTTGCGGCTGGAAGACGGCAACGGGTTGGATGTTGTCGAAGTGCTGCGGGAAAAGCGCCCCGACAGCCGGGTTGTTGTTCTGACCGGATATGGCGCGATTGCCACTGCCGTAGCGGCCGTCAAGATCGGTGCAACCGATTATCTGTCCAAACCCGCCGATGCCACCGACATCACCAATGCGCTGCTGGCCAAGGGCGACGAACTGCCGCCACCGCCGGAAAACCCCATGAGTGCGGATCGCGTGCGCTGGGAGCATATTCAGCGGGTCTACGAACTGTGTGACCGGAACGTGTCGGAGACCGCACGCCGGCTGAACATGCATCGCCGGACTTTGCAGCGTATTTTGGCGAAGCGTAGCCCGCGGTGACGAGTGGCGAATTGGTTTTAATCTGAACCAAGAGTCTTCTCTGAGGACACGGATTAAGTCTGCTTTGCGGGGCAAAGCGGATTTTCATATTCACCAACCTAATTTCCGCTTCATCTGCCGCTGGCAAATGCCTAAGCGCCGCAATCAAGCCTTGCTCCGAACCTTAGCTTGTGTAGTGTAGCGACGATGGTGACCTTCGAGAGGAGGTCTTAATTGGGAACCGGGTAAAAGCCCGGACTGCCCCCGCAACTGTAAGTAGTCATAGTTTTCAAGGCTACGAGTCAGGATACCAACCATCTTTACGCAACCGCCGGAATTTTCTGGCCCTTTTTCTGCGTCGGGTGGACGCGAAAGGAACTCTACTATGCATATCGAACCTGGCGTCGTTGACGCCGCGAAAATGGCCCTCGCCTATGGGACGGCTGCTGCCGCTGCGGGCTATTCCTTGAAAGTGATCAATGATGATCTCCAAACCCACTCCGTCGTCTCATTTGGCGTTCGGTCTGTCATTGCCGCTTTTGGGGTGTTCATCTTCTTTGAAATCTTGCCACACTTCGCCGTTGGCATCTCCGAAGTGCACATAATCCTTGGTACGACACTGTTTTTGCTACTTGGTTCCGGGCCTGCGGCCCTCGGTCTTGCAGGCGGTTTGGCGATCCAGGGTTTCCTTTTCGCCCCAACTGATTTGCCAATGTATTTTGTGAACATCTCCACTCTGCTGTTCCCGCTCTTTGCAGTGGACGCGCTGGCAAAGAAAGTTATTCCATCGACGACTGCATATGTCGATCTGCGGTACTTGGACGTACTAAAGATGTCAGCGGTCTATCAGGGTGGTGTTGTGGCTTGGGTGGCTTTCTGGGCGATTTACGGTCAAGGCTTCGGCAGCGAGAACCTTACGGCTGTAACCAGCTTTGGCGTGGCGTATCTGCTGGTCATTCTGATCGAACCGTTGGCCGATCTGGCAGCTCTGGCGGGCGCGAAAAGCTTGCGTGATCTGACCGACAAAGGCGTGTTCGCCAACCGTTTGCATAACGCAGCCACTTAGGCGTGAAATTGACGATCTGTGGTGCTCTTCGTGCCACAGATCACCCTAGACGGTATTGATGAAATCCCCTCGCAACATCGTCAACACAGTCAATCGTTACCCCGCATCATCTCGGTAGCTTTGGGTGCAATCCGGACATTGGTTGAAATTGGTTTTCTATAGAAAAGCTATCAACGCCGCATGTCGTTCCATATACGCCTCTCGCACCTTGACCGGCGGGCGCAGCGTAATCCTCAACCCCTCCATCACCGCCTTATCCGGGCGACCGAAGAACTTGGTCGCTTCTGGCTCAGAGAATCCCGCGATTTGGGTGGCCTCCATCCAGGCGCTGATCTTGTCGGCCTTCTTGATCTGTTGTTTGATCGTCTTCGGCACTTCAGCAGGCAACCCGAATCGGATATGGATCGCCGCCGCCAACCGGTCATCCAGTGCGCCATAGTCCGGGCCTACAGCGGATTTGACGGGTGAGATCATATCGCCGATCACATATTCCGGTGCGTCATGTAACAAGGCTGCCAATCGCCATTTAGCGGGGGCTTTGGAGGCAATGCGGCCAAAAATCTCTTCGACCAGCAGAGAATGTTCGGCTACGGAATAGGCGAATTCACCGTTTGTCTGCCCGTTCCAGCGGGCCACAAAGGCCAGCCCATGCGCGATATCTTCGATCTCGATATCGACCGGGGTTGGGTCCAACAGGTCCAGCCTGCGGCCTGACAGCATCCTCTGCCATGCTCGGGGTTGTGTTGCCATTTTGCCATGCCTTGTGAAGTCGAACACATTAAAATCGTATTTTTATGGTATGATCTACCTGTCAGGATCACTTGCTGCCAACGTTTTCTTGAGCATTCGTGCTTTGAAACAACATCATCCGATCCCGACATAAAAACCGAGGGGGGCACATGCTTCTCCCGGTGTGCTCCTCTCACAAGCGAAACGCGAAATGAAAGGAGTTTGTCATGTTCAAGCGTTTGTTCGCCCTTGCATTGACTTTTGGGATGGCTGCCACAGCCCCGCCCGCCTTTGCCAAGAATTGCGCAGAGCGCGACGATATCATCGCCAAATTGCAGGAAAACTACGCCGAGGAATTGGCCTTTGGCGGTCTGCAAAAAACGCGCGGCGCGCATTCGGTGATGGAGGTCTGGACCTCAAAAGAAACCGGCAGTTATACCGTACTGGTCACCAATGCGGACGGCATTAGTTGTATTGTTGCCGTCGGCACAGATTTTTTCGAAGCGATACCAAAAGTTAAAATTGAAGGCACCCCAAGCTGACAGCGGCCTATACCCTTCGATCTGAAGTCATCGACATTGCCACCTGCCCCAAGGAATGCTAGGGGCAGCCGGGACTGAGTTTAACCGGAAAAATGGAGCGCCTGATGGCCGGGGACTATATCGTTAAGGACATTTCACTGGCCGGGTTCGGTCGCAAGGAATTGGATATTGCTGAAACCGAAATGCCGGGCCTGATGTCCCTGCGTGCGGAATACGGCGAAAGCAAGCCTTTGTCTGGTGCGCGCATCGTTGGATCGCTGCACATGACAATCCAGACAGCTGTTCTGATCGAAACGCTGGTTGCGCTGGGCGCGGATGTGCGCTGGGCATCGTGCAACATCTTCTCGACCCAGGACCACGCGGCGGCAGCAATTGCCGAGGCTGGCATTCCTGTCTTCGCCATCAAAGGCCAGACGCTGGAAGAGCATTGGGATTATCTGGACAAATCCTTCCTGTTCGCAGACGGGCCAAACATGATCCTGGATGATGGCGGCGACGCGACGCTGTACATCCTGCTGGGTGCCCGCGCGGAAGCGGGCGAAGACATTATCCCTGTACCCGGGTCGGAAGAAGAAGAGGTGATCAAAAAGCAGATCGCCAAGCGTATGGCCGCGTCTCCGGGCTGGTTCACCAAGATGCGTGACCAGATTCAGGGCGTGTCCGAGGAAACAACTACTGGCGTGAACCGCCTGTATCAGCTGGTTAAGGACGGTCAACTGCCCTTCCCGGCGATCAACGTGAACGACAGCGTCACCAAGTCGAAATTCGACAACAAATACGGTTGTAAGGAATCGCTGGTCGATGGTATCCGCCGCGCCACCGACACCATGATGGCCGGTAAGGTTGCCGTGGTTTGCGGTTACGGCGATGTGGGCAAAGGTTCGGCCGCTTCGCTGCGCGGCGCGGGTGCCCGTGTGAAAGTCACCGAAGTTGACCCGATCTGCGCGCTGCAAGCCGCGATGGACGGGTTTGAAGTGACCCTGCTGGAAGATGAAATCGACAGCGCCGACATCTTCATCACCACCACCGGCAACAAGGACGTGATCCGCATCGAGCATATGCGTGCGATGAAGGACATGGCCATCGTCGGCAACATTGGTCACTTTGACAATGAAATCCAGGTCGCCAGCCTGAAGAACCACAAATGGACCAACATCAAGGAACAGGTGGACATGATCGAACTGCCCTCGGGCAACCGCATCATCCTGCTGTCCGAAGGCCGTCTGCTGAACCTCGGCAACGCCACCGGGCACCCCTCGTTCGTGATGTCGGCTTCGTTCACCAACCAGGTTCTGGCGCAAATCGAGCTGTTCACCAAGGGTGATCAGTACGAAAACGACGTCTACATCCTGCCCAAGCATCTGGATGAAAAAGTGGCCCGCCTGCATCTGGATCGCATCGGCGTAAAGCTGACCCAGATGGATGCAGATCAGGCCGCTTATATCGGTGTGAAGCCGGAAGGTCCGTACAAGCCGGAACATTACCGCTACTAAGCGCTGTAATACGATGACGCAGACCTCTGGACGCCGCCGATTTCTGTACTCGGCGGCGTCTTTCATTTTCAGGCTGGCGGTCGTGGCGATCCTGCTGGGCGGAGGAGGATGGTGGCTGTTGGCACATCCCAAGACGCCAGTGCCTATTCATTGGAATCCCTTGCGCGATCTGGAAATCAGCGCACCGGTGACGCCGGTCACAAAATGGCAGTTGAATCGCGCACTGGCGGATGAGGGGCAGTGCCGGGCTGCCTTGGCAGAGGCTGGTGTTCGATTCCCGGCGATGGAGGATCGGATCGTTGATCAGAACTGCGGCGTCAGCGGGCGGGGTTTGCTGTCGCAACTGGTCACGGCGCGTTTGCAGCCTGTTGAAACTAGCTGCGCCACCACCTTGCGTCTGGCCATGTGGGAAAACCACGTGGTGCAACCCGCCGCGCGGGATCATCTTGGGGCTGAAATTGCCCGAATACGCCACATTGGCAGTTACAATTGTCGTCGCATGCGCACTGCGCAAGGCGAAAATAGTGGGTGGAGCAGCCACGCCCGCGCAGACTCGATTGATATCGTTGGGCTGGATACCACTGACGGTCGGACGCTTACCTTGCTGGCTGACTGGCAGGGCAACGACCCAGAGGCCGCGTTTCTGCGACAGATCTGGTATGGTGCCTGCGATTGGTTTCGTGTGGTACTTGGCCCTGATTTCAACCGTTTGCACGCCGACCACTTCCACCTGCAAGGCCCCGGTTGGGGGTATTGCCGATAGACCCATCCGCCCGTTTCCGCCTGGTTCTGACTAGGGGGGAGGAATTGCAGTTTTTTTTCCTTTTGGAAAACACTCGGGCGCGGCTAGTCTTCCGGCCATCGGTGAAAAGGACCGGATTAACGCATTAAGGAGATTGGGACATGGGCAAGCGCGACGAGTTGATCGCCAAATATGCAGAAGACCTGAAGGACAAGTGTGGGATGGACCCCGATGTGGACCTGTTGACCAAGGTCACGATCGGTTGCGGTCCGGCGATCTATGACGCAGATGCGGCAACTGTTGCAGCCAGCCAGGAGTCCGAACTGGAAACCGTCAAGAACAACTTCCTGATCAAGAAGCTGGGCCTTACCGATGGTCCGGAACTGATGGAGGGGATCAACAAAGCCATGGAAACCTATGGCATGTCCGAACGTAACAAATACCGGGCTGTGGTCTATTACATGCTGACCAAGCACTTCGGCAAAGAAGCCGTCTACGGTTAATTTTTTGGTGAATTTATGCAGCGCCCGTCGATCCAACGGCGGGCGCTTCGTATTTGAATTGCAATTTAAGCACTTGATGTTTGAATCACCGACTGCGGTCAGGCTAAGTTCAAACTGTGACCAGGACGGTCAGAACCAGACATTTCCATACGCGTGTGGTGAGTAGGGAGCACGCGGGGGTAGGGAAGGTTCTGCATCGTCAGAGTCTTCCCTCATTCGTTATCTAAGCTCGTTCAGCAGGCGTTCTATGAAGGTTTCAATGCCGGTTGGCTGTTGCTGCGCAGTACGGTTTGCACCTCCGCCTGAACCAGCAAGGTACACCTCGATCCGACCCGGGCGGGTTTTGCTGCCCGATGCTGTGAAATCCCGCGCAACACCACCAAGCGCTTGGGCCGCAAGGCTGGCATTCTCAGCGTCATCGGGGTGATAAAAGCGGACCTGAGTTTCTCTGACCCGATACCCTACACGTGCCGTCGCAACCACGTTTGCTTGGCTACGGGTCAATAGTTCAAGCACCCGATTGCTAACGTCCTCCGAGACCCTGCCTGGCACGAACAAGGACACATCCAAGTCTATAAAAGACTTCTGCGATATCAGTGGCTTAACTTCAGCATAAGGTGGGGCTGCCGACACTGTGACTTCATGAGGCAGGGGGTCGAACACCACATGGGTTTTGTTTGAAAAATCTTTTTCTTTCAGGTGGTTGGGATTGAGAATCTGTGGCGCAACAGAGGTTGAAAGTGACACCTGCGTAATTTGCGGGGTAAAATCCTCTGAAACCGGTGCAAGAGACACCGGCAAGAATACCACGGGCGGGGTGAAGGATATCGCAATCTCTTTATCTGGCGGATCTTCAGTATCGTCGGCAAGAGCCTTGGTTTTTGTCTCGAGCAGCGTCTTTGGGGCCGGGTCTTTCGGCTCAGATTCAGTAGGGCCTTTTGGCAGTAGGGCAGCGGACGCAATTTCAGGCAAAACAACATCATTCGTTTCGGTTGGACCGACGGAGCCTTTCGTTTGTGCCACGGAAGGTTCGGATGTGGCCTGCCAGGTAGCGAACACCTGTGTTGCAACCCAATGCAAGAAAGCCCCACAAAACAAAGCTGCCACGACAGCCACGACCCGGGAACGTGAGGTTCGTTTGCCGCGTGGCTCATCCAAGTTAAGCGAACGCACGCGTTCAGACACGATCTCATCGATCTCTGCCTCGTCTGCCGGAGGAAGCAGATCGATCTCAGCCGGTTTCAAGCGCGGTGGTTCACGCGCATCGGGCTTTGCTTCAGCAAGCACACCGGCACGCTTTTCGCGCGCCTCTTTCAGGCGCGTTTCCCAGGTTTTCGAGTGCGTCGCAGCAATGGCGTCTTCTATTATCCCATTGCCGCCTTCATCGTCAGACATGGGGTTACACTTTCAAAGAAACCGAATCTAAATCGAACACCACCAAGCGTCTGCGATTGAATTATCCGCAGATGACACGCCCCCACTCGGCGAAGCCCAAGGAAATATAACATTTTGCCAGACGTTTGAGAAGTTTTACGCCCGACACAGCTGCGCAGGTCAATCAGGCTGCGTGTCGCCCAGGGCGCAAATCACCTTCCATTCGTCTTCAGTCACGGGCTGCACCGACAAGCGCGAGTTCTTGACCAACACCATCTCGGCCAGACGCTCGTCCGCTTTGATCTGGTCCAACGTCACCGGTTTGGCAAAGGGCCGCACCGCCTTGATATCCACACATTCCCATCGCTCATCTTCGGTGGTGCTGTCAGGATGGGCTTCGGCGCAAACCTCGACGATGCCCACCACCGATTTGTCTTTTTGCGAATGGTAGAAGAAACCCCAATCACCTACTGCCATCTGACGCATGAAGTTGCGCGCCTGGTAGTTGCGCACGCCGTCCCATTCTTCGCCTGCGTCCCCTTTGGCGGTTTGCTGACCCCAGCTCCAGGTTGAAGGTTCTGATTTGAACAGCCAATACGCCATCAGCCGATCACTTTCTTCCATGGAATCAACTCAACCGACTGGAACAACCCCGCCTTGGCATAAGGGTCGTTGTCGGCCCATTTTTGTGCAGCGGCCGAATCTTCGACGTCCAGTATGATCAACGAACCGATCATGGCATCGCCATCCAGCAGGGGACCTGCCTGCGCCACGATACCGGTTTCTTCGATATAGCCCAGATGGGCAGTACGGTTGTCCAGCCGGGTTTGCAGGGCGCCGGGTTTGTCTTTGGCAATGAGAGCGATCAGCATGTTATTCCTCCTTTAGGGGGCGATTGAGCAGGGTTTGAATGGCCTCGGACACACTGTATGCACCGCGGCTCAGGTCCGCCACTGTCGTACTTATGGGCATGTCCAACCCTTCTTTGGTGGCGATGTCTGACATGGCGCGGGCAGTTGCGACACCTTCAACCGTCGTCCGGCTGTCAAAACTCTGATTTAGACCCAAACTCCGGCCAAACCGGTAATTTCGGGACAGATCGGACGAGCAGGTCAGCACCAGATCGCCCAGCCCAGAAAGACCCATCAGAGTATCCGGGCGGGCACCACGTGCCACGGCGAAACGCTGCATCTCGACGAATCCGCGCGTCAGCAAAGCCGCCCGTGCACTGTCACCCAAACCGGCGCCCATCGTAGCGCCACATGCGATGGCCATGACGTTCTTCAACGCCCCGCCCAACTCGGCCCCAACCGTGTCGGTCGTGCGATAGAGGCGGAGATTTGTCGTTGTCAGCTCGGCTTGCAGTGCCTTGCCGATCTGGGCATCTGCGCAGGCCAGAGTCAGTGCAGTCGGCAGGCCGCGTGCGATGTCGTCTGCAAAGCTGGGCCCTGTCAGCAGCGCGACATTGGCAGTCGGCACAACGCTTTCAATCACCGCAATCGGACCGAGGCCCGAGGTCAGTTCGATCCCCTTGCAGCAGGCAACCAGTGTTTTGCCCTCCAGCAAGGGAGCATGATCTGTCAAAGCCTGCCGTAGTTTCTGCATGGGCACAGCCAGAAGAAGCGTATCTGCGGTGCACGCTTCTTGGGTGTCCGCTGTTGCGGTAATGTTTGGCGGCAAGGTTACACCGGGCAGGCGAGCCTCGTTTCTTCGCGTCTTTTGCATTTGTCGCGCCTGATCCGCGTCCCGCGCCCACAGTGTTACCGGCCCGTTGCCAGCCAATGAGATCGCCAGTGCGGTTCCGAATGCGCCAGAACCCAGGACAGAAATGCTCATGCCTTGGCTCCTTTCTTGCCGCTGCCCAGCATTGCCGGGCTGCGCTGATCCAGTGGCCACCGGGGACGTGCGGTCAGGTCCAGGCCGTCGCGAGAGCCGTTGCGAAATCGCTCGAGCCCCGCATAGGCGATCATGGCGGCGTTGTCCGTGCACAGTGGCAACGGAGGAGCTGTGAACTGCGTACCTTTTTCAGCACAAACAGTCTCTAATGCGGATCGAATAGCCGAATTTGCAGCGACACCTCCGGCAACAGCGATGACGGGAACAGAGGGGTTGAGGTCCAGATACAGATCAATTGCGCGTCGGGTTTTCTCGGCCAAAGTGTCCACAATCGCCTGTTGGAACCCGGCACACAGATCCGCGCGGTCCTGACGGGTTAGGCCGCCCTTTTCGGCAACGATCTGATCGCGCATTCGCATCAAGGCTGTTTTCAGTCCCGAGAAGGACAGATCGCAGCCGGGCCTGTCCAGCAGCGGCCGTGGAAAGCGAAAGCGTTTGGGATCACCTGCACGGGCCTCGGCTTCAACCGACGGGCCGCCGGGTTGCCGCAGGCCCAGCAGGCGCGCGGTTTTGTCGAAGGCTTCACCGGGTGCATCGTCGATGGTGCCACCAAGGCGGGTGAATCGTTCTGGCCCGTGGGCGATCAGGTACTGACAGTGGCCGCCCGACACCAGAAGCATCAGGTAGGGAAAGCTGATCCCGTCGGTCAGGCGCGGTGTCAGCGCGTGACCTGCAAGGTGATTGACGCCGATCAGAGGCAATCCGGTGGCCGCGCTCAGCCCTTTCGCACACATGACGCCGGACAGGACACCGCCGATCAGTCCCGGACCTGCGGTGACGGCAATGGCGTCGATATCGCGCAGTTCAAGGCGAGCGGCCTCCAGCGCTTGGATAACGCAGGTGTCCAGTTTTTCCGCGTGTGCCCGCGCGGCAATTTCGGGCACAACACCACCATAGGCGCTGTGCAGATCGGTTTGGCCATGCACCACCGACGACAGGATTTCAGCACCCGCACCTTCGGTTTGGCGCACAACGGCAGCAGCCGTGTCATCACAACTGCTTTCCAATCCCAGCACGGTAAGTGTTTGCACCATCACCCTGATCCGTTGCATCATGTTAATAACGGCGGGGTATCACCCTGCGCGGATGCAAACAATCCTCAAGGGCCAAGGCGCCAAACGTTGTATTTGTTGATGACCCGCCCGCGTGCAGCCTCAAAACGGTTCGTCACGCAGTTGCCAACCCGCCTCAGATCCCGGGTTCAGGTCATCTATTCCCCGATACTCGAAATCCGGCCACTGCCTGCTGCGGTTGATACAGACAGGGTGCAGGGTTTGATTTTCACCTCGGCCAATGCGGTGAACGCGGCGGCTTCAAAGGGTATCGACCGCACTTTGCCTGCTTATTGTGTCGGCCCGGCGACGACCGGGACGGCCAAAGGATATGGCTGGCAGGCTGAGATGGCAGGGACCACAGCCGAAGAGCTTGTAGCGCATCTGCTTAAGCATCGGCCCCAAAGCCCTTTGTTGCATTTGCGGGGTGAACATACGCGGGGCAACATCGCTGGTCGCCTGACCGAATCCGGCCTGACGGTACGCGAACAGCCGGTTTATCAACAGCTTCTGTTGCCGCTAACATCCGAGGTGACCCAAGCCGCAAACGGAAATTTGCCGGTAATCGCCCCGCTTTTTTCACCGCGAACGGCGCGACATTTTGCCGATATCTGGTCGGGCTCAGCACCGCTTTGGTTGGCTGCTATCAGTCAGGCGACGGCTGAACCCCTTTATTCCTTGGACTATGCGCGCCTGAAGATCGCAAAAGAGCCGACACCCAAGAAAATGCGTAAGGCTGTTAAAAAGCTTGTGAAACATGTGTTGCGGGTTGAGGGCGGCGAGGTCCCCGATTAACTTAACCTGGGCTGTTATTCATCTGAATTTGGATTCGATAAGGGGAATATTGCGGTGGCTGGTAAGAAGAAATCCGATGAAAAGCCGGTGGAAGACCCCAAGGCGGACGTTGCTGAATCCGAATTGCAGCAGGACGATACACCTGTTGACCAAAGTGAACCTGTAGCGGAGGACCTTTCCGAAGCCGAAGCCGAAGCCGAAGCCGAAGCCGAAGCCGAAGCCGAAGCCGAAGCCGAAGCCGAAGCCGAAGCCG
>NZ_LGXZ01000009.1 GCF_001238295.1 Ruegeria sp. 6PALISEP08
TCGTCAAAAAATAGAAATAGCAATTGACGACTTCGTGTATGAAGGACGTGCAAAAGGCATTAAAAGCAAGAAACTAGCGGATGACTACTCTGGTGGCTATATCGTTGTGAAGGACGCAAATATGGCGACTGCCGTGGCCGAAGGGCAGACCTTGATCGCATTTCCAAAGAAGTCTGCAAATTTCATTGTGGACCTAACCGGAACGAAGAAGGCTATGGAAGAAGGTCGTAAGTGCAACCTTGCACTTGCCAGCTAACTCAGGCCGTTGCTCAACCTCAAAAAGCTGAGTTGCCTTCTTGTCAAACCCTTAGTGGTCCCGCAGTTTGCGGGGTCATTTGTTTGTCATTTTTTGTCTCTTTACCTCAAGCATCAAGCTTATGATTAGCCAGCCCGAACTGGCGCTGGCGTTGTCTGGAAAGCAACGTCTTTTGGTTCAGTCAAGAGCGACAGCGTTCCATTAACAGCAGCCGCTTTGTCCGCAGAGCAGACATCCGTCGCGATTGAGGGAATGACAGCGCCGAGCCCTACAGCAGACGTCTTAGCGCGATTGTCGGGAGGGTGTCGTTCAGCGCCAAGAGTGCTTCCATTGGCTTCAGAAAACTGTTGGTGCTACGTTGACCTGATTTGGAGGATGGATGACCGACCTCAATGATTTTGAAAAGATGGAGCGCGAAGGCTGGGCCAATCCAGCTATCGCCAAGGGTTATGCAGATGGGTTCGACCGAGCTACGCTCGTTGTTGCGCAAAGGCTTTCGGATGCGGTTTCGGCTGGATCTAATTCAACGGTTCTTGATCTATGCACCGGGCATGGTGTTGTCGCTGCGGAACTTTCGGCAAGAGGCGCTTCTGTAACTGGACTCGACTTTTCTGCGGCTATGATCTCCCTTGCTCAATCAGCTGTGCCGGACGCTTCCTTTGTCCAAGGAGATGCGATGTCAATGGACTTTGCCGATAACAGTTTTGACGCTGTCACTATTGGTTTTGGCGTACCGCACTTTCCCGATCCTGAACGTGGTTTGGCGGAAGCGGCAAGAGTATTGAGGCCGGGCGGGCGTATCGCGTTTTCAGTTTGGAGAGGGAAAGGACCTGATGGTGCATTCGGTTGGTTGTTCGATGCGGTTGGACGCCTGGGCGACCCCTCGGTCACATTGCCCTTCGGACCTGATGCCCATATGCTTGTGGACCGCTCAGCTGCTGAACCTATGGTCACCAAAGCGGGATTTGCAGAGGTTCAGTTGATCGACGTGCCCTCAGAACTGTATCTGCAGCAACCTGAAGACTTGTTTGATGCCTTTGATCAGGTGCCGTTCGCGCAGCATCACTTTTGGGAGCGCAGCCAGTCACAAAACGAGATGCAATTCGCTCTGATTTGGCGGCACGTACTCGCTCACAAGGTATTAAACGCAATGGCGATTTTCTGGTCCCGGCTCCGTCCGTCATCATTTCGTCCGTTCGCCGCTGACTTTTGCAAACTCTTAGTGATTATGCGCGTGCTGCGACTGGCAATTTTGTCCCGTTTTCTGGACCTTGGTGCCGCCTAAACCGACCCTATAACCTGCTGAAGCCGTCAGATGAACAGTTCGAGCCAAAATCGGCTGAGGCTGCAATTCGCGCCTTTGGCTGGTTATCGATACGCTTTGCTGGCCGCAAGACAGCTTCGGGTTTCTTGGGCTATATCTCTCTAAGACACATGGGAGATTTGTATCCGCAATTTTAGAAATGCCCAAACCGCCGATGCGGATCGCTGCTTTGAAATCGAGATCTCCGCCTACGAAGGTGAAGAGGCTGCGACACACGCCAAAATCTGCAAACGGATTGAGACCTACCCCGATGGCTTTCTAATCCTCGAAGTGGATGGAACGGTTGTGGGCTTCATCAACTGCGGATGCGCTCATGAGGTTGAGATGTCTGACGAGGACTTCAAGGAGCTTATCGGCCACGACCCTGACGCTCCCAATGTGGTCATCATGTCCGTCGTCGTAGACCCGACCGAACAAGGCAAGGGCTATTCAAGGTCTCTGATGGATGAGTTTGTTAGGCGGATGCAGCAGATGAACAAGGAGGCGATCCATCTGATGTGCAAAGAGCATCATGTGCCACTCTATGAAAAGCTCGGCTATGGTTATCTGAGGCGGTCTGCCTCCGACCACGGAGGAATGGCATGGCATGAGATGAGTATGCGACTTTGAAATAAAACTTGTTGTCTCTCAGCCAAGCGGACACATAGCCTTCCAAAGGGAACGTCAGCTTTGTCCGCATAGCAGTCGTCCGCACCGAGTGCAGCGAATGTCTGCTTCGAGCCCATTCTACTAAATGCTGCGCGGTGCACGAATTTCCGATGGTGGGTGAAGCATCACCAGCCGCACGGGACCCGTTGGATCAAATCTCCCACTTCAAGCCTATTTCTTGTTCAGTCACCTCCCAAAGCCTTGTCATGACCGGTTTGTCATACGCGTGTGGGTTCAATGTACCCTTGCCGACCGGGCCAACGGCTTCAAAGCGGCCTGTTGGGCCGTAGAGCGCGCGTTGTTCGGTCAAATTCTCTTCAGTGGCGCACATGACTTCGGGATAGGACCCTTGCTCGGCCGTTTGAACCATCGGTGTTTTGGTCATGAGCCACCAGATGAACCGCATCGTCCGGCTGCCACTTGTGCTGATAAGTGACGTTGCCGACGAGCCGGGATGGCAGACATAGACTTCGACCTCGGTGCGCCTTGCGGCGGCAAGCCTGTCCTGTAATTCATAAGCGAACATCATTTGCGCCAGCTTGCTTTGCGAGTAGGCAGTGTTTGGCCCGTAGCCCTCTTCCCAGTTCATGTCGTCGAACTTGATCGTCTTCAGACCCATGTTGTAGCCGAGACTGGCGACAACAACGATCCGACCTTTCGAGGCTTCGATCCGCTCAAACAGAAGACAACAGAGTAGGAAGTGACCGTAATGGTTGGTGCCGAGCTGGCTCTCGAACCCATCCTCTGTCAGCTTGCGGGTTGGCACCTGCGCAATGGCAGCATTGCAGATGAGCGCATCGATCCGGGGAACGGAATTCAGAACCTCGTCCGCAGCTTCGCGTACGTTTGCCAGCGAGGCCAGATCCATGCGAATGAAGGTCACTTCCGCCTCGCTGCCGAACTCACTTTTCAGGTCCGCAACAGCTACCTGAGACTTCTCAACCGAGCGGTTCAACATCATGACCTTGGCGTTCTTTTTTAAGAGCGCCCGCGCGGCCTGGAACCCGGCACCGGCGTTGGCACCCGTGATGAGGTAGGTCTTGCCGGAGAGGTCGTCGAGGCGCTCGGGCATCCAGCCTTTGGGTCCGAATGTGGTATCTGGCATCTTTTGTCCCCTATCTGCGTTGGCGCGGGGACCTAGTGAATTGTGTTTCGTCTTGGATATCTGTACCATTTAATCTCACATTCACAATTGCATCGGCGGGTATGGCGCGGTGCGTCTATTGGCAGACAGCAGCGCGACTATTGGCTGAAATCTGATTCAATATCCGGTCTTTACGCAACAATGCAAACCTTCGATAAGAATGCAGCACTGGGCCTCAATGACTGAGGCAATGCACAGGAAGCGGACTTGGCTCAAAGGGCAGCACTTTGTAGTCTTAGACAGCGGCTACGCGGACGGAGCTGCCATTCGCTGGCCGCGTTTCATAACAATGCTGAGCGGGACGAAGTTTCTGTTAAGCGTTTGTGAATAACCGAGGCGTCAAAGCAAATGACGACAGCCTCACGGTTCTCGCTGATCCCCCCAGTTCAACCAGGCAGCGTCCTCGGGCGACAGGAGCGAAGCGCAACGTTCCTGATAGCGTGCGAGTTCATTGTCACTAAGGCGGCCTTCCCACTTGTTGGATGTGCCGGAAGCAAAGAACTTCGCTTGGTCCACGAAGGGTGAATCTTTGTGAAAGCGTCTTTCGCTGGCTTCGACTACCTTGCGCATATTGGCAAACGTATTTGCCTCTGTCAGCGCAGTCAGAGTTTCCGGTGGCAGATCGATTTCCAAAATTCGAGCAAGCCGCGCAATCTGTCCGTGCAGGTCTTTGCTCAGATCGGCGTAATGGAAGAAATGCACGTTCCCCTTGCCCTCACGCGCTCTTGCCTGCTGGTAGTGACGTATAATGGAGTGCACTGTAAGATCATCTGTGCCCGTATCGGTCACTGGTCCCTCAACAAATCTGTTGAAACCTGCCAGGATATCATCAGGGAACATCTCTAAAAGGGGACCAGCGTCTTTCATGTTCTCAACGTGGCTCCGAAAGGAGAAATGGGCATCGATCGGATGACGATACACAACGATATAGGTTGGCTCTAAACCATATGAGATGCCGTCCATGGGTGTATGGCTTTTGAGGCAGCGCCTACGCGTCAAGCTGGCTTGCTTGGCGGCGATTGCTTTTCGGTCGCGAAATCCACAATCGAGCCAAGGTGCTTCTTCTCTGTTGCCGGCATCCGGAACGACCCTGCCATGTATCAGCATCATGACGATATTCAACGTCCATGTCGTGCCGCATTTTGGGGGCGTGCAAACAATCACGTCGTTGGGCCGCAGCTGAAATTCATCCCAAATGTCGGTATTCGTGACCGGGCCAAGATAATCGCGGTGACGTTCTGTATGAACTGTCTGCATTGGACTTCTCCCTCGTCCGTAACTCCACTTTAGCCGGCCATCATCCAACCGCAAAGCTGTTTGAGCGTCGGGAACGCGAGGCGAAAAAATGTCGCCAATAGGCTCAGACCGGTCATCTGACGGTTTCGGTAGGTCATAGAGTCGATTCTGACCGCATCAAGGTCGGCTGAGCGGGACAAAGCAGGCGTTCGCAAGTGACTAATCAAAGGCAGCTTGACCGTGTCCGGTATCAATGCGTGAAAGATTTAAACGGTTCAGAAGGAGTAGACGCCCCCACTGGTCTCGATGTGCCATTGTGGGTTAGCCAACTACCTGAATGGAGGCGTCTAAAGATAAGCCTAGCGGGTCGTTGCGAACAGTGAAATCACACCCGGTTGGAGACATAAATCCGCGTTCAATTCACGTAAATCAAGTTTCGCGCGGCACAGGCGTCGGATCGCAATTTTTTGAAATTGCGCCGTCAATTTTGAGATCGATAACAACTTTACGGCATAGTCTTTGCTTGACATGCCTTGAAACTTTGTTGCGCTGTCTCAATGAAAATCGAAACATCATGACAGGGTAAGCGCGATAGTCTAGGTGTTTACTTTAAACAAAAAACAAAGTCTCGGTGAACTCCGTGGAACAAGTTACCTTTACGTTTGAGATGGGAGTGGTTTGCGCTTTGTTGGCCTTCACCGTCTTTCTATTCGTTTCAGAAATTGTCAGAATTGACCTCTCCGCCATATTGGTTCTGGTCCTCGTTGGCCTTCTCAGCTACGCGCCGGGGCTTGAGAACCTGGCAGATGTCACGCACCTATTCGATGGGTTCGCGTCGAATGCCGTTATTTCTATCATCGCAGTCATGATCGTCGGTGCCGGTTTGGACAAAACTGGCATCATGAACAAAGTTGCTGCGGTCATTCTCAAATATGGTGGCACGGCCGAAAACCGGGTGTTGCCGATCGTTTCAGGGACGGTCGGGGTTATTTCATCATTCATGCAAAATGTCGGGGCAGCTGCATTGTTTCTGCCGGTCGTCAGCCGCATTTCCTCAAGATCCGGAATTCCCCTGTCCCGCCTACTGATGCCCATGGGATTTTGCGCCATTCTTGGCGGCACGATGACTATGGTCGGCTCATCACCGCTGATCTTGCTGAATGACCTGGTCCAAACTGCAAACGAAGGGCTGCCTGAAGGTCAGAAAATTGAACCTTTCGGTCTGTTCTCGGTGACGCCAATCGGTGCGGTTTTGATCCTAACCGGGATCGGGTATTTTCTTCTACTTGGGCGCTGGGTTCTGCCTCGAGATACCGGGTCTGACAATCTTGGCACAGGGCAAGGTACGCAGGAATACCTGCGACGGGTTTACGGGTTGCAGGCGGATGTTTTCGAGGTGATCGTGCCAGAAAAAAGCCCACTGGTTGGGCAGATTCTGGCTGACATAAACCACGAAAACCATCTCTACATTATATCCACGTTTTATCGCGGAAAAACGTCTATGGTACAGGTCCTGACAGCCGAGATTGCTGCTCCTTGCAGGCTTGCCATCATAGGAAATCGCTTGGTTGCCGAACAGTTTGCAGAGAAATTCGGTCTGACTGTTCTTCCTGAACTGGATATCTTCGTAGAAGAGTTTGCACCAACCAATGCCGGAATAGCCGAAGTCGTCGTGACACCTGACAGCAAGCTGATCGGTAAATGCCCCCGCGAGCTTTTGTTTCGCAAGACATACGGCATGTCGCTGCTTGCTATTCATCGCGGTGAAGAAACGCTCAGCCATGTCGAGACTGAAACGCACCAGTCCACTCAAATCGGGCTCGAAGAATTTCACGCGGGTGACATGCTTGTTGCACATACAAGGTGGGACAACCTAATGCGGATCAAACGCGATCCTGACTTTGTGGTCGTGACAACGGATTTTCCACAGGATGAATTACGGCCTCAGAAGGTCGGGTGGGCTCTAGCCTTTTTCGCTATTTCGTTGGCGCTGATACTGTTTACCGACGTTCGCTTGTCCCTTTGCCTTTTGACAGGCGCAGCCGGAATGATGCTCACGCGTGTACTCAGTGTCGATGAGGCGTATCGAGCGGTCGGATGGAACACAGTGTTTCTGCTGGCTTGCCTCATACCTCTCGGACAAGCAGTGCAAAACACCGGCACCGCAGCTTGGATTGCCCAGCAAATCATGTTCATTTTGAACGGTTGGCCGATTTGGGCGCTTCAAGCCGGTGTCGCGATATTGGCCACTGCATTTTCACTGGTTATGTCAAATGTCGGGGCCACTGTACTGCTCGTGCCCCTTGCCGTTTCGATTGCCGTAGCCGCAGGCGGAAACCCAGCCGCCTTTGCGCTAACAGTGGCAATCTCGACCTCGAACAGCTTCATCATCCCGACCCATCAGGTAAACGCGCTCGTTATGGGACCGGCGGGTTATAAGGTAATGGACTTTGTGCGATCCGGAGGCGTCATGACAATTCTGTTCTTGGTGGTTTCCTTGCTGATGCTCAACTTGATTTACTGAACGGCGTGAACGAAACAAACAGCATGCTCTTCCAGCTCTATCATCAAAGCAATGCCAATGCCTTTACCCTTCCAATCTGGAGAAACGAAAACCGATTTCACTTCGGTGCCTTGGAGGGCTCCAGTCCCAATAACAAAGCCATCCGACATTGCCACCAAGGCCTGCCTTTTTCCCATTATCTCCAAGACTTTGTCGCTCGTAAAATTCAGCCTCAAAGGATCAACTTCAGATGGCGGGTAATCTTTAGCATTGATCTGCTTGATGGCATCGCGGATCACGATGCTTATCCCGTCCGCATGCTTTATTGTTGCGGTTTGCAAGGGTACTTCGCTGTCCATCTGCAAACCGTATCCCCACCGTTTCTTCCAGATCAGAGATTGGCGCGACCATGTCACCATCGTCTTTGACAGGTATGCGCAGTCATCCACCTTAGGAAAACGATAAATTGCGAAACCTACACGCGCGATATGACTGAGGGTTTCACCAAGCGATGATCGTGGCCTGCAACTCCGAGGTCCTTCTGTCTCTGCATTCGATCATCTACGAAAACGCTTCGCTTCCTGACCATTGAAACACTTCGATACCGGGTGCGGTCGTCTTTACGTTTACGGTAAGGATAAACGGGGTGTGGCGCGCGTGGTCTCATGGAATTGTGTTGTCCCATTGGATGCAATGCGGACAGTCAGCTTTTCCGTTCCGCTGAAACGCTCGAAATAGGCAAGATCCAAGCTGTTCACCGCGCTGAGGTCCTGACACTGAATGACGTAGTCTGCCTGAAACTCTGCGTGACTTTCGTCAGACACGCCTTTGGAGGCATCACCAGCTGTGCCTTGATCTGTTATCTCATGAGTTAGAATCACATTGGCGGACGTGGTGAAGCACATCGCTTCGGACGGCACGACGAACAGGTTCAAGGGCTTGGACAGCTCGGAAATCGCAATAGCAACTTGCGTGCGCTCGTCATCGCTGGCGGCCGGAGCCTCAAACCCTACGATATCCATGCTCGGGACCTTGAGCGTCAGAGAAAACCCGGTTTCAGACAGCACGAAATCCAACTGGCCCGAACCATGGTTATGAGGCGTAACAATCTGCGTCGCTTGCGCCGCAAGAACGGCAGGAAACAGGGACATGGTCAAAACTGCACACTTCATTAACCGAACACCACAAACAGAATCACGTTGTTGATTCTAGCGCGAATCAACTGCCGCGCAATCTCAACAACCTGTTTCGACCCCGCCAGATATGGGGAGGTCGGCCGCTCTTTGTTTCACCCTTAACCTGACAATAAAACTCAGGTTGACATTGTCGACTTTTTCACTCAGATATTTCGCCACAACAAAAGCGGGACATTCCCGCACGATCAGACAGGAAAGTACCACCTTCCATGACCAAGTTTTTTGCAGCGGCCAGCACTCTGGCTCTTTGCGCAACAACCGCCGCATTTGCCAAAGATGTCCCGTCGAAGGCCGACGTTCTGGACACATATGCCAATATTGCCGAGGCCAAATTTGAAGACAGCCTGATTGCAGCGCAGCGTTTGCAAGCAGCCGTCGATGCACTGATCGCCGATCCGTCAGACGCCACGCTGACTGCGGCCCGAGCAGCCTGGATCGCGGCGCGCGTGCCCTATCAGCAGACCGAGGTCTACCGTTTCGGCAATGCCATCGTTGATGACTGGGAAGGCAAAGTGAATGCCTGGCCGCTGGACGAAGGCCTGATCGATTATGTGGATGCGACCTATGGCGGCGCCACTGACGAAAACGAATTCGCCGTTTTGAACGTCATCGCCAACCCCAGCTTCGAGCTGTCAGGTGAGACCATCGACGCCAGCGAAATTACTCCCGAGCTGCTGAGCGACACGCTGCACGAGGCCGATGGCATCGAAGCCAACGTGGCGACCGGCTATCACGCGATTGAGTTCCTGCTGTGGGGTCAGGACATGAACGGCCACGCCGCAGGTGCGGGCAACCGTCCGGCCACCGATTATGCGCAGGGTGACGACTGTACTGGCGGCCATTGTGACCGTCGCGGTCAATATCTGAGTGCCGCCACCGAACTGCTGGTTAGCGATCTGGCCTGGATGGCGGATCAGTGGAAAGAAGGCGGTGCGGCCCGCGCGGCACTGATGGAGAACGAAGCAGCAGGTGTCAGTGCGATCCTGACCGGCATGGGATCACTGTCTTATGGTGAGCAGGCTGGTGAACGGATGCGTCTGGGCCTGATGCTGAATGACCCCGAGGAAGAGCATGACTGCTTCTCGGACAACACCCATAACAGCCATTACTATGACGGTCTGGGCATCCAGAACGTCTATCTGGGCAGCTATACCCGCATCGATGGCACCCCGGTTTCGGGCGCATCGCTCGCCGATCTGGTTATCGCGACCGATCCGGCGCTGGATGCCGAGATGAAAGCGAAGCTGGCCGCCACCATGCAGGCCCTGGGTAACATCAAATCGACCGCCGAGGCAGGATTTGCTTACGACCAGATGCTGGAACGTGGCAACGAAGGTGGCGAGGCCCTGATCATGGGTGGCGTCAACGGTCTGGTGGATCAGACCAAGACAATCGAACGCATCGTGACCGCGCTGGAACTGGACGGGATCGCGTTCGAAGGTTCGGACAGCCTGGATAACCCCAACGCCGTCTTCCAGTAATCTCAGACCGGGCCGGGGAGAGCGACTCTCCGGCCCCTTCAAACCCTCCTGATCCCCCATCGGGGCGCGAGACAGAGCCAACAACAATGATTGTCTGCCACTGCACAAACATATCAGATCACGACATCCGCGCGGCCATCGACTGGATGCGCACAGCGGATCCGCGGACAATCATCACCCCCGGCAAAATCTACCATACTCTTGGAAAGTCGGCGGATTGTGGCGGGTGTATGCCTCTTTTCCTAGACACAATGCGGGCAAGCGATAATCTGGAAATACCGATGCAGCTCCGCGCCTTACGCGCCGGAGCATCACAGGAGAAAGCAGATGAAGGGCGATCCAAAGGTCATCGAATATCTCAACAAATCTCTGCGGCATGAACTGACTGCAGTCAGTCAGTACTGGTTGCACTACCGGTTGCAGGAAGACTGGGGCCTTGGCCACATGGCCAAGAAAAGCCGCGAGGAAAGCATCGAAGAGATGGGCCACGCGGACAAGCTGATCGAACGGATCATCTTTTTGGAAGGTCACCCCAACCTTCAGAAACTGGACCCGCTGCGGATCGGGCAGACGCCCAAGGAAACGCTGGAATGCGATCTTGCGGCCGAGATCGATGCAAGGGCCTTGTACAAGGAAGCGCGCGAATATTGTCGGGAGGCCGGCGACTATGTCTCAATGTCGCTGTTCGAGCAGTTGATGTCCGATGAAGAGGGGCATATCGACTTCCTCGAAACGCAGCTCGACCTGTACGAAAGGATCGGCGAAGCCAATTATGCGCAACTTAACGCATCGAAAATGGACGAAGGCGAGTAGCCTTTTTGCCCTGTCGGTGGCCGCCCTTGCGGCCACCCCTTCCCTGTCAGCCGAGCTGCAGGATCTGCATTTGAACATCACCCCCCGCACCGATGATGAGCGCGCTCGAATTGCCGTTGTGACGGCGCCACCGCAGGATTTCAGCGCGCCGCAGTCGTTCGAAGACCTCTCTGCCGGGGCCGCGACAGTCCGGGTGCGCAATGACGCCGATGCGTTTTCGCAACCCTCGGGCAATCTGAGTTTCGATCAGGAGCTGGATTTCAAGGTCGGCAACGGGCTGTTCAAGAAAATCTGGGTCTCGTCCCCGTCATCAACGCTGGCCTCTGACGGATTGGGGCCGCTTTATAACGCACGCTCGTGCCAGCGTTGCCATATCAAGGACGGGCGCGGGCATACGCCGAACGGGCACGATGACAACGCGATCTCGATGTTCCTTCGGGTCTCGATTCCCGGCACGCTGGAAGATGGCTATGCCGAGATCGCAGATTACATCGCCACCCTACCCGAGCCCAATTATGGCGGACAGATGCAGGATTTTGCACTGGCAGGACATCCTGCAGAATATCGACTGGATATTTCGTACGAGGAAATCCCGATAGAGTTGTCAGATGGCGAAACCGCAACGTTGCGGAGTCCGACCTATCAGGCGGCCGATCTGGGCTACGGCCCGCTGCACCCGGACGCAATGCTCAGCCCAAGGGTCGCGCCTCAAATGATCGGGCTTGGCCTGCTAGAGGCGATCCCGGTCGAGGATCTGTTGGTAAATGCTGATCCTGACGATGCGGATGGGGATGGCATTTCGGGCCGTCCAAACATCGTTTGGTCCGTGGAATACGGCGCACCGATGATGGGCCGGTTTGGGTACAAGGCCGGGATGCCGACGATCATGGAACAATCGGCTGCGGCCTTTGCCGGGGATATCGGCATTTCCAACCCGCTCTATCCGGCTTCGCACGGCGATTGCACCGATTTGCAGGTGAACTGCGTTGAGGCCCCGCATGGCGACAATGACGTGCGCGGGTTCGAGATCGATCAGCAGGGCATGGATCTGGTGGACTTCTACAGTCGCAATCTGGGTGTGCCCGGTCGCCGTAACGTGGACGATCCCGAGGTGCTGCGCGGGAAAGAGGTGTTTCACACGACCGGCTGCGCATCCTGCCATACGCCGTCGCATGTCACCCACCGCATGGAAGATCGCCCCGAACACAGTTTCCAGCTGATTTGGCCCTATACCGACCTGCTGCTTCACGACATGGGCGACGGTTTGGCCGACAATCGCCCCGAGGCCCGCGCGACGGGCCGTGAATGGCGCACACCGCCCTTGTGGGGTATTGGTCTGACAGAGCGTGTATCGGGCCACACACAATTCCTGCATGACGGACGGGCGCGCAATCTGCTAGAGGCGATCCTGTGGCATGGCGGTGAGGCACAGGCGGCGCGGGACATCGTTGTGTCGCTGCCAAAAACGGACCGCGACGCCCTGATCCGTTTTCTGGAGAGCCTTTGACCCATGCGTTACCTGCCCCTAATCGCCGCGTTGATAATGCCCGTAGCTTCACTGGCACAGGATCGTGCGCCGATCCTGATGGATGTGGCTGAGACGCATATCCTGCCCCGGTTCGCAAAGCTGCCGGAAACGACCGGAGCGCTGGTCAGCGCGGCGCTGGTGGATTGCACCCCAACCTCGCCTGCGTTGCGTGCAGCATATGATGACGCTTTTGACAGCTGGATTTCCGCCAGCCATCTGCGGTTTGGGCCGACCGAGGTCGATGATCGTGCTTTTGCCATGGCTTTCTGGCCCGACACGAAAGGGTTCACCTCTAAGGCCCTGTCCCAGCATATCGCGATTGAGGATGACGCCGTGCAAAGCCCTGAGGCTTACTCCGAAACGTCCATTGCAGGGCGTGGGTTCTTTGCGCTCGAGCGGATGCTTTTCGACCCCGTTATTGCAGAGCAGGGCAAAGCTGAATATCGCTGTGCACTGGTTCAGGCGATTACGGCGGATATCGATGCCAGCGCGCAAGCGATGGCCGAAGACTGGCAGAGCTATGCCCCAAGCCTGACCCGGCCCGGAGAAGGCAGCCGCTACCGAACACAGGATGAGGCGATGCAGGAGCTGTTCAAAGCCCTGACCACGGGTCTTGAGTTCACCGCCGATACCCGGTTGGGACGCCCTTTGGGCACCTTCGATCGCCCCCGCCCAAACCGGGCCGAAGCACGTCGGTCCGGGCGATCGCTGCGTCATGTGGAACTGTCGCTGATCGCCCTGCGTGATCTGGCGGCACGGTTGTCTTTTGACCATCCCGAAATTGCCGCTGATCTGGACGCTGCCTTTGCCCGCGCCATCGAGAACGCCCAATCCATTGACGACCCGGCGTTGGCCGGAGTTGCAGAACCCCAAGCCCGGTTCCGCATTGAAGCCTTGCAGCAATCTGTACAAGACATCCGCGCCATTGCCTCAACCGAGCTTGGCCCGACACTGGGGATCAGCGCGGGCTTTAATTCGCTGGACGGGGATTGATCCATGCCGTCGCGCCGCCACTTCCTTGCCGGTCTAGCCGCAGCCACCCTCTCGCCAATCCGCGGATGGGCTTCAGTTGGTGCACCTGACTTTCTGGCGGCGGGGCTGTTTCCCGATGGCTCACACCGGCTGGCGGGGCTGGATGAACAAGGCGAAACCCTGTTCTCGGTGCCCTTGCCCGCTCGTGGACATGCCGCCGCAGCGCACCCGTTCAAAGCGCAGGCCGTCGCCTTTGCCCGCCGCCCCGGTACATTTGCCGTTGTCGTTGATTGCGCCACCGGCGCGCAGATTGCGCAACTCACTGCCCCCGACGGTCGCCATTTCTATGGCCATGGCACGTTCTCGGCGGATGGTGCGACTTTCTTCGCGACCGAGAATGACTATGAGGCCGGGACCGGCGTCATCAGCGTCTGGGACGCGCAGAACTTTGCACGGACAGGAGAGTTTTCTTCGGGCGGCGTCGGACCGCATGACATGCGCCTGATGCCCGACGAGCAAACGCTGGTGATTGCCAATGGCGGGATCGAAACGCATCCCGAAACCGGACGCACCAAGCTGAACCTGCCGGTAATGGACCCTAAACTGACCTATCTGAGCCTTTCGGGCACAGTTCAGGATCGGGTTTCCTTGCCGCGCGACCTGCACAAGAACTCAATCCGGCATCTGGCCGTGCGGCAGGACGGGCTGGTGGGTTTTGCCATGCAGTGGCAGGGAAGCACGTCGGAACATCCGCCCCTGCTGGGCCTGCACCATCGGGGCGAAGACCCGCGTCTGCTGTCAGCCCCCGACGAGGATCAAAGCACGTTGCAGGGCTATGCGGGCAGTGTCGCCTTTTCGGCAAACGGAGGGGTCATCGCCATCACCTGCCCGCGCGGCAATGCACTGCATCAGTTCGACGTCGCCAGCGGGAGCTTTACGAAGGCCTTTGTATTGGAGGATGTCTGCGGCCTGGGCGCCGGGACAGACGGGTTGGTTTTTACCACCGGAACCGGCCTGTTTGGCGCGTTGACAGACGCTTCCCCTGCGATCCGCACCCGTGCAAAGTGCCAGTGGGACAACCATCTGATCCCGGTCCGCCGTCCTGCGTAAAACTCGGTTTTCGTCGTCACATAGTTTACACTTGGAAGAATCAAATTGCTGCCGTATTGGCGGGCGCAAAACTGGCACCCTAAGTTAAGGACTGACTTGATTGAAACAGACGCCCGACGCACCGCATTCCATCTACGGAGTTGAAAAATGGGGCAAAGGCCTCATCGAGGTGACGGATCAGGGCGAGATCGGTCTGCGCAACCCTATGGCGCCCGAGGCGGCGGCGATCAGCCTGACGGGTATTCTCAGCGATCTGGATGACCGGGGCATCAAGGCCCCCATGGTTTTGCGTGTTGCCTCTTATCTGGAACACGAGATCGCGCATCTGAACGAAAGCTTCCGCGAGGCTATCGCGCGTGTGGGGTACAAGGGTCCATATCGCGGTGTCTTCCCGATCAAGGTGAACCAGCAGGCGCAGGTGGTCGACCGAATCGTCGAATTCGGGAAGAAATACAACTATGGGCTTGAGGCCGGATCAAAACCCGAACTGGTGTTGGCATTAGCCCATCGTCTGGCCCCCGAGGCACTGATCGTGTGCAACGGTGTAAAAGACGCCGAGTTCATCCAACTGGCGATCCTCAGTCGCAAGATCGGGTTCAACACTGTCATCGTTCTGGAAAGCCCGAAAGAGGCGGACACGGTGATCGAGGTGTATGACGAACTGGGTATCGAGCCCTTGATCGGCGTGCGCGTGAAGTTGACCAACCAGATTAGCGGCAAGTGGGAAGAAAGCTCGGGGGACCGATCCGCCTTTGGCATGAACACCGATCAATTGGTGGCCACGGTGGACAAGTTGAAAGTGGCCGGTCTGCTGCATTGCCTTAAGTTGCAGCATTCGCATCTGGGCTCTCAGGTACAGGACGTCAACGACGTGCGCCGCGCTGTGGGTGAGGCCTGCCGGTATTACACCGAACTGACCCGCGAAGGTGTGCCGCTGACCCATCTGGATCTCGGCGGTGGTATGGGCGTGGATTATACCGGTGAAAAGAAGGCCGCTGAGAACTCGATCAACTACACGGTCGAGGAATACTGCGCCAACGTGGTCGAAACTGTCGCCTACGCGATGGACGAGGCCGAGATCGACCATCCCACGCTGGTCACCGAAAGCGGGCGGGCTGTGGTCGCAACCTCGTCCATGCTGGTGTTCAACGTGCTGGAAAGCACATTGTATGACGCGCCGAATGGCCCCGAGGTCGAAGCGGACGATCACCATCTGGTCTCGGACCTTGCCGCGATCAACGGGTATCTCAGCACCGAACGTTTACAAGAATGCTGGAACGACGCAAACTTTTACCGCAACGAGCTGCGCGCGCTGTTCCGTCGCGGCAATGTCGATCTGCGCCAGATGGCGCGGGCGGAACGGATATATCTGTCTCTTATGGCTAGGGTCAAAGCCCTTGCCGCCAGTGATGATATGGACACAGACGTGGACGACCAGCTTGAGAAAGTGGCCGATATCTATCACTGCAATTTCTCGCTATTCCAATCGCTGCCTGATGTCTGGGCCATTGACCAATTGCACCCGATTGTGCCGCTGCAAGGCCTGAACCAAGCCCCGGACCGCCGCGCAGTTCTGTCCGACATCACCTGCGACAGCGATGGCAAGATCGACCGGTTCATTCTGGCCGACGGCGTTTCACCCAGCCTGCCGGTGCATTCCCTACCCGAGGATCAAGAATACCTGATGGGAGTGTTTTTCGTCGGCGCCTATCAGGAAACGCTAGGCGATCTACACAACCTGTTCGGTGACACCAATGTCGTTACCATCGACCTGCGTGCAGACGGCGGCTTTGACCTGCTGCACGAACAAGAGGGCGACACGATCAGCCAGGTCCTGTCTTATGTCGAATTCGATCCGCAGGATTGCGTCGCCGCCTTCCGCAAAATGGTGGACGAGGCGATCTCGACCGGTACTCTTAAAGCCAAGGACCGCAAAACCCTGATGAGCGCTTATCGCGACTCGATCAACGGCTACACCTATTACGAATAACCCCCTGTGAGAGGAGATCACCCCATGGGCAAAACACTGGTTGTCGGCGCAGGCGGCGTATCGCACGCCGCCGTGCACAAGATGGCGATGAATTCGGACATCTTTACCGAGATCACCCTGGCCAGCCGCACCAAGTCGAAATGCGACGCCATCGCCAAAGCGGTGAAAGAGCGTGTAGGCGTTGATATCGCGACCGCCGAGCTGGACGCCTACAAGGTCGAAGACACGGTTAAGCTGATCAAGGAAACCGGAGCGGAAATCCTTGTAAACCTCGCCCTGCCCTATCAGGATCTGGTGTTGATGGACGCCTGCCTCGAGGCCGGTATCCACTATCTCGACACCGCGAACTATGAGCCCGAGGATGAGGCCAAGTTCGAGTATCACTGGCAATGGGCCTATCAGGAGCGGTTCAAAGAGGCGGGCCTGACCGCCATCCTCGGCTCGGGCTTCGATCCGGGTGTGACCAGTGTCTTTGCCAAGTGGTTGAAGAAACACAAGCTGGACACGATCCGTCAGATCGACGTTCTGGACGCCAATGGCGGGTCCAACGATCAGGAGTTTGCCACCAACTTCAACCCTGAGATCAACCTGCGCGAAGTGCTGGCCGAAGTGCGTCACTGGGAAAACGGCGAATGGAAACACTCGCCCGCCATGACCCATAAGGTCGAATACGACTTCCCCGCCATCGGCCCCAAGAACATGTACCTGATGTATCACGAGGAACTGGAGTCGCTTTCGACCCATTTCCCCGAGATCGAGCGCGCCCGTTTCTGGATGACCTTCGGTGACGCCTACATCACCCATGCCAAGGTGCTGGAGAATGTGGGTATGACCCGCATCGACCCGGTGATGCATGACGGCAAGGAGATCATCCCGATCCAGTTCCTGAAAACCCTGCTGCCCGATCCTGGCGATCTGGGCGCAGAGACCAAAGGCAAAGCCTGCATCGGTGACATCGCCACAGGCCAAGCAAAGGACGGTTCGGGCGAGAAGACCTATTACATCTACAACATCTGCGACCACGAGGAATGCTATGCCGAGGTTGGATCGCAGGCGGTCAGCTACACCACCGGCGTCCCCGCCATGATCGGTGCAGCACAGCTGCTGAAGGGCAACTGGCGCGAGCCCGGCGTGTGGAACATGGAACAGCTAGACCCGGACGACTTCATGGACATGCTGAACAATCACGGCCTTCCTTGGCAGGTCCACGAACTCGACGGCCCTGTCGAATTCTGATCCGATTTAGCTTCTTCTGATTTAAAATACCTCGGGGGTCCGGGGGGCAACGCCCCCGGCCTCTCAAAAAACGGAGACGCCGGTTATGTCCGACATGATGACCACGCAGGCCGGTGACGCCGGAGCTTTCCGCAACTTCGACCTCAATCGCGTTCCTTCCCCTTGCTTCGTGGTCGACGAAAAAGCTGTTGAACGCAATCTGCGCATCCTCGCGGATGTTGGTACACGCTCGGGTGCGAATGTTCTAAGTGCTCTGAAAGCGTTCTCGATGTTCTCACTCGCCCCGCTGGTACGCCAGCACCTAGGCGGCACCTGCGCGTCCGGTATCTACGAAGCACGCCTGGGCCGTGAGGAATACGGTGGCGAGGTCGCAACCTTTTGCGCCGGATACAAAGACGCTGACATCGATGAAATCCTGTCCCTGTCGGACCACATCATCTTCAACTCTCCGGTGCAAAAGGACCGGTTTCTTGCGAAGGCTCAGGATGCGGACGTGCAAGTCGGACTGCGCATCAACCCGGAACATTCCGAGGGCGAGATTCCAAAATACGATCCCTGCGCACCGTGTTCACGTCTCGGGACGCCGGTCAGCCATCTGGCCGACGATGCCTTAGTCGGTGTTGACGGCCTGCACATGCATACGCTCTGCGAACAGGGGTTCGAGCCTTTGCAACGCACTTGGGCCGCAGTGGAACCCAAACTTACCCCCTATATCGGCCAGCTCAAATGGCTGAACTTCGGAGGCGGGCATCACATCACCCGCGACGACTATGACCGCGACGGGCTGGTGACTTTCATCAAAAACATCCGCGAGACCTATGGCATCGATGTCTACCTCGAACCCGGTGAGGCCGTCGCACTGGATGCGGGCATTCTGGTCGGAGAAATCCTCGACCTGCCGACCAACGGCATGAACCTCGCAATCACTGACATCTCGGCCACATGCCACATGCCCGACGTGATCGAGGCCCCCTATCGCCCCGCCCTGGTGGAAGAGGCCGTGGCTGGACACACCTACCGTCTTGGCGGCCCGTCCTGTCTGGCCGGTGACGTGATCGGCGATTACACATGGGAAAAACCACTGGGAATTGGCCAGCGTTTTGCGTTCCTCGATCAGGCGCATTATTCGATGGTCAAAACCAACACGTTCAACGGTGTTCCCCTGCCGACAATCGCGCTTTGGAACAGCGAAACGGACGATTTGAAGATCATCAAACAATTCGGCTATGACGACTTTAAGGACAGACTCTCATGAGCATTTTCCTGGACAGTGAACTGACCGCATCCGAACGCACCGAGGATGCCCGGTTCCGCGTCATCCCCGTCCCGTTGGAGCGCACCGTTTCATACGGATCAGGCACTGCAAAGGGCCCAGAGGCGATCATTGAGGCCAGCAATGAGCTAGAACGCATCACCGGCCACGCGGAACCCTGCGTGGAAGGCATTTTCACCGAAGAGGCCCTGGATTGCGACGCCGCCCTGTCTGACATCATGGAACGCCTCGCCCAACGCACCGAAGCTGCCGCCCGTGAAGGCAAAGTGCCCGTGATCTTGGGCGGAGAGCACTCGCTCAGTTATGGCGCGGTATTGGGCGTATCACGGGCCCTGAACCAACCCATCGGCATCGTCCAGATCGACGCCCATGCCGACCTGCGCAACGCCTATCAGGGCGAGAAACACTCTCACGCCTCGGTCATGCACTTGCTGGCCGAGGAAGGCATCCGTCTGGCTCAGTTCGGCGTCAGAGCCTTTTCAACGGAAGAAGCCAAAAGCCGTTTGAAAAACCATGTCTTTCACGTGGATGCCGAGGAACTCGTCACCGGCAATGTCCACGCGGTCGACCTGCCCGAAGATTTCCCCGAGCTGGTCTATGTCAGTTTTGACGTCGACGGCCTGGACCCGTCACTAATGCCTGCCACCGGTACGCCCGTCCCCGGCGGGTTGGGCTACTATCAGGCCCTGCGTCTGGTCGAACATGCCCTGAAAGGCCGCAAATGTGTGGGCTTCGACGTGGTCGAGCTGGCCCCGGACGGCAATGCCGCTTGGGACTTCACCGCCGCGCAGATCGTCTATCGCCTGATGGCTGCCTGTTAAGCGTCAGAGGTTTCGTTCAGTTCCATGTGGCCCTCGCCTTTGTTCAATACACGGCGCAGCATGGGCTCGAAGAACTCCAGCGGTTTGGTCGGATAGTCCGGGTCGAACGCTTTCTGATCGTATTCGTGGCAGAAATAGCGGCAGTCCTCCCAATAGGGGCTGTCGCGGTACTTGTCGCGAGCGTTGCGGTCACCGCCAAGGTGATGGTTGTAGTAGTACCCCTGAAACACGCAGTGATGCTTGAGAATCCAATAGGTTTTCTCGCTGACATAGGGCTTCATCATTGCCGCTGACAGCTCGCCGTGGTTGTAAGGCGACAGGATATCCCCAGTGTCATGGATCAGGGCAGCGACAACCAGTTCTTCGTCCGCACCGTCCTCATAAGCACGGGTCGCAGCCTGCAGGCTATGCTGATAGCGGTTCACCGGGTAGGGTGTCCACTCTTCATCCAATGACCGAATAGCGTCGAGGATACGGTCAGGCAGGGCAGCATTATACGCTTCCTCATACTCCAATACGGCGTCCCAGTCGGCCTTGGTCGCCTCTTCAAAACTGGTCCAGGTGGGTTTGTGGCTTTTGTCTAGCATGACTGATCCTTTGGCGTGTTTCCTGATCTGTAGGATACCGCAACTCTGTTGCTCAAAAAAATGAATTGATTTTATCAGTTCGATCAAAAAATACTCTCGCCATGCAAATCAAAGCTCTTGAAACCTTTCTGTGTGTTGCCGAAACGGGTGGTTTCCACGCGGCGGCCCGAAAGCTGAATGTGACCCAGACAGCCGTCAGCGCGCGTATTCGCCTGATCGAAGAGGAAACCGGCAGGCCCCTGTTTACACGCGGCGCCGGGGGCACGACGCTGACCGAATTCGGGCGGCAATTCAAACCCTATGCCGAACAGATGCTATCCCTCTGGACCTTTGCCTCGCGCGATTTGCCTGAGCAGACCCAAAACCGCCCGGCTCTGCGCCTGGGTGGTCAACTCAGCATATGGGACCCATTGTTGGTGGATCTCGCCGTGCGCTTTGAACAACGCTTTGACAAGCTGCTGCTGACGCTGAACTACGATCACGATCTGAACATGGTCGAGGCAGTGGCGACCTATGTTCTGGATGCAGCGATTACCCATGAAAAGCCCACGGACCGACGCGTCACATGGTGCGAGTTGGACCCCGAAGTTTTGTCATTGGTGCAGACACCACAGAAGGAAATCACTGACGATGACTTGGTTTTCGTCAATCTGGAGTTGGGCGAAATCTATCAGGACCATGTCAGATCCGCTGCGCGGCGAGCGTCCGGTCAAACCCTGTTTCTGGGCAACTGCATGATGGCATTGCGCTATGTTCTAAATAGGGGCGGATGCGGCTACTTTCCCGATTACGTCATTTCGGACCATCTGATCTCAGGTGATCTGGAACGGGTTGTAGACGGCATCGCCCTGCCCTTGCCTATGTTTCTGGTCGCCCGCAGCGACCAGCCGGAATTCGATGACCTTCGCAGCTGTTTGGTCGATCTGCGTAGCTAGGCAGGTGCGGGCGCCACCTTGTCCGGTCGCGCCCGTTTGCGCAGGATCGGGCGGCCCGCGATCAGCAGGAAGACGCCCGAAATCAGCACACCCATGATGGCGGGCAAATAGAGCAGGATCCAAAGCTTAGGATCATCGATCACAACAGGGGAAACAAACCCGCGCACACCTTCGAGCAGCACCAGAATGGTGAAGGCCCCCAGGATTTGAGGCCAGAGTCCAAACCGGGAAAAGCTGCCCAGCATCAGTGTTGAGTACCCGGCCAGAGCAACAGCGATGCAGATAGCGATCCAAGAAAACCGCTGGTGCAGTTCTTCGACCAGTTTGCCCTCACTATACCCTTCGGTGGCAAAAATCTCATCCCGGTTTTGGACCAGCTCGATGGTTGGGATGGCCTCCAGGCTGCGTTGGGCCATAGGGCTTGTGCTGGTCAACTCCGAAATGTCGTACGACGCATCCTGAAACAGGGTCGAGGACAACCGCCTGCCCTCTTTGGTCAAGCGCAGCGCTACGCCGTCGACCATGACAAGGTGAATGCCGGTGTCGTTGTTAACCAGATATGCGGTCGCGCTGGAATAGCTGACGGCGTTTTCAGGGTTGCGCCGATCCGAGACGAACACCTCATGCAGCGTCCCATCCAGATCGATCCTGCCGATATATACGGTGACACCTTCTGCGGGGTGCAGAAACTCGCCTTCATTCAGCAGTTGGGCGGTCACATCCCCTGCAACCTCAGCTTGCCGGATTTCCAGCTGCTCGACCGATGCAGGGCGCAGGAAAACACTGATGGACGCCATCATCAGCCCGGTAATCGCCCCAAAGAGAACAACGGCGCGGGCCAGCCTGCGGGGGCTTGAGCCTGTGGCCAACATCACCGTCAGCTCACTTTCGCGGCTGAGGCGGTTGGTGGCGTACACGGCCGCAGCGAACACCGCCATGGGCATGACCGTGCGGATCAGGGTTGGCAGGGTCAGCGCGGTGAATTCAAGAAACACCAGTGCCGACTGACCACCACTGATCACGCGGTCAAACAAGCTGACAGACCGGGTGATCCAGAACACACCGACCAGCACAAGGGTGAAAAAGCCAAACAGAATCAGCAATTGCCGCAGGAAATATCCATCAAAACGCGACATGGGCCCTCGTGCGTGTGTTCATTTGCAGCGGACACTAGGGCATTCGTGTGGAAGAAGGAACCGCAATGCGCGGAATTCCAGATGAAGGGGATCAGAGGTAACCCACCGCACAGCGTACCAAACCCCAGCCGTCATCGACACCCGCGTCCTTGAGGCCTTGTGCCAACGCATCGGACAGGAACAGTATTTCCGGAACCTTCGGGTCAAGCCAGATATCAGGTCCACCCAAGGCGTCGGGAACAACAACAGGATCTGACTCCTGACCACTACGAGGCCGGCAAAGTACTCCGCCGCCTATATTGTTAAGAGGTGCCCTGTTGTCACCTTGCGGCCCTAGCGCTTCGTTATTCCCCATCGCGCATTTGTTGCCGACATTCAGCTGGTAGTAGGGCTCAGATGTGGTGCGTTAGGTTTCTTCCGAGTTCATGAGCGTGATCGGATGCAGAACCGTATTGCCAAGGTCAAACGTCTCCAGATCTCGCCGACCATCTCCGAAGTGAGGAGGTCTCGGCGCTTCCATCCCTTGCCAGCTTCGTGAAGAAGATTGGTATATTTCTCACGCTGATCGTCAGGCATTGCTTTCCTGCGGTGCAGACCGAACTCTCGACGACTTACGAGTGTACTCTTATTAATACTGTTTGTCGTGGTTGAGACCCAGACACACATGTCAGGATCAATTCTGGGAGGTTTCGATACACACAATCCTCAGATCAACGACCACTCAACGCAAAGAAAGGAAAATGGCAGGGGCAGCAGGGTTCGAACCCGCGACCTACGGTTTTGGAGACCGTCGCTCTACCAACTGAGCTATACCCCTGTGGTGAGCCCCAGATATGCCAGCCGCGCGGCGGACTCAAGAGGCTTTTTTAGATTCCGCACCACTATCTGATCCGACAAACAAGTTGCGCAAAACGTGCAGTGCGATAAGACAAGGTCCGGCCAGTAAAAGGAAGCCCGCGTGAACCTCCGCAAGAAGATCGCTGACAGCGAAGTTGTGCTGAACTGGGTGGCACGTCGGATTGCCAGCTATATTCGATTGGTCAATCGAACCACGCGCTGGCAGCGTATCGGGTATGAAGAGTTGGACCAATTGGCCGAACAGGGTGAGCCGGTTATCGTTGTGCTGTGGCACCAGCGACTGGCGCAGTCCCCGTATTTCTTCCCACTGGACAAAGGCAGGATCTGTTCGATCACGTCCGCTGCCCGCGCCGGCAGCATGGTCGGTCGGGTGCAAGAGCAATTCGGCATGGACACAATCGCCATGTCCAGCCACAAGCGGCACGTGGCCCTGTCGCGCGAAGTGCTTGGAAAGATGAAGCAAGGTATTTCCATCGGTATTGCTGCCGATGGACCACGCGGGCCAGAACGGGTGCTGTCGACTGTGCCCCTGGTTTGGGCGCGTACCTCGGGCAAACGGGTGTTCGGCATCACCTTTTCTGCGAAACATGGGCGCGAGGCCGGTACATGGGATCGCCTACTGATGCCACGCCCATGGCGTAATGAAGGGGTGTTCTTGTGCCGTGAATGGACCGATACGGTGCCTCGCAAGGCCAGCGAAGAAGAACTTGAAGCCCTGCGCCTGAGCCTTGAGCAGCACATGAACGACATCACAGCCGAAGCCGACCGGATGGTCGGGCGCGAGCCGTGGTCGCCTGATGCTTAACCGCCCCTGAGGCGTTGCATCAGATAGATTTCGCTGCCCTCGGGGATTGGTTCCGTCAGCCCGGTGGCAATAACGCGCCCGTTGATTGCGATGGAGACGCCCGCATCAATTGGTGCCTGCAATTGCGGATGCGCCTGGACCAACGCCACCAGAAGCTCTCCGGTGGTTTTGGCCTCGACCTCGACCACATGATGGCCCCCGGTCAATGACCGGAGGCCGGACCAGAGATGGACCTCAACCATTGTCCTTGAGCGCAGCCAGAATGCGCGGGGGGGACATCGGCAGTTGCTTCATCCGAACACCCGCCGCATTGGACACCGCGTTGGCGATTGCGGCCAAAGGCGGCACGATGCCTGTCTCGCCAACACCGCGCACACCAAACGGGTGGCCGGGGTTGGGCACTTCGACAATCACAGTGTCGATCATCGGCAGGTCGCTGGCAACGGGGATGCGATAGTCGAGGAAGATCGAGTTCTGCAACCGGCCATCCTCGCCATAGACATATTCCTCGTTCAGCGCCCAGCCTATACCCTGTGCCGCACCGCCTTGGAACTGGCCCTCGACATAGGTGGGATGGATCGCCTTACCGGCATCCTGAATGACCGTATAGCGGGTGACGCTGGTCTTACCGGTTTCCGGATCGACCTCGGCATCGACGATATGGGTGCCAAAGGATACGCCAGCACCTTCAGGGGTCGCCTCGAAATGGCCTGAGATCGGACCACCGGTGGACCCCATATCAGCGGTGATATCAGCCAGTGGCATCGGATCGAAATCGCCCGCATTGGGACCCGAGGGCACGGCGCAGCCGTTCTCCCATTTCACCGCATCCACCGGGATGCCCCATTTGGCCGCCGCGCGTTCACACAGTTTCTCGACCGCGTGTTTTGCGGCCTTGATCGTGGCCAGGCCTGACGCGTAAGTCACACGCGAACCGTGGCTCACGTCGTTGTAACCAAGTGTCGCTGTATCGGCGACGGTCACACGGATGTTCTCATAGGCGATGCCCAGAACCTCGGCGGCCATCAGCGCCATGGATGCCCGCGACCCGCCAATGTCAGGTGTCCCGACCATCAACTGTGCCGAGCCGTCCTCGGACAACGCCAGAGACACCGAAGTCTCACCACCATGGTTGAACCAGAAGCCACAGGAAATCCCGCGCCCCTGCCCCGGTTTCAGGGGGGCCGCATAGTGCGGATGCGCCTTGGCAGCTTCGAGTGTTTCAACCAGACCGATACGCTCGTAGGTCGGGCCATAGCTGGCCTTGGTGCCCTCATGCGCGGCGTTTTTCAGGCGCACGTCGACCGGATCGAGGCCCAGCTTGTTGCACAGCTCATCAATGACCGACTCTACGGCGAAGGCACCCATAGGCGCGCCCGGCGCGCGGTAGGCCGCCTGTTTCGGGCGGTTCGACATCACGTCGTAACCGATCTGCTTGACGTTGTTCAGGTTGTACGGCGCAAAGGCGCACATGGCGGTCATATCGCCCGGAGCACCCGGGAAGGCCCCGCCTTGCAAACGGAACACTCCTTGTGCTGCCGAGATCGTGCCGTCCTTCTTCATGCCGATCTTCACATCCATTGATGCGGAAGAAGTTGGTCCAGTGGCACGAAACACTTCCGACCGCGTCATGACGACCTTGACCGGACGGTTGGCCTTACGGCTGAGCGCCAGCGCGACAGGTTCGATAAACACCGTCGTTTTACCGCCGAAACCGCCACCGATCTCGGATGCGGTGACACGCAGTTGCGAGGTTTCGATCCCCAGCAGGGCCGCACAGGTCTTTTGTGCGATCCAGTGACCTTGGGTGGTGCACCACAGCTCACCCTTGCCGTCATTGCCCAGCATCCCCAGACAGGCGTGCGGTTCGATATAACCCTGGTGGGTCGCCTCAGTCACAAAGCTGTCTTCAATGACCAGATCAGCGTCGGCAAAGCCAGCCTCGACATCACCGTGACCACTTTCGTGATAACGGACAACGTTTGGATGCATCCCTTCGGGCACAGAATAATCCGCGGCCCCTTCCCGGATCACAGGTGCATCGGGGGTCATCGCCTTGTCCACATCGGTGACGTGAGGCAGCACCTCGTATTCAACCTCGATCAGCTTAAGCGCATCCCGTGCGGCCAGAGCGGATGTCGCCGCAACCGCAGCCACCGCGTGACCGTCATAGAGCGCTTTTTCGCCGGCCATGACGTTTTCGAGAACGTTATAAAACTCGCCCTCGAGCCCCGGCCTGAAGGGTACATCGGCAAAGTCAGCACGCGTTACAATGGCTTTGACGTCTTTGTGCGCCTCGGCCTTTGACGCGTCGATCTTCACGATCCGCGCATGAGCGTGAGGGGATCGCAGAACAGCACCATGCAGCATACCGGGGGCCGAGATATCCGCACCGAACTTGGCGCGACCTGTCACCTTGTCCAGACCGTCAGGACGGTTGGGGCGGGTGCCCACAAAAGTGAAGTCTGATTTACGATCGTCCAGAGCCATTATGACGCCTCCCGCAGTTCAGCCGCTGTATCCATCACGGCGCGAATGATCTTGTCATAGCCGGTGCAGCGGCAAAGGTTGCCTGCCAGCCAATACCGCGTTTCCTCTTCGGTCGGGTTTGGGTTTTTCTCGAGCAGCGACTTGGCCGCCACCAGAATGCCCGGGGTGCAGATACCACACTGCAAAGCCGCGTATTCGATCATCTTCTGTTGCAGCGGATGCAGAACGTCGCCGTCTGCAATGCCTTCAACGGTTTCGATCTGCTTGCCCTCGGCCTCGACCCCCAGCATCAGGCAGGAACAGACCAGACGGCCATCAACGGTGACAGAACAGGCACCGCAATCGCCGGTACCACAGCCTTCTTTCGCGCCGGTCAGGTTCAGCTTGTCGCGCAGACAGTCCAGCAGGGTTTCGCGCGGGTCACAGAGGTATTCGACCGCGTCTCCGTTCACGGTGGTGGATACGTGGAGCTTGCTCATGCGTTTTCTCCCTTCGCGCGGGCATAGGCGATTTTCGCGGCGCGTTTGGCCAGAACGCCAACGACCTCGGTGCGGAACGCGATGGTGCCGCGCTTGTCGTCAATCGGGTTGCAGGCAGCAGACGCGGCGGCGGCCAGTGCATCCAGGGTCGCATCGTCCAAAGTGCTGCCAAGGATGGCCTTGGCGCAGTCCTCAACCAGCAGAACGGTCGGAGCGACCGCGCCCAGCGAAACGCGGGCCTCGATGATGGTATCGCCGTCCAGTCGCAGGTCTACACCTACGCCAACCACAGCGATGTCCATTTCGGTGCGCGGGATGAAGCGCAAATAGGCATCGCCTGCATTCTCGCCACGGGCGGGGATGTTGACGGCCGAGACCACCTCACCCTTCGTCAATGAGGTCTTGCCGGGGCCGGTCGGGATATCTTCGACCGCGACCTCACGCGTGCCATCCGGTCCCGTGACCGTGACAGTCACACCAGCTGCAACCATGGCAGGCACGGAATCAGCCGCCGGTGAGCCGTTGCACAAGTTTCCGGTCAGCGTTGCGCGTCCTTGCACCTGGGTTGAGCCGATCAGGTCCATCGCCTCAACCACGCCCGGCCAGTCTTGGCCCAACTCGGGGTGCTCGCTCATCTCTGCACCGGTTGTGGCGACGCCCAGCGTCCAGCTGCCATCAGCATTGCGGGTGATGTCGTGTACACCGTTGATTTTCTTGATGTCGATCAGCGTATCAGGCTTCACCAGTTCCGAGCGCAACTGCACCAATACGTCGGTGCCGCCTGCCAGAAAACGTGTGATGCCCGTCGCATTTGCGGCCAAAGCCGAAGCTTCGGCAAAGCTGGCGGGGCTGTGATAATCCATGAAGCTACCTCGTACCTGTTGGTCAGGAATATCTGGGTTCGCGGCGACGTTAATTCACCCCTTGTCCGGCGTCCATGGGCCGAACGACCAAAATTCAAATTCTAGATGTCGCTTTTAGGCCGGGGTCAGAGATCAAGCTCGATCACCCCATCCGGTTCCGCCGCGCGGCTTTGGCACAGGATCATTGCCCCTTCACGCTGTTTCTTGGACAAAACGAAATCCCGGTGTTCGATCTCACCCGTAATCACGCCGCACTTACACACGCCGCAGATGCCGTCGGCGCATTTCACATCCACGTGAAAACCTGCCTCGTTCAGAACCTGTGCCGCATCCTTGTCTGCGGGCACGGTTAGCGTTTTCCCCGAACGCGCCAGCTTGAGTTCAAACGGATGGTTCTCATATTCGGGCTGTTCGGGAACCGAGAAGTATTCCAGATGCCGGGACTCTTCGGGGAAACCCTGCCGCTCTGCCGCTTGTATCACCCCGTCCATGTAACGATCCGGCCCGCAGGTGTAGACATGCCAGCCGTCCTGATAGCCGGACAAGATTACATCCAGATCGGCGCGAGTACCTTCATCTGAGAAATGATAATGCACGCGATCTGCCCAAGGCATCGCGGCCAGATCCTCCAGATACCCTGCCCCGTCCCGCGTGCTGGCTGAGTAGTGCAGCTCGAACTCCCGACCCAAAGCGTTCAGGCGATGAGCAAAGGCAATCATCGGAGTGATGCCGATGCCGCCGCCCATAAGGAATGCTTTGGTTGCCGTTTCATCCAGTTCAAAATGATTGATCGGTTTTGAGATGAAGACCTTGCGCCCCTCGGAAAAGATGCGGTGCAGCAGGGCCGAACCGCCACGCCCCTCATCCTCGCGCAGCACGCCGATCTGATAGGTTCCCTGATCCGATGGGTCGCCGGACATCGAATATTGCCGCAGGAATTCCGGCGCGACGAGCACGTCCAGATGTGCGCCCGCTGTCCATCCCGGCAGGGGCGCACCGTCCAGAGGTGAGAATTCATACTTCGTAACGTCTGAGGTCATCCTATCGACCTTGGTCACGGCAACCCGCATCACAGGTGCATCACCTGCAACCTGATAGCGGTGGATAACCGACATATCCCCGCTGGCCCTGCGGGCCTTGTATTCATCGGCTGTCACCATGGCCTCGTAGGCCGCAATTCCAGCCTCACGATCCATGGCAAACGGATAGGGCCAAGGGTGCGGTGCCAGATAGGCCGGATAAACGGCCAGGGTCTGATCCTCGAACTTCAGGTCCAGATCCTTTTGCAGATCGCGCCTGTTCAGCGGATGGGTTGTGGGACGATACGCTCCGTCGGACTGCAACTCGATATCCCACCACCATTTTTTGATGTCGTTCAAGCCGCCATTGCCGACCGCATCGTCCAGTTTGGCCATTGCAGGCGCCGCAGAGGGGATGTTCATCGCAGCCCATCGAAAAGGGCGTTCCTTGAAGATACCTTCGAGGTTCCACGGGCAGGTTTTCATGCACCGTCCGCACATCGCGCCACCCGGTGTTGTGACCCGGTATGTGGCGCATTTCTGGCTGTCGGATTTCCAGATTTCATAGCCGTTGAACATCAGCTTCGGCCCGGCAGTTATTGCGCCAGATGGGCACTCGCGTGCGCATTTGTTGCAGCTTTCGCAGAAGGTTTGCAGGCCGAAATCAATGGGTTTGTCGTGCTCCATCGGCATATCTGTGGTCACCGCACCGGATTTCAGGCGTGGGCCGAGGTAGGGATTCAGTATGACTTCTCCGATCCGGCTCACCTCACCCAGACCAGACAGCAACAGCAGCGGAGGTTGCAGAACCTCACCATCCATCACCGTATGCGCCTTAGCCTTGTAGCCGAGGTTGCGGATCTGTTGTGCAATCACTCCGCCCAGAAGCGAAAACCGCAGATAGGCGCGCATGGATTGGGCGACGCTGATCCAGTCGTCACCGCTGGCGCCCTCCATCGTTTCATAGCCCTGATCGATGATCATGCTGATGGCCTGATTATGAGGCGGCTCGATTACCTCGCCGGTTACGTCATGGGAGTACCAAGCCCATTCTGGGCAGCGGCTGAGGCCCACTGCATCGACCCCCAGAAAATAGGTCGCCGCCTTGATGTTGGCCGCATTACGTTGGGCGTTGGTGGGCTTAGGTGCATTCGTGCTTTCGCCGTCCTGCAACAGCACGAAGGCACCTAAGGCACGACGTTGAGCAAAGCTGGGCGCGGCCTTGCGGACGTAATAGCCGCCCTTCGCCGCATCCTGCAGCGATTTGCCCATATCCCCGAATTGCGCACGGGCAAACATGTCGGCGCGTTTGGGCACACGGGCGACATTTTCTTCGTCTATATAAGTGGTTGGGGTCTCGACCCGCTTGAGTTTCTCGAAGGGATGCGCCCCGTCAACGTAGCGCCGTTTTGAATACGGGTCACGGTTCAGCGCATTCTTGGCAAAACCCTTTCCCAACCACCAGGCAGGTCCTTGCGTCCGAAACCACGGCTGTTGCGCCATAGGTTCAAGCGGTCGATCATGGGCTATCGGCATCTCGGTCGTCACAGCGGCCAAACCAAATCGCGTGCCCAGCCAAGGCACGACGATCTTGCCGTTTTCGACCGAGGCCAAACCAGCGGCAACTGCCAACTTACCCAGATCGACCTCAGAGGACATCATGCTGTGCGCCCGCGCGTCATAGCCCAGCAGGCGGATATAGTTGGCGATGACCACCGCGTTTTCGGTCGCCAGCAGACAGGCGCGATGATCCTGCGCGTTTGCAATCCAGTCCGCACCGGGTTCAGACGGGTCTGGGTCACGGTTGTGTTCGTAGAGGAACACGATGCTGTGACGGTGGCTGTCGATCGGCTTCGGCGCAGCCTCCATACTGTCTTTCAGATCAGCCATGATGACGTCAATGCCCGAGGCCAGCGTCTTGGTCTGCCGGGTGCGCAACGCATGGGCAAGCCGGTCGATATCAGGGTTGCGGCGTGGTTCCGCCAGCAACGCGTCTGACGGCAACGGTCCGCAACCCATCATTGACGCGTCGTTGAAATACCCAAATGCTTTCAGATGGTTGGCGCGTTCAAGCGGGTCTGATGGGATATCTGACGCAATCGGGTTCACCAACCCATCGCGGATCGCGTCCATCATCGCCTGAAACTCTCGCATCGCGTTGACGATGCTGTCGGGTTGCTCTGGTCGGTGAAAACTCAGGTCAGTCATCGAAGGTACGAGCGACAGGTCCGGGATGTCGCCCATCCTGGCCAGCCGCTCCAGCGGGTAACGGCCCATGTGAACGGGCCTGTTTCTATCCGAGAAAAAGCGGATTCCCATCCTATGCCTCCTGCTGCTGCTCGACCTCTAACCCGCCATGGACAGCAAAACCATTCATGCTTAATCATAAGCGGTATGAAAAAAATTGATTTCACTGATCTCGACGGCAAGGTCCTGCGCACATTTCTGACCATACTCGAGGAAAGTTCTGTTTCGAAAGCCGCGGACCGACTGGGTGTCACGCAATCAGCGATCAGTCATACGTTGGCCAAGCTACGGCAGGTGCTGGGCGACCCGCTGTTTGTCCGTTCCGGTCAGGGCCTGATCCCGACCGAACGCGCCTTGTCCCTGAAAGACCCGGCGCAAAGCGTATTGGACGGGATGCGCGCACTGACCCAGGGTCGACCGTTCAACCCCTTGTCCGAACAGATCGACATACGCATCGCCACCAATGACATGCCGCGCGAGTTGATCTTTCCACGTTTGCTGCGCGAATTCCGCGCCGAGGGCGCGCGTCTGCAATTGGAATTCATCCCGTCAGGCGTGCCCGACCCCGATCTGCTGCGCAGCGACCGGTGTCAGCTGATGCTGACTCCTTTACCTCCGGACGGCCCGGATATCTTTCAGAAACGCCTGATGATCAGCCCCTTGATGGTTTTCTACGACGCCGCGCAACGTAAACCGCCGGACAGCTGGCAGGCCTATTGCGACAGCGAGCATGTCGAGGTGCGCTTTGCCGATGGCCGCAACGCCCGCGCTGTCATGCGTGGCGTTGATCAAAGCCAGATCAGGCCAGCGGTTGTGACCCTGCCGCATTTCAATGCAATCCCGGCTTTCGTGCAGGGCAGTGACCTGATCTCAACCGACACGGCGCTGATGAAGCAAGGTCCGCTGGCCGCGTTGGATTGCGCACCGCTGCCTTTCGAATGCGCGCCCGTTTCCATCTACATGGTCTGGCATCAGCGATCTGCAAATGATCCTGCCCATCGCTGGTTGCGTGCCCGGATCGAGGCCATCGCGGCCACCCTTCAGACCTGAGACAGCAGCCAGTTGCGCATGACGTCAACCAGTTGCGGCTGACGCGGCTTGCGAGGCGCAACCACATAAAACCCCAGGTCTTCGATCAAGACGTCGTTAAGTGGTTGAACAAGGTGGCCCGTGGCAATCCCGCCCGCCACCAGTGGCGCATCGGCCAAGGCAATCCCCTGACCCGAAAGGGCGGCATCAATCGCCAGGCTGGTCTGGCTGAAGTTCATCATCCGAGGCTTTCCGTTTACGCCCACCCTTTCCAGAAACATGGGCCACAGCCCGTGGGTGTCATTCAATAGGACTTGCCCCAGCAGGTCAGAGGGATTGCTGACTTGTTCAGCGATGACAGGGCAACACACGGGAATGAACTCGGCTGAGAACAATGGTACCGCATCCAATTCAGAACCAAACGGCGCCCTGCCTTGCCTGACTGCCAAATCCACGCCATCCGATTTGAAATCGGCCAGGCGTTCGCGTGCGTCCACCTGAACCGAGATATCCGGATGTAAGTCGATGAAATTCGATAGCCTCGGTACCAGCCATTTTGAGGCAAAGCTGGGCGTGACCGATAAAATGATCCGACGATCCGGAGATAACTCTTCTACAGCTTCTTCGATCAACCGGAAGGCCCTGCGCAAAGGCGCATGAAACCTGCGTCCGGCTTCGGTCAGCCGCAAACCACGCGGTAGACGGTCGAATAGAGCTTCGTCCAACCTAGCCTCAAGCCCCCTCACTTGCTGCGCGACAGCGCCTTGTGTCACGCCAAGTTCTTCGGCGGCCAGCCGAAAGTTCAAATGACGCGCAGACGCTTCGAAAGCCCGCAAGGCGTTCAGAGGTGGAAGGGCGGCCATAGTTTTATCCTGTAAATTTTCTACAGCATAGAACCAGCAGAACTGATTGGTCAAACCGAGTTCAGATCGCCATCTTGGGAACAAATGAAAACGGAGAGATCAGATGGAAAAAGTAGCACTTATTACGGCAGGCGGCAGCGGCATGGGCGCAGATTCCGCTCGGAGGCTGGCGGCGGACGGATACAAGGTTGGCATTCTGTCCGCCTCGGGCAAAGGCGAAGCTTTGGCACACGAGCTGGGTGGCGTCGGTGTTACCGGCTCGAACCAGTCCACCGAGGATTTGCAGAAGCTTGTCGATGCAGCAATGGCCCATTGGGGACGCATTGACGTACTGGTCAATTCCGCCGGTCACGGCCCCCGCGCCTCGATCCTTGAGTTAACCGATGAGGATTGGCACACCGGCATGGATGTCTATTTCCTGAACGTGGTCCGCCCGACGCGGCTGGTGACCCCGATCATGCAGGCGCAGGGTGGTGGGTCGATCATCAATGTATCAACCTTTGCGGCGTTCGAACCTGATCCGGTTTTTCCAACTTCGGGCGTGTTCCGGGCCGGTCTGGCCGCCTTCACCAAGCTGTTCTCGGACAAATATGCCGCCGAGAATGTCCGCATGAACAACGTCCTGCCTGGCTTCATCGACAGCCTGCCCGAGAAAGAAGAGTTCCGCAGTCGCATCCCGATGGGGCGCTATGGGCGTAGCTATGACGAGATCGCCTCGGTCGTGGCTCTGCTGGCCTCTGAAGGGGGCGGCTACATCACCGGGCAGAACATCCGGGTGGATGGAGGTATCACCCGGTCTGTCTGACCTCAGAACCGCGCCTTTACCAGATGTGTCAGTGCCGCGCCAGTTTCGAAAAAGGCGCGGCGCACGCGTGTCCAGCTTTCGTGATGCTCGGACACGGCAGGAACCGGCAAGAGAGAGAGGTCATTCGCCAGAAGGCTTTCGGCCATCATGCGACCGAACACCGTGCCCGGTCCGATGCCGCGTCCTGAATACCCGTGCGCGGCCAAAGCGTTGGGACCGATCTTCGTGATCTTCGGAATATGGTCCGAAGTCATCGCGATGCGCCCGTGCCACCCCTGTTCAAACGGTTGGTCGGCCAGTTGAGGATAGAGCTCGGCCAGCTTGCGTCGAACCCAGCCGGAATGTGCACCTTGGCCCGCATTTCCCAGATCGCCCATACCACCAATAATCATCCGCCCCGCCTTATCCAACCGGAACGACGTCATGATCAAACCGGTATCCCAGCACCCCTCTTCTTTCGGCAGAATGCTGGCCCGCAGATTGTGCGACAACGGAGTGGTTGCGTACTGGAAGTAGTAGACCGGTACGTAGGCGGGCGCGGTGTCTGGCAAGCCCAGGTGATAGGCGTTGGTCGCCTGAATGACAGACTTGGCTCGAACCACCCCTCCCGGTGTGGTCAGCACCCATTGGTCGTTTTCGTTGCGCATGGACTGTACCGGGCTTTGCTCGTGTATTTGCGCCCCGGCCTGCATAGCCGCTCGGGCCAATCCCACCACATAAGCCAAAGGCTGAATGGTTCCTGCGCGGGGGTCGAACAACGCCCCATGGAACGCATCGCTGCCGGTTCTTTCGCGGGCCTGATCCGCCGACAACAGTTCCACCGGCGCGCCTGATGTGCTCAGCTGTGCATAGCGCGTTTGCAGGTTCTTCAATCCGGCTTCTGAATGCGCGCAATGCAGGGTTCCGTTGCGCACAGGTTCACAATCGATGCCGTGATTTTCAATCAATGCGAACACATCTGACGGGGCCTGCGCCAGCAGGTCGATCAGACGATCCCCTGCCGCCTGTCCGACATGCGCGCGGATTTCGTCCGGTGGCAACCAAAGACCCGCATTGGCCAAACCGACATTACGGCCTGATCCGCCGTAACCGATCCCTTGCGCTTCCAGCAGACAGACCGACGCACCAGCCTGGGCGGCTGTCAAAGCGGCGGAGCAGCCGGTGTATCCTCCGCCAATGACCGCCAGATCAACAGCAGTATCAGCGGTCAATGGCGGTGCTGAGACCGTCTCGGTGCAAGTGCTGCGCCACAGAGCATTTTCGGGATCGTTCACATCGGACCTCTGAGTCTTTTGCCCGGATCATCATGCCGTTTCCCGCCCTTTGCAAGCGGGCACATCAAGGCGCATCTGCGACCAAAAAGACCTCGCAGGCGCGGGCATTGCCCTGGCCTGCCGGGCCCAACCGGAGAAGGCATTCCGTCAGGAATGATGAAGACAGGCGGGAGGTCCCGGATAGCTTCAGACGTCGAGCGAGCGCGCGATCAGTTCTTTCATGACCTCATTGGTGCCGCCATAGATCATCTGCACCCGCGCATCCGCATAAAGACGTGCAATCGAATATTCCATCATGAAGCCATAACCGCCGAACAGTTGCAGGCATTCATGCATGATCTCGTTCTGCACCTCTGATCCCCAGTATTTCGCCATCGAGGCGGTGGCCGCGTCCAGCTCTCCTGCTTCCAGCCTGCCGATACAATCGTTGATGAAGCTACGCAGAACCTCGGCCTTGGTCTTGCATTCCGCCAGTTTGAACCGGGTGTTCTGGAAGTCCATCACCCGCTGACCGAAAGCTTTGCGTTCCTGCACGTATTTGACTGTTTCAGCGATGGCGAAATCAATCGCGCCCAGCGCCATAATCGCGATGTTCAGCCGTTCCCACGGCAGTTGTTTCATAAGCTGGTAGAAGCCCTGCCCTTCTTCGGCCCCCAACAGGTTCGTCATCGGCACTTTGACGTCTTCAAAAAACAGCTCGGCTGTGTCGTTGCCCTTCATACCCAGTTTTTTAAGGTTTCGTCCCCGTCGGAAGCCGTCGGCCCCTTCGGTTTCAACCACGATCAAGGACACACCACGCGCGCCTTCGGACTTGTCGGTCTTGGCTGCCACGATGATCAGATCCGCGGTCTGCCCATTCGTGATGAAGATTTTCGAACCGTTCAGACGGTAGGAATTGCCGTCTTTCTCGGCCGTCGTCCGCACAGCCTGTACATCTGATCCGGTGCTGGGTTCCGTCATCGCCAGCGCAGCGACCATCTCGCCCGAGGCAAGTTTGGGCAGCCATTTCTGCTTTTGGTCCTCGCTGCCATAGGCGGTGAGGTAGTGCGTCACGATCGACTGAATGCCATATCCCCAACCAGCATCACCGCGCGCGCCCTGTTCATAGGCGGTGATCGCATCGAACCCCATACCGCCACCGACACCTCCGTATTCTTCAGGGATTGCCCCTGCCATCAGACCAGTTTCGCCTGCTTTGCGCCAGAAGTCGCGATCCACGACGCCCTTTTCGACCCAGGTTTCGATATTGGGCGACAGTTCGTCATCCATGAACCGGCCCACCATGTCGGCAAACATGCGGTGTTCGTCGGTGACCCACGCGGCGGTGGAAGTGAAAAGTGGCATCGAACGCTCTCCAGTCAGTCTTTACGCAAAGCCTAGCGCTCCGCCCGATTCACGCCAATGCATGTGACGCCGCGTCCTGCAATGAAACAACGCAACGTTCCTTACCCGCGGATATAATAAGAACCTGTTTGCTTAAGCAGGTTTAGCCCAACGCCGTGGCCAGCAGGTTTTTCGCCGCATCCTTGGCGTCTTGCGCCGGATCGCAGTTTTGAAGCAGAACGGCAGAAACAATTGCCCCCTCCTGCAAAAGCACGATCTGACAGGCCAATTTCTGAGGATCACGCGCACCTGCCTGCTCTGCGACTGCCGTGAAATGGTCTAGAAGCAGTTGCTTATGCTCGGCTGCCTGCACATGGATAGGGTGATCCCGGTCTTGGAATTCAGCGCCTGCTTTGATGAACATGCAACCCCGGAATTCATCTTCTTCGAACCATTCTTTCAGGGCATCAAAACTGACCAGGATTTGCTCGGCCGGTGTCTCTGCCATCTCATTGATACGTTTGAAGAACCATTCACGGAAGTTTTCGTCCCGCAGACGCAGTGCTGCGAGGATCAATTCCTCCTTGGTGCGGAAATGCTTGTACATCGACGTTTTGGACACACCCGTTTCCACCACCAGCTTATCCATGCCAGTCGCGTGAAACCCATCGCGGTAAAAGACCTTTAGGGCCTTGCTCACCAGTTCGTCCCGTTTGTTTGGGCGCATGATTCGGCTCCTTAGTGTACCGTTCAGTACATATTAGCCCGAAACACGAAGTACAATAACAACAGGTCAAGCCTTTGATTTTATTAAGCTTAATTAGAGTCAAAAATCTCACACTGATATTTTTTTAAACTTGCCCTTGCAAAAGTTAACAGATCGGTACACTTTGAACTCAGAAGTTAACCGATCTGTACACCAAAGGACCTGACCGATGAAACGTCGCGCTAGTATTTTCCCACCTCAGTACGTTCCGTTCCTTCTGACCATGGCCCTTCTGGCCGCCTCACTCACCTGAAAGATCTCTGCCCAATGCCTCGTCCGCCTCTGCCCCCTTTCACGTTTGAAACCGCCACTCAGAAAATACGTATGGCTGAAAACGCCTGGAACAGTCGTGACCCTGATCGGGTGACGTCGGCCTACACCGATGACAGTCAATGGCGAAACCGGGTCGAGTTTCTGTCCGGTCACACCGACATCCACGCCTTTTTGACGCGCAAATGGCGGAAGGAACTGGACTATCGCCTGATCAAGGAACTCTGGGCTTTTGCGGAAAACCGCATTTCCGTGCGCTATGCTTATGAATGGCGAGACGACAGCGGCCAATGGTTCCGCTCCTATGGCAACGAGAACTGGGAATTTGCGGAAGACGGGCGCATGTCACACCGCCACGCTTCACTAAATGATCTGCCGATCACCGAGGATGACCGCCTGTTTCACTGGCCGCAGGGCGAACGCCCCGAGGATCATCCCGGATTGTCAGATTTGGGTCTTTGAAAGGACATACCATGCCCCGTGCATTTTCCGAACGCGCCTTCACCCCAGCCGTCCGCGCCCATCAAGAGCGGATGGGCTCGGCAAAAACCTATGCCAAGTTCATCGAAGATGGGCCACAGCAGGGCCATCTGATCGGTGAACCTGAGAAAGAGTTCATTCAGGCACGGGACGGGTTTTACCAATCCACAGTATCCGAAACCGGCTGGCCCTATGTGCAGTATCGCGGTGGGCCCGTAGGATTTTTGAAAGTGCTGGGGCCGCAGACCATCGGCTATGCGGATTTTTCAGGCAACAAGCAGTATATCTCGCGCGGGAATCTGGATGGCAATGATCGGATCGCGATGATCCTAATGGATTACGCCAACCAGCGCCGCCTGAAGATCCTGGGACGTGTCGAGTTTACCGAAGGCGAAGCCGCCGCCGCCAGTTTGTATCCCGATGAGGCCGAGGCCCCGGCGGAACGGGCTGTCATAATCCGGGTCGAGGCGCTGGATTGGAACTGCCCGCGCCACATCACCCCGCGCTTCACCGAAGCCGAGCTGCGCCCCCATCTGAACACGCTTGGACAGCAGCTGGCCCAGTTGCAGGCAGAGAATGAGCGGCTGAAGCAAGAGCTGGCCAAGTTCGGCTGACGCGGCTGGCGATGCCGGGATTTCGGCAAAAAGGAAAGGAATTTACGCGATGGTACGTTCAGTCGTTCAACTCTCAGCAGCCTGTATTGCGGCGGCAGCCTTGATACTGCTGATCGTGATGCTTGGATTTTTTGCCTCACCCAGCGCTGTGCGCACGTCTCCTTCCGTGTTCAGTACGATGCTGTTTGATCACTTGCAGCAGGAGTGAAGCGCAGTCAGCCCCGACTGGTTTGGACCATCGCCGCGATTCCGGCGGCGCAGAACGCGACCAATGGCTCTAGGTCAGGCTGATCGCCACCCTGCGACAGCGCCTCGACCCGCCAGCCGCTGTTGAGATGCGCCAGCATGGCCGAGACAGAATACACCTGACCGCTAGCCAACACGGCAGGATCGACATCGGGATAAAGAGTCGCAATCTCGGCAATGAAACGTTGGGCCGTCGGATCGAAACACTCTGCTGCAATGTCGCTCCACCGTGGATCGACGGACACATGCGCGACCAGTCGGCCATAGGCCATCCATCCCGGTCCACCAGATTCAGCCAGTTCTACATAAGGGCGGATGAAGCTGTCCAGAATGCTGCGCAATGTCAGCGGTCCGTCGGCCCTGGCTTTGGTCAGCGCCTCGACTCGTAGCTGCGCCAATTCATCCGCGCGGCGGGCGACGGTTCGATAGAAAAGTTCCTCTTTTCCACCGCCGTGATGGTGCACAAGGCCGATCTGCACCCCGGCCAAAGCGGCGATATCGCGGATCGAGGCACCTTCGAATCCCCGTTCGGCAAAGACCAATTCCGCAGCATCCATGATCCGCGCGCGCGTCACCAAAGACCGCTTGGAGGGCGCCCTTTGCCTTGGTTTTTCGATGTTTTTCAGACTCATGAATTTCATCTTGCCTTATTTTGGTCGATCGTTCAAGTTAAGCCTCGCGAGCTTTGGGAGGGTTCATGACAGAAACGCGCGACGCATTCGCCTTGATCGGGGCGGGACCGATGGGATTGGCCGCAGCCAAGGTGCTGAAGGAACAGGGCATCGCATTTCAGGGGTTCGAGCTGCATTCGGACGTGGGCGGTCTGTGGGACATCGATGCCCCCAGATCAACCATGTATGAGACAGCGCATCTGATCTCGTCCAAGCGTATGACCGAGTTCGATGATTTCCCGATGGATCAGGCGGTGGCCGAGTACCCCTCGCACAGGGCGATGCGCGACTATTTTCGTGCATTTGCGGATCATTTCGGATTGCGCAAGAACTACAGGTTCAACGCTGAAGTCACCCGGATCACACCACTGGGCAATCCGGGAGAAGGCTGGCGTATCAACTGGCGCGATGCAGAGGGCGACCACCAGGCTGACTTCGCAGGGGTCATGATAGCAAACGGCACCCTGTCGGAACCGAACATGCCCAGCTTTCCCGGATCGTTCGACGGCGAGTTGATCCATGCCTCGCGGTATCGGTACCCCAGCCAATTCGACGGCAAACGCGTGTTGGTCGTGGGGGCGGGCAATTCCGGCTGTGACATCGCGGTAGACGCCATCCATCACGCAAAACGCTGCGATCTGTCGATGCGCCGCGGATACTATTTCGTCCCGAAATACGTTTTTGGAAAACCCGCTGACACGATGGGTGGCAAGATCCGCCTGCCCATGTGGTTAAAACGCAAAGTGGACAGCCTGATCCTCAGCTGGTTTGTCGGTGACCCGCAGAAATACGGCTTTCCCAAACCGGATTATCGGCTTTACGAAAGCCATCCGGTGGTGAATTCACTGGTGCTGTATCACGCGGGCCATGGTGATCTGCGCATTCGCCCCGATATCGAACGGCTGGAGGGTCACACCGTTCACTTCAAGGACGGCACCAGAGAAGACTATGACATGATCCTCGCCGCAACCGGATACAAGCTGCACTATCCGTTCATCGGCAAGGATCTCCTGAACTGGCGGGGCGATGCTCCGCATCTTTACCTGAACACCATACACCCCGAACGAGACGATCTGTTTGTGTTGGGCATGGTCGAGGCCACGGGTCTGGGCTGGCAAGGGAGGCACGAACAGGCCGAGATGGTGGCGCGCTATATCAAGGGTCTTCAAAACGGTTGCCCGGCGGCGGCCGATCTGAAAGCCGATAAACAAAAAGACTACAAGCGCGCCACCGGAGGCATGAACTATATCGACCTGCCCCGCATGGCCTATTACGTCGACAAGGCCACCTACAGAAAGGCTGTCACTGGCTGGATTGAACGGCTGCGGAAAGCCGCCGTATGAGTGGTATCGACGAGATCACGCTGAATTTTAGCCCAGCGTCGCTGACCCTGTTAAACGCGATCCTGGCGATTGTGATGTTTTCAATCGCGATCGATTTGACGCCACGGGAATTTGATCGTCTGAGACGCGCGCCGAAACCGGTGATTGTCGGGCTGCTGTCTCAATTCGTCGTTCTGCCTGCGCTGACCTTTGCGCTGGTATGGGTCACGGAACCGCGTGCGTCTATTGCGCTGGGGCTGATCCTCGTGGCGGCTTGTCCGGGCGGAAATATCTCGAACTTCATCACGCATCGGGCCGGCGGCAATGCGGCGCTGTCCGTGTCGATGACCGCATTCGCCACCATCGGAGCGATTTTCATGACCCCCTTCAATATCGCGCTTTGGGGTGGGCTGTATCCGCCGACCCGCGCGATCCTGCAGCAGATACAGATCGACCCTGTGCAAATCGCCATTCTCGTTGGCCTGATGCTGATCCTGCCGCTGGTTCTGGGCATCACACTGAATCAGCGTCGACCCGCCCTGACCGCCCGCCTGCGCGGGCCGCTGCAATACCTGTCGATGGGTATCTTTGCCGCCTTCATCCTGCTTGCCCTGGCCGCCAACTGGGGGTTCTTCCTCAGTTTTGCCGGGGCTGTTGCCGGGCTTGTGGTCCTTCACAACGCCTTGGCGCTGGGGGGCGGTTGGGTCGTGGCCACTCTGACCCGGCTGTCCCCCTTCGACCGTCGCGCGATCACCATCGAGACTGGCATTCAAAACTCAGGGCTTGGGTTGGTCTTGATCTTCGCCTTCTTCCACGGGCTGGGCGGCATGGCCGTTGTTGCCGCGTTCTGGGGCATCTGGCACGCGATTTCGGGCATTGCCCTGGCGTCGGTCATGGCCCGAACCGAGGCCGCGCGATGACCCGTATTCTGATCACAGGCGCCGCCGGTATGGTCGGGCAAGCACTACTGCCCGAACTTGAGGGACATGAGGTCTTTGCCACCGACCTCAAACGCCCGGAGACGCTGCCGGAACACGTCGCCTTTCTGCCCATGGACGTGACAAGTGACGCGCCTGCTCGCGTGATTACCAAGGTGAAGCCGGATGTCATCGTGCATCTGGCTTCTATCGTGACGCCCCCGCCCAAGATGGGACGCGCGGCAGCATACGCTGTTGACGTCGAAGGGACCCGCAAGGTGGTGAACGCGGCCATCGCTAACGGGGTGCGCCGGTTGGTGGTCACATCGTCCGGCGCTGCTTATGGGTATCACGCGGACAACCGTGTTCCGCTGCGCGAGAGTGACCCGCTGCGGGGCAATCCCGAATTCCCCTATTCAGATCACAAACGACAGGTCGAGGAAGCGCTGGCCGAAGCCCGTAGAGCTGCCCCTGATCTTGAACAGGTCGTTCTGCGCGTAGGAACGGTTCTGGGGGCTGGAACCGAAAACCAGATCACCGCCCTGTTTCACAAACCTCGACTGCTGGCGGTGACCGGCAGCGAAAGTCCTTTTGTGTTTATCTGGACGCACGACTTGGCACGTATACTGCGGCGCGCTGTCACGGACGGGCCACCAGGTATCTTCAACGTCGCCGGCGACGGCGCGATGGGTGTCACCGATCTGGCCCGCGCCATGGGGAAGCCGGTTCTGCGTCTGCCCGCCTGGGCACTAAAAGCGGCTTTGGCCGCCGCGCGTCCGCTGGGCCTGTCACGCTATGGGCCGGAACAAGTGCGGTTCCTGCAATATCGGCCGGTTCTGGACAACTCAGCCCTCAAATCAGAATTCGGCTACACACCCGAAAAAACCAGCGCCGAGGTGTTCGCGCTTTGGCAAAAGCAGGCCGGACTATGAAAACCGCTGTCATATCAGGCGGGGCGGGTGGTTTGGGGCAAGCCCTGAGCCGCGCTCTGCAAGTCCGCGGTTGGCGCGTCGTGTTGCTGGACCTTGATGTTTCGGGCCTGGTCTCCGGGCCGACCCAGCTGCCAATCGCCTGCGATCTGACAGATCCCGAACAGCTTGCCAGTGCAACGCAAAAGGCCGTCAGATCCAGCGACAGCATAGATCTGGTCATCTACAACGCCGGGGTTACGCAAATTCGAGGGTTTGATCAGTCTGACGCCGCCAGTCACCGAATGGTGTTCGACATCAACTATTTTGCAGCCGTTGAAATGGCCCGCGCGTTATTGCAACCGGTCCGCGCATCAAAAGGGATACACTTGGCGATCTCGTCCGTGGCCGGGTTCGCACCGCTTTATCACCGGACGGCATATGCTGCCTCGAAACACGCGCTCGAAGGGTTTTTCAAGTCGCTCCGCTCCGAAGAGGCACCTCATGGCGTTCAGGTTCAGATTGCAGCGCCGTCTTTTGTGGCCACCAACCCCGGCAACGCGCAAGAACAGGCGGATGGCACTGCGCGACCCGGATCGGCAAAGGACGGATTGGACGAGATGAGCCCTGATGCAGCCGCTGAAACGATCCTGCGCGGGTTGGACAAATCGCAGCCCATGATACCGGTTGGCCGTGTGGCGCGTATATCATGGTGGCTGAATCGCCTGTCGCCGCGCCTCTATCAGCGAATGATGGAGCGAAACATGCGCGGGTCCGACAAATAGAAAATTGCCATAGACCCTTGACCTTCCCGTCACTGGAACCCCCATTTGGAGGGCAAAGAAACCTGCGGGATGAGTCGCATGGCGCAAGAGTCACTGACAGAACTTAAAGTTACCGGCATGGGCTGCGCGTCCTGTGTAGGCCGAGTCGAAGCGGCCCTTCGGGACGTTCCGGGGGTTGAAGATGCCTCTGTCAATTTTGCAACCAAAACCGCGCAAGTGGTTTTTGACGGACCGGCGTCGGCCTTGACCGAAGCGCTGGATGCGGCAGGTTATCCGGCTGAGACCAGTCAGGCCGATCTGAGCATCGACGGTATGACCTGTGCGTCCTGCGTGGCCAAGATCGAACGTGCGCTGACCTCCAGTTCCGGTGTCATCGACGCACGGGTCAATCTGGCAACCCGGACTGCCACGGTGACCTATGCAACGGGTGCAACAACGCCAGAGTCACTGGCTCAGGTGATAACCGAAGTTGGTTATCCCGCGCGGATTCAAGACGTTTCAGAACCTGAAAACCGTGAAGAGGACGAAATTCAAAGACTGACCCGTACCACGATACTGGCGGCCGTTCTCGCCCTGCCAGTCTTCATTCTTGAGATGGGCGGGCATATGATCCCCGCCTTCCATCACTGGGTGCACACAACCATCGGCGCGCAATCCAGCCAGCTTATACAATTTGTCCTGACCTCAGCCCTGCTGATCGGGCCTGGGCGTGTGTTTTACCGCATGGGTATCCCATCCCTGCTGCAAGGCACGCCAGATATGAACGCGCTGGTCGCGCTTGGGACCGGGGCGGCGTACCTCTATTCCGTGGTGGCCACATTCGCCCCAGGCTTGCTGCCGCAAGGTACAGCCAATGTTTATTTCGAGGCCGCTGCCGTGATCGTGGTCCTTATCTTGTTGGGCCGGTTGATGGAGGCACGCGCCAAAGGCAAAACCGGGGCGGCGATCCGGAAGCTGGTGGGTCTGCAGCCCAAAACCGCACGTGTCGAAGTTGACGGTCAGATACAGGACCGCCCGATTGCCGAAATCACTGTCGAAGATATCTTGCACATCCGTCCCGGCGAACGTGTGCCGGTGGATGCCGACGTGATCGAGGGAACCTCTTACGTCGATGAAAGCATGATTACGGGTGAACCGGTGCCTGTCGGCAAATCTCCGGGTGCGCCTGTTGTTGGGGGCACCGTGAACGGCACTGGTGCCTTGCGGGTACGTGCCACGCGCGTGGGTGGCGACACGGTGCTGGCGCAGGTCATCCGCATGGTGCAGCAGGCACAGGGGGCCAAGCTGCCTATTCAGGGTCTGGTGGATCGGATCACCTATCGCTTTGTCCCTGCGGTGATCCTTGTTGCTGTGATCACTGTTGCAATCTGGCTGATCTTCGGTCCCAGTCCCGCCCTACCGCTGGCATTGGTCGCAGGTGTTTCGGTGCTGATCATCGCTTGCCCCTGCGCGATGGGACTGGCCACGCCCACGTCGATCATGGTGGGCACCGGGCGCGCAGCGGAGTTGGGGGTTCTGTTCCGCAAAGGCGATGCTCTGCAACAGCTTCAGCAGGCGCGTGTCATCGCGATGGATAAAACCGGAACTCTGACCCTCGGCCGTCCGGAACTGGACAGCGTAACCACGGCGAATGGCTTTGACCGGGATGAGGTTGTACGACTCGCCGCCGCGCTTGAGGCACGATCGGAGCACCCGATTGCATCGGCCATCACCCGAGCCGGTCCCGCGACTCTGCCAGAGGCTTCGGATGTGCGGTCGCTTACCGGCCTTGGCGTGCAAGGACAGGTTGAAGGACGGGATGTGTTGATCGGGTCGCACCGGCTGATGCAGCAACGGGGGATCGAACTTGGATCCTTAGTGGAAGAGGCAGAGGCCCGCGCCGCCGAAGGGGCAACGCCGTTGTTCGTCGCCCTCGATGGGCGGGCCGCAGCTGCGTTATCTGTGTCAGATCCGATCAAGCCCGGCACCGAAGAGGCGCTGGAACGGCTTCACCAGATGGGGCTGACCGTAGCCATGGTCACCGGAGACAACGCGCGCACGGCGCAGGCTTTGGCCGACCGGCTGGGGATAGATCACGTCACCGCCGAAGTAATGCCCGATGGTAAGGTAGATGCGATCACGGCCTTGCGGGGTCAATTCGGAACGCTGGCTTTTGTAGGTGACGGTATCAACGATGCTCCGGCGCTGGCATCTGCAGATATCGGCATCGCAATCGGTACGGGTACGGATGTGGCTATCGAAACGGCCGACGTTGTGCTGATGTCCGGTGATCTGCGCGGCGTTGCCAATGCAACAGAAATCAGCCGTCGGACAATGCGGAACATCCGGCAAAACCTGGGATGGGCCTTTGGCTATAACGTTCTCTTGATCCCGGTCGCTGCTGGTGCCCTCTACCCGTTCGGCGGTCATCTTCTGTCCCCGGCGCTGGCGGCGGGCGCGATGGCGTTGTCCAGCGTGTTTGTGGTCTCGAACGCGCTGCGTTTGCGTCGCGTTCGCGCCAGCGTGCCGGAAACCGCAGCCACAGCCACCAAGGAGGTGCACGCATGAATATCGGAGATGTCTCTGCCCGCACCGGCCTGCCCGCCAAGACGATCCGGTATTATGAGGACATTAACCTGATCAAACCGATGCGCGATGACAACGGCTATCGTCGGTTTCGCGATCAGGACGTGCACAAGCTGAACTTTCTGGGCCGCGCCCGTGCGCTTGGCTTTACCATCGAGGACTGCCGGACCCTAATGGCCCTTTACGAGGATGAAACCCGCGCCAGCGCTGATGTGAAACGGGTGGCGCGGGATCATCTGGCGCAGATCGAGGCCAAGATCGCCGACCTGAAAGCCATGCGTGATACGCTAAGCCACCTGGTCGACGCCTGCGCCGGAGACGACCGGCCCGATTGCCCGATCCTGCAGGATCTGGGCGGGAAAAGCTGACACGGGGTTGCCCTTTGCGTGCAGCTTTGCTTTGTCTTCGCCAGACAATTCGGTCACACGTGCCGACCGAACAGCGGAGAGGATCACAAAATGGCAAAAGTCGCGTTCCTTGGCCTTGGTGTCATGGGCTATCCCATGGCCGGACATCTGCAGGCCGCAGGTCATGACGTCACCGTCTACAACCGCACAACCGCCAAGGCCGAAGCCTGGGTGGCGCAGCATGGTGGGGCCATGGGGGCGACTCCGAAAGATGCGGTCAAAGGCGCGGAATTCGTAATGGCCTGCGTGGGAAATGACGACGATCTGCGCATGATCTGCTCAGCCGAGGACGGTGCGTTTCAGGGCATGTCCGACGGGGCCATCTTCGTCGATCACACAACAGTCTCGGCAGACGTCACGCGAGAGCTTTACGAAGCCGGAGCCTCGAAGGGGATCGCCTTTGTCGACGCCCCGATCTCGGGCGGTCAGGCTGGGGCTGAAAACGGGGTTCTGTCCATAATGTGCGGCGGAGATCAGGCCGCCTATGATGCGGCTGAGCCGTTGATGGAGGTCTATTCGAAGATTTGTCGCCGCATTGGTGACAGCGGCGCGGGCCAGTTGACCAAGATGTGTAACCAGATCGCCATAGCCGGTTTGGTTCAGGCCCTCAGCGAGGCATTGCATTTTGCCGAGAAAGCGGGATTAGACGGACGTGCAGTTGTTGAGGTGATCAGCCAGGGCGCGGCCGGAAGCTGGCAGATGGTGAACCGCCACGAGACGATGCTGGACGATCATTTTGACTATGGGTTTGCCGTGGATTGGATGCGCAAGGATCTGGGTATTTGCATGGATGCGGCCAACGTCAATGGTGCCTCACTGCCCGTGACCGCGCTGGTCGATCAGTTTTACAAAGATGTGCAGAAACTTGGCGGTGGGCGGTGGGATACGTCGTCGCTGTTCAAACGGCTGCGCGCATTGGACTAAAGAATCCCGGGTGTAGCGGGACGGAGAACGACATGAGCGAATTGGTGAAGTTCTGGGCGGATGCGCTGCGTCAGCACTGGGGACTGGACGCACGGTTGACGCGGCTGGATGGTGAATATGACCTGAACTTTCTGGTACAGGCCACCAATGGTCAGGACTATGTGCTGAAAGTCATGCGGGCGGGCTGCGAGGCGGATCTGGTAGATTTGCAGATACAGGCGCTTGCCCATGTCGCGTCAGAAGCGCCGGGTTTGCCATTTCCCAAGGTGTTCCCCGATTTGAACGGCACAATGCTGCCGGAGATTACGGATTCTGAGCGGCTGTCCCGACTGGTGTGGCTGTTGGAATGCTTGCCGGGGCAGTGTTACGCGAAGTCTGCGCCGAAGTCCGAAGAGCTGATCCTGAAGCTGGGGCGCGTTCTCGGGGCGACCGATCGGGCCCTGGAAGGGTTCGTGCATGAGGGGTTGCACCGAAACGGTTTCAAGTGGGATCTGACGCAGGCCGATTGGATTGCGGACAAGCTGGATATCATTTCAGACCCTACCCGGCGGGCTTTGTTGAACGAGATTTTCGCAGAGTTCTCAGCGATCTCGGGGGCGCTCGGGGATCTGCCGAAACAGGCCATCCACAACGACGCCAATGACTATAACATTCTGGTCGAAGGGGAATTGGGCGAGCGTCGGCGGATCTCGGGCCTGATTGATTTGGGCGACATGTGCGCGGCGCCGCGCGTCTGCGATCTGGCAATTGCCGGGGCTTACATCGTGTTGGACCATCCCAATCCGGAACTGGCGCTGGCCGCGCTGGTAAAGGGCTTTCACGCGGCCAACCGGCTAAGCACGAGTGAAGTTGACCTGATCTGGCCGTTGCTGAGGATGCGACTTGCGGTATCGGTCGTCAACTCGACCCTGATGGCGGCTGAGAACCCGGATGATCCTTACGTGACCATTTCTCAGGCTCCGGCGTGGCGTTTCCTTGAAAACGCCTCGGTCAATGGCGGGCTGATGTCGGCGCGGTTGCGGGCGGCCTGTGGCTTGCCTGTCGTCGATGGGGCTGAACGCATCCACACCTATCTGCAGGATCACCGGGGTCATTTTGCCGACATGTTCGGTCAGGATCTGAGCGATGTGCCCATGGGATCGCTGTCCGTTGAAAACTGCGTCTGGCCTCAGAATCCGTTCCACATGCCTTTGGCCGAGGCCGCGCGGGTGGGTGAGGAATACGGCGAGGGTCTGTGGCTGGGTTACTATAACGAGCCCCGCCTGATCTATGCCGAGCCGGGGTTCCGCAAGGGGCCGTGGAAAGCCTCGGACCGGCGAACGGTGCATTTGGCGGTGGATGTGTTTGCGCCCGCCGGGACGGTGCTGCACGCGCCGATGAGCGGGCGTGTTGAAGTGGTAGAGAACCGGGACAATCACCTCGACTACGGTGGTGTGATCATCCTGCACCACGAAACGCCCGAAGGCGATCCGTTCTATACACTCTATGGCCATCTGGACCCGGAGTTCTGTGAGCGGCTGAAACCCGGCGACCCGGTTGCGCAAGGGGCAGCGTTTGCCCGGCTAGGCGATGCCAGCCAGAATGGCGGATGGGCGCCGCATGTGCATTTCCAACTGGCTTTGACCACCGATGGCATGGAGGCGGACTGGCCCGGTGTCGGCGATCCCGACGAAATGGAGCTGTGGAACGCGGTCTGCCCGAACCCGGCGGCATTGCTGAACTTGCCGGATGGCAAGGTGTTCTATCAACCCACCGACAAGCAAGTGATCCTGCAGGGGCGCCGCGATCACTTTGGCGGCAACCTGTCGCTGACCTATGACGATCCGGTCATGCTGGTGCGTGGGTGGAAGCATCATCTGTTCGACGAATGGGGCCGCCCCTATCTGGACGCCTATAACAACGTCCCCCATGTCGGCCATGCGCATCCGCGCATTCAGGCCGTGGCGGCGGATCAGCTGAGGCGGATGAACTCGAACACCCGTTATCTGCACCCGGCTCAAACGGAATTTGCCGACAAGATCCTGTCCAAACTGCCGGATCACTTCGAGGTTTGCTTCTTTGTCAACTCAGGCACTGAGGCCAATGAACTGGCTCTGCGATTGGCCCGCGCCCATACCGGTGCAAAAGGGATCGTGACGCCGGATCATGGTTATCATGGCAATACCAACGCGGCGGTGGCCATTTCGGCCTACAAGTTCAACAAACCCGGTGGCATCGGCAAAGCCGACTGGGTTGAGCTGGTCGAGGTTGCGGATGACTACCGCGGGTCGTTCAAGCGCGACGATGCGGACCGGGCGCAGAAGTTTGCCGATCTTGTGGATCCTGCGATTGCGGCCTTGCTGGACCGAGGACAAGGTGTGGCCGGGTTCATCGCGGAAACCTTCCCGTCGGTCGGTGGCCAGATCATTCCGCCAAAGGGTTATCTGCCTGCGGTCTATGAAAAAATCCGCGCTGCCGGCGGTGTATGCATTGCCGACGAGGTGCAGACAGGTCTGGGGCGTTTGGGCGAGAACTATTTTGGCTTTGAACACCAGGGCGCGCTGCCTGATATCGTGGTCATGGGGAAACCCATCGGTAATGGGCACCCCTTGGGTGTGCTGGTGACAACCAAGGAAATTGCCGACAGCTTCAACAATGGGATCGAGTTCTTTTCGACCTTTGGCGGATCAACCCTGTCCTGCCGGATTGGCAAAGAGGTGCTGGATATCGTCGACGACGAAGGGTTGCAGGACAATGCCGCCCGAATGGGTGAGCGCCTGATGACCGGGCTGCACCAGATCGAAGCCGATTTCGATTGCGTCGGCGATGTGCGGGGTATGGGACTGTTCCTTGGTGTGGAACTGATCAACCCAGATGGGACTGAAGGCACCGAGATATGCAGCTATGTCAAAAACCGGATGCGCGATCATCGCATTCTGATCGGCAGTGAAGGACCGAAGGACAACATCCTGAAAATCCGCCCGCCGCTAACCATCGAGGCCGAGGATGTGGACATGATCTTGTGGGCTCTGCGGGACGTTTTGTCAGAGGTGGGCGATTGCGCCCCTGCCCCGGTTTGCGATCATGATCATCACAACGCAGGATGCGGATGTTGCTAAACAAATAAACCCCGGCGCGATGCCGGGGTTAAGCCGTTCTGCACCGGGGATCAGTGGAGAACGGCCGAGGGGGTATGGTGACCGGTTGTCGGGATCCTGAACGCAACAGTCATGCGCCTGAGAGCAAGGCCCAACTCTTCTGATAACGAGGCAAGCGCAGGCGCAAAATCCGGGCGTACGATCAGAGATGCCATCATCATCGCGTCTTCACGCGCACCTTCGGACGCGGCGGCTATCATCTGGGCAAAGCAATTCTCATCCGCACCCAGGCACGCGCATTTCAGCCCATGGCGGATCAGGGGGCGACGACCATAGGCCACGCATAGGGAACACAATCGGTCCAGCGTCAACATCGCGGCCTCTCCGCAATCTGCACCCAAAGCGATCTGGAAGTCACTGGCTGCATCGGTCCGACCGCCCTCACCCTCGCTCCACATCCGCAGGTACATCACCGCGCCCGCTTCGATAGGGTCGAGGTCGGCAAGGCGGCCAACCGCTGCGCCGCCCCGCATTGAAGGCGCGCTCATTTCGTCAGGATCAGTTTTCCTGCGCGAGTGATGCGCAGGGTATATAGCTGGTCGCCCAGTTCGATATGGGCCAGGTTGCCACCCTTGGTCAGATCTTCGGCCTTATGCGCGGGAAGCATCGAGACAGCATAACCTTGGGTTGGAGTCGGGTTCTGTACGTTCATCGGGACATCTCCAGAGCGTTTCGGCGTGGCGCCATATCTATCGCGTTTCATGTGATCTGGCTGACCCCGAAAGGGCTGGCTTTCTGTTCCTGACGCTTAATCTGATTATTTTAGTAAGGTTTGTCAAGTGTCGTTTCAACACAAGAGATTGCGCCGCAAAACAAGGCACGTTAGGTCTTGGGCTGAACATTGAAAGGCGTGCAAAATATGACCGCAGCAGTTGTTTTTGATCTGGACGGAACGCTGGTGGACAGCCTGGGCGATCTGGCCGCAGCGGCCAACCGCACGCTGGACGACGTTGGGCGCGATCCACTGCCGCATGACGTCATTAAGGGATTCGTTGGCAATGGCCTACCCAAACTGGTCGAGCGCATGATCCGGCATTGCGAACTGCCGCTGGATCGCCATTCGGAACTGACACAGTTGACGCTGAAGCATTACAATGCCGCCGCCAGTGAAACGACCATTCCCTACCCCGGCATCCCCGAAGCGCTGGATGCTTTACGACAGATGGGGTGTGTTCTGGGCGTCTGTACCAACAAGCCCGAAGCGCCAGCGCGGCATGTGCTTGAGGCGTTGAACTTGTCCCGGCATTTCGACGCGGTACTTGGAGGCGACAGCCTGCCGACCCGGAAGCCAGACCCCAGGCATCTGTTTGCAAGCTTCGATGCGCTCCCGTTTTCTGGGCCACGCCTGTTTGTCGGTGACAGCGAAGTTGACGCTGAAACCGCCCAGCGTGCACACATCCCGTTTCTGTTGTTCACGGAAGGGTACCGAAAGACATCTGTCGAAGAAATCCCACACACCGTGGCCTATGACGCATCACAAAATCTGCCGACCCTTGTGGCTGAATTGGTCAAAGATTAACGGCGAACAGAAGTACCTTTTCGCATTTTGGCGCGGTTTCGATGTGCAGATTCTCTCAACCCAAAAAGTTAAGAGGGGCCGGCCGAGGGGGTATGACCAGCCCCTCATCGGGGAAAGTAATTACCGTGTGTTTGTGTGGTAAGTACGGTAAGTCATGTTTACCCCTGATAGGCCCCGCGCGAAATTGGGGGTTTCCCGTAGTCGCGTAAATTTCCCGGAAAAACTTTCGAAAACGACCGCAGAAACCTCGCGATTTGCCCATCATGCCTTGCTTAATTTTTGCCCCGACGCTCTTTTGATAAGCAAGACCGCAACGCATAACAAATCGGGTAAAAGATAACCCATGGAAAACCCGGGCAGAAATCCCCAATTATCGCCATTGCCGGTGCTGCAGGGCGTGCTGCCTTTTGACCGGTCGCGTCTTCCAACCGAGATGCTTGCCGGGCTGACATTTGCCTGCCTCGCGATACCAGAGGTCATGGGCTACACCAAAATCGCGGGCACACCGGTCATTACGGGGCTTTATACGATCCTGATTCCCATGGCCCTGTTCGCCCTGTTCGGTTCGTCCCGGCATCTGGTGGTCGGGGCCGATTCGGCAACCGCGGCCATCACGGCCTCGGCGCTGGCGGGCATGGCGGTCTCGGGCTCGTCGGAATATCTGGCTTTGGCGTCCCTGCTGGCGCTGATGGCGGCCGTGCTTTTGATCGGTGCGCGGATCATCGGGCTTGGATTTCTGGCCGACTTCCTGTCGCGAACTGTACTGGTCGGATTCCTGACCGGCGTTGGCATACAGGTCGCCACAGGCGAAATACCCGGCTTAATGGGGATCGAGTCCAGCGGTCACGGAACGCTTGCGCGATTGAACGACGTGTATCTGAACATGGCTCATATCAGCTGGCCGACTGTGTTTGTCTCCGCCGCCGTGCTCGGCGTTGTTGTCGCCTGCACAATGCTGTCGCGAAAAATCCCCGGTCCCCTGTTCGCAATTGTAGGGGTGATCCTGTGCAGCTGGGCCTTTTCTTTCGAAACGGTCGGCATTGCCCTGTTAGGGGCAGTTCCCAGTGGCCTGCCCGCACTCTCGCTCCCGGACGTGAATTGGAGTTGGAACCTGTTCAAGCAACTCCTGCCCACGGCGCTGTCCATATTCGTGGTCATTCTGGCACAGAGCGCCGCGACCTCGCGGGCTTACGCAGCCCGATATGACGAGAAGTTCAGCGAGAACACAGACCTGATCGGGCTGGGCCTTGCCAATTTCGGTGCGGCATTCACCGGCACATTTGTGGTCAATGGCAGCCCTACCAAAACCGAAATGGTCGCCAGCGCCGGTGGCCGCAGTCAGGTGGCACAACTGACCACCGTGGCCATTGTCCTCGTGGTGATCCTGTTTCTTACCAAACCGCTTGCCTATCTGCCCACAGCGGCCCTTTCGGCCATCGTCTTCCTGATCGGCTTGAAACTGATCGATCTGCGTGGTCTGGCCACGATCTACAAACAAGCCCGGTCCGAGTTCTGGGTGGCCACCGCAACAGCAGCCGTGGTTGTTCTGGTGGGCGTTGAACAGGGCATAATCTTTGCCGTTGTCTTCTCTTTGATCGACCACACCCGCCGGGGGTATCGCCCGAAGAACGCAGTGATAGTTAAAACCGAAACCGGAGGTTGGCATTCGAAAGACTTGGCCGAGCCAAATCAATTTGAACCCGGCCTTGTGATCTATCGGTTCTCACACGGCATGTATTACGCAAATGTGCAGCGTTTCACGGATGAGGTCACGGCCGTTGTGCAAGGCTCAGACAGCAAACCTGAATGGTTTTGCATTGATGCGTCGGCCATCGATGAGATCGATTTTACCGCCGGATACGCCCTGCGCAGCATGGCCGGGTTCTTGAAGGAAAACGACATTCGTCTGGTTTTCACACTTATAGAGCCAAACGTTAAGACCGAGCTGGATCGATACGGCGTAACCGATCTGGTTGGTGAAGGGGCGTTTTTCGACAACGGGAACAGCTTGTTGGATGCTTTTCACAAACGTCAGCGTACCGCGTGAAGATCGCTCACTGGTAGTACTTCGTCTTCGACATTTTCCCAATGCCGGGGTTGAACGAATTGGTCGGGTCACAGCGCTTGTAATGCGCCGCCAGATCAGGCTTGGCCTTGTACAGATGACCCACATTATGTTCAGCCGGGTATTCCGCCCCCCGTTCGTCAAACAGCTTCAGCATCGCCGCCTTCAACGCCTTGGGGTCAGCACCCTTTTTGACGATGTAATCCTGATGCATGACGTGGCACATGAAGTGGCCGTAATAGAGTTTGTGCACCAGTTGGTCCTCGATCTCGGGCGGAAGCTTTTCCAACCAGTCGTGATCATTACGGCGCAGCGCGACATCCAACGCAAGAATGTCTTCTACGTCCGAGTTATGCAGCGCCATGTAACGCACGGCGGCTCCGGCAGCTGCGAAACGGTGCAGGCCAGCAATCTTGGCTTCGCGGACATCGCATTCAAAGAAACCCCCGTCACGGTCTTTCAGGAAGTCAGGCAACCAAGCGGCAGCCTCTGCTATACCGTCATCTTTCATTTTCAGGATCAGGTGGTGTTCATACTTGTCGCGGAATTCGACCATCCGCCTCGGCAGAACACGCGGCCAAAGCGCCACGGCCATCTGCATGAACCGGTCAGTAAAATTGCCGAGAAACGGGATGCGTCGAAGCCGCGCATCAACCGCGCCTTTCATCGCGAAGAAAAACGGCAAGCGATCCGTACCGAGTTTGTCGATCATCACAACCGTGTCCTTGCCGTATTTCGCGGTGATGTCGAACACTTCGCGCTGCATGTATTCGGCCGAGATGGGCAGTGATTTGAACCTGGACAGGATGTGGCGGCGCAAAGCCGCCAGATCGTCCGGGTCGTTTGTCCCGATATAGAACACCCTTTCGGCCTCGTTTTTTCGAAAGGTATCAAGGCGCACAGCAAAGACCGCCAGCTTGCCCGCCGAACCCGCAGATTCGAACAGCTTGGCCTTGTCCGCGTTGAAGCGGGCCGGTGTTTCCGCATCCACTTCGCGCACGATCTGCGCGTAATCGCTGGCCGAGGCGCGTTTGTTCGTGGCCCCAGGGTTGCGGTCGAAGGTCCCGGCGTCGAGGCTTGCCAGGATTTCCTCGGGCGTGTCGCCCAGATCAATGCCCAGATGGTTGACCAGTTCCAGCTCGCCCTGCTCAGAGATCCGGGCGTGAACGGACAGTTCAGTATAGACCGGGCCACGTTCCACCAGCGACCCGCCCGAGTTATTGCAAACCCCGCCCACAATCGACGCACCGATGCAGGATGATCCGATCACCGAATGCGGCTCGCGGCCCATTGGGGCCAGCAGTTTTTCCAGCGCAAACAAGGTTGCACCCGGAAAGCTTACGATTTGCTCGCCATTGTTCAGAGGGATCAGTGTGTCCATCCGCCGAGTATTGATCAGTACCACATCGCGGTCATAGCTGCCCGACGGGGTCGACCCTTCGGTCAGGCCGGTATTGGCAGCTTGCATGATGACGATCTTGTCTGCCGCCACGCAGGCTTGCAGCACTTTCCATTGCTCCAACAGAGAACCCGGCAGAATGACACAAAGCGCCTCGCCCTCGCCCGAACGGAACCCACGCCGAAACCGCTCGGTCGCGCGCTCACCGGTCAGGACGTGGCTCGATCCAATAATAGACCGAAAGTGCTTGATCAATTCGTCATTGGTCATATCGGCCCCCAATTCGGGTTCAGGCGTTACGAAAACGGATATTGTCCCGGCTCAGTTGGTCGACGCTGGTGACGCCCATCAGTTTCATGTCGCGCTCGATCTCGGCGCGCATCAGACCAAGGGAACGTTCGACCCCCGCCTGCCCTGCCGCAGCCAGCGGATACAGGTAGTGCCGCCCGACGCCTACGGCTTTGGCCCCAATTGACAGCGCCTTCAGCACATGAGTTCCGCGCTGGATGCCACTGTCCATCATCACATCCAGCTTGTCACCAACGGCATCTACGATCTCGGCCAGTTGATCAAACGGTGTGCGCGACCCGTCAAGCTGACGGCCACCGTGGTTCGACAGGACGATACCAGTGCAACCGATCTCGGCGGCACGTTTGGCATCTTCGACGGTCATTATCCCCTTCAGGCAAAACTGACCGTCCCAGTCGCGTACCATCTGCGCCACATCATCCCAGTTCATCGATGGATCAAGCATGTCGGTGAAATACCCACCAATCGAGCTTGCCCCACCGCCCATATCCACATGCTCTTCCAGCTGTGGCAGGCGGAACTTTTCGTGGGTAACATAATTGATCCCCCACATCGGCTTGATTGCAAACTGGATCATGCCGCCCAGCGTCAGCCGAAACGGGATCGAAAACCCGGTACGCAGATCACGCTCGCGGTTACCACCGGTAATACTGTCGACAGTCAGCATCATGACTTCGACCCCCGCCTCTTTGGCGCGCTGCATCATGGCGGTGTTCAACCCGCGATCCTTGTGGAAGTAGAACTGGTAGACTTGCGGATTCTTGTGTTTCTGCCGCAATTCCTCCAGCGACACGGTGCCCAAAGAAGAGACACCGAACATCGTCCCGTATTTCTCCGCCGCTGCCGCAACCGCGCGCTCTCCCTGATGGTGGAACAGACGCTGCAACGCGGTGGGCGAGCAATAGACCGGCATGTCCAGTTTCTGACCCATCACTGTTACCGACATATCCACGTCGGACACACCGCGCAGGACTGAGGGCAACAGATCACACCGGTCGAACGCATTGGTGTTTTCCCGATACGTCACCTCATCATCCGATCCACCGTCGATGTAGTTAAAGATTGGCCCCGGCAGCCGCTGCTTGGCCAGCCGCCGGAAGTCGTGGAAGTTATGACATTGGCTCAGACGCATGACCAAAGCTCCTTAGTAGGCGACCGACGGAAGCCAGGTGGCGAGGGTCGGCCACAGGAAGACCAGCGCCAGACCGGTCAATTGCAGCAGGACAAAGGGGATAATGCCCTTGTAGATATGCGTCAGTTTAATCTCTGGCGGGCAGACACCTTTGAGATAGAACAATGCAAAGCCCACAGGCGGCGTCAGGAAGCTGGTTTGCAGCGTCACAGCAACCAGGATCACGAACCACACCAGTGCTGGCTCATCCAGAACGCCAAATCCGGGGATGTCGATGCCCAGCCCGTTCACGATGGGGCGCATCAGGGGCAGAACGATCAGCGTGATCTCGATCCAGTCCAGCACAAAGCCCAGCAGGAAGACGATGAACAGGATGAACAGGATCGTGCCGTTGGCCCCGAACCCGGTGGATTGCACCACATGCTCGATCAGTTCGTCTCCGCCAAGTTCGCGCAGGACGTAAGAAAAGACGGTTGCGCCAAGGAAGATCGCAAAGATGTAGGCGGTGGTGTTGAAGGTCGACACCAACACGTTCCACAGCTTGGTAAATGTCAGTTTGCGATATCCCAACGCCAGCAGCGTCGCCCCCAGCGCACCGATGCCCGAAGCTTCGGTCGGCGTCGTCAGACCGGCAAAGATCGAGCCCAGCACAGCGAGGATCAGCATCAGCGTCGGTATGACCGCGACCAGCACGTCCTTGACGGCGGCCCAGTCGGGAGCTTTTGCACCTTCAGGAACCGGGGCCGCGTCGCGTTTCACTAGCGCGAGAAGGAAGATATAGGTCAGGTACAGGCCACCGATGATTACGCCGGGGAAGACGGCGGCCATGAACAGATCACCAACCGACAGGGCCATCTGGTCAGCCATGATCACCAGCATGATTGAGGGCGGGATAAGGATGCCCAGCGTCCCCGAGGCCGAAACCACACCGGCCGCCAAAGTTGGCTGGTATTTCTGCTGCATCATCGAGGGCAGTGACAGCACACCCAACAGCACGACGGATGCACCGATGATGCCCGTTGAGGCCGCCAGAATAATTCCGATCAGGGTCACGGTGATCGCCAGACCACCCCGAACCGTCCCGAACAGGCGCTGCATCGAGGACATCAGACGCTCGGCCACTCCGGATTCGTCCAGCATCAGCCCCATGAAGATGAACATCGGCAAGGCCACAAGAACCGCGTTCGACATGGTCGCATAGACCCGGTTCACAACCGCGCCAAGGGTCAGGTAATCAAGCCCGGTAAAGGTGCTTTCAAGCCCGGTCCACAACATCAGATCATTGTCGAACAGATAGGCAAGACCGCAGTAGGCAACGCCGACACCGGCCAGCACCCAGGCCACCGGGTATCCGGTGAAGAGCAGCGCGATGAAGGTCAGGAACATCGCGATGACCAGCTTTTCCTCGGTCGTTTCGACAAGGAAGGTCAGGCCAACACAAACCGCAGCAAACACGGCCAACACCAGCAGGACACGTCGCAGCGGTGCGCCTTCTCGTTCCGATGCCGGTCCGTAGAGCAAAGCATGACCGTCGTGGATCAACCGCGCCAGCGCGGCCAGCGCCAGAAGAATGAAACTGATCGGAATGACCGCCTTGAAGGCCCAGCGCGCAGGCAGGCCGGTGGGGCTATCCGAACGTTCGTTGACGCGGAAACTTTCGTAGAAATAGTCGTAGCCCTGATCGATCATCAGATAGATGAATGGGGTCAGCAGGGTCAGAATGCCGATCACCTCGATGATCCGCTGCGCGCGGCGCGATAACTGCATATGCAGGACGTCCACGCGGACATGGCTGTCAGTGATCAAGGCATAGGAAATGCCGATCATCGTGACGATGCCGTAGAAATGCCACTGAATCTCGTCCAGCTTGGGATAGTTCTGGCTGAACAGGTAGCGTAGCGAAACCTGGCTGAAGATCGCAGCCATCAGCAGGATGTTCGCCCACATGACCACATGACCCACCGCCTTGACCCCGGTGTCGATTGCAACGGCGATTTTCTGGCGGTCGGTTTCCGGGTGTTCCAGGATGCCCTCATAGGCTTCGACCGGATCGTTGAGGTTGTTTTGGGTGGCCATGGTCATTCCTCGCTCAGCAGCCCGGAGCGCGGGCAGTGAAAGGTTAGAAAGTCCGAAGTTCAGAAATAAGAACCGGAGCGGCGGATTGGGCCGCCCCGGTATCGTCAGTGAGAGAGAGCTTACTGACGAGGGAGGAAGGCGTTGGTCTTCCAGAGACTGTAACCGTCACGGAACTCGTTCATGTCGGCCAGAACTTGCGCAAAGAAGGCATCGTTTGCGGCTTCTTCAGCAGCGACCTCGTCCCAGGTCGCGCGGAAAGTATCCAGCATTTCGGGCGACCACTGTTTGATGGTGACACCGTTGTTTTCAACATTGTCGATCAAGGCAGCGTGCTGAATCGCTTCACCTTCGGCAAAGCTGTCTGCCATCGATGCCTTACAGGCAGTTTCGATGATCGCCTTGTGCTGATCGCTGGTTTCATTCCAGACATCCTTGTTGATCAGTAGTTCGAAAACGGTCGCCTGCTGGTGCCAGCCAGGGAAGTAGTTGAACTTGACCAGCTTGTGGAAGCCCAGACGCGCGTCGATCGCGGGCATCGAGAATTCGGTCGCGTCGATCGCGCCTTTTTCCAGCGCAGGGAAAATCTCGCCACCTGGTAGTAGAGAAGTCGCCACGCCCAGTTTCTGCATCACTTTACCGCCCAGACCGAAGAAGCGCATTTTCAGGCCGTTCAGGTCTTCGGGCGAGTTGATCTCGGACGCGAACCAGCCCGAGGTTTCCGGTGCGATGATGGCGCAAGGCAGAACTTTGACGTTGAAACCGGCCTGATCATACATTTCTTGATACAGGGTCATGCCGTTGCCATAGTAGAGCCACGCCATGTATTCACCCGCCTCGGGGCCAAAGGGCACGGCCGAAAACAGAGGCGCAGCCGGGATTTTACCCGCCCAATAGCCTGCGGTGGTGTAGCCTGAGTTGATCTTGCCGGTGGACACTGCGTCCAAAATCTCGAACGGCGGAACCAATTTGCCCGGCTCGTACACTTTCATCTTGAGCGTTCCGCCCGACATCAGTTCCAACTGATCAGCCACGCGTGGGATCGGCGAACCCAGGCCTGGCAGTTCGGTCGAAAAGGCAATCGGTGTTTTCAGCAGCAGTTTGTCAGCGGCAACCGCAGGTGCAGCCAGAATGCTGGCGGCCACGGCCAGGCTCGTCAGGGTCTTCTTCATGAAATCTCCTCCAGGGTAGGTCGGGACTTTGCCCCGATCATTGGCGCAGGCTCTTCCAGCGCCGCTCCGGTGGTAAACTAACTTTACCATTAATTTCCAGTCAACAACTTTCTTTACCACTGGAGGCAGCCACGGATGAAAGTAGGGAGCTTGTTTGAAGGAACTGCGATCGACAGAATCCGTATATTTAGGCAGCGTGTTGCATAATTTTTGTTCACAACCAGACACCTGAGGAATTCTGCGAGCACATGTTCCGAAGCTTGAATTTACGACCAAAATGGTTATGTTTATTTACCAGTTAAATTGAGTTTCGAGCATCACACAGGGCATCAGATCATGAGCACCACGGCGATATTTGAACCTGTTGGACACGAATCGCTGTCCGAAGCGGTGGTTGCGCAAGTTGAAGACCTGATCGCTTCAGGCATCCTGAAACAGGGTCGAAAACTGCCCTCGGAACGCGACCTGGCCGAGATGTTGCGCGTATCGCGCCCAAAGCTGCGTGAAGCCCTTCAGGTTCTGGAAGAACGCGGTCTGGTTACAACACAACATGGCGAAGGCACATTCGTCGCGGCCCTGACCGGACAGGCCATGATGCCAGCGCTTCTTGCGCTATATGAACGCCACGAGCCTGCTTTTTTCGATTACCTGGAATATCGCCGCGAACAGGAAGGGTTTGCAGCCCGCCTTGCCGCGCATCGCGCCACCAAGGCCGATAAAGAGAGAATCTCGGAAATCCTCGACGAAAACGAGCGTGCGTGGCAGGAGCAAGACGCCAGGGCCTCGCAAGAGGCAGACTTTGCGCTGCATTCTGCAATCGTCGATGCCAGCCAGAACGCAACACTGATACATATGATGGCGTCGATCTACGAATTGACCCGCAAGGGAGTGTTCTACAATCGCGATTTTTTGCGCACGATTGACGGTACCGGGGAAAAGCTGTTGCAACAGCATCTTGAATTGGGTCGCGCCGTGATCGACGGCGACGAAGCGCGTGCCGAAAAAGCAGCCACCGACCATATCGATTTTGTCGAGGAATCATTCAGACTCGGGATCGAGCAACGCCGCCGCGAAGCCATGGCCGAAAAGCGTCGGATTTTGTCTCGGTAAAAGACAAAAAGGCGGAACTGTACCGTCCAATGCGGTTACTGGTCGGTTATCAATTGCGCGCTACTTTTGCCAGCTGGGCAGCCGCATCCTGACATCTTCAAGTCAGGTTCAAACCCCTCACCCGGCTTCAGTTATGGTCCCGACCATCCCCGTTTCTTTCACCGCCTCCATCGCCACAAAGGTGGACGTGCTGGCCACATGCGGCATGGCAGAGACCTTTTCAGCCAGAACGCGGCGATATTCCGACATGGTGGCGGTGCGCACCTTCAGAAGATAGTCAAAGTTCGAAGCGATCATATGTGCCTGTTCCACCTCAGCGATCTTGCACACGGCGGCATTGAACTCGGCCAAGGCTTTTTCACGGGTGTCGGTCAGACGGACCTCGACAAAAGCCACATGATCCAACCCCAAACGGATCGGGTCCAGCATCGCCCGATAGCCTTTGATCACACCATTTGCCTCTAAACGCTTCAGCCGTGCTTGCGTCGGAGATTTCGACAAACCAATCTCGCGCGCAAGATCTGCGACCGAGATACGGCCATCTTCGGCCAGAATCCTCAGAATCGACCGATCGAACCGATCCAGATCAGGAAAGTTCATTTGCGTCGCTCCATACGGAAATTTGAGAACAATGACCTTCCATTATACAAAACTTGGTCCGTTGTCCCGATTTTTCGCCCCTATATTACCACAAAGACCGGAGGACCCATGTCACACAGCCTGCGCACACTCATCGATACCCCAACCTATGCCGATCAGTCGGCTGTCCTTGACACCCTGATCACTCAGGCGAACCTGACGGATGCAGATCGCAGCGCCATCAGCTCTGCGGCAGCGCAGCTGGTGCGCGACATCCGTTCCAGCACCTCACCAGGGTTGATGGAGGTGTTTCTGGCCGAATACGGCCTATCCACCGACGAAGGCATCGCCCTGATGTGTCTGGCCGAAGCGCTGCTGCGGGTGCCGGATGCCGACACAATCGACGCGTTGATCGAAGATAAAATCGCACCTTCAGACTGGGGCAAGCACTTGGGGCAATCTTCGTCATCCCTTGTGAACGCGTCGACCTGGGCGCTGATGCTGACCGGTAAAGTACTGGACGAGGGCAAGGCGTCTCCGGTCGGAGCGTTGCGCGGGGCCATCAAACGGCTGGGCGAGCCGGTGATCCGCACCGCCGTAGCCCGCGCGATGAAAGAGATGGGGCGGCAATTCGTTCTGGGTGAAACCATTCACTCCGCTATGGAGCGTGCCCGCGGGATGGAGGAAAAGGGCTATACCTATTCTTACGACATGCTGGGCGAAGCGGCCCGGACAGACGCAGATGCCGCGCGTTACCACCTGTCCTATTCGCGCGCCATTTCGGCCATTGCCGAGGCCTGCACCCATGACGATATCCGTGCCAATCCCGGTATCTCGGTAAAACTGTCGGCCCTGCATCCTCGCTATGAACTGGCCCAGGAACAGCGGGTCATGGACGAATTGGTTCCACGGCTGCGTGCGCTGGCGTTGCTGGCCAAGGCCGCCGGAATGGGCCTGAATGTCGACGCCGAAGAAGCAGATCGCCTGTCGCTGTCGCTACAGGTGATCGAGGCGGTGATGTCTGATCCGGCCCTCGCCGGATGGCACGGATTCGGTATCGTGGTTCAGGCTTACGGCCCGCGCGCCGGGCTGGTTCTGGATACGTTATACGACATGGCCGAACGTCACGATCGCAAGCTGATGGTGCGACTGGTCAAGGGCGCCTATTGGGACACCGAAATCAAACGCGCGCAAGTCGAGGGGGTGGATGGGTTTCCGGTCTTCACCCACAAAGCAGCGACCGATGTCTCGTACATCGCCAATGCACGCAAGTTGCTGAACATGACGGACCGGATATATCCGCAATTTGCCACCCATAACGCCCACACGGTCAGTGCCATCCTGCATATGGCCGAGGATCAGCCCTACGAGTTCCAGCGTCTGCATGGCATGGGCGAGACCCTGCATCAGATCGTGATGGACAAGCAAAATACCCGCTGCCGAATCTACGCACCGGTTGGGGCGCATCGCGATCTACTGGCCTATCTGGTGCGGCGCCTTCTGGAAAACGGGGCGAATTCGTCCTTCGTCAACCAGATCGTCGATGAAAACGTGCCCCCGGAAGAGGTTGCAGCCGATCCGTTTGTCACTGTGCAGACACCTCCGCCCGCGCTGCCGAAAGGGCCGGAGCTGTTTCAACCCGAACGTCCCAATTCCAAAGGGTTTGATCTGCACCAGACGCCCACTCTGGATCAGATCGAGGCGGCGCGGGATGGGTTCCAGGCGCAGCATTGGTTTGCTCAACCCCTATTGGCTGACAAGGCCAAGCCCGAAGCCGAAGAACCTGTCACAAATCCGGCCAACCCGCAGGACAGGCCCGGTGCCGTTGCGTCGGCCAGCGCGGCGGATGCAGAGCTTGCCCTGGCCTCGGCCAACCCCTGGGACGCGCCCGCTGCCGAGCGTGCGCGCGTTCTGAACGCCGCCGCCGATCTATATGAAGCGCATTATGGTGAGCTGTTTGCCCTTTTGGCACGCGAGGCCGGGAAAACGCTGCCGGACGCGGTTTCCGAACTGCGCGAAGCGGTAGATTTCCTGCGCTATTACGCGGCCAACATTCCTGCGGCCAATCCCGCTGGAATTTTCACCTGCATCAGCCCTTGGAACTTCCCTCTGGCGATTTTCTCGGGGCAGATCTCGGCCGCGCTGGCCACTGGAAACGCGGTTCTGGCCAAGCCTGCGCCTCAGACGCCTTTGATTGCGCATCGCGCGATTCAGCTGATGCATGAGGCAGGCGTACCGCGAGATGCGCTGCAACTGCTGCCGGGTGGGCCTGCCGTGGGCGCAGCTCTGACGTCGGATGAGCGCGTCTCGGGCGTGGCCTTTACTGGGTCGACAGCCACTGCGCTCAAGATCCGTTCGGCGATGGCTGGATCTATGCGTCCCGGAACACCTCTGATCGCAGAAACCGGAGGTCTGAACGCCATGATCGTCGACAGCACGGCCTTGCCTGAACAGGCGGTACAGTCGGTCATTGAAAGCGCCTTCCAATCGGCGGGCCAGCGATGCTCAGCCCTGCGGTGCCTGTACCTGCAGGAGGATATCGCCGACGATGTTCTGACCATGCTCAAAGGAGCGATGGACGCGCTGAGCATCGGGGACCCCTGGCTGATCTCAACCGATTGCGGCCCGGTGATCGACGAGCAGGCCCGCCAAGGCATCGCAGACCATGTGGCCAAGGCGCGCGGCGAGGGACGGGTTCTGAAAGAGCTTCCGCTGCCGGCCGAAGGGATCTTTGTAGCACCCACTCTGATCGAGGTTTCTGGCATTGCCGCACTGGAGCGCGAGATCTTCGGCCCCGTACTGCACGTGGCCCGGTTCAAGGCGCAGGAGATTGACAAAATCATCGACGATATCAATGCTACCGGATACGGCCTGACCTTTGGCCTGCACACCCGCATCGACGACCGCGTGCAGCATGTGACCGAGGCGATCCATGCGGGCAACATCTATGTAAACCGCAACCAGATCGGCGCTATTGTCGGCTCTCAGCCCTTTGGTGGTGAAGGGTTGTCGGGCACCGGCCCCAAAGCGGGTGGGCCGAACTACTTGGCCCGGTTCTGCGCGCCGGACCGTCAAAGTACGGCGGATACTTGGAGCGCTGTGGCTGACCTGCCCGCGCCACAAGGGCAACCAGCGCCGGTCAAAACCCAGTCATTGCCCGGTCCGACCGGAGAATCGAACCGCTTGAGCGAATACCCCCGCCCACCATTGCTGTGCATGGGACCCGGAGAGATCGCCGCACAGGCGCAGGCTGAAGCCGTTCAGGCGCTGGGTGGCATCGCCATTCAGGCGACCGGTATGCTTGACCTGCACCGGTTAGAGAACCTGACCGGTATCTCGGGCGTTTTGTGGTGGGGAGATGACCAAACTGCCCGGCAGATCGAGCAGCATCTGGCGCGCCGCGACGGCCCGATTCTGCCCCTGATCCCCGGCAAACCCGACCGCGCCCGCGTTCTGGGCGAGCGTCATGTCTGTGTCGACACGACCGCTGCGGGCGGAAACGCTGCATTGTTGGGAGGTGCGGCATAAGCTTGCCTTGACGCCGGGCGCGCAAAAGCCCAGCGTCACACCATGTTTCCGATCCGAGACCATAACCCTTCGGGGCGCACGCCTTATGTTGTCTACGCGCTGCTGGCCGCCAACATTCTGATCTTCCTCAGCTATGTTGGTATCATGGACGATGGGCCAAGGATCAGCAGGCTGTTTTTCGACTACGCCATCATCCCGGCGCGGGTCAGCGACGGGTTTGGACTGGAAACCTTGGTGACGTCCATGTTCCTGCACGGCGGCTGGATGCATCTGGCCGGGAATATGCTGTTTCTATGGATCTTCGGCGACAATCTGGAAGACGAGATGGGCCACCTGCCCTTCCTGCTGTTCTATCTGGCAGCCGGGATCGGTGCGGGCCTCATTCACATCATCACCGGGCCGGCCTCTCAGGTCCCGACCGTTGGGGCCTCGGGCGCGATTGCGGGCGTGATGGGCGGCTATCTGCTGCTGTTCCCAAAAGCACGGGTGGATATTCTGCTGATCCTGATCGTCTATTTCAGGGTCTTCACCATTCCGGCCTTCATCATGCTGGGGGTCTGGCTGGCAATACAGTTCTTTGGCAGCGTCACCAGCCACCCGGACGAAGGCGGCATCGCCTATTGGGCCCATACCGGAGGGTTTGCCGTAGGCTTGATCCTGTGCATACCGCTATGGCTGCGGCGCGGAGGGGTGCAGTTCTGGGACCGCAACCATGGGCATCCGCCCCACCCCGAAGCAAAGTACAAGCTGTCACAGTCGCGCATACCGCGTGTTCCGCGTCGATAAGTTAAAAGGGGGTCAGGCCCTGATCACCTTGGCGAACTGATCAAAGATCGGTTCGTTCGAACAGATCACTTCACCGTCCTCCAGCACACTGCCTTCAGGGTTCAGTGCCTGCACGAATCCGCCTGCTTCTTTGACGATGATGATACCCGCCGCCAGATCCCATGCGTTCAGGCGACGTTCCCAGAAGCCTTCGTAACGGCCCGCGGCGACATACGCCATGTCCAGCGCTGCAGCACCCCAACGGCGCACACCGGCGCAGGCGGGCATCAAACGCGCCAGATCCTGCAGAGTTGCGGGCAGGTCCGAACGCCCACCAAAAGGCAGACCAGTCGCAAAGATCGATTCAATCATGCGGTGACGGCCTGACACGCGAATACGCATATCGTTCATCCATGCGCCTTCGCCTTTTTCGGCAAAGAACATCTCGTCCTTGGCAGCGTCATAGATCACACCGGCAACGATCTTGCCCTTATGTTCCAGCGCGATGGAGATTGCCCAGTGCGGCAGGCCATGCAGAAAATTGGTGGTACCATCCAGCGGGTCGACAATCCAGCGGCGGGTCGGGTCTTCGCCGTCAATCGTGCCGCCTTCTTCGGCCAGCCAGCCATAGGTCGGGCGCGCGCCCAGCAGTTCTTCCTTCAGAATGGCTTCGGCGGCGATATCGGCTTTCGAGACAAAGTCGCCCGCGCCTTTCATCGACACCTGCAAATTCTCGACTTCACGGAAATCCTTGACCAATGAACGCCCCGCTTTGCGCGCGGCCTTGATCATGATGTTGAGATTTGCACTGCCAACCATTGTCAAAGGGCTCCTGTCCGGTCAAACCGCGCGTATACTGCCGCAATGCGTCCTTGCCAAGAGGAATGATACGCATAACGGACCCGCCGCAAACGCCGTTACTGGGATTGCAGCGTGCGCGCTTCGTCCCGGGCCAGTTTCACCAGTTCCTGCACATAGGGTTTCTCCAGATCCTCAGACCGGACTGCAGCGTACAGGCGCCGTGTGATGCCCTCTTTCGTCAGGGGTCGGGTGACGTAGTCCGAGTTGTATTTGACCTCGCGCACGACCCAATCCGGCAAGACCGAGATCCCACGGTTTGACGCCACCAGCAGCAATATTACTGCGGTCAGTTCCACTTGCCGGATCGTGGCAGGCTCAACCCGTGCGGGGATCAGCAACTGGCTGAACACATCCAGACGCGTGCGCTCTACCGGATAGGTGATCAGGGTTTGACCCCGAAAATCCTCGGCCTCGATAAATTCATTCTTGGCCAGCGGATGGGTCGAGGCCGCCACAAAGACAGCGTGATAGTCGAACAACTCAACAAATTCGACACCCGGCAGGTCTTCGGGGTCGGACGAGACCACCAGATCAACCTCTTCCTTTTGCAAGGCCGGAAGGGCGTCGAAGGCCAGGCCGGGGCGGATATCCACATCAACATCACCCCAGGATTTTCTGAAGGACTCGAGCACGGGGAACAACCATTCGAAACAGGCGTGGCATTCGATCGCAATATGCATCCGCCCCGTGCGCCCGTCCCGCAGCGATGAAAATTCGTGTTGAGCGGCCTCGACCTGCGGCAGGATCTGTTCCGCCAATCGAAGCAATCGAAACCCTGCGGCTGACAGTTTCATGGGTTTGGAGCGGCGCAGAAACAGCTCGACCCCGGCCTGATCCTCCAACCCTTTGATCTGATGGCTTAATGCGGACTGGGTGATATTCAACTGGTCCGCAGCACGCGCCAGTCCACCGCATTCATGGATCGCCTTGATGGTGCGCAGATGCCGGAATTCAATGTGCATTTCGAACACCATTCATGTTGTTGTTGAATAATATGAGTTTGTCTCACATTGCCTGACATGGCACAAGTGGCTCAGATGATCCAGCGAGGCTGCAATGTCCAAACCTGAAATTTCATTCGAGTTCTTTCCACCCAAAACCCTGGAAGCCTCATTCCGTCTTTGGGACACGGTTCAGACCTTGGCCCCGCTGGACCCTCGCTTTGTCTCGGTCACCTATGGCGCTGGCGGTACAACGCGCGAACTGACACGCGACGCGGTTGCGACCCTGCATAAGTCGTCGGGGTTGAACGTGGCTGCACATCTGACTTGTGTCGATGCTTCGCGACAGGAAACGCTTGAGATAGCGGATACATTCGCACGCGCCGGTGTACAGGACATCGTCGCCTTGCGCGGTGACCCGCCAAAGGGTCAGGACACATTCGCGCCCCACCCCGACGGGTTTGCCAATTCGGTTGAGCTGATCGAAGCCTTGGCCGAAACCGAGATGTTCAGCATCCGTGTCGGCGCTTATCCCGACACGCATCCTGAAGCCGCAGATATGGCTGCTGATGTCGACTGGCTGAAAGCCAAGCTTGATGCGGGCGCGGATGAAGCTCTGACGCAGTTTTTCTTCGAAGCCGACACCTTCTTCCGGTTTCGTGACGCCTGTGCAAAGGCTGGGATCGACAAGCCGATCGTGCCGGGCATTCTGCCAATCGAGAATTGGTCGGGGGCTCGCAATTTCGCCAAGCGCTGCGGTACCCATATTCCTGTATGGGTCGAGCAGGCATTCGAAAAGGCAGTGCGCGACGAGCGCGAGGATCTGCTGGCGACTGCGATCTGCACAGAGCTGTGTTCAGACCTGATCGAAGGCGGCGTGGACAAGCTGCATTTCTACACCTTGAACCGCCCGGAACTGACACGCGATGTGTGTTTCGCGCTTGGCGTCACTCCGAGTGTTGAATTGGAAAACGTCGCCTGACGCAAAAATCCAAACGATTCTTTTAGGTTACGTTCAACCTAGGGCAATTTTCGCCCCATATTGTGCGAACTGTTTCACACTCGCATTCGCGAATTCACTGCTTTACGGGACAATTGAATCTCCTCGTTGCGATTGTTGTCAGCACCCACGCAAACCGGCTGGGGAATTTGACAAAACTATGACCTTGGCGACACTGAGGACGTGTAGTTTGTAACGAGTGTATTGAGTATGGAACCTGTTGATAAAGTGCGGGCACGCAGCGATGCCCTTGCAGATTTGGGTTTATCCCCGTCTGCCAGTTCCAGCGAAATCAGAGAGGCCTGGCGGCAGATTGCCTTTCATTCGCATCCCGATCACAGGGATGGTGACAGTTCAGGGTTTTCCCGCGCAAAGGCCGCTTATGATTTCCTGCGCAAGGAGGGATCGGTAAAAAAAGGCGGCTGCAACGCTGGTCCGCCCCAGCCACGCCGCCCGCGTTTGAAAAAGCGGATCATTGAACTGCCGCAAGAAGATATCGCCGCCTGCAAGGCAATGCTAAGTCCTGATCAGGTACTATCGCATATGCATAGCGCAGCAGATGCGTGCGACATACCCGAAGAGCGTGTCTCGGATCATGTTCCCGATGCAGTGGGCTGTTACGGGCGGCATTTGACCTATTTTGTCACCACGCCGGTCCACCACGGGGCAAATCGCGTGGCCCTGCCCACTACGGTCCTGAGCGGTACGCGGCATACCGAGGCGGAAATTCTGAGCTTTCAGTCCAAGGATACCGGCGCCGGAGAAGTGGTTATTCCCGATACCATCCGTGAACGCAAGTTTCCCGGGGCCAAGAGTGTACGGATCAGATTTGACGCCGATCAGGATATTCGGGATCAGTTCTGGCTTGCTGGCTAACCGCAAAAGCCCGGCTTAAACAAGCCGGGCTTTGATCTTTCAGTACCGGATCAATTGGAAACCGGACCTTCCGAAGTAAATTTCGGGATCACGCTGGTCGAGGCATCCGTGGGCTCGATACCCGGCCAGTTGCCTTCAGCGAGATTGATGTTGCCCGGGATGTCTTCTTCGAAGAACCCGACAACCACATCGGTGATGTTCAGGTACAGCTTGTCGTCCACAATCCGCCACAGGTTTGGGTTTGCCGGAACTTTACCACCGCGCGACACACCATAAGCGCAGTGCCCATCATATTGCGGTGCGTAATAGGCCGGGTTTTCCAGGAATTTGTCGCGGTTTTCCTCGGTCGCGAAAGCCCAGGTTGAACCGTTGTGTTCCGCGGTGATGTCGGCTTTGCCCCGCACGCCTTCCGGCTGCGACTGGCCAACAGGCACCTGTTCCAGATTGCGATAGGCGACAACGTCATAGCCCGAGACGGCAAAGCCAGTGCCGTCAACATATTGTGGGCCAGCAAAGGCCGGAATGGCCAAGAACAAGGCCCCGGCGAATGTCATTGCGAAGCGTTTCATGTGATCTATCCTTTTCGTGTCAACTGTCTCGGTGACGCCGTATTGGCTGGTCTGAGAAGACAATATGCGATTCCCGCCCAGTTCGTAGTCCACCTAACGGCGCTGTGACCCCGAACGAGAAAACGTGAGAGATTGCTCGTGGATTATTACAAAATTAGCCGGATAGACTGGGTTGGACTCTGCAGACTGCAACATTAGCTGTAAGGCAGCCGTGGGCACGGCCCCGCAAATTAGGGAAGAAAGGCAAGAGATGAGCGACCAATCCCCGTACACCCCTCCAACGGTCTGGACCTGGGACAGTGAAAGTGGCGGACAATTCGCCAACATCAATCGTCCAATTGCTGGGGCCACCCATGACAAGGACCTGCCAACCGGGCGTCATCCCTTTCAGCTGTATTCGTTGGCAACACCCAACGGTGTAAAAGTCACCGTGATGCTGGAAGAGCTGTTGGCGCTGGGCCATGAAGAAGCGGAATACAACGCCTGGCTGATCAACATCGGTGAGGGCGATCAGTTTGGCTCGGGCTTTGTTGGTGCCAACCCGAATTCAAAAATCCCCGCTCTTTTGGACCGGTCGGGCGAAGAACCAGTTCGTGTCTTTGAAAGCGCCTCGATCCTGTTCCATCTGGCCGAAAAGTTCGGCGCGTTCCTGCCCGAATCCGGTCCGGAGCGAACCGAAGTGATGAACTGGGTGTTCTGGCAGATGGGCAGCGCGCCCTACCTGGGTGGCGGGTTCGGCCATTTCTACGCCTATGCACCCGAGAAATGGGAATACCCGATCAACCGCTTCGCGATGGAGGCCAAGAGACAGCTGGACGTTCTGGATCAGGAATTGGCGGGTAAAACCTTCATCGCAGGCGACGAGTATACGATTGCCGACATGGCGATCTGGCCGTGGTATGGTCAGTTGGTTCTGGGTCGCCTCTACAGCGCTGCCGAGTTCCTGGACGTTGAATCGTACAAGAACGTCATGCGTTGGGCCAAGGAGATCGACGCGCGCCCAGCAGTTCAGCGTGGTCGTATGGTCAACCGCGCCTTTGGCGAGTCGCACACGCAGCTTCACGAGCGCCATGACGCCAGCGATTTCGAAACCCGCACGCAGGACAAATTGGAAGCGGCTGCAGAATAATCACAGCCCTCGTCGAATAACACGCGGTGCAGCTTGCGCCGCGTGTTTGCGTCTTGTCCGTTACTTCAGAATTGGCGGATTGTCCGGGTTGCTGCCGGGGACTTCCCGTACCGGCTCAGCCGCTTGCGACTTGGGCAGGTCAAACCGAAGACCCACCTTGGCCAGCAGCGCGGCGGCGGTCTCATTGGCGGTGAAGAAACCAACATCCATCGCGCCCGCCTCAATCCCGGAAAAGGTAAGCGCCTCGGACGCGGCCTTGGCCAGAGCGGTCTCGGCCCCGTCAACCACATCGACAAATCCCAACAAATGCCCCTGCGCGCCAGCCTCTGACTTGGTTGCAACCAAATAGGCCGCGCCGGCCAACCCGCCTGCGGTTGCCAGCTTGGCATCCAAAGCGGTCAGCAAGTTATCAGGCAAGTCGGAGGGTGGCATGAATTCAGCCAGCTTTTCCTCGACCTCTTGCGGACTGTGTTGCAGCGTTTCAGCCAACCAACCCAAAGCCTCTGCTGGCACCAGCATCGAAGATGGCGCCGTTTCCAGATTCAGGCCCAGCCCAATCCCCTGCCCAGCCAGCATCCCTGAAAGAACCCGCCCCGAAAGCGCGACGTAAGGCACGGGCCGTCCGGCAAACTGCGCCAGCCGCTCTTCTCGGTCGAAGACCAGCACAAAGCGCCCGTCGGCCACGTCGAACAGTTCGGGCGAGATATTCTCGCCCCGCGCTTCTTCGGTCAGCATCAGAAACAGTTCGCTGTCGGCAAGCCGTTCGAAGAAACGCAGCCGGGCAGCATCACTCTGCGAATCCGCCTGCATCGCGGCATGCGCTGTGTCCAACGCTGTGGTTTCAGTCATTCAGCACCTCTTGGACCCGCGCACGCAAAACCGGCAGCAGTTCAGCTTCGAACCACGGGTTTTTCTTCAACCATGCCGTATTGCGCCAGGACGGATGAGGCAAGGCAAAGACCCGCGGCGCATGGTCCTGCCAGCTTTGCACGGTGTTTGTTACAGAACCGCGCGCGCCAAGGTGGTATTTATGCGCGTGACCTCCGACCAGCACGGTCAGTGGCACCTGACCCAAATCCTGCATCACCCGATCATGCCAGGTCTTGCGGCACAAGGCGGGCGGCGGAAGGTCAGCGTTGCGGGCATCATATCCGGGAAAGCAGAACGCCATGGGTACAATTGACACACGGTCGCGATCATAGAAGATCGTGTCATCAATCCCCAACCAGTGCCGAAGCCTGTCGCCTGACGGGTCGGTAAAGGGCCGCCCAGACTCGTGCACCCGCGCGCCCGGAGCCTGCCCTGCGATCAAAATGGGCGTGCCAGCACGAAACCAGACGACCGGGCGTGGTTCATGCGCTGTTTCGGTTTGCGCGAACCTGTCAGCACAGAGGCGACAGGTGCGAATTTCGTCGGCAAGACTGTTCACCGGATTTCAAAACCTCTTATGGCCCAAGTGTCACAATCGGGAACATAAGGCCCAACGGTCACACCGCCAATCAGGTTGTCACAGGTTTTACCGCAACGCATTGATCATTTGTTTCATAATTCGACATAATGTAGCCAACATGGATCGGTAAAAATAACTCTTTCAGGCCGTCTGAAAGAACGGCAACACCACGGAACACGAGCAGCAGGCCCCGAATGTTAGAGTTCGACAATGTCAGCAAGTCCTTCTGGACCGGAACGCGCCGCAAGGTGATTCTGGATCAGGTCTCGTTCCGGGTCGAGCTGGGTACATCGCTGGGGGTTCTGGCCCCAAACGGCACCGGAAAAACTACACTTATCAACATGATGGCCGGCCTGGAAAAAGCCGACGAAGGCGTGATCCGCCGCGAGTGTCGTGTGTCTTTTCCGATGGGGTTCACCGGCGGCGTGTCGGGAAAACTGTCAGCGCTTGAGAACGCGCGCTACATAGCCAAGATCTACGGAATGGACCCGGATTATATCGAAGCCTATTGCAAATGGCTCTGCGGGTTGGGCGAGTATTTTGATCAGCCGCTTGCGACCTATTCCTCGGGGATGCGATCGCGGTTCACATTTTCTTTGATGCTGGCGCTGGATTTCGACATGTATCTGATCGACGAAGGGATGCCCGCGACAACGGATGTCGAGTTCAACGAAAAGGCCGGGTCCATCCTGAAAGAAAGATTACGGACCACAACGCTGGTCATCGTATCGCACAGCCCGACTGTGTTGGAGAAATTCGCTCAGCAAGCCGCCGTTTTGCTGGACGGGCAATTGTACATGTTTGACTCCTTGGAAGAGGCTAAGCAGCTATATGACTACGAAACCCAAGGTTAGAAAGTACAGCTGGCGCCGTAACAACCAGGCCGAAGGTTCGGCCGAGGCGCGGGCCGATGCAATCTCGCGCATTCGCAACGCAACGCAGGGACAAGCCCCCGTGGATGAGGCGCAGCCCGGCAAGCAGCTGGACGACATCAAACGCGAGGGCCTGACAGGACGGCAATTGCGCATCGCGCGACGGCTAGCGCAGAAACATGGGCTGGCTGCGACCTCGGATTATGATGCCGTACGGCTGCTGCGCAAGAAAGGCATCGACCCGTTCCAGCGCACAAATCTGCTGGACCTCGCTGCGGCCAAACCCTCGACTCAAAGCGACGACAAGGGCCCCAACGACAAGGTTAGCATAAAGCTGCCGCAGGCCGTGGGTGCTAAGAAAACCAATCTGCCGGGCCCCGAGCTCAGCCCGGCTGAACGGCGCAACCTAGAGATTGGGGAAATCCAGAAAGACATTGCGCGCAGACGCCAACGCAAACTGTTTGCCTTGTTTGCCCGTCTGGCCGTTTTTGTCTTTCTGCCGACCTTTGTCGTGGGGTTCTATTTCTACCGCATCGCCACCCCGATGTATGCCAGCGATTCTGAGTTTTTGATCCTGCAGGCAGATGGCGGGCCGGGCAGTGTCGGTGGCTTGCTGGCCGGGACGCAATTTGCGACCACTCAGGATTCCATTTCAGTTCAGTCTTTCCTGGAATCGAAAGAAGCGTTGTTGCTGCTGGACCGCGATGCCGGGTTTTCGGAGGTCTTCAAACAGGACTGGATCGATCCGATCCAGAGACTGGCACCTGATGCAACACTGGAAGACGCCTATAAGCTGTTCAAACGTATGATCACCATCGGCTATGATCCAACCGAAGGGGTCATCCGGATGGAGGTCGCCGCCCCAGATGCGCAAACCGCAACCGAGTTCTCGGAACGTTTGATCTCTTACTCCGAGAACCGGGTGAATGCCCTGTCCGGCAAGAAGCGCGAAGATCAGATGCGCGATGCATTGGAAAGTTTTGAGGCCGCGCAGGAAGCACGCAAAGAGGCGCAGGAAGAACTGATTGAGCTTCAGCTTCAGGGCGCGGTGCTGGACCCGGAAAACGTGATCGCCAGTTTGCGAAGCCGAATCAACGAGATCGAGGTGCTGGTTCAGGACAAGGAGCTTGAGCTTGCGGCCCTGCTGGACAATCTGCGTCCGAACAAAGCCAAAGTTGATGGTGTTCAGGCCGACATCGCCCGGCTGGAAAAAGTGCTGGAGGAGCTGAATGCCGAAATGCAGGATGCCTCAGACGGCGAAAACTCGCTGGCCCGCTTGAGCGTGCGAATACAGATTGCTCAGGCTGATCTGACGACGCGTGACATGATGCTGCAAACCGCAATGCAGCAAATGGAAGCCACCCGATCTGAAGCGAACCGGCAGGTGCGATATCTGACCGTCTCGGTGAACCCTATTCCCAGTCAGGAACCCAGCTATCCGCGCAAGTTCGAAAATACGATTTTGGCATTCCTGTTGTTTGCTGGTATCTACCTCATGATCTCGCTTACCGCGTCGGTCCTTCGTGAACAGGTATCCTCATAAGACCATGAAACATGTAAAAATCTCCGACCATACAGTCGGCAACGACCTTCCGCTGACCATCATTGCCGGCCCTTGTCAGCTGGAAACGGCAGACCATGCGCAAATGATTGCGGGAAAAATGAAAGAAGCCTGCGATGCGGCTGGTGCGCAGTATGTGTTCAAGGCGTCTTATGACAAGGCCAACCGGACCTCGCTGTCTGGCAAGCGCGGCATGGGAATCGACGCGGGGTTGCAGGTACTGGATGATATCCGCAAGACGATGGGCATCCCTGTTCTCACTGATGTTCACACCGAGGCACAATGCGCCATCGCGGCCGAGGCTGTGGATGTACTGCAGATCCCAGCGTTTCTGTGCCGTCAGACCGACATGTTGCTGGCTGCGGGGGAAAGCGGTAAGGCCGTTAACGTCAAGAAAGGCCAGTTTCTTGCTCCTTGGGAGATGACGAATATTGTCGACAAGGTCGAAAGCACCGGAAACCAGAACATCCTGCTGACCGAACGCGGCACCTCGTTTGGGTATAACACCTTGGTGGCTGACATGCGTGGCCTGCCCCAGATGGCAAAGACCGGCTATCCTGTGGTCATGGATGCAACACATTCGGTACAGCAACCCGGTGGCAAAGGTGGCTCGTCCGGTGGACAACGTGAGTTTGCGCCTGTTATGGCCCGAGCGGCCGTTTCGCTGGGTATTGGCGCTGTTTTCATTGAAACGCATCAGGACCCTGACACCGCGCCTTCGGACGGTCCCAACATGATCCCGTTGGACCAGATGCCCCAACTCGTTGACACACTGATGCGCTTTGATGCGCTGGCCAAAGCGAATCCTATTCAGATCTAAAGATTGAGACCCGTTATGACCAAACCCCTCCCCGAGGTGACCCCAAACACCTGGAGCTTTCTGCGCGACGCGATGATCAAACCCACCGGGTTTCGCGAATATGACGCTCGCTGGAAGTACCCTGAAGAGATCAACTTGCCCGGAATGACCGCACTGGGCCTGGGGCTGGGCACCCAGATGCGCAGGCGAGGGATCGAGCCCGTGATCGCCGTTGGCAATGACTATCGCGATTACTCGCTGGCAATCAAAAACGCGCTGATCCTTGGTCTGATGCAGGCCGGTATCCGCGTGAAAGATATTGGTCCCGCGCTGAGCCCTATGGCCTATTTCGCGCAGTTTCATCTGGACGTGCCCGCCGTGGCCATGGTCACTGCCAGCCACAACCCCAACGGCTGGACCGGTGTAAAAATGGGCTTTGACCGTCCTTTGACTCATGGCCCGGACGAAATGTCGGAACTGCGTGACATCGTTTTGAACGGCGAAGGGCAGCCCCATGAGGGCGGCTCGTATGAGTTCGTTGAAGGCGTAAAAGAAGCCTATATCGACGACCTGGTGGGCGACTTCAAAATGTCCCGCCCGCTGAAAGTGGTTTGTGCCACTGGCAATGGTACTGCCTCGGCCTTTGCGCCCGAGATTTTCGAGCGGATCGGGGTCGAAGTCGTGCCCAGCCACAATCGGCTGGACTATACCTTCCCCAATTACAACCCGAACCCCGAAGCGTTGGAGATGTTGCACGACATGGCCGCCACGGTGAAATCCAGCGGCGCCGATATGGCGCTGGGGTTTGACGGGGACGGCGACCGCTGCGGTGTTGTCGATGACGAAGGTGAAGAGATTTTCGCCGACAAGGTGGGCGTGATCATGGCCCGCGATCTGGCCAAGCTGTACCCCGGATCGACCTTTGTCGCGGATGTGAAATCCACCGGTTTGTTTGCCAGCGACCCAGAATTGCAGGCTTTGGGCGTCAAGGTGGATTACTGGAAAACTGGCCACAGCCACATGAAACGGCGGGTCAAGGAAATCGACGCGCTGGCCGGGTTCGAAAAGTCAGGCCACTATTTCTTGGCCGAGCCGGTCGGGCGCGGATATGACTGCGGTATGCGCGTGGCGGTCGAGATCTGCAAACTGATGGACCGCAACGCGGGTCAGAGCATGTCGGACCTGCGCAAGGCGCTGCCCAAGACCTGGTCGACCCCCACCATGTCACCCTATGCCGCGGATACCGAGAAATACGATATCCTCAAGCGTCTGGTCGACAAGCTGGTTGCCAAAGGTGAGGCGGGCGAGTCCCTCGCAGGCCGTTCGATCAAAGAGGTTGTCACCGTGAACGGCGCACGCGTCATTCTGGACAATGGCAGTTGGGGGCTGGTACGGGCCTCGTCCAACACCCCCAATCTGGTGGTTGTCTGTGAAAGCAGCGAAAGCGAGGCTGAGATGCGCGCGATCTTTGCCGATATCGACGCCGTCATCCGGACCGAGCCCGGCGTTGGCGACTACGACCAGACCATCTGAAGATAATGGCTTGGGGCATCTCCACGCCCCAAGCCCATCGGTTGCTCAATCGCCGCCAAACAGCTTGAGCAGACCTTTCTTTGCCTCTTCTTCAAGCTTGTTCTTCAGCGCATCTTCGATCTGATCGCTGTCGGTGATGGTCGTATCCAATTCATTCCCGACCTTCTCAAAGACCTTCTGCTTGGCGTCGTCTTCCAGCTCCTTGACCTTCACATCTGCCGCCGCCTCGATGACCTTGGTCAGGTCTGGCTTGATCGACGGGTTGCTCCACGGACCAACGATGCGTACCGGCACTGAAATTCCCTGTCCGGAATTGGCCCGAAGCGCCACGGGTGTGAAAATGTAGTCAATATCCCGTGCGCCCAGCCCAATCTTGCCCGCCCCATCAGCGCGGTAGTTCTTCAGCGACATGAGCAGATCGTTGTTTGTCAAGACACCCTGATCCATGGTGAAGCTTCCAGTCAGGCTGTTGAAAACGGTTGTTCCGCCCGATCCGGCCCCCTGCCCCATCAGGCGGTCCAGATCAAAACCGGATATTACACCTGTCCCGACATCCAGATTTCCCTTGCCGCTGAGGGAGCGCATGATCTGATCCTCAGACTGGCCAACGCCCAGAAACTCCAAACTTCCCGCAGCCGTGCCCGACAGACGTTCAACCCCGGCCAGTGTGGTCAGCGCCTGTTTCAGATCCATCCCATTAGCTTTGATGTTGCCGCCCACGGACAGACCGTTGCGATTGTTGGCAATCACCTGCCCGCTCAGCTGACCCGCAAACAACGTGGCCGGGTGCATTTCCAGCACCGCGCGTGATCGATCCAGCGACAGTGTCAGATCACTTTTGCCAAATGTCATGCCCGGAACGGCGATCGAGTTTGCCGTCAAACGGATTTTGCCGTTCGCCAGTGCCAAAGCGGATGCATCAATTGGTTCTTGCGACCACCCGTCCGCTGCCGGTGCACTTGGCGGCGACGCATCGCCCTGGGTAGGCTCTGTTTCAGAAATCCGCGAAAGATCCAGATCACCCGCATCCAGCCGCGCCACGATCTGTGGAGGATCCGAGATAGTGATATCCGCCTCTCCCACGAATCGGTTGTCATCCAGTTGCGCGGTCATATCCCGCAAGGAAATCCGGCCATCCTTGGTATAAGTCATATGCGCAGCGATATTTGCCTCAGTACCCAGCCCCAGCGGGATGTGCACACCGGTCTGACCAAGAGCGCCGAACATCTTCTCACTATTCCGCGCCACAACCTTGGTGGTTCCGTCCATTTCACCGGCCAGATTAACTCGACCGTCAAAACCAATCTCGCCCCCCGGCGCAGTCAAAGCCAGTTCCAAGGCGGTCACATCCCCATTGGAAAATGCGGGAAGGTCCGGAATTTTCAGATCCACTTCGACGGCCCCTCCGGGCACCGCCATTGTGGCCTGCATGATCATGGGGGCTGCGACCTGGGGCCAACTTGCAGACACTGTCACACCAGAGAAATCCATCTGTGTCACACCGTTCTCTACGTAAATCAGCCGCGCGTCGGTCAACTCCAGTTGGTCCAGGGTGACCTCACCTGCTGGCTCTGCAGGCGCAACGCCCCCAGCCGTGCCAGCAACCGGGGTAGTCGCCGGTGCGCCAAGTTCCCAATTAACGCGACCCTCTGATTGCTCTAACCGCAGGACAGGGTTGTCTGCAAATACGCGTTTGATCCTCAGATCGCCGTTCCACAACGCGGCGGCGTCTACGCCTACGGCAAGGCTGTCTGCGCTCAGCATCGGCTCGGGTCCAGCCCAGCTGGCGTTTCCGAACCGCACCGGACCAGTTTCCATACCCAGCACAGGCCAGAAGGACAGGCGCACGTCACCGCTCAACGTCAGATCCCGCCCGGTTTGCGCCTTTACTTGCTCTGCCAGGATCGCGCCCAGTTTGTCCCCGGGCATCAGCAGCAGCGCACCGATTACCAGCCCGACCACCGCCACAACAACAAACAGGATGCGCATCACCCACTTCATGATCTGCTCTCCGCCTTTTGGCTTATCTTTGCCATGATCATTCAAATCACACGTCACATTTGCAAGGGGAAGCGTTCCCCACTATATGCCGCGCATGACGACGAACCCGCCAAACCTCCGCCCCGACCTGGCGCCTGCCGCCCGGATCACCGAGACCCCCCATTCCAACCAGCCGACCATCGGCATGGTGTCGCTGGGTTGCCCAAAGGCGTTGGTTGACAGCGAACGCATCCTGACCCGACTTCGCGCCGAAGGATACGGCATTTCGCCCGATTACGCCGGGGCTGATGCCGTCATTGTGAACACCTGCGGGTTCCTCGACAGCGCCAAGGCGGAATCGCTGGACGCGATCGGAGAGGCGCTGGTTGAAAACGGCAAGGTCATCGTCACAGGATGCCTGGGAGCGGAACCGGATTACATTCGGGAACATCATCCCCGCATCATGGCCGTTACCGGACCGCATCAATACGAGCAAGTATTGGATGCGGTGCATGTCGCGGTTCCCCCCGCGCCCGATCCGTTTGTCGATCTGCTGCCAGCCAGCAGCGTGCAGTTGACCCCGCGCCACTATAGCTATCTGAAGATCTCGGAAGGCTGTAATCATAAATGTAAGTTCTGCATCATCCCCGATATGCGTGGTAAACTGGCCAGCCGCCCGGCCCACGCCGTTCTACGCGAGGCGGAAAAGCTGGTCGATAACGGCGTGCGTGAGCTGCTGGTGATCTCGCAGGACACCTCGGCCTATGGGCTGGACCGGAAATATGATGTGAACCCGTGGAAAGACCGCGACGTGCGGAGCCATATCACCGATCTGGCACGAGAACTGGGGCAGCTGGAGGCCTGGATACGCCTACACTACGTCTACCCCTACCCGCATGTGCGCGAGTTGATCCCGCTGATGGCCGATGCCGGGTGCAATGTGCTGCCTTACCTGGATATCCCCTTCCAACACGCCCACCCGGACGTTCTGAAACGTATGGCCCGCCCGGCTGCTGCGGCCAAAACGCTGGATGAAATCCAGGCCTGGCGCGACATCTGCCCGGACATCACCCTGCGATCGACCTTTATCGTCGGCTATCCCGGCGAGACCGAAGCCGAATTCCAGACCCTGCTGGACTGGATGGACGAAGCACGGCTCGATCGCGTCGGCTGCTTTCAGTACGAAAATGTGGACGGCGCGCGGTCGAACGACCTGCCCGATCACGTCCCGGCCGAGGTCAAGCAAGAGCGCTGGGAACGTTTCATGGAAAAGGCGCAGGCGATTTCCGAGGCCAAACTGGCGGCCAAGGTCGGCCAGACCCTGCAGGTGATCGTGGATGAGGTCGATGACGAGGCCGCCACCTGCCGCACCAAGGCAGACGCGCCCGAGATTGACGGCAACCTGTTCATTGATGAAGGTTTCGAAGCCCTTAATCCCGGAGATATCGTCACGGTTGAGGTGGACGAAGCCGGAGAATACGATCTTTGGGGCAAGCTCGCTTAAGGCTATTCCGCCCACCCGTTTCACCGCAGATGGGCAAAGCGTGAAGCAAGTTTATTGGTCGAACACACAAAAAGACCCGATCTTAGACTGAAAGCCACCTACGGAGGGTTTCATGTCTCGATACGTCAAACTTGTCCTGAACGGCGTGGTGTTCCTGATCGCCGCGTTATGTCTTGCAACGCCCTCTACCGCGCAAACTGCACCGGGCGGCCCCACCGGCTGGATCGCGGTCAGCGGCAAAAATTTCAGCCTTCAGAGTACCGGCCACCTCAAGATCAAGCGATATTATCTTGTGCCCAAATCCAAGGCACATGCCGAACACCCGCAGGTGCACCACAAAAAGCATCCCAAAACACATCGCTTTCACACACCGAAACGGCGCGTGATCGGACATGTGCCTTATAGGCAGATCAAACGGCACAAGTTCAAATCGTTCAGGTTCAAGCACAAATACGGCTTCAAAAAATACTGAACCGCCGAACGATGTGCGTTTGGTACAAACAGAAAGCCGCCTCAAAGGCGGCTGTCCATCGAACAATGTGCAGGCGGTCCGGTCATGGACCGCCTGCTAAAGGCTTATTGAGTAATCGGGTCACAGACCGTCTGGCCAGCCTCGGTTGTGGCAAGTTGATATCCGCCTGGGCAACTGGGTGTGCCGGCTTTGTCATAGCTGGGCTGTACATAAACAGGTGTCGGTTCTTCCTGCTGCGCGCAAGCAGTCAGGATCAGAGCAAATGCGCCAACGGCAGCGAGTTTCAGTTTCATGTCCGTCAATCCTCTATTACTTTTCTGATATTGCCCAGCTTTTCGGGGCCATAACCAGAATACGGGCTGAACTTCGATCTGGCAACTGAATCGATCACGTCTTTGTGACTCAGGGCGAAACCATGCCAGTTCAGGCAGGAAAGGCTGATCTCTGCAGCCTCAAAGCTACTCTTTTGGCGGCTTTGATCTAAACTGTTGTCTCGACATCAGCCAAAGACGGAGAAGCCATATGTCAGACGCGCCAAACATTGCCCAGAAATCACCGTTTCCGGTCGAGGTTATCGAAGGGAAAACCTATTTTTGGTGCTCATGTGGAAAATCTTCGCGGCAACCGTTTTGTGACGGGTCCCACAAAGGCAGCGGGTTTGAGCCGTTGAAATACACCGCTGACACCAGCAAAAAGGTCTTTTTTTGTGGATGCAAACACAGCGCCAAGCAGCCTTTATGCGACGGCAGTCACAACAAGCTGTGATCAGGTTCTCAACCCATTCAAGGTCTCGGCATTTGCGCAGAATTCCGGGGCTTTGTTGGCCAAAGTCTTCTGATCTGCCAGCCACAAGGCACACTGCCCTTCGCAGTTCGAGGCGCGACAACGCGTGACCAATTCGGCGTAACCTTCGGGTGACAGGCGGCCCTCTGCCATCGCCTCGGTCAGGGAAATACCCATGCAACGCGAGACAGAGCGTGTAAGCCAGAAATGCTGTTCAATCTCGCCCAATGTGATCTGCGCCATCACGCTTGCTCCAATTGTTGGGCCTTGAGAGCAGCGAATCGCTCTGTGTTCGGGCAGGTACTTGGTGCCTGTTCGATCTGATCACGCTGTTCCAGCCATTCCGGACAGTCATGGGCCCACGCACAACCGCGACATTGCTGCACGATCTCGGCCCATTCTTCGTGGTTCAGATGCCCCTTGCGATATGCCACCGCCAAATCGGTTCCGGTGGCCTGACCCATGCGCAGCACCAGACGCAGATGGGTCATGATATTGCCCAGTTGTGGCATGGCATACTTTCAATTCATGGCATAAGTTTATGGAGTAATTCCTGGTTCCGGCAATATTCCGGCGTCCCCTGTACGGCGGTTGCTTGACTCAGCAGAGCCTGACAATGCCCGGGGTTCGGACAATCCGTGCATCGCAATACCGCCTCGGATATCTGGTCCACGGAAACCGAGCCGCCAATGGCAGCTTCTTCAAGATCGATGTCCAGCTTTCTGGCCATGTCGTCCACCAAACCGGCGTGGAGCCGCAAGGTCTCTCGAGTGGGCATGTCGGTTCCTTTCCTTTCGCGCTTTGTCAAAAGGGTAGCGAATCTGCATCTTCAAACATTGACACAGGTCAAGATGCGACACCGATGTGATCTAGATAAGCGCGGGTGGCGTCCTGAACCCTGCGAAACCGGTCCCCACCCAGTTTTTTGCCGCCATACCAGCGGGTGACAATGATCACGTGGTTCTGCAACCCCGCCCTTTCGATCATGCGCAGGATCACCATGCCTGCCCCACTTTCCCCGTCATCGGCCTTCAACGCGCCGGTCGGCAAATTTGCGGCCCAGGTGTTGTGGGTCGCTTTGGCATAGCTTTTGTCCGATTTCAGGTCATCCAGCACGGCATCAATCTCGGTTCGTGACGCTACGGTGGCCCCGGACACCGCATATTTCGAGCCTCGATCCGTCAGGATCACCCCCAAACGCACAAGACCGGTCATTGTGTCAGGCCCAACTGTGCCGCCGTTTTGATCACAATCTGAACGCGCTGCGCATTTGGCGGGTGAGTTCCCAGAAACTTGTCGCCGGGGTCCGGAATCCGTTCAAAGAACTTCGCTCCAACCAGAGGATTGTATCCCGCATCGTATGTTATGATCGTTCCCAACTGGTCTGCCTCCAGCTCAAAATCCTTCAGATAAGCTTGAACACCAACCTTGGCCCCCAGCTTTTGCGCCTCTTCTATGGCGGCCGCATCACCGCCGCGCAACTGCTCTCGTCTACCAAACTCTGCTGCGCTGGCGCTGGCGTTCTCGCTTTGCCGGGCGATATGCCCCAAAACGTGATGCGCCGCTTCATGCCCCATGACAAAGGCAAGCTCATCGGCGTTCTGAGCAGATCGGATCATCGACCGCGTGAAAATGATCACTGGCTGCCCGTTCTCATCCAGTGTTTGAAACGCGTTGGCCTGGGCGCGCGGATTCAGATCGACAAGAACCCTGAACTCACAATTCTTGCGTCCAGGTTGTTTCAGACACTGCTTGCGTGCCTCGGCTCCGATGGCCTGACTAACCTGCTGAAAGGTCTGAATCTCAGGACCAGAACCTGGCTCATCCCTAACCCAATCTTCGGATGTTTGCACCCGCAGCGTATCCTGCGCACAGGCCGCCAGCAGCAGGGACAACAGTAAAATAAAGCATCTGCGCATGTCGCATCCTTTGGGCCAATCGGTCCGCCATTTCAACATAGTACGCCCCATCCGGAGAGACCACATCACACCTGGCAAGGAACGGCTTGCATTGCGTCACCGTGGCTTGCACTGTGGCCCTATGTTTTCGATTGAGCATGAATTCGACTCGACGGTCATTACACTTGTGGACGAAGGCGAAAAGCCTTTGCAGGAAGACGTTGTGATCAACAATTTCGCTGAATGCGTTACCCTTGAGCAATTGGACCCGCGCACTGAACAGGTTCAGAAGATCACCCTGTCACCGGAACAGGTGCGCGATCTGGCCGCCGCGCTGGATCTGCCCGAGGGCGTTTATCAGATACGCGAAACCGGGCCTCAGGGGTCATAGACAAAGACCTTGTTCCGCGCGGTCTGCCCCTGTTTCAGAGTAAGCGTCGAGGGGGCAATACCAAGGCACTTGGCAAGCAATACCAGAACCGCCTGATTGGCTTTGCCGTTCTCGGGCGGGGCGGTCACGAACACCCTGATCTGATCTTCTTCACAGATCACCCGATCCCGTGCCGCCTTGGGCGTCACCTTTACGTTCAGTGTAGCCCCGACCTGTGTCAGCGCGCTGAGGTCGGGCAAGTCGCGCAGTTTGGGTTTTACCATAGCCACCCCTTTTTCTTCAAAGTCTTGCATGACAGGCGTCGGAATGAAAATGATCCACGCAATGCATCGGCACACCCTTGAAACGGGCAAGTTGCCGACCAAGATACAGAGTCGTGATGTAAAGGAAGTTAACATATGTCCCTGAAAAGCCCCGCCGCTCTGGAGTTTTTGCAGTCGCGCCGGTCCCGGCCCGCCAAGACACTGATCGCACCGGCCCCGACACGGGACGAATTGCTGCCCTTGCTCACCGCTGCCGCGCGCAGCCCCGATCACGGTAAACTTGAGCCTTGGCGCTTTATCGTTCTGGAAAAAGGTTCCATGCCACGTTTGGCGACTTTGACCGAAGCATGTGGTCACAAGCTGGGAAAAAGCCCGGAAGACATCGCCAAAGCGCGAAGCCAGTTCGATTTGGGGCATCTGGCGGTTGCAGTCATCGAAGTGCAAAAACCGTCCGAAAAAATTCCTGCCATTGAACAAACCTATTCCGCAGGCGCGGTCTGCCTGGCCCTCCTGAACGCAGCGCTGGCAACGGGTTGGGGCGCGAATTGGCTGTCAGGCTGGCAAACACATGATCGCGACTTCTGCGTCGACGCATTTGGACTTGCAGAAAACGAACGTGTGGCTGGGTTGATTCACATCGCAACCGAAGGAACAGCCCCGCCGGAACGCCCGCGACCCGACGTGGCGGCCTTGACGGAATGGGTCACGGAATGATCATCCTGAACGCCTTTTTCAGCGCACTTGGCCAGACCGGAGACCCTAAGTTTCGCGCCGTTTTGCTGCGCGGTGTGGGATTGACGATCCTACTTTTGATTGTTGCCTGTGCGGGGGCGATCTGGCTGATCAACTGGTTGTCGGGCAGTGAGATATCCCTGCCCTTCATCGGTGCCGTACCCTGGCTGAACGACGTTCTGAACTATTCCGGGATCGTACTGGTCCTGATCCTGCCCGTTTTTCTGATGGTGCCGGTCGCATCGGCCATCACCTCGATCTTTCTGGACGAGGTTGCACAGGCGGTTGAGGACAAGCATTTTTCAGCTTTGCCGCCCGCACGGCGTATCCCGGTCTCAGAGGCGCTAATGGACGGCCTCAGTTTTCTTGGCGTTCTGATTGTCGCAAACCTGCTGGCGCTGATCCTCTATGCGATTTTCACCCCGCTTGCGCCTTTCATCTTCTGGGCGATGAACGGATTCTTGCTGGGGCGGGAATACTTCACCCTTGCAGCGATGCGTAGGATCGGGCGCGAAGGGGCTCGTAAACTACGCTCCAAACATTCGACAACGATCTGGGTGGCGGGCACATTGATGGCCATTCCACTTTCAGTGCCGCTGGTGAACCTGGTGATCCCGATCATCGGGGCCGCCACGTTCACCCATATCTATCACGCCCTGTCAGACCAAAACGCCTGAAAAGGTTTACCTTTGCTCCAACTGGTTCAGCCAGTCGAAATCCCGCACCGAGATCACGCCCGAAAGAATGATCCCGGCAATAATCGCCCACAGAACCACGGAAATGCCGGTGGTGATCCACATCTTTTTTTTCATGTGATGCACTTCCGGCGCGCCCGCATGCGTGCCCGGAACGATCTCACCCAGATCACCCTGGGTCTTGATGCGGATGGGCAGCACCACAAGCAGCGTCATAAACCAGATGACGGCAAACAATACCAGTGCGGCAGTAATGGTCATTTCAGCCCCTCCGGGGTTGGGAAATTACACCTGCTCCAGCTCGACCAGGCAGCCGTTGAAGTCTTTGGGATGCAGGAACAAAACCGGCTTTCCATGCGCCCCGATCTTGGGCTCGCCCGAGCCCAGAACGCGGGCACCAGTTGCTTTCAGATGATCACGGGCGGTTATGATGTCTTCGACTTCGTAACACAAATGGTGGATACCGCCCGAGGGGTTCTTTTCCAGGAATCCGTTGATCGGGCTGTCATCACCCAGCGGATATAGAAGCTCGATCTTGGTATTGGGCAATTCGATGAACACAACTGTGACGCCGTGATCCGGCTCATCCTGCGGTGCGCCGACATTGGCGCCCAGCGCATTGCGATATTGCGCTGAGGCGGCTTCAAGATCCGGCACGGCAATGGCGACGTGGTTCAGACGTCCAATCATGTCTCTCTCCTGCTGTCCTGCGTTGCAGGGGTTATGGGGGCTGATCCGTCAAAGGACAAGTGCGCCAAATCGCGCGTTAACGTCGTGTTAGCCAGAAGTTCCTAGCGTGAGGCATCTGCTGGATAGGAGAGCTGCCATGGACGATTCGGGTCTACTTGCCACCACCACCGTCACGCCCACCGCGACGCGGCCCTTGTTGGGTCAGACCATTCTGGTTGTCGAAGACAGCCGTTACGCTTGCGACGCGATCCGCCTGATGTGCCTGCACAGCGGCGCACGTGTTCGCCGCGCGGATTGTCTTAAATCGGCCCGACGGCACCTGCAGATCTATCGCCCCTCTGTCATACTGATCGATATGGGCCTGCCAGATGGGTCCGGGGCCGACCTGATCGCCGAACTGGCCGAGACAACGCCCCGTGTCAGCGTCATCATGGGCCTGTCAGGCGATGATGCCAACGAAAGTCAGGCACTGGCTGCCGGAGCGGATGGATTTTTGGCCAAACCGCTAAAATCAATGTCCTATTTTCAGAAATCCATTCTGGAACGTCTGCCCGAAGATCGCCGACCAAGCGGGCGATATGCGATCCGGGATGAGGTCATCGAGCCTGATCCGATGGCCTATCAGGACGACATGGCCCATATAGCCGACGTTCTGACCGGACCCAACGATAATCGCACACTGGATTATGCCGCCCAGTTCCTGCAGGGCGTTGCACGCGAGGCAGGAGACAACTCCCTTGCGGAAGCTGCGCGGAAGCTCGCTTGGTCCCGCGCAAACGGTGCGCCCTTTACGATGCAGGCGGCGCAAGTCGCCGGGATGGTTCAGACTCGTCTGGAACAGCGGGAGGCTATCTGACAATGGTCACGGCCTATTTCATTACCGCAACGCTTCTGTGCCTTTGGGCTTATCGCCAGACGCGACAAACAGCGCGCAGCATTCGGGTCAATCGAGATCAACTGGAAAACCCACTGGACTGATACGCGGAACGTTTCCTATCGCCATATGAAAACCGCCCGCATTTACGGGCGGTTTTACATTAGTCCTGAGGAATGATCCGCAGACCAAGCTCCATCAACTGATCCGAGGTCGGATCAGAGGGTGCATCCATCATCAGATCTTCGGCGCGCTGGTTCATCGGGAACATCATCACTTCGCGAATATTGGCCTCATCCGCCAGCAACATCACGATCCGGTCAATGCCCGCCGCACACCCACCGTGCGGGGGAGCGCCATAGTGGAAGGCGTTGAACAGAGCGCCAAAGCGGGATTTGACTTCATCCTCGCCATAGCCTGCCAGTTCAAAGGCTTTCAGCATGATTTCCGGCTTGTGGTTCCGGATCGCGCCCGAAACCAACTCGTACCCGTTACAGGCCAAATCGTACTGGTATCCGCGCACGTCCAGCGGGTTACCTTGCAGCGCTTCCATACCGCCCTGCGGCATCGAGAACGGGTTGTGCTCAAAATCGATCGCGCCGGTTTCTTCGTCCTGCTCATAGATCGGGAAGTCCACGATCCAGGCAAAGGCAAAGCGGTCTTTCTCGGTCAGGTTCAGTTCTTCACCGATCACGTCGCGCGCTTTACCTGCAACCTTTTCAAAGGCTTTCGGCTTACCACCCAGGAAGAACGCCGCATCGCCGACACCCAGACCCAGTTGCTGACGGATCGCTTCGGTGCGCTCGGGGCCGATGTTCTTGGCCAGCGGGCCAGCGGCTTCGAACTCACCAAAGTATGCATTCGCTAGAAGTTGGGCCCTACGCCAATTTCCTGCATCCAGCGCTCGCGTAATTTTATCCTTAACCTCGTCTTCGATTTGGAAAGTGGCATCAATTTCAGCCAAAATTGAGCGACCTATGTCCAAGATTGGACCGACTGCTTCACGAGCCTCTCCGCCAACTTTCATCAGAAGCTCGGCGGCATCGTTCAGTTTCTCAACTTTGTCGAGCAAAACATCAGTTGGCTTCTCCGAACGAAGACGCCAGAAGATGTAACCCATTCCAGGCAGTCCTTCTTTCTGGGCAAAGGCGTTCATGCGGTCACAGAACTTGCGGCTGCCGCCAGTCGGCGCAGGGATAGCGCGGATTTCGGTGCCTTCCTGCTCCAGCAGCTTTGCGAAAATCGCAAAGCCAGATCCGCGGAAGTGGTCAGAGACCACTTGCATTTTGATAGGGTTACGCAGGTCGGGCTTGTCGCTGCCATACCACAGGGCCGCGTCCTTGTAGGAAATTTGCGGCCAGTCCTGATCGACCTTGCGGCCTCCACCGAACTCTTCAAACACGCCGGTCAGAACAGGCTGGATCGTGTCGAACACGTCCTGCTGCTCGACAAACGACATCTCGAGATCAAGCTGGTAGAAATCGGTGGGCGAACGGTCGGCACGCGGGTCTTCGTCACGAAAGCATGGCGCAATCTGGAAATACTTGTCGAAGCCCGACACCATGATCAGCTGTTTGAACTGCTGAGGGGCCTGAGGCAGCGCGTAGAACTTGCCCGGATGCAGGCGCGAGGGCACCAGGAAATCGCGTGCACCTTCGGGCGAGGACGCAGTGATGATCGGCGTTTGATATTCGCGGAAGCCCTGATCCCACATACGTTTGCGCATCGAGGACACGACGTCCGAGCGCAGGGTCATGTTCTGCTGCATCGCTTCGCGGCGCAGGTCCAGATAGCGATAGCGCAGGCGGGTTTCTTCAGGGTATTCCTGATCGCCGAACACCATCAGCGGCAGTTCGTCGGCAGCACCCAGCACTTCCAGTTCACGCACGTAAACTTCGATCTCGCCGGTGGGCAGCTTTGCGTTCACCAGTTCCGGGTCACGCGCTTTGACGGTGCCGTCGATGCGAATGCACCATTCGGACCGGACTTTTTCCAACTCGGCAAAAGCCGCGCTGTCGCCGTCGCATAGAACCTGCGTCACACCAAAATGGTCGCGCAGGTCGATGAACAGCACGCCACCGTGATCGCGAACCCGATGCACCCAACCGGACAGGCGGACGGTTTCACCAACATTGGCGGCGGTCAGAGCGGCGCAGGTGTGGCTGCGGTAGGCGTGCATGGATCATATCCCTTCGGGCGCAGAATTCGTCGCGCCGATACACCCCGTCAGGCCCGGAAAGTCAAGGCAGGTCGCGCCGTCAAAACGGCCTTTGCACATTGCCTGAGTAGAAATAGACACCCAGCCCCACCGCAAAGATGATATTGCCCGCAATTGCGTGCAACAGCACCGCATAGAAGAACGAGCCGCGCTGTCGATACGCCCACGTGAACAATAGCCCGCCCGCGAAGGTCATCAGGGCGACGATCCAGCTCCAGTACATCAGGTGGGCGAACGAAAATACTGCGGCATTTAACAGATAGGCCGCGCGTCTGTTAGGCAGGATCGCGTGATAGCGGCGGAAGAACAGAGGGCGGAACAGCAGTTCTTGCGGCAGGGCAGACAGCAATGGATAGCCGGCCCAGATGAACGCCAGCATCTCGGGGCGGTGTATTACCAAGAAAAACGCGGCATCCGGGCGCGTGACGTGTATCAACCCCACGCAGAAGACGGTCATGATGGCGGCAAAAAGTGCCACCTCACGCAGCGACCAGTTGGCCCAGTCATAACGCAATTCAGCCCACTGAAAGCCTGGTGTCCGGTGCAACAACACTATACCCAACCCAGTCAGGGCAAACAGCGCCGGGAACATCCAGTTGGGTGGGAAAAGAACGGCGATCAGCAAAGGCAGGCCAACATAGAAAAGGCCAAATTCCAGCCTCAGCCGTGGCAGTGCAACCAGCGGTCCGATCATCGTGCTGTCTTTGGTCACGTGTCTATCAGCTCCACCCGGATCAGCCCGCGCAATGAATTGCCCATATGTACAATTTGCGCGTTTTTGAGATCGGTCAAGGTCAGTACGGCTTCTGTAACTGTTTCTTTATCCAGCAGTTCTTCACGCAGTATCCCCGGCAACAGCCCGCTGGACAGGGCGGGTGTCAGAACTCGACCATCGGACATTTCCAAAAACACGTTTGTTATGGTGCCTTCGCACAATTCGCCAAGCTCATTCAGGAACAACAGCTCATCGACACCTTCGGGCAACCCTGCGCGCGCAGAGTCATAGAGTGATCGTTGGGTTGTCTTGTGACGCAACCACAGGTCATTCGAAGCCAGACGCTGATCGGACAAAGCGACGCGCCAGATTGATGGATTGGCAGCCAGAACACCAGTCGTCAGATCAAACACACCAGATGTGTCCAGTGTCAGGCGGCAACGTAACGGGGTATCGCCGACAGCTTCATTCAGCACAGCGGTCGCTTGATCCGGGTTAAACGGGATATCAACGACCCCCGCCGTGCGGGCCATACGCGCCAGATGACGGTCCTGCCGAACGAACCCCCGCTCAGGCCGGAAAGCCAGCGTTTCGATCAGACGGAAATCAGGCTCAGCTGGCGGGCGAAGCGGGCTTTCCATAGCGCCTCCTCATATTCTGACGGGGCAGTGCTGTCCCAGACGACTCCACCGCCTACGTTCAGAGTGGCGTGATCGTCTTCAAGCATCAAGGTGCGGATGGCCACATTGAATTCGGACCGACCGTCAGGCGCAGCCCAGCCAATGGTGCCGCAATAGATGTCACGCGCCCACGGCTCCAGCTCGGCCAGAATTTCAATTGCACGAATCTTAGGCGCACCGGTGATCGACCCACAGGGGAACAGCGCCGTCAGAATCTCACCCAGCCCGACGCATTTATGCAATTGCGCCCGGACCAGTGAGACCATCTGATGCACAGTGGCATAGGTTTCGACCCGAAACAGATCGGGAACATGAACCGACCCAGGCAGCGCGACGCGGCTGATGTCATTGCGCAGAAGGTCAACGATCATCAGGTTCTCGGCCCGGTTCTTTTCGTCCGTGGACAGGAAAGCCCGACGCCAATCGTCCTCTTCCGGGTCGTCGCTGCGTGGCTGGGTGCCCTTCATCGGGCGCGTTTCGATCTTTCCGCTCTCATCCGTGCGGAAAAACAGCTCGGGTGAGCGGCTAAGCAGATCCGGTAACCCATCTTGCTGCACCAATGCACCATGGCCCACCGGTTGCCCCGCAGCCAACGCGGCATAGAGTGTTTCGCCGTCGCCCGAAACCGTCAGGTCAATCGGGAAGGTCAAGTTGGCCTGATAGATGTCGCCCGCGCCGATGGCCTCGTGCACAGCCTGAAACGCCTGTGTATAGCACTCTTCATCCCAACGAGGTTGAAATTCGCTAACTTCACCGGCGGCGGTTGGCAGGGTAACACGATCCGGCGCGTCGTAAGCACCAAAGCACAGCAAAGGCAGGCGACGGTCGTTGGGCAACAGGTTCAGCAGCCGGGGCTCCAGCGCATAACCAAGCTCGTAACTGGCGTACCCTGCCAGCCAGGCACCACCCGCGCGCGCCTCATCCAGCGCCGCCAGAGCCTGGGGAACCTCTTCCGCGACATCCGCGCGGATAATCTGGGACGGACGCTGGAACCGGGTTCCACGCCCGGCCGGTCCCTGATCGAAACGAATACGCACTTGCATCCTCAATTGCCGTGAGGGGCCGTATAGAGAATACTCCACCAAGTGAAAGAGGGGAAAGCGGCAATTTCGCCCCTGTTTCCGATCCCTCTTGCACCTTTTCGCGCGGTCCCTATAACGCAGGACAATTTGGGCGCTTGGGCGGTGCCCTGACTCGCTGACAATCAAAGGAACCAGGCCATGCCGAGAAGAACCGACATCCAGTCGATCATGATCATCGGGGCGGGCCCCATTGTAATCGGTCAGGCCTGCGAATTCGACTATTCCGGCGCTCAGGCCTGCAAGGCGCTGCGCGAGGAAGGCTACCGGGTCATTCTGGTGAATTCGAATCCGGCGACGATCATGACCGATCCCGGTCTGGCGGATGCCACTTATATCGAGCCGATCACGCCCGAAGTGGTCGCCAAGATCATCGAGAAAGAACGCCCTGACGCCCTACTGCCCACCATGGGTGGTCAGACCGGCCTGAACACGTCGCTCGCACTGGAAGAAATGGGTGTGCTGGACAAGTTCGGTGTCGAGATGATCGGTGCCAAGCGCGACGCCATCGAGATGGCCGAAGACCGCAAACTGTTCCGCGAGGCGATGGATCGTCTGGGGCTGGAAAATCCCAAGGCCACCATCGTAACCGCACCGCGCAAACCAAACGGCAGCGCGGATTTGGACGCGGGTGTACAGATCGCTTTGGATGAGCTGGAAGAGATCGGCCTGCCGGCCATCATCCGCCCTGCCTTTACCCTTGGCGGTACCGGCGGCGGCGTGGCTTATAACCGTGAAGACTATATCCACTTCTGCCGTTCGGGTATGGATGCATCGCCGGTGAACCAGATCCTCGTCGATGAAAGCCTGCTGGGCTGGAAGGAATACGAGATGGAGGTGGTGCGCGACACTGCCGACAACGCCATCATCGTTTGTTCGATTGAAAACATCGATCCGATGGGCGTTCACACGGGTGACTCGATCACCGTGGCCCCTGCCCTGACGCTGACCGACAAGGAATACCAGATCATGCGCAACGGCTCGATTGCTGTTTTGCGCGAGATCGGCGTTGAAACCGGTGGCTCGAACGTACAATGGGCGATCAACCCCGACGATGGCCGCATGGTCGTGATCGAGATGAACCCGCGCGTGTCACGCTCTTCGGCGCTGGCCTCCAAGGCAACAGGTTTCCCGATTGCCAAGATCGCCGCAAAACTGGCCGTGGGCTACACGCTGGATGAGCTGGACAACGACATCACCAAAGTCACACCTGCGTCGTTTGAACCGACCATCGACTATGTCGTAACCAAAATCCCGAAATTCGCATTCGAGAAATTCCCGGGCTCGGAACCCTACCTGACCACCGCGATGAAATCGGTGGGCGAAGCCATGTCCATCGGCCGCACGATCCACGAATCGATGCAAAAGGCGCTGGCTTCGATGGAATCGGGCCTGACCGGCTTTGATGAGATCGAAATCCCAGGCTTGAACGTGGGTCTCTGGGATGAGGCCGACGATAAAGCTGCCGTCATCAAGGCGATCAGCCAGCAAACGCCGGACCGTCTGCGTACCATTGCGCAAGCTATGCGTCATGGTCTGACCGATGACGAAATCTTCGGCGTCACCAAATTCGACCCCTGGTTCCTGGCCCGCATCCGCGAGATCATTGAAGCCGAGCGTCAGGTTCGCAAAGACGGGCTGCCCGTCACCGAGCACGGTATCCGTAGGCTGAAAATGCTGGGCTTCACCGATGCGCGCCTGGGCAATCTGACGGGCCGGGATGAGGACAATGTCCGCCGGGCCCGCCGCAATCTGGGTGTCACCGCCGTCTTCAAACGCATCGACACTTGCGCCGCCGAATTTGAGGCGCAGACGCCCTATATGTACTCGACCTACGAAGCCCCGATGATGGGCGAGGTCGAATGCGAAGCACGTCCGAGCGACCGGAAAAAGGTCGTCATTCTGGGCGGTGGTCCCAACCGGATCGGTCAGGGGATCGAGTTCGACTATTGCTGTTGTCACGCCTGTTTCGCACTGACCGAAGCGGGCTATGAGACCATCATGATCAACTGCAACCCCGAGACCGTGTCGACCGACTATGACACCTCGGATCGTCTGTATTTCGAGCCTTTGACTTTCGAACACGTGATGGAAATCCTGACGAAAGAACAGGAAAACGGCACGCTGCACGGGGTCATCGTTCAGTTCGGCGGCCAGACCCCGCTGAAACTGGCCAATGCGCTTGAGGCCGAAGGTATCCCGATCCTGGGCACCACCCCGGACGCCATCGACCTGGCTGAAGACCGTGAGCGGTTTCAGGCGCTGGTCAACGATTTGGGCTTGAAGCAGCCCAATAACGGCATCGCCTCCACCGACGAGCAAGCACTTGAAATCGCCGAAGACATCGGCTTCCCGCTGGTGATCCGCCCCTCTTACGTTCTGGGTGGCCGCGCGATGGAAATCGTCCGCGATATGGATCAGCTGAGACGCTACATCAACGAGGCCGTTGTGGTCTCGGGCGACAGCCCTGTTCTGCTGGACAGCTATCTGGCTGGCGCGGTTGAGCTGGACGTTGATGCGCTGTGCGATGGCACCGACGTTCATGTCGCAGGCATCATGCAACATATCGAAGAGGCCGGCGTGCACTCGGGTGACTCGGCGTGTTCGCTGCCACCCTATTCCTTGTCGAAAGAGATCCTCGCGCAGATCAAGGATCAGACGTTCAAACTCGCAAAGGCATTGAACGTTGTCGGTTTGATGAACGTCCAGTTCGCGATCAAGGACGATGAGATTTATCTGATCGAAGTGAACCCGCGCGCCTCGCGCACCGTGCCATTTGTGGCCAAGGCGACCGACAGTGCGATTGCGTCTATCGCCGCGCGCGTCATGGCAGGCGAAAAGCTGGCAAACTTCCCGCAACGCCCGCCCTACAAAACCGTGGACGATACCAAGATCGCTGATCAGATGACGTTGGCCGATCCCGATATGCCGTGGTTCTCGGTGAAAGAGGCCGTTCTGCCCTTCGCGCGCTTCCCCGGTGTTGACACGATCCTGGGCCCGGAAATGCGCTCGACCGGTGAGGTCATGGGTTGGGACCGCGACTTCCCGCGCGCCTTCCTCAAGGCACAGATGGGCGCGGGTATGGTCCTGCCGTCCTCGGGCCGTGCCTTTATCTCGATCAAGGATGCCGACAAAGGCGCAGCGATGCTTGAGGCCGCACAAGTTCTGGTCGAGCAGGGCTTCACGCTGGTCGCCACCCGCGGCACGCAAAGCTGGCTGGCGGAACAGGGTGTGCCCTGCGACGTGGTCAACAAGGTCTATGAGGGTCGCCCTGACGTGGTCGACATGCTGAAAGACGGGCAGGTCCAACTGCTGATGAACACCACCGAGGGCGCGCAGGCGGTTGAGGACAGCAAGGCCATCCGGTCCATCGCGCTTTATGACAAGATCCCGTACTACACCACCGCCGCTGCAAGCCACGCTGCTGCGCTGGCGATCAAGGCGCAGGCCGAAGAGGATGTCGAGGTGAAGTCGCTGCAGGGGTAACCCGCCTGAGCCACAAATGGCTCATTGACGAACAAACAGTTGTGCGCCCGTTGACCTACCATCAACGGGCGCGCATTTTTTTCAGGCACAAGGAGAATGAAACAATGCGGGTATTTCTGGTTCTCACAATTTTCACCGTTCTGGCTGCATGTGATGTGCCGTTTGTTCCATTAATTTGACCTAACCGGGTCCGGCCTTTCCAACAGACCCGGTCTAAGCTTGTTTTCAAGTGGTCAGCGCCTCGCGTCTTTCGTCCCGCTTGAAGAAAAGCAGGTAGAACACTGGCGCGGCGACCATGGTCAGAACGGTTGCAAACGCCAGACCGCCCATGATCGTCACCGCCATCGAGACAAAGAACGCGTCCGTCAACAGCGGTGCCATACCCAGAATGGTCGTGATCGCAGCCAGCATCACAGGGCGCAAACGGGAGACTGAGGCTTCGACGATGGACTCACGCAGGGGTTTTCCTGTGGCGCGAACAAGGTCGATCTCTTCCACCAGCACGATGCCGTTTTTGATCAACATGCCGGACAGGCTGAGCAGACCCAGAAGCGCGGTGAAGGTGAACGGCAGGCCAGTTCCCAGCAAGCCAATGACCACACCGTTGACCGACATCGGCACCAGCAGCCAGATGATGATCGGTTGACGGATAGCGTTGAACAGCAGGACCGAGATCAGAACCATGATCAGAAGGCTCAGAGGCAATTGCTTGCCCAGGCTTTCCTGTGCATCGCGTGAGTTTTCGAACTCTCCGCCCCACTCCATCTTGTACCCGGGGGGCAGCTCGATGGCCTCGATGGCGTCACGTACGTCGGCATGAACCTGTGCTGCCGTCAGGTCAGGCGGAATGTCCGCACCGACGGTGATGGTCAAAACACGGTCACGACGGTGCACCAGCGTATTGAGCGACTTGTACTCGAACCCGTCGACCATCTGTTCGATCGGTACAAATTTCTCAGACTGGTCCGAGTACACCACCTGATCGACGATTGAATAATCTCCGTCCACCGGTCGGCGCAGGATGATCGGGATCAGACGATCACGTTCCCGGAACACACCCCCCGTGATGCCGTCGGTCGAGAATTGCAGCGTAGCGGCAATATCCTCGCGCGTGACACCAGCGGTCTGCGCCCGCTCGGTGGCATAGATCGGCTGCACCGCCAGCTCCTGCTCGCGCCAGTCGTGGTGGACGAGCAGCGCGTTGGGCGATGCCGCAGCCATGCGCTGCACGGCCTCGTCGGCAAGCTGACGCAGCACCACCGGATCACTGCCCGAGAACCGGGCCTGGATCGGGTCACCGCCACCGGGTCCAAAGACCAGACGCTTGGTGCCAAACTCACCTTCCGGAAACTGGACAGATCCAAACGCTTCCAGATCCGCCTGCAAGGCCGGAATGTCATCCAGGCTTTCTGTGCGGATGATCATGTGCCCATAGCTCGGGTTCGGTTTTTCCGCCGAGTAGGTCAGCATGAAACGGGTCGCGCCCTGCCCCACGAAGGTTGTGACCGAAACCACGTCTTCGCGGTCGGCCAGCCAGTTTTCGAACACCGCCATATCTTGCGCCGTACGCGCAATCGGTGTGCCCTGAGGCAGCTTGTAATGCACGAAGAACAGCGGCGTGTTCGAGTTCGGGAAGAACTGCTGTTTCATCAGCCCGAACCCGGCGTAACAGACAACCGTCACACCGATGAGGCCAGCAACAACCAGCCAGCGGAAGCGCAAGGCGAAGCGAAGGATCGCGCCGTAGATACGGAACAGAATGCCTCCGTAAGCGTCGATCTCACCTTCTTTGCCCTGCTTGAAGAAGTAGTGCCCCAACAGCGGCGTAGCAGTTATGGCCAGTATCCAGCTGAGCAACAGCGAGATACCGATCACCGCAAACAGTGAGAACAGAAACTCACCCGTCGCATCGGGGCTGAGGCCGATGCCGGCAAATGCCATGATACCGATTACAGTGGCCCCCAACAGCGGGATCTGGGTTTTCGATGCCACATCTTCAGCGGCATCGCGCGAGGACTTGCCGCGCAACATGGAGATCTGCATCCCTTCGGCCACCACGATGGCGTTGTCTACAAGCATCCCCATGGCAATGATCAGGGCGCCCAGCGATATCCGCTCCATCTCGATCGAGAACAGCGACATGAACAAGAGCGTGCCGACCACGGTCAACAACAGGGTCGAGCCCACGACTATAGCTGCGCGCCAGCCCATGAAGATACCCAGCACGGCGACCACGATGGCCACTGACATGGCAAGGTTCACAAGGAAATCGTTCGAGGCCTGCTCGACCACCACATGTTGCTGGTAGATCGGCAGAATTTCCACACCGAAGGGGATATTCGCGTCCAGTTCCGCGAATTTGGCGTCGGCCCGTTTGCCGACTTCGACGATGTTTTCCGTGGCCAGGCCCGCGATGCCAAGGGTGAACGCCTCGGTCCCGTTGTAGCGAATCATGATATCCGGATCGTTCTGACGGGCGCGATAGACGTCGGACATGTCGAACAGGTTGATCACCTGCCCTTGCGAGCCAACGGACAGACCCGCAATGGCCGACACACTGTCAGACCCTTCGGCGGTAAGGATGGTGGTGCGTTCGTTTTCCGAGCGCAAAGACCCCGAGGAATTCACCGAATCCGCGTTGGCGATGGCTTCGTTGATCGCCTGCAGCGGTACATTCTGGTTCACCGAAATCGCCAGATCAGGCTCCACAAAGATTGCTTCATTCGGCAGGCCCTGAGCCTCGACATCCGCCACACCGTCAACGGTCAGCAATTCCCGTCGCAGGAAGGTGGCCAATTCGTGCTTTTCGGCATCCGAGAACCCTTCGGCGGTTACGGCATAGAACAGACCAAACACATCTCCAAAACCGTCATTCACGTAAGGTTGGCTGACGCCCGACGGCAAGCCGCGTGCTGCGTCGCGCACTTTGGCCCGCAGGCGGGTCCAGATGGCAGGCAGTTCGGTGCCGTCGTAGGTCGACTTGATCTCGACCTCGATCAGAGATTGCCCGGGTTGGTTGACCGAGGTGATAACGTCCACCTCGCCCATCTGCTGGATCGCGGATTCCAGCGGCTCAGATACTTCCAGCGCCACCTGTTCCGCTGTGGCGCCGGGGTATTGCGTGGCGATAACCGCGTTTTTGATCGTGAAGGCCGGGTCTTCCAACCGGCCAAGCGACATGAACCCCCAGATGCCCCCAAACAGGGCAATGAGGATGATCAGCCATGTGTAAAGCGGCCGATCGATCGAGGCACGAGCGATGTTCATCTGTCAGCACCTCAGTTCGCGAAGCCGGTGAACCGACGCACGGACTGACCGTCTGTCAGTACCGCGCCACCGGCAACAACAACTTCGTCACCATCGGACAAGCCCGTCAGCACCCGCACATCGCCGGTCTGCGTGGGTTCAATGGTCACCGGAACACGGCGAACGGTGCCTTCATCCGCTCCGACCGGAGAGAACACCATGACGCTGAGTTCACCGGTGGCGTCCGCGACAATGGCGGTCGCTGGCACGACGATACCTGTGCGTCCATCGCGGACCTGAACGTTCACGGTGACTGAAGATCCCGGAAGGATTTGCAACCCCTCGGGCGGAGACAGGCCAAACTGGATACGGAATGTCTGACCCACGCTGGAGGTTTCAGCGTCGAATTCCCGGATTTCCAGTGGGAAGACCTCGTCGCTGACGGGGAATTTGGCGGTGATCGTTCTTTCATCGTTTTGACCTGAACGTTGGAACAGGATCTCGGGCACGTCCACCTCAATGCGCAGTTCGGACATGTCGTGGATGCGGACAATGGGCGCGCCTGCCGATACGGTGGTGAAAGCCTCAACTGCGCGGCTGGAGACAAGCGCATCGAACGGCGCAGTCAGGGTTGCATGTTCCAACTCGTATTCCGCGTCGCGCAGGGCAATCGCGGCCAGTTGCGCCTCGGTCTCCGCGTCATCGACCGCCACCTGGCTGGCCGTTGTGCCCCGCAGGCGGGACAAGCGGGCAACTGTACGGTCCGCTTGATCCTTTTGAAGACGCACACGATCCAGACGCAGATCGAACGGCTCCTGATCCAGACGTGCAATCAGGCCGTCTTTGGGGATCACGAACCCTTCGTTGACGGGCATCTCGACGATCTGACCAGCCACCTGAAAGGCCAGATCAACGGTCTGACGCGCAGCGACGCGGCCAAAGAATTGGCGGGTGAAGCCAGGTGCTGTCTCGCGCACCTGCATGAGCTTTACCGGTTTGGGGGTGCCTTGAGCGGCAATGGGGCTTGCCAGAACGGCCAGAGCAAGGCCGATAGAGGTCAGGAGTTTCATTTCTTCAATCCCTCGGGAATTCCCGTTTTCAAAACGTTGTCACGGATTTTGCACGCAAGTCGCGCGAATTCGGCAGTTTCTTCTTTGTTCAGACCCGAGGCCCTGTGAAACAGGTCTCCGGCCTCGGCCACCAGCATATTGCGGGCCTCCTCGCCTTGGCCGGTCAGCACCAGCAACCAGGCGCGGCGATCTTCGGGGTCACGCTCGCGCGTCAAGTAGCCTGCTTTTTCAAGGGAATCGGCAGTGGCCGTGATTGTTGAAGGCACGCTTAGCATATCGGCAGCCAGCACCCCCATGCGCTTTGGCTGATCCAGCTTGATCAGCATGTGGCATTCGGGGTGGCTCAGGTCCGTTTTGATACAGTCAAATGTCTCTTCCAGCTTCCAGTACAGGGCATACACCCCCATGATCGCCTGAATCTCGGGGCTGAGGCGGCCAAGCCTGGTGCTGATATCGTTTGGCATTGAGGTTCTCCGCGCACGTTTGGGGGCGATATACTTCGATTTCTGAACTATTCAAGATATGAAATTGCGCCTCCGGAAACATTCCCTTGGGTCAACATACCTTGATCAAATCACACCATGACTGCATTTTGAGCAAATCCGAAACATTCAGGGCCCGCCATGTATACCCCCGCCATCACCGGTTCCGGTGTCTTCACGCCTCAAAACGTCATCACCAATGCAGAACTTGTTGAGGCGTTCAACGCTTATGCCGACAAACAGAACGCGAAGAATGCCGAGGCTATTGCCGCAGGGCAGATGGAGCCAATGCAACATTCCTCGGAAGAGTTCATCGTGAAGGCGTCGGGAATCGAGAACCGCTATGTGATGGACAAGTCTGGTGTGCTGGACCCGGACCTGATGCACCCGTCGCTGCGGCAGCGCAGCGACGATGAGCCCGGGATCATGACCGAGATGGCAGTGGATGCCTGCAGGAAGGCGCTTGCTCAGGCGGGGCGCAACGCGGCAGATGTCGATCTGGTAATCTGTGCGGCCTCGAACCACGAACGCGCCTATCCGGCGGTTGCGATTGAAATACAGCAGGAACTGGGTATCGACGGGTTCGGCTTTGACATGAACGTCGCGTGCTCTTCGGCCACGTTCGGCATACAGGCGGCGGCGGACATGGTGCGGTCAGGATCGGTGCGTGCGGCGCTGGTGGTGAACCCGGAAATATGCTCGGGCCATCTGGAATGGTGCGACCGCGATTGTCACTTCATCTTTGGTGATGTCGCGACAGCAACCCTGATCGAACGGATCGAAGAAGCACAAGGCCCGCATTTCGAAATCCTCTCGACCCGCTGCGCCACCGCGTTTTCCAACAATATCCGCAACAACAACGGCTTTTTGCGCCGCTCGCGCCCGGATGGGATGACCGACCGGCGCGACATGCAGTTCATGCAGAACGGGCGGAAAGTGTTCAAGGAAGTGCTGCCGATGGTCAGCAAGCACATCAGCGACCACATGGATGCCGAAGGGGTCAGCAATACCGACCTCAAACGCCTCTGGCTGCATCAGGCCAACAAAACCATGAACGATTTCATCGGCAAAAAGGTTCTGGGCCGTGAGCCCGAAGCGGGCGAGCAACCAAACATCCTTCAGGATTATGCAAACACGTCATCCGCCGGGTCGATCATCGCGTTTTCGAAGTATTCCAACGACCTGCAAGACGGTGATCTTGGGCTGATCTGTTCTTTCGGGGCCGGGTATTCGGTTGGGTCGGTGATCGTAAAGCGCCACGCCTAAAAGCGCTTATTGCACCGCAGTGACTCTAAACATTTGGAAGGCGTCTTCACCCGAACCTGAAATGCGGGTGAGGTAGTCCGGCACCTCGCCCTCGACCAATCGCGTCTGCAAACCACGCCCGCCTGACGCCGCGCTCCAGAAATCGGCCCGTGGTGCCGAGGTGCAGAGAAGCACGTAGTCTATGCCCAGCGCATTTAAGTGCGGCGCGATACGTGTGGCGTCGGATCGAAACAGGTCGATCTGCGCCAGAATTCCGGCCTGATTGCGGTGGTAATTGCCAGCCAGCACCGCGTGGTCGGTGTAACGCAGCACGTTTGCTGCAAAATCGAAGTCAATCAGAACCATACCACGGGGTAGATCGCGCAGCGCCGCATAAGCCTGCTGCGTGCGGCAAGAGGCACCAGCCTCTGAAGAGTCTTGCCCTGCGGCTGACGCCGAAGCGGCAAAAGACGGGTTGAACAAAGCCCCAAACTGTTTTTCCAAACTGATGCCGATCTTGGGTGAAACGCAAATGACAAACGCCACCATCGCCAGCCCGGCGGCCACATGGCGATCCCGCGCGTAAGCGTTGTACAGCACACGCAGGATCTGCGCCTGAACCGCCACCAACGAGACGCTGAAAAAGGTCATCATCCGGGACTGGTAAAGGAAAACGACAAAGCCGACAGCGATCAACGCAAGAAACAGAGTGTAATCCAAACCAGCGCGGGACCTGAGCGCGAAAGCCAGCGCCGCTCCCGTCGTCAGCAGGGACATCGCCATCAGGGCAATGACCTCACCCCAATGCCGTTCAAGCACTACGCTGATACCTTGCGCTTCGGCTATCTGTCCAAGCCAGAATACTCGCATCTCTTGCGGCAACGCGTCGATAGGATTGCTGAGGCAATACGGCGCAAAGACATAGGAGCAGGCCAGTGTCACGGCCCCGGCACCGAGGCAGGCAACAATCCGGCCAGGACGAGACCAGCCGGAACCGATCCAGGCCACAGCAGCAAGACCAAGTGCGGCCACACTTGCGGGCAATGCCACGCTGATGGTCAGTGCATCACAACTTGGGTAAAAGAAACTATCCCGCCCAGTCGTCGCGAGACTGGTCAGCGCAAGGGTCAGGGCCAGTCCAACGCCGAAGGTCACAGTGCGGTGGCGCGCAGGTGTGCCGTTGATCATCCAGTCGATGGCACAAAACACCGCAATGAGTGCGATCTGCAATATGGCTTCGGTGCCCACCGACACCGACAGCGCCAGGCAAAGCCCCAGCATCCAACCGGCATAGCGCCTGTCCTTACGCAGCACAAAAAAAGCAATCGCCGCTGCAAAGAGCAGGATTTGAAGATTGTGATGATCGAAAGAAAAATAGTCGAACTTCCGCGAGTGTTCGAGAGTCAGCACGCCGATTACGAGAGCCGAGATTGCGCCCTCACGCCCGCCCAGAACACCTCCGGTCATCGCAAAGGCCCATAAGGTCAGTGCTGCCAGTAGCGCTGGCCAGAAAAAGGCCGTGATCTGAAAGGCGATGTCGGGGCCAAAAACCGGCTGGAGTGCAAAGTGAAGCCCGGCAATCGGGGCATCGACCAAGCGGGACCAGTGCATCAGGGTTCCATCGTTGGGACCCAGTCGCTGCTGATAGGCGTCAAACCAGCCTTGCCCTTCCAGCAGGTCGCGCACACCGACCCAGCGCATTATATCGTCGGAGCCTTCGCTGTGGCCGCTCAGCGTCATCAAGACCACAAGCACTACAAAGGCGCAGACAAAGGCCAACAAGACCACCGGATCCGTACGGCTGTTGTAGATCTGCTGCGATGTTTGCATGATCATGTGCCCTTGAAGGTGTTTTCTGCACTATAAACCTATTGCACGGGCGTGACTGAATTGAGGCGCGTGTTATGGCCCTGGACATTTTCTGACCGCAATTTATTGGCTTCTGAGCCTAGCGATCCGACCGCCGGATTTCAGCCGGATACAGGCGCCCGCATAGGAAAAACGGGACTAGCTGACGCTTTCTTCTTCCAGGTGCAACTTCATCTCGATCAGAACCTGTTGCAGCAGGCTGGTTTCCCTCAACAGCCGCTTGGCCTCGTTCACGGTTATGATGCCGTCTTCGATGGCTGCCTGATACTCGGTCATCAGCATTGCAAACCGCTGGCTGAGCGCGATGACATCCGAGTTCACGCCGCCTGTACGCGGCTCAGTCGAATTGCGGTCGGTATAAGACAAGGTGATATTCTTCAGATCCGCCAAAGCCGACGTGACATGCGGGTAAGTTGCCGCGTTTTCAAGACGGGCCACCGCATCCACAGGCATGAACCTGTCCGCATGTTCGGCGTTGTCGGAATAATACCGGCCCAGAGTGGCCTTGGATTTCCCGGTAATTTCACATGCGGCTTCGATTCCGACGTCTTTGACCAATGCTTCTGTATGCTTTTTCAGATAGGCCCCGATATCTGCCATTTTATTACCTTTGTTACCTGCAAACGCCTGCCCGATGTCCAATTGGGGGAAAGCGTCGGGAAATTTCCCATAACCGATTCATAATTGAAATGTCATACATTGACTATCCCTCAGATATGCGGGGGATTTTGTGAGTGAGTGGCGGCAGTTCAAGCCGGTAACGAGTGATTGCGAGGCGGTATTGTTTGGCTTCGCTCCGTTTTGGCCACATGTTGGCCGACGGCGTCGCTGTTGTGGATGTCGGGGTTCCATCCCCTAGAGCGTAGCTCGGCCTCTGCAAAAACAACGGCGACGTCGCTCTGTCAAAACGATTGATATCTTGTTCCTTTGCATCAGGCAATTTAGACCCGCGCCATGGCAAAGCTGTATTTCAACTATTCGACAATGAACGCGGGTAAATCGACCGTGTTACTGCAGGCCTCGCACAACTATCGTGAGCGCGGGATGCAGACTTATCTGATGACTGCCGCCATCGATGGACGAGCAGGAGCTGGGCGGATTGCATCGCGTATCGGTATCTCGGAACAGGCCGACACATTCACACCTGACGACGATGTCTTCGCCATGATTCAGAAACGCCTGGACGAAGGCGCGGTGGCGTGCGTGTTCATCGACGAGGCCCAGTTCCTGTCCGAAGAACAGGTCTGGCAGCTGGCGCGTGCGGTCGATGATCTGAAAGTTCCGGTGCTGGCCTATGGGTTGCGCGTGGATTTTCAGGGCAAACTGTTCCCCGGATCAGCCGCCCTGCTGGCCCTTGCCGACGAAATGCGCGAGGTGCGCACCATCTGCAAATGCGGCCGCAAGGCAACGATGGTGATTCGTCAGGACGAAAACGGCAACGCCATAACCGAAGGTGCCCAGGTGCAGATCGGCGGCAACGAAACCTATGCCTCGCTTTGCCGCAAGCACTGGCGCGATGCGATGGGCGACTAAACCGGATTAGGCAGCGTCCTGCCCGCCACAAAGGCCGCGACGTTGTCCAGCGCCATATGGCCCATGCTGCTTCGCACCTCTTCGGTGGCCGTGCCCAGATGGGGCAGCAGGGTGACATTTTCCATATCACAGAGGACCTGTGGTACACTGGGCTCGAACTCGTAGACGTCCAGCCCAGCCCCTGCAATCTGACCGGATTGCAGTGCCGAGATCAGAGCGGCTTCGTCCACGACTTCGCCCCGAGCGATGTTTATCAGAATGGCTGAAGGGCTCACCGCCTCAAGGATATGCGCATCAATCAGATGGCGGGTTTCCGCGCCACCGGGCACCGCGAGCACAAGGAAGTCGACCGAGGCGGCCAAGCTCTGCAATTGGGGCATGAACTCTGCCGGGAAATCCAGATCCTTGGCACTGCGGGATTGATAGGCCACCTGCATTCCAAAGCCGAAATGGCACCGACGGGCGATAGCCTGCCCGATGCGGCCCATACCAACAATACCGACGCGTTTGCCGCTGACGTGATGCCCCAGCATCTGCGTTGGGTGCCAGCCTTGCCATTGACCCGAGCGGACCAGCCGCTCGCCCTCGCCCGCGCGTCGGGCTGTTGTCAGCAGCAAGGTCATGGCGATATCCGCCGTCGCATCGGTGACCGCACCGGGCGTGTTGGTCACCTCCAATCCTGCTGAGCGTGCGGCATCCACATCGATGTGGTTATAACCAACGCCGAAATTGGCCAACAGCTTGCAACGAGGCTTGTCTGCATCCCCAAAAACCTGAGCGGAAAACTGGTCGCCCAGTGTCGGTACAACGACATCGAACTCTGCCAAAGCGGACAGCATCTCCTGCTGTGACATGGGCATGGTGTTCTCACGTATCTCCACGTCAAACTCAGCACGGGCGCGAGCCTCGACCGCCGAGGTCATTGGTCGTGCAATCAGTAGTTTCATCAGTGCATCCGTCCGCCGGTTGGAACTTTGCCATCGGGGCCGATCAGAACGATCTCGCCATTTTCATCGGGCAGACCCAGGACCAGAACCTCGGACATGAACCTGCCGATCTGGCGCGGAGGGAAATTGACCACAGCCATGACCTGTTTGCCAACCAGAGCCGACGGATCGTAATGCGCAGTGATCTGGGCCGAGGTCTTGCGTTCACCGATCTCTTCCCCGAAGTCGATCCACATCTTGATCGCAGGTTTGCGGGCCTCGGGATAGGGTTCGGCGCGGATCACCTCGCCCACCCGGATATCGACTTTGAGAAAGTCGTCGAATGAAATCTCACTCACGTGACAGCTCCTTGGATCGGTCGGTTGCGGCTTTGACGGCACGGTGCAGTAGATCGGGGAACCCCTGTTCATCATGCATCAGCACCTCAAGCGCGGCCTGCGTGGTGCCATTCGGAGAGGTCACATTGATGCGCAGCTGAGCCGGGTCGTCCTCGGCCGCCATGGCCAACGCACCAGCGCCTGCGACAGTAGATATCGCCAGTTTCATGGCAAGTTCCGCAGGCAAACCCTGTGCCTCGCCAGCGGCAGCCAGAGTTTCAATCAGGTGGAAGACATAGGCCGGGCCGGATCCGCTGAGACCGGTTACGGCGTCCATCTGCGCCTCATTGTCCAGACGCACGGTCTCGCCCACTGCCGACAGCAAGCTTTCGGCCAAAGTCAGATCATTGTCCGAGGCATGGCTGTTGCCAATCAGCGCCGTGATGCCCTGACGGATGGCCGCGGGTGTGTTGGGCATGGCGCGAATGATTGGGGTATCGCTGCTCAATACGGTTTCGAACGAGGCGATCGAGGTGCCCGCCGCGACCGAGACAAACAGGCTGTCACCACCGCCCAGTGCCTGAATAGCAGGCAAAGCCTCACCCATCATCTGCGGCTTGACCGCGACCAGCACCACGGCGGGCGCTTCGGGCAATGGAGTGTTGATGTTGACGCCCTGCGCCTTCAGCCAGTCGGACGGGTACGGGTCGATCACCCAAACGGACGCTGGCGGGAGGCCGTGTTCCAGCCATCCCGCCAGCATTGCGGACCCCATCTTACCGCACCCCAGAAGCACAAGCCCCTGTTCGGCCACACGCGTCATGTCCATTTGCCCCTCCCGCGTTACATGTCGGTTTGGGGCAAAGCTTTACGCCCGGCCGTAGGCCTCTGCAATGGCCACTTGCATGGCTTCTTCTGGGCCTCGATTGCCCCAGGTCACCAGTTGGATCGCGGGGTAGTACCGCTCGGCGCTCATGACTGCGGCGGTGATCATTGTGTTGATCTGATCCGCGCTGGCTGTTTGCCCCCCTGCAAGGACCAGCCCATAGCGGTAAACCATCAGCTTCTGGTTTGCCCAATAGGTAAAGGCGCCCGCCCAGCATTGATCATTCATCTTGTTGAGCAACTCATAGAGCTGCATTTCGCGCTCGGCCGGCGGTTCCATCTCAAACGAGCACACCATGCGCAGCGTTTCGTCGTAGTTGGACCAGGCCAGAGTGATCGAGTAAGTCCGCCATTGTCCTTCGACGGCCATGGCGATCTGATCGTCGCCTATACGGTCAAAATCCCAATCGTGATGTTCGGCCAGGTTTTCAACAATGTCGATCGGATGAATGTCTTCTTCGAGATACTGCTCGGAAAGGGCCATAATGCCACCTCACTAATCTCTAGCATTTCGGGACTGGCAGCGCCCCAGCGCTAGTTGCCTTCTCTACAAGCCGGGCTTCCCCCGTAGGCCTGTACTAAATATGGTGCGATGTACCGTGAGTTCTGGCAACCCTAATTCTTGGGGATAACAGCAATAAGTTGTGGACAGAAGGCAACGGCGATCAAAATATTGGCACTTGGGTCAGCTTTGTCTTGATTAAATTCTGTGACACGTCAGAATACACGTCACCGCACAATCCGGGTTGGATTGCGCGATTCCGGGGCTCGTCCAAATTTTTGAAAATGACAAAACGCCCGGGGCGTTATTTGTCCAGCTTCGCCTCAAGCGCGGCGATGCGGGCTTCGAGTGCCGCATTTTCTTCACGCGCTTTCTGGGCCATGGCGCGGACGGCATCAAATTCTTCGCGGGTGACGAAATCGCGGTCGGCCAACCAGCGGTCTATCATCGACTTCATTGCATTTTCGGCCTCTTCACGCGCACCCTGCGCCACGCCCATGGCGTTGGTCATCAGTTGGGACACGTCGTCCAGGATCTTGTTGCGGGTTTGCATATCTTTACTCCGGTATCGCGATTGTTCCTTATATGGGGAAAGAATGGCGCAGGCTCAAGGTTGACTTGCCCTACAAACCACGGGCAATGAGACGCACATGCAGGCTGTTCTGAATTTCCCCGATCTGTCGCCCGAATTGTTCTCGATCTCGCTGTTCGGGATGGAGTTCGCTTTAAGATGGTATGCGCTGGCCTATATCGCGGGCATCCTGATCGCCTGGCGGCTGGCTGTTGTGGCGCTGCGCCGCCCTGTCCTGTGGCCCACAGGCGGCCCGCCGATGAAGCCAGAACAGCTGGAGGATCTGGTCACCTGGATCATTCTTGGTGTGATACTGGGCGGGCGACTAGGCTTTGTATTGTTTTATCAACCTGCCTATTACCTTTCGCACCCGTTGGAGATTCTGAAGGTCTGGCAAGGCGGCATGGCGTTTCATGGCGGTCTGCTTGGTGTAATCCTCGCGTCCTACCTATTTGCCCGTCGCCATAAGATCCCTGCCCTGTCGCTGGGTGATCTGGTCGCCTACACCGTTCCGCCCGGTTTGCTGCTGGGGCGGTTGGCTAATTTCGTGAATGCCGAGCTGTGGGGCCGCCCAAGCGAGCTGCCCTGGGCCGTCATTTTTCCCGGCTTTGCCGCGCAGGATTGCCCCGGTGTTGTTGCGGGCATGTGTGCGAGACACCCGTCGCAGCTGTATGAAGCCGCGCTGGAAGGTGTGTTGCTAGGCGTGTTGCTGCTGTGGCTGGTCTATCGCAGGGGGGCCTTTCAGAAGCCCGGCCTGATCATGGGCCTGTTTCTGGCGGGGTATGGCGCGTCTCGCTTTATTGTTGAGTTTTTCCGCCAACCGGATGCCCAGTTTGTGTCACCCGGCAACCCGCTGGGGCTGGCTTGGCATTTGGGTGGCTATGGCCTGACCATGGGGCAAATACTGTCATTGCCAATGATCGCGATTGGCCTTTGGTTTGCCCTGCGCGCACGGCGGGCGGCATGAGCCTGACCGATCATCTGGTCGCCCGCATCCGGCAGGATGGGCCAATGAGCGTGGCAGACTACATGGCCGAATGCCTACTGCATCCCACGCAAGGCTATTACACTACGCGCGATCCACTCGGAACCAAGGGGGATTTCACCACCGCGCCGGAGATCAGTCAGATATTCGGGGAAGTGATCGGCCTGTCTCTGGCGCAAAGCTGGATGGATCAGGGGCGACCTGCGCCCTTCACCCTGTGCGAACTGGGACCGGGGCGCGGTACACTGATGACCGATATTCTGCGCGCAACGCGGGCTGTCCCGGGGTTTCACGAGTCCGCTCAGGTCGTGCTGATCGAGGCATCGCCTGTATTGAAACAGGTGCAGGCCGAGACGCTGAAGGATTACGCGCCAACCTGGATCGACAGCGTCGCAGCCCTGCCGGACCAGCCGCTGCTGCTGGTGGCGAACGAATTCTTTGATGCCCTGCCCATTCGTCAGTTCCTGCGCGAAGGCGACGGCTGGTGCGAACGTCTGGTGGGCGAACGGGGTGGCTCGCTTCTGTTCGGGCGGGGTCCAAACGGGCCGCAGGTGGCGCTAAGTGACAGGCTCACAGAAACCAAGGACGGAGATCTGGTTGAACTGTGTGCGGCAGCGATTCCCATTCTGACCGTGATGGCCAGCCGGATCGCCAGCCATGGCGGCGCGGCGTTGATCGTGGACTATGGCGACTGGCATTCGCTGGGTGACACGTTACAGGCCCTGCAAAACCATGAACACACCGATCCTCTGGCCGCACCCGGTCAGGCCGATCTGACCGCACATGTGGACTTTGAACCTTTAGCCGTTGCAACCCGTGCCTGCGGATGCCGCCACACGCGCCTGACCCCACAGGGCGTGTTTCTGGAACGGTTAGGTATAACCGCACGCGCGCAAACACTGGCAAAGGCGCTGAGCGGATCCGAGCTGGACTCGCTGATCGCCGCACATCGCCGGTTGACGCATCCTGACGAAATGGGAAATCTGTTCAAAGTGATGGGCCTTTTCCCGGCCTATGCCGCCCCACCGCCAGGATTAGAGCCATGACATTGGAAATTCTGACCTCAGACTTGCTGTCGCCGTTGCGCCATGGGTTCTTCACCCGTCGCGGAGGTGCCTCGTCGGGGATATTTGATGGGCTGAATTGTGGCTATGGATCCTCAGATCAGACCGAAGTTGTGGCGCTGAACCGCAAGCGGGTGGCCGATGCGATGAATGTTGCGCCCGAAGCGATGATCGGCGTGCACCAAGTCCATTCGCCGACAGTTCTGACCGTTGAAGGCCCAGTTGAAGGCAAAAGGCCCAAGGCGGATGCCATCGTCACCGCGACCCCCGGTCTGGCCCTGACTATTCTGACAGCGGATTGTCAGCCGGTCCTGTTTGCCGATTCTGACGCGCGGGTGATCGGCGCGGCCCATGCGGGCTGGCGCGGGGCGCTGGACGGCGTACTTGAGGCTACGTTGGACTGCATGGAGGCGTTAGGGGCCAATCGCAACAACATCAGTGCCGTGATCGGTCCCAGCATTTCCCAACGCGCTTATGAGGTGGGACCCGAGTTTCTAGACGCTTTCATGGCGGATACACCGGACAACACCCAATTCTTTGCAAATGGTCAGGATGACCGGCTGCAATTCGACTTGCCCTCTTTTGGCCTGCACAGGCTGCGGCAGGCCGGTGTTGGACAGGCGGAATGGACCCGGCATTGCACCTATTCCGACCCGGATCGGTTCTATTCCTATCGCCGTGCAACACACGCGAAACAAGCCGATTACGGCAGGCTGATCTCAGTCATAAGATTGTGATTTTGGCCCAGATTTAGACCCCTCGCCACTTTTCCGCCACATTTGTTGTGTTTACCGGACTCAAGAATCGTAACGAGTTTTGCCAGTCATCAGATGTGTATCTGACGTTCGTGTTTCGAACGCTGGCGTGTTGAGTGAAAGGAGTGTGAAGCTTCTATTTTTTGTCTGCAATTCATCCCGGATAAGCCTTATCCGCGCCGTAAATGGGCGTCACAAAAGGTTCAAACAGGATGCGGGAATGACCTTCCCGAACAAGGCAGGACAAAAAACATGAAACCCAAATCTCGCTTTCTCAAAGCCATGGTCGCCGCCACGCGGGATCAGAAGCTGGAAATGCCATGGAAACGGGTTTCAAGCCATTCTGTCAGGGTCGCAAGCCGTATCGCGGCTCGACGCTGAGACAGAAACGCCCCAAGACCAAGCTGCCGGTCTAAAAAGGGCGATAACGCATCAGGCATACTCCGGCTTGATGTGTAATGGGGCGCGAGCGAGAGGTTCGTGACCTGATCAGGAGTTGTGTGTGCGGGCAATTTTCGCCCGTGAAGTACGAGTTTGTCTGGGGGGTCAATGTGTTGACCATTGGAAAGCGAGATTTCGTCGCCATACGGGGCATAGCAGCCACCGTCCAAGGGTCTTCCATTTGTTTCAAGACAAAGAACCTGTTCGTCAGGTGGGCCTGTACGGGGGTACGCCAGGCCTGTTCGGACATTTGAGGGGACGGAATATTTATGACTATTCCTAATTCATTGGCCCGAGCGGCCAGAAATGCCATCGAAACGTCGGCCATGCTGCGGGAAGCACCGCGGCCGGTCACAAAACCCAAGGCGCAATTGCGCCGTTACGAAGTCAGCAGCCTGCTGCCAAACGGCGACGTGTCTCAGACCCGTCACATTGCGCCCGCTCTGCCGATGTTCGAAGATGCCTTTTGTGCTTTTTCACGCGGGTCGCTGGTTGAAACGGAACACGGGCCAGTTGCAATCGAGGACCTGATGCCAGGGGATACGGTTCTGACGCAGGACGGCAACTCGCAAACTGTTCTTTGGAAGGGGTCGGTCACTCTGATTCCGGGCCGCGAGGATTCTCGCGGGCGGACACGCCCACTGACGCGGATCATGCCGGATACATTCGGAATGCAGAAACCGATGTCAGGTGTAATCGCCGGACCTGCAGCGCGAATCGTCGGCGCTCCGGCGCATTTACGGCACCTTCATGGCGGGGAACCGATTCTCACGCGGGTCTCTGAGTTTCAGGATGGGATGGGTGTGATTGAAACAATGCCGCCCACGCCGGTTGAACTGTTTCACATTTGCCTGAAACGGCATTCCGTTATTCGTGTAGATGGTTTACAGTTCGAAACATATCACCCAGGTGTGAACGCGGTTCGCATGATCAGCCATTCGTTGCGGTCGATCTATTTGAACCTGTTTGCGCATATCGAGTCGCTCAACGATTTTGGCTCGCTGCTGATGCCGCGTACCGGAGATGGAGAGATCGACGCGATGTCAGCCTGAGTGTGATTATGGTTACTGCATTATGGGGGGCATCATGCAGCTGGTACTAAGTTGGGTTCTATCCCTTGCGGTGGCTGCGATGCTGCCACCAAACACCGCACAGCCGAAACGTGTAGGCGTTACGCCATCCGGGTCATACGTTCTTCCAGAACGTCGAACGGCACGCCTGGCTCGTCTTTTGCGCCGCGGATAACAAGCGATGTCTTGACGCTGGCCACGTTGGGCGTGGTCAGCAGTTCACTGGTCAAAAACTGCTGAAAGCTGCTCAGATCGGGTGCGACGCATTTCAGGATAAAGTCGACCTCGCCATTCAGCATGTGGCATTCCCGGACCAGCGGCCATTCGCGGCAGCGGTCCTCGAACGCGCGCAGTTCGGTTTCGGCCTGACTGTCCAGCCCGACCATGGCAAATACCTGCACTTCAAAGCCCAACTCACGCGAATTGACCTCGGCGTGGTAGCCGGTGATGTAGCCGGAGTCCTCAAGCGTGCGCACCCGGCGCAAGCAAGGCGGAGCTGAGATACCCACTCGTTTAGCCAGTTCAACATTGGTCATGCGACCGTCTGCCTGCAATTCCGCCAGAATCTTGCGATCGATTTCATCCAGCCGAGTCGTGACCATAAAATGCTCCTGATTTTTGCGGTTCTTATATCAGCCCCCTAGGCGCGCGCAATAATGTTTCGCACATGCGCAATTTTCTTTGTTTTCAAATCGCTCAATTCCTTCCGATGCAGTGCCGGGGGTCACAATCAGGATGGGGGTTTAAGCCGGGCCGGTCGGTCGCTATATCGGGGCGACGGGCCAAAGGCCCACTTCAGGCAATTCGAGCGGGGATAGCATGGCCGACACACGACACACCAAGGTTCTGATCATCGGGTCAGGGCCCGCGGGATACACCGCGGGCGTTTACGCAAGCCGCGCCATGCTGGAGCCCATTCTGGTGCAGGGTATTGAGCCCGGTGGCCAGCTGACGACAACGACCGAGGTCGAGAACTGGCCCGGTGACACCGAGGTACAGGGCCCGGACCTGATGGTGCGGATGCAGGATCATGCCAAAGCCATGGGTTGTGAAGTGATCGGCGACATCATCAGCGATCTGGACCTCAGTCAGCGGCCCTTTACGGCCAAAGGCGACAGCGGCACCACCTATACTGCGGATGCGGTCATTCTGGCGACCGGCGCGCGCGCGAAATGGCTGGGCCTGCCGTCGGAAGAGAAATTCAAAGGCTTTGGCGTTTCTGCCTGTGCCACCTGCGACGGGTTCTTCTATCGCGGCCAGGAAATCGTGGTCATCGGTGGCGGCAATACCGCTGTGGAAGAGGCCCTGTTCCTGACCAATTTCGCCAGCAAGGTGACTCTGATCCACCGCCGGGATGAGTTGCGGGCAGAAAAGATCCTGCAGGATCGGTTGATGAAGAACGAAAAGATCGAACCCCTGTGGTTCCACCAGTTGGAAGAAGTGATCGGCACCGACGCGCCTTTGGGCGTGGAGGGCGTTCGGGTCAAGCATGTCAAATCCGGCGAGATCACTGAAATCCCGTGCAAGGGCGTCTTTGTCGCCATCGGCCATGCCCCCGCGAACGAGCTGGTCAAGGACACGCTGGAAACGCATATGGGCGGCTATGTCATCACCAAGCCGGGAACAACCGAAACTTCGGTTCCGGGCGTATTTGCGGCTGGTGATCTGACGGACCACGTTTATCGTCAGGCTGTCACAAGCGCCGGAATGGGCTGCATGGCGGCGCTGGATGCCGAGCGGTTCCTCGCAGAAAACGAATAGAGCGAACCCGGAAACTCAACGATAGCGCCCCGAGGTTTCAGGGGGCGCTGTCTTAAATAAACTGCAATGCGATTATGAAGGACATTCAGCAGCAACTGCCATTCCCTTGACCCTCAGGCGGCGGCGTATCAGGATTATCCTGAGCACAGCGAAAGATGGGTGAGCATTTGAACAACGCTCTTTGGCGCGGCGGGTGGTCAACCCGACTGAGGATCGGCAGTGGTCTTGTCCTGTTTGTTTTCGCATTTTTTCATTTCATTAACATAGGCTTGGGCCTGTTTCACACCGATTACCTGCACGGGATGCAGGACGGTCGCAAAGAGGTGACGCGCCACAATGCGATGAGCGTGCTTCTCTATACGGCGCTGTTCGTACATGCCGGTCTGGCCCTCGTGTCTATCGCGCAACGCCGAACCCTGCGTATGCCTTTCAGCACAGGTCTTCAGGTGGTGTTGGGGCTACTGATCCCCTTGCAACTGATCTCGCATATTGTTCATACGCGGGTCGCGCATGAGGTTTATGACGTCAATGACGAGATGGGATACATCATTATCCTGATGTGGCCGAGCATTGCAGTCTGGATGCAAAGCGCACTGCTGCTGATTGTCTGGGTGCATGGCTGCATCGGTCTGCACATGTGGCTGCGGCTGACCAAATGGTGGTCGAATGCCGTACCTTATCTGATCGGCATGGCTGTCTTTGTGCCTCTGTTCGCACTGGCTGGCCTGTTGACCGAAGGCCGCCGCATCTGGGCCGATTTTGCCGACGAGTTTTTGCGCGAACAGTACATCGACCATTACAACTGGCCCTCTCCCGAAGCCTTTCAGACACTGTTCAGCGTCAAGGACAACGCCCTGACGGCCTTTTGGTTGGCACTGGGCGCAACGGGTCTGGTGTTCATCGGGCGCAAATTTTGGCGACGCAGGCATTCCGTGCGCGTCACCTATGCCAGAGGGCCCGATGTGGTCGCGGAAAAGGGCATGACTTTACTTGAGATCTCGCAAGCAAACGGCGTGCCTCATGCGGCTTTGTGCGGTGGCAAAGGGCGCTGCACCACATGCCGCGTCATTGTCGAGAACGGAGGCGATGCCCTGCCCCCGCCCAACGACGTAGAGGCACGCAGTCTGGCTGCTGTCGGCGCGTCTCCTCAGACGCGGCTGGCCTGCCAGATACGTCCGTCCGAGCCGACCACCGTATTTCGCGTTTTCCGACCGGATGGCGGGCGATTTCGCGGGCACGCTAGCCAGGGACAGGAGCGCCAACTGGCTGTTCTGTTTCTGGACATGCGCGGCTTTACCGCACGAACCACGGGACAACTGCCCTATGACATCGTTTTTCTGCTGAACCGGTTCTTTGATGCGGTGGTGCCTGCCATTACCGATGAAGGTGGCATCGTGGACAAATATATGGGTGATGGGCTGCTGGCGGTGTTTGAAAAACCTGATGCTGCGGCATCAGCCCGTGCCGGACTGAACGCAGCGGTGGATATCAGCCATGCGTTGGACATGTTCAACGAACAGCTCGAAGCTGAAGGCAGCCCCGGCATTCGCATCGGCATGGGCCTGCACTTGGGGGATCTGGTCGTGGGTGAAATCGGCGCGCAGGGCCATGCCGCAAAGACGATCATTGGTGACGCGGTCAATGTGGCCAGCCGACTGGAGAGCGAAACCAAGGCGCTGGGGGTGGAACTTTTGGTTTCGGAAGAATTATTGCGCGCAGCGGGTGTAGATGTACCGCACGCTGAGATCCGGCCATTCGAATTGCGCGGAGTTTCCCAGCCGATTCCCGCGCTTCCGATAGCCCGGGCCTCACAGATTGGGTTTCAGCACCAAAGAAAGGAACAGTCATACTCTGCATGACCAAATTCGTTCCATTTCGAGGAACCGGATCATCTGTGGAGTCGCCGCGATAGAAATTTCTTCCAATTCTGAAAAAATCAGCGCATATCCTCCTTTGTTTCATTGACGCCAGTGGACTTCGTCCATCAGTCGGTGCAAATGCCCTGACAACGCCCAATATCCACTGGCAATTCAACACTGCGATAAGAGTATTCAAATGACGATGTTAAGCAATCTGGCCCCAATTCCTGAACTTTTCGTGTCGTATGACTCGGCGCAAAAGCTCAAGGTCGAAGCGACGGATCTGACCAGCTGGGACCTGAGCCCGCGCCAAATCTGCGACCTTGAACTTCTGATGAATGGCGGTTTCAACCCGCTGAAAGGGTTCCTGAGCGAAGCCGACTACGACAACGTGGTCGAGATTATGCGTTTGGCCGATGGAACGCTGTGGCCGATGCCGATCACACTGGATGTCAGCGAGGATTTTGCCCAAGGCATCGAGCTGGGTCAGGACATAGCCCTGCGCGATCAGGAAGGTGTGATCCTGGGCACCATGACTGTCACTGATCGTTGGACACCTGACAAGGCGCGCGAAGCCGAGAAGGTGTTCGGCGCCGATGACGATGCGCACCCCGCCGTAAACTACCTGCACAACGTTGCAGGTAAGGTCTATCTGGGTGGCCCGGTCGTTGGAATCCAACAGCCCATTCACTATGACTTCCGCGGCCGCCGCGATACGCCAAACGAGCTGCGCGCTTATTTCCGCAAGCTGGGCTGGCGTCGGATCGTTGCGTTCCAAACCCGCAACCCCTTGCACCGCGCGCATCAGGAACTGACCTTCCGCGCCGCAAAGGAAGCGCAGGCCAACCTGCTGATCCACCCGGTTGTCGGCATGACCAAGCCGGGCGACGTTGATCACTTCACCCGTGTGCGTTGTTATGAGGCGGTGCTGGACAAATATCCGGCCTCGACCACGTCGATGTCGCTGCTGAACCTGGCGATGCGTATGGCTGGCCCGCGCGAGGCGGTCTGGCACGGACTGATCCGCGCCAATCACGGTTGCACGCACTTTATCGTTGGTCGTGACCATGCAGGCCCCGGCAAGAACTCGGCTGGTGAAGACTTCTATGGCCCCTATGATGCGCAGGAATTGTTCCGCCAGTATCAGGATGAAATCGGCGTCGAGATGGTTGATTTCAAGCACATGGTCTATGTGCAGGAACGCGCGCAGTACGAGCCGAATGACGAGATTCTCGACAAGGATGATGTCACGATCCTGAACATTTCGGGCACCGAACTGCGCCGTCGTCTGGCCGAAGGTCTGGAAATCCCCGAATGGTTCAGCTTCCCTGAGGTTGTGACCGAACTGCGCAAGACCAAGCCACCGCGCAGCCAGCAGGGCTTCACCGTGTTCTTCACTGGTTTCTCGGGTTCGGGCAAGTCGACCATCGCCAACGCGTTGATGGTCAAGCTGATGGAGATGGGCGGCCGCCCCGTGACGTTGTTGGATGGCGATATCGTGCGCAAGAACCTCTCGTCGGAACTGGGCTTCTCGAAAGAGCACCGCGATCTGAACATCCGTCGGATCGGCTATGTGGCCTCGGAAATCACCAAAAACGGCGGCATTGCAATCTGTGCGCCCATCGCGCCCTACGCCACCACCCGCCGGGCGGTTCGCGAAGAGATCGAACAGTTCGGTGCCTTCTGCGAGATCCACGTCGCGACCACCATCGAGGAATGCGAACGCCGCGACCGCAAGGGCCTGTACAAGCTGGCACGCGAGGGCAAGATCAAGGAGTTCACCGGCATCTCGGATCCATATGACGTGCCGCAAAACCCGGAGCTGCGCGTCGAGACCGAGAATGTCGAGGTCGACAACTGCGCCCACCAGGTTCTGCTGAAACTGGAAAGCATGGGCCTGATCGCTGCAAGCTGACGTCAGCGAACCAAGACTTTTCGGCCTCCGGTTTCCGGGGGCCGTTTTTGTTTGTCCTGATTGACAAGCGCTGCCTGAATTGGTGCTGTGCGACAAGAAACAGGGTGAAATTTTGCCGTGACACACAGATTGCCCACCATTGCCAGTTTCTGGTTCGGATCCGATCTGAGCTGGCTGGAGCAGCTGTGTATTCAGTCTTTTCTGGATCAGGGGCACGCGTTCGATCTGTATCTTTCTCACGAGGTTCAGGGCATCCCCGCGGGTGTTCACACACGCCCGGCAAGCGCAATTTTCTGGCCCCCACCCTATCCTCTACAACCGGGCGACCGGCAGGGTGTGGCTGTGTTCTCTGATATTTTCCGACTGCATCTGATGCGTCAGAGCGATACCATTTGGGTCGATCTTGATGCCTATTGCGTACGGGCTTTTCGCTCTTTTTCGGACTGGGTGTTTGCGCACTCCAAAACCAATGATTTCCCGACAGGTGTTCTGCGCCTGCCTCAGAACTCACAGACGCTTGCGCTGATGTTGGATTTCGTGATGTCGGCTAACCCAACCCAGCCTTGGCGCGGTCGGCAAGTGAGGCGCCACAATCGCGAGCGGATTGCAAAGGGCGAAAGCTGGGGCATCGAATCTCTGCCCTGGGGCAGTTCGGGGCCCAAAGCCTTTGGACACTTCCTGCGCCAAACTGGTGAAGACAGTCACGCGATGGCGGCCAAATCCCTCTATCCGTTGGCACCAGCCGAGCTTTGGAAACTGCATGATCCGAACGTGGTGCCGGACGAGATCGAAGGAGAGGCTACGCATTCGGTCCATGTCTATGGCCACCAGAAAAAATTGCTGGCTATCCAACTGGCTGGTTTACCGGTTCCGGGATCTTATCTGGACACGCTTTGTACCCGACACGGGATTGACCCTCGAGCCGCTCCGATCAAACCACTGGATTGGATGCGGCCCGCTCCACGGGTCTAGGGGCAGGATACTATTTCGATTCCCGGCCTACGATCGCCTTGCCCGGCCCCTCAACGCACATCCTCTGGCAGATCGACTTGCCCGCGCATCAGGATATGTCCCTCACCAGCGACCCTGATTCCGGTCATGGTGTCCGCCGGGCCAACGCGGGTAACAGTGGCTTGTCCGGGGCGGCCCATGTCGTGCCCCTGTTCCGCGATGAATCCGTCTTTGGTCATCAGGCCATATTTCCAGAGATACGCTGCCATGGCCCCGGTGGCGGACCCGGTGAACGGGTCTTCGGGCGGGCTGGGTGGGGCCAGAAGCAGGCGCGAGAACGTATCACCTGCGTCGGTGGCCCCTTGTAACGTCACGAGAAACGGTTCGGCCATATCCGAACCTGAAAAGCCCGCAGCCTCCGCCACTTTTCTCAAAGGACCTTCAACCAGTTGAGCCGCGCGCAAAGCGGCATGGTCGCGCAGGACGGTGATGCAGAACGGTAATCCGGTCGATACAAGCTGCGGCTGTGAGATAATGGCGTCAGGCGGCAGATTTACGGCTGCGGCCACCAGATCGGCAGGCACATGCGGGCCGAATTGCGGGGCAACCTGGGTCATTTCAATCTGCGCGCCTTTCAGTCGAATCGACACTATCCCCGCACCGGTTTCCAGCGTCAGGCTCTCGCCCTCAATCATCCCGCGAGACCGCATGGCAGCCACGGTGGCAATTGTTGGATGCCCGGCAAAGGGAATTTCCCGGCTGGCCAGAAAATACCGCACGCGGATATCAGCAATGTCGGATGGTCCGGTAAAGGTGCATTCGACCAGGGAGGTTTCGCGCACATAGGCCATGCAGACCTGTTCGGACAGAAGCGCGCCGTTATGAACCACGGCGCATCCGTTTCCGCCAAAGGCGCGGTCGCTAAAGGCGTCTACCCAATCGAATTCGAACCAGCTCATGCGATAAAATCCTGACTGAACATTCCGGCAGATTTCGCCGATGCTCATGTGTCGCGCGTGTCACTGGGAATGTCACGCCCCAAAAGGCGTTGGTGGGCCGTTCAGTGAACGGCCACCGGGGACAGGTCATGCTGACGCGCCAGCACAAAGGCCAGCTTGCGGTCGGCCACAAGCGCCAGTTGCTGCCCATCGGAATCATGTACAGCATAAAGCTGATCCAGATCCCCTGCCTGATCGCGCAGATCACGCGGCAGATCGGCGACCTCGACTGTTTTTACATAAACAATACGGTCGCCTTCGGTGTTGATTTCAATCGGTGTATTCATTGCTCTTACCCCTTCCGTATGTTGATGGTCTGCACCACGGTTTCCGGCACGGCGCGGGTCAGATCCACATGAAGCAGACCGTTTTCCATGATCGCCTCGCCCACTTCGACACCGTCAGCCAGCACAAACATGCGCTGAAATTGACGCGCCGCAATGCCGCGATGCAGGAATATGCGCCCCTCGCTGTCGTCGCGTTGACGGCCCCGGATCACCAGTTGGCGATCCTCGATGGTGATCGACATGTCCTCTTCGGCGAACCCCGCCACCGCAAGGGTGATGCGGTAGGAAAAGTCCGAAGTCTGTTCGATGTTATAGGGCGGATACCCTTCGTTGCCAGCCTTTGCAGACCGTTCCAGAAGGCGTTCCAACTGCTCGAACCCCAAAAGATGCGGGTATGAGCCCAAGGTAAGTTTCGACACGTATTTTCGTCCTTTATTGTCAAAGCGACGTGGTGTGCGGCCCCGTTCTGGCAACCGCCTGTAATAGAATATGGGAAGAAACCAGGATGTCCACAAGGTCTGGCGCGATAACGTCTTACACACTATCCTGTTGGGTAAGCACCACAACAAACCCGAGTCACCAATGAACGCGCCCACCGATCTTTCGATGAAAACAGATGAAGTTCTGCGGGTCGAGCTGGAGGTTTTCCGCCGCCAGCACCGCGATCTGGATGAAGCGATTGAAGCGCTGCATGACCGGGGCACTGCTGATCAGCTGACGTTACGGCGGCTGAAAAAAGAGAAACTGCGCCTGAAAGACATCATCCGCATCATCGAAGACCGCCTGACCCCCGATATCATCGCCTGAACACCCTGCAGCGCATTGCCAGAGAACCGGATTTGGCTATAGTGCGCGCTCTTTCTGAGCGCAGGGACAAAAGCGGATGAGCGATGTGAAAGTGGGGATCATCATGGGCAGCCAGTCGGACTGGCCCACGATGAAGGAAGCGGCAGATATTCTGGATGAATTGGGCGTCGCTTATGAAAAACGTATCGTGTCGGCCCACCGCACGCCAGATCGGCTGTGGGACTATGGCAAGACCGCAGTATCGCGCGGTTTGCAAGTGATTGTCGCGGGCGCTGGCGGTGCCGCGCATCTGCCGGGCATGATGGCATCGAAAACGCGGGTACCGGTTATTGGTGTGCCGGTGCAGACGCGCGCCCTGTTGGGCGTGGACTCGCTTTATTCCATTGTGCAGATGCCCAAAGGTTTTCCTGTGGCAACCATGGCGATCGGGTCTGCTGGGGGTGCCAATGCCGGCCTGATGGCGGCGGGTATTCTGGCACTGCAGGATACGGCATTGGCCAATCGGTTGGATGCATGGCGCGAGGCTCTGTCAGCTTCGATCCCCGAGGAGCCTGTCAATGACTGAAGCACTGCAAACCGGCGCGGTAATCGGGATCTTGGGGGGCGGTCAGCTGGGTCGGATGCTGTCTGTGGCGGCCTCCAGACTGGGCTTTGTCAGCCATATATATGAGCCGGGCGCAAACCCACCCGCTGGGCAGGTTGCAGATCGGGTTACAACGGCGTCTTATGACGATGTCAACGCCTTGAAAGACTTTGCCGATGCAGTGGATGTCATCACCTATGAGTTCGAAAACATCCCGACAGAAGCTCTGGACATTCTGGAAGCCCACCGCCCGATCCGCCCCGGGCGCGAGGCACTGCGGGTCAGTCAGGATCGTTTGACAGAGAAGAATTTTCTGCAAAACCTGGGTCTGAAAACGGCCGCTTTCGCCGATGTAACCGATCAGGACAGCTTGAACGCAGCGATTGGACAAATCGGGACGCCTGCCATCCTCAAGACCCGCCGCTTTGGCTATGACGGTAAGGGCCAAGCCCGGCTGCGTAACACTGAAGGTGCAGGGGCTGCTCTGGCCGACATGGCCGGTGCGCCTGCAATTCTGGAAGGGTTCGTGGATTTCTCGCACGAGGTGTCGATCATCGCAGCACGCGGGTTGGATGGTCAGGTGGCCTGTTTCGATCCGGGCGAGAATGTGCACCGGGACGGTATCCTGCACACCACCACCATCCCCGCCCGCCTGTCCCCTGCCCAGCGCACCGACGCAATCCTTCTGGCGGCCAACATCCTGAACGCATTGGAGTATGTCGGTGTCATGGGGGTTGAACTGTTCGTGACACCCGGCGGTCTGATCGTGAACGAGATCGCACCGCGTGTGCATAATTCGGGCCACTGGACACAGAATGGCTGTGCCGTGGATCAATTCGAACAGCACATCCGTGCGGTTGCGGGCTGGCCCCTGGGGGATGGACAACGTCATTCGGATGTAGTGATGGAAAACCTGATCGGCAACGACATGGACCGCGTGCCCGAACTGGCCCGCGAGCGAGACGTGGCGCTGCATCTTTACGGCAAGGCCGAGATCAAAGCCGGGCGCAAGATGGGGCATTTCAACCGTATCAAACGCTGAGGGTATCGCGCAAATGCGCGACGCCTTCGGCGAGAGTATTTGGGAAAAGATGAAGACTTTTTGTGCCTAGCCCACAAACCGTGCGGCGATGTCACCTGACATATAGCTGACGCGCCCACCGGCCAGGGTTGCCGCGACCCGATGGGTTTCCGCATCCAGTATGACCAGATCTGCGCGTTTGCCCACGGCCAGCGTGCCCCGGTCTTGCAAGTCCAGCACCCGTGCGGGGCCGGATGAGATCAGCGCCCATGCACTGGCCAGATCCAGCAAGCCGGTTTTGGTCAGCATCAGCGCCGCACGGCGCGGGCTGGGATAATGGTAATCCGAGGCCAGCGCATCGCAGAGTCCCATGGCAATCAGCTCGACTGCACTTGCGTTGCCTTTATGCGATCCACCCCGCACCACATTGGGGGAACCAAGGATGATGTGATCCCCGGCGGAACGCGCGGTCTCAGCAGCCTCAAGCGTTTCCGGGAACTCGGAAATGCAGATGCCCCGGTCGCGCCACCATGCCCGTGTCTCGGCGGTAGCGTCATCATGGCTGCCCAGACGCACACCCATTTCGATGAGTTCAGCGCTAAGTGCTTCGATTGCAACCGGCACCTCGCTCCTGCGGGCGTGCATGTTGAGCAACATCTCAAAATGCGCATCCGGATTGCGTCCGGCCTTCAACGCCTGCCCGGTCAGGCGCGGCGGTTTCTTGCCCTGTGCCAAACGATCATGTGGCAGGTGATCATTGAAAACCACGTACGGCACCTGCCAATCGGCGATACGGCGGGCCAGACCGTCGTAGTCCTCGAGCATATTGGTCTCGAACCGCAATTGCGGGATCAGATCGGTGACCGTGCTTTCCTTAACGGCAGCAATGGCCTGAAACACCTGCGCGGCAAATTCCGGACCCCGCACACCGCCTTCCCAGCTGTAGAATTGGGCGAGCACCGCGGTGGTAATGCCGTTTGCAGCAAGCTCGGTTTCGACCGACAGAATACCTTCATTCATCTGCTTCATCGCACCCCGGCGCGGTGCGATATGGCGTTCGAACCCATCCCCATGCAGATCGATGATGCCGGGCAGGACAAGATATCCGGTCAGATCAACCCTACGCCCCGCAGACTCTGCCTGTATTGCGCCGTCGGCAATGGTCAGATCAGCGCAGGACAAGCCCTCGCCCGACAACAGTACATCTGCGCCGGTCATAGTCAGCTCTAATGAGGTCATCTTGTGGGCTCCGAGTCCGGCTCCGAGCAATCCTGCCCTATACAAATCTCGTCTATTATTTCCATCACACCGTCCAGCCAAGTGATCTGCGGATCGAACTGGCCAAATTCAATGAAATGCAGCACCTGAGCCATTACGCGCGGGTTGTTCATCATGAAGGTATGGGTCACGGGCAAGACAAGATGATCGGCCATGCCCTCAACCTTGGTGCTTTCGACCGAAACCTTGCCATCATCAGGCCCGTCGATCAGCGAGGAAAACACGAGGTTCAGGGATTCGTCCCCTGCAATGACCCCCAGTTCGAAATCCACCGGAGGTAGCCGTCGGGGGATACCTTCTGGGCCTGTACTCAGTTGCAGGCCTGCTGGACCGTTCAGATATCCGAACACCTCCCACGCGCTGAGTTCGTCGACCAGCTGACTGCCTTGATTAGGTGGGCCCAGCATGACGGCGCGGCCCATGTTGGAAGGGTGATGATCCTTTAACCAATACCGCAGCAGGATGCCGCCCATGGAATGCGCCACAACATTAACTTTATCTTCTCCGCACGCGGCAAAGGCGTCCGGAAGGGTCTGTTCAGCCAATTCCGGAATGCCAATTTCGGTCGAGGGGTATCCGTGGCGCACAACGGTGTAGCCATGTGCCTCGAACAACTCCTCCATCACCGCAAACGAAGCCTCGGTCCGGGCAAGCCCATGCAGCAGCACCACGCATTTCGCGCTGGCGGCAAACGGGAAAAGGCACAAAAGCAAGGCGGTCAGAAGTCTCATAACCGCCAGATAAAGCCTATGAGCCGCTGATGAAAGACCTAGCTCTGTTGACGTCGCAGCACGGCCAGCGCGATACCGCCCAGAACCAGCGACGCTCCGATGATCAGCCGGACACTCGCGCTTTCGCCCAGCAGCGCGACACCCCCCAGGATCGCGATGACAGGCACGCTGAGTTGAACCACAGCCGCAACTGTTGGCGCAAGGTTCGGCAGCACGCGGTACCACAGGGCATATCCCAACCCTGAAGTGATGCCCCCCGACACAGCCGCCAGCAGATATCCAAACCCGGTCATGTGCCACTCTGCTCCAGTGGCCAGTAGGGCCAAAGCTGTAACAGGCAAAGCAATGATGAAATTCGCAGCCGTGCCCTGCAGGGCGTCAGGCTCGGATCGTCCGGCCAAAGAATAAACGGCCCAACCGATACCGGCAGCGACCATCAAAGCGGTACCCACCGGGTCAACCCGCACCGTGCCCGAGGGCCACAGCACATAGGCCAGCCCTCCCAATGCGATAGTCGCCCCTGCCAGTTGCTGTCGGGTGGGCAGAGTGCCTGACACAGCGGTAATACCGAACATTGTGATCTGCACAACGGCAAACAGCACCAGCGCCCCCAACCCCGCATCCAGTGTCATGTAGGCGATGGAAAACCCAATCATATAAACAGAGAGCGACCCCGCCCCAATGACCCGCCGACGGTTGCGCAAGGGTACATGCCTGCGGCGCGCCAGCACCAACGCAGTCAAGACCAGCGCGCCTGCGAGTACCCGCACAATCGCAAACCCGGCCGGATCACTGGCACCACTGTCGATTGCCATCCTGTTAAGGATGGAATTCGCCGCAAATGCGCACATGGTCAGGGCGGTCAGAAAAAACAGTCGCATGGAACCCGCATATCCGGTTGCCAGCGATATGGACACTCACAATCCATGTACATGCTTACCGCTCTTCATCTTTTCCAAAATACTCCCGCCGGAGGCATAGCCGCAAAGCGGCTATCAACAACGAAACGGGGCCACCCGAAGGCGACCCCGTCCTTTAGCACTATGACTTCCCCTGTCGGCAGCCTGGCATTACCGCCAAGCGCCTGTCGGGCCGTCAGAATTTGCCGAAGCAAATTCGACGTACTTACATCATGCCGCCCATGCCGCCCATGTCGGGCATGCCACCGCCAGGTGCCGCGCCTTCTTTGGCGGGCTTGTCGGCAACCATTGCTTCGGTGGTGACCAGCAGGCCAGCAACCGATGCCGCGTCTTCCAGAGCGGTACGGACAACTTTGGCCGGGTCAATCACGCCGAACGAGAACATGTCGCCGTATTCTTCGGTCTGTGCGTTGAAGCCAAAGGCTGCTTCCGAAGATTCGCGAACCTTGCCAGCAACAACCGCGCCGTCGACGCCTGCGTTCTCAGCAATCTGGCGCAGCGGCGCTTCGATTGCCTTGCGAACAATATTGATGCCTGCGTCCTGATCAGCGTTTGCGCCTTTCAGAGAGTCCAGAGCTTTGCCGGCCTGAACCAGCGAAACACCACCGCCCACAACAACGCCTTCCTGAACAGCAGCACGCGTTGCGTTCAGAGCATCGTCAACACGGTCCTTACGCTCTTTCACTTCAACTTCGGTCATGCCGCCGACGCGGATAACAGCAACACCGCCTGCCAGTTTGGCAACGCGCTCTTGCAGCTTCTCACGGTCGTAGTCCGACGAGGTTTCTTCGATCTGAGTGCGGATCTGAGCAACACGTGCTTCGATCTCGGCTTTTTCGCCAGCACCGTCGACGATGGTGGTTTCGTCTTTGGTGATTTCGATTTTCTTGGCGGTGCCCAGCATGTCCATGGTGACGGACTCGAGCTTCATGCCCAGATCTTCGCTGATGACCTGACCGCCGGTCAGGATTGCGATGTCCTGCAGCATGGCTTTGCGGCGATCGCCGAAGCCAGGTGCTTTGACAGCAGCAATTTTCAGGCCGCCGCGCAGTTTGTTGACAACCAGAGTTGCCAGCGCTTCGCCTTCAACATCTTCTGCAATGATCAGTAGCGGCTTTTGCGACTGGATCACCTGCTCGAGCAGCGGAACCATCGGCTGCAGCGAGGACAGTTTCTTTTCGTGCAGCAGGATCATGCAGTCATCAAGCTCTGCAATCATCTTGTCTGCGTTGGTGACGAAGTAAGGCGACAGGTAGCCACGGTCGAACTGCATACCTTCGACAACATCGGTCTCGGTTTCCAGACCTTTGTTTTCTTCGACGGTGATAACGCCTTCGTTGCCAACCTTCTGCATCGCATCAGCGATCTGCTGGCCGATTTCGGCTTCGCCGTTGGCCGAGATGGTGCCAACCTGAGCAACTTCTGCCGAGTCTTTCACTTCACGCGAGGCGTTTTTGATGCCTTCAACAACCTTGGCGGTTGCCAGGTCGATGCCGCGCTTCAGGTCCATCGGGTTCAGGCCCGCTGCAACCTGCTTCAGACCTTCTTTGACGATCGCCTGAGCCAGAACAGTTGCGGTGGTGGTGCCGTCGCCGGCTTCGTCATTGGTGCGGCTGGCGACTTCTTTCACCATCTGCGCGCCCATGTTTTCGAACTTGTCTTCCAGTTCGATTTCCTTGGCAACCGAAACACCGTCTTTGGTGATGCGCGGCGCGCCAAAGGATTTGTCCAGAACCACGTTGCGGCCTTTGGGGCCCAGGGTCACTTTGACAGCATCGGCCAGGATGTTCACACCTGCCAGCATGCGGTTACGGGCATCGGTGTCAAACTTGACGTCCTTAGCAGCCATGTCGTTTCTCCTTGAGAGATTTGTTTGAGATAAAGCGTATAGAAATCAGAGAAAGCGCGGGGCTTACTCGATGATCCCCATGATGTCGCTTTCTTTCATCATCAGCAGCTCTTCGCCTTCGACGTTGACCTCGGTGCCCGACCATTTGCCGAACAGGATCTTGTCGCCAGCTTTTACAGCCATTGCGATCAGCTCGCCGCTGTCCTTGCGCGCGCCTTCACCGGTCGATACGACCTCACCTTCGCTGGGCTTTTCTTTTGCGCTATCGGGAATGATCAGACCACCAGCGGTTTTTTCGTCGCTTTCGGTACGGCGAACCAGCACGCGGTCATGAAGCGGTTTCAATGCCATCTTTGCAGCTCCTTGGGCTCAAAGTTAGTTTATCCTCCCCTCGCCTTCCGACGAGGCGTTAGCACTCGGAGTGTGTGAGTGATAACGACGCATAGCTAGGGCGTCTAAATCTCCGAGTCAACAAGTTGTCAGGGATTTTTTTCGCAAGTCAGATCAGTCAGCCTGTTCCCAGCTGTAGGCCCAGTGCTTTAAGCCTTCGGCCCCGGTCGACGTAAGTCCGTAGATGCCTTTTTCAACCTTCTCAAACCACCCATAGTGGTTTTCGCGCATAAGCCGGGTGGCGACAGGGACACCAACCGAGTTGGCAACCTCGGCCCCCTTTGTTGGACCATTCTCCGCCAGAAACGCCGCGCATTTCAGCGCGTCCTGTCGATAGGCTGTTACAATCCCATGCCGTGTGGCACCCCCCGCGTTCGGGTCCCCTTCCAGCCGGTCGAATTCGCGCAGCAGACGCGCAACCTTGGCTTTGTTTTTGCGCGGCGCATAGGGGCCTGGGTCACATTGCACTTCGACCGTACCGTCAGCGCGCACGGTGATCAGGCCCAGACCCAACCGTCGACACAGTGCCAGATTGTCCTTCAGTGCCCGTCGGGCGGTTCGGCCCGTGGGCTTGCCGACTGCGATATAGACCTGATCGGTCAGTTTCAGTCGTGTGATGGCCTGGTGGAACAGCGACAGCGTAAACTTCAACTTCAGCTCGACAATCACGGGTTCCTCACCCGCGCGCACCGCAACAATATCAGCTGCCCCGACTTCGCCCTTGACCGTATACCCCTGTCGCTCCAGCAGCGCTTTGATCGGGGGGTAGAGGTCCTGTTCACGGGTCATGGCGTTATGCTACGCAAACTGTGGTGGAATGCCAGCCCATACCTCAGCCGGTGCAATCGAACTTGAAACAACCCGCCCGCCGGTACACTGTCCCCGCAACTCTGGTTTCAAAGGGAATTCACCGATGCGTCTGCTGCCATTCATCATAAGCCTTTTGTTGCCCGCAGTAGCACAGGCTGACTGTGAGGGACGCGACCTGAGAGGGGATCTGTCGCCCGAAGTCCAAGCCGAAGTGCAGGACGCTCTGACAGATACTCTATATCCCGAGGGCAATCATTGGATTGCGACCAAGGACACGACTGTGTTGCATCTGGTCGGCACAATGCACCTGAATTACCCGCAGATGGACGGCATCGTCGAACGCTTGACGCCAACACTTACACGGGCCGATGCGTTCTACTTTGAAATTCGCCAGGATGAAATGAAAGCCTGGGAACGGGAACTGGCAGCGGACCCGAGCCCGGTCCTGATCACCTCGGGCCCCACACTTATCGACCTGATTCCCGAAAAAGAATGGGCCACCCTTTCCGCGGCATTGGCTGATCGCGGCATTCCAAGCTGGATGGGGGCCAAGATGCGCCCTTGGTTTTTGAGCATGACGCTGGCTTTGCCGGCCTGCATCATACAGGACCCCGACAAAACCAATGGGTTGGACGCACGTCTGGCGCAGCTGGCCGAAGAACACAGCATCCCGCAATATTCATTGGAAAGTGTCGAGGACCTGATGACCATGTTCGACGCCTATTCGATAGAAGAACAGGCGCAATCACTCGCGCGGATGGCCGGGACCTTCCAGAATGTCGAAGATCAGATGGAAACCATGGCGAACTCGTATTTCGAGGAAAAACACGCCGAGGTCTTTGTGCTTGGACGTATTCTGGGGCAAGAGCTTTCCGGTTTGAGCGATGCCGAGTTTGAAGCCGAGTGGGCGGCGTTTGAACAGCAGTTGCTGGTTGAACGAAATGCCAACTGGATGGAACATATATTGCGGATCAAGGATCAGACAGCCGTCATTGCGGTGGGGGCTGGCCACTTTAGCGGTGACCATGGCCTGCTGAACCTGTTAGAGCAGGAAGGATTCATGCTGAAACGGGCTGCATTCTGAATTGGCGGGCATATAGCAGACTAAGCGTCGCAGACCGGTGGCCGCGACGTGACAACCGCGTTTACCCACACTATAACGCGCGCAAATTTCCAATCCGCAGGACGCTGACATGACAACGCTAGTATTTGGCCACAAATCCCCTGACACCGACTCCACAGGCTCGCCGATCCTGTGGTCGTGGTATTTGAACGAGATCAAGGATGAGCAGACCGAGCCCGTGCTGCTGGGCGAGCCCAACACCGAAGCAGCCTTTATGCTGGATAACTGGGACCTGCCCAAACCGCGCATCATCGAAGATCTGGCCGCAGATACCCCAGTGATCATCGTCGACACCAACAACCCTGCTGAATTGCCCGCCAGCATCAACGATGCGGATATTCGCGCTATCATCGACCACCACAAACTGGTCGGCGGTCTGGAGACCAAAGGTCCGATCGACATCACCGTGCGCCCGCTGGCCTGCACCGCAACCATCATGGTCGACTTGATGGGTGAAGATGCGGCCAAAATGCCCGACGCCATCAAAGGCGCGGCTCTGACCTGCATTCTGTCGGACACGCTGGAATTCCGCTCGCCTACAACAACTGCTCATGACCGTGCGGTGGCAGAACGGCTGGCGGCTGAGCTTGAGCTGGATATCTCGGCCTATGCAGCCGACATGTTCGCGGCGAAATCTGACGTGTCGTCCTTTTCGGACGCCGAGCTGATCCGCATGGATAGCAAGGAATACCAAGTCGACGGCACCAAATTCCGCGTCTCGGTTCTGGAAACGACCGCGCCTGACGTCGTGCTGGACCGCAAGGCCAGCCTGGCAGCATCGATGGTGGACGTGGCGTCAGAGGACGGTGTCGATCAAGTTCTGCTGTTCGTGGTCGATATCCTGAACGAAGAAGCCACGCTGCTGGTTCCCAACGATCTGGTCAAAACCGTCGCCGAGAAAAGCTTTGACGCAACCGTTGATGGTGATGCCGTCGTCCTGCCAGGCGTCATGAGCCGCAAAAAGCAGATCATTCCGAACCTGAAAGTCTGATCGATTGATCATCCATTACGAAAGGCGTCCGTTTTGGGCGCCTTTTTTCTTTCGCCCAAGGCATTTGCCAGAACGGCATCGATTGTTAGGTTGGTATTGGACGCAAAGCTTAAACCGGGTCAGACAAGCAAAATGGTCGTTCGTAGTCTCAGTATAACCAAGGGTATTCTTCGCTTCGAAGGACCAGACAAGTTTGCTTACTGGCGTCGGTTTGCGATGTTGCTGACTTTGTCGGTCGTGATCGCCACCATGGGTATGCTGCGCAACTCCGGAGCCGTCGTGATCGCAGCTATGCTGGTGGCGCCACTTATGACCCCAATTCTTGGCGTGGCGGCAGCCATGGTTATGGGCTGGCTGCAACGTGCAGCGGTTCTGGCCCTTACGGTTTGTCTGGCCGCCGTGGCCTGTGTGCTGATGGCGTGGTTTATGGTTTATGTCGCTGATGTTCCTCGCGGCATTGTAATCCCGGATCAGGTGCTTGCACGCACCGATCCCGGCACCGAAGACCTGATCGTTGCGCTCGCCGCCGGTGTGGCCGGGGCCTATGTTCAGATCAACAAATCCGAACTCAGCCTTTTGCCCGGAGCCGCAATTGGTGTTTCCCTGGTTCCACCGCTCTCTGCTTCGGGCGTTCTGTTATATTTTGGCGAACCCGCCGAAGCCTATGAGGCGGGGTTACTGTTTGCCACCAACCTTGGCGCGATCATCCTTTCCGCCTGTACGGTTTACTTGGTCTATGCCGCGCGGTCGGTCGTTTTCAGCAAGGGCAAACGCAAGCTCAACTTTACGGCCAGCGTTTTTGTTGCGCTTGCGTTCCTGGTGGTTGTCGTTCTGCAACTCGGAAAGTCCACTTATAATCGCTATCTGGAAACACGGACCGAGGCCCAGCTGGTCGAAGCCATTCGAGAGTGGGCTGACCCGGTTTCGGTCGAAATCATTCGTATCGACGTCAATGCGCGGCGAAAAAAGGTGGATGTTTGGTTGATTGTCGATCTTCCCGCAGAAGCTGCATACAAAGTCTCGTCAGTTGCCTCGCAGATCCCAGAACAACTGCGGGAAACACCGTTGGTGAATGTGCTGCAGGATGAGCTTGGGCCCGGTTACCTTGCTATTGTGCGGTATCAAAGCAGGATTGCTGCGCAAGTTATCCTGGGAACGGACAACGTCCAACAGGCCCCGGATGTGACAGACGTTACTGAAGAAGAGTAGCAGATTCATCAATTCCTTTGTGCAAAAAGGAATGCGGGATGGTGTTCAGGCCCAAGCTTTGCCATAGCTGTCGCGACCGCGATATCAGACCCAGAGGCCCCCATGACCCAGATCGTTTCCTCGCTTGCCGAGATCTCAGACCGCTATAAGGCGTTGTTTGTCGACCTTTGGGGCTGTGTTCACAACGGCATCACGGCCTACCCCGAAGCTGTTGCGGCTTTGCAGACCTATCGCGCGAAGGGAGGGGTTGTTGTGCTGGTCACAAACTCTCCGAAACCCCGCGCAGGCGTGGCAGAGCAATTGGGGCAGTTCAACGTCCCTGCGGACGCCTATGACACCATCGCCACAAGCGGGGATTCCGCGCGGTCCGCGATGTTCCGGGGCGCTGTCGGACACAAGGTTTATTTCATGGGTGAATGGGAACGCGATGCGGGCTTCTTCGAACCGCTCAAGCTGTTGCATCACCCCATCCACATTGAGCGTGTACCGCTGAAAGAAGCCGAAGGCATTGTCTGCTGTGGTCCGTTCGACACGATGGCCGACCCTGATGTGAACCGGCCCGATTTCCTGTACGCCAAGCAGATGGGCATGAAACTGCTCTGTGCCAATCCTGATATCGTGGTTGACCGGGGCGAAGTGCGGGAATGGTGCGCTGGTGCTTTGGCCAGACTATATACCGAAATGGGCGGCGAGAGCTTGTATTTCGGAAAACCGCATCCGCCGATCTATGACCTGGCCCGCCGGAGGCTGCAGGAATTGGGTAACGATATTCCTGATGGCGACATTCTTGTGATCGGAGACGGCCCCCATACGGACATTCTGGGCGGCATGGGAGAGGGTATTGATTCTCTGTTCATCTCAGGCGGACTGGCCGCGGCCGAGACAAAAACGTCGCATCATCCGCACCATGAATCCCTAACTACTTATATTGAAAAGGAAAAGATTAATCCGACCTATACAATCGGTCGTTTACGTTAGTCAGAAAAGACTTGATTTTCTGCAGTTGCGAAGTAATAAAGTTGCCAACCTCGGCCATATGATGGTTTTTTCTTTCACGGCCGATTTCGAGTGAGGGCAACATGTTGGATAATCTTCCACGCGGAACGATCTGTATCGAAGACATCGAAATGGGCATGTCCCGCCACCTGCGCAAAGTGGTGACGGATGAGGACATCGAGATGTTCGCTCAGGTTTCCACCGACCGGAACCCGGTGCATCTGGATGACGACTATGCCCGCGATACGATCTTTGAGGGCCGTATTGCACACGGGATGCTGACGGCGGGCCTGATCTCGGCCGTAATTGGCGAGCAACTGCCCGGCCATGGCACGGTTTATATGGGTCAGTCCCTGAAGTTCCTGGCCCCTGTGCGTCCGGGAGACATGGTTTATGCCGAGGTGAAAGTGGTCGACATCGACTTTTCCAGGCGCCGCGTCAAGCTAGACTGCCACTGCTCGGTTGAAGGTAAGAAGGTTCTGATCGGCGAAGCGATGGTGCTTGCCCCGTCGCGCAAGTTCGACTGACCAACGTTTTTCAAAGTTTCACCAAGTCATGGGACTGCAGGGCGCAGTTGATCTGCGTCATTTGAAAAAGATCGGAAACCGATAGACTCAAACGCATTCATTGAGAGTCTGCGTTGGAGTTGATCCATGGCCGCGACAAGCAAAGCAGAACTGCAGAGTATCACCCAAAAAGAATATTCCAAACTGAAAGCACTGATTTCCGCCGTTTCGGTAAAAGATGCCCTGCGCAAAGATGACGAAGACACTTCGATCAAAGATGTGATCGGGCACCGTGCGCATTGGATTGACCTCTTTCTGGGTTGGTATGCTGACGGTCTGGCCGGAAAACAGGTCCACTTCCCGGCCGAAGGTTACAAATGGAACGAGCTTCGGCGCTACAATGCAGAACTCCGTCAGAAACAGGCGCGTTTGTCCTGGGGCGAGGCGGTGACGGCTTTGGACCAAGCGGAGGAGAAGTTGAACGCTTTAATTCAATCCTGTTCCGATACTGAGCTTTACGGCGATCCAATGAAAGGCGCGCACAACAACTGGACAGTAGGTCGATGGGCCGAGGCTGCCGGGCCCAGCCATTTCCGATCCGCGGCAAAGTACGTTCGATCAAGGTTGAAATCGATCTAGGACCCCATTGTGTATGCCTGATGAGAGAGAGACGTGCATCAACCCACACAGGAATTTGTTCAGCACGTGGATGAGGTGCTTGAACATAGGTTGTATGAACAGTACCCACTTCGCATGCAGATCATCCGAGACTTTCAGTTTGTAGAGCCAACAGACCGCGGTGCCAGCGTGGCGATCGGGAATTTTGATGGCGTCCATATGGGGCACCAATCGGTCATAGAACTGGCCCGTAAATCGGCCCCCGACGCGCCGCTGGGTGTTATGACTTTCGAGCCGCATCCGCGTGAATTTTTTGCGCCTACCTCTCCTCCCTTCCGGTTGATGAGGGGAAATGCGCGGGCGCACCGGCTGAAAAAACTGGGCGTACAGAAACTGTATGAATTGCCGTTCAACGCGGCACTGGCAGGGCTTTCCCCGGAAGAGTTTGCGCGCAATGTGATCTGTGACGGGCTGGGCCTTTCTCATGTCGTGGTCGGGTCCGATTTCTGCTTTGGCAAAGGCCGCAGCGGTACCGCCGATGATCTGGTGCGGTTCGGGCAAGCGATGGGATTCGGCGTGACAATTGCCCCCTTGATGGAACGGTCCAAGAATGTCGTTTCGTCAACCGCCATCCGAACCGCGCTGAGCGAGGGCCGCCCAAGGGACGCAGCCGCGATGCTGGGCCATTGGCACAGGATCGAGGGCGAAGTAATTGGTGGTGAGCAGCGCGGGCGGGAGCTGGGCTTTCCCACCGCAAACATGTCCATCGAAGGGCTGCACCAGCCCAAATTCGGAGTCTACGCTGTATTGGTCGACGTGCTGGATGGCCCGCATCAGGGCAGCTATCACGGTGCGGCCTCGGTCGGGGTGCGCCCGATGTTTCACGGCGAAGTGCCCAATATCGAAACCTTCCTTTTCGACTTTTCGGGCGATCTTTATGGAGCAACCCTTTCGGTGGGATTGATCGATTTTCTGCGCCCTGAAATGACATTTGACGGGCTGGATGGTTTGATCGTGCAGATGAATGCCGATTGCGAAGAAGCCCAAGGCATTTTGGCCGCCCTATGAGCGCTGATCCGATTGAACGCGCGGGCTTGCCTGCCCGGTTTTGGGAACGCAAACCGCTGCGTAAGATGAACCAGCGCGAGTGGGAGGCCCTGTGCGACGGCTGCGGTAAATGCTGCCTGAACAAGCTGGAGGATGAGGACTCGGGCGAAGTCGCCCTGACCTGCGTTGCCTGCCGTCTGCTGGACGATGAAAGCTGCCGCTGCACTCAATACGACATCCGGCACCAATTCGTGCCTGAATGCATCGTCATGACGGCCGACAATATCGACGAACACGCCTATTGGTTGCCGCAAACCTGCGCGTATCGTCTGCTGTGGGAAGGCAAGCCGCTTTACGACTGGCATCCATTGATATCGGGTTCGCCAGACAGCGTGCACGCGTCAGGTGTCTCGGTTCAGGGGCGCACGGTGTCCGAGTTCGAAACCCCCATGGAAGAGTGGGAAGACTATATCATCGAGGAGCCAAGCTGATGTATTTCGCGTCTGACAATTCCGGACCGGTTCACCCTCAGGTCATGACCAAACTGGCCGAGGCCAATCAGGGCTATCAGATGGCCTATGGCGCCGACACAATGATGAATGAGGTGCGCGATCGCATCCGCAGCATCTTTGAGGCCCCCGGCGCTGCCGTTTATCTGGTAGCGACAGGGACAGCGGCAAATTCGCTGGCTCTGGCGACCCTGTCCAATCCCTGGGAAACGATCTTCTGCTCTCCGGTCGCTCATATCCATGAAGACGAGTGCAACGCGCCCGAGTTTTACACTGGCGCCAAGCTGACCCTTGTCCCCGGCGGCGACAAGATGACCCCCGATGCGTTGCGCGGGTCGATCCTGGGCGAAGAAACACGCGGGGTGCACGGGCCGCAGCGCGGGCCTGTGTCGATCACACAGGTGACCGAGCGCGGATCGATCTATTCGCTGGAAGAACTGCAGGCGCTGTGTGGGATCGCAAAGGAATATGGCTTGCCCGTCCATATGGATGGTGCACGGTTCACCAACGCTTTGGTCGCGTTGAAGTGTTCCCCGGCGGACATGACGTGGAAAGCGGGCGTTGATGCGGTCAGCTTTGGCGGCACCAAGAACGGTTTGATGGGTGTTGAAGCGGTGGTGTTCTTCGACGAAAGCAAAGCTTGGGAATTCGAATTGCGGCGCAAACGCGGGGCGCATCTGTTTTCCAAACATCGCTATCTGTCCGCTCAGATGGCGGCTTATCTTGAGGATGACCTGTGGCTGCAATCGGCGCGTCAGGCCAATGCAAACTGTGCCCGGCTGGCCGATGGTTTGCGTGCTAAAGGTGCTGAGTTTCTGCACGAGCCGCAGGCCAACATGATCTTTGCCTCTTTCCCGCGCGCGAAACACAAACAGCTGCATGAGGCGGGTGCGATCTATCACCTCTGGGGGGATGAGCTGGGAGGCGAGAATAACGACGAAAGCCTCGCCTGCCGATTGGTCTGCGACTGGTCCATCGGGTCGGTTGAGATCGATCAGTTTCTCAATCTGCTTTAACCGAAGATAAGGCGTTAGATAGCCAGAACTCCTGCAGCAGCGCGCTGATCTCATTTGGGTGTGAGATGGGCAGCATATGCCCCGCCCCTCTTACCACCTCATGACGCGCGCCTGGCAGCCGTTGCTGCAAGCTTTCGCATATCGCTTGCATCACGGGATGCGTTTCCGACCCGCTCAGCAACAGGACCGGCATCGACAAACGATCGAGCTTTCCAGGCGAAAGCAACCCCGCCTGATCGTCATAGAGCGCAGAGTGCACTGCTGGAACGGCACCTATCCCGCGCACCATGTTAGCCTTTGTCCGTTCGGGCAAATCAGGCCATTTGGGGCTGATCTGAGTGCTCCACATCCTGTTGAACAGTCGCGCGGCCAGAACCTTGTCACCTGCTTTGAAGGCCGCGCCTATGGGCTTGAAGTCTTCCTCGTGCTGCTCGAACAGATGTGGCGCATCTTGCTTCGCGATAGCAAAGAACACGGGTTCGATCAGGATCAAGCTGCGTACCCTTTCCGGGTACTCTATCGCCAGCCTCAACGCGATCATCGCCCCAAAGGAATGACCGATCAAATCCATCCGTTCAGACAACTGGGCCGCGGCCGGATTGGTCACTTGGTCAAAGAAGTCACTCTGTCCGTCCCAATCCGGGCTTTTTCCATGCGAAAGCATGTCCGGGGCGATCAAGGTTGCGTCACCGCTCAGCACGTTGGCCAAGCCCGACCACGCACCGGAGTGCGCAATCGTGCAGTGGAGGGCAAGCAGTTTCCGCTCCCCCTTCCCCAGCCTTCGGACAAATACCGATCGCGCCGCGGCCGCGGCTGTCATCCCTTCATCTCGGTCAGATGCCGATCCAAATCATCCAGACTGTCCTGACCCCAGAACCGCTGACCGTCTGGCGTAATATAGAATGGCGCACCGAACGCGCCTTGATCCACGGCTTCTTCCAGATTGGCGGCATAGGTTTCGGCACCGACCAGCAATCCGCTGTTAGCCAGATCTGGATCAAAGCCGGAATTTGCCAAACAGTCGCGGATCACGTCGTCCTGTGCCACGTCTTTCTCTTCGGCCCAGCAAGCGCGCAAGATCAATTGGCACAGCTTGCCTACATCCCCAGACCCGTCCTTGGTCGCAGCGATCACCGCATATGAGGACGGCGCCATATTGGTCGGCCAATGCATGGGTTTCAGGTTGAAATCTAAACCCAGACGTTGGGCTTGGCGCAGCAAGTCCTGTGCGCGGTATTCGATGCGCGAGATATGACGGTCTTTCGGTGGCGTACCTCCGGTGCGCGAGAACAGGGCCATGATGTCCAGCGGTTTGTAATTGATGGTCGCGCCATGTTTCGCCGTGATCTCTTCCAGTCGGTTTCCGGCCAGATAAGTGTAGGGTGAAATTGTCGCAAAATAGTAGTCAATCCGGGTCATGTTCACTTTCTCCGCTGCGTTACCTTTGCGGGACGTTAAGGCCATGCTAAGCGGTGTCAACATCACGAATCTGTCACATTGCCATTGCTGCCCGGGGACCTCAGCCGATGCCGACACTCCACGAACCCAAGCTAATAGCTGGGAACGCCAACCTTCCTCTTGCCAAGACCATCGCACGCCGCATGAGCCTGTATCGCGGCGTTGACCAGGGTCTGGTCGATGCGCGCGTCGAACGCTTCAATGACGGCGAGATCTTCGTCGAGGTGTTCGAGAACGTACGCGGCGAGGATATGTTCATTATCCAGCCGACCTCGAACCCGGCCAATGACAACCTGATGGAGCTGCTGATCATCGCCGATGCGCTGCGTCGCTCTTCTGCCCAGCGGATTACGGCCGTGATCCCCTATTTCGGTTACGCCCGTCAGGACCGCCGCACCAAGGCCCGCACGCCGATCAGCGCCAAGCTGGTGGCCAACATGCTGACCGGCGCAGGAATCGAACGGATTCTGACCATGGACCTGCACGCAGCGCAGATTCAGGGCTTTTTCGATATGCCCGTCGACAACCTCTATGCCTCGCCGATCTTTGCTTTGGACGTAAAGAACCAGTTCAAGGACAGCCTGGATGAGATCATGGTGGTTTCACCCGACGTCGGCGGCGTGGCGCGTGCGCGCGAGCTGGCCAAGCGGATCAACGCGCCCCTGTCGATCGTGGACAAACGCCGCGAGAAAGCAGGCGAAGTGGCCGAGATGACAGTGATCGGCGACGTGAAGGACAAGATCTGCCTGATCGTGGACGACATGTGTGACACCGCCGGAACGCTGTGCAAAGCGGCACAAGTTCTGCTGGATAACGGCGCGAAAGAGGTTCACTCCTACATCACGCATGGCGTCATGAGCGGCCCCGCGGTCGAGCGTGTCACCAACTCGGTGATGAAATCCTTGGTCCTGACCGATACGATCCAGCCGACAAAAGAGATCCTGAAAGCCAAGAATATCCGCATCGTTCCGACCGCGCCGATCTTTACGCAAGCGATCCTGAACATCTGGAACGGCACCAGCGTGTCTTCGCTGTTCGAAGACAAAACGCTGACGCCGATCTACGAATCCCTGTACCAGATGGATTGAGCTCTGAGGGGCGGCCAGACAAGCCGCCCTTTTGCTTTTCGAAATCTGATCCGCCCTGCCCGCTGCTCACCAGCATGTGCGTGGATCCGCGAAAGAGGGGAAAAACCTCCGATGACCGCAAGCAAACGCATTGTCCTGTCCAGTGACCACGCCGCGATCGATCTGCGTCAGGCCGTGGCAAAACACATCGCCCAACAAGGCTGGGACGTGGTCGATATCGGCCCGACGACGCCCGAAAGCACACATTACCCCAGGCACGGCAAAGCGGCAGCTGAAGCTGTCGCGTCAGGCGATTGCAGTTTGGGCATCATCCTGTGCGGTACCGGTCAGGGCATCATGATGGCCGCAAACAAAGTGCCGGGCATTCGCTGCGGCGTATGTTCAGACGCGTTTTCGGCCCGTATGATCCGCCAGCACAACGACGCCAACATGCTGTCGCTCGGTGCGCGCGTCGTCGGCGAAGGTCAAGCGCTGTACATCGTTGACGCGTTTCTGGACGCCGAGTTTGAAGGCGGGCGCCATGCCACACGGGTGGGCATGATCGAAACGCAGGAAGACTGAGTTACAAGCTGCAGTTAGAACGCTTGAAAACACGGCTAACCCGGGTCAGGAAATGTTCCAGTCGTCCAGGTGTGCCACCTCTCCAATCGCTGTCCAGCTTGCGCGGATGCGGGCAATCCGAGTGTCGGACCAAGTTCGAAATACTGCGTCAAAGCCCTCGGTGGTGATGTTTTCGGCCTGAACCTCGGCGCGTAGAGCCGAGGACGTATCGACATCCCAAAGCGAGATTCCGATCTGTACCACGGGCGGAGTGCGAAAGGCTTCTTTGAACTGAATGGGTGTGCGGCGTTCACGAGGCCCCTGCCCCGTCCACATTTCGCCACCTTCGGCAAATTCCGAAAACAGGACGTCTTCACCCTGATCAATTCCAATGGGATGGGTTAGGAACTTTTTCATTATGTCATCATTATTCTTGAATTCCCGCAACTTACCCCGGCAATTCGGCAAAAGCACGACAAAAAAACGGCCCCGCAAATGCGAGGCCGTTCAAATCTTTCACTGATAAGCCGTTTACAGGCTCATATGCGTGCCCAGCGCTTCCATGTCGGCCAGCAGCTTGGCAGCATCGTCGACAATGGTCTGATCATCGCCACCCTTGGCAGCCTCGTGCGAGGCGCGGGCGTCTTCGATCAACTCGTCCAGATGCGCCCGGGTCACTTCCGCTACCGGAATGGCCTTTTCGGCCAGAACCGACAAGCTGTCGCCGTTGATCTGGGCAAACCCGCCGGTGACCAGGTATTCGCTGGACCCTTCGGGTGCCTCAACCTTCAGCAGACCGGGGCGCAGCGTGGTGATGGTGGGGGCATGATCGGGCATCGCCGTCATGTCCCCGTCCGCGCCGGGAATCTGGACCGCGGTCGCGCTGAGCGAAGCTAGGCTCCGCTCGGGGCTGACGAGGTCGAATTGCATCGTGTTTGCCATCAGGTGTGCTCCTTAGGCGGCTTCTGCGGCCATCTTCTCCGCTTTGGCGATCACTTCGTCGATGCCGCCAACCATCAGGAAGGCCGCCTCGGGAAGGTGATCGTATTCGCCGGCCACAACGGCCTTGAACGACGCGATGGTGACATCCAGAGGAACCTGAACACCGGGCGAACCGGTGAAAACCTCGGCCACGTCGAACGGCTGTGACAGGAAGCGTTCGATCTTACGGGCACGTGCCACGGTCAGTTTGTCCTCTTCCGATAGTTCGTCCATGCCAAGGATGGCAATGATGTCCTGCAGCGACTTGTAGCGCTGGAGGATCTGCTGAACGTCAGTCGCAACGGTATAGTGCTCTTCACCAACGATGGCCGGGTCGAGCAGACGCGAAGTCGAGTCGAGCGGGTCAACGGCCGGGTAGATACCCTTTTCCGAGATCGCACGGTTCAAAACGGTGGTCGCGTCCAAGTGCGCAAACGACGTGGCCGGCGCAGGGTCGGTCAAGTCATCCGCAGGAACATAAACGGCCTGCACGGACGTGATCGAGCCCGATTTGGTCGAGGTGATGCGTTCCTGCATCGCGCCCATGTCGGTCGCCAGCGTCGGCTGGTAGCCCACAGCGGAAGGAATACGACCCAGCAGAGCCGAAACCTCGGAACCCGCCTGCGTGAAGCGGAAGATGTTGTCGACAAAGAACAGAACGTCGGCGCCGGTTGCGTCACGGAACTGTTCCGCCAGGGTCAGACCCGACAGAGCGATCCGCATACGCGCACCCGGAGGCTCGTTCATCTGACCATAAACCAGGGCGATTTTCGAATCTTCCAGCTTGTCAGGAACGATAACGCCGGATTCGATCATCTCGTGATACAGGTCGTTGCCTTCACGGGTCCGCTCACCAACACCCGCGAACACGGACACGCCCGAGTGCACTTTGGCGATGTTGTTAATCAGTTCCATGATCAGAACGGTTTTGCCAACACCGGCGCCGCCGAACAGGCCGATCTTACCGCCTTTGGCATAAGGGGCCAGCAGGTCAACAACCTTGATGCCGGTGACCAGAACTTCGGATTCAGTTGCCTGATCCGCGAAATCCGGTGCTTCCTGGTGGATGGCGCGGGTTTCAGTTGTTTCGACGGGACCCTTTTCGTCGATGGGCTCACCCACAACGTTCAGGATACGGCCCAAAGTCGCGTTGCCGACCGGAACCGCGATCGGTGCGCCGGTGTCGGTGACTTCTTCGCCACGAACCAGACCTTCGGTTGCGTCCATTGCAATGGTGCGGACAGTGTTTTCGCCCAGGTGCTGTGCTACTTCCAAAACCAGCTTCTTGCCGTTGTTGGTGGTATCCAGCGCGTTCAGAATTTCAGGCAGCTCATCATCAAAGTGCACGTCGACGACGGCCCCGATAATCTGAGTGACTTTGCCTTTTGCATTCGCCATGTTTCGTCTCCGGTTTGTCTCTACAGCGCTTCGGCGCCGGAAATGATTTCAATCAGCTCGTTGGTGATCACGGCCTGACGCGAGCGGTTGAACTGGATCGTCAGTTTGTCGATCATTTCACCCGCGTTGCGTGTCGCGTTGTCCATCGCAGACATCCGTGCACCCTGTTCCGAGGCCCCGTTTTCAAGCAGACCCGAGAAGATTGCAGTCGCAACCCCTTTGGGCAGCAGATCGGCCAAGATGGCCTCTTCGCTGGGCTCGTAATCGAAGACCGCGCCGCTGTCGTCCCCTTCGATATCCTCGAACGAGGCAGGGATGATCTGTTGCGCCGTTGGTATCTGGCTCACGACGTTGACGAACTTCGAGTAGAAGATCGTGGCTACGTCGAACTCACCCGCGTCGAAACGGGACAGGACGTCTTTGGCGATGTCCTGCGCGTTGGAATATCCCAGACGCTTGACCTCGCTCAGATCGACATGACCGACGAACAGATCGCCATAGTCACGCTTGATCGCATCGCGGCCTTTCTTGCCAACGGTCAAAATCTTAACCGTCTTGCCCTTGGCCTTCAGTTCGTAAGCTTTGGCACGGGCCAGCTTGGCGATGTTCGAGTTGAAGCCGCCACACAGGCCACGTTCTGCTGTCATGACAACCAGCAGATGGACATCATCACTGCCCGTACCACGGAGCAGTTTGGGGGCGCTGTCGCTGCCCCCGACCGATGCCGCCAGCCCCGCCATCACGGCATTGAACCGTGCGGTGTAGGGGCGAGAGGCTTCGGCAGATTCCTGGGCGCGGCGAAGTTTTGCAGCCGCGACCATCTGCATGGCCTTGGTGATCTTGCGGGTCGATTTGACCGACTCGATCCTGTTTTTAAGATCCTTAAGATTTGGCATGTGCCCGCCTCTCCCTTAAGCGAAGGTTGCGGCGTATTCGTCAATCGCAGCCTTGATCTTGTCGGAAGCGTCGCCCTTGATCTTGGGATCTTCGTCGGTGATCCACTGAAGCAGGTCGGCGTGCTTGCCGCGCAGATGCGCCAGCAGGCCAGCTTCGTAGCGGCCAACTTCGGATACATCGATCTTGTCCAGGTAGCCATTGGTGCCAGCGAAGATGACGCAGACGATTTCAGCGTTGGTCAGCGGTGAGTACTGAGGCTGTTTCATCAGCTCGGTCAGACGGGCACCACGGTTCAGCAGCTGCTGGGTCGCGGCGTCAAGGTCGGAACCGAACTGCGCAAACGCAGCCATTTCGCGGTACTGAGCCAGTTCCAACTTAACCGGACCGGCAACCGACTTCATCGAGTTGGTCTGAGCCGAAGAGCCCACACGCGAAACCGACAGACCGGTGTTCACAGCAGGACGGATGCCCTGGTAGAACAGCTCGGTTTCGAGGAAGATCTGGCCGTCGGTGATCGAAATCACGTTGGTCGGAATAAACGCCGAAACGTCACCACCCTGAGTTTCAATAACCGGCAGTGCGGTCAGCGAGCCCGCACCGAAGTCTTCGTTCAGCTTCGCCGAACGCTCCAGCAGGCGGGAGTGGAGGTAGAAAACGTCACCAGGATAGGCTTCACGGCCGGGCGGACGACGCAGCAGCAGCGACATCTGACGATAAGACACAGCCTGTTTCGACAGGTCATCATAGATGATCAGCGCGTGGCGGCCGTTGTCGCGGAAGTATTCGGCCATCGCGGTTGCGGCGTAAGGTGCCAGGAACTGCATCGGCGCCGGGTCGGACGCGGTGGCGGCCACAACGATCGAGTAGTCAATCGCGCCGGATTCTTCCAGCTTCTTCACCAGCTGTGCAACGGTCGAACGCTTCTGGCCGATCGCGACGTAAACGCAGTACAGCTTCTTCGACTCGTCGTCGCCAGCTGCTTCGTTGTAAGTTTTCTGGTTCAGGATCGCGTCCAGAGCAACGGCAGTTTTACCGGTCTGACGGTCACCAATGATCAGTTCCCGCTGGCCACGGCCAATCGGGATCATCGCGTCAACCGATTTCAGGCCGGTTGCCATCGGCTCGTGAACCGATTTACGCGGGATGATGCCCGGCGCTTTTACGTCTGCAACACCACGCTTGGAAGCGTTGATCGGACCTTTGCCGTCCAGCGGGTTGCCCAGACCGTCAACAACACGGCCCAGCAGCTCGTCACCGATCGGAACGTCCACGATCGAATTGGTGCGCTTGACAGTGTCACCTTCTTTGATGTCACGGTCGGAACCGAAGATAACAACACCAACGTTGTCACTTTCCAGGTTCAGCGCCATGCCCATGATGCCGCCGGGGAATTCGACCATCTCACCGGCTTGCACGTTGTCCAGGCCGTATACACGGGCAATCCCGTCACCGACGCTCAGCACGCGACCGATTTCGGCCACTTCGGCTTCCTGACCAAAATTCTTGATCTGGTCCTTCAGGATTGCAGAAATCTCTGCAGCTTGGATTCCCATTTATCCGACCTCTTTCATTGCATTCTGTAGGGAGTTGAGCTTCGAGCGGATCGAGCTATCGATCATCTTCGAGCCCACTTTAACGACAAGACCGCCGATGAGGCTTTCATCAACGGTCGCATTGATTGTCACGGTCTTGCCCACACGCTCGGACAGCGTCTTGGACAGTTTTTCCAGTTGTGTCTTGGTCAGCGCCTTGGCCGAGGCAACATCCGCGGTCACTTCGCCACGCTCGTCCGCCAGCATGTCGCGCAGAACCTGCACCAGTTGCGGCACGACGAACAGACGGCGCTTCTGCGCCATCAGACCCAGCGTGTTGCGCAGGATGGCGTTCAGGGCCATCTTGTCAGCGATTGCGGTGATTGCGCCTTCCTGTTCAGCGCGGGAAATCAGCGGCGAGGCGATCAGGTCGCGCAACTCGGCGCTGTCGCCCAGTGCTGCTGCCAGATCATTGATGCCGGATTCCAGACCTGCAAGGTCATTGTTCTCTTTGGCGATCTCAAAGATCGCGGTGGCATAGCGCTCGGCAATGCCAGTGGAAATCGAAGCTGGTTCGGACACGTCCACCCTTCCGATACTTTGGGCCCCGAATTCGCGTGCAGCAGCTACCCCGGGGGCGTGAAGAAACCCCGTCCTTAAAGGGCGGGGATCAAAATCACCGGGGATGTAGCAGAGGTGTTCCAACCAAGCAATACGCTATAGCGGTAACAGAATTATACACAAATTGTTAATTTTCATGCACTTACGCCAAGTGCGACGGTTTGAACACATTGGCCCAGTTGAAAAATGTTACGAATATGCAGGTTTTTGCGATTCCTGTGACTTTTTTCCCGCAATTTTGTCGCTTCTGAATGTCAGCCATTGTCACGCAGGTTTCAACAAACCGTCCAGCGCCTTGATCGGTTTTTTGACTGCGTCTTTTGTCACGCTGCCGCTGGGCGGACGAATGTGCTTGCTGACCTCGACCATCAGCACACCCCCAGCCATGACGGTAGGGATCCGTTGCCCGGTTTTTTCGATCAAACTGCCGGATTTCAGCCAGAAGCGGCGGAAGGAAGGAGGCCTGTACAGGGCCGAACAATGCGCCTCGGGCAGGAAGTGATGCGCCTTGAGCTGGTTTTCCAGCTGAGTGGCGGTATAGGGGCGCCCGTAGCCAAACGGCGTTTTGTCTGTCCGCGACCAGAGTCCCCCCCGGTTCGGGACAATGAACACAGCTCGACCGCCGGGGCCCAGAACACGCCAACATTCGTCCAGCAGCTGGTTCGGCCTCTCCGACGTTTCCAGCCCATGCATCACGACAAGCTTGTCCACGTGACCGGTTTCAATCGGCCAGAGCGTTTCTTCGGTCAGAACGGAAACATTTGGCATCCCGGCAGGCCAGGGCATCACGCCCTGCGGGCCGGGCATCAGACCGATAACCCGGCGTGCATCCGCCAGATATGGGCGCAGCAACGGCACGGCAAAGCCAAATCCGGCCACCGTCTGGCCTTTTGCTTCGGGCCAAAGCTCGCTCAGGCGTCCGCGAATGGCCGCTTGCGCCGCACGCCCCAGCGTACTGCGGTAGTAGAAGTTCCTCAGATCCTGCACATCAAGATGCATTGCGGACATCCGGTCAATCGGCTTAGCTGGGCGCAGTCTAGCAATGAAAGGGCAAAAGGCCATGCCTCTTGAAATCGTTACAATCCCATGCCTCAGCGACAACTACGCCTATCTGGCCCATGACGGCATCAATGGCCAGACCGCGTTGATCGACGCGCCCGAGGCCGGACCGATCCTGAAAGTGCTGGAAGAACGCGGATGGACGTTATCCCACGTGCTTCTGACCCATCACCACTGGGATCACGTCGATGGGCTGGCTGGGATTCTGGAAAAACACCCGGCACAGGTCATCGGGGCCGCAGCGGATGCCCATCGCCTGCCACCGCTGGACCTGCAAGTGGCCGAGGGCGATAGCTTTGACATCGGAGGTGAGCCGGTTCAGGTTCTTGATGTTTCCGGCCACACAGTCGGGCATATCGCTTTTTATATGCCGCAAAGTGCCGCCGTGTTCACCGCCGACAGCCTTATGGCGCTTGGCTGCGGACGTCTGTTCGAGGGCACACCAGAACAGATGTGGGACTCACTCAGCAAACTGGCCGCCCTACCAGACAGCACTCTGGTCTGTTCGGGGCATGAATATACACAGTCCAACGCCAAATTTGCCATTACGATCGATCCAGACAACGCCGACCTCAAGGCGCGCATCGCCGAGATTGACCAAGCACGTGCCACCGGGAAGGCGACCGTTCCGTCGATTCTGGCGATGGAAAAGGCCACAAATCCTTTCCTGAGGGCAACCGACCCAGCGATTCAGGCACACTTGGGCATGGTTGGCGCAAACCCTGAGGTCGTTTTTGCGGACATCCGGGGTAGAAAAGACCGGTTTTGATGCCTATTTGCCCCTCTTCACGGCCACGGTCACAACAAATGTGACTGTCAAGAGCAAGAAAACCCTTGAAGCCGGGGCACGATCAACCAAACTCTAATAGTATGAGGACATGGTTGGGATGGGGTTCCGGCCGAAAGCTCGCCCCCTTCTGACCCAATACAGAGGAGCACCCGCGTGCCTTCATTCTCGAGCACACTGGAACAAGCCATCCACGCGGCCTTGGCGGCCGCGAATGAACGGCGTCATGAATTTGCAACGCTAGAGCATCTGCTGCTGGCGCTTCTGGAAGAACCCGATGCGGTGCGCGTCATGAAGGCGTGCAGCGTCGATCTGGACGAGCTGCGCAGCACTCTGGTGGAATTCATCGACGAAGATCTGTCGAATCTGGTCACGGATATCGACGGGTCCGAAGCCGTTCCAACGGCAGCCTTCCAGCGCGTCATTCAGCGCGCTGCGATCCACGTACAAAGCTCGGGCCGGACCGAAGTGACCGGCGCCAACGTACTGGTTGCCGTTTTCGCCGAACGCGAAAGCAATGCCGCCTATTTCCTGCAAGAGCAGGACATGACCCGTTACGACGCGGTCAATTTCATCGCCCATGGCGTGGCCAAAGATCCCGCTTATGGCGAAAGCCGCTCGGTATCCGGTGCGGATCAGGTTGAAGAAGACGCTCAGACCACATCTGGCGAAACCGAACAGAAAGAAAGCGCGCTGGGGAAATACTGCGTCGATCTGAACGCGAAATCACGGGCGGGTGATGTTGATCCGTTGATCGGACGCTCGGACGAGGTGGAACGCTGCATCCAGGTGCTGTGCCGTCGCCGCAAGAACAACCCGCTGCTGGTAGGGGATCCCGGCGTGGGTAAAACCGCCATCGCCGAAGGTCTGGCGCATAAGATCATCGGCGGACAGGCCCCCGATGTGCTGGCCAACACCACGATCTATTCACTGGACATGGGCGCGCTGCTGGCCGGAACCCGCTATCGCGGTGACTTTGAAGAACGTCTGAAGGCGGTCGTCACAGAGCTGGAAGACCACCCCGACGCGGTTCTGTTCATTGACGAAATCCATACCGTGATCGGTGCCGGTGCAACCTCGGGCGGGGCGATGGATGCTTCGAACCTGCTGAAGCCTGCGCTTCAGGGCGGCAAGCTGCGCACCATGGGTTCGACCACTTACAAAGAGTTCCGTCAGCATTTCGAAAAAGACCGCGCGCTGAGCCGCCGGTTCCAGAAGATCGATGTGAATGAACCTTCGGTCGAAGACAGCGTGAAAATCCTGCGAGGTCTGAAACCCTATTTTGAAGAGCATCACGACATCAAATACACCGCCGATGCGATCAAGACTGCGGTGGAGCTGTCGGCCCGCTATATCAACGACCGCAAACTGCCCGACAAGGCCATCGACGTAATCGATGAGGCCGGCGCGGCGCAACATCTGGTCGCTGAAAGCAAGCGTCGCAAGACCATTGGGGTAAAGGAGATTGAGGCAGTCGTCGCCAAGATCGCCCGCATCCCGCCCAAGAACGTCACCAAGGACGATGCCGAGGTGCTGAAAGATCTCGAAGCTTCGCTGAAACGCGTGGTGTTTGGTCAAGATCTGGCCATCGAGGCGCTATCCAGCGCGATCAAACTGGCCCGTGCTGGTCTGCGTGAGCCTGAAAAGCCCATCGGCAACTACCTGTTCGCTGGTCCAACCGGTGTGGGTAAGACCGAGGTGGCGAAACAGCTGGCGGATACGCTGGGTGTCGAGCTGCTGCGCTTTGACATGTCCGAATACATGGAGAAACACGCGGTCAGCCGTCTGATCGGCGCACCTCCGGGCTATGTTGGGTTTGATCAGGGTGGTTTGCTCACCGACGGTGTCGACCAGCATCCGCATTGCGTGCTGTTGTTGGACGAAATCGAGAAAGCGCATCCGGACGTGTTCAACATCCTGTTGCAGGTGATGGACCATGGTGAGCTGACGGATCACAACGGCCGTACCGTGAACTTCCGCAATGTGGTTCTGATCATGACCTCAAACGCGGGCGCGCAGGAACAGGCCAAAGCAGCCATCGGCTTCGGTCGCGACCGTCGCGAAGGCGAAGACACCGCTGCGATTGAGCGCATGTTTACGCCGGAATTCCGCAACCGTCTGGATGCTGTGATTTCGTTCGCACCGCTGCCGAAAGAGGTCATCCTGCAAGTGGTTGAGAAGTTCGTCTTGCAGCTAGAAGCGCAACTGCTGGATCGCAGTGTGACCATCGATCTGACACCCAAAGCTGCTGAGTGGCTGGCCGACAAAGGGTATGATGACAAAATGGGTGCGCGTCCTCTGGGTCGTGTGATTCAGGAACACATCAAGAAACCTCTGGCCGAGGAGCTGCTGTTCGGCAAGCTGGCCAAAGGCGGTGTGGTTCGTGTCTCGATCAAGAAGGGCGAGCTGGATCTTGAAATAATGGGTCCGGATCAGCGGCGCATTCCAGGCGACAAGCCTCCGCTGTTAACCGCGGACTGATCTGGAAATAGACCACTTTTTAGAAGCCCGGCGATCCCTGTCGTCGGGTTTTTCTTAGTTCCAGTACGGGTAATTGCGACGGAACCCGGTTTCTGCGGCGTGTAATCTTCAATGATTTACGCAGGACAGGGACTGGAACGTGAGCAAGACTTCTATCATTTGGGGCGCAGCTTTTGCCCTTTCGGCCATCGCAGCTGTTGCAACGGCACAGCACAGGTTTCGCTATCACGACGAAACGACGAAAGAACCTCTAAGATTGGTGCCCGCCACCGTAGATCCCGGGAAAAACAGGGCCTCAGTGAAAGAAAATAACACCACAATCAGAGTGAAGGGCAACGGGATTCCTGATCATCTGGTTGGCCAGTTTCCAAACCGGGGCAATCCACACCAAATCGAACGGCAGAAAGTCAACCTCAAGGTGCCAACAGCCCCCGAAACCAAGGGCACATTCACACCGCTGCGCATGGGCTGGAACTTTGGGGTTTCTCTCAACGGGGTTGTTTTTGACCCGCTTGCGGCCGAGTTCTGGCATGGCAACCCAAGATCCGGCTGGTCCTACAATGCGTTGGGAGGAGCGATTGCTCTGGGGTTGGATGCGAATTATGCCCATGTGCAGCCGAACGGAAAATACCACTATCACGGTGTTCCTACAGGGTTGATCGAGCTTTTGGGATGGTCCCCTGCTGCGCATTCACCGTTGATCGGGTACGCCGCAGATGGCTTTCCGATTTACGCGAGGACAGGTGTAGTAGACGGCAAAGTCATTGATATGACGCCCTCTTATCGTCTGAAATCCGGGACCCGCCCGGGTGGCAACGCGCCGAACGGGCGGTATGATGGCACATTTAATGAGGATTATGTCTATGTTCAGGGGCACGGCAATCTAGACCAATGCAACGGCGCATTCACCGTTTCAACAGAGTACCCCAACGGGACTTATGCCTATTTCCTGACCGAAGATTACCCCGTGGTGCCCCGATGTTTCACGGGTACTCCGGACCAGAGTTTTCGATTTGGCAGGCGCTAAGCTGATTGGACAATGGACGCGATTGCCGGGGGTGCGTAACGAGTTTTTTTTGGTGTTAGAAACGAGGTTGGCCATTCTGCACTTGCACTGGGCATGGCACCGGCAGGGCCTTTGGATTCCTGTCCCAAGCCGCATAGTATGCGGACAGAACATTATAGGCAAAGCGAGGTCCGGTGCTGCCCTGAGACAGGGCGGACAGGATCGCAATGCTCAGATCGCGGGCTTTACGAAGCCGCCCGGCCTTTGTGGCCACAAAATACTCAAAGTCGATGAACCGTATCTGACGCCCATCCCAGCACATATCCCGAAACGCCGGGCGTCCATGAGCCAGACCCATCCCATGAAGCCGTGCCAAAGCCTGGCCAGCAGCGCGACACGCCATGAGTTTTCCCGCCATGGTGACGGACTTGTCTTTGGACAATCTGGTCAGGCTGGCTCCGGCGTGTTCGACGGCGATATACCCTTTGCCTTCAGCTAAAATTCTGGGGACCGGTGCGCCGTATTTCAACAAGAATTGGTGGGATGATCGGTCACGTTCGAATGCTTGTTCAGGCTTTCCCTTCACCAGCCAGAGATGAGGCGCGAAACGTTCGACCCGTTTAAGCCAAAACCTGACCCCTCGCCTGGCCTGGCACAATGTCACACGCTGGTGGGGGCCTTGCAGAGCGATATCGACTGCTATGTGTAAATCTGTTGTCCTGTCTTTCACGCACAGCCCCAATCAACCTATGGTTATGATATAGGGTGCGGCTGCCGCAATTCATCTGGCCCAAAATCAAAATCTGTTAAAATAAACAGTTTAGGTCACGGATCGGCGGGATCACCGTTCGGTCAGTTTCAACTCGATCCGTCGGTTTTGCGCACGGGCCTCCGGCGTGTCAGCCGGATTGACCGGCTGGAACTCACCAAACCCGTTGGCCGCCAGACGGTTGGGCGGGATATCCAGCGCATCAACCATATAGCGCACAACCGACAGCGCTCGGCCCTGGCTGAGTTCCCAGTTGTCGCGATACCGGCCATTTCCTGCCAGCGGAACGTTGTCGGTGTGACCGTCGACCCGGATCACCCAATTGAGGCCGGTCGGTATCTCAGCCGCAACGCTACGCAGGATGTTGGCAACCTTGGCAACTTCCTGGCGTCCTTCTGCAGATAACACCGCTGACCCCGTTGGGAACAGAACTTCGGACGAAAACACGAACCGGTCGCCTTCAATCCGCACACCTTCCTGATCGCCAAGAACATCCCGCAAACGACCAAAGAACTCCGAGCGATAACGTTGCAGGTCTTCCGCCTGCGCCGCCAGTTCCTCATTCTGACCGGCCAACTCTTCAGCCTCGGCCTCAAGGCGCAGACGTTCAGCTTCTTCCAGCAAGCGGCGCCTGCGCTCTTCAGATGCGGCACGGGCCAGCGCCGCGTTCAGATCCTGCCCCAATGTTTGGATCTGCACTTCGGCGACAGCGTTGCGTTCTTCAAAATCATCAAGCAATGCCTGCAACGACCCCAACTGCCCGCGCAGGGCGGCGATTTGTTGGTTCAACAAGGCCGCCTCACGCTGCGCCTCGGCCGAAATTTCTTTCTCATTCGACAGCGTCGACTCAGCCAGGGCCAGAAGGGCCTGGCGCTGATCAGCCAAAGTACGCTGTTCCGCAGCATCCGCCTGCGCTTGCGTCTGTGCCTGCAATGCGGCTTCTAGCTGAGCCCTCAATTCACCCGGATTCACGTCACCGAACCGGCGTTCCAGCTCGGCCTGCGCGGCTTGTGCGGCGGCCAGCAGGGTCAGCGTGTCTTCGGCCTCTTTGCGTTGCGCTTCTAATGCCAATGTCATGGCCGTCAGTTCAGCATCAGCATCTTGCAGACGGTCGCGCAATGCCTCGGCGGCGGCGGCTTCGGCCAATCGGGCGGCTTCCTCGCCGCTTAATTGCTGTTCAAGGGCCGTGATTTCCGCAGCCCGGTCCTCACCACTTTGCTCCAGATCTGCGACCAGTGCTTCCAGAGCTTCGCGGCGCGCGGCAGCCAGTCGGGCAGCTTCGGTCTGCGCATCGATTTCGTCACGACTTTGGGCCAGAGCGAGACTTAGCGCTTCTTGCTCGGTCAGCAGTTGTTCGCGCTGCGTCTCCAACGTCGCGATATCGCCCAGCGCCCGTTCCTGTTCGGCCAGCAAGGCGGCAACCTGCGCCTCGAAGTTTGTGATCTGCGTCTGCGCCTGATCCAGCGCGGCGGCCTGACGGTCGCGCTCGGTGGACAGCGAAGCGATCAACGATTGCGCCTGGGCCAGATCGTCTTCGGCCTGCGACAGGGTCGTGTTCAATGCCCCAAGGCGGGCCTGCAACCGGCTGTTTTCACGCTCTTCCAAACCCAACGCACCAGCAAGCGCCGCAACTTCGTCCGCCAATGTGGTCAGTTCGTCTTCCTGACCCGAAATGGTTTCACGAAGCACGAACTGGATCACCATGAAGATGGTCAGGACAAAGGTCAGCACCATCAAAAGCCCCGTCATCGCATCCACGAATCCGGGCCAGACCGAGCCCTGGAACCGTTGACCGGTGCGGCGGGACAGCGCCATGGGTTACTCTCCTTCCGGCGTGGTGCGCACTGCGCCGCGCGGTAGGGTCAGGGCCTTGACCAGCAGTTCGATATCCTTGCGGAATTCGTTCATGCTTTCTTGTCGACCCGCCGAAATCTCTTCGAGAATGCGCAGCAGTTGCACGTCCATAGAACGCAGGCGCATTCGGCTTTCGGCGTCGATACCCTCACCCGCGCCGTGTTCGCGCATGTGGTCCAACAGCGCGTCCTGCCCAAGGGCCACGCGTTCCAACGCCGAGGTGACACTTTCGGAATTGGCCTGGCGATTGTTCATCTCACCAATCACATCGACCAGTTGCCCAAGTTTGGCCGAAACGTCTGCCCGCTCGCTTTCCTGAGCCGAAAACAGATTCTGCAGGGCATCCATCTGTTCGGACATGGCGTCCAGAACAGGAGTAAGCACTGCGATTTCAGCGCCCCCCTCTTCGCCACCGGCAAATCCCACGCGCGTGATTGAGGACAGCCATTCTTCGAGCTCGCGATAGAAGCGGTTTTGCCCGTGACCCGCAAATACTTCGAGCAGACCAACAATAAGCGATCCGGCCAAACCCAGCAGAGATGATCCGAATGCAACGCCCATCCCCTGTAACTGCGCCTCAAGCCCGGTCATCAAGCGGTTGAAGACGGCCAGACCTTCTTCACCTTCCTGCGGGTTCAGACTACGGATAGTGTCGACAATTGCCGGAACGGTTGTCGCCAGACCGAAGAATGTACCCAAAAGACCCAGATAGATCAGCACATTGGTGATATAGCGGGTGATTTCCCGCTCTTCCTCGACCCGCTCGGCCACGGAATCCAGAATGGAACGGGTAGACGAGGAACTGATTTGCGACCGTGCGCCCCGTTCGCGCAACAGTGAAGCCAAAGGCGCCAACAGTTGAGGCGTGCGGGCATCTTCGCGAACAACGCCGCCGACAAAAGCTTCGATCCAGCGTACAGAACCGATCAGTTGCGTCACCTGATAGAAACAGGCCAAGACGCCGATCACGAACACCATCAGGATGAACCCGTTCAAGTACGGATTAGCGAAGAAAACTGGCATGACATATGGCAGCGCCAGAAACACCCCCAGCCCGGACAGGCCGATCGCCATCAACATCAACAATATCTGTCGAGTTGGATGCGAGAAATGGGGTCTCGCGCCCTGATGTGCCTGCGCCATGCGCGTGGTTCCCGGTATTTGCCTGCTCTGCGTCGAATCTAGCGAAATTCTGCTCGTGACGCCAAGAGTTTATGCGGTGATACTGCGGACCCGTTGCGCCAACCACTCAAGATCAGGGTCGCGCAGGCCGATCTCGGCCAGATGTTCGGCGGTGTTATAAAGGTATTCGTCATTCGGACCGCGCCCGCCGACCGCGAGGGCGATGATCTGGGCCTGGTCCTCCAACGGCATCCCACCGCAATACTGGACGTGGTCTGCATCGATCACATAAGTCACGGCATTTACGATGTCGCCGTTTTCCAGATGCACATCCAGCATCCGTTCGACATACGCCGAAGAAATCAACTCGCGTTCGCGCAGCTCGTGCAGGGTGCGGTCTTCATGACCCGTCTCGACCGCCAGGGCCAGACCGGTGCAATGCGCGTTCACCTGTTTATCCAGGGCCAGCACCAGGCCCGGTTTTTCCTCGGTTCCGCGGTGGTGGATCGAGCTCATGCAGAAGGATCGGGCAAACCCGTGCAACGTTGCGCGTTCGCTGCGCGCCACCGGAAAGCCCGGATTCCACAACAGCGATCCATATCCGAATACCCACATCGTCATTGCACTGGTCCTTGCCTGTTTCGGCCTATAAACATCAATTCCGAGGCAGGAAAAAGGGCCAAAGCTCATGCGCCGTCTATTACGAGTGTTCATCGTTATCACCGCTCTGTGGAGCGCCTATTGGTTCATTGCCGGATATGGACTGCGCAATGCCATCACCGGCTGGTTCGACCAGCAGCAAGACCTTGGCTGGCAAGCGGACTTCTCGGACGTTGCCACGGCAGGCTATCCGACCCACCACATGACGCGGTTGATCAATCCGGCCCTTGCAGACCCGGCAACCGGAACAGCCTGGAGCGCGGACTGGATCGAATTCGAAAGCCCCGCGATCTGGCCGGGGCGTCAGATCTTGCGCTTTGCCGATACACCGCAGCGCCTGTCTTATTTCGACCAGACTGCAACGATCGAGGCGGACGCATTGCAGGCGCACTTGCAATTGCGGCCGGGCGTGGCGCTGGTTCTGGAAAAAATGGCGCTGACCGCAGGCCCCTGGTCCATCACCGAGAACTCGCAGGCGCTGGCCGCAGGCGGAACGCTAGAGCTGTTGATGGAACAAACCGCCACGCCCGAAGCCTATAACATGGCTGTTCGTGTGGATGGTTTTACCCCCGGCGATGACCTGCGAAACCTGATGAAATCCGCCACCTCACTGCCGCAGGCGTTTGACACGCTGGAACTGGACATGGTCGCGACCTTCGATAAACCCTGGGACCGGTCCGCGCTGGAACAGGGTCGACCTCAGCCGGTCAGGATTGACCTTGCACTTGCCGAGGCCAAATGGGGAGAGCTCAGGTTATTCGCGACCGGCGGTTTGGATGTGGATGCGCAGGGTATTCCAACGGGTGAAATCGCGGTTAAAGCGGAAAACTGGCGGGACATGATCGCAATGGCTAATGCGGCAGGCGCCCTGCCGGATCAAGCTGTCGATCCGGTTACACGTGCTCTCAACTTCTTGGCCGGGCTGGGCGGAAACCCGAATGCGCTGGACTTGCAGTTGAACTTCCGCGACGGGTTTGTTGCGCTCGGGCCTTTGCCTTTAGGCCCTGCCCCGCGCTTGATCTTGCGCTAGCGGCAGTAAGTGCCGCTGCGATAGCGGGCCGTGTCCAGATGGAAATGATCCTTGTGATAGCGGTCTGAATTCGGCCCCAATACGGTGCCAAACGGGCCGCACGCCCCGCGCCATATCTTCTTGAGTTGCTTTTGCGAGGGGTTCTTACGCCAGCCTTTCAGTACCGTCACCACCTCACCATCGGCCATCTTGAAGCCCGAGATATCAATTGCCCGGCCCTTGCCGTGCTCGGATATCCGCGCGCCTTTGCGGTTGTTGCGGGTCCGACAGGCGTAATGGGCCGCCACGTTCAACTCAACCACGGGGCCGCGGCGTTTGAAGGTGGGTTTGACCGTCTTGTCGACCCAATTGTTCAACGCGATCGCCGTGCCGCAATCCATGGTCGACGGACGGCTGAGCGCTACACCCGAGACCGAGGTGACCTGCACCGCTTCCTTGACACCGCAGGCTGAATTCTTGCTGCCGACCCGGCCCACTGGTTTACCTTGAATGGCGATGTCACCGCAGACCGAGCTTTTGCGCAGCTTGCGTTTCTTGAACAGCACCTCTTGCTCCAGCCACTCAGGGCGCATCAAAGGTCTGAGCGGCACAGCAGACGGGCGCACCGCCGCGGCTGTGACCTGCGGCAAAACTGGGCGTGGTACGGGGCGCAACGGGAGTAGAGCAGCGGCAGGTTTGGTGGCCTGATCCAGCGCCGGGCGCGTCAGGGGCAGCAAGGACCGGTCCAGAGGCGCAGCTTGTGACGTCATGGCTCCAATGGCCAAAACCCCGATCAGAACATGCCCCCAGCGCAGCTTCATGAACCTGCCTTCCCGCGTCCGAAATCCGGAGCATCCGTATCCTGCCCCGCATCAATGATGCCGCGACGAATAGCACGGGTCCGGGTGAAGTAGTCAAACAAATGCTCTCCGTCGCCGGTTCGGATAGCCCGTTGCAAAGCGAACAGCTCTTCGGTGAAGCGGCCCAAAATTTCCAGCGTCGCGTCTTTGTTGGACAGGAACACATCACGCCACATGGTCGGGTCGGATGCTGCGATGCGGGTGAAATCCCGAAAACCGGCCGCCGAATATTTTATGACCTCACTGTCGGTTACGCGTCGCAGATCATCTGCCACGCCAACCATCGTGTAGGCAATCAGGTGCGGTGCATGAGAGGTCACCGCCAGCACCAGATCATGGTGATCTGCGTCCATCTCATCGACATTTGACCCCATGCCTTCCCACAAAGCGCGTAGGCGGGCAATCGCCTCTGGGTCCGAGTTCTCGACCGGGACCAGCAGGCACCAGCGGTTGTCGAACAGCTCGGCGAAACCCGATTCAGGGCCGGAATGCTCGGTCCCTGCCAGTGGGTGCGCGGGAATAAAGTGCACGCCGTCTGGGATATGCGGCTGAACCGCCTGAATGACATGACGTTTGACCGAGCCAACATCCGACACGGTCGCACCGGGTTTCAAAACGGGCGCAATGTCTTTTGCCACGGCACCCATGGCCCCGACGGGGACACAGAGGACAACCAGATCGGCCCCTTCAACGGCCTCTTGCGCGGTATCGCAAACGCGGTCGCACAGCCCAATCCTACGCGCGGTGTCCCGAGTGGCCTCGGACCGGGCATAGCCTGTCACTTCCCCGGCTAGACCTGCCCGTTTGATCGCCCAGAACATGGACGAAGCAATCAGGCCCAGCCCGATCAGCGCAACACGGTCGTAAATCTGGCTCATGCTGCGCCCTTCTTAAATGCAGTGATCGCCGCAACCACACGGTGGCAGGCTTCTTCGTCACCCACGGTGATCCGCAAGGCGTTGGGCAGGTTGTAGCCTGCAACCCGGCGTACAATCAAACCCTGTGATTTGAGGTAGTCATCGCAGGCTTCGGCCTCGGCCCTGTCTGCGAAACGTGCGAGGATGAAGTTGGTGCAGGACGGGTCCGAGGGCACACCGATCTTGGCCAATTCGTCCGACAGCCACACACGCAGCCGTGCGTTTTCAGATTGGCAAAAAGACAGAAACTCCACATCGTTCACCGCAGCCTCCGCCGCGGCCAGAGCGGTCAGTGACAGGTTGAAGGGTTGGCGCACCCGGTTCAGAACGTCAATGATCGGTTGATGCGCATAGCCCCAGCCAACCCGCATGCCGCCCAGCCCATACACTTTCGAGAAGGTGCGCGTCATGATTACATTCTCATGGGCGTCAACCAGCGATGCCCCACCATCGAACCCGTCAACAAATTCGGCATAAGCGCCATCCAGAACCATCAGGCAGGTTTCGGGCAGGCCCTGCGCCAGACGCTCCAGCTCATCATTCGAGATCATGGTCGAGGTCGGATTGCCGGGATTTGTGACAAACACGATCCGCGTCTGCCCCGTTACAGCGGCCAGAATGGCATCCACATCCACCTTGCGGTCACGCTCGGACACCATGACCGGCGTCGCGCCAGCCATGCGGGCAATGATCGGGTACATCGAAAACCCATGCTCGGTAAAGATCACCTCGTCCGCCGTCCCCGCATAGGCCTGCGCGATGAATTGCAGCACTTCATCACTGCCGACACCACAGATAATCCGCGCTGGGTCCAGCCCGTGACGTGCGCCGATGGCCACGCGCAGGCTTGCGTGATCCGTGCTGGGATAACGATGCAAAGTGGCCGCGCTGTTGCGCACCGCCTCAATTGCCTTGGGGCTTGGCCCGAACGGGTTTTCGTTCGAACTCAGCTTGATCACATGCTCCACACCGGCCACATGCGACTGCCCGCCCTGATAGAGCGCGATGTCCATAATACCTGGTTGTGGGGTGATCTTGGTCATGAGAGGCTCCGTTGAATGGGCCTCTCATACCTGTCTCAACGAGTTGAGAAAAGCAGCAATTCCATCATGCGGCTTTGAAGCGCGCAGTCGCCGGGTCGGCATAGTAATAGGGCACGAACTCTTCGGTTCTGCGGGACAAGTCATTGACGCTGTCGATGATGAACTGAACCGTTTCCTCGCTCATCAGATAGGAGAAGTTCAACCGCACCCAGCCGGGCTTTTTCATTTCTTCCCCGGTAGACAAGGCCGCGTGCAATTCTTCCGACGTCGCCCGATCAATGCCCAGCAAGCGATGCGCGTAGGGCCCCGCGCAGGCGCAACCACCCCGCGCCTGAATGCCGTAGATGTCGCTGAGCATCCGAGTGAACAGTTGCTGATGCACGGGTTGGCCGGAATTGTCGCGGACAAGGAAAGAGAAGATCGGCAATCGATGCGGGTTATCGACCCCAAGCAAGGTCAGGTTCGGGTTGTCCTTCCACCCCTCCAGAGCCATCTGATTGAATTGCGCCTCGCGCCGGGCAATTTCCTCCGTTCCGACGACATCCTTCACGATGAAAGCCAGCGCCGCGCGAATGTCTCCGATCACGTTGGGCGTTCCCGCCTCTTCCCGAGTTGATAGATCGGCGCTGTAGTCGTGGCGCCAGGGCGATACAAAACTGACGGTGCCGCCACCAGGCCAGCTGGGGCAGTCCCGCTGTACGGCAGACTGGTTCACGATCAAAACGCCCGACGCGCCCGGACCACCGGGAAATTTATGTGGGGAAACCACAATGGCATCCTTGCGCGCATCCGCAGTGCCCATATCCATCGGCAGGTACGGCCCACCCCCAGCATAATCCCAAACGGCCAGCGCACCATGCGCCTTGAGCATTCGTGTCACCGGATCAGGATCGGTGATAATGCCGGTCACGTTGGATGCCGCTGAAAAGGATCCGATCAGCAGATCAGCATCTGCATGCGTTTCCAACGCGCCTTTCAGCGCTTGCAGATCGACACCTCCACCCTCGGCTTCGGGGATTTCGATCACCTGCGCCTTGCTCTCGCGCCATGGCAGAATGTTTGAATGATGCTCGTACGGACCGATCAAAACAACCGGCTGGTCAGCCTCTGCCACCCCTAGCAGACTGACCAACCGGTTGAGCCCCGCCGTGGCACCAGACCCGGTGAAGATCACCGCGTCTTCTCCCCTCGCGCCAACAAGGCGGGTTATCTCTTCGCGCGCTTCACGGCGCAAACGTGTCATGTAAGATCCGCAATAGGAGGCCTCGGTGTGGCTGTTGGCGTAAAACGGCAACACCTGTTGCGCGACAAAGTCTTCGACCTGCCGCAGCGCACGGCCCGAGGCGACGTAATCCGCATAAACAAGCGGTACGTCCCCATGCAGACCCGGGATCAGAACATTCTCTCCGATCAGTCCATCGCGCAGATTTGAATTGAGAGTGGTGGAACGGAGTTCCGCACGAAATTTGGACAGGGTCATGTCATTGGCTCCTAACTGCCCTATCAATGTGATTTATTAGCCATGCGGAAACTTCCTCTATCTTTGCTTGGATTTCAAAATTTTTGTGTCATATGATCAGATATGACATCAAAATTAGATCAAATTGACACAAGCATTCTAAAAGAGCTTCAAAAGGATGCCACCTTGTCTCAGCGTGAATTGGCGGATCGTGTTGGCCTGTCACAAAATGCTTGCTGGCGGCGGTTGAAGGCCTTGAACGAAAATGGCGTCCTGATTGGATCCACTGCCCGCATTGCGCGTGAAAAACTGGGGTTGAGTCTTGTGGTCTTTGTCATGTTGCGCACGCGGCATCATTCGGCCGAATGGCTTCAGGCGTTCCGAAGCCATGTTCTGACAATCCCCGAAGTCGTGGATTTTCACCGGATCGGCGGTGATTACGATTATCAGTTGAAAGTCGTCACCGAGGACATGGCCTCCTATGACAAAGTCTACCAACGCCTGATCGAAAAGGTCGAACTGGACAGCGTGACCTCGTATTTCGCGATGGAAGCGATCGCCGAAGGGCGACCGCTGCCGATTTAGACCTTAGTCCAGCCCGAGCATCGATTTCATACCGCCGATAAAGGTGGCGTCGTCCAAGGCTTTGCGGTTGTCGAGATACTCAACCGCATCCGCGCCCGCACGATACCGCAATGTGTCGGTGCCATCCGTCACTGCCCCCCAGATCACCTCGGCTACAACGCTGGGCGGCGAAGCGCGCGACGCCATTTCTTCAGAGCCCCAGGCGCCGAACAGGGCCTGAACCACAGGCTGATATTCGGTCATGTTTTCGTCATTAACAAAATCGAACGAGCGGCCACCGAAGTCTGTGGCGATCATTCCAGGCTCGACAATCTTGACCTTGATGCCAGCCGCAGCGAGTTCGTAGTGCAGCGACTCTGACAGACCTTCGACCGCGAATTTCGTGCCGTGATACAGCGCCCCAAGCGGGAAGGTGATCTGCCCGCCGATGGATGAAATGTTGACTATGCAGCCCGAGCCATTGGCTCGCATATGTGGCAGAACAGCTTTAGTTACCGCCAGCAAGCCGACGACATTGGTATCGAATTGACGGCGAACGCGCTCCATAGGGAAGGCTTCCAAAGGTCCATAAGCCCCGTAGCCTGCATTGTTCAGCAGGACATCGATCTGGCCGAATCGCGCGATCCCTGCCGCTACGGCTGAGCCGATGGACTCTTCGTCGGTGACGTCCAGACGGGTCACCAGGACATTTTTTAACGGTGCAAGCTCTACTTCTTTCTCGGGGCTGCGCATGGTAGCAATGACATTCCAGCCCTGCTTCTGAAACAGCTGAGCCGTGACTTTTCCGATGCCGGACGACGCGCCGGTGATGAGGATGGTCTGTGCCATGGTCTTTCTCCGAAATGATTAGCCTGCCCGAGAGATAAGTTGTCCTCCTATTCCACGCCTGCCGATTTCTCCTCAAATCTTGCCTAATTCTCCGAACATCAGGGATTCCGCTATTCGCCAAGTATTCCGTTCAATATGCTAAACACATGAGAGAGACCAACCTGAACCAATCCGAGCTAATCACGGATATCTGCGGACTTGTGGAAGGAAAAGCGGAAGAAGCACCATTTTATCCGACTGCGCTCGAAGGTTTTGCGCTTCTGCATGATGTCAAAACCAAGTCCATAGAAGCACATGTTTACGAACCTATTGTCTGCCTGGTTCTACAAGGAAAGAAAGAAACACGTATCGGCAACCGGCTGGTCCATTTCGGGGCCGGAGACTCGCTGATCGTCAGCCATTCAGTCCCCGTTTTGGCAGCCGTCACCGAAGCGAGCCGTCGAAAACCCTATGTCGGTCTCGTCCTTTCACTCAATTTGCCCACGTTGCGCAGCCTTTACGATAAGGTTGAATCCGCCCCTGGCCCAATCGAAACGGCGCATAGCCTGGCCGCATCCCAAGCCTCACCCGATCTGATCGATGCTATGACCCGCCTGTTTCGCGTCTGCCAGAACCCGACCGACGCAAAGGTCTTGGCCCCGATGATCAGCCGCGAGATCCATTATAGATTGCTACAGGCCGATCACGGCGGGATGCTGCGGCAAATGTTATGGCGCGACAGTGCAGCCAGCCGGATCGCACGGGTCATTGACGTAATCCAGACGGGTTTTAGAACCTCGTTGCCCGTATCCGAGCTTGCGCAAACTGCGGGCATGAGCGTTTCCGCCTTTCACACGCATTTCAAAGAGGTGACCGCCAAGTCACCACTACAATATCAAAAAGAACTCAGATTGCTGGAGGCGCGCCGACTGCTGTCTCACGGCTCGCTCAGTGTGTCGCAAGCGGCCTTCGACGTGGGATATGAAAGCCCGACCCAGTTCAGCCGCGAGTATTCACGCAAATTTGGCGTATCTCCGCGACAGGATATCGGAACACAAAACGTAGCCTGAACAAGAAAAGGCCGCGCAAATTGCGCGGCCTCGTAAATCTGTATGTCGGCGAAGATTAGTTCTTCGCGTAGAATTCGACGACCAGGTTCGGTTCCATGACGACCGGGTAAGGCACATCGCTCAGGCCCGGGGCGCGAACGAAAGTCGCGGTCATTTTCGAGTGGTCGGCGTCGATGTAGTCAGGAACATCGCGCTCGGCCAATGCAGCGGCTTCCAGAACAACGGCCAGTTGCTTGGACTTGTCGCGTACTTCGATCACGTCGCCTTCTTTGACGCGGTAGCTGGGGATGTTAACCCGCTTGCCGTTCACTTTGACGTGGCCGTGGTTAACGAACTGACGCGCGGCAAATACGGTTGCAACAAACTTGGCGCGGTAAACAACAGCGTCCAGACGGCGCTCCAGCAGACCAACCAGGTTTTCACCAGTGTCACCAGAAACACGTTCGGCTTCGGAATAGATGCGGCGGAACTGCTTTTCGGTCAGGTCGCCATAGTAGCCTTTCAGCTTCTGCTTGGCGCGCAACTGGATACCGAAATCGGACAGTTTGCCCTTGCGGCGCTGGCCATGCTGGCCGGGGCCATATTCGCGGCGGTTGACAGGGGATTTCGGACGACCCCAGATGTTTTCGCCCATACGGCGGTCAATTTTGTGCTTGGCAGACGTGCGTTTGGTCACGGCTGATCTCCTTCGTTTAGGTCGAGGCCTAAAGGGCCACTATGAAGGGCGTTGTCCTCTTGAGGTTTCCCCCATGACAGGCATCCCCTTGCGAGGGCCACCAACACCAATGAAGCCGCGCTTATATCCGCAGAACTGGCAGAGTCAACACAGCATTCCACAGGGTTTTCAGTTTTGATTGGGAAATTGCCAGTTCGGGCAAAACGCCAGGCTCAAACCGGGAAAGAGATAACAGTAGCACTGTTTTCAACAACCGGATTAAGGGTAGAGACCAGATCGGTCACTTCGACGATCCAGAAATCTTCATCTCGCGGCGGGCATGTCGACTCGAACACAAGGGTGGGCGTTCTATCGTCCCCGTCGAGGATCAAACTGGCGGAAAACGTTTGCGCTCCGTTGGTCAGGGTCATAGCACCGGTCACAGGACCTGATATTTCACGCACCACCGGGAAATGACTATCGACCCGGCTAACGACATTGCGACCGCCGCCCATCTGCCCAACACTTTGTTCGACTGCTGCATTCAGGACAATAGCCTGACCGCGCCATGACCATGCGGCCCCAACAGCCAAACAGGCCAAAGGTGCATCCTCAAGCCCGTCAATCTCCGTTTGACACCATGTAATGGCTATATGACCGTTTGCTCCGGCTCTCATCTGCCCACTCGCACTATTTACCACCCCAACACTTTATCCCACGCTTATCAGCACAAATTTCGACGGAAAAGAGACGGAAATGAAGCATTCACGAGAATGTTGCACATCTGAATCACAAACCCGTGAGTGAATCCTGAAGTTTCCCGGAAACACCAGAGACTTCGGTCCAATCGCGTCCTTTGCTTTTGGAACTCAAAAATCCATCAAAAATACAATTGGCACTCATTAGCACCGCGGTCAGTGCAGACTGCCCTCATACGAGTCATCACAATTTTCCAAGTGATCTACGCTTGGGTTGCCCCTCGCGGCACCAGCCTGATTCAGACCGGCCTTCCCGGTGAGATGACTTTACGCGCTGTTCAGGTGTCTCATCAAATTCTGCACATATGCGACAGGTGAACTGCGCATAGGCGCGTCAGTCTGGCGGCATGAACAAGATTTCATCCATCCCACTATCGTGGCTCGCACTGGCTGGGTCCTCGGTCATTCTTGCCGCGCATCCAGTGATGTGGCTGGTTCAAAGCTGGATCAGCCCGGCCTATGGGTCGTATGGTTATCTCTATGTCCTGTTGATCATGGGTCTTGCCTGGGTCAGCTTGCGCAGTGGTAGACCGACGGTGGGGACTGGCAGAACCCCGGTTCTAGCCTTGTTGTTTCTTGCGGCATTGATCCGACTTCTGGGTCAGATGATGGCCGTCAATATTCTCAGCGCCCTTGCTCTGACCGTTGACGTGTTTGCCCTGACTTTATTGTTGCGACTGAACCTCAGACCTTTTGCCCTGTCGCCGGTCTGGATGGCCGCGCTGTTTCTATTTGCCCTGCCCACTGAGGTGGTTTTGCAACGCACTTTGGGATTTCCACTGCAGATGATCTCGGCGAGCCTGTCTTGCATGATGCTGAAGGGTGTGTTCCCGGACGTGCTGTGCGAAGGCGTTCGCATCACTCTGGATCAACGAGACATTCTGGTGGATTTGCCCTGCTCTGGTGCGTCAGGGTTGTTGCTGGCACTGGCCTTTGTGGTGACGCAGAACGCGATCATGCGCCCGCGATGGCAGACAGCCTGTTTGGCCCTGCTGGCCGTGGCCGGATTTGCAGCGCTGGGAAACAGCCTGCGCATCTCATTGCTGGCTATAGGTCTGGTCAATGATCTGAATGTGATGGCCGAGCCCCTGCATTCGCTGATCGGCCTGACGACCCTGTGCCTCACGATCCTGCCCTTTGCCCTTTTCTACCGCCCCCGCAGCCGGAATGTGCAAAGGGCGCCAATCAATAGTGGCATAGTGCCCAAATATGCCAGTTGGCCGGTCGGCTTCGCCTGCCTGGGTGCGAGTCTTGCCATTGTTTCGCTCAGCCCTGATCCCGTTGATGTGTCAGGAACGGTCGAAAGCCCGGCTCTGCCTTCTCAGATTCACGGGTTTCTTGCCCGCGAAGTACCGTTGGAACCGCTGGAGGTCGCCTATTTCGAAACCTATGGCGGCGCAGCAAAAAAAGCCCGGTTCGGTCCACTGGGGGTCAACGTGGTCAGCACACGGGCACCACTGCGCCACCTTCACGCGCCTGAAATCTGCCTGCGGGGGCTGGGATACAAAGTGCGATTTCTGGGCACCCGGCATGAGGGCACGCCCAGCGCTTATTACCAAGCGATCGGGCCGGACGGGGACATATGGCGAGTGGCTGTCAGCTATGTTTCGCAATCCGGGCAAGTCACGCCCAGCGTTGGCGAGGCCATCTGGCTCTGGCTGATCGGAACAGGCGGCACCTGGAGCAGCGTGCAACGCATTACCCCCTGGACGCTGGATCCCGGCCTTACCGCCGAACTGAACGCAGCGGCGCTGGTCGCCATGGACATTCAAAAAAATGAGGGAACAGACATATGAATCGACTGACATTCTGTACGGTACTATTGATCCTGCCCGGCCTTTGGGGAACCGCACTTTGTGCACAGACGCCTGAGGACTTCGCAGGACGCGTTATCGGTGCAACCGAGTCCGGTGAGGTTGATCTGCCGTTGCTGAAATCGGACATGGATGTCGACATTCAGGGCGACATGGCAACGGTTCATGTCCGGCAGGTCTTTGCCAACCCTACGGATTTGCCCATGTCGGCTGAATACCTGTTTCCTCTCAACCAGAACGCCGCTGTTTACGGCATGCAGATGCAAGTGGGTGAGGAAGTGGTCGAGGCGCAGATCAAACAGAAAGACGATGCCGAGGCTACCTTCGAAGCAGCCAAGCAGGAAGGCAAGGCCACAGCCCTGCTGACCCAGCATCGCCCAAACATGTTCACACAGAACATCGCCAATCTGATGCCTGGCCAGCCCATCACGGTGACGCTGAGCTATGTACAACCTGTGCCCAAGATCGACGGAGCGTATGAACTGGTGCTGCCTCTGATTGTCGGCCCCCGCTATCTAGGAGTGCCTCAAGGGGATGAGGTTATGCTGAATGCCGCCATGGCAGACGCGGAGGCTGAGGTGCCCAGCACCCGGACCACCACACAGGTTGATGGTTGGACCGTCGCAGAGTTGCCCGATTATCCGCCGGTGTTTGGCCTGACAATCCCGGACACCATCGACCCGGCGCGCGTCTCGCTGGATCTGATGTTGAAGGCCGCTGTGCCTGTCTCGGACCTGCAAAGCGCAACACATGATCTGACTATCGCGCAGAATGGCGCAACTTGGACGGCACGGTTTGCCAAAGGGCGTGGGATCGACAATCGCGATGTGGTTCTGCGCTATGTTCTGGGCGGCGCGGACACGACCGCCGGTGTGCTGTCGCATCACGATGCAAGGGGCGGGTTTGTCTCGCTGCTGATCGAACCCCCGTCTATGCCCGAACCGGACCAGATTGCAGCCCGCGAGTTGATCTTTGTGCTCGACACGTCGGGGTCGATGAGTGGTGAACCGCTGAACGCGAGCAAACGGTTCATGAAGGCCGCGCTAAACGGTTTGCGCCCGCAGGACTATTTCAGGGTCATTCGGTTTGCCTCGGCCCCGTCTGACTTCGCTGGGGATGCCGTGCCCGCAACGCAGCGCAATATTGCGGCTGGGCAGCGCTATGTTCGCAATCTGAAGGCAGGGGGCGGCACCGAAATCGACAACGCTATACGTCACGCCTTCGCCGCGAGCCAACCGAACAATACCCTGCGCATCGTGGTATTTCTGAGCGATGGCTACATCGGCAATGAAGCACGCGTGCTGCATAGGATTCGCAGCCAGATCGGAGAAGCGCGCATTTATGCCTTTGGAGTCGGCACCGCGGTGAACCGTTATCTGCTGGATGCCATGGCCGAGGAAGGGCGCGGCTATGCGCGCTATGTTGATCCGACCGAAGAAGCATCAGATGTCGCAGAGACACTGGCGCGGAAACTGAAATCTCCGGTGCTGACCGATATTTCGGTCGATTGGGGTGATCTGGAAGTTTCGGATGTTGTGCCTCAGCGCATTCCCGACCTGTTTGACGGTGGTTCGGTTCGGGTGATGGCGCGGTATACCGGCGGCGGGCCTGCGGAAGTCTTGGTTGACGGGCGGGTACAGGGGCGCAAAGCCAGTATGCCATTGGCTGTTACGCTGCCGAGTGAAAACGACACAACGGGCAACGACAGCGCTGCAATTCCGCTGACCTGGGCCCGCACCAAAATTGCCGATCTGGACAGAGCGATGGCCGTACAGGACGGAGATTCAACAGACATGGAAGAGCGGATCACGGATCTGGGCCTGAGGTTCAGCCTGCAAACCCGGTACACTTCGTTTGTGGCCGTCTCAAAGGTCATTGTAAATGATAGCGGGATGCAGGCCAGGCCGACCTCTGTTGCCCTGCCGCAGGTGGCGGGTGTAACCGCGCACGCTCATCCGCAAACAAGCTTCAGCGGATCTTCAACCCCAGAACCGCAAACCCTGTTCGGAATGCTGATCCTGCTGGCTCTGGGCGTGCTGCGCCTGTCGCGCAGTCGGAGGGTGTCGGTTTGAGCGCTCTACCCTATAAGCTGAGGACGGATTGCTGGTGGCTGGACGATGAAATCAGATGGTACAGGCCGCAGGGCTGCAACCGAACCAACGCCTTACTTGACCATCCCGAGGACAGTGTGATCTGTGAACTGGAACCCTTTGCAAAGCCCGCGACAAACCACCATGACCCATCATATCCTGATTGCAGATGACGACGCCCGTATCCGCGACGTGGTGCGGTTTGCGCTGGAGGATTCAGGCTTTACAACCGCCGAAGCCGCGACCGGGCTGGAAGCGCTGAACCGGTTGCAGGGCAGCAAGGCCGATCTGGTGGTTCTGGATATCGGGATGCCGGATATGGACGGGTTGGAGACCTGCAAGGAACTGCGGCGCACATCGGATGTCCCGGTTCTTTTTCTGACCGCCCGCGATGACGAGATTGACCGTATCCTCGGATTTCAGCTTGGCGGGGATGATTATGTCACCAAGCCTTTCAGCCCGCGAGAGCTGGTTCTGCGCATCAAGGCGATCCTCGCCCGATCTGCCGCATCAGTACAGGCCCCGACATCGATCCGGTTTCAAGATGTCGCGCTGGACGAAAACGCCCATCGCTGCACATTGGCAGAGGTTGAAGTGCAACTGACCGGGATCGAGTTTTCCGTGCTGTCCGTCTTGGTGAAATCACCCGATCGGGTCTATTCGCGGTCGCACTTGATCGAGCTGGTCTATGGGCAAAACACCTATCTGTCCGGGCGCACGGTCGACAGTCATATTCGAAATATCCGCCAAAAGGCGCGCGCGTTGGGATACCCCGACCTCATCCAGACAGTGCATGGGGTCGGTGTGAAACTGGGCAAATGCCGGTGCTGAAGGTCCGGCAGAAATGGCGGCCCTCTTTGGCGCTGGTCATTGGCCTTGTTTGCCTGGCGCTTGTGACCCTGCCGATCGTCGGCGTATTGGGCGCGCGATTGTCGAGCAACCAGTTTGTTCGGGATACGGAACGGAGCCTTTTGGCGCAGGCAGCCCTATTGGCCGAAGTGTACGCCGCAGCTTTTGCCGAGCAGCAGACCGAACCCACCCTGGGCTACCCCCTGTCCGACGAACAGATCGCGCATCGCAGTCAGGTCTATCACCCCATTCCACCCCGGCTGGACTTGTTTCGTGGCCAGGTCTCGGATCCCAGACCCGATCCGGTTGCCGTAGATACGGGCATCGGCGCGCCCTACGAAAAGATCGCGCAGTCTTTGTCCGACCTGGCAACTTTGACCAAGAAGACCACGTTGACCGGCTATCTGTTGCTGGATCACGCAGGGCTGATCGTAGCCAGCAGCGGCGAAGGTGCTGGCTCGCTGGCCCATGTGCCCGAAGTTGCGCGTGCCTTGCAGGGGGAAACGGTTACCCTGCTGCGCTATCGTGCGGATCAGTCGAACCGGCATCTGCTGAACTCGATCAGCCGCGACACCTCATATCGGGTGTTTGTGGCGCATCCGGTGGTGGTGGCGGATCGGGTGATCGGAGCGGTTTACCTGTCCAGAACCCCGATGGACTTGGGCAAGTTCCTGTTTCAGGAGCGTTATACGCTAGGCTATGTGACGGTGTTCATGGTGCTGTCCGCCGCGCTGGTCGGTGGCCTGATGTGGCGGTTGATTTCCAAACCGATCCGCGACCTCAGTACGCAAAGTCGGGATGTTGCAAGTGGCCTCAAGCCCGTGCCCGACCCAGTTCCGCATTATGGTGTGCGCGAGCTTGCCGAGTTGGGCAACAGCGTCGTTTCGATGGCCTCGACCCTCTCGGACCGATCCACTGCGATCGAAACCTATACAAACCACGTCACGCATGAGCTGAAATCTCCGGTCACGGCGATCCTCGGCGCGGCAGAGCTTTTGGCGGACACCCCGCCCAACGCTCCCGCTGATCGGCAGCGCAAATTGGTGTCAAACATTCAGGCGGAAAGCCTGCGTATGACCACTTTGCTAGACCGCCTGCGGGATTTGGCCCGCGCCTCGATTCAGGCAGATGGATCACATACTTCGCTGGTCGACCTGATAACTGAGGCCGCACACGAGTTTCCGAGGCTGAACGTTGACCTTAAGGCACCTGAAGACATCGACCTGCCCTTGTCACAAGATCAGGGGCTGATCATGCTGCATCATCTACTGCAAAATGCGCAGCAGCATGGGGCCACTCGAGTGGATATCACGTTCGAGGAAAACCCCATCGCACTGCGCATCCAGGACAATGGCAGCGGTGTATCCAGCCGAAACAGTGAAAGAATTACCCAGCCGTTCTTTACAACACGGCGCGATGCCGGCGGCACCGGAATGGGTCTAGCCATCGTTGCCGCCGTGCTGGAACAGGCCGGAGCCCAGATACGCTGCCTGCCCTCGCAACAAGGTGCGCTGTTTCAGATCGATTGGTCCGAAGGTGTTCACGAGAGCTAGGGGCAGGACCCGAACGCGCCCTGCCCGGTTGGTTTGGGATCACTTCAAAGGCAAGCAAATCTCGGTCAGCAGATCCTCGGGCGCTGTTTCGCGCGGGTCATTGAGGTAAATTTCGTAACAAGGCTCATCTGCGGGCTCTTCATCCGACTCAGGAAGCCAGTTACCGAACAGGCTGTGATAGGCAGCCGCGATCCCGGAATACGGCCCCTTATACGTCAACACAGCCGTTTTCCCGCCCGGGATCGACAGTTCGTCCATGTCTTCAGGGGTCGTATCGCCTCGAAACTCAGCCCCGGCATAGCTGCGCAGTTGATCCTCGGGCAAGTCATCAGGGCTGTCGAGGTACAACGCCAGAACAGGCCCAACCTGCGGCCAAAGCCGGCGGGATTCGCACAGGGCACCAAACGCTTCAAAGCTTTTACCAATCTCGGAATAGGCCCCTTTGTGGGGTAGCGCGGCAACGCGGCGGGCGGGTTCTTTACGGATTGCAACGGGATGCATTGGGTATCCTCCGGTTTTGAAATCTGGATGAGCGGGTCGAAATTGACCCGCCTTGCGAAAGGCAGCGGGGGTGCTGCCATAAGCCTCGGAAAAGACGCGCGCAAAAGAACTTGGATTGGGATAACCGACAGACAGGGCGATATCAGAGATCGCCTTGTCTGACCGTACCAGCCATGTGGCCGCCTGGTGCAGACGTATGCGCCGAACCGCCTGGGCACAGGTTTCACCGGTCAGGGCGCGAAACACCCGGTGCCAGTGAAACCGGGACATGGCGGCCACGTCAGCCAAAGCATCCAGTGACAGGTCCCCGGCCGGGTTGTCGTGGATGTATGCCAAAACGCGCAGCACGCGGTCTTCGTAGCTGGTGGCCATTGGTGTCCTTCCTTCTCTTTGCTCAATCGTGGTCGCACATCCACAGCACACAAATCTTGCTGAGTTGCATCCCGGGCAACCTCAGGCCATATAGCAGGGAACTTCCGCGTTGAGAGGCGTCATGACCCAGTATCTGGATTTCGAAAAACCGCTGGCCGAGATTGAAGGCAAAGCTGAAGAGCTGCGTGCGCTGGCCCGCACCAACGAAGAGATGGATGTGGCCGAAGAAGCCGCCGCGTTGGATGCCAAAGCCTCCAAGCTGCTGGAAGAGCTTTACGCCGATCTGACTCCCTGGCGGAAATGCCAGGTGGCGCGTCATCCGGAACGTCCGCATTGCAACAATTACGTGGATGCTCTGTTCACCGAGTTCACGCCGCTGGCCGGAGATCGGAACTTTGCCGACGATCTGGCCGTAATCGGTGGCCTTGCGCGATTCAACGATCAGCCGGTAATGGTGATTGGGCACGAAAAAGGCTCCGATACGAAATCGCGGATCGAGCGCAACTTTGGCATGGCCCGCCCCGAAGGATATCGCAAGGCCGTCCGCCTGATGGAGATGGCCGGGCGTTTCGGTCTGCCCGTCATCACCCTGATCGATACAGCTGGGGCCTACCCCGGCAAAGGGGCCGAGGAACGTGGCCAGTCGGAAGCCATCGCGCGGTCGACCGAGATGTGCCTGAAGATCGGCGTGCCTTTGGTCTCGGTCATAATCGGTGAAGGTGGGTCCGGTGGCGCTGTGGCGTTTGCCACTGCAAACCGTGTCGCGATGCTGGAACATTCGGTCTATTCGGTGATCTCGCCGGAAGGCTGCGCGTCGATCCTTTGGAAAGATGCCGAAAAGATGCGTGAGGCGGCCGAGGCGCTGCGCCTGACCGCTCAAGACCTGCACAAGCTGGGTGTGTGCGACCGGATCATCTCCGAGCCCAAGGGCGGCGCACATCGCGACAGACCTGCGGCCGTGGAAGCCGTGCGTGCGGCCATTACGGACATGCTGAAAGAGCTGGACGGTAAGGATGCAGCGGCCCTGATTCAGGACCGCCGCCAGAAATTCCTGGATATAGGCTCGAAAGGGCTGGCGGCGTAACCGTCAGCCACCCAATCGGCGCAGCAAACCAACCGAAGGCTCACCGGTAACAGACAGGCCGTTGGCGCTTTGATAAGCGCTGATGGCAGAGGTGGTGTTCTTACCGATCACCCCATCCGCGCCTTTGGTGTCATAACCCGCTGACGTCAGACGGCGCTGCAACTCTTTCCGATCCTCCAGCGTCAGACCATTTGCGTCCGGCCCGAACGACGCCTGAAACGGTGCGCCACCCGCAATCCTGTCGGCCAGGTGACCCACGCCAATCGCGTAGCTGTCCGAGTTGTTGTAGCGCTTGATCACCTGAAAGTTTCGGAATACGGCAATACGCGGCCCTGGTGTCTGAGGCTGCAAAACGGCGACCGGTGAGCCCGAGACGGTTCCAGCCTCTCCGCCCCATGGCTGGCCCCGCACCCATCCCGCACGTGCGAGATACGACGCCGTAGAGGCCAGCGAGTCCGTCGGATCCTCGGACCAGATATCGCGCCGCCCGTCGCCGGTGAAATCCACAGCATAGGCGAGGTACGAGGTCGGGATGAACTGCGTATGCCCCATCGCCCCGGCCCAGCTGCCGGTCATGTTGGCAGGTGTAGTGTCGCCTTCTTGCAAGATACGCAGGGCCGCAACCAATTGCTTTTCGAAAAACGCACCGCGCCGCCCGTCATATGCTAGCGTCGATGTGGCTGAAACCACGGGTACATCCCCGCGCCGCGCGCCATAGCGGCTTTCCAGCCCCCAGATGGCCACGACAATTTCCTTGTCCACCCCATATTGCGCCTCGATCTGCGACAGGGTGCCGTTATATTGCCGTAGCATCTTCTGACCGGTTTCAATCCGCTCGTCCGAGGCGGCGATGGCAAGATAATCTTCGAGCGAGCGCTTGAACTCGACCTGGTTGCGGTCGCGTTCAATCACGTCTGGCAAGTACCCTGCCCCGCGAAAGGCCTGATCAAGGGTGGTCTGGGAAATCCCTTGCGATGTGGCGCGGGTCTTGAACCCGGCAACCCAGTTATCCCAGCCCGTGTTAGGAACTGCCCGCATTCGGGATGCAGGGGCGCTTGACGGAGCACTGCCGCCTGTACAGGCGGCCAATAACGTTGATCCAAGGCAAAAAGAAAAGGCACGGCGTGTAATCATGGTTGGGGTCTGCTCTTGTTTGTGATTTGGCCACAGCGTACCCCAGCAGAACCTCGCAGGCCAGTAGAGTGACGCCCGGGAAGAGCATCAATGCGATGTCGGCGGGAAGCCGCTCAGCTCACCAGCAAACGCAACCCTTGCGTGACATCCGAGCGTACCGCCAACCGCAAGCCGGGCTCGTCCCCGGCTTTGAGCGCAGCAATGATCAGCTTGTGGTAATGCGGTGGCTCGGTGCGCCGCAGACGCCCATAAAGCGCTCGCATCGTTGGCCCCAACTGCAACCATACAGTTTCGGCGATGGCCAGCATCGCAGGCGCTTGGGCACGCAGATACAAGGTGCGGTGAAACTCCAGATTTGACCGAATATAGCCAACCGCGTCTCGTTTAGTCACCATCTCGGCAACGGTCATATTGATGCTCTGCAGGCGGTCGATCAGCGCAATATGTGCGCGTGGCAAAGCCCGGCTTGCCAGCTCAACCTCCAGCAACGCACGCAGCGCCGCCAGCTCCTCGATCCGGTCATTGGTCAGCTCAGGGGTCGAGACCCGCCCCGAGCTTGACAGGAACAACGCCCCTTCAGCAGCCAAGCGGCGCACCGCCTCGCGCGCCGGTGTCATCGAGACACCGAATTCCTTACCGATGCCGCGCAGGGTTAGCGCCTGACCTGGCGCCATCTCTCCATGCATGATTCGAGATCGCAGAGCCCGGTACACCCGGTCATGCGTGGCAGTTTGGGTTTCAGAGGGGCGCGCGTTCATCATACGTTTTTGTGGTCACAAAATCGCGCAAGGTCAACTCGGCTCTGCGTCAAACCTGTAGCGATGCAGCTCGGCCCCGTTGTCGCGCAACCAGCGGCGGGGTTGCTGATACGGGCCAAAGATTTTCTCGACCTGGGCCCAGAAAGCAGGCGAGTGATTCATCTCGGCAAGATGCGCCACCTCATGCGCCGCCACATAATGCAACACCTCGGGCGGCGCCAGAATGAGGCGCCATGAAAACATCAACCCTCCGTGCGAACTGCACGAGCCCCAGCGGGACCGCGTATCGCGCAGGCTGAGCGTCGAATATGACCGCCCCAGCATAGCCGCATAGTCGTCACACGCACCGGTCAACCGGTCCCGTGCCAGTTCCTTGAGGAACCGGGCCAACCGCCGCGCTTCTGCCCCTTCGGGAACCGCAATTTCATCTGCCTGAAGCAAGACCCGCCGACCGTTTGCAGGCACGATTCGCCGGGCAACGCCTTCAATCGGGATCAGTTGGTCGAACTGCACTTGGGCCATGTCCGGCCGATCCTGCAGATGCTGCCGGATCCACTCTTCTTTGGTGCGCGCAAAGTTCAGGGCTTCGGTTTCCGGCACTCCAATCGGGTAAGTCAAGGTAACCCGGCCATCCAGCTGGGAAATTCGTAAACTGATACGCCGCGCCCGGGCCGATTTGCGCAACCTCAGTGGCACCGGCGGCGTCCCTGGCAATGCGTGCTCTCCCATATCGCGACATCTCCTGCGCAAAGACTTTGACAGTACCCGCCAGCTGTGGCACGTGGACTGAATCATTTAGACGACTCACCTGATATCAAGGGGAATTGACATGCCCAAGGAAGAATGGGGCTTAAAGCGCGTTTGCCCGACAACCGGTAAGCGGTTTTACGACCTGAACAAGGACCCGATCATCAGCCCCTACACTGGCGAGATCGTGGAGCTTGAAACATCCAAAAGCCGCATGATCGCAGCGGATGCAGAGGATGCAGCTTCGGTCAAGGCGCGTGAAAAAGCCTCGGAAGAAGAACTGGTTCTGGACGATGACGACAATGTCGAAGTCGAACTGGATGACGATCTGCTGGACGACGATGACGACAGCAGTGATGAAGTGTCTCTGGACGACATTACCGAAATGCCTTCGGAAGACGACAACTGATCAAGCAAAAGGCGGCCCTTAGGGCCGCCTTTTTCATTTGACCTGCAGGTCGGACGGAAATTCACGTTCAACTCCATTTTTGGACTTGCACTCGTCGCCACTGTCTCCTAAACGTCCGCTCACCGTATCGACGGTACCTTGATGGGGCCTTAGCTCAGTTGGGAGAGCGCTTGCATGGCATGCAAGAGGTCAGGGGTTCGACTCCCCTAGGCTCCACCATCTTTATCCTCACTTCGAATTCACTCGCAGTCATACGGCTTTGAAAGTAAGGCCTTTGACGTGCCAGTCTTTCTCACCCCCAAGGAAACTTGGGCTCTGCCAGAAGTCCCATTGTGGGGGTCTGTGTGGGGTTCGTCAGTGAGAAAGTATGCATGATGACCAAACTAACGGACAGACAAATCAAAGCTGCGAAGCCGGGCGATAAGAAGATCAAGCTGGCAGATGGCGGTGGCCTCGCTCTAATCGTTCACCCGAAAGGCAGCAAGACGTGGGTCTGGCGTTACAGGGTCGATGGCAAGCAGCGTGAGATGACCTTGGGCTCCTATCCCTCTGTCGGCCTCAAGGACGCGCGACAGCGCGTCGAGGTGCAGAGAAACCTGCTAGACACCAATATCACCCCCGACGTGGCGGAGATGCGCGCAGGGGTACAGGCTCGGTCAGGTCTGACGGACACCACCTTCGCCGGTGTCGCACGCGCATGGCTGGCAGAGGAGCGTCCACACTGGGCAGAGAAGACTTATGTCCGCGCCCGCAACCGGATCGAAAAGGATGCCATCCCTCTGTTGGGGACTGTAGTGGTCGCGGATATCACGGCAGTCGATATCAAGGCCGTTGCGCTCAAGATCGCGGATCGTGGATCGCACGAGACTGCACGCCGGGTCATTCGCATCCTGCGGCAGGTTCTAGGCTATGCTGAGGCCGAAGGCTTGATCTCTGTCGTGCCGGGAGCAAACGTGATCGACAGGTTCAAGCCCCAGCCGAAGAAGCACCACCCAGCCATCGTTGAGCCAGAGCGTCTGGCGCTGTTTCTGCAGTCGCTGGAGGCGTGGCCGCATCAGACCTTGGGCAAGCCTCTGGTTCAGATCATTGCGCATACAGGTCAGAGGGCCGGTGAAGTGCGCAAAATGCGCTGGGCGGACATCAACATGGGTGAGCGTGTATGGAATAACGCCGTCACCAAGACGGGCATTACGATTGCCATTCCCCTGACGGACCCGGTGATGGATATCTTGAATGAGATGTACAAGCTCAACGGCCACCGCGAATTCGTCTTTGCCAGCGAGAACGGCCCCGTGTCTGAACCGGCCACAATGAACATGATCCGCAAGATCGGATTTGATGGAGAGACCGACGCCCACGGGTTGCGGGCTACACTGCGCACATTGGTGACCGAGCGGCTCGGGTTCGAAGAGAAACTGGCAGAAGCGCAATTGAGCCACGCATCGAAGGAGCAGCATGGCCGCGCATACGACCGCACATCGTACCTCGCCCGGCGCCGAGTGATGATGGAGGCCTATTCGCAGTTTCTGGTTCAGTTGCAGGAGGCCCGTGCTAACGTCGTGCCGATGATTGCGGGAGCAAAGGTATGAGTGAGGCGGACAACCAGATGGAGGCAGATCGCGTGTTGTCGCTTCTCGAAGAACTGCGCACACGGATCAGGTCGCAGCCCGATCTGCCTGGTGATGTCGAATTGGCCGATGAGATTGTTGGCGTTCTGGATTTCTTCGGGGGAGTTGGAATTGAATTCCCGGCCCTGAAACGCACACTCAGGGAAGAAAATGAGCGCATCCACAAAAAGCGCGCCGGTGGCAATGCCGTATCGCCTGAGGAAATTGTCCTGCGTGCAAAGGTCGTCGCGTCGATCAATCATTTGATCAAGGCCGGTGCAAATGAAGATGACGCCCGCACCGATGTCGCTGGCTTCGCGGGAGTTGATCGCGCCAAGGCGGCGCGCTGGCACAAAGACAACCGGGATGTAGAGCCGCCAGACTTTTCCAACTCGGGAAGTGAGCCGGTCTATCTCGCCCGCATCGACTATCAGATCGGAAAATACAACCTGGAATTAGAGCGCAAACACAATTCCATAACACCCCTCGAAGCAGCCGCAGACCTGTTTAAGCCATAAAAATAAGCCTGGCGAACAAGGGTATCAGTTCGTCGGGTCAGTGTGTTCTAAAAACAATGCCAGTATCTTTTTCAGGAGGCTGGCAATGTCAGATCACATCGAAGCGCCCGTTCCGCACCGTCTCTATGATGAGCGGTACGTGGCGGCGCTGCTCGGTCTCAGCGATGACGAGTTCCATCTGTTGAACCACTGGCGCGAGTATCATCTCGGCCCGAAATTCATAAACCTCCCAACCGGACAGGTCCGGTATCTCGGTAGTGATATCGCCGACTACATCGAAGGCGGCTGCAACGATGATCCCCGTGATGTCTTTCGCAGCTACGAAGGCCTCGACGCCAAGAAGGCTGAGAAGCTGGGCCGGGAGGTTCTGGCTCAGACGGCGGAACCCGCATGAGTGTCGCCCGTATGCCCATCGCCCCAGACGCGTTCCCGAATACAGGCCTCTTCACCCTTAAGCAACTGTCCACCCACAGCGGTCATTTGGGCATGTTCCCCGGATCGCCAAGCACTTGGTTGCGTATGGTGGACAGCGGCGATGCGCCGGAACCCATACAGATTGGTCGCCAGCATTTCTGGCGCGCTGAACATGTCCGCGCAATTGCGGCGGGTATCGACTGGCGGCTGGTGAAGATCGACACGCCCGATCTGGCAGCGGAATAGGAATAGAGAAACCCCGCCGCACGGAGAGCGCAACGGGGCCAGTGATGATTGTCGCTCTCCCTAGACCAAGGAAAGGAACAAAGTATGCAGGCAAAATCTGCAGCATACCGGACCGAAACGCAGCGGTGGCGGGCATGAGGGGACCAATCAAAAATTTGACCGAGCGTCTCCGCATCGTCGAGGAATCACACGCGGACAAAATTCTCGCCGCCATTGGTGCCAAACCACAAACTGGAAAAAAGCATCAGCGCTGCCCGCTTCCTGACCATGAAGATAAGAACCCTTCATTTCGCTACGATGCAGACGCTAATCGTATTTTTTGCACGTGCGTGCCCGAAACAGGGGTTTCGCTGACCGATGCGCTAATGAAGGTACGAGGCCTTGCCGACTTCAACGCTGCTGTACGCGAGATTGAAGCCATAACTGGCGAAAGGGTTCTTGAAGGACGGCGGAAGCAGAAGCAATCGGAACCGGGAGAACAGGCGGCCTCGGAGAACCGTGAAGAGACTGATGAACAAGCCGTGCAGCGAGAAGCGGAGGAAAGAGCACGCTCCGACGCGGCATCTGATGAAAAGGCTGCTAAGATCGCATGGGTGCAGGAGCAGGTTGCGAAGACACGCCCCTTGGCCGGCTCACCCGGCGAAGAATACTTGCGCAACATCCGTGGATTGGTTGGGATCGATCTTGAACACGACGCTTTGCGATATGCTCCAGATTTCCAATGCAAACCGGGTGGTAAGAAAAGCCCGGCTCTCGTGGCGGTGGTTACGGATGACGATGGAAATATTGTTGGCATGCAGGGCACAATCCTGAACCACAATGGGCAACCGATACGCGACGAGAACGGCAAGAAGACCAAACTGAGCGCAGGCTACATCGGGGATGGTTCAGTTCGGATCAAAAACAAACTGGGTACAGGCACAATTGCGATCGCCGAAGGTATCGAAACCGGATTGACCCGGTTGTTTGCTGGGCCAGCAGAGATCAGGGTGTGCCTCGGGTCCATCCGCCCCGAAACGATAGGAGCAAACGCCGGTCGGATTGAGATCATTGCCGACAGCGACAAAGCGCAGGACTGCCGCCAGATCGCGCGTGAACTGGCGGCAGAAAACCCGAATGCACGGGTCCATGTCGTCACAGTACCGTCAAACCTTGGTGAAAAGGCCGATTTGAACGATCTGCTCCAGGATATGGGACGTCGGGCTGTTGCCGCCGCCGTGGATGATGCCGACCGCATCCACGCGCGGCAGCGAAGGTCCAACGTTGAGCAGCTGGTCCGTGGTAGCGACGAAGAGATTGCCGATCGTGTGCTGGAAAACCTAGAAGATCTCTTTGGTCGCATTGTCATCACTGAGGGCACAGTTTGGATTTACGATGGCAAGCTTTGGACTGTTCTCAACGACAATCGGCTTACGCGTGCCATCGCGCGCTTTGACGGTGCCACTTACCCTACGCCGTCCAACGGTATTGGCGAGGTCAAGATCACGTCAAGTAAGGCGCAGAGTGTCAAGTCGCTTCTCATGTCCAAACGCGATGACGATGGGTTTTTTGAAGGTGCGCCTGTTGGCATCACCTGTGAAAGCGGGTTCGTTGTGTTCGAACAAGACGTTGCAACAGGTGAATATGTCCCACGGCTCGAACCACATGCCCGCAAGCACCGGGCTCGGCATGCCGTACGTGGTGTATGGCCAGTGCAGGATGCTGAGAAGCGGCTTTTGGGAAGCGACGTGATGAAGCTGCTCACGGGTTTGTTCTCAGCAAAAACGACTTTGAGGCGGCTGCAGCACGAGGCACCAAACCTTGAGTTCGACTTGGACATGGCTGAACAAGACAAAAGCGCGCGGATTGAGCTGATCCTGCAGACAGCCGCCGCAGCGGCACTTGGTATCGGCACGCAAATGAAACACCCGCAGGCCCTTATTTGGATTGGGCCGGGCAGCGCAGGAAAAAGTACCACGCGCAAGGTCATCTCATCATTGATCTCAGCGGATGCACTTCAGTCGGTGCCGCCAGCCAAGATGGGACAAGACTACTTCGTCTCAGTTTTGCGCGGGTGCGCGCTGAACGTTGCGGAGGAGACGTCGGATCGTGATCTTTCAGGCGACGCGCTAAAAAAGGTCATCACCGGGGACATCTGTCATGCCCGGCTGCCGTACGGCATACCGTTCTATTTCAGTCCCAAGGCGCAGCATGTGTTCATCTGCAATGAGCTGCCGGCATTTAGCGGGGGGATCGACAGCGGCGTTGAGCGCCGCTTCAAGGTCCTGGTCTTCGACAAAGCGTATTCCGAAGAGCAAGCCGACGAGGGATTGGCAGATCGCATAATCGAACACGAGGCGGATCTTCTACTTCATCTTGTCGTGGTTGCGGCTGCGGAACTTTTGACCACGCGGCGCATGGCGGATCCCATGACATCACGCATAGCCAAGGAGGCGTGGATGAGGGATGCGGACCGGGTTCGTGCGTGGGCGGCAGAGAGACTATCCATCAAGGCAAACAACGTCGTCACTGTTGCTGATCTGTATTCGAATTTCCGTCAGTGGTGTGCCGCAGAAGGTGTACCGGACAGCCGAATTCCTGCGCGCAACAGCTTCGCTCGGCGCTTGCGTCATGTAGAGCCACGTCTCGTTCCAGGACCCAATAGCAAAGGCGCTCGGTTCGAAAATGCTATCCTCAAGACGGCCTGATTTAAAGTGGGACAGCTTGTAACGAGGCCAAACGAGCTAGGCCGGCCATTTCGTTGTGGGTGGACATGCAATAAAACCTCCCAACTTCCCTGTCGGGCGTTTGGTTGGGAGGTTGGGATGTTTTGTGTCTCGTCCGTCTGTATATTTTCTGTTGTTCACATCAAGCATAATGCTGCTTTTTAACGCCCGACGTTCATTGCAGCGCCGCGGTGCGACCCCGCGAGGACCTCCGTGTTTCGTCCAGCGCCTGACGCATTGCTGCCAAACCAGCCCGCTCGACATACTGGTCCATCGGGTCGAGTTCATCCCAAGTGCGAGATGCGGCAGCAGGCCAGAACTGCGGATGACTGTGCCGCATTTGGCTGAGCCGCCATTCATGGTGGCAGAGTTGCGGTGTCATAGCTTCAGGATCGCTCAGGAAGCGCGCAGCGACACCACAGCAGGCCTGCCACTGCCGGTCATGCACAATCGGGCTTTCCTCGCCGCTCGTTGCTGTTTGGGCTTCACAGTAGGCCATGGCGATCAGGACGATGTGCCTTGCTGCAGCAGCTTCAAGTTGGATATCTTGATCCAAGTGATTTCTCCTATTCATCATGTTGATGCGCATCCCGTTGGCTGTTGCCACCGGCGACCACCCCAGGGCGGGGTTGGTGATCACGATTTTCGTGACGCTCTGGATGCTGTTGGTTTCGCCCTGCCTTAGGCTCATCAGTGGATCGGCGCTAGACCCAGACCATTCGCACCGGTCGCAAGCATATCTCGGGCGGTCCATACCCCGGCGGTCTTCCGCGACTTACGGGCAAAGCTCGGTAGACGAGCGTCATCATGTTTGGGGGAATTGCGGGCTGTCCGCTCACGATTGATATGTAATCGCTAAGTCTGTCAGCTTCAAGGAGCGGGCGGCGTAGCGCGGACAAAACAAAAAGCGGCTACGTCATTTAGAAAGAACAACGTCTGCTTCGCGCTCAAAATCAGCCGCTCATGCCAAGTGCAGCGAATGACTGTTCTGAGCCTAACCTGTTCCTTAGGCAGGCCGTAGCGAACGTCTGGTTTTCTAGGCCTCTCAAAACTTGATGGACTTCGGTCCTAACGAGACACCAGATATAGAGAGACAGTTCTGAGAGAGGTCGACATCGTTTTTCTTCAGCTCGCCGCGCATTCCAACTCGCCTCTTAGAAACGTTCATTTTCAAGGACAGGCGAGCTAAATCGTCCTTATGAAGCCTCGAATACGGGAATTGCATGTCATCTCAGGCTTTAGGCTCTGCGAGACCAACCACGGTCGCTAGTATCAGTTAAGTCTTCTGAGTAGCATGCCAGATGTTGAAAGGCTTCTTGGGAGCGAGGCTATGATACAAGCTGATGCCGAGAGGCGTTGAAAGACAAACGGATGAACGCCAGCACTCCCGGTTGAAAAAAGCGCTTGTCGGCCATTAGATGGGACAAGCGCCAATACAAAATGCAAAACTAGGCCTAGACCTTGCTTGGAATTCCTGTGGCCTCGCGGGCGCGAGGCAGCCCGACACGTCAAATGCAAAAAAGAGTTGTCTCTGCCTTCGCTCTCGCCGCAACTGTAATTTTCTGGCTGTAAACAACAACGAGTTCAGACCCCAAAAAAATGCTACTAGCATTTTTTCCCGTCTTTCGTATCATCAGCTCATTATTCAGATGCAAAATTTATGGAGTGGGAAAATTGAAGTACGCAACCGTGAAATTAACCCTAAATGTAGAAGACGAGGCTGGTGCGGTGGGTCGCTGCAACTCTGGTGGCTCCTACATTTGTCCAGGCGTCGTAACCTGTCCTGGATGTTTTGCCCCAGATGAATCTGCCCGCTACACGTGCGTTGGCACATCGTGTGCGATACGCGGAGATGTTTTTCAAATTGAGACCAAGATAAAAGAAGAACAATTAGAGAAGCTCACCGAAGAACTGGAGAAACTTCTTGTAAAACAACTCATTGGTTGACTATGAAAGACGTAGATGCGGCTGCCCACCACATCACGCTCAAGTCAATATTTGGCCAAACCATACGGTCCAATCCGTCGTTACGCTTAGAAAACAATGATGCGTCTTCGAGCCAATCCAGCAGGCGGACCAATGGAGGAAATGGTCGCATCGTTTGGAAGGCGATTGATATCGAGGGCCACAAGGCCCATTTGGTCGACGGGGACGTAGCCAGAACTTTGAGAATTCTGGAGCTTCCGAGAACATTTTGCTTGGGTGATCCGCTTCTGTCTGTTTGCCCGCCACGACGGCAACTGTACGCAATGGTTTTGGATGGATTGCTACAAATCCAAGATGCGAATAATACGTTCCAAACGGGGGTAAAGGCAATAAATTGCTTAGTAGCAAGGAACAACCTTGCTAGGGTTGTGCTCAATCAACGACTCCAAAAGATATCAAGGCAAGCGATTATTCACGCTTTCCGTTGTCGCAATTTGGGCGCTGCTAGGATATTTGACGAACTATATCGCTATAATTCCAGCCCTGCCGGTAATACTCTCAAAGAATGCGCTGCCAAAAATGATATGACCGATTGGTTACTTCAACATAGCAATGGAGTGGATCTAAAAGTTCTGAAAAAGTTAGATTTGAAAGATAGATGGGTCAGATGGTTGCCCATTAGTGAAGGGTACAAATGCCGAATTGCAGAAAAAATTTACGTGAGCCCTCAAATTGAGTTCGTACCGGAAGTTATAAGACAAGTCGTTAAAACTGCCGATCAAATTATGGTCCCCGCTCTAAAAGTCGGTCGTACTTTCGCAGATCTTAATCGCCCAGATAAGATCGTTGTATATACCTCTGACCATAAGCAAACTGAAACGTTTATCGGAGAGATAGAGCAGAAATTTCAGAAGGTGACGCCTCAAGGTGTCCCATTTTCAGTTTCGGCGAAAAAAGATGGCCTCATCTCTTGGAGCTCAGAGATTGAGCAATCAGATTCAGCAATAAGGTCAGGCCAGCGCAGTTGGCGTTCGTATATTTGCACGATTATTGCCAACTTGATTGGCGAACTTGGTCAAACAAACACAGATTTGGCCACTGGCCTCGATCATGTTCTGGCGCGGCTATATATTGGCCGCTGCTGTCCACTTACCTGGGCCCCGCTAAATGACTAAAAATACTAAAGTTATCCGATATATTTTAAACAGTAAGGCATCCATTGTGCATGTCGATTCGCTTCCCCCAGATATACAACGGAAGCTTGACACAGACAGTGGTCAATATATCGCGTCTTTAACAGGAAGTCGTTGGACCTCTCAACAGCTTCCAGAAAATTTGGCAAATCTTCTAGAGAAGTTCAGAATTCCTTCGACGATTCCAGAAGCCATAGTGAGGCACGTTCAAGACTTCCCTGGAGACGCTAAAACGATCTTAGCTGACAGCTACGATGCTATGAAATCCTTCATAGATACCGGCTACTTGGTCAATTCCGAGAAACTAGCATTGGTGGAGAGGGTCAATCACCTTAAGCCGGGCGACAAATACAAACACCTGACCGTAGTTCGCCCCTTAAAGACTACTAATGACACCGAAGTCTATGAGCTAGCGTCAAATGAGGGCATGCGCTTTGCTCTGAAAGTGACTCTAAAAGAAAGTGACTTCACTCATGTCTGGGATTCGAAAAAGGAAGTGGAAATATTAAGATTTCTTACCAGCAAAGGAGTTGATTTCGTTCCCAAGGTTTTAGATTTTTCCAGCGAAAAAAACATCTCCTTTACTCTACTTAGTTGGGTTAACGGCATTGAATTTGGAAGGCTATCTGAGTATGACGAATTGTCATTTCCGGAAAGAGCGCAAATCGTAGAGAAGTCCCTTGAGTGCATGTCCCGCATTCACAACCTAGGCGTTTTGCATGGGGACATTAATCCGGGTAACTTTCTTGTCGATGACTCGCTGAACGTTTCGATTTTGGATTTTGGTGCCGCCTCGGCTGAGTTTGCTCCGCAACGCGGCAACAGAGTAGGAGTTTTTGATCACTACGAGCCTGAGTATGCGTGTGCCGTGAAGACATCTGGAACCGGTGTGGAAAGCACAAGCCTTGGTGAACAGTATTCAATGGCAACTCTTGCATTTCTTGTAATTACTGGTCGCCACTATCTCAACCTTTCGCTTGAACGGGAAAAAGCCCTAGTCCAAATAGTCGGCGAGGCGCCTCGCCGTCTATCAGAATTCGAAATCCACTGGCCAATGGTAGAGGATTGCCTGAACAAGGCGTTGGAAAAAGATCCATCTGATCGATTTTCCAGCATGAAAGATTTCTGTAACGCATTCGCCGTCAGCGCTAGACAAAAACAATCGAAAACTTTGCCGAAGCCATTTGCACGGACCGAAACGGAACATTCTTCATGGACGCAAAACGAGAAGCTATCAGATTCAGGTGTTGAAGGGACAACAGACTTGTCGTCCGATATCCTAGAAAATGACAGCTGTTTCGCAGGTCTTTCTATGATGAATGGTGCCGCTGGTGCGGCATATATTTCCTTGCAATGTGCCGTCGCTAATCGCAGCGCGAAAATGTTGAGCGGGTCCAATTTCTGGATCAGTAAAATGTCAGAAGATTGGCCAATGAAATCTGAGCCTGCAACGGCTACGAAAGTTCCCGAAGATATTTGGGATCTTTCTCTCTTTCATGGCAGGGCGGGACATTCATTTGTACGAACTATTCATGCGTACTGCTGGTCAAATTTCTCACTAGCATTGGATGAACTCAACGAATTCGAAGCTTATGCTACTAGTTTTCTAGACAACATGTCTCAACCAAGAGATCAGCGCAACATATGGACCCTAGATACATACAATGGTGGGCCAGGTATTCTGCTTGGAGCCGCATTTCTGAAATCTCTTTTAGGGCCAATCCTATTAGAGCAAGGCGATGTCTCGTTCGACCACTTCGACGCCGTCGCTGAGAGAATTCTCAATGATCTAACTGACACTGAGGACAAAATACTTTATTTGGGTTTTGCTCATGGAAGAGCAGGTATTTTGTTCAGTCTGTTGCGGTGGTACGAAGTTAAGGGAACTGGGGTTCCTCGTTCACTCGTTGCGATGTTGGACAAGCATATAACGCTCTCTGAAACCTTCGAGGATATGGCCTATTGGCCAATTACCACAGATCCAGATGAGGACAGATTCTGGTCAGGTCTATGTAATGGTGCATCGGGACATCTCCTACTTTACTCGCTTGCATACTCAATGCTGGGTAGCGATGATTACTTCTCTGTCGCTGAGAAATCTGCAAACTTCGTTTTGAAGAATGGTGGTCAATCTGGAATCTCCTTGTGCTGCGGGATGGTGGGCGAAGCATTTGCATTGATGCATTGGGCAAGGCGATCTAATTCGCGTTCTTGGCAATTGCGGAGTGAAAATTTGATACGCCGGTCGATATTGGATCGGCACGAGTTCTCGAATGATCTGGGTTTGCTGAACGGCCTCGGCGGTGTGGCCTTAGCATCGAGTGGGATTCAAAATCCGTCCGGCCCAATTTTTCCTATTTTGGAAGACTGGCGAACCAATTAGATTTTTGAAAATTGAAAATGCGCTGGTTGACAGGCCTTATCCAGATCAAAGGAATGTACTCGTCCTTCGTACTTTCGTTAAATTTTTCGGTACCGGCATGCTCTCGCGATTGAGCGACCTTCCATAGGGAATTGATTCAAAAAATAATAGTGAATTCGAAATCCCAAGGCGAAGCTCAATCAACAAGGATTGCTTCACCACCATCGTAGCTCATTGACCCCATTCGAACGTGCTCGGCCCACCGTGGTAGGCTAAACCCCAAAAAATTGTTGTGGTCACGACGGTTTGTTGGCGACCTCAACGTAATTCTACTTCCGCAACACGGACATTGGTCAATTGGCGGCTTTGTCCGCAAAGCGGTCATCGGCTCGTTCTGATCGGACGTCCGACTTGATCAGAAGCGGCCATTGAGTGTTTTAAACTGCAGTTTGAGATGCGCGCGATCGGTTTCTATGATGGCAAAGACAGTAAAGTGCGCTGGTTGGCAGGGTGCCGATGCCTGGTGCGGGAGGGCTGGATGGAGACTTCACCATGTCCAGTATTCAGCTTCAAATAGTCAGACCGTCTCAGCCGCCGTGGAACAAGAACCGACTAATTGGTCAGAAACGTCCACTCCTGCCTAGACAGGTTTGGGCAATTCGTGCGCGGCTCGAACTCGCCGGGAACCCGCGCAACCTTGTGCTGTTCAATCTTGCTATCGACATCAAACTTCGCGGTTGTGATCTTGTTCGCCTGAAAGTGGCGGATCTGGTCGTTGCCGGAGCAGTTCGAGACCGCGTATCGATCGTCCAGAGCAAGACAGGCAGGCCAGTTCAGTTCGAAGTGTCCGAGAACACGCGAAGATCGATTTTTGAGTGGGTCA
>NZ_LGXZ01000010.1 GCF_001238295.1 Ruegeria sp. 6PALISEP08
ACCACCTTCGGTTTCGCCACCGCCTTCGGTTTCGCCGCCGCCTTCGGTTTCGCCGCTACCTTCGGCTTCTTGAGCATATGCTGCATCTACTGTCGCTATGGACAGAATGGCTACAGCAGGTACTCCGGCCAGCGCGATCACGCTCGCTGTTGTCGTCATTAATTTGGACAGAACACTCATCTTAATTCTCCGGTAAAATGACTTATGCAGTGGCTCAAGCGTAGAGCGCGCACCACAAAACAATTTTGAATTAAGAACGCGGCGCTGAGGTCAGCAGAAACTGGCCCAAAATGAGGAAAAAATGTGGCATTAATGTGCCGGATTCAGCTCATGAGTTTGCGCTTCAAAACGCCTCAACCAAAAGTCGAAATCGGAAATGAAGTTTGGTGAGTCGTTTGTTGTTATGCCTTGATCGGATAGCGGTCCGGTTCTTCAAATACATCTATGACACGTGTACCGGCCTTTATCTTGCCACCGTGTTCGACGCCTGAGGGGATCGAATAGCTGTCGCCGGGGCCGAATGTTCTGGTCTCAGTGCCGATGGTCAGTTCAACCTCGCCCTCGATTACTGTACCCCATTGAGCCCTGTGAGAGTGTGCTGGCAACTCAAAGTCTTCGAGAAACGTAAAGAACGCAACCAAACCCGCATCCGACCGGATTACGGCGGTCTGAACCACTTCTTCCGGGAACGGGACGTCGAGGCTGGGAAAGGCTGTGATGAAATCGGGATAGGTCATGAAATGGTCCTGTGTCGTCTTGGATCGGTTTTCTCCCGGCACTATGGCCTCTGGATTACCTGTCTGCAATTCCCGGCTGCTTGACCGTGGGCGGGCGCACGGCTATGGCCCCATGCATGGAAAAGCAAAAGAAACCCTCGCGTCAGCAAGTTTATACCCTTCTGGTTCAGATCGGTCGCAAGGATGGCGACGGGTTGCCCGAGGGGGCAACGGGTGCAGCGCTTATCTGTTATGCCAGCGGTGTAGATGAGGCCGAGGCCGTGCGCGAGACGGTGGCTATTTTGAAACAAGCCGATACTGCGCCTCTGGACGTCACCGGGTACGGCACCTTGGCCGAGCGAGAAGCACAGGGGCACGATATCGAGCCAGACGAACGCGCCCTGATGCAGCGTGCACTGGATGAAAACGCCGTAATTGTCGCGCAGATGACGCCGTTTTTCGGAGACGAGGCGCAAGCCTAGTTCCGGGCGCCGAACCACTTGCGGTAAATCTCGTCATAGGTTCCGTCTTCGCGCAGCGAAAGCAGAGCCTGGTTGACATCCTCGACCAGGGGCGAACCGGTCGGAAATGCGATACCGTAGTTCTCGCGCAGGAAAACACCGCCTGTCATAGACGCAATACGCCGCCCTTCATGGGATGCATAGTAGGACAGGATGGGTGCATCGAACACCACCGCGTCCAAATCCTTGGCCTGGAAGGCGTCAAGCATCTGTTCCAGCCCCGTATAGCCAGTGAATTCGATCTCGCGCCGGTTCAGAAAGCTCGCTGCGGTCGAATTCGAAATGGTGCCGACAGTCTTACCGTACAAGTCGTTCACCGAATTCACGCTGCCAGTGATCGCGTCCACGGTCATGACCGACGTAATACGGGCGGTGAAAACCGATACGATGAACAATGATGAAACGACCAGAACCACACCCAGAAGCCGGCCAAAGGGGGTGCGGGGCATCCTTTCTTCAAATCCGCCATTCACAACAAGGTTCAGCGCCCACCAGAACGAAGGAAACCAGGCCTCGTTCAGCTTGCGGTCGAAATAGGGTTGGGCGCGCCGCTCAAAGCTCCACATCAACATGCCGCCACCCAGGAGGATGGCAAAAGCCAGACCAATGGCGATGAACAACTCTCTGGAAAGCAGTGCATGCAGAAGGGACGGCTGGCGGGCGGCCTCTGATGGTACCATGATCTGTAACCCCGCCTCAAAAATCGGCTGGGTGAAATCCATCTGCGTTTCCCGCTGGGCGGTGATCGAGATATTGGCGATGGCAAGATCCGCAGACCCATCCTGCACTGCATCAAGCATATCCGGAAAGGATTCGACGCGATTGACCGTGTAATCCCAATTCAATGACTCCGCCAATGCGGACAGCAGATCCATCGAAAAGCCGGTTTCAGTGCCGTCCTCGACATAGGAAAACGGCGGGCGGGTCACCGTAGTGACCGTAAGGGACTGTGCCATGCTCTGCTGTGCTAGAACGGCGAAAGTCAGGCTGATCAGTGCGAAGAATGCGCGCTTCATATTCAATTCACCTGTTTCGCGGCCCTGTAACGCGATTGTGCTGTGCACGGCAAGATGGTCGCCGGGTAAACTGCTTTGATTTATTGGGGTGTCGTTTTGAAATCTTGTCATTCGGATGAAGGGTTTTTTTGCGGATTGGGGTTGGAAAACCGGCCAATTCGTTGAATCTGTGCGCGAACCCGCGAAAGACACTGTTCCAGAGGCCAATGCATGACCGACCCCGTTCAATTGACAGCCGATCTGATCCGTTGCCCATCGGTCACACCCGAAGAAGGCGGCGCGCTTGTTTTGCTCGAGTCGGTTCTGTCGGACGCGGGGTTCGACTGCACGCGTGTTGATCGTGGAAGCATCTGCAACCTGTTCGCCAGATGGGGCCAGAAAGGCCACGCGCGCAGTTTCGGCTTCAACGGTCACACCGATGTTGTTCCGGTCGGGGACGAGGTGGCGTGGACGATGCCGCCTTTCGGAGCAGAGGTGCGGGACGGCGTGATGTATGGGCGGGGCACCACAGATATGAAGTCCGGGGTCGCGGCTTTTGCGGCTGCGGCGATGGACTTTGTCCGCGACACGCCGCCGGACGGAGCCATCATCCTGACGATCACAGGTGATGAAGAAGGCGATGCTGTGGATGGCACCACCGCCTTGCTCGACTACATGTACAGTGCGGATGAACGCATGTCAGTCTGTCTGGTGGGAGAACCCACATGCCCGAACAAGATGGGTGAGATGATCAAGATCGGCCGGCGGGGCTCGATGACCGCGTGGTTTACAGTCACGGGCGTTCAGGGGCATTCGGCCTATCCGCATCGGGCCAAGAACCCCTTGCCTGCCATTGCGCGGCTGATGGACCGTTTGGCTAGCCACGAACTGGATCAAGGAACGGACCATTTCGATGCTTCTACATTGGCGGTGGTCACCATAGACACCGGGAACGCCGCCACCAACGTGATCCCGGCGCAATGCAGCGGAGCGGTCAACATCCGCTTCAATGACCTGCACTCAGGTGCCAGCTTGAGTGACTGGTTGAAGTCAGAGGCGGATCAGGTTTCTGCTGAGTATGGCGTTGAAGTTGACGTTAAAATCAAGATTTCAGGGGAAAGCTTTTTGACCCCGCCCGGAGCCTTGTCGGATTTGGTCGCCGATGCGGTTGAAGCTGAAACCGGAGTCACGCCAGAGCTGTCCACAACCGGTGGTACGTCGGATGCACGGTTCGTCAAGAACCATTGTCCTGTTGTCGAGTTCGGGCTGGTCGGGCGCACAATGCATCAGGTGGATGAATGCGTTGAGGTGGCGCAGATCGAGCAGCTCAAGGCGGTCTATACACGCATCCTGACGGACTTTTTTGCATGAATTTTGACATTGAAGTTACGCAAGACTTACCATCTTGTTTTGCTCTGCGGCATCAGGTTTTCGTTCTCGAGCAGGGGGTCCCCGTATCGGAAGAGCAGGACGCGCTGGACAATGCAGCGATCCATCTTTTGGCGCGGGACGTGCAAGGGCCGTTAGGAACAGCACGCATTGTCTGCGACAGGGGCACGGCCAAGATCGGTCGAGTCTGTGTTCTGGCTCGGGCTCGGGGGCAGGGATTGGGGGCTGACCTGATACGCAAAGCGGTCGACCTTGCCCGAGCCGATCCAGAGATCAATAAAGTAAAGCTCGGTGCACAAACACACGCCGTTAGGTTTTATGAAAAACTCGGCTTTACTCCTTTGGGGCCGGTGTATCTGGATGCCGGGATTGAGCATCGCGACATGGTACGGGACTTGCCGTGAGGCGTACTTTGGTGATCATGGTGAAGGAACCTCATCCAGGTCGTGTGAAAACCCGTTTGGGTCGCGACATCGGTATGGTGGGTGCGGCATGGTGGTTCCGGCACCAGACCCGGTCCTTGATCCGGCGGTTGCGTGATCCGCGTTGGCAGATTGTGCTGGCGGTGTCACCGGATGCAGAGGGTCTGAACAGCCGGGTCTGGCCTGCTGATTTGCCACGCGCGCCACAGGGGCGCGGTGACTTGGGCGACCGGATGGGACGAATGCTGCGGGGCATGCCCAAAGGTCCGGTTTGCCTAATCGGCGCCGATATTCCGGGAATTTCACGCGTTCACATTGCCCGGGCTTTTGATGGGCTGGGTCGATCTCAGATGGTGTTCGGCCCTGCGCCGGATGGTGGCTATTGGCTGGTTGGGGCGCAGCGCTACGCGACTTTGCCCACAGGTCTGTTTCGGGATGTACGCTGGTCGACGGAACACGCTTTGGCCGACACGCTGGCCTCGATTCCCGGCTGCCGTGTGTCCTTTCTGGACCACCTGCACGACGTCGATACGATCGCCGATCTGAAACCCTGAGGTTTTTTGGTCATGACGCGGTCGCAAACGCGTGATAGGCCGAAAGTATGACTCGCATTCCCACCAAGCAGGAGGTCCTCGACTGGATCTCAGCGAACCCCACCCTCACGTCAAAACGCGATATTGCCAAAGCCTTTGGCATCAAGGGCGCGGATCGGATTGATCTGAAGCGCATCCTCAAAGAGCTTGAGGCGGAAGGGCATCTGGAAAAGCGCAATCGCAGCTATCGCGATCCGGATCGCTTGCCGCCTGTCAGTGTGTTGCAGGTGAAAGCGCCGAACGCCGATGGCGATTTGTTCGCGCGTCCGCTGGAATGGCATGGCGAGGGGGTTGAACCCACCGTCCTGATCATAGCCCGCGCCAGTGATCCGGCACTGGGCGAGGGCGACCGTATTCTGGCCCGCCTGACTGTGGTGCATGAAGAAGACCACAACTACGAGGCCCGCCTGATCCGTCGCATTGGGACCAACCCGCGCAAAATCGTCGGCATCTTTCGCAAAGGAGCCGAGGGCGGGCGTATTGTGCCCATCGACAAGGCAGGTTCCACCGAGTGGCTGGTCCATGATGGCGCGGTTTTGGGGGCAAAGGACGGTGAACTGGTCGAGGCTGAACAGGCAGGACCCAAGAACCGTATGGGACTGCCCCGTGCGCGTATTGTTGAACGGTTGGGTGATCCGACTGCGCCCAAGGCGGTGTCATTAATCGCGATCCATCAACACGGTATTCCGGATGATTTCCCCGACAAGGTGATTGCAGAGGCGGACAAGGCCAAGCCAGTTGGTTTGAATGGTCGCGAAGACCTTCGGGATATGCCTTTGTTGACCATCGACCCTTCGGATGCGCGCGATCACGACGACGCCTGCTATGCGCATGCTGATGACGACCCCAAGAACCCCGGCGGTCATGTGATCTGGGTCGCCATCGCTGATGTCGCTGCCTACGTGCAGCCAGGCACGGCATTGGATCGCGAGGCGCGCAAGCGTGGCAATTCCAGCTATTTCCCTGACCGGGTTGTGCCGATGCTGCCGGATCGTCTGTCGGGCGATCTGTGTTCTCTGCACGAAGGCGTGCCGCGCGCCTGTATCGCCGTGCGGATGCAGATCGACGCGGATGGGAACAAGATTGGCCATCGCTTTGTCCGCGGTCTGATGCGGTCGGCTGCCTCGCTGAATTATACCGAGGTGCAAGAGGCTATCGACGGCAATCCGAACGACCGAACCGGGCCGTTGCTAGAGCCGGTTCTGAATCCGCTTTACGCCGCTTATGCCGCGTTGAAGAAGGCGCGTACGGTGCGGCAGCCCCTGGAGCTGGATCTGCCAGAGCGTAAGATCGTTCTGTCCGACACAGGTGAAGTGACGAGCGTCGCTTTCCGAGACCGGCTGGACGCCCATAAGCTGATCGAGGAATTTATGATCCTCGCTAATGTTGCCGCAGCTGAGACCCTGATCGCCAAGCGTCGGCCCCTGCTGTTCCGCGTGCACGAAGAACCCGCGCCGGAGAAACTGGAAAGTCTTCGGGAAACAGCGCAGGCGGCGGGCTTGAATCTCGCCAAGGGGCAGGTTTTGCAAACCCGTCACCTGAACGCGCTGCTGAACGCGGCTGCTGGGAACGAGGATGCCGAACTGATCAACCTGACCACCCTACGGTCGATGGCGCAGGCTTATTACAACTCTGAGAATTTCGGTCATTTCGGGTTGGCGCTGCGGAACTATGCGCATTTCACCTCGCCCATCCGCCGCTATGCCGACCTGATCGTACACCGGGCGCTGATCTCGGCCCATGGCTGGGGCAAGGACGGTCTGACCGAAGATGAAATTATGCGACTGGACGAGACAGCCACGCATATCTCGGATACCGAGCGCCGATCCATGATGGCCGAGCGGGACACGACCGATCGTTATCTGGCCGCCTATCTGAGCGAGCGGGTGGGCAATGAGTTCTCTGGCCGGATCAGCGGCATCGCCCGGTTCGGGGCCTTTGTGAAGATGGACGAAACCGGAGCGGACGGGTTGGTGCCAGTGCGATCTTTGGGGCGCGAGTTCTTTCATTTCGACCGCGAGGCCGGGACGCTGATGGGATCGGACTCCGGGCTGATCATCGCCATAGGCCAGCGCGTCACCGTGCGCCTGACCGAAGCGACGCCTGTTACCGGTGGTTTGGAACTGGAGCTTTTGTCAATCGATGATCAGGCGCTGCCGCGCGGGCGGGGATCTGCAAAACGGGGGACCCGCCGAAAGGCCGTCAGCACCAAGCGCAAGAAGGACAAGATCAAGCGCAAGGTGGAGCGCAAGCGCCGTCAGAGGTGATAGGTAAGCGCCCGGGCAATCAGCCAGCCATGGCGGGTTACGTCGATCTGGCTTGGGTCATCGAACAGGATGGCCCGGTTCCCGTCAATCCGATCCTCACCTGGAAAGGCCGAGGTGAAATCGCCCATCAATCGGCTCTGACAATGCACGAACAGCGCGAAGCGTGCCGACTTGTGAGCCCCAAGCCGGATCGTTGATCCTTTGGGCGCAAGGTAGGCGGGCTGGCCCCAACGCAGTTCCTCACGCAGAGGATTGGCGGCGGGCAGAGATGTCGCCGTGTCAAAAACCAGCTCTCGTAACCCCAAAACCCCCGCACGCGTGAGCGGGGGGAGGGCCTCGAATACCGCGGCGACTTGAGGATCATCAAAGGGTTTCAAACGGGTATCGCCTTTTCCATCTGGTCCACGTAGCTGTTCAACAGGTTATCCTGTTTGATGCGGCGGGTCAGCGGGGTATCTGCTGGCGTCGCGCGCATTGCAGCCAGCATTGGGCCGACACTCATGTCCGCGGAAGTTGGTCGGTCCCCCAACAGGAACGAAGATTGCCAAAGATAGGCCGAGATCGCCTCGAGATCGCGTTCAACCCGGTCCAGCCGCTCAGAGAGTGAGAACCGCCCTATCCCTTGTGATGTGATCCCTTTCAGAACAGATTTTCGGATCGCATTGGACGCCGGTTTGCGGATCAGGGCGGGTATCCCGGTAAAGAAGGTTTCCCGCAAGATCGGCCATACGTCGTCATTGCCCCAGCGATCCAGAACGATATGAAAATACAGATGCTCTTCGGCCATGCGCACCAAAGCGCGGGATTGCGCCCTTTCCACATCTGTCAGGCCCTGATCGAAATCTGCGCCATTGGTTTCCAGCCAATCTCGGATCAGGTCGCTGTCGGGGATCAGACGTTCGGGCGTGCGCAGCACAGGCAGTTTCTGATGCGGCATCTTTCGGGGATCCAGCATGTCAGAGCGCTGCCAATCCTGACCGGAGTGTTGCAGCATCAAAGCCGTTTTGACGCAGAATGGGCTGGCACTGAACAGGCCGAAGGCAGAAGGATAGGTGAGAAGGGTCAGCATCACTGTGCTCCGTTTTTGGCGATGCAAAATGTGTAATCGGGGCTAATGACAGTTTCTGTCATCAGGTTTAAGCTAGAATGCATCATGTCCCGTACCGCCCGATTGTTCCAACTGATGCAGGCCCTGCGTTCGGGCCCGTCGCCCAAAACTTCTGCGCAACTGGCGCAGGATCTGGATGTGTCTGCCCGGACCGTCCACCGCGATATCGATGCGCTGCGTGGTCTGGGGGCTGTTATCGACGGCGAAGCTGGGTTTGGGTTTACACTGATTGAGGATGCGACACTGCCCCCGCTGGGTTTCACCGACGATGAGCTTGAGGCGCTGGTTCTGGGCCTGCGCGAAGTTCAGGTCATTGGTGATCCGTCTTTGGCGGATGCCGCCGGTGCGGCCCTTCGAAAGCTTCAGGGCCGTTTGCCCCCGCGTCAGTCGCACCGGCTGAGCCACGCAATCTTGGCGGCTACCCGGTTTGACCGCCCCCCGGCGCCGACGATTGACGCGGCAACGTTGCGGCAGGCGGCTTGGGACGAGCGCGCGGTGGAGTTTTCGTATACGGATGCAAAGGGTCAGGCTACGCTTCGGCGCGTAAATCCGCTTAGCATCGTCTATATGGACCGTTCGAACGTGTTGCTAAGCTGGTGTTATCTGAGACAGGATTTCCGTGTTTTTCGCCTGGACCGGATGCAGGATATGCGTGTGACGGATCAAAGCTTTAGACCAAACCGCGTGCCGATGCTGCGCGACGTTCTGGCCCGCATCCGCGCGGACCGGGAAGCACAAGAGCGCGAAACAGGGGGCTGAGTGCTTTGTGATTTGCTGATTTTGCGCTACCCTGGGGTTGAGCAGTGATCAGGAAAATTCGGTATGCATAAATGCGTAGGCGGCGTCATGACCGTCGTATTATGGGCATCCATGGTGCAGGCGGACACAACAGAAACAGGAAATTGGTCGAGCGGCGATACGCTTGGTAAAACGGTACAACTGGCTTCGGCAGATTTGGCTGTTTCGCTTCGACCCGTTCCACGCCCATCGATTGAGGCGCTGCACGTGTCGGCAGCAGCGGTCGCGCGGTTTCAGGTCTGGCTGAGCGCGTTTCAGGGTCGTGCGCAACAGCAGGGAATTACGAAAGGAACGCTGTCTCAGGTGTTCTCGGACATTACCTTTGACGAAGACATCATAGAGCGAGACCGAAATCAGGCAGAATTCTCGAAACCGATCTGGGAGTATCTTGAGTCCGCAGTTTCAGATACGCGCTTGTCTAATGGTCGTGCAGCCATGCAACGGCATCGGCAGGTGCTGAACCGGATCGAGGCCGAATATGGCGTCGAAAAAGAAGTGGTCACGGCCATTTGGGGTTTGGAAACTTCGTTTGGATCGTATCGTGGCAGCAGCCGGACGCTCAGGTCGTTGGCGACACTGGCCTTTGATGCAAGACGGGCTCAGTTCTTTGAAACGCAGTTGATTGCCGCCCTGCAGATCGTGCAGGCAGGTGATGTAAGCGCCGCAAACATGTTGGGCAGCTGGGCGGGTGCGATGGGCCACACCCAATTCATGCCGACCTCGTATCTGGATCATGCGGTCGACTTTGATGGGGATGGCCGTCGTGATATCTGGTCAGACGATCCAACGGATGCATTGGCCTCGGCGGCGTCGTATCTGGCGCAACATGGCTGGACCAAGGGGCAACCCTGGGGTGTTGAGGTGCGATTGCCCGCAGATTTCGACTACGCTTCGGCCCGGCGAGACTTTACCCGGATGCCGTCCGAATGGGCCGCGCGCGGTGTGTTAGGGCGCGACGGAACGCCAGTCCCAGATCACGGTCGGGCCGCGATCCTGCTTCCTGCTGGAGGGCAGGGCGTTGCGCTGATGATCTTCGACAATTTCAGCGTGATCGAGGCGTATAACGGGGCCGATGCATACGTCATAGGCATCGGGCATTTGTCCGACCGGCTTACGGGTGGCGCACCGTTTCTTTCCGACTGGCCACGTGCTGAGCGGGTGTTGAGTTTCAGCGAGCAAAAGGAACTGCAATTCCGTTTGACCGAGGCTGGGTTCGACACAAAGGGTATCGATGGGCGCACCGGGCCAAACACGATCAACGCGGTGCGGGCGTATCAATTGGCACAGGGGTTGCGGCCGGACGGGTATCCGACAGTGAGGCTATTGGATCAGCTGCGATAAGAAGGAAGTAAGCTCTGATATCACTTAAATCTACAACGCATCACTCATTCAGACATTTACAAGCCAGGGCTGCGAAGCCTCCTGTCTATCGCCACTCACTTCGATAGACAGGAGGCAGACCCAGAGTAACAGCGGGCCGCGACACAGGCCGAGGTAATATGAGACCTGATTCGCATTCGAATACTTGAATCCAAAAAGAGCTAAATCAAGTTATTTGCCGCGCGGAAAATTTTTAATTTATGCGAGAATGCTTTTACTTGTTCGCATCGGACGAAAGATTTCTCGACAGCGACAATACGTTGATTCTATCTTGTTGTTTTAAAACAGTAAAATAGAATATCGAAACCAAACTGAATAAGGGACGCTTTTATGGCGTCCCTTACCTGCGTGTTTTCACGAAAGGCTTACGATGCAGCTTTCATTAGCCCCTGTGCGATGATCTCCGCCTGGGCTTCGTCCAATGACTTGTAAATCCGCACGAACATCTCGTCGATTTCCGCAGGGGTCAGGATCAGTGGCGGTGAGATGATCATCCGATCGCCGACATGGCGCATGATCAGGTTTTTGGCAAAGCATCGGTCGCGGCAGATATAGCCGACGGTGCCAGGCTCAGACGCGAATTTGGCGCGGCTGGCCTTGTCTGGTGTCAGCGCGATCGAGGCCATCATGCCGACGATCTTGGCCTCACCCACCAGCGGGTGATCGGCCAATGCCTCCCACTTTTCCTTCAGGTAAGGGGCGGCAACGTCGCGCACATGTTCAACGATCTTCTCTTCTTCAAGGATGCGCAGGTTCTCCAGCGCCACGGCAGCGGCGACCGGATGGCCGGAATAGGTGTAGCCGTGGTTGAATTCGGTACCGCCGATCACTTCGGCAATCTCGTCATTCACGATTGATCCGCCGATAGGCGCATAGCCCGAGCTGAGGCCCTTGGCGATGGTCATGATATGTGGCTTGATCCCAACGGTTTGCGAGCCAAACCAGTTTCCGGTACGGCCAAATCCGCAGATAACCTCGTCTGCGATCAACAGGATGTCGTACTTGTCACAGATGCGTTGGACTTCCGGCCAATACGTATCCGGCGCGACGATCACGCCACCTGCGCCCTGCACGGGTTCAGCGATGAAGGCGGCGACGCGGTCTTCGCCCAGTTCCAGAATGGCCTCTTCCAGTTCACGTGCGCGGGCCAGTCCGAACTCTTCCGGCGACATGTCCCCACCTTCAGCCCACCAATTTGGCTGGTTGATGTGGTGAATGTTTGGAATCGGGATGCCACCCTGAGCGTGCATGCCTGCCATACCGCCCAGGGACGCCGACCCGACCGATGAACCGTGATACGCGTTGTGGCGGCTGATGATGATGTTCTTGTCCGGCTGGCCTTTTTCAGCCCAGTAGGTGCGCACCAGACGGATATTGGTATCGTTGGCCTCGGACCCGCCCGCAGCAAAGAAGACGTGATTCAGATCGCCCGGCGCCAGCTCGGCAATTTTTGCCGCCAGCGCGATGGCCGGAACGTGGGTCGTTTTGAAAAAGGTGTTGTAGTAGGGCAGTTCACGCATCTGACGCGCGGCCACATCCGCCAGTTCATCCCGGCCGTAACCGATATTGACGCACCACAGACCTGCCATCGCATCCAGGATCTCTTCACCTTCGCTGTCTGTCAGGTAAACCCCTTTGGCCCGGGTGATCACGCGCGCGCCTTCCTGACCCAGCGCGCCATTGGCGGAAAACGGATGTATGTGATGGGCCGCATCCAGCGCCTGTAATTCGGCGGTCGGCATATGGTTGGTGATGGTAGACATCTGCGACTCTCCCATAAAAGCAGTTGATGGGTACAATATGATCAAATTTTGCACTGTCAATCAAATCGATCTGTTTTAGGCCGATGAGATGGCCTCGGATATCAGTTCCATGCCCTGTTCAATATCCTGAGCCGTGGCTTTTGCCACCTTTTCCGCGTTTCCATTGCGCAATGCGGTGATGATGTCCTTGTGCCGATCAGGAAGGCTTTGCGTCCCAAAACGACCGCACACAACACGTAGAGATGGGCCAAACCGCAACCACAATCGTTCAGCAAGATCATTGAGAATCGGAGCGTTGGCATAGGAATACAACGTTTCATGGAACGCTTGATTCAAGCGTAAGTAACCCCCTACGTCTCCATCGGCGATCATGCGGTCCAGATTCTTGTCGATACCTTCGAGATGATCAATATCATCCGCCTGCAAATTTGCAGCCGCCCGCCGAGAAAGCTCTGATTCAATTGATATTCTTGCGAATATCATCTGCTGAATATCGCCGGAGTTCAAAAGCGGGACACTGACGCGCCGATTGCCTTGGAACACCAAAGCTCCGTCTGAAATCAGTCGACGGATTGCCTCGCGCACCGGGGTCATTCCGACACCCAGCGAATCAGTCAATCCCTGGATGGTAACGGGCTGTCCTGGGACGAGTTCACCGAAAAGGATCTGTGATCTGAGGGTTTGGTAAACCTGCTCGTGCACGGGTTGTTTGCCGCCGTCGGCCAACGACAAAGATGCCTTATTTTTGATCAAATCCAATTGGTTCTTCCCATTTCGACTAACCCTGACTTGTCAGGGGACAGACCTCGTGGAACCATACGCTGGATCGAGGTAAAACGCAAAACTTGATCAAATCCAAAAAAACGGGAAAATAGCCGTACATTTGCAGGGAGAAGAAAATGACAATCAAAACGCTGACCATGACAGCGGTCATCGCATTGGGGACTTCGGCGGCCTTCGCCGAAGAGGTGCGTGTTTATAATTGGTCTGACTATATCGACGAAGAATTGCTGAGCAAGTTCGAGGAAGAAACCGGTCTGACCTTGATCTACGACGTGTTCGACAGCAATGAGGTTCTGGAAACCAAGATGCTGGCCGGCGGTTCGGGATACGACGTGGTGGTGCCATCGGGCACATTCCTTCAGCGTCAGATTCAGGCTGGCGCTTTTCAGGAGCTGGACTCTTCCAAACTTTCGAATACGGGAAATCTGTGGGACGTCATTCAGGAACGTACTGCGGGATATGATCCGAATAATGCCTATTCGATCAACTACATGTGGGGCACGACTGGCATCGGTGTGAACGTAGACAAGGTCAAAGAAGCCCTGGGCGATGACGTGGCCCTGAACAGCATGGACTTGGTTCTGAAACCAGAGAACATGGAAAAGCTGGCATCCTGTGGCGTTCACTTCCTTGATGCGCCAGCCGAAATGATTCCGATGGCCTTGCAGTACATCGGTGAGGACCCCGACAGCCATGACCCGGATGTGATCAAGAAGGTCGAAGATGTTCTGACAAGCGTTCGTCCGCACATTCAGAAGTTCCACAGTTCAGAATATATCAACGCGTTGGCGAACGGTGATATTTGCGTAGCTGTGGGCTGGTCCGGAGATATTCTGCAGGCGCGGGACCGCGCAGCCGAAGCTGAAAATGGTGTAAACATCGAGTACCATCCGTTCGCGGAAGGCTCGTTGATGTGGTTTGACCAGATGGCGATCCCAGGGGATGCGCCGAATCCGGAAGGCGCGCATAAGTTCCTGAATTTCATTCTGGATGCCAACAACATGGCTGCTGCTTCCAATTACGTCTATTACGCGAACGGCAACAAAGCCTCGCAAGAGTTCCTTGAGGAAGACGTGATTGGCGATCCGGCAATTTACCCGGATGATGCCACCATGCAGAACCTGTACATCACGACGCCATATCCCGCGAAAACGCAGCGTGTCGTGACCCGTCTTTGGACCAAGATCAAGTCAGGTACCTGATCATGTTAACGGCGCGGGGCGGTCGGATGACCGCCCCGTCGCACTCTTGTCCAAACTGACCAAGCGGGGGCTGCTTTGAATACTGACGTCTTTACGCCGTGGGATGACCCACAGGCGAAACCCTTGATCCAGTTCCAGAACGTGACCAAGCGCTTTGGCGAGTTCACGGCGATCGACAACCTGTCGCTGGGTATTTTCGAACGTGAGTTCTTTGCTCTGCTTGGCCCGTCAGGATGCGGCAAGACAACGATGATGCGGATGCTTGCCGGATTCGAGACGCCGACCGAAGGACATATCCTGCTGGGCGGTCAGGATATCGACCCGATCCCGCCGAACAAGCGGGCTGTGAACATGATGTTCCAGTCCTATGCCCTTTTCCCCCATCTCAGCGTCTGGGAAAACATCGCTTTTGGTCTGCGCCGGGACAACATTCCCAAGCACGATCTGGAAGATCGGGTTGAAGAGATGCTACGCCTGACCCGTCTGGAACAATTTGCCCGCCGCAAACCACACCAGATTTCGGGCGGTCAAAGGCAGCGTGTGGCACTAGCCCGTTCACTGGCCAAAGCACCCAAGCTTCTGTTGCTGGATGAACCGCTGGGTGCTTTGGACAAAAAGCTGCGGCAGGACACGCAGTTTGAATTGATGGATATTCAGGAGAAGACCGGCACCACCTTCGTCATCGTCACCCACGATCAGGAAGAGGCCATGACCGTCGCCAGCCGTGTAGCGGTGATGGATCAGGGGCAATTGATGCAGGTTGCCACCCCGGATCGGATCTATGAAAACCCTGCTTCTATTTATGTCGCTGATTTCATTGGAGATGTGAACATCATTGAAGGTCGGGCCACATCATCCGGAGAGGACGCCTATCAGGTTGACTGGGCCGAAGGTCAGGCCCCTTTGACGGCTTCATCGTCAACCGGATTCGCAAACGGTCAGTCTTGCCACCTTGCGATCCGCCCCGAGAAAGTGACAATCTCTGCCGAGCGACCCGCCGATGCGGTCAACGTTGTTCAGGGCAAGGTTCATGACATTGCCTATCTGGGCAATCTGTCCACCTATCACGTCGAGTTGGCAAACGGCACGATCATCAAGGCACAGACGGCCAACACCCGCCGCATCTCGCGTCGCTCCTTCACCTGGGAAGACTCAGTCTGGCTGTCTTGGACAGCGACGGCTGCTGTTCTGCTGGCCAACTGATGCGCCGCGCCGTCCTGATCGCCATACCTTATGTTTGGCTGCTGGCACTGTTTCTGGTGCCGTTCTTCATTGTTCTGAAGATTTCGCTGTCGGATACCGCGCTAGCTATTCCGCCCTATACTCCGACTTTGGACCTGTCTGCCGGTTGGGCCGGGATCAAGGACTTCTTCAGCCAGCTGGATCTTGAGAACTATGTCTGGCTGACCGAAGATGACCTGTATTGGAAAGCCTATCTGTCCAGCGTCAAAATCGCTCTGATCTCGACCTTCTTTACCCTTCTGGTCGGCTACCCCATTGCTTATGGCATGGCCAGGGCACCCCAGGAATGGCGACCAACACTGATGATGCTGGTGATCCTGCCGTTCTGGACCTCATTTCTAATCCGGGTTTACGCGTGGATGGGTATTCTGTCGAATGAAGGGTACCTGAACCAGATTTTGCTGTGGACAGGTATCATCTCGACCCCGCTGACGATCCTGAACACCTCGACCGCTGTCTATATCGGCATCGTTTACACCTATCTGCCCTTCATGATCCTGCCCATCTATTCGGCGTTGGAACGCATGGACGGGTCGCTGATCGAGGCGGCCGAAGATTTGGGTTGTTCCCGTTTGCAAGCCTTCTGGCTCGTGACCATCCCGCTTTCCAAACCCGGCATCATCGCGGGTTGCTTCCTTGTGATGATCCCCGTGATCGGTGAGTTCGTGATTCCTTCGCTTCTGGGCGGTTCGGGTACGCTGATGATCGGCAAGGTTCTGTGGGAGGAGTTCTTCTCGAATCGTGACTGGCCGGTGGCCAGTGCTGTGGCCATCGTGTTGCTGTTGATCCTGGTGATTCCGATTGTGCTGTTCCAGCGCAACCAGCAGAAACAAGCGGAGGCCGAGGGATGAACAGACTAAGCTGGTTCAATACGGTTTCGCTGACGCTGGGCTTTGCGTTCCTGTATATCCCGATGATCATCCTGATCATTTTCAGCTTTAACGAAAGCAAACTGGTCACGGTCTGGGCCGGGTTTTCTACCAAATGGTACGGAGAGCTGCTGCAGAACGAGGCGTTTCTGGATGCCGCCTGGGTCACGATTCGGGTCGCGGTCTTTTCGTCGACACTGGCGACCATTTTAGGAACAGCCGCCGCCTATGTGCTGGTCCGCAGCGGGCGGTTCTTTGGCCGGACGTTGTTTTCAGGCATGATATACGCACCGCTGGTGATGCCCGAAGTGATCACCGGTCTTTCGCTGTTGTTGCTGTTTATCGGCATCGGTCTGGATCGCGGTATTCTGACCATCGTTCTGGCTCACACGACCTTTTCGATGTGTTTCGTTTCGGTTGTTGTATCCTCGCGCCTCATCACCTTTGACCGGTCACTGGAAGAAGCGGCTTTGGACCTTGGATGCTCGCCCGCGCAAGCCTTCCGCCTTGTCACCCTGCCGATCATTGCACCCGCAGTGATCTCGGGCTGGTTGCTGGCCTTCACCTTGTCGTTGGACGATCTGGTGATTGCGTCCTTCACTTCGGGGCCGTCGGCAACGACCTTGCCGATCAAGATCTTCTCGGCGGTGCGCCTCGGCGTCAGTCCGGAAATCAACGCGTTGTCTACGATCATGATTGCCGTGGTGACGGTTGGGGTCATCGCAGCTTCGCTTGTGACCAAACGTGCGATGGTGCGTCAGCGGCAGGATGAATTGGCCGCAGCGCGCACCGAATGAAGCGGATTTTTCCTGACTACGCTTATAGCGACGCGCCACGCGACAGCTGTTGGTGGGATGAAACAATTTTCCATCCGACCTGGCCCAAGTTTCAGGGTGACTTGAAGGTTGACGTCGCCATTATTGGCGGCGGATTTACGGGGGTTTCTGCCGCTTTGCACCTGGCGGAGAACACCACCTCTGTCGCGGTGTTCGAGGCCGGTCCACCGGGATGGGGTGCGTCAGGGCGCAATGGCGGCTTCTGCTGTCTTGGTGGGTCCAAACTGAGCTCAGCTATGATGGAGCGTCGCCACGGGCGCGCTGCGGCGCGGGCCTATGCCGCAGCGGAAGAAGATGCGGTGAACTTGGTCGCCAATCTTCTTGATCAGCATGGGATAGAAGTGGACAGACATTCCAGCGGAGAAACCCGGTTGGCGCATTCGAAACACGCGATGGATGTGTTACGCAGAAATCAAGATGAGATTGGGGTGCTACATGATGTCACTGACTTACCTGGGCTCGGTATGGGCGGTTCCTTTTTCGGTGGGTACACACATCCCGTTGGTTTTGGCCTGAACCCTCGTAAGTACTTGTTTGGAATTGCCAAAGCAGCAGAAGATTCCGGAGCACAACTGTTTCAAAATAGTCCGGTACTGGGTATCGAAAAAACCGAGTCAGGATTTGTGTTGAGAACCCATACTGGGCGGGTCAACGCACAAGCGGTACTGGTCTGCACCAACGGCTATTCCAGCGAAGACATCCCGGATTGGATGTCGGGGCGTTACATGCCTGCCCAGTCGACGATTATGGTCACGCGCCCGCTTAGTCATGGCGAGCAATTGGCGCAGGGATGGACTTCGGGCCAGATGTGTTACGACGCGCGAAATCTTTTGCATTATTTCCGCTTGATGCCGGATGGGCGGCTTTTGTTTGGAATGCGAGGTGGGCTGCGGTCCTCTGTGCAGTCAGAAGTATCCATTCGGGCAAAGGTTCAGCGGGATTTCAAAAAGATGTTTCCGGCCTGGTCAGCGGTCGAGGCCACGCATCTCTGGTCCGGTATGGTGTGTATGTCGCGTGCGTTGACGCCCTTTGTCGGGCCAATACCCGAGCAACCGGGCGTGTTTGCGGGTTTCGCGTATCACGGAAACGGTGTTGCGATGGGAACTTACAGCGGGCGCGCCCTTGCTAGGCTAGCTCTGGGGCAGGACGCCGAATTGCCTTTGCCAATGACGCAAACACCGAAACGCTTTCCTTTAGGGCGCTGGCGTCGCGCGCTCATGCCGCCGGCCTACGCCCTGATGGCGCTTGCGGATCTAAGGTGAGGCCAAGGATTACAGAGCCGCAATTTCCAGCCTCAAGCCTTCTGCATAATCCGGCGCACCGTTTTCCGCGCGCCACAGGCAATAGGCTGCCATTCGCCAGGCGTACCAAGGTTGTAAGTGCCGATAACGGGCCGCGATTTCGGGATCCCCGTAGGCATTTAAAAACTGCTCTTCCTCGGCTTTTGTCAAAGGCGTCCCGCGGTACAGGCTTTGCATGGCCGGAGATAGAAACAGCGCCAAATCCTCGGTTGGGTCGCCATGGGCCGGGCACTGCCAGTCGATCAGAGTCAGGTTTTTTCCTGCAACCAGAATGTTCCCGGCTACGGGATCGCCATGAATCAGGCATGTCTGTTCCGCAGGCGCAACCGTTTGTAAGGGTTGCCGTTCCAACAACCTGTCTCGCGCCTCAGAAGAGCAGCCCTGCAGAATACGAAGCCCGTGGGCTTTTAGATCCTCACTGCCGTTGCATCCAGCGGGAGCCGGAACGGAAAGCGTGAGGTCATGCAACCTGCGCAACAACGAACCAACCTTGCCGGCTTCTTCCTGCCAGGGTGTTCCAGGGGCGTGGTCATAAAAGACCCAATGTGCATCCTTGTAGCGCCCTGCGGCGCGCAGTCTCGGCACGAACCCTTCTGGCCCGAGGGCTTTGAGGCATTGCGCCTCCAATCCCGCGTCGTTGCGAAACAAAGGATTGCGCAGGGCCGTGCTGTATAGCTTCAGCACTTTGTCGCCGTCGTCTTCCAGAACCTTCCAAACCTTATTGGTACGGCCACCATAAAGCGTTTCAAACCGCGGGTGTATGCTGACCAACCCTTCAATGTGGAGTTGGTCAACCAGATCGCGAGGAGGGAAAGGCTGATCGGACAGGGGTTTCGTCACTTCTTTTGGCGAGTCGATTTGCCAAGCTTTGGACGGTCCTGCGCGGCAGATCAAGCACCAGTTCGGACGGCGCTTACATCGCCTGCAGAAATCACCTGGCCGCCGCTTAAGGTCAACATCACAGTGTCGCCCCCAACTTGCGCCTCAACGACGCGGTTATAGGCAGCCGCAGGTGTTTGAGACAGCAAATCTCCGCCCTTGTAGTTTTCCAGCGTCGCCGTGTAGTTTCCGGCACTCATCGGATCGCCCGACGAGGTTACGCCAGCCCACACAAACTCGGATTTTGTCGAGGGCACTGTGATCCGGTCGAGAACAGTGCCGCTTTTGTCCCGGATCACCAGCTTGGTGGTGTCGGCTTGGGGGTCAGGTTGGGCAAACAGTGTTTTGGGATTGCCGGCAAAATGAAACGCGGATGTTGATCGAACATCCATGCCCACCCAACCTGCAAGCTCGTTCAGGTTGACGCTGCCCAGCGTGCTGGCCAGATTCGACAAAAGACCGTTGGTCTGAACTTGTTGTTCCACCATCGAGAATTGTGCCAACTGTGATGCATATTGGGTCGAGGCCATAGGCTCCAACGGATCCTGATTCTGGGCCTGCGCCGTGAGCATCTGCAAAAATGTCTCAAAATCCGATGTGATTGCCGATGTCTGCGAGGCTGCTGTGGATTGCTGCGCCCCAGAAGTCGGCGTGGTGGTGACGGGAGTAATCATGTGTCAAAACCTCATGTCGATGCCCCGGAGCGAGCCCGGAGTTTGCGGAAGTGAAATGGCTTGAGGGTCTGGTTCGCCCTGTCGAGGTTCGAAGGCAGGTCCGTCCTCGGTCTTATCGGTGCCGGCCCCGTGCGTGCCGGCATCGGAGGATGTACCCAGATCAAGGCTCAACTCACCGTAACCCAGATTCTGAAACTCTTCGGTAAGTACGGATAAATGGCGTCGCATAAGGTCCAGAGTTTCCGGGCGTTCCGTCGTAATGGTCAAATGCACTCCATCATCACGCCCATTCAAAATTATTGAAACACGCCCCAGCTCTTCGGGATTTAAAGCGATTTCCATTGCCCCGGATCCCGGGCGCGTCTGGACTGACATTGCAAGTTGACTGGCGATTGCACGGGCGATTTCAACACGGGCAGCTGTAGTTGGTGCCGTCGATTGTGGTGTTGGTTCTCGTGTTGCCTGATGCAATGGTTCGTCCTTGGTGATTGCCACGGCTTCAACGTCCTGACCGAGGGTCCCCTGTTCGTTCTCAACCATGGCTGCCATCAATTGAAGCTGCGCAACCGGAGGTGCACGATCCGGTACTGTCGGCTTGATCGGTGCAAGTGTGGCTTCTGGCCAAGGTGCTTTCTCGCCGCTGTTTGAGGCTGGTCCGTTTTCCAGCATGGCCACTTTGCCTTCAGGCAAGGTCATGTCCTTCACCGACAAACCATTTTCAGCAACTTTTGTTGATTGAACCTGTCGGGCGATTACGGCCTGCAATTGTCCTTCCACCGGTCGCACAACAATGGGCACGTGCGGGTTGGTGTGAGTGTCTGGATCAACAGGTATCGAAGCAAGCGCCTGTTCCGGCGCAGCGTTGGCGAATAAACTTGGAAGACCGGGTTGCGCGGACGCAGTTGGGTTCGATTCTCCTTCAGGCATTTGCACCACGCCCCCATGCGTGGGGAAATCGGCGGGATTGCTGGCCAGTTTCGAAAGAGAAAGCGGTTCGGCCATCGGGGCCGCTTCGAGTGAATCAACTTCTACAATCTCGGTTTCAGCACCCGTGTCCTCAATCTCGGGGGCTCTGGCGGACAGTTGGGCATCGGGTTGATCCTTGGCGTTCTCCTCCTGTTTCAGGATATCTTCAAAGCTTGTTCCATCGCTTGCCTGCTCCGCCTCGTGTCGGGATGACGCGGGTTTCGCAGTGGCTGGTGATGGTGTGGTGGCCAGCATAAGTGGGTTGGGCATTTTGCTCCGGCTCCGTGTGGTTGTCCGGAACTCTGCCCGCAGGAAGTTACGTTTATTTTAACCGCTTTCGCCTTTGATCAGGAAAGTTCGAAGCAAATTTCGGAGAATTCCATGCAGATTCCCACCAATCCGCAAGGGGGGCAAATACCCCCGACGCCTACCCGCCTAAAAGATGCCGCTGTTGAATTGGAGGCTGCGTTCTTAAGCGAAATGTTGAAATCTGCCGGGCTGGGAAAGACCCGCCAAAGCTTCGGGGGTGGTGCAGGCGAAGACCAGTTTTCGTCGTTTCTTATTCAGCATCAGGCGCAACAGTTAGCTCGGTCCGGGGGGGTGGGGCTGTCTGAAATTCTGCTGAAGTCACTGATGGAGAAAGCCAATGACATCTGAGACGAACATAACGCTGATCAAATCCCTGGAAGAGGTTCTGGATCTTGAGCGTGCGGCGCTTGTACAGGGCGACCTAGATCGTCTGACGCATATGGTTCCGGAAAAAGAGAAACTGATCGGCGCGATCAACGATCTTCAGGTGATGGACAGCGAGGCGTTGATTCGGGTTCAGCAGAAGGTCGAGCGCAATCAGGCATTGTTAAACAGTGCGGCCGACGGCATCCGCTCCGTGGCCAGCCGCATGGCAGAACTACGTCGGGTTCGGCAGGAATTCAGTACCTATGGCGCGGACGGACAGCGAAGTGGATTTGCCGTGCGCAGCAATGTGAAGCTGGAAAAAAGAGCATAGCCAGGAGTTTGATTCAAATCCGAAGTTTCCGGTTCGGGTGTTTTAGCACTCCGTTAGGGGATCTGGTTCAAGAGTGGTGGCGCACCTGGAAACGGCAGGTGGCGCGAACTGCCAAGCGGCGCATCGCACAGGTCAGAAAGACACCAATGCCCGCAGATCGTGTGGGTTGAACATGGGCGAAAACGACCCGAACGAAAAAGGATGAAACTATGCCAGTATTCTGACAAACAACGGCGCGATGGTTGCGCTGCAAACACTGAAGTCGGTGAACAAGAACCTGGCGATGACGCAGAACGCGATTTCGACTGGTAAGGATGTTGCGACGGCCAAGGACAACTCGGCGGTTTGGGCGATCTCCAAAGTGATGGAATCGGATGTCAAAGGCTTCAATGCCATCAAGGACAGCCTGGCGCTGGGTGAATCGACGGTTGCTGTGGCTCGGAACGCGTCGGAAACCGTGACCGATTTGCTGACCCAGATGAAAGAAAAGATCGTTGCGGCGCAGGAAGACAACGTTGACCGCGGCAAAATCAACGACGACGTGACTGCCCTGAAAGGTCAGATCAACTCGGTCGTCAGTGCGGCGCAGTTCAACGGTCTGAATCTGGTGGACGGGTCCGCAGGTTCTGCCTCGATCCTCGCTTCTCTGGATCGGGACAACCTTGGCAACGTCACGGCATCATCAATCACCGTGACCGGACAAGACTTGTCTACCGGTGGTTACACTGCGGCTCAGGTCTTTGACGGTTCGACCGGAGCGTCGACTGGCAACGACCGTGTAGGCGCGACCATCGATAACGGTGCGACATCGGCAACGGCGCTGGTTACGGATGAATCCAGCGGGGCCTTCGCAGCGGGAGACAAGGTAGTTGTCGCAATTGACGATCAGGTTGTGTCGTACACAGTGTCCGCAGCCGATGCAGCAGCGACCACGACGGGCGATCTGGTTGCCGTAGGACTGAAGGCAAAGATCGAGGAGTTGGGGATTACCGGCCTGACCGTTGACTACGATTCCGGCACTCAAGGCACCCTGTCTGTCACCAATGCGACCGGCGACGACATCTCGTTCTCGGCTCAGTATGTGAACGCTGGCTCGGGTGGTCTGGGTGCTTTGACCGGCATTGACGTCTCGACCGGCGCTGGCGCAACCGCCGCTTTGGCAACGATCGAAACGTTGATCGACACCTCGATTGACGCATCGGCTGCTTTCGGGTCGTCGCAGGGCCGGATCGAGACCCAGAAAGAGTTCATCTCGAACCTGGCTGACTCGTTCAAATCAGGTATCGGCTCACTGGTGGATGCCGACATGGAAGAGACCTCGGCGCGTCTGCAGGCGCTGCAGGTACAGCAGCAGCTGGCAACCCAGTCGCTGTCGATCGCCAATCAGGCACCGCAGTCAATCCTGTCGCTGTTCCGCCAAATCACAAAGCTGGTCGGGGCATGGTTTTCGTGCCCCGGCCTTGACCGCCTGACAACGGCCTTTTGGAAGGATTTCAAGTGACACCGCAAACGCTAGCCCAGCGCCCCTATGCGCAATCCGCCGCGCCCACCCGAACACCTCGCGATACGGAATATGAAGCGATTTCCAGAATCACGCGACGGCTCAAAGCGGCAACGGCCCAAAAAGCAACTGACTTCTCGGGATTCGTTCAGGCTGTGCATGAAAACCGTCGTCTTTGGGGTGTGCTGGCAACGGGCGTTGCAGATTCCGCCAATGCCCTTCCGAACGACCTGCGGGCACGTATCTTTTATCTTGCCGAGTTTACAGAACAACACAGCAGCCGCATTTTGGGTGACGGTGCCGCTGTTGAACCGCTGTTGGAAATCAACACTGCAGTGCTGCGCGGCTTGCGTCAGATGGGGGCAAGCTGATGAGTGGTCTGGTCCTGAAACTTGCCCCAAAAGAAAGGGTTTTGATAAACGGCGTGGTGATCGAAAACGGAGATCGCAGAAGCAGGTTTTCCATAATGACACCGCAAGCCAACGTTCTGCGGTTGCGGGATGCGATCCATCCTGACGAAGCCAATACACCAGTAAGGCGGGTCTGCTACGCTGCGCAGCTTGTCCTGTCGGGTGACTTGGAACCAGGGCAGGCACGCCAACAGCTGCTGCGCCGGGTCGAAGAGCTGAGTCAGGTCTTCACCGATACAGACAGCCGCCGAGTTCTGTCTGAGGCCACGGATGCTTTGGTGGCAGAACATTACTACAAATTCCTTAAATCTCTGCGCTCACTTCTGCCGCGAGAGGAACGGTTGATGGCCTATCAGCAATGATTTTCCAACCTGTCATTCCAACCGGCGGGATCGTGGGCTGGCGATTTCTGCAGCGAACCTATGAGGGGCAGTTTCAAAGTTATTCATCGTCGGCAGTGAATGAGAGAGAGACGAAGTATTTTCTGGAGAACATCGGCAAAGTTCAATCCGCCGAACAACTGGTTTCAGATCGCAGATTGTTGCAGGTCGCTTTGGGCGTATTTGGGTTGGAAGGCGATTTGGACAACCGGTTTTTTATCCAGAAGATCCTGGAAGACGGCACGCAGGCCAATGACGCCTTGTCCAATCGTCTGGCGGACAAACGGTATCGCGACTTCTCTGACGCGTTCGGGTTTGGACCTGGGGCCGTCTGGAAAACAGCGCTGAAAACCAACATGGAAGAGATTGCCCAGGCCAATCTGACCGCGCGTTTTGAAATCGCTGTTGGCGACTCGGAAGAAACGATGCGTATCTCGCTTTACGCACAGCGGGAGCTTGCGGAATTGGCGAACAGTGCCTCGAGCGCAGATACCAAGTGGTTTGATCTGATGGGGCTTCCGCCCCTGCGTAGCATGATGGAAATGGCGCTTGGTTTGCCCTCGTCGTTTGCTCTACTGGATATCGATAAACAACTGATCGAATACAAAGACAGGATGTTTCAGTTGACCGGGTCGGCGGATCTGGCACAGTTTTCAGATCAGGATGCTATCGAAAAACTAACCGATACATACCTTGCCAGAAGCCAGATCGCCCAACTGCAGAACACAGTCTCACCGGCGCAAACCGCGTTGATCTTGCTTGGAGCTATTTGAAACGTAAGCAGCCTGCATGTTGCCGGTTACGGGCGGCTCTTTACTCTGGATGGATGACGTGCCTTTGGTCAATCAAGGACCTCATCTGTCCAATATCTCGTCCGCTTCGGTGCGCAAAGCAAATGAAACAACGGGTTTAGACACATTGTGCAGCTCGACCGCGCCTAAAGGCAGGGCATTGGAGCAGGCCGGTTCGATGTCTTCAGACACGACAATCCGATGCCCCTTGGTCTTCCCAAACTCTCCAAGGCGCGCGGCAATATTAGCGGCCTGACCAATGACTGTGAAATCAAGGCGCTCTTGAGAACCCACATTGCCATAGGTCACACGCCCATACGCAACCCCGATCGAACAGTCGCAATGCACATCTGTTCCGCCTTTGCGCAGTTCCCCCAGAGTTTCCACGATTTGAATTGCCGAACGTTGGGCGTTCTTGCGGGCTGTACTGGCATTCTCACCTGACGCGGGGAAAACGGCCAATACAGCGTCGCCAATAAACTTCAAAACTTCCCCATCATTGTCATGAACGATGCCCGAGACCGTTTCAAAAAACGCGTTCAGCACCTGGATATAGTCGTGACGCCCCAATTTCTCTTCAAGGCTTGTCGAATTGCGGAGGTCGCAGAACATGATCGCAGCATCAATCTCATCCCCATCTCCGCGGCGGATTTCACCCCCAAGCACACGTGCGCCCGTGCGTTTTCCCACGTAAGTTTCCAGTAATACTTGCGCGTTTTCACGCTGCATGAACACTTCGTAGTACCGCGCGATAACCGATGAACACTCGAATACAAGCCCCAGGTTTTCGGTGGTGAACCCATCCGGGTGATCGCAGGTCAGGGTCAGAACATTGGTGCGTCCATCGGAAAAGGGCAGCGGCATTGCGACGTAGTCGGTCGCACCCTTGGCCCGTAAATCCTCGATGATCGGGAAGCTGTTTTGCGGGTTGTCTTCGTTCAGCCTTTGCCGCACGCCGCCCAATCCGTTCGAAACGTGCCGCAGCGGGCTGTTGATGAAGGCTGGGTGATCGTGGATTTCGTAAGTCGGAGCGTGGGTCAGAATCTCGCCTTCATCCTTTTCCCAGATATAGTGTTTGCCTGCGATCAGAGGGTGCAGGGACCAGACCAGAATGCTCAGGCGTTGGATAGCGATACCATGCTCCAGCATCTTTTCGGCCAGTGCTTTGGTAAAGGTTTCTGGTGTTGTCGCTGTTGACGCACCACGCATAAGCCAGTCGATCAGCGGTCCACTGATATTGCCGTCATCAGGCGCGCGCAGGTGATTGTCGCCCAGATCAATTCGGGTGTAGGCATTCGGCAGAAACCCGATGCAGCCTTGAATGGCTTTGCTTTCCGGCAGGGCGTCTTCATAGGCCCAGACAGAGCTTGCCAGTGTTTCGCCGGGCAGGCTGATGTCATGATAAGTGGCGGTGCCCTTGAACGGACAAAAGGTTTGAAGGGCGGTCTCTGAACTCAGATCAACGCAAATATCCTCACGCGGGACATAAATCGTGGGCGGAAGGCGCGTTTCATACATCACCTTGGCGTCGGTGCTTTCTGCCAAAAGGACGTCATCGCGGTAAATGGCTATTTTGCCGGCGAGTGGCTCAACCGAAATTCCATATCCATTCGTTTTTTTTGGTGCGGCGTGGACGTTCATAAGCGACCTCCCTTGCCTTCAATGTTTTCAGAATGGGCGTTCGCATCCAACATTCCAAGAGGCTGCAACGAGAATTTACCGCACGCGAGCGAGGAGCCGGGTAGTTAGATCATCTGAATGACGTCTTTTTCGATCGACAGCATATAGCCTTTTTTCGCGATATTCTTGACCAATAATTCGCTGACCATTTGATTTCCAAGCGCATCGCGCAACCGTTTGATCCGCGTCGCGCCCGCGGCTTCGTCGCAATCGGCGGCATTGCGACCGGAAATCATGCCCTCGATCTGGGCACCGGAAAGAACCTCGTCATCAAGCCGGGATTCCGCCAGAACGGACAGGGTTTCCATGGCCGCGGGTGTCAGCTTGAAATCCATGTTGTTGAGGTAGACTGTGTTTTCCTCGCGGCTGATCAGCAGGGACGTCACCTGAATGCCGGCGCGTTCGATCTGTGCCATGCGGCGGTTCAGCAGCACCAGCATAACCAGAAACACCAGCGCCGAAATCATCATCGCACTGGCAAAAACCAGCAGCACATAAATGACCATCCGATAGCTGGACAAGGTGTCGGCAAAGGCTGTGCCGGACTGGGCCAGAATCTCAAGCAACCGGATTTCTGTTTGCGAGGTCAGGTCGGCCTCGACAAACAGCCGCTCGACCCGCGCGTTGAACGCGTTGGCGTCCGGCAGGGTCCAGAAAAGGAAAACGGCAGCGGTGATCAGAATAACGACGATGGCGGCTATGCCCAGCACAACCAGCCGGACACCCGACCGGCGCGCATCAGAAACGGAGATAGAATTGTCCGGCATTGCCTTTCCTCTGATCCAACCCTTCCGGTCCAAAAATGGACTGAACCTCAAGCAGGGTCCAGCCTGACGCGCTCAGGCGCTGGGCGATTTCTGTTCGGGCCTTGCCCTTATCGCAGGCCGAGACCTGAATGACCCCATAATGCAGACGCAGCGGGTTGTCTTTCTTGGCCTTGTAATCCGCATAGCAATCCGCCGCAGACGCGGCAGAGCCAAGCGATATCAGGGCTGCAAAGGTCAGAGAAGATAGGATCTGTTTCATAGGCCGCATCCTGCGCATGAGTTGCCGCGATATTCAATAACCCAAGGGGTTTGCGGGTTCTGATATCCGATAACACCGGGCCGTTATTGCTTGTCTGGACCGCTCGCCCCCAGTGTCAGGGCAATTAGGACGCGGTCTGTCACACGGTCGCCCATACAATCAGAAGGACACGCATCATGCACAAGAAATTCATCGCTCTGATCATTGCGACCGCTGTTGCAATAACCGGCGTCTCGGCCTCTCAGGCGAAGGCGGCAGATGCCAAGGACATTCTGGGTGGTCTGGCGGCCATCGCAATTATCGGCGCCGGAGTTCACTACTATAACAAGGAAAAGAACAAGGATCGGGCAACACGTCATCAGACGTATAATCCGAAACCTTACAAGCCGCAGCCGGTGCGTCCGTTGCCGCCGCGCGTGGCGCGATACGATCTGCCCCAGCGCTGCCTTCGTACATTCAACGGGTATTCACAGGATCATTTGTTGCTGGGTCCGAATTGCCTCAAGAAACACTACAAACATGCCAATAGCCTGCCGAAAGAGTGCAAGGTTGGTTTCTGGAACGGCAAAAAGGTCAAGCGGGCGTATGAACCTGCGTGCCTGCGCCAGAAAGGATACCGCGTCGTTTATCAGTAACATCGGCTGAGCAGGAGCGGTGCCAAAGAAGCGCCGCGAGAGAGAGGGGGGTGTGGGCCGCCCTCTCTTTTTTCTTGCGGTGTCGCGTGAAAAACGTTTTTCCAGTGCAATGACAATGCCGAATTTCGAACTTGAGCAGGCGCTGCAGCAGCGGGGCCATATCCGTATCGCCGGAGTGGATGAGGTCGGGCGCGGTCCGCTGGCAGGGCCGGTTGTGGCCGCTGCCGCGATTCTGAACCCGCATGATATTCCCGAGGGGTTGAATGACTCCAAGAAGCTGACTGCCAAACGTCGGGCCGCACTGGACGCAGAGATTCGCAGCAGCGCCGAATTCGCCGTGGCCGAAGCCACGGTTGCCGAGATTGACGAGATGAACATCCTGCGGGCCTCGCATCTGGCGATGGTGCGCGCGGTCGAGGCACTGTCACCGGCCCCCGATTTCCTGCTGATCGACGGCAACATGATTCCGCGTGGTATGAAAATCCCGGCGCAGGCCGTTGTGAAGGGGGATGCCCGTTCGGTGTCGATTGCAGCCGCTTCGATCCTTGCGAAAAACTGGCGCGATCAGGTGATGGTGGATTTGGCGCAACAGCATCCGGGTTATGGATGGGAAACCAACGCCGGGTATCCGTCTAAAAAACACAAAGAAGCCCTGCAGAATCTTGGCGTGACCCCACACCATAGACGTTCGTTCAAGCCAGTGCACAATATCTTGTATCAAGAGTAAATCGTAAGTCGCTGATTCAAAAAAGAAATTGACGGCGAATCGTCTTTGACTCATCCTTGTCTCAACCAAATGAGCGCAAAAGCGCCGTGGATACTTGAGGCAGTGATATGACAACGACCACCAAAAAGAGCGCAAAAGCGCTCCCTTTAAACACGATTCTATCCGGGGACTGCATCGATGTGATGAACAGTCTGCCCGAGGCGTCGGTTGACCTGATTTTCGCCGATCCGCCCTATAATCTGCAGCTGAAAGGTCAGTTGCATCGCCCCGACAACAGCCAGGTGGATGCGGTTGATGATCACTGGGATCAGTTTTCCAGCTTTGGGGCTTATGACCAGTTCACCCGCGCGTGGTTGAAGGCGGCGCACCGTCTGCTTAAGCCCAACGGCGCGATCTGGGTGATCGGCTCTTACCACAACATATTCCGGGTCGGTTCGGCATTGCAGGATGCAGGATATTGGATTCTGAACGACGTTGTGTGGCGCAAATCGAATCCAATGCCGAATTTCCGGGGCAAGCGCTTTACCAACGCGCATGAGACGATGATCTGGGCCAGCAAACGCGAAGGCGCGAAATACACGTTCAATTACGAGGCGCTGAAAGCGCTGAACGAAGGCGTGCAGATGCGCAGCGACTGGGTGCTGCCGATCTGCACCGGGCATGAGCGTCTAAAGGACGAAAACGGCGACAAGGCGCATCCGACACAAAAGCCGGAATCGCTGCTGCACCGCGTGTTGATTGGCTCGACTAATCCGGGCGATGTGATTTTAGACCCGTTCTTTGGCACCGGAACCACTGGGGCTGTCGCCAAGATGCTGGGCCGAGAATTCATCGGGATCGAGCGCGAAGATAGCTATCGCAAGGTTGCCGAGAAACGCATCGCCAAGGTCCGTAAGTTCGACCGCGAGGCGCTGGAGGTCAGCGCCAGCAAACGCGCCGAGCCGCGCGTACCCTTTGGCCAGCTGGTCGAGCGAGGGATGCTGCGCCCGGGCGAAGAGCTGTATTCCATGAATCAGCGCCACAAGGCCAAAGTACGCGCCGATGGCACGCTGGTTGGGCAGAACGTCAAAGGCTCGATCCATCAGGTGGGCGCGCATCTGGAAAACGCGCCGTCCTGTAACGGCTGGACATATTGGTGCTTCAAGCGCGATGGGAAAACCGTGCCCATCGACGTGCTGCGCCAGCAGATCCGGGCCGAGATGAACTGATTTCAAGAACACCGCCGGTGCCTGTGGCCTGACACAAGGCACTAAGCCTTGCCCCGCCGATCCTACGGCGGGGTCTTTTGTTTTGGCATCAACAGTGATTGCATGGCGATAACCCTGACACTGCAAGAAAGATCACGGCCATGACCGAGACGACCGCGCAGCCCCGCCGCAGCCTGTTTTTCACGCAACCCGACACGTTCGATCTGGACAACAAGTACACCGAGGCCGCGCTAGAGCGGCACAAGCGGGAAGGGCTGGAACTGGCCGTGCGCGCGCGCTGGGTTGCGATGGCGTTGACCGGGGTGCTGTTGATTTTTCTGAATCCGCAATGGGACGTGCTCTGGTATCATTTCATCCTGCTGTTGATCTGTGGCAACGGATGGCTGATCCGTCGTGCCGGTCGAGTAGGACAATCCCGAGCCGAGCTGTTTTTGATTTTTGTCGATTTGCTGATCATGACGCTTGGGATGATCGTGCCTAACCCGTTCAGCGATGATGTTCGTCCGCTGGCGATGCAATATCGGTTCGACAACTTCCAGTATTTCTTCATCATTCTGGCAGCCGGGACTCTGGCTTATTCCTGGCGGACGGTCATTGCCATCGGATCCTGGACCGCGATTATGTGGACGGCGGGTTGGATCATTGCTTGGTGGGTGGCAACCCCCATTCCGGGAATCAGCGAAAGCGTTGCCGAGGCCTTGCAGGGCTATCCGGATGTGGCCGAATTGCTGGATCCCAACAGTTTCATGGCCCCTCAACGCATCCAGCAAGTGATCGTGTTCGTCATGGTGGCGGTGACTCTGGGCATTTCGATGCGGCGACTGAACCAACTGGTGATGAACAATGCGGGATTGGAACGGGAACGGGCCAACCTGTCGCGGTATTTTTCGCCCAATGTGGTGGATGAACTCAGCCAGAACGACGAGCCACTGAAACAGGTTCGTAAAGAGAACGTGGCGGTCTTGTTCATCGACATCGTGGGTTTCACCAAATACGCCGCCGGGCGTGATCCCTATGAGGTGATCGAGGTGCTGCGAGGTTTCCACGCCCGTATGGAAACCGAGGTGTTCCGGCACCACGGTACGTTGGACAAGTATCTGGGTGACGGTTTGATGGCGACCTTTGGTACGCCGGTGCCAACGCCCCTGGATGCAAGCAATGCCTTGGGCTGCGCGCGTGCGATGATAAAGGTGATTGACCGCTGGAATTTGGATCGTCGGCGTGCCGGTGAACCTGAAATCCATGTCGGGATCGGGGTGCATTACGGCTCGGTCGTTTTAGGGGACATTGGTGCAAACCGGTTGGAATTTGCTGTGATCGGCGATGCGGTCAATGTTGCGGCAAAATTAGAGGCGCTGACGCGCGAGTTTCAGGCGAATATCGTTGTCAGCGATGATGTGCGGGAACGGGTTGCTGAAGAAAACCCTACGGCGTCGGATGCGATGGACGGTTTCATTGCGCATCGCAACCAACCTGTCCGCGGGGTAGAGGCTCCGATGAATATCTGGGTGATGAAAGGCTGAGGGCCTCCCGCCCATCAGATCAACATCGAAGATGCCGTCCTGACAGTTGGGCCAGGCAGCGCGCTGGTGCGCGCTGCGGTCACGCTTTGGGCATCGGGTTCAAAGCCTTGTTGTAGGGATGCCAGTCAGTGACCTCAGGGTAGTAGTGGCGTCGCCATTCCCGGACACGTGGGTTCATCACCCGCCGCCACAGCGGAGGGATCATCGCCGCAACGGTCATCACCGGATAGCCGTACGGCAATTGCGGGGCCGAGTCCGGGGTATGATGTTGCAGCAGCGGAAATCGACGGTTAGGTTTGTAGTGATGGTCGGAATGGCGCTGAAGATTGATCAGCAACCAGTTTGATGCCTTATGTGCCGCATTCCAGGAATGACGCGGCAAGACATGTTCATACCGCCCGTCGCCCTGGTGTTTTCGGGTCAGGCCGTAATGTTCGACGTAGTTGACCAGTTCTAGCTGCCAGATCGCGACACCGGCTTGCAGAAGAAACAGGGCCAGACCAGACCAGCCTCCGATCAGTACTGCCAGCGCCAGCATCGCGCCTTGTAGGGCCCAGTATCGCCAAAACGGGTTGGCACGATCCGTCCAGAGACAGTCTTTGCGCGCCAGTTTATCGCGCTCGGCGTTGAAGGCCGAGACCAGGCATTGCCATAATACGCGGGGATAAAAGCGGTGGAACCCTTCGTTGTACCGGGCCGTCACTGGATCGCGCGGGGTGCCCACGTAACGGTGATGGACCAGCAGATGTTCGGACCTGAAATGAGAATACAGAACCATGGCGAGAAGGATATCGCCCAGCCAGCGCTCGCCCCGGCTTTTCTGATGCATAAGCTCATGGCTGTAGTTGATTCCGATTGTGCCTGACAGGACGCCCATACCGAAGAACAGGCCAATCTTTGCGGGCATCGACAGGTGGTTGGTGTGGGTTGCATACCAGATCAGGCCAAAGAGTGTCAGGAATTGAAGCGGCACCCAGAGTTTGGTCAGCAGGATGTACCACTGAAGCATATCGTCGGTTGTATCCGGATTCGCATTCTGCTCGTTCAGGCCGGTGATCCGGTCCAGAACCGCAAACGCCCACCAGGTCGAAAGGGGGATCAACAGGACCCACCATCCCCCGGCAAATGCTGTGAACCAGATCAACGGGATCAACAACAGAGACACCCAGAAAGGGGATGCGGATTGCCAGCGGGACAATGTGCCTGTTGCGATCATCTTCTTTGCTCCGAATTTTCGGGCATAGCCTAGCCGCGACCCGAAAGAATGCACAGCGATCTCATTGTTCTCTCCACAGATCGTAGGCTTTGCGCATCACCGTCGGCAGGTCGCTGGGCTTGAAACTGTGCTTGTCCAGCACTGTCAGGTGTTGGGGGATGCTTTGATCTTCGATATCGGCGGCCCAAACTCTGAGGATCAAATGGAAATGCGTAAAGGTGTGGCGCACCTCGGCGGGCAGGATCGTCCACTGTGCCGGGAAGGGCGCGCGTTCGGATGGGTCATCGTTCCACTGTGATCCGGGCCAGCCCAGCATTCCGCCCAGCAGACCTTTGTCCGGTCTGCGTTCCAGCACCATCGCCCCGTCTGCCCTGCGTGCAATATAGACGTGGCCAAGGCGGGTGGGTTTGGGCTTTTTCGGTGTCTTTCGGGGAAGGTCGGTCTGGGTTCCTGCGATGCGGGCCTGACAGGGGTCACGCAACGGACATATGCCGCAGGCCGGAGATTTGGGGCTACAGATCGTGGCCCCCAGATCCATAACCGCCTGAGCATAATCCCCAGGGCGGGTGGACGGCGTCAGAGCCTCGGCCTTTTCTTTCAGCAGCGGTTTGGACCCGGGCAAAGGGTCGTGAATGTCATAAAAGCGGGCCATAACCCGTTCGACATTGCCATCCAGAACCGTTTCGGGCTGATCAAACGCAATGGCCGAAATCGCCGCAGCGGTATAGGGGCCGATGCCGGGCAGTTCCAGCAAGGCGCGATAGGTGTTAGGGAACTGGCCATCGTGGTCTTGCGCAACTGCGCGGGCGCATTTCAGCAGATTGCGGGCGCGCGCATAGTATCCAAGACCGGCCCATTCCCCCATCACGTGTTCATCCTGCGCGGCGGCCAGCGTTTGAATTGTTGGCCAGCGTGTTGTGAAGCGCAGGAAATAGTCGCGTACTGCGGCAACAGTGGTTTGCTGCAACATAACCTCGGACAACCAGACCTGATAGGGGTCAGGGCATACACCTATGGCCCGATCTGCGGGGCCGACGCGCCATGGCATGTCGCGGGCGTGGCGGTCGTACCACTCCAAAAGCGCGGCGCTGACGGTGAATTCAGGGGAATCACGCAAGTTTTATTCATCTCCTTGTCGGGTTTCGCTGGCACCCGATGGTCTGCCTATTACAATAGCGGTGTAAGAGTGGGAAACCAGATGCAACGCAGACGTTCCTCGACCCGCGGGTTCAAACGCACCGCGTCTTTGCTGAACGATCAGATCCGGCGCGCCGGTGAAAGCCGGGGCTTTGCCGTGTCGCGGTTGTTGACTCATTGGGCCGAGATTGTGGGTCAGGACACCGCTGCCATCGCTCGCCCGGTCAATGTAGGTTATGGCAAGGGCGGCTTTGGCGCGACCCTGACCGTGTTGACCACTGGTCCGCAGGCCCCGATGCTGGAAATGCAGAAAGAGCAACTGCGCGGCAAGGTAAACGCGGTTTACGGATACAACGCCATCAGCCGGGTTCGCATCACCCAGACCGCTCCGACCGGATTTGCCGAGGGGCAGGCCAGTTTCGACCACAAACCGAAGCAAGCAAAACCCGAGATTGCACCTGACGTTGTTGCCGAGGCTGACAAAGTGTCACGCGACGTGAATGATGAAGATTTGCGCGCGGCCCTTGAACGTCTGGGGCGCAACGTTCTATCCAAACAGAAACGCTGAGAAAGGGCTGAGAATGAGCCGTATTGCAACCGTAATCTGTGCGGCCGTCGCCGTAGCCGCAGGCGGCTATTGGCTGTCGCTGTCAAATTCCAATTCGTCCAACTTGCTGGTGAGTACTGCCGAGGCGCAAGAGGCGGATATTGATACCTCGACCATCATCGAAATGGTGCAGGGGGCTGAGGACGCGCCGGTCGAGATCATCGAATATGCCTCGTACACCTGTCCGCATTGCGCGACTTTCCATCAGAGCGCGTATAAGCAGCTCAAGAAAGACTTCATCGATACCGGAAAGGTCAAGTTCACCTATCGTGAAGTGTATTTTGACCGCTACGGCCTGTGGGCATCGATGGTTGCCCGCTGCGCCGGACCCGAAAAATTCTTTGGCATTACCGACGTAATCTATCAGAAACAGTCCGAATGGACACGCGCGGGCGGACCGGCCGAGATCGTTGATGAATTGCGTAAGATTGGTCGTTTGGCCGGTGTCGATGGCGACCAGCTTGAAGCATGTCTGCAAGATGGCACCAAGGCACGCACGCTTGCCGCATGGTATCAGGAAAACGCTGAACGTGATGGTATTCAGGCAACCCCTTCCTTCATTGTGAACGGCAAGAAGGTCGACAATCAGTCCTACGCGGATTTCAAAAAGCTGATCGAAGCCGAGCTTGGCAGTTAATTCTTTACCGGTCGGCCTTATGTGGGTCGACCGGACCTATTTTGGCGATGGCGCTGCGTGCAGCAGCATCTCTTTTACCCTATCGCCTTCCGGTATCTGAAGCCGGACCGGTAAAGTGATCACTTTGTTACGGAAAGCTGCCGGCAGGCGCACGGCGTCTTTCTCGGTCGTGATCATCTGAGCTCCCAGCTGCCGTGCTTCGTTTTCCAGCCGTGTCATCAGGGCCTGGGTCAGGGGTTGGTGATCGTCCAGTGCTTCGGCTCGCACCAGATCGACGCCCAGACAGCGCAGGGTCTGAAAGAACTTTTCCGGGTGCCCGATACCCGCAAAGGCCAGCGCCTGCGTTCCCGCCCAGTCCATACCGGTTTGTAATGGTTCGATGGCCCCGGTGACATGAGGAATCGTCAGTTGGTCTTTATATTGTTCGGCAAAGGCCGTTTGCGCGGTCTCGTCGCCAAGTGACAAAACCAGATCGGCGCGTTGCAGGCCAACGCTTACGGGTTCACGCAAGGGGCCAGCGGGCAGGCACAGGCCGTTTCCAAACCCGCGCTGCGCATCGACAACGATGACCGAGAAATCCTTGGCGACCGATGGGTTTTGAAACCCGTCATCCAGAACGATCACCGTCGCGCCCGCTGCTGCAGCCGCACGGGCGCCTGCTGCCCGGTCCTTGGCCACCCAGACTTCGCCGAACATTGCCAACAGCAGCGGCTCATCTCCAACCTCGGCGGCTGTGTGTTTGGCCGGATCGACCTGCACCGGGCCTTCCAAAGACCCCCCATGTCCGCGTGTGACAACATGCGGTTCGTGCCATGCACTCCTGAGCTGTTCGAGGGTCCAGATCACGGTGGGTGTTTTGCCGGTTCCACCGGCATTGAGGTTGCCGATGCAGATCACCGGTACACCCGGCTTATCCCCGGTTTCCGAGGCGACCCTGCGGGCTGTCACCGCTGCATAAAGATGCCCAAGTGGTGCCAGCAGACGCGCCCTCAGGTCCGGTTGATCCGGCGATGTGTTCCAGAAGTCAGGTTCCCGCATGTTCCGCACTCCGCTGATCCAGAATATCCTGAACCATTTCGATCAGGGCATCCGCCTGCGGTGCGCCTTCGGATATCATCTGCCATCCTGCCAGTGCCATATCAGCGGCAAGATCCGGCGCGAGGAGCTGTACAAGGGCATCGCCCAGCTCGGTTGCCGTCTTGACCTCTTTGGCAGCACCCGCCTGCCGTATCTGAGAATACAAGGCGTCATGGCGATGTACAAACGGTCCGTGAATGATGGCAGATCCCAACGCAATCGATTCGGACGGATCACGCCCACCCGCTCCGCGCTCCAACGAACTGGCCAAGAAGGTCACGGAGGATACGCGGTACCACAACCCCAGATTTTCGGGGTCGGCGGTCAGAACCACCTGCGTGGTGTCTTCGATCAGACCGCCGTCGTCCCAATTGGCACATCGCAAGTCCATCGATTCCAGACGCCGTTTCAGTGGCCCAGCTTCCAATTCGTCAGCCACGTGCAGCACCAGCACCAATCGGTGCAGCATTCGAAGCGCCTGCCGGTGGGCCGTCAGAACCGAGATAAACTCCTTGTCCTGAACCCATGCTGCCAGCCAGACCGGACGCCCGGCAAGGGTGTGGTTGGTCTCGATCAGCTCATCTTCGGGCCAGGGCCGGGGGTTGGGGCTGATGCGCAAAGGGGGCGAGTCGTGGACTTTGGAGGAGTGAATGCCAAGGCGGCGAATCTGGCGGGCTGTTTCTGGCGATGCCGTCATGATTTTGTGGAAACAGTCGAACGTTGCACGGGTGATATCCGGCAACCAGCGCGCGCTTCGGGGGAGGGTGACACTGAACTGGGCATCGAACAATACCAGCGGAATGTCTTGTTCTTCGGCTCGGGTCAGGATGTTGGGAAGCAGATCGCCCCCCACCCATAGCCCCATTGAAGGGCGCCAGTGTTCCAGAAACCCACGTACTGCTCCGCTTTGGTCCTGAGGCAGGTTGATCAAAGGGAAATCACGGTGCGGCCAGGTGTCCAATTCCGCGTCCGGTGGCGCGGTGAGGACAAAACTCAGTTCGGATCGAACCTGTAACAGCCGGCGACAAAAGTCGCTCACCGCCCGCAGACGTCCCGGTGTGGCGATATGAATCCAGAGAAGCTCGCCATCAGGACGTGGTTGATCAATGCGCTGACTGGCACTGTTGCGCATTCCCCAGGACAAAACCCTGTAGGCCGCCAAACTCAGGGATCGCGGCTTGCTCATGCCCCGATCCCGGGCCCGGTCGGATTCAGCCGTTTTGACAGTTCTTCATGCAGCCACGCGTTCGCCGCGATGACGCCGTTCAGCCTTGGGCGGGCGTTGTTGAACACCAAGGGTTGCCCCGCCCGGTCGGAACACACGCCGCCTGCCTCTCGGATAATCAGGTCACCGGCGGCGATATCCCATTCCCAGCTGGGGCGCAGAGTCAGCATCGCGTCGAACCGCCCCTGCGCGACCAGAGCCATGCGATAGGCCAGAGACGGGCGATAAGCGCGTTCGAAATCGGGTACATGCCCGTCCCGCCAGTGCTGCGTGTCGAGATTTGGTTTGGCAGCCAGAACTTCCGACCGTTGCAAGTCTGCAATGGTCGAGGTCGTGATTGTCTCGCCGTTCAGCGTAGCGCCCTCTCCCTGGGCGGCGGCATAGAGCAGATCCCGCATCGGGAGATAAACCACAGCGGCCGTCACGCGACCTTCATCGGCGACGGCGATGGAATGCGCCCAAGTGCGTGCGCCCTCGGCGAAACTGCGGGTGCCGTCAATCGGATCGATGATGAAGGCATTGCGGCACTCCAGCCGCTCGGACGTGTCCTCTGACTCCTCGCTCAGCCAGCCATATCCCGGTCGTGCGGCGCGCAGCCGGTCCTCGAGCATTGCGTTCACGGCCAGATCGGCCTCGGTCACTGGACCGGCACCATCGGGTTTGTCCCAGCGCTGGGCCTGTGTCCCGGAATACTGCGTGGCGATCTTGCCGGCCTCCAGCGCCGCGTCAATCAGCAGGGACAGGTCAGTTGCCGGCAAGTGTCATTCCTTCGATCAGCAACGATGGAACCACGCGCGACAGATATGGGCGGGCGTCATTTGCGGGAATGATCCGGCGCAACATGTCCCGCAAATTACCTGCGATGGTGCATTCATTGACCGGATGTGTGATCTCGCCATTTTCCACCCAGAATCCAGAAGCCCCACGAGAATAGTCACCGGTGTTGGGGTTGATCGTCGACCCGATCATGGATGTGACCAACAATCCGGTGCCCATGTCACGCAAAAGATCAGCGCGGCTTTTGTCGCCCTGCGTCAGGCTGAGGTTCCAGTTGCTGGGAGACGGCGGGCCGGACACGCCACGCGCAGCATTGCCTGTCGACACCATGTCCAGTTTGCGCGCGCTGGACAGATCCAGCGTCCACCCGGTGAGGATACCATTTTCCACAATTGACCTGCGTTGCGTCGGCAAGCCCTCGGCATCAAAAGGGCGCGAACCCGAGATGCGCGGGCGGTGGGGGTCTTCGATCAGGGACAGATGCGCGGGCAGAACCTCTTGTCCCAGACAATCCTTGAGCCAGGACGCACCCCGTGCAATTGCCGCACCATTGCTGGCGGCCAGCAGATGACCGATCAGTGAAGACGAGATGCGCTCATCAAACAACACAGGGAAACTGCCGGTCTCAGGTTTGCACGCGCCGACCTGCTGCACCGCACGTTCGCCCGCTGTGCGCCCAATCTCTTCCGCGCTGCGCAGGTCGGACTGAAACGTCCGGCTGTCACCGTCGTAGTCCCGTTCCATCCCGGTGCCTTCGCCCGAGATCGCAACGCAAGAAACAGACCGGCTGCTGCGCTCATATCCGCCGGTAAACCCGTTTGTGGCGGCCAGATGCACGCGGTGGGTTCCGTAGCTTGCAGCCGCATCTGATACCTGAGTGACACCCGGCACAGCCAATGCTGCGGCTTCGGCCGCCAGAGCATCCTGCATCAGGGCTTCGGCGGATGGAGCAGGGGCAGGGTCCAGCAACTCCAGCGATTGCGCATCCCAGTTGCTCACCAATTGGTCGCGTTCAGCCAGCCCGGAAAACGGATCTTCCGGGGCTTCTTTGGCCATGGCCACAGCGCGCTCGGCCATTGCATGCAAGGTTTCCGGGCGACTGTCGGAACTGGATACGATTGCGGACCGTTTCCCCAGAAAGACCCGCAACCCCAGATCCGCACCTTCCGAGCGTTCCGCATGTTCCAGCGCTCCGCCCCGCACCTCGACCGCAACCGAGGAGCCATCAAGCACGATGGCATCCGCAGCTTCTGCGCCTGCTTTGCGGGCCACATCAAGCAATTGCTGGCTGATTTCTTCTGGTGTGCGGGTCATGAGGCCTCCGGGTTTATTTCCAAGGACCTAGCCTTGGACTGCCCGTCTCGCAAGACCCGTGGCCGGATTGTGTGATGAGGATCGTGATGAACCCGCCCTGGTTCAGAGATTTGGGCCGGGAACGGTGGAAAAAGGGCCGTAAGATACACGGCCCTTTTTCAAACTTTACTTGATGCGCTGGCCATTTGCCAGAATCTGACCATCTTCGGTGAATTCGATGGTTGAATTCAATGTGTCCGGTTCTTCGCCCGGAACCGCCATCAGACCCATCATCATCCGGGCACCCAAGGCGTCATTGTCCGAAATGATGCCCATGCTGATCAGGGTGTCGATCAACTGGTTGGCACCGACAAGTTTCAGGTTCGCAACGCCGCTTGGGCTGGGCAAGCCATCAAATTCTTCGGTGTTCGAGTTGTCGAACGCAAAATCGCCGTCACCTGTCAGTTTTGCACCGACCAGAGACACCAGCAGTTCATTGATTTTCAGAGAATGCAGCTCACCCGGAGCTTCTTCTGTCTCAAGGTCGATTTCAGGGTCGAAAATATTCATCAGAACTTTCGCCGTGCCGGTCGCATCCAGCGCGATTGTCGCGGGATCACGCGGCAGCGCGCCTGCAGGATCGAAAATGCCCCACAGCACGTCTGACATCGTGAAATCGGTCAGATTGAACCCCAGACCAAACGGCTGAACCTCGTCTGACTGTTGAACCGGGAACTCAAAGTTGAGCCCGGCATTGGCCATTGAGATCTCAATCGGGAAGGGCAGGTCTGCAGTCGTTACCGCCAGCGTCGTGCTGTTTTGGTCGATATCATAGACCAGCTTTTCGGCGTCGATGGCTGCAGCAAAGCGTCCACCTTCCGAGGTGCTGTTCATCGAGAACGCCTGACCTTCGCTGGTGCCGCTCAGATCAGTGCTGCCCGAAGCATAGGTAAAGATCCCGTCGAACGCAAAACCGGCTTCGTAAAACGCTTGCGGGTCAGAAAGATCAAATTCCGTCGGAAATACGTTTTCGCCCTCGAACGCCAGTTGGTCCAGTTGACCGTTAATCAGGCCAGTTTCGCCGCTTTCGGGATCCTGAAAGCTCATGTTGTAGGTCAGGCTGGCTGCGTTGAATGTCTGGGTGAGATCACGGTTTTCACCGATCTGCATCCGCGAGCTACCGGTCAGATCATCGGCCTCAACCGCCAGGTCAATGACGTCATCCGGAACTGTCTCGCCGTCAACCTCGACCGAGTCCAGTGACACACCGAGCGTATCGGCGGTGTAGTCATAGGTCATGTCTTCGGGCGTGCCCGAGGCGACCATGTTCAATTGGCTGTGAGAGTAAGTCACGGTAGCCGCAAAGTCGCCTTCTTCGGCTTTACCGGTGACTCTCATGGGAAAGTTCTCGGGCACTCCAATCGTCACGGTTCCGTCACCGTTTTCGGTCAGCGTCATCTCGGGCACGACCATCTGGAATTGCCCATCTTCTTCGGGCAGAGCCATTGAAAGCGTCATGTTTGAAATCGTGGTCACACCGCCCGCCGAGCTTTCGTCGCCAGTGATGGTGTAGCCCATCGAGGTGAAATAGCCTTGCCAGTTGGACCAGACATCATCAGCCGTCAGGTCGGCAAACGCACCCTGAGTGGCAACGGCATAGGCCAAAGCTGCACCACAGCTGCGGCGGAGGAAAACGGACATAAGGTAACCCTTCTTGATCAATTTGTGGCGCATGGTCGGGTTTGTGGCGGGTATCGTCAAGGGGCAAGGGCTGGACCCTTTCCCCGTTTCCGCGCTACGGCTGTTGCCGACAGCAATTGCAGCGCGTGAGGAGGGGCAGATGCAGGGTAAAACGGTTCTTATTACAGGGGCCAGCCGGGGAATCGGGGCCGAGGCAGGGCGCGTTTTTGCCGCAGCCGGAGCCAATGTGGCTCTGGTGGCGCGCAGCCACGATCAGATCGATGCTCTGGCAGCGGCCTTGGGCGATCGGGCTATCGCTTTGGCGTGTGATGTCAGCGACTTCGCACAGGTCGAACAGGCCGTGGCCACCTGTGTGGACCACTTCGGTGGGTTGGACGTTCTGATTGGCAATGCCGGTGTGATCGACCCGATCTTTCATCTCGCGAATGCTGATACAGAGGCATGGAGCAAGGCCATCGACATCAACCTCAAAGGTATCTTTTACGGGATGCGCGCTGCCTTGCCGATCATGCGGGCCGCTGGCGGAGGGAGCGTTCTCACCATTTCGTCCGGGGCAGCGTCGAACCCGGTTGAGGCGTGGAGCCACTATTGCACGTCCAAGGCCGGGGCCAAAATGCTTACGGAATGCTTGCATCTGGAAGAGGCCCATAATGGCATTCGCGCCATGGGTCTGTCACCGGGAACCGTGGCCACGGATATGCAGCGGTCAATCAAGGCCAGCGGCATCAACCCGGTCAGCCAGCTGGATTGGGATGTTCACATCCCCGCAGACTGGCCTGCACGAACGCTGCTCTGGATGTGTTCCGATGATGCGAATGAGTTTTTGGGCACCGAAATCTCGCTGCGGTTGGAGGATATCCGCAAACGGGTTGGGCTAATATGATCAATCTGACCAAAGAGGATGGCCTGTGGACCGTCACGATCAACAACCCGGACAAGGCCAACGCTTTGACAGGGGCCATGCTGACAGAGCTGGCCGAGATCGCCGAAGCCGCGACTGAAGCGAAGGCGTTGATCCTGACAGGTGCGGGCAAGGTGTTCAGTGCCGGTGCCGATCTTGACGAGGCGCGTGCCGGTCTGGCCACGTCGGATGTCTGGGAGCGCCTGTCTGGCGCCATCGCGGCGCTGCCCTGCCTGACCGTTGCGGCGTTGAACGGCACTTTGGCTGGCGGGGCCAACGGAATGGCTCTGGCCTGTGACCTGCGCATCGCGGTGCCCTCGGCCAAGTTTTTCTATCCGGTGATGAAACTGGGATTTCTGCCGCAACCCTCCGATCCAAAGCGGTTGGCGGCTTTGGTCGGACCGGCCCGTACCAAGCTGATTCTGATGGCGGGTCAGAAAATCACCGCACAAGAGGCGTATGAGTTTGGTTTGGTGGACCGGATTGTCGAGGCTGACCACCTGATGCAAACCGCACGCGATCTGGTGACGGATAGCGTCAACGCCGACCCGAAGATTGCCGCCGGAATTGCAAGGTTGTGTTCATGAGGATGTCAGCCTTGCGCCTTCGGGTCGGTGATCCGGACCGGCTGGCCGCGTTCTACCGTGACATGCTGGGGATGTCGGTCCGCAGTGAAGGTCTGAGCCATCGCGTAGGTTATGAAGGCCAGGATGCGGATCTGCTGCTGTTGCCGGGCGGCGGCGGGTACACCCACGACCGAGGTCAACGCTATTGGAAGATCGGCATCACCGTGCCGGATGTTGACCTTGCTGTCGCCCATCTGCGCGCGTGCGATGTTCCGGTGAGTGCGCCAAACCAGTTTCTGGATATCGGGTATATGTGCCATCTGGCCGACCCCGAAGGGTTCGTTATCGAGCTGCTGCAACAGGATTTCGAAGGCAACCGCCCTCCGCAAGCCGCTGATCCCGATGCGCCGTTTGCGCAGGCCCGGATCGGTCAGATCACCCTACGAACCGGGGATATCGCCTCCGAAGACTCGTTTTGGCGCGCGCAAGGTATGTCGTTGTTGTCGATGCAAGAGGTTGCTCCAAACGGCTTTGACCTGCATTTCTATGCCTTTACGCCGGAAACGCCTCCGAACCCCGATCTGTGGGCGGTTGAAAACCGCGAATGGCTTTGGAAACGACCCTATACAACGCTGGAATTTCAGCACGTTGCGGGGGCTCAATTCGCGCCTGTGCCTGATTATCAGGGCATTGAAATCGAAGGCATGTCTAAATCTCTGACCGATGCCTTTGGCGACCCGATCCTTCCGGGCTGATCACCGTACGCGCCGTTTTCCCGGAACTTTCGAACGAAAGCTGGGCGGGCGTTTTCGGACCCAGTTCAGGAACTTTTCAAGCCTTGGATGCGCGCGCAGGGCCTCGACCGTGTTGTAGTTGCGCGCCAGTTCGGCCTCGGTCAGGGTGGCATGGACTTCTTTGTGGCAGATCTGATGCAACAGAACCGTTGGTCCGCCCTTGCCTCCTTTGAGTTTTGGGGTCAGATGATGCAGGCTGCCGCCTCCGTCGGGGATTGGGCGGTCGCAAAGCGGGCAGATCGGATCGCTGTTCGTCATGATGGTTTGAAACTTGCGCCTAAGAACGGCGAAGGCAAGAGGATGTGAATGGCGCAGGCAGTGGTGATCGGAGCAGGCCCCGCCGGGTTGATGGCCGCCGAGCAACTGGCTGCCGCAGGGCATTCTGTGCTGGTCGCCGAGGCCAAGCCGTCAGTCGCGCGCAAGTTTTTGATGGCTGGAAAATCTGGGCTGAACCTAACCAAAGACGAGCCATTCGACACCCTGATCCAATCTTATGGCGAGGCTGCGGATTGGTTGCAGCCGATGATTTCCGCTTTCGATGCCGAAGCGGTGCAGCATTGGGCGCGTGATCTGGGCCAGCCCTTGTTCACTGGCTCAACCGGTCGGGTTTTTCCCGAGGCTATGAAAGCCTCACCCCTATTGCGGGCCTGGCTGGCCCGGTTGGGCGTTGCAAGGGTCGATGTCAAAACCCGCTGGCGCTGGACAGGCTGGGAAGGTGAGGCGCTGATGTTCGACACCCCGGACGGGAAGCAAGGCGTTTCGGCAGATGTCACCGTGCTGGCGTTGGGCGGGTCAAGCTGGGCGCGCCTTGGTTCGGACGGTCAATGGGCCCATGTTCTTGCCAGCAGAGGTGTAGCTCTGGCTCCTTTCGAGCCTGCAAATTCAGCTTTATCCGTTGAATGGAGCTCCCACATGCAGCCGCATTTGGGGGCAGCGTTGAAATCTGTTTGGTGGATGGCAGGCGATTTTGAAAGCCGCGGGGAAGCCGCGATTTCTGCAAAAGGGCTGGAGGGCGGCGGGCTGTATACACTCACCCCGGCCTTGCGCGCAGGGCTGCCGTTGTTTGTGGATTTGGTGCCCGATTTGGATCAGCAGATTCTACAAGCGCGCTATGCCGCGAAACGGTCGAAAGCCACCCTGTCGCAGTGGTTGAGGAAGTCGCTGAACCTATCCCCTCAGAAAGTCGCGTTGTTTCACGAGATGGCGAAACGCAGTGGCGTAACTCAGTCCGATCAGGTTGCCGCGTTGAAGAACCTTCCCATCCTGCACTCCGGTCTGCGTCCGATGGACGAAGCAATCTCGACGGCAGGGGGCGTGAAGAGGGCGTCGTTGGATGATGGGTTAATGCTGACCGCGTTGCCGGGTGTGTTCTGCGCCGGAGAAATGCTGGATTGGGAGGCCCCCACAGGGGGCTATTTGCTGACGGCCTGTCTGGCCACCGGACGATGGGCCGGTCTTGCAGCCGCAGATTGGCTGGATAAGAAGTAGTTCAACGTGATCGGGCCAGCATCGCAAGGCGGATCATGGCGCGTTCCACCAGGGCCATGGCGGGTGCAGTTTGCCCTGCGGACCGAAGCGACAAATCCGTGTCTGTCAGAACTGTCAGCGCAGTTTGCAGTTTAGGTGCACCCCACCCCTGCGCCTGCCGCAGAATACGGTCCCGTCGCTTGCCATAAACCGGTGGGCGCAGTTTTCCGATGCCCTGTGCCGCACCGCCCGGATCAGAGGCGCAGGCATAAAGCGTGCGAAAGTGTCGGGTCGCGCCAATGCACAGTGTCACGCCGTTGGTCCCCTGTGCCTGCAAGCGCCGGATCAACGGTCCGATCTCGCCCGCGCGACCATCGGCCACCACGTTTAGAACATCGTCCAACGCGGCCTCGGTCGAGCGCGGGGCGCAGGCTTCGATGTCTTCTATAGTCAAATCTGAACTGTCCCCACGTTTGTAAAGCGACAGTTTCTCAACGGTTTGGGTGAAATCACCGGGGCTAAGGCTGACGGCCAGCTCGCTTATGACAGACATGACTTCGTGGGGTATGTTCTTCAGCCCCGCCGTGGCCAGAACCCGTTCCACCTCGGCGCGGGAGGGCGGGTCGTCATAGATGCCCACCGCATAAGCTGCGGGGTGTCCTTCAAACGCTTTGCGAATTTTCGAGCTGGGTTTCAGCTGTCCGGCCGTCACGATGATCTGTGCGTCTCCGGGTGCCCAATCCTCAAGCGCGGTCAGAATCGAAGGTGCTGCGGTTTCGGTGGCGTCTTCGACAAATACCGCGCGGGGGCCTGGGAAGAAACCAACGGCTTTGACCGCGTCCAACAGCAACGCGGGGTCACCGCGCAATTCGCCACCCGGCAGGCGAGTCAGGCGCATTTCCTCTTCGGCACCGGGACCAAGCAATGCAGCCAGAACCTGCTGGCGTTTGAGTGCGACCCGCATCGCATCCGCGCCATAAATCAGCAACCCGGTCTTGTCCGCGTCCGGTTTGGTAAAATACCCATCAGCCTCGCGCGGGCTCAGCTTCATGTGGCCAGATCCGGCGTTGAATTCAGACGGTTCACGATCTGGCTCGACAGAATCACCATCAGGCGTTCTTTGGCGTCACGCTCGTCAGCCAAGGTAGAAACGGTTGAACCTGCAGCGGAATAGGCCACAAAGTCGGTCGCAGTGCCCGAAGCCACGATCTGTCCGGTTGCGTTGGACCGCAGCGTATACTGGGCCCGCCCGTCAATCGTGTACCGTTGTGTTTCATTCGTCGTGGTGATCGCAGCCCCACGCGTCACGGTCGAGACCCGCACGTCCAGTTTGTACGCGCTGACCGCGTCGGCGCTGCGGCCCAGTTGCTGTTCCAGATTCTGCACCAGAAGGTAGCTGTCGACCGTGTTCGGCTCGGACACAGCAACTTTGCCGTACAACTGCGAACCCGTTCCCCCGGGCGCATAGACCGGTTGAAAGCCACAGGCTGCGCCAAGAAAACAGGCGGCCAGCGGCATCAGCATAAGGGTTCTGCGGTTAAACAACGACATTTACGATCCGACCCGGAACTACGATCACTTTTTTGGGCGCGTTGCCATCCAGCGCCTTTTGCACAGCTTCGGTGCTGAGCGCGATTTTTTCAACCTCGTCCTTTGCCAGATCCTTGGAGACGCTGATTTCCGCGCGGCGTTTTCCGTTGATCTGGATCGGTAGGGTTACCGTGTCGTCAACCAGCATCGCCTCATCGGCGACGGGCCATGGGGCAACGGCCACCAGACCTTCGCCACCCTGATGTGCCCAGATATCTTCAGCCAGATGCGGCGTCATCGGCGACATCAGCTGTGCCAGTGTTTTGATGGCCTGTTTCTGAGCCGCAGCACCCGCCTTGGATTTGGCCAGCGTATTGGTGAAGGCATAGAGCTTGGCGATAGCTGCGTTGAAGCCAAAGCTTTCAACACCCAGCGTCACGTCGCGGATGGTTTTGTGCATCTCGCGCAGCAACTCCTGATCCCCTTCGCCCTTGGCATCGGGGTCCATCGCGCCGATTTTGTCGCACAGGTTCCAGACCCGGTTCAGGTGTTTAAATGCAGCTTCAGCACCTGCGGCAGTCCATTCCACGTCACGCTCAGGCGGCGAATCGGACAGCACGAACCAGCGCGCGGTGTCGGCACCGAAGGCTGAGATGATGCTGACCGGGTCGACCACGTTCTTCTTGGATTTCGACATCTTGGCCGAGGGGATGATCTCGACCTCTGTGCCGTCAGCCAGTTTACCGTCGGTCACGTCCTCGGGCAGGTGATAGACCGGGCGACCGTTTTCGTCGCGCGTCTGGTAGATCTCATGCGTGACCATGCCTTGGGTGAACAGGGCATCAAATGGTTCAATGGCTTTTTTCGGCAGGTGGCCAGTGATGTTCATCGCGCGTGCAAAGAATCGCGAATAAAGCAGGTGCAGAATCGCATGCTCAATACCGCCGATGTACTGATCGACATTCATCCAGTATTCGGCCTCGGCCAGATCAGTGGGCGATTCCGCGCGCGGTGCAGTGAAGCGGGCGAAATACCACGACGAATCGACGAACGTGTCCATCGTGTCGGTTTCGCGCTTGGCCGGGGCACCGCAGGAAGGACATGAACAATCCCGCCAGGTCGGGTGGCGGTCCAGCGGATTGCCAGGGATCGAGAAGTCGATGGGTTTGCCGTTGCCTTCGTCATAGGGCAGCTCGATCGGCAGGTTTTCTTTCTTCTCAGGGACCGTGCCGCATTTCTCGCAGTGAACAACGGGAATCGGGCAGCCCCAATAACGCTGGCGGCTCAGGCCCCAGTCGCGCAGGCGGTATTTGGTGACGCCTTCGCCCCAGCCAGCCTTTTCGGCGAAATCAACGGTTGCGTTAATCGCCTCGTCACCCGTCGCCTCGGTCAGGCCCGCGAAATGATTCACCCAGCGGACTTTTTCAGTTTTCGGCGGGACAAAGGCGATCTTGTCGGCCGGCGTGTCATCATCCAGCGCAAAGAATGTATCGACCACAGGCAGGTCATACTTGCGGCAGAAGTCGAGGTCACGTTGGTCATGCGCCGGGCAGGCAAAGATCGCGCCGGTGCCGTAATCCATCAGGATGAAGTTCGCGATCCAGACCGGCAGTTCCCAGTTCGGGTCCAGCGGGTGCTTGACGCGGATGCCTGTGTCATATCCCAGCTTTTCGGCGGTCTCGATGGCTTCTTCGGTGGTGCCGCCCTTGCGGCACTCCGCAACGAAATCAGCAACTTCCGGGTTCTCAGCCTCAAGCTTTTTGGCAATCGGGTGATCCGGCGAGATACCAACAAAGGATGCGCCCAGCAGCGTGTCGGGGCGAGTCGTATAGACGGTGATCGGCGCGCCGCCATCGGTCCGTTCAAAGCCAAATTGCAGGCCACGCGACTTGCCGATCCAGTTTTCCTGCATCAGACGTACTTTGGCGGGCCAGTTGTCCAGCGTGTCCAGCGCGTCCAGAAGTTCTTCGGAATAGTCGGAAATCTTGAAGAACCACTGTGTCAGCTCGCGCCGTTCCACCAACGCGCCCGAGCGCCAGCCGCGTCCGTTTTCCACCTGTTCGTTGGCTAGAACGGTCATATCCACCGGGTCCCAGTTCACCACGGCATTCTTGCGGTAAACCAGCCCGGACTTGAGCATATCCAGGAACAGCGCTTGCTGTTGGCCGTAATATTCCGGGTCGCAGGTGGCGAATTCGCGTGACCAGTCAATCGACAGGCCCAAGGGTCTCATCTGCCTGCGCATTTCGGCGATGTTGCCGTAAGTCCAGTCTTTCGGGTGGCCACCTATGGCCATCGCAGCATTTTCCGCAGGCATACCGAACGCATCCCAACCCATCGGATGCAGAACGTTGTGGCCGGTTGCCAGTTTGTGCCGCGCGATCACGTCACCCATAGTGTAGTTGCGCACATGCCCCATATGGATTCGGCCAGATGGATAAGGGAACATCTCAAGCACATAATACTTTGGCTTGTCCGCCTTATGGCTGGCGGTGAAGATTCCAGCCTTGTCCCAGGCCTCTTGCCATTTTGCTTCGATTTCGTTGGCCGAATAGCGCGACATTGTGCGGTCCTTCGTGAATGAAAACGCCGGGTGTGAACCCGGCGTGGTAATATTGTGATTTTCGGCGGGTTGCTAGAACTTGTTGTCCGCGATGCGCAACTGGCGCGCGCGAGAGAGGATCGCATCCTCGACCGCACGGGTGGTTGACGCGCTTACGGGAGCTCCGCCGCTGGATTGCAGCGCAACGGACAAGGATCTTGCAGCCAACGCCGGGTCGCTGATGTGGACAGTGGCGCGATACGAGCGCCCGCCGCCCGGAGGGGTGCCGTAACCCGTTACAATGACACCGGTAAACGGATCGACCTCTTGTACGGGCAGGAAGCTCAGCACATCCAGAGAGGCCGCCCATATATAGCGGTTCACATTTGTAACCTGCTCGGCTGTGCTGCGGTCGAAAATGTCCCAAATGGTCGAACGGTTGGGGTCGTTCAGTTCACGCTCGTCAGAGTTGCCGCCAGCAAGATTGGGGGTGTAGGTCGTCGAGGCGCTTTGATTCTGTCCACATGCCGAAATAGCGGCGGTCAACATGATCAATCCCAAAATCGTCGGCAGGCGCATTGTAAACAGGTCCTGTTTCACTTGTTGTGCAGTATTCAAGGGATACTCCTAGCCAAGGACCCCCGCTGCAACAACCCTATTCTTCTGAATTCCCGGTGTACTGCTGGTTTGGCGAGAAAACCGACTGTGGCATCCTTGCACCAATCTGACCTCAATGAGGCGGCAGCGTTTATGCCAAGCTTGCGCTTTGGGGGCAAAAAGAGCGAAACGGTGTCCGTGCTGAGACATATGCTGAGGCATGTGTCGAGTAGATAACTCTTTTTGAAACCGAGGGAAACAAGATGAAAAAAGTTCTCTTCGCATCGACGGCGCTGATCGCGACCGCAGGCGTTGCAGCAGCTGAAGTTAACTTCAGCGGTTACGGCCGTTTTGGTATTGGCTACGTAGAAAACCGTAGCGGTACCATTCCGAACATCTCCACTTCGGGTGGCGTGATCACCACCGTCAACTCCGCATTAGTTCAAACTGACGACGCGATCCTGGTCTCGCGTTTCCGTCTGAACATCGACGGCATCGTTGAAACCGACGGCGGCGTCCGCTTCGAAGGCCGTGTTCGTCTGCAAGCTGACGAAGACAGCAGCACAGGTGAAGCAAATGCTGCTGGCCTGAACGGCGCGCGCTTCTCGGTCATCTACGGTGGTCTGCGTGTTGACGCGGGCAACGTTGCAGGTTCGTTCGACAACCTTGCAAACTACTACGGCAACGAAGTAGGTCTGGAACTGTTCGCAGGTCAGTATTCGGGTGTTAACTATAACTTCCTGGCTTACTCGTCGACCGGTTCGGGTGCGAACGCTGTGTTCTTCCAGTACGCCGTTGGTGACTTCGCCTTTGGCGCATCTTACGATCAAGCGACCGTAGGTATTAACGGTGCACCTGTTGACGCTGACCGCTGGGATATCAGCGCGACGTATACCTTCAACAACATCACCGCTGCTATCGCGTACGGTCAGACCGACGCTGGCATTGCTGGTGTTAGCGATCCGAGCCTGACCGTTCTGACCCTGGGTGGTGAATGGGGTGACTTCGGTGGTACTCTGTTCGTTGCAGACGACGCAACTCAGGTTGCAGCAACTGACGGCACCGCATGGGGTCTGTCGGCAACCTACAACGTTGGCGCCGCAACAACCCTGATCTTCGCCTACGGCGACGGTAACGCATCTGCTGACCTGCAGCAGGTTGCTCTTGGCGCCATCTACGACCTGGGTGGCGGTGCATCGCTGCGCGGTGGTATCGGTGTAAACGACTGTGACAGCTGCGTCGACTCGACCGTCGTCGCTGACTTCGGTGCTCAGTTCAACTTCTAAGCTGATCTGAACCGCAAGGTTTAAGGGCGGGTCTTCGGACTCGCCCTTTTCTTTTGCGCCGACTTGGTGTTTTGCTGCGCCAAAGACAGATTGAGGATCCCATGTCGCTGCAAGACATCACCGCACGTATCGCCAAAGCAGAAGCGAAATCAAAGCGCCCATCGGGCTCTGTCAAACTGATCGCCGTGTCCAAAGTGCAGCCCAATGAACGGGTGCAGGCAGTTTTGGAACAGGGGCACAGGTGTTTCGGTGAGAATCGAGTGCAAGAGGCCGCTGGCAAATGGCCAGCCTTCAAGGAACGGTTCGAAGGAATTGATCTGCACCTTATTGGCCCATTGCAGACCAACAAAGCCCGGCAGGCGATGGAGTTGTGCAACGCGATTCATTCAGTGGATCGGCCCAAACTGGCCCAAACTCTGGCACGTTTGGCACAAGAGATGGGAACCTGCCCGGACCTGTTCATTCAGGTCAACACAGGTGAGGAAGAGCAGAAGGCTGGTATCCTTCCGGCCGAAGCGGATAGCTTTTTTGCTGAATGCACGGCTTTGGACCTGCCGGTGCGCGGTCTGATGTGTATCCCTCCTCTCGACGAAGAACCCACGTTGCACTTTGCGCTTCTGGCGAAGATCGCGGCGCGCAACGGGCTGGAAGGATTGTCGATGGGCATGAGCGGCGATTTCGAGCAGGCCATAGCCTTGGGTGCGACCCACGTACGCGTGGGTTCGGCCATCTTTGGAGAACGGGTCAAACCTCAGGAATAATCAGACGCGTTCCAAGGGCAATGCGCCCCGCGATCCAGTATAAATGGTTCCGGCGAAAGGCAATGCAGCCTTCGGTCGGATATCCGGGCCTGCGCCATTGGTGCAGAAAGATCGCTGATCCCCTGCCAGGAACGGCGTTCGGCCAGTTCCAATCTGTCAACAGGACCAAATCGTAAAGCGGATCAGCCCGGCGCAGTCTTTCGTGACTGAAGGCATGCGGGACGGACACCATTTGATTGTAGTGGCTGTCCGAAACGTCGTCTGACCACAAGTCCTGAGGTCCAATCGGACGCGCCCAGGAACTGGGCGTCACAATCCTGTCAGCACGGTAGAGCATCCCAACAATTCGATGGCATCCGGTGGGAGTCGCCCCATCACCTTCACGCTTTGAATTGCTCAATCCCCCTTTGCCAATGGAGCAGGGGAAGGTCCTGCCCAGAAACCGAACGCCGCGCGGGGTCAGCACCAGATCGCCTGGTGTCACAGCAGATGCCCTGATTTCGCTGCTTTTGTGGCCAGATACTCCCGATTGTGGGCAGTTTCGCCCACTTTCAAAGGCACACGTTCGGTCACAGCAATCCCCGTCCGCTCCATCATTGCGATCTTGGCGGGGTTGTTGGTCAACAGGCGTACCGAATTGAAACCCAGGGACGTCAAAATGTCGGAGCCCAATCTGAAATCCCGTTCGTCATCCTCAAAACCCAACCTGTGGTTCGCCTCGACCGTGTCAAAGCCCTGATCTTGCAGGAAATAGGCTCGCATCTTGTTGGCAAGCCCAATGCCGCGGCCTTCCTGATTGAGATACAGAAGAACGCCAGCACCCTCAGCGCCCATCTGCGCCAGAGCTCCGCGCAATTGCGGACCGCAATCGCATTTCAGGCTGCCCATCAGATCGCCCGTGAAACAGGCCGAATGCAGTCGGGCCAGCACCGGCTTGTCGCGATCCGGGCGACCGATTTCGACCGCGTAGTGTTCCTCGCCGCCATCTTCGGGGCGGAATATGTGCAAGCGACCCGCCTCGGACACTTCCATTGGAAGGCGCGCGGCCACCACCTCGTGCAGAGCACTTCGGTCTGCCAGATGAGGTACGGCGCGTGTATGATCGATGCATGTCAGGCCATGTGAGGCGGCAAATGCCCGCCCGTCCTCGACCGGTACGACGACTGCCGCAGGAAGAATGCGCGCGGATTTTGCCAGCGCAATCGCAATGCGATGCAGGTTGGCGTTGCCTTGCCGCTCGGTCATTAACGGGCCTTTCATCGGCGCGTTCAGATCGTCCGAGGGATCGGCCACCGCCTGAACCCAATTGATATCTGCATCCGCCGGAAGCGAAACCCGCGCCAAATCTCCGTCATAGGCCCGTGCCTTGAGGGTTTCGGCTCTCCGTCCTGTAATGGCCACTACCGGAGCCCCGAGGTTTTTCAGATCAGCCAGGCGCTGCGGGGTGAGAGTTTCCGCTGAAACAGCAAGAACACTAAAGCCGCTATCATCGGTCAGCGCTACTGGTACACCCATGCGCAGATCAGCCCGGGCGCGGGCCAGCAATTCAGTGATATCGGGGATGAGACTCATCTATGTTACCCTGTAACGTTCAGCCATTCTCCTAGCTCTTTCGAAAGGAAATGTGAAACATTTCTGTTAACTCTGACACGAACGCGTGAAACCGTTGCAGCAAATCTTGTTGATTGCGTATTCCACGCGCAAGTGATGGAAAAGCGTTTGGAGGACCGGGAAATGGCTCAACTCAAGAAAATCCTGTTGGTGGATGATGACGAGGATCTGCGCGAGGCGCTCAGCGAGCAACTTGTCATGACCGAGGATTTCGATGTGTTCGAAGCCTCTGACGGAAGCTCGGCGATGGAACGTGCGCGCGAGGCGATTTATGATCTGGTCATTCTGGACGTGGGCCTGCCGGACACCGACGGGCGAGAGCTGTGCCGCCTGATGCGTAAACAAGGCGTAAAAAGCCCTATCCTGATGCTGACCGGTCATGACAGCGATGCTGACACAATTCTGGGACTGGATGCAGGCGCGAATGATTATGTCTCGAAACCCTTCAAGTTTCCGGTGCTTTTGGCCCGCATCCGCGCTCAGCTTCGCCAGCATGAGCAATCGGAAGATGCCGTCTTTGTGCTTGGCCCGTATACGTTCAAACCAGCGATGAAGATGCTGATCACCGAAGAAGATCGCAAAATCCGTTTGACCGAGAAGGAAACGAATATTCTCAAATTCCTGTATCGCTCGACCGACGGGGTTGTGGCACGGGATGTGCTCCTGCATGAGGTTTGGGGATACAATGCCGGTGTCACCACGCATACGCTGGAAACTCACATCTACCGCCTGCGTCAGAAGATTGAGCCTGATCCATCCAATGCGCGCCTTTTGGTCACAGAATCTGGTGGATATCGGCTGGTGTCTTAACTCGTTGTGGATTGATGTGGATCAAAGTGATACTCTTAAGTCATAATTAGGTTACTCCCAACCCGCGCATGTCCGGGTTATGACATGCACCTCCCTGTTGGACTGCCGGGCCGAATGGCCCGGCTTTTTTTGTCAGGGGTGGCGAGTTGAAGTCCGCTTTGAGCCCAATGTTACCGATGCTGCGCCTCGAAAGAATGTCTGCAATAGTGATGGGATCATCTGATCCGACAATTCCGGCAGGACACACCATGAAGTTTGTGAACCCGTTTCCCTTTGTGAAAGACATAGAGAAGTTCGAATGCTTCCAGCCCGCTTTCGCCATATCTGCTAGTTCTTCGATGTCGCATGTCCCGGGATAGGTTTGCCGCGATGAAGTCGCTCAAAATCCGACAGGCAACTGTTGCCGATGTAGTTCCGCTCAGTGGGCTGATCCGGCGCACAATTCGCGTTTCAAATTCCAAGGACTACGATCAAAAGTCAATCGATATGCTGTGCGCGATTTTTGAGTCGGAGCCGGTCGCCGGAAGAATTGAAAACGAGCTAATTCTTCTTTGCTTCATGGGCACCGAACTCGTTGGAACGGTGGGGCTGAGAGATAACTATCTGCGTTCAATGTTCGTGGACCGTGGGTATCAGGGGCGAGGGTTGGGCAAAATGCTGGTTTCAAAAATTGAAGAGGAGGCGCGACAAAGGGCAATCCCGGAAATGATGCTTCATTCCTCACTGACCGCGCGGGAGTTTTATTTGGCTCTCGGCTATGAATTTGTGGAATTGCAAACGTACCCGGAAGGACCATTCGTCTTGATGAGAAAGCCGCTCGAATAGAAACTTCTGGGAATCAAAAGGAAGGCACGAAGCGCGATGGCCAGACAGCTCAACGAGCGCCTGAGAAAGACCTTGCAATACGAAACGTTGGCAAAAAAGTTTGCCCGATGTGTTGCGACCACCCGTTGAATCATCAGCATAGAGCAGACATTCGTTTCCGCGATGCCGACGGCTGTTTTGTCCCGCAAAGCTGACAATAAACAATCCGCATCTGTTCTGCGCCCTTTTCTCGTGGCACCCGGTTCCGCACCACGCTAACCTGCGCCAATCGCGACAGAGGAATCCCATCCCATGCCCTTTACCCTTGCCACCTGGAACATCAACTCGGTCCGCCTGCGTGAGCCGATCGTGCTGAAATTGCTGCAGGAAGAGGCACCGGATGTTCTGTGCCTGCAGGAATGCAAATCGCCAGTGGAAAAGATTCCAACCGAGGGGTTTGCCGAACTGGGCTACACCCACATGGTTGCACGGGGGCAAAAGGGCTATAATGGCGTTGCCATCCTGTCGCGTCTGCCGATGGAAGAAGTCGGTGACAAGGATTTCGCGAATCTGGGCCATGCGCGTCACATTGCCGGGCGGTTGGAAAATGGTGTCACGATTCACAACTTTTATGTTCCGGCGGGCGGCGATGTGCCAGACCGCGAAGTGAATGAGAAATTTGGCCAGAAGCTGGATTACCTCACCGACATGCGCGATTGGTTCCATGCGGAAAAGCCGGAAAAATCCGTTCTTGTTGGCGATCTGAACATCGCCCCGCGCGAGGATGATGTCTGGTCGCATAAACAACTGCTCAAGGTAGTTTCGCACACTCCAATCGAAGTCGAGCACCTAGCCGAGACGCAGGATGCAGGCGGTTGGGTCGATATCACCCGGCAGGATATTCCCGAAGGCCAACTGTATAGCTGGTGGTCCTATCGCGCGCGCGACTGGGACGCGGCGGATAAGGGGCGGCGGCTGGATCATGTCTGGGCCACGCCGGATATTTCCAACGCGGGCCATTCCAGCCGTGTTCTGCGGGATGCGCGCGGGTGGGAAAAGCCCAGCGATCACGCCCCGGTCTTTGCGACCTTCGACATCTGAGATGAAACTCTGCCCTTGGTTTCTGCCACAAGCGACTGCATATAGGGCGCGAGTTCGAACGAAAGAGTGATTGCCATGGACCTTCTGAACGGCGCAGATGCCCCCGCCACCGATCTGATCAAAGACGGGAGCGAGGCCACTTTCATGGCCGATGTGGTCGAAGCTTCGCAAGAAATACCAGTTATTGTTGACTTCTGGGCGCCCTGGTGCGGCCCGTGCAAGACTCTTGGCCCGCTGCTAGAAGAGGCCGTCACTGCCGCGAAAGGCGCGGTGAAGATGGTCAAGATCAACGTGGATGAGGCGCAGATGATCGCGTCGCAATTGCGTATCCAATCGATTCCAACAGTTTATGCCTTTTCCAAGGGCCAGCCGGTCGATGGGTTTCAGGGTGCTTTGCCGGGGTCCGAAATCAAAGCGTTTGTCGACCGCGTGATCGAAGCTGCAGGTGGTGAAAGCCCGGGCGGCCAGTTGGATGATGCCGTGCAAGCTGCCGAAGACATGCTAACCGAAGGCGCAGCTGCGGACGCGGCACAGACCTTTGCGGCTATTCTGGGCGAAGACCCAAACCACGCAGCGGCCTATGGCGGGTTGGTTCGCGCCCATATCGCCACCGGCGATCTGGAACAGGCCGAGGCGATCCTGAACGGTGCTCCTGCCGAGATTTCGGCATCCGCCGAGCTGGAGGCTGCACATGCACAGCTTGAGCTGGCCAAACAGGCCGCGGATGCAGGTCCTGTTGCCGAGTTAACGGCTGCTGTTGAGGCTGATCCTGACAACCACCAAGCTCGGTTCGATCTGGCTCAGGCCCTGCACGCCAACGGGGATGTGGAAGAGGCCGTAACGCAACTGCTGGAGCTGTTCCGCCGGGATCGTGAGTGGAATGATGGCGCGGCCAAAACCCAGCTTTTCACCATTTTTGATGCACTCAAGCCCAATGATCCGATTGTTCTGAACGGACGTCGCAAGCTCAGCTCGATGATATTTGCCTAATCTCTGATCAGAGCTAGAATTGGGTACATGATGCATCCCGCCGACCTGCCGGATACGGTATCCGTTTTTCCATTGCCCGGGGCACTGCTGTTGCCCCGTTCGCGCCTGCCACTTCACATCTTTGAACCGCGTTATCTGCAGATGCTGGACGACGCGCTGAAAACCAAGGAAAGGCTGATCGCAATGGTTCAGCCGAACCCTTCAGTCAGCGACGAGGACAAGCTGCACCGTATCGGATGTGCCGGGCGGGTGACGCAGTTTTCCGAAACAGAAGATGGTCGGTACCTGATCACGTTGACCGGTGTGTCGCGGTTCCGCATTGCGTCCGAGCTGGACGCATTCACACCCTATCGCCGGTGCGCTGTCTCGTGGAACGGCTTCGACCGGGATCTTGGTAGGTCCGAAAAAGATGACGGGTTCAACCGCACCAAGTTTCTGAACTTGCTGGAACGTTTCTTTTCGTCCCGGCAGCTGTCCACTGATTGGGATTCATTGAAAGACGCAGACGATGAGTTGCTTGTGAACTCTTTGTCGATGCTTATGGATTTCGACCCTGAAGACAAACAAGCCCTGCTCGAGGCCCCCTGCCTGCGCACCCGGCGCGAGACATTGGTGACACTGATCGAATTTGCCATGCGCGGCGGATCGAACGAGGAAAAACTGCAATGACCAACCCCGACCATGCATTTGACCGCCACATGCTCGAAGCGCTGATCTGCCCGCAGACACACACGACACTGCACTATGATGTTGAAAAGCAAGAGCTTGTGTCCAAAGCAGCAGGACTGGCCTTTCCCATCCGCAACGGGATCCCGGTCATGCTGATTGATGAGGCGCGGCAGCTCGACTAGATAGGCCGCCCTTGCAACAGCTTGGGCAGGTCTCCGGTCAACCCGGCTGCTTCCCTGACAAAGCCGCGACGCAACCCGGGCAAAGAGCCGACAACTCCCATGCCAATATCTCGTCCAAGGCGCAGTAGGGGGTTATCGTTGGAAAACAGCTTGTTGAAGACATCCGTCGCCATCGCAAGCGAGGCAGTGTCAAAGCGACGCCATTCCTGATACCGCTCTAGCACCATGGTCGATCCGATATCCTCGCCGCGCCGCCCGGCCAGTGTCAGAACCTCGGCCAAGGCCCCGACATCGCGTAGACCGGCATTCAGCCCCTGACCGGCGATGGGATGCATTCCGTGGGCGGCATCCCCGACCAGCGCCATGCGGATGCCGACAAAGGAATTGGCGATGGTCAGGTTCAACGGGTATGTGAAACGATCACCAGCAAGGTGGATATCACCCAGAAAATCGCCAAACCGTGGGCGCAGCACCTGCAGATAATCTTCTTCGGGTAGGGCGTTGATCCGGGCCGCGGTCTCGGTGCGTTCGCTCCAGACGATGGAGCTGCGATTTCCGGTCAACGGCAGAATCGCCAGCGGGCCGGGCGGCATGAAGAACTGATGGGCAATGCCGTTATGCGGCAGATCATGATCGATGGCGCAGACCAGCGCCGTTTGGCCATAGTCCCAACCGGTGCGTTTGATACCCGCCCGCGACGCGGTGCCGCTGCGGCGGCCGTCACAGCCGACCAGCAGGCCGCCTTGCACGGTTGTGCCGTCGTCCAACGTTAAGGTCACTTCGGTGGCGTCGGTCTGTTGGGATACGACGGTCTTACCGCTTACCTGAGTGATGCGCGGCTCTTCCGCCATCGCGTCCAGAAAAGCCCGGCGCAGATGGCGGTCTTCGACCATAAAGCCCATCGGGCCTTCTTCGATCTCGGCATGGTCAAAATGCATGAAAAAGGGTGATGGCCCTGTTCCGGCATGGCCGTCTGTAACCTTGATTTCCAGCATCGGCTGAGCGTGTTCCGCAACACGATCCCACACGCCGATGGCATCCAGCAGGCGTTGCGACGCCAGGGCCAGCGCATATGCACGTCCGTCAAATGCCGCATTCTTGCGAACTTTCTCAGCCAGCGCATCGATCACCGTGACCGAGTGACCGGTTTGTGCCAGTGCTAGCGCCAAAGCGGGGCCGTTCAGCCCGCCGCCCACGATCAGAATATCAGATGCCTGTGTCATGCCCTGCAATATGCGCGCCCTTTCGGGATTGTCCATGTGCAGTCCTGTCGCTACCGTCCCCTTAAGCCGAAAAGCAGGAGGGGGCAGGATGCAGGATTGGTTGACCATGACCGCGTGTGATTTGGGCCGTGGCATTGGGATGGGTCAGATTGATCCGGTCGAGCTCACCGAGACCTATCTTGCGGCCATCGACGCCCACCCGCATCGGGACCGCATCTATGCCCGCGTCACCCATGATCGCGCCCGGTCTGAAGCTGAAGCAGCAAAGCAGCGCGCCAAATTGGGCCTGCGACGGTCTTTGCTGGACGGGGTCCCGATCAGTTGGAAAGACCTGTTCGACACTGCAGGAACCGTAACCGAGGCGGGCTCGGCTCTGTTGAAGGATCGCGTGCCGGATGCGGATGCGCTGGTGTTACGCAACGCGACGCAGATGGGCACCGTCTGTCTGGGCAAGACGCATATGAGCGAGTTGGCCTTTTCCGGGCTTGGGCTGAACCCGATCACCGAAACTCCGCCCTGCATACATGACGAGGCAGCCGTGCCGGGTGGGTCGTCTTCGGGGGCCGGCGCTTCGGTTGCCTGGGGTCTGGCGGCTTGCGGAATCGGATCGGACACCGGCGGGTCGGTCCGAATCCCGGCGGCGTGGAACGATTTGGTGGGGCTGAAAACCACTGCCGGGCGGCTCAGTCTGGAAGGTGTGGTGCCGCTCTGCTTGCGTTTTGATACGGTTGGGCCTCTGGCGCGGTCGGTCGAGGACGCCGCGCAAATGCTGGCTCTGCTCGAGGGCGGAATGCCTGCCGATCTGCGTGGTGCTTCGGTCAAAGGTCGCCGCTTTGCCGATTTGCAAAACATTGCCAAGGACGACCTGCGTGATACGCCCCGCAAGGCGTATGAGGATGCCCTTGCTAAACTTGCGGATGCAGGGGCCGAAATTGTGCCTTTGGAGGTGCCTGCACTGAACGAGGCCATGACCCTGACCAGCATCGTTTACACCACCGAGGCCTATGGACTGTGGCGCGATGTGATCGAGGCCAACCCCGAGGCGATGTATCCCGAGATCCTTGAACGTTTCCGCATCGGAATGGAGTTTTCCGGCCCCGACTATGTGTCCGCTTGGTCCAAGCTCAAGGCTTGCCGCACCGCGTGGGATGCAGCAACCGCCGGGTTTGATGCCGTTCTGGCCCCCACTGCACCGATTCTGCCGCCCAATCTGGAGCGGCTGATGAATGACCACGACTATTACGTGACCGAGAATCTGCTGGCCCTGCGCAACACGCGGATCGGCAATCTGATGGGTCTTGCAGCGCTGAGCCTGCCCACTGGAACCCCCAGTTGCGGTCTGATGATGCTGGGCTATCCCGGCTCGGAAGAGGCGCTTTTGCGGCTGGGTTCAGCGGCGGAATCGGTACTGGCCTGAATGCCACAATCCCCTGATTCGGAACCTCTTTGTCTGGACGGGGAGGCGCACGGACTGTAATCTGCTAAAAAAACGGGGCGCAAATGACCCCGATATTGAGGCAGTATTATGAATTTCCCCGAGCGGTTTTCGAACCTACCGGCTTATGCATTCCCGCGTCTGCGCGCCCTGTTGGATCATCACCAGCCGGGCGGTGACGTTGTTCACATGACCATTGGCGCACCCACGCATGATTTTCCGGCCTGGGTGACCGATGTCATCATCGAAAACGCCGCCGGGTTTCAGGGGTATCCTCCGAACGAAGGCTCGGAAGACCTGCGTGGTGCGATCACAGACTGGATTTATCGACGCTATGGGGTCCAGATGGACCCGGATGCCAATGTGATGGCACTGAACGGCACCCGTGAGGGGCTGTACAACGCCGCCATGGTGCTGTGTCCTGAACAGAAGAACGGCCAGCAACCGATCATCCTGTGCCCGAATCCGTTTTATCAGGTTTATATGGTCGCCTCGCTTTCGGTAGGAGCGCAGCCCTTTTTTGTGCCTGCCACCGCCGCGACGGGCCATCTGCCGGACTATGCTGGTCTGCCTGCGAATGTGCTGAATCGCACCGCCGTGGCCTATATTTGTTCGCCTGCCAACCCGCAGGGGGCTGTTGCCTCTCGCGAATATTGGGTCGAACTGATCCGTCTCGCCGAGCAATACGATTTCCGCATTTTCGCGGATGAATGCTATTCCGAGATTTACCGGGACAAGGCCCCGACAGGTATTCTGACCGTCGCGCAAGAACTGGGCGCTGATCCTGAGCGGATCACGTTGTTCAACTCGCTTTCCAAACGCTCAAACCTGGCCGGGTTGCGGTCGGGCCTGATCGCGGGTGGGCCTGAGACGATCAAACAAGTCAAGCAATTGCGTACCTATGCCGGGTCGCCTCTGCCGCTGCCCTTGCAAGCTGCCGCAGCAAAGGTCTGGGCAGATGAGGAGCATGTTCAGGAAAACCGTGCGCTGTATCAGGAAAAATACGCCATCGCGGATCAGGTCTTCGCGGGGGTACAGGGTTACATGTCGCCAGAGGCCGGGTTCTTTTTGTGGCTGCCGGTCGAGAATGGCGAAGACACTGCATTGAAGGTCTGGAAGGGCACCGGGGTTCGAGTTCTGCCGGGCGCATATCTTTCACAAGGTGATCCGGGGAATAACCCGGGCAAAGGCTTTATCCGGGTTGCGTTGGTGGCCCCAAAAACAGAGTTGCAGCGTGGTCTGATCACACTCCGCGACTGCATCTATTCGTGAGGTACGAGGGCAAAATGGCATCATATAACGCGCGCAACCGCGATCCATTGTTGGACAGCACCACGCAGGCCGCTTTGGAGCGACGCAGTAAGGAACTGATCGGTATCGCCTTGATCCTGCTGGGTTTGGCTGCGGCGGCGATGATCTGGTCCTATACGCCCGATGATCCGAACTGGATGGTGTCGACCGACGCCCCGGTACAGAACTGGATGGGACGGATTGGCGCGTCGATCGCAGCGCCCTTGTTCATGATCGTGGGGTGGGGCAGCTGGGGCATTGCGCTTGTTCTGATCGGGTGGGGTTTGCGTTTCGCGGGCCACTTCGGTGAAGACCGGGCCATCGCACGGTTGATTTTTGCCCCGATCTGGATTGCCGTTGTCTCGGTCTACGCCGCGACCCTTGTTCCCGATGCCGAATGGCGCGCAACCCACAGCTATGGGCTGGGCGGTTTGTTTGGCGACACTGTCATGGGAGCGTTGCTGACACTGTTGCCGATCTCTTCACATTTTCTGGTCAAGCTAATGTCATTGGCCATGGCGGTCGGCATGATTGCGCTGGGCATTTTTGTTTTGGGCTTCACCAAAACGGACGTGAAACGTGGTTTCCACGCCTTCCTGCTGGGCCTTGTGATGTCCTATGACATGCTGATGACCCTGATGGGGCGCGGTGCGGCGTCGGCGGCGCAAGCGGCACGGGATCGCCGAGCGCAGTGGGAAGAACGCAAACTTGCGCGTACTGAGGCGGAAGAGGCCATTTATGAAGACGATCTGGCCTACGCTGATCCAATCTTTGAAGCCCCCGAGCTGGAAAGCCCGGAACCTGCGGTGAAAGGCGGACTGCTGTCGCGCATGCCGTCGCTTATCCGCCGCCCTGACCCTATGCCCGAACCTGAACTGGTCGATCCTGAACCAATCGCGGGCTTTGATGAGATGCCGGGCGAGGATCGCATCCGGTCGAAAATCTCGGCCGCTGTACGCAATCGCAAAGTGGCGGCAGGTGAGATGACGCCCGAGCCGGACCCGAACCTGCCTTTGACCAAAGGTCGAGGCCGCCGCCCTGGTCCGCTGATCCTGAATACAAGCCAGCCGGATGGTCTGCCGATGGAGCCACCGGTGACGGCTGCGGGCTTGCCGTCCGAGCCTCCGGTTTCGGCGGATGTCACTGCAGAGTGGCAAGATCCCGCACCGACGGGATATGCGCCGGAGCCGATGCTGGATCATTATGCGTCTGAGCCGGAAGTAGACGACGCCCCGGTCTTCGAAGATGTTGAAGAGCCCGCACCGCAGCCGCGACCTGCAATGAAAATCCCTGTGGCCGAACCGCGAAAACCCGTGGTTGCCCAACCCGTGCGCCGCACGCCGCAGCCATCCCGTCGGGCACAGGCCGAAGCGCAACCGGCGTTGTCGTTTGAGGACAAACATGCCGATTTCGAACTGCCTCCGCTGGGATTGTTGTCGAATCCGGCCAGCATTCAGCGCCATCATCTGAGTGATGAGGCGTTGGAAGAAAACGCGCGGATGCTGGAAAATGTTCTGGATGATTACGGCGTCAAAGGTGAGATCGTCAGCGTTCGCCCCGGTCCGGTTGTCACCATGTACGAGTTGGAACCGGCTCCGGGTTTGAAAGCCAGCCGCGTGATTGGCCTGGCCGATGACATTGCGCGTTCGATGTCAGCGCTGTCGGCACGTGTTTCAACCCTGCCGGGACGCTCTGTCATCGGCATCGAGCTGCCCAACGAAAACCGCGAGATGGTGGTTCTGCGCGAAATTCTCGCCAGCCGTGACTTTGGCGATGGCAACCATGCACTGCCTCTGGCACTGGGCAAGGATATTGGTGGCGAATCCGTTGTGGCGAACCTGGCCAAGATGCCTCACTTGCTGATCGCAGGGACCACCGGTTCCGGTAAATCGGTGGCGATCAACACGATGATTTTGTCATTGCTGTACAAGCTGACACCGGATGAATGCCGCCTTATCATGATCGATCCGAAGATGCTGGAACTTTCGGTTTATGACGGCATCCCGCACCTGCTCTCGCCTGTCGTCACCGACCCGAAAAAGGCGGTCGTCGCGCTGAAATGGGTCGTGGGTGAGATGGAAGACCGCTATCGCAAGATGTCCAAAATGGGTGTCCGCAATATAGCCGGTTACAACGGTCGCGTGAAAGACGCGCTGGCCAAGGGCGAGCTGTTCAGCCGCACGGTACAGACCGGCTTTGACGATGAAACCGGCGAGCCAACCTTTGAGACCGAAGAATTCGCACCCGAAGCGATGCCCTATATCGTCGTGATCGTCGACGAAATGGCTGACCTGATGATGGTTGCAGGCAAGGAAATCGAAGCCTGCATCCAGCGTCTGGCACAGATGGCGCGGGCCTCGGGCATTCACCTGATCATGGCCACACAACGCCCTTCGGTCGACGTGATCACCGGTACAATCAAGGCCAACTTCCCGACGCGGATTTCATTCCAAGTGACCTCGAAAGTCGACAGCCGCACTATCTTGGGTGAAATGGGCGCTGAACAGCTTCTGGGGCAGGGCGACATGCTCTATATGGCTGGCGGGGCCAAGATCACCCGCTGCCACGGGCCATTCGTCTCAGATGAAGAGGTCGAGGAAATCGTCAACCACCTGAAACAGTTTGGTCCGCCAGACTACGTGAACACGGTGCTGGACGGCCCGGCTGAGGACAAGGCTGACAATATCGACGCTGTTCTGGGTCTGAGCACCGGCGGCAATACAAACGGAGAGGATGCCCTGTATGATCAGGCGGTGGCGATTGTGATCAAGGATCGCAAGTGTTCGACCTCTTACATTCAGCGAAAACTTGCCATTGGCTACAACAAAGCTGCGCGGCTGGTTGAGCAGATGGAAGACGAAGGCGTTGTTTCTGCGGCAAATCACGTCGGTAAGCGGGAAATCCTCGTCCCCGAGCAGTAAGATATTTAATAACAAGGGCAGAAGGCCTATCTGTACGGCATGAAACAGATCGCTTTTGCCCTTGCTTTGACACTGGCCGCTCCTGCCGCATGGGCGGCGGATAAGCTGCCGCTTTCGCAGATTTCGAATTACCTGAACGGATTGAAAACGGTTGAGACGACTTTCACGCAAGTGAACGATGACGGATCGTTGAGCACCGGTAAGCTGTGGATGCAGCGCCCGGGCAAGATGCGGTTCGAATATGACCCCCCCAATAGCGCAGTTGTTTTGGCACGTTCGGGCAGTGTTCAGATTTTCGATCCGAAATCCAACCAGCCCCCCGAGCAATACCCGCTGAAGCGTACGCCGCTGTCCATTGTATTGGCGCGGAATGTGAACTTGGGTCAGGCCAATATGGTCGTAGGCCACAGCTTTGACGGCACAGCCACCGTGGTCACGGCACAAGACCCCAAGAACCCCGAGGCAGGTCGGATTGAGCTTATGTTTACGGACAACCCGGTCGAGCTGCGCAAATGGGTGATTCACGATAACGCTGGTGGGCAGACAAGCGTTCTGCTCGGTGCGCTGAATGAAGGTGGGCGCCTCGATCAGGGCTTGTTCTCGAACAGAAAGAGGGTCGGGTCAGGCAATCGCTGACCCGCCCGAATGTGTCAGTATCGGCAGTTCGCCAACTGCGCTTGGTACAACTGCGCGCGCGCGTCCACGTCATTGGCTACGTTCAATAACCAGGATTTGCTGTTGTAGCTGCCACGCGCGTATCCCGTATGGCCTTCATGATAGGCTAGGTATTGATTGCGCGTATCTGCCGGGTGGATGCCGTTACGTTCGTTGCTTTTATTCATGTACCAGCCGATGAAGTCTGATGCGTCGCGGATACGATCCCGCTTGGCCCGGCGTTTTCCGGTTTCACGCTGGTATTGCTCCCACGTACCATCAAGCGCCTGACCGTAGCCGTAAGCGCTGCTTTGACGACCCATCGGGATGACGCCCAAAACGTATCTATGCGGGGTGCGCGCATCATGGCGATAGCGGCTTTCCTGATAGATCGTGGCCATCTGAACGTGAACGGGAACGCCCCATTTGCGTTCGGTGTTTTTGAAGGCCTTGATGTAGTCAGGCTTTTCACGCGCAATGCTGCACGCGTCGTTCAATCTGCTGGGCGGCTGTTTGGAGCCACCCCCACAGGATGCCAGAAGCAGCACCCCGAAGAGTACGATAAGAATTCTGCTCATGTGCCTCGTGCCTTTTTTGAGGCATTCTAACGCAGATTGAGTAATTATGAAATCACAATCGTTATAAAACGATAGCCAGAATAAGCGGTAACGCTGCGACGGAAAGCACGGTGGATACCATGACCATGCCAGCGACTGCATCGGAATCGGCCCCAAACCGTTCTGCCAACAGGTAAGAGGTTACCGCAACCGGCGTACAGATCTGCAATATCAGAACGCCAAAAGCGATGGTGTCCAGATCAAACAGCACCCCGATACCCCATCCCAAAGCAAAACACACGGTCAGCTTCAACGCTGACAGCCAGATCGCTTGCCCCAGGCTACGTGACGTCAGGCGGGCGATTGCCACGCCGACAGTGACCAGCATCAGTGGGACGGCCATTTGCCCCAAGAGCTCCAATGTGTTTGTCAGGAATTTAGGTGTTTGCCAGCCTTGCCAAAGAAAAATTGCACCAAGGATCGTAGCCCAAGCCATCGGCTGGCGCACAACCTGGCCCCATGCACCTTTTCCTGCGACCAGATAAATCCCATAGGTGAAGGAAAACAGTGCAGTTACAGACAGAAAGATAACTGCATAGCCCAAGCCGATTTGACCAAAGGCAAAAATGCACAACGGCAGGCCGAGGTTGCCGGTATTACCGAAAATCAAAGGTGACAGGTAAGTTCTCTGATCCAGTTTCAAGCCGCGAACGATCAGCCAGAACACCAACGCCAGCAAAAGATTTGCAAGCAAGGTCGCCATTGTGAAGCGCGAAAGATCTCCGCCCGGGATTTCGGTTTGCATTAGGGCAACAAAGATCAGGCTGGGCATTGCCAGGGTTGTCGCAAAGCGGGTGACGAACTGCAGGCGATACTCGAACCCCAGTTTGACCCAGGCAAAACCAATCCCCGCCAACAAAAAGACCGGCGCTACGATTTCGAACACTGTCAGTATTAGGTTCACAGACTGTTTCCCTGAGTTTCACATCAATGATTGGCTTTTCGGGCCAGAAACGGGTAGTAAATGCTCTGGGGGCTGAAACAATGCTAAAGACACGTGCAAAATACGGCTTAGGCCAGGTGGTTCGTCACAAAAAACATCCTTTCCGAGGGGTAATTTTTGACGTGGATCCAGAATTTTCAAATACCGAGGAATGGTATCAGGCCATCCCTGAAGACAGCCGTCCACGGAAAGAGCAGCCATTTTATCACCTGTTGGCTGAGAACGACCAATCCTTCTATGTTGCTTATGTTTCAGAACAAAATCTGGTTGCCGACTATTCCGGAGAGCCGGTCGAGCACCCGGATATCCCCAATATGTTTGGTCCGTTCGAAGACGGCGCATACCCCCTGCATTTCCACCTGAACTAAAGTTACCTGCCACCTCGGTGGCGGTTGTGCGCCTGTTAGTATCCAAGGGCGCAGCCGTCCTTACGCGGGTCGCTGGCACCTTCCAAAATACCGTCTTCCCGGATTCGGATCGCTTGTGCACCCCCTAGTGGCGTTTCGGGTGTTTCGACAGTGTGTCCAATTTCTGTCAATTGTTTCAGCACCTCTTCTGGGTAGCCACGTTCCAGCTTCAGAACAGATCCGTCGAAGAATGCGCGGGGGGCATTGATGGTCTCTTGCAGTTCAAGGCCGAAATCTCTGAGATTGGACACAAATCGCGCGTGGCCAGTTGGTTGATACGCTCCGCCCATCACGCCAAAGGGCATCATGACGCGGTCGTTTTCGGTAAGCATCCCCGGAATAATCGTGTGCATCGGACGCTTGCCGCCGCCCAGTTCGTTTGGGTGGCCCGGCTCCAGCGTGAATCCAGCGCCTCTGTTCTGAAGCAAGATGCCATACTTTTCTGATGCGATGCCCGATCCAAAGCTGTGAAAGATCGAGTAGATCAGCGACACGGCCATCCGATCGCGGTCAACGACGGTGATATAGACAGTGTCCTTGTGAATGGCTTCGGTCAAAGGCGCCGCCGCAGGTATTGCACGTTTGGGATCAATGAGCGCGGCCAGCTTGGCGGCGAGCTCAGGGTCAAGAAAGCGCTCTGCTCTGGCCATATGGTCTGGATCTGCGATGAACCTGTTGCGTGCATCATAGGCCAGTTTGGTCGCCTCTGCCTCGATGTGAATCCGGTCTGCTCCGAATGGATCCATGCGGGTCAGATCAAAGTGTTTCAGGATATTCAGCAGCAAAATCGCAGTCGCGCCTTGGCCGTTTGGCGGATGTTCCACCAGATCGACGCCTTTGTATTCTCCGCGCATGGGCTGAGCGTCGCTACATCCCGCGTTTTGAAAGTCCTCAGCGGTGTGGACGCCGCCGCGAGCGGACAAGGCTGCGATCATGTCCTCGGCAATGTCGCCCGAATAAAACGCGCCGCGACCTTCGCTTGCGATCCGACGCAATACTTCGGCTTGACCTGGCGCGCGAAAGATCTGTCCGACCGAAGGGGCTTGCCCGTCGATCAGATAGTGGTCGCGCGCCGAACCTTGCAATGTTTCCGCCCCAATTCTCCAGTCAAACGAAACTCGGGGCGCAACGGGAACACCCGCTTCCGCGTAGTGAATTGCAGGGGTCAGGATCGCGTCCAACCCCAAACGCCCTTCAGTCTCTGCAAGATGGCAGAACGCGTCCACAGCGCCGGGAATTGTCACGGCATCCGCCCCGTTCAAGGGCACAGATGAAAGGCCCTGATCGCGCAAAAGCTGTGCCTGAGCTGCAGCTGGCGATCGGCCTGAACCGTTCAAGGCTCGGATTCGGCTTTCCCCAGCCCGGTTGAACAGAACAAAGCAATCGCCGCCCAGCCCGGTCATCTGCGGCTCGCAAATTCCCAGCAGGACCGCTCCGGCAATAGCGGCGTCCATTGCGTTGCCGCCCTGTTCCAGAGTGTCGATCGCTACTTTAGCTGCAAGCGGGTGAGATGTTGCACACATCCCGTGCGTCGCAAAAACTTCTGACCGGCCTGGTTTATGCAGATCCCTCATGGTGTGCTCTTTCTCCCTGAAACAAGGGAAAGCTATTCACTGATCCAGGATTGTCCAGAGATTTCAGGAGAGAAGTTCCTCGGCGCCTTTCACTGGGTGGGGGCTGTGATAAGTGGCGCCGAGGGAAGCTATCTGAGCTACGAGTCACTGTATGGCGGTTGTTTGCGGCGCGACAATGTTTCGAAAATGGCGTTATTGTGACCAGTTATGCCCGATTAGGCGCATTGCCGAAGTTAAACCGCAGGGAAAGCCGATTGCACCCATCCCGGCGCTCATACCGGATGTCACTGGTGAGCTGATGAATCAGGAACCAGCCAAACCCCCCTTCCGGTAGGTCTTGCGTGGTTTCCCCCAGCGGTGCAGGCGTTCCGTCCGGCATCCGAAAACCGGGCAGCGGATGGCCGGTATCCGAGATCAGGATGTCCAGCCTATCCCGGTCCAGTCGGCAAGTGACCTGAACATTGGCCGGTGCAATGCCATTGTATGCGTGTTCCACCACGTTGTTGATTGCTTCGGCCAATGCAATCTTCACATCGTCCGATTTATGAGGCGGCAAGCCATGATTCGCCAGACCACTGCTAAGCCGCGCGATACCTGCGCTGGCTTCTGTGTCCGTCGCGTGGAAGCTTAGCTCCAGGCAGGTCTTGTTACAAATTGGCTCCACGCCCATTCACTCCTGCCTAGGTTACGCATCTGGCGCGGACAGCGCGTCGTCCAGTGTTGAAAACAACCGGAAAACAGTATCCATGCGCGTCAGGCGAAAAACTTTCTCGACCACTGGCTGCGGCCCGGCCAGATCCAGTTGCCGGTCTTTGCCCAGCTGCTTCATCGACGCCACAATGGCACCCAGACCGCTGGAATCGATGAACTGAACGCCGGACAGATCCAGCACAACCCGATCTGCGCTGGTCTCGGTTTCCGAGCGCATGTCTTCCTTGAACTGAATGGCCATTGCGGCATCGATCCGGTCGGAATGAACGGTGATTATCTGTGTTGCGCCGTTTGACGCGCTGGTCAGCCCCATGGTTTGGGCACCCTCCAAACTGAAAAATGAGTCGTAGAAATACGCTAGACGCCAATTCTTACCATTCGGTATTCAAGAACCGAAAAGCAGGAGGAAAACCCGGATGAAAGATGTTGTGATTGCAGGGGCCGCCAGAACGCCAATGGGTGGTTTTCAAGGCATGTTCGATGGGGTTGCGGCAGCCGACCTTGGGGGGGACGCGATCCGGGCGGCGTTAAGCCAAGCAGGGGCACAATCAGTTGATGAAGTTCTGATGGGATGTGTTTTGCCAGCGGGGCAGGGCCAGGCCCCCGCGCGGCAGGCAGGTTTTGCCGCTGGTTTGGGCGAAGAGGTCCCGGCAACAACGCTGAACAAGATGTGCGGCTCGGGCATGAAAGCGGCAATGGTTGCCTTTGACCAGATTGCCTTGGGCCATGCGGATACAATGATTGCAGGCGGAATGGAGAGTATGACGAATGCCCCCTACCTGCTGCCCAAGATGCGCGGTGGTGCCCGCATTGGCCACGGTCAGGTGGTCGATCATATGTTCCTGGACGGGCTCGAAGACGCCTATGACAAAGGCCGTCTAATGGGCACTTTTGCTGAGGATTGTGCCGAAGCCTATCAGTTCACCCGCGAAGCGCAGGATGAGTATGCGCTGCAGTCTCTGTCGAACGCCCTGACCGCACAGGAAAACGGTGCATTTGATCGGGAAATTGCTCCGGTCACAGTTCGTACTCGAAAGGGTGAGGTTGTGCACGACACCGATGAGCAACCAAATTCTGCCCGCCCTGATAAAATTCCTACGCTGAAACCCGCGTTTCGCAAGGACGGAACAGTGACGGCCGCCAACTCCTCTTCGATTTCGGACGGGGCCGCGGCGCTTGTTCTGGCTTCGGCCGAGGCGGCCGAAGCGCAAGGGCTGGCGGTGCGTGCCCGTGTTTTGGGTCACGCCAGTCACGCCCAGGCACCCGGGCTGTTTACCACTGCGCCGGTTCCGGCCGCACAGAAACTCTTGTCCCGCATCGGCTGGAGCAAGGAGGATGTTGACCTGTGGGAAGTCAACGAAGCCTTCGCGGTTGTGCCGATGGCGTTCATGTATGAAATGGGATTGCCGCGCGACAAAGTGAACGTGAATGGCGGCGCCTGTGCGCTGGGTCATCCTATCGGTGCCTCGGGCGCGCGCATCATGGTTACATTGCTGAACGCATTGGAGAAGCGAGACCTCAAACGAGGAGTTGCGGCCATCTGCATCGGCGGCGGCGAAGGCACCGCGATTGCAATCGAACGCGTTTGACCCTTCATCTTTTTCCAAATACTTCGGGGTGCGGGGGGGGAGCGCCCCCGCGCAGTCCCAATGGATAAGAACCAATGACAGTCGATTACGACAGCCTGACCAACACAATCGCAGCATTGACCGAAGGCGAAACGGATCAGGTCGCTTTGATGGCCACGGTCGCGTGCGAGGTGCATCATTCAGACGACCGCTTTGACTGGACCGGATTTTATCGTGTGGTGGAACCTGGTTTGCTAAAAATCGGCCCTTATCAAGGTGGGCATGGGTGCCTTGTCATCCCGTTCGAACGCGGCGTTTGCGGTGCCGCAGCGAAGACAGGCAAGGTGCAGCTTGTGTCGGATGTTGACGCTTTCCCGGGTCATATTGCGTGCGCGTCTTCAACCCGGTCTGAACTTGTCCTTCCGGTGCGGGACCCGTCAGGTGATATCATTGCTGTTTTTGACATTGATAGCGATCAGCCAGCTGCATTCTCATCGTTGGATGCGCAAAAACTCCAAGATATTCTGACGGCTGTTTTTGCAGGATCCTAGCTGTCGCAGTCGTTGCTGGCTTGCATCAAAACCAAGGATTCCCGCGTGATTGCACGGCTAAATCGAGTTCGCCTTGCGGGCTTCGAAATGATCTCATATCAAAATCAATAGCGAAGGTTCTTTTTTGGGTGTTTCTCAGGGATGCAAGAAGCTGAAATCAATCCGAGGGTCACAGGCGGGGCGCCCAAAAAAGGGATCAAACGCGCGCATATGGCAACCTTCCCGGATCGTGTCGGCGTTTTACCTCATTCGGTGGCAAGCATTGCATCGCAGGTCGACAAGGTGTTCCTCTGCCTGAATGAGTATCACGATGTACCTGGCTTTCTGAACGAGTTCGACAACGTCACTGCTGTGATCCCCGAGCGGGACTATAAGGATGTCGGCAAGTTTATTTTCCAGCCTGATCCTGAAGACACCGTTTTTCTTGTCGATGACGATATCGAATATGCCGACAACTATGCCCGTCAGACCCTGCGCCGAGCACGGGGCGTTGGAATGGATAAGCGCGTCTTCGGTTATCACGCGACGACGTTCTCAAACCCGACGCCAAGGTCGATACGGCAACGCACGTTATTGCGGATGAATCAAAAACTCACATACTCAACCAGAGTCCATCAGTTGGGAACCGGAACCGTCATGCTGTCCGGATCACTGTTTCCACCTCTGGATTACATGGAGGGCAGTGAGAAGTTCGTTGATGTACGTTTTGCCCGCTACTGTTTCGAAAATGATATCGAAATGTGGACTTTACCCAGAAACCGGCGCCGCTTTCCCAGTTTGCTCGCCGGGCTTGAGCCGGAGAAACGCGAAACGATTGCCGATAGTTTCAGCCGTCGTTGGCCGCAACATGTGCTGGATGAAGTGAAGGTTTTTGCGGGTCTTCAATTCTGAAGCCAAACGAGCTTTCCGACATTGAACGTGTTCCGGGAAGTACCCAGGGCGTGAAGGATAGCCCTTCTTGATGGAAACACGGCAAGGGAGCGCCGCGCGACGTCTTTCCGAAGTCAAATAGCTGTCTGAAGCCATTTCGCATAACTTGTTAGTTTCATATTTTCGATACCCTTTCACCTGCCGGTTCTTAAGGGCCAAGTTTGCCTGCGGTCGTCAACTCGGCGGTTGGCGGTCTGCACAATTCAAAATCCAATCGAAAACCATGCGTGAAAAAATGCTTGGAAATTTCACAAACTTGCTTCATCGTGAAAATAGGAAGAAAAATTTCACAAGATTCGGAGTGGCCAGTGAACAGCCATGCCCCCCAAAGCGCGACACTCGGAGCCGACCTAAGGGCCTTGCGCAAGGCCCGAGGATTGACCTTGACCGAGATTGCAACGCGGCTGGATCGGTCGGTGGGATGGTTGAGTCAGGTTGAACGCGACATGTCCGCCCCCTCGATCTCGGACCTGCGCCAGATCGCCGAGTGCCTTGGCGTCCCCATGTCGATGTTGTTTGCGCATTCAGCTGCACCTGCAGACGAGCAAGGGTATGTTGTACGCGCGGGGTCACGTCGTCCCATGGGGTCGGGCGAAGAAGGGCTGATCGAAGAGTTGCTCTCGCCGGATCTGACCGATGACTTCGAAATGGTGCATTCCACGTTCGAGCCCAATTCGAAGATGCAGACGCCCGCCAATCGCCCGACGCAAGAAGTGGGCTACATGATCTCTGGCCGATTGGATCTGAACATCGGATCACGCGCATTTTCCGTCGGGCCAGGTGACAGTTTTCGGATCAAACACGAACCTTATCAATGGTCTAACCCCTATGATGAGCCCGCGGTGGCCATCTGGGTCATCGCTCCACCGGTGTATTGATGAGCTTTGAAGCCTGGACCATATTCGCGCTGTTCTGGGTGGTATTCGTGACCACGCCGGGCCCGAACGCAGTCAATTGCATCTCGAACGGGATGAGTTTGCCGTTCCCCAAGGCGATGTTGGGTGTTCTGGCAATCCTCACGCAGGCAAGCGCCTTTCTTATCCTGTCTGCGCTGGGCGTTACTGCTTTGATTGCCGCCTCTCCGACCGGGTTCTTTATCGTCAAGCTATTGGGTGCAGGGTTTCTGATCTGGGTTGGAATACGTGGATGGATGAATGCTGCAAAACCTGCACCGGCCTCCGAAAGGCCGGCTCGGCACGTCTATTTTCATGCGCTGGCTGTTGCGGCGATCAATCCCAAAAGCGTGGCCGGATACCTCGCCGCCTTCTCACAATTCGTTCAGCCCGACGTGCCAATCTGGCAGCAGATGGGAGTGATCATGCCCACGGCGCTGATCATCACAACGCTCAGCTACACCGGCTTCACCCTGTTAGGTGCGCTGATGGGCAAAGCGGCGCTGGGGGCCGTGTTCAACATTTGGGTCCGTCGCGTAATGGCGACCTGTTTTGTCATCTACGGCGTGTTGTTAGGGGCCAGCAGCTCGCCCGCAGCAAGGGGGTAAACACATGCATACCGGATCCTGCCTGTGCGGCGCAGTCGCATTTACAATCGACGGAGATCTGTCGCCGCCCTCGGTCTGCCATTGCAGCCAGTGCCGAACGCAATCGGGCCATGTCTGGGCGTCGACTTCGACCCATCAGGACAACCTTAGCTTCACTGCAAGCGATACACTCAGCTGGTTTCGCGCCTCTGACATCGCCCGGCGTGGGTTTTGCAGTGCGTGTGGCTCGTTCCTCTTCTGGCAGCACAATGACGAGGACACGATTTCAGTTTCCATGGGTGCGCTCCGCGAACCCACGGGTTTGATGCTCTCGAAGCACATCTTTGTCGCCGACAAGGGCGATTACTACGACATCACGGACGATCTGCCTCAAGAGGCACAGTAACAGGGAACAAAACACATGAGTGACTTTCCGACAAAAGCCCGCGTGGTCATTATCGGTGGCGGTGTGGTGGGGGCCTCGTCCCTTTATCACCTGGCCAAGAAAGGCTGGACCGATTGTGTCCTGCTGGAGAAGAACGAACTGACTGCAGGCTCGACCTGGCACGCGGCGGGTAACGTTCCGACCTTCTCGACCTCTTGGGCGATCATGAACATGCAGCGGTACTCGACCGAGCTGTATTCGCGGCTGGGCGACGAGGTCGATTATCCGATGAACTACCACCAGACCGGGTCAATCCGTCTGGCGCATTCGAAAGAGCGGGTTCAGGAATTCGAACGCGCAATGGCGATGGGACGCTATCAAGGCATCCCGATGGAAATGTGGACCCCGGAAGAAGCTAAAGAGCGTTATCCCTTCCTGGAAACCCATGATCTCGAGGGCGTTCTTTTTGATCCGTCGGATGGTGATATCGATCCGGCTCAGTTGACTCAGGCGCTTGCGAAGGGCGCTCGGGACATGGGGCAGAAAATCCTCCGCTTCACCCCGGCAACGGGCGTGACGCAGCATGATGACGGTACATGGACCGTACAGACCGAAAAAGGCGATATTGCCTGTGACTATGTTGTGAACGCAGCCGGGTATTATGCCCAGCGCGTGGGCGAGTGGTTCAAACCCTTCGGAGGTCGTACCGTTCCTGCGATGGTCATGAGCCACCAGTACCTGTTGACGGACGAGATCCCCGAGATCGAAGCATGGACCAAGGAAAGCGGTGCCAAGCTGCCTCTGCTGCGAGATGTGGACGTATCCTATTACCTGCGGCAGGAGAAGCATGGCTTCAACCTTGGTCCTTATGAGCCCAACTGCAAGGGCCACTGGATGACGGAAGACGACCCCATGCCCGAGGATTTCAGCTTCCAGCTGTGGAATGATGACCTGGATCGGATCGAAGACATCATGACCGACGCGATGGAGCGGGTTCCGCTGATGGCGACCTCGGGTGTTGGTCGTGTCATCAACGGGCCGATCCCCTATGCACCGGATGGGTTGCCGCTGATTGGCCCGATGCCCGGTGTGAAAAACGCGTTTGAGGCACACACATTTACATTCGGCATCGCGCAGGGCGGTGGTGCAGGCAAGGTGCTGGCAGAGTGGATTGTCGAAGGCGCAACCGAATGGGATATGTGGGCCGTCGATCCGCGCCGCTACACCGATTACACTGATCAGGACTACTGCAATCAGAAGGGTCTGGAGGTTTACGGCAACGAATACGCCATGCATTTCCCCCACCACGAATGGCCTGCTGCGCGTGACAAGAAGCTGTCGCCGGTACATGACAAGGTCAAAGCGCTGGGCGGTGTGATGGGTGCCTACAACGGATGGGAGCGGGCCAACTGGTTCGCGAAGCCGGGCGATGACACCTCGCTTGAGGCGACCCATACCTGGGGCCGTTCCGGCCCGTGGGAGCAGCGGATCAAAGAAGAATGCGAGGCCGTGCGAGACCATTGTGGCGTACTGGATTTGCCAGGTTTCTCGCGCTTCATGGTCAATGGAGAAGGTGCCGCCGAGGCGTTGCGCGGCCTCGCAACCGGTGGATTGCCCAAGGTCGGCCGGATGAACCTCATCTACGTCTCCGACGACCGTGGTCGTATTCTGACCGAGATGTCCTGCATCCGTCTGGGAGAAGACGAGTTCGTGATGATCACCGCGGCGACTGCGCAATGGCACGACCGCGATATTCTGATGAACGCGTTGCCTGCCACTGTGTCGATTACGGATGTCACAACCACGCGCGACACGCTGATCGTCACTGGTCCGAAATCGCGTGAGATCCTGTCGAGTATGAGCGATGCTGATCTGACCTCCGGATGGCTGACCCACCAGTCCGCCACCGTCGCGGGGCAGCCTGCCTACCTGATCCGCGTTTCCTTCGCCGGTGAGCTGGGCTGGGAAGTGCATGCGCTGAACGAGCATATGCCTGCGATCTATGACGCGATCATCGAGGCGGGTGCCAAGCCGTTTGGGATGTATGCGCTGAACTCGCTGCGGATCGAAAAAGGGTATCGCGCTTGGAAAGGCGATCTGTCGACCGACTACTCGCTGCTCGAAGGCGGGTTGGAGCGGTTTGTGAAGCTGGACAAACCACAGGACTTCCCCGGAAAAGCGGCGATCCTGAACGAAAAACAGCAGGGTGTGAAGAAATCATTCGTCACCCTGACTGTTGATGCGGGAGATTGCGACGCGCCATATATGTCCTGCATCTGGCAAGGCGATGAGATCGTAGGTGAGACCACTTCGGGCGCATGGGGATACCGTGTTGGCAAATCCATCGCGCTGGGCATGATCAAGGCCGATCTTGCGAACCCCGGTACTGAACTTGAGGTCGAAATCTACGGTCAAAAGTTCCGTGCTGTGGTAGAGCAGGATCAACCGCTCTGGGATCCCGAGAACGAGCGGTTGCGCGCTTAACCTCTTGCGGAGACAGCCATGAGCAAACGATACGCTAAACTGGGGCCTGGTGAGGGCCCCAGCTATGACTGGGAAAATGACCATACCTACGTGAAGGTGTCAGGTCAGGAAACAGATGGCGCATACACGCTTATGGAAGACAATCTGAAGGCCAGTTTTGCGCTTGGCCTTCATTGTCACGACACCCACGCCGAAACCTTCTATTTTCTGGAAGGTCAGGTTGATTTCTATGTCGATGGTGATTGGCATCGATGTGGACAGGGCACCACGATGCACGTGCCGCCCGGAGTGCCGCATGCCTGTCGTGTGGCGGGCGATGCGCCAGCCAAAATGCTCATGATCTTTCAGCCTTCGGGGTTTGATGGGTTCCTTGCCGAACTTGCAAAGATGAGCGAAACCGACTTTGCCGACGAGGCCAAGATGGCCGATCTCAACGCGCGGTATGACATCGTTCCCATGGGCCCTGTCCCACTGCATCCGGATGATGAGGTCTGAGATGGCCGTTCCAAAATCCATGTCTGGCGTCTACTTGACTGGTCACGGTGGACCCGAAGCGTTGGAGTGGCGCGAAGATATTCCAGTACCCGAGCCCGGTCTGGGCCAGGTGCTTGTTCGCGTCGCCGCCGCGGGTGTGAACAACACGGATATCAACACCCGAGTTGGTTGGTACGCGTCCGAAGTGACGGGGGCCACGGATGCCGTAGATCAGGACGTCGAATCCGGTGGGTGGGGCGGTGCCTTGCACTTCCCCCGCATTCAAGGTGGGGATCTGTGCGGTATTGTCGAGGCTGTGGGTGACGGGGTTCATTTCAGCATGGGCCAACGCGTGACCTGCCCGATCAACTTGCCGCGCCCGCGCCCGGGAAATCCTCAGGGGTTCATCGCGCTTGGGTCCGAGATCGACGGCGCCTTTGCGCAATACTGTCTGGTTGAGGCGGATGATCTGTACGACGTCAGCACCTCGCCTCTGTCGGATGTTGAAATTGCAGCCATTCCCTGCGCCTTTGGCACCGCCGAGAACCTGCTGACCCACGCAGGTGTGACGGCAGGACAAAAGGTCTTGATCACCGGTGCGTCAGGTGGTGTTGGTCTGGCCGCTGTGCAACTCGCAGCACTGCGCGGGGCCACGGTCTGGGGCGTAACAGGTGCCACGAAAGCCGAGGTCGTCAAATCCCAAGGGGCAAAAGCTACCTTTGACCGTGATGAATCGCCGCCGCAGGATATGTTCGACGCGGTGATCGATGTGGTGGGCGGTCTCGCTTGGGCATCGCTGATCCTGGCCTTGAAACCCGGCGGGCATTACGCCGTGTCAGGCGCAATCGCAGGCCCAATTGTTCAGGCCGATCTGCGGGACATCTACTTGCGCGACATCACGATTCATGGGTGTACACATCAGACCCCCGAAGTCTTTGGCCGCCTTGTGGAATTGATGAATGTGGGACGGATCAAACCGCTGATCTCGCGAACCTATCCGCTGCGTGAGATCGCCTTGGCGCAGGCTGATTTTCAATCCAAGACCTTTCCGGGTAAACTGGTTCTTGTGCCTTAAGGAGCGATGGCATGGCAGATATTACCCTTTTGGACGGCTCGATTGGGCAGGAACTGGTCAAGCGCAGTGGTGATGCGCCAACGGCGCTTTGGTCAACCCGGGTCATGATCGATCGCCCTGAATTGGTGCGCGAAGTGCATGCAGAGTACTTTCGGCGCGGGGCGACGATTGCAACGACCAACACTTATGCAGTTCACCGGTCCCGATTACGGTTCGAAAACATCGAAGATCAGTTGGAAACTCTTATTAACATCGCGCTGTCGCAGGCTCAGGCCGCTTGTGAAGGGACGAAGAATCGTGTTGCGGGATCACTGGGGCCATTGCTGGCCTCATACAGACCTGACCTACAGCCAGACCCGAGCGAAGCCGACGAAAAATTTGGTGAATTGGTCAGTTTGATGGCGGATAAGGTAGATCTGTTCCTAATTGAAACGGTTTCTTCCGTGCTCGAAGCCGAAGGTGCGCTACGCGGCACAACCGGGTCTGAAAAACCGGTGTGGCTGGCCCTGTCGGTCAATGACGATGAAGGAAGCTTTCTCAGGTCCGGTGAACCCTTGGCGGACATAGCTACATTGGTCGAAGAGTATTCACCGGATGCTGTGCTGATCAATTGTTCGCGCCCCGAGGCGATCCCGGCAGCATTGGACATCCTGTCGGGCATGTCCCTGCCATTTGGGGCCTATGCCAATGGGTTCACACATATCTCGGACGGGTTCCTCGAAGATGCGCCTACGGTGGACACTTTGGAACAACGACATGACCTTGGTCCGGATGCCTATGCGGATCATGTCATGCGATGGGTCGATCAGGGGGCCACGATCGTCGGCGGATGCTGCGAAATAGGCCCAGATCACATCGAAACGCTGGCCAACCGATTGCGGACGGCCGGACACAGTATCGTCTGAGAACGCTGATGGCAGCAGAGTCGAAACAGGGCGATTCACAACAGACCCTCTGGCAGTTCGACATTATCGTCGCGCCGGGTTTTGTGTTGTTGGAACTCGCCTCGCTTGTGGATGTTCTGCGGGTGGCTAACCGCGTCTGTGCTTCACCGCCTTTCACCTACACGTATCGGTCACTGCGCGGTGGCGATGTGGCCAGCAGCAGTGACGCCGTAGTTTCGACAACAAAACTGCCACCGCAACCCAAGGCCGATTATCTCTTTGTCATTGGCAACTCCGACCCGGATCAACCTGACCTTTCGCTTGGCCGTATCGTTTCGGATTACACGTATCGCGGTGCACAGGTCTTTCTTCTGTCTGAAGCTGCCAGTCGTTACATAGACGAAAACGGCACCGAACATCTGGCGACCCATTGGGAAAACGCCTCTTTCCTACGCGAACGAGGTGCCCGGTTCGAGGCTAAACTCTCAATCGCCACGGAAAACGGGCCGGTGGTTACATGTGCCGGAATGGGGGCCACAGCCGACATCGCATTGGCCGTCATCGGGCGGCATATTTCAGGGCCGACGAAAATGACGGTCGCGGATATCATGCTGCATGAGCAGATTCGCGATTTCTCATCCATGCAGCCATTTTCAGGGGCAAAGACCACGGCCACCGGCGACGCCAAGCTGGATCAATGCATTAAGCTGATGCAAGAGAATATCGAAGACCCCCTGCCTATTCGACAGATTGTCGAGGATCTGAGCCTGTCGAATCGATCGCTGGAGCGTAAGTTCAAATCCTTTTTCGCCACCACACCCAACGGGTTCTATCGCGAAATGCGTCTGGCCAAGGCCAATAATCTTCTGATGAACACCACGATGAGCGTGCGTGAGATCGGTATGGCCTGCGGTTTCCCCAACGGATTTTCGTCTGTTTACAAAAGCTTCTTCGGTGTCACCCCCTTTGTCATGAGGCGGGAAAAACGCCAGGCCGCACAAAGATGATTTTCCCGGATACCGTGACGCTTTTAGTGCATTTGTTGTCGATCCCCCGTGGCATTCTGGCCAGAACCAAACACTAGCGGAGTCGTCACAATGGTTGATCTTCCCAGCAAGGCCCGAGTGGTCATCATCGGCGGCGGCGTCATCGGATGCTCGGTCGCTTATCACCTGACCAAGAAGGGTTGGAAGGATGTCGTGCTGCTGGAACGCAAACAGCTGACCAGTGGTACCACCTGGCACGCGGCAGGCCTTATTGCGCAGCTGCGCGCCACCGCAAACATGACCAAGCTGGCGAAATACAGCCAGGAACTTTATGGCTCGCTGGAAGAAGAAACAGGCGTTGCCACGGGCTTCAAGCGCTGCGGGTCAATCACCGTGGCCTTGACTGAAGAGCGCAAGGAAGAGATCTATCGTCAGGCCGCGATGGCGCGGGCCTTTGGTGTCGAGGTCGAAGAAATCTCGAATGAGCGGGTGCAGGAACTGTACCCACACATCAATCTCGAAGGCGTCAAAGGGGCTGTTTATCTACCATTGGACGGGCAAGGTGATCCGGCCAACATTGCACTGGCCTTGGCCAAAGGCGCGCGTCAGCGCGGCGCTGTAGTGAAAGAGCGAGTGAAGGTTACCGACATCGTCAAACAGGGCCGGTCGGTCACTGGTGTGGACTGGGTCGCCGATGATGGCAGCGCCTCGGGCCATATCGAATGCGACATGGTGGTGAACTGCGCGGGTATGTGGGGGCACGAAGTTGGCCGGATGGCCGGTGTGAATGTACCGCTTCACGCGTGTGAACACTTCTATATCGTAACCGAGAACATTGACGGTCTGACCCAGCTGCCAGTGCTGCGTGTGCCTGACGAGTGCGCCTACTACAAGGAAGATGCAGGTAAAATCCTGCTGGGCGCGTTCGAACCTAACGCGAAACCCTGGGCAACGAACGGTATCCCTGACACGTTCGAGTTCGATCAGCTGCCCGAAGATTTCGACCATTTTGAGCCGATCCTTGAAGCCGCTTGTGAACGGATGCCAATGCTGGCCGAGGCGGGTATCCACACCTTCTTCAACGGTCCTGAAAGCTTCACGCCCGATGATGCGTACCACCTGGGTCTGGCGCCCGAGATGGACAATGTCTGGATTGCCGCCGGGTTCAACTCGATCGGCATCCAATCCGCCGGTGGCGCGGGAATGGCGCTGGCCGAATGGATGGATACAGGCGAGAAACCCTTTGATCTAGGCGACGTGGACGTCAGCCGAATGCAGCCGTTCCAGGGCAACAAGAAGTACCTGTTCGAGCGCTCGAAAGAGACACTGGGATTGCTTTACGCCGACCATTACCCCTATCGCCAAAAAGCCACCGCCCGCGGCGTGCGCCGGACGCCGTTCCATCATCACCTGCTGGAACAGGGCGCTGTTATGGGCGAACTGGCCGGTTGGGAACGCGCCAACTGGTTTGCGAATGACGGTCAGGAGCGCGAATACCAGTACAGCTGGAAACGCCAGAACTGGTTTGAGAATTCGGCGGCCGAACACATGGCGGTACGCGAAAATGTGGGCATGTATGACATGTCTTCCTTTGGCAAAATCCGTGTCGAAGGCCCGGATGCCGAGAGATTCATGAACTACATCGGTGGCGGCGACTACTCGGTGCCAAATGGCAAGATCGTCTACACGCAGTTTCTAAACCGCACAGGTGGGATTGAGGCGGACGTCACCGTGACCCGACTGACCCAAACCTCTTATCTGGTGGTAACCCCGGCGGCGACCCGTCTGGCGGATCAGACCTGGATGCAGCGCCATGCCGGTAATTTCAACGTGGTCATCACCGACGTGACCGCCGGCGAAGGCGTCCTGGCCATCATGGGTCCGAATGCGCGCGCGCTGCTGGAAAAAGTCTCACCCAACGATTTCACGAACGCGACCAATCCGTTCGGCACAGCACAGGAGATCGAGATTGGCATGGGCCTCGCACGTGCTCACCGTGTCACCTATGTAGGCGAGCTTGGATGGGAGATCTATGTCTCTTCGGATATGGCGGGCCACGTCTTCGAAACCCTGCATGACGCCGGGCAGGACATGGGTCTGAAGCTCTGTGGTATGCACATGATGGACAGCTGCCGGATCGAAAAGGGCTTTCGCCATTTTGGTCACGATATTACCTGCGAAGATCACGTTGTCGACGCTGGCCTGGGCTTTGCTGTCAAGGTGGACAAAGGCAGCGATTTCATTGGGCGCGAGGCCGTGATCGCACGGAAAGAGAGCGGCCCCAAATACCGTCTGGTGCAGTTCCGCCTGAGGGAATCCGAACCGCTGTTGTTCCACAATGAACCGATTGTCCGCGACGGTGAGTATGTCGGCTATCTAAGTTCCGGCAACTATGGCCACACTCTCGGTGGTGCTATTGGTTTAGGCTATGTGCCCTGCGAAGGAGAGAAAGCCGCGGACGTCCTGGCTTCGAGCTACGAGATCGACGTTTGTGGTGTGAAGGTCAAAGCTGAAGCGTCGCTGAAGCCGATGTATGATCCAAAATCAGAACGGGTTAAGGTCTAAATCAGAGGGTAGAGGGCTCTGCCCCCGCTACCCGGAGCGCGAGGCAGAGCCTCGCATTTCCGTTTGAAAGCCTTGATGCGGTCGGACAACTCATCAAAAACTGTTATGTGACACATCACTGTTTTCAGAGTTTCCAAACACTTTGGTTCTGCCGTAAACGGAACCGGTATCAACCGGAGACCTGACGTGGCCGACACGCCTTTACCATCTCAGAGCACGGACACGCCGAAAGGTCTTGCGCTGGCTGTCACAGCTTATGTCCTGTGGGGCTTTCTGCCACTATACATGAAAGCGCTGGATCATTTGGGACCGATCGAGGTTGTGGCGCATCGTATTATCTGGTCAGTGCCAGTGGCCGGGCTTTTGCTGGTCGCATTGGGCCGGACCCGAGATCTGAAGGCCGCTTTGGGCAATCCGAAAATGCTGGGCATGGCTGCTGTGACAGCTGCGCTTATATCCGTGAACTGGGCGATTTACGTCTGGGCCATCTCCACGGGTCACGCACTGGATGCAGCGCTGGGATATTACATCAACCCTCTGTTCAGTATCGCGCTGGGGGCGATCTTGTTAAGGGAGCCCCTGACGCGGACGCAACTGTTCGCGGTCGGGTTAGCCGCACTGGGTGTGGTGGTACTTGTGGTGGAGGCCGGCCGGTTGCCTTGGGCGGCTCTTGGACTGATGGTCAGTTGGGGGTTCTATGCGTTTTTCAAACGTTCGCTGCCAATTGGACCCAATCAGGGCTTTCTGCTTGAAGTCCTGATCCTTTTGATTCCAGCCCTCGTCTATGTCACCTTTCTGGGTGTGCAGGGCACGGGGCATTTCGGTGTGGGGATGTCAGATACCCTATTGCTGTCCTGTGCCGGTGTTGTGACGGCTGTGCCCCTGCTGGTCTATGCGAACGGTGCCAAACTGGTGCGGCTGTCCACGATGGGTATCCTGCAATACATTGCGCCGACCATGATTTTCATCACGGCAATCTCTTTGTTTGGCGAAAAGATCGACACCGGCCGGATGATCGCCTTCCCTCTGATCTGGGCGGCTTTGATTGTCTACTCGATCCCGATGATCCGGCAGGCACGGGCTTAGGCCTGACGCAACAGCTGCGCTGCGGCTTCCGCCCAAAGGGCGTAGGCGCGTGGGCTGGGATGATAGCCGTCTGGGGCAGCAAGGGCAGGGTCGTCCGGCAGATCGAGTTTCAGATGCCTGACATGGGGGTGGGCAAACACAACCTGTTGCAGCGCCTGATCCAGCCTGGCAGCCTGACGGCCAAGGACCCACGCCAAAGGATAAGGTAAGGCTGGGAATCTGTTCATCTGTGGAACGCCGGTGACGACAATGCGCCGTGCTTTCAGATCTTTGGAAAGAGCAGTGATGAGCTGTGTTTGGCGCTGTGCAAACTGCCGGGATGTTACGGCACGGGTCACATCATTGACGCCCAAAGCCGTGACAACCGCGTCGAATTCGCCTTGCACGCCTTTCAGGCGATCGAGCGTGTCCTGTGTCGTATGCCCCGTGGTTGCTTCCAATCGCCACTCAACCGAGTAATGCTTGGCCAGCTGGTCAACCAAGTGCCCGGACAGAGCCTGCGCTTGGGTTCCGGCCCCAACCCCCGCAGCCGAACTGTCGCCGCAGATGAGCAGGCGCAGGCGCGGGCCGCGGCCGGATCGGCCTGTTCGCGGACCCGTCGGTTCGGGCAACATCTGAGCGTTTCGGCGCACTGCAAGGCCCTGTGCCGCCAGAACCGGCAGCAAGGGAATGCGCAGGACCTGATCGGCTGCAATCAAGCCGCGCATGGTCAGCTTAAGGCATCTTTGAATTTGAGAAACCGCGCATCGGTCATCACGCGTGCCATCATCGCCTCTCGCAAGGCGCCGACCGTTTTATAGGGCCGCATGACGACTTCGAAGGTCTGGATCAAGCCGTCGTCGTTCAGCGTGATCAGGTCCACGCCGATCCCGTCAAGATCGCCGACCTTGCACTGGAATTCCAGCGCCCAGTCTTTTCCTTCGCCCATGATGCGGCGATAGCGGAAGTCCGAGAAGACCTGCCCGACATGTCCAAGAACGGCTGCCACCGGCGTGCGACCTGTCCAGGTGCTGTAGTAGGTTGGCGGCAGGAACCGGACATCCTCGGCCAGCAGCGCGTGGATCAGGGATTCATCGCCTTTGGCGACAACCTCTTGCATTCGGTCTATGGTCGGGTGCATGTCGTCTCCTCCTGTGCGGAAGGTCTCTGAACATCGCGCCACAGGCAAGGGCGACGTTGCGGGAGGGAGCGAGCTGCGATAGGCAGGCCCGCATGAGCGAGACCTATGATCCCCCTAGAACCCCGCTGGATGTGTTACATGAAGACGCCCAGTTGATTGTGGTGAACAAACCGTCTGGCCTGCTTTCGGTGCCGGGGCGTGGCCCGCATCTGGCGGATTGTCTTCTGACACGGGTGCAGGCGGCGTTTCCTCAGGCACTGCTGGTGCACCGGCTGGACCGGGATACATCCGGTGTCATGGTTTTTGCCCAAACGCCCCATGCACAGCGAAACCTGAGTATGCAGTTCGAGCAGCGGCAGACGCGCAAAACCTATATTGCTGGTGTCTGGGGGCGGCTGGAACCCAAGACCGGCACAGTTGACCTGCCTTTGATTGTGGACTGGCCCAACCGGCCCAGACAAATGGTCTGCCACGACACGGGAAAGCCCGCGATCACCGATTGGCGTGTTGTGAAATATGAAGGCGAAACAACGCGCGTGCGCCTGTTTCCCAAGACAGGCCGGTCCCATCAATTGCGCGTTCACATGCAGGCGTTGGGTCATCCGATTCTGGGCGACCCGTTTTACGCAACCGGTGCTGCCGCAGATTTCCCCAGGTTGATGCTGCATTCGGAAGAACTGCGCCTGAAACACCCAGAAGGCGGCGTTTCGATGAAATTCCGTGCTCGGGTGGAGTTCTGAGGAAATCGCGTCGGGATTGGCGGCTAATTGCCGATCTCACCCGATTGTTGCTTGAGCCCCAGCGCCTTGGCCGTGATATACTGAGAAAAACCAAACTCACCCGACAAACGGGTGTCGGAGCAGAAGGTGATATCATGACGATTTCCAAGTTTATTCTGGCCACGGGGCTGATTTCAGCCCTTGTTTTGTCAGCTTGCACGGATCCGGGCACGTTGTCGGTGCAGGGCGACCCGAACCAGAACGCTAAACAAGGTGCCGTTTTGGGCGGTCTTGTTGGAGCTGGCGTCGGGGCGATCGCTAACAACTCGAATCCTGGCCTTGGGGCGCTGGCGGGGGCTGCAATTGGCGCAGCCGGTGGTGGCCTGATCGGCAACCAGCTAGACAAACAGGCGGCTGAGCTGCGTCAGCAATTGGCAAATGACGGGATCACCATCGTGAATGCGGGCGATCGTCTGATTGTGACGGTCCCCAATGATATTACCTTTGACACCGACAGCTCGACCGTGCGCCCGGCGCTGCGATCCGATTTGGTGAAAGTGGGTCAGAACCTAGTCAATTACCCGAACTCGAACGTGCAGATCATTGGTCACACGGACAGCGACGGGGACGCGACCTATAATCTGGGCTTGTCCCAGCGTCGCGCTAATGCAGTGGCGGATGTCCTGCAGGCCAATGGTGTCAGCTATAATCGCATCACAACAATTGGTCAGGGCGAAAACAATCCTGTCGCCTCGAACCTGACACCAGAGGGCAAGGCGCAGAACCGTCGGGTCGAGATCGTTGTCGTACCCAGCGGAAACACGTAACGCAGATTAAGTTTGATGCACGGGGTCGCCATCGGCGGCCCCGTTTGCGCATTGACTGCGCGTCAAATGGGGTTTGGAACAGGTCAAACTCAGGCTAGGTTCCCGAAAACACAGAAACGGAGCTACCCTAGATGTCTCAACTCACCCTCGTTGGCCTGTCCGGATCCCTTCGTCAGGAGGCGACCAACCGCAAGCTTTTGCGTGAAGCGGCCCGCTTGTTTGATCCGACCCACTTTGTTGAAGCAGACCTGAACTTGCCGCTTTATGACGGAGATCTGGAAGAGGGCGAGGGGATTCCGGCAGCGGTACAGTCTCTGGCAGATCAAATCGCCCAGGCTGATGCGGTTGTTATCTCGACGCCGGAATACAATAAGGGACCGTCGGGTGTTCTGAAGAACGCGCTGGACTGGGTCAGCCGGACTCAGGGCAATCCTTGGGCCGACAAACCGGTGGCGGTTATGTCGGCGGCAGCAGGTCGTGCAGGGGGTGAGCGGGCGCAGATGATCCTGCGCGCGTTTATGGTGCCCTTTCAGCCGCGCATTCTGCAGGGGCCTGAAATTCATCTGGCAGACACCTCGAACGAGTTCGACGAACACGGCAAACTGGTCTCTGACCGGTATGAAAAGTCATTGCATAAACTGATGCAGAAACTTCGGGCCGAGGCCGGTTTCTGAAACAGGGCCAAAAGAATGAAAGAAGAGCGTCAGACGGATATCATGGACCCCGCCCGCGCCGCTGCATTTCAAGCTGCGCTGGGTTCCGAGCCGACGATTGCCGGTGGTTCAGCCTTGCCGCCCTTCTTCCATCAGCTCTATTTCTGGTCACCGCAACCGCCTGCCGCGTTGGGGCGGGATGGGCATCCCAAGGTTGGTGGTCTGATCCCGGATATGGGATTGCCGCGCAGAATGTGGGCCGGAGGGCGGTTGGAGTTTCATGTGCCTTTGGTCGCGGGAATCGACGCGGACAAGAAATCGGTTCTGGAGAGTCAAAACTCCAAAGTGGGGCGGTCCGGCCCGTTGGGTTTTGTCACTTTGCGACACGAGATCTGGCAGGAGGGGCAGCTGTGCCTGACCGAATGGCAAGACCTGGTCTATCGTGAGGATCCCGTGCCGGACGCAACAAGTTCGCAGCCACCGATCGCGCGGGGGGATGAAACGGATCTGCGCGCGGTTAGGTTCGATTCAACTCTGTTGTTTCGATACTCGGCACTGACCTTCAACGGTCATCGCATCCACTATGATCTGGATTATGCGCGGGATGTGGAAGGATATGACGGGCTGGTCGTGCATGGACCACTATTGGCGCAACTTCTCATGCTGTTTGCGGTTGATCTGAACGGTCCGCTTACGTCTTTCTATTTCCGTGCCACCTCACCGCTTATGCACTTCGAGACCGCCCAGTTGTGCCGCAACGGAGAGGACATGTGGGTACGTGGTCCCGATGGTCGACAGTGTATGCAAGCTGTTGCCATGTCACAGTGAAGCGTCGGGTCGGAAATCATCGGGAATATAATCCCGGCCTTCCAGCATCAGCTCCGCCATAACCTCGGCTATTTTGGGTGCCATGCCAAACCCGATCTTGAACCCGCCATTTGCGATGAACTGCCCTTGATGCAATGGATGCGCCCCCAACATCGGCGCGCGGCTTTTGCTGCGCGGGCGGACACCTGCCCAGCATTCCATTACCTCGGCCCCATGCAACAGAGGCAGGGCGCGTGTGGCGCGGTCGATCACATCGTCCAGGGCGCTGTCCGTGCTGGTCGGGTCGTCATACTCCCGTTCCGAGGTTGACCCGATTGCCAGTGTCCCGTCCGCATGGGGTACGATGTGTATCGCGTCGGCAAAGAGCTGTGGAACCTCGCCGGCATCGAAGCGCAGCAGGGCGGCTTGCCCTTTGACGCCGCTTCCAACGGTCTTGCCGTACACGTCATTCAGTTCCTGTAGACCCGCCAGGCCCGTGGCGTGGACAACCTGCCCTAGGTCATCGGCTTCGCTGATCACGTGGATGCCCATAACTTCAAGGGCCGCAACAAGCGCGGCGCAGGCTCGTCGGGGATGCATCCGCGCCGTCAGAGTATCCCGGATGACAAATCCGGTGGGGCTGGGCGGGCACCATGCACCAGCCTGCGCGGCGCTGATCACGCGCCATTCGGCCAACCCCTGCCAAAGTTCATCCGCCGTGCCCTCACGCTGGCGCGCCAGGTACAGGCTGCGGGTATCCGCGATGGGCTGAAGGCGACCCAGACGACCATAGCCGGGGGAAACGCCGCCGGTTTCTTCGACCTGCCGCCAGAAAGACTCGGCCATGATCAGGCTTTCGAACTGAAAGGCTTTCTTGGCGTTCCAGTTTTCAGGGACATGCGGGGCCAACGCGCCGACCAGACCGCCGCTGGAGCCGGTTCCCGGCCCGAACGGATCGATAACCTGCACTTTTGCGCCGCGCCGGGCACAGGCCCAGGCAATGGACAGGCCAAAAACTCCTGCACCGCGAACCGTCACGTCGACCATTGCCAATTTCCTATTCCTTGTTCAGTGTCGCGCCGCTTAGCTACAGGATTCCCAGATGGCAGACCAGCGTGCCAAATTGACGTGGACCGAGGATCAGATACCGGTCTCGGATCGTTTCGACGATCCCTATTATTCGTTGCAGAACGGGCTGGAAGAGACACGCCATGTGTTTCTGGCGGGCAACGATTTACCCGCGCGATTCACGCCCGGATTTCACATTGCCGAACTGGGTTTTGGCACCGGCCTGAATCTGCTGACCGTTTGGTCTGAATGGGAAAAATCAGGCCAGACCGGACCCTTGCGGTTTACCAGTTTCGAAGCATTTCCCATGGCTGCGGAAGACATGCGGCATGCGCTTGCAGCCTTCCCCGAATTGCATCCCTGGAGTAACCGTTTTCTGACGCATTGGACGGGCTGCGAATGTAAGCTTGAAACCCTCCAGTTTGAGGTGATCATCGGAGATGCGCGCGCGACCCTACCGAATTGGGCTGCGGCGGCGGATGCTTGGTTTCTCGACGGGTTTTCGCCTGCCAAGAACCCTGAATTGTGGGGCGCAGACCTGATGCAGGAGGTGGCAATCCACACCGTCACAGGGGGTACGGCAGCCACCTATACGGCCGCAGGCTTTGTGCGGCGGGGGCTGGAGGATGCCGGTTTCAACGTTACCCGTACGCCCGGTTATGGCCGCAAGCGGCATATGACACGGGCACACAAAGCATGACACAGAAAAACCATGTAGGCGCGGGCATCACATTGATGGTGGGCGCAACAATTGTCTTTGCGTTGCAGGACGGCCTCTCTCGTCACTTGGCCGGGACCTATAACACCTACATGGTGGTTATGATTCGCTATTGGTTTTTTGCCGCGTTTGTCATCGCACTGGCCGCGCGCTCTCCGGGCGGGTTGAGGGCAGCGGCGCAGACAAGTCAGTTGGGTCTGCAGATCACCAGGGGTGTGCTGCTGGCCGCCGAGATTTGCGTGGCGGTCTTTAGCTTCACCATACTTGGGTTGATCGATAGTATGGCGATCTTCATCTGCTATCCGCTGATTGTCGCAGCACTCAGCGGGCCCGTTCTGGGCGAACAGGTCGGATGGCGGCGGTGGAGCGCGATCGCGGTGGGCTGCATCGGCGTTCTGATCATCTTACAACCGGGTGTCGGCGTTTTTGATCCATGGGCGATCATTCCCCTGATTTCGGCCCTGATGTTTGCGATCTACGCTTTGTTGACACGTTATGTCGCCCGTCAGGACAGCGCAGCCACCAGCTTTTTCTGGACTGGCGTCGCAGGCGCAGTCGCAATGACCCTGGTCGGTATGTGGTTCTGGGAGCCGATGGCTTCCGACGATTGGCTGTGGATGGGGCTGCTTTGTGTCAGCGGAGTTTCCGGGCACTGGTTGCTGATCAAATGTTACGAGATGGCTGAGGCCAGCGCGGTGCAGCCCTTTGCCTATTTCCATCTGGTCTGGAGTGCGATTCTGGGGATCTCGGTCTTTGGGGAAACGCTGCGCCCAGAAGTTGTTGCGGGCGCAGCGATTGTTGTGGCCGCAGGGTTGTTCACCCTATGGCGCGAACGCCGCCAGCGATGATCCTACCAGTTCTTGTGAGAACGGGATCGGAAGCGGGGGCTGCCCCAAGCGGGCCCGGTAGACCGGCAGGCTTTCGGTCACGCGCATCACGTAGTTGCGGGTTTCAGTGAACGGAATCGTCTCGATCCAGTCGACGATATCAATCTCACCCGCGCGGGGGTCGCCAAAACGCTGCATCCACGAGATCGGGCGCCTTGGTCCTGCGTTATACCCGGCGGCCATCATCACCACGTTCCCGTTGAAATCCGCCGCCAATCCTGAAAGATAATTGGCCCCCAGTTTGGCGTTGTACTGCCAATCCGTGGTCAATCGTCCAGTCTGGTGACCACTAAGGAGGCCCAGCTCACCCGCTACCAGTTTGGCCGTCGCGGGCATCACCTGCATCAGACCACGCGCACCCGCACCGCTGACCACCACCGGATCAAACTCGCTTTCACGTCGCGCAATGGCCAGCGTCATTTCCTTTGCCATGGGCAAACGAATATCGGCCACGGGATGCACCGGGTAATAAGCTGCGGGCAACACGGTGCCCGTAGTTGCCGCCCGCTTGGCGATCATCACGGCCAGATGCGGCTGTTTCAGCTCGATGACCAGATCACCAAGTTGATTGGCTTGCACCTGATCAAGACTTTCGACCAGATGGGCCAGGAACCTCTCGGACAGGTTGGCCTCTCCGGCTTTCAGCAGCAACAGCCCCGCTTCCAGAACGCTGGAATCGGCGAACTCTGCCTGCCGCCAATGCGGTGCGCGCCGCGGATTGGCCAGCTCTGCATCAAACGGCCTCCCAATCCGTTCCGCAGCCAACAAGCCGTAGAACGAGGTTTGATAGTCGGCCCCCGTAGCGTAGGCGTCGTAAGCCTTGTCTGCGTCGCCCATCGCTGCGTAAGCCCGCCCAAGCCAGTAACCGCCACGCCCTTTTGAGATTGGCGATTTGACCGCGTCAGAGAAACTCTGGAAATGTCGCACAGCCGTGGCCGGATCATTCAGCTTGCGCAGCGCCAGAAACCCGGCCAGCCATTCCAGATCGGCATAGCCATAGCCCATTTCGGGTGTCATGTGGTGATTGGCGGCCACGTCGTAAGCCCGTGCCGATCGTCCCGACCGCATCTCAAGCCGCGCCAGTCGACGGCGTCCTTCGGCCCATTTGTCAGGTTCGCCCAAGGCATCCGGGCCGGTCGATCGTGCCAGCATCAGGTCAACGGCGCTGTCATCCAGTTCCTTCTTGTCCCGCCAGACAAAACGGTCAAAGGCAAGCCCGGGCGCATCCGCCAAGGATTTCGGAACTGCCGCCACTTTGCCGTCCACGCCGGGCTGGCGTTTCTGTAACGCGATCCGTGCCTCGGCCAGCTTGCGCTGGTCTGCACTGACCAGAGACAACATCTGCCCGGCGCTGACCAGATGACCATCCCATAGCATCCGGTCCAGCCGTGCCGCGTGATGCGGTTTCAACAGCTTTGCGAAGTTTTCCAGATACGTCTTCTGCAACCCTGAGCCCATCGGCATAGTCCGCCACGCGGTGACGATATCCGCTTCGGCGTCTCCGATACGTCCCTTTGCTTTCAGAGCGATTGCATAATTCAACGCACCTTCAGCAGTCTGAGGGGGCATTTCGGCATAGAATTTCAGAACCCTGTCAGGATCGGCGCCGGTAAAGGCCGGCTCGCTTTTGCGGCGCAACCATGCCAGACCGGGCCAGTCGGGGCGGCGTTCGAGAAACACCAGTACATCGCCCGAGCTGCCGAACCCTTCGCGCAGCCAGTGCCAAACGATGATATCGCGCGATACAGATCCGCGTTGGCCAGATACGCGCAGAGCGGCGTTCCAGTCGCCCTTACGCATTTCATAAAGCCCCGCACGCAAATCACCTGCGGCATCCGCCCGCGCAAGCTGCGGTGCCGTTACTGAGTACAGAATCGCGGCAATCAACAATGCCAGAAAGCGTGTCATCCCTTGCATTTCCCAACCAACCGAGGATAGAGCCTGTGAAGATAAACCCTGCGTCGCCGGGATCAACTCACAAAGCTGGAAACGTGAGGGACCGAGGCGCAAAAACCGCAAAATGCACCTTAAAGGAGCGTGTCATGTTCAAAGGCTCAATGCCAGCCCTCGTCACCCCGTTCAACAACGGCGAGTTGGACCTGAAGACGCTCAAACATCTTGTGGATTGGCAGATTGCAGAAGGGTCGACCGGGCTGGTGCCGGTGGGTACCACAGGCGAAAGCCCCACGCTCAGCCATGACGAGCATGAAACGGTGATCGAAGAGGTCGTGAAAACGGCCGCAGGCCGCGTGCCGGTCATCGCCGGTGCCGGTTCGAACAATACGGTCGAGGCTATTCGGTTCGTGCAGTTCGCCCAAAAGGTCGGCGCGGACGCAGCGCTGGTCGTTACCCCCTATTACAACAAGCCAACCCAAAACGGCCTGATTGCGCATTTCCAGGCCCTGCACGAAGCTGCGGATATTCCGATCATCATCTACAACATCCCCGGACGGTCCGTTGTCGACATGACACCGGCCACTATGGGTGAGCTGTCAAAGCTGCCGCGCATTGTTGGTGTCAAAGATGCAACGGGCGATCTGGCCCGCGTTAGCCAGCAACGCGCGACCTGTGGCGCAGATTTCTGCCAGCTGTCCGGTGAAGATGCGACCGCGCTTGGTTTCAATGCCCATGGCGGTGTTGGCTGTATCTCGGTCACTGCAAACGTCGCTCCCAAGCTCTGCGCCGAGTTTCAACAGGCCACGCTGGCCGGAGACTATGCAAAAGCGCTGGACTATCAGGATAAGTTGATGCCGCTGCACGAAGCCATCTTCATCGAACCGGGTCTTGTCGGCGCCAAATACGCGCTCAGCAAACTGGGCCTCTGCGGCACCGAGGTCCGTTCACCGTTGACCGAGCTTGAGGACAGCACTAAGGCCGCAATTGAGGCTGCAATGGCCCATGCTGGCCTGATCTGACACGTATTTCAGAATACAACAAAGGGCGGCCTCAAATCCTGAGCGCCGCCCTTTTCATTTCGGATCCAGACTTCATCTGGCAAAAAATATCTCGGGGGAGTCGCGGCTTGCCGCGGCGGGGGCAGAGCCCCCTCAGCGTTTACCGTAGTAAAGCCCAACGACATGTTCAGCCTGTGCAAAGAACAACCAGCGCGACGTTGCCACGCCCGCCAGATGCGATGCTACGGCCAGCAATGCGAAGAAGTGATTGAACGGTAAAACCAGCAGTAACACCGGCAGCACGAAGGCCAGAACAAACGAGATGACACGCAGTTTCTCTGCGTGTTTGCGACCGACCACGTGAACAAATTCCCGCAGCAGATAGTTGGTGCCGGTATGCGGTGGTTCAAAGGCGCGGACAGACCCGCGCACACCAAGCCCGGTTGCGGTGCCCAGATCGGTTCCAGAGCAGGCAAACGCCTGATCCCCTTTACGCCAATACAGCATCTGGACAAGCGCCGAGATCAACAGCAGCGGAATAGCAACGCTTGTTTGACCGGCCAGCAATGCACCACCCGCCAAGCTGAAGCTAAGGAACATCGCCGGGGTCAGGTTCATGTTCCAGCGCGGGATGGTTTTGAGCTGCGTGTAGATCATTGATGTGGTGAAAACGGTTGCCAGCGAGAACAGCGCGCCTATCCAGCCCAGCAGGCTCCAATTCTGATCCAGAAACACCAGTCCAATCGCGTAGAGCCCCATGATGATCAGCGCCAGAACAGCGCACCAGCCTTCGCGGCTGAGCCAGCTGGTCTTCCATTGGATAAAGGCTTTCCAGGCGCGCTCCGGGTGCCCCAGGTGGAACGTGGACGCCATCAGCCCGCCGACTGCCAACGCGTAGGCGATGGCAAAGAAGGCAAAGGCCATCCAGCCCGAGACAGCCGGAAACCCAAGGCCAAGAAAGACCAACAGGCCAAAACCCAGCCCGGACAAAGTGGTGAAGATAATGACTGAGGGTGCGGGATGCATCAGAGTTTCTCCAACGTCTTGTCGAGCCAGCTGAGGAAGCCCTTGGGTTCTTCTGCAACAGGTGCCAGAAGGGGGGCCAAAATGTCGATCTGGTCCTCCACCGTGTCCTTGGGGCGCGGCGGCAGGTATTTGTTGACAGGTTTGGTGCCCATTTCGGGCATCAGATCCACACCGCCCCGATCTGCAACCAGCTTGCTGACATCGCTGTCAGGATCGCCCAGATCGCCAAAGTGCCGGGCACCTGCGGGGCAGGTGCGTACACACGAGGGGACACGATCCACCTCTGGCAGGTTTTCGTTATAGATTCGGTCAACGCAGAGCGTACATTTTTTCATGACGCCTTCGGCCTGATCCAGTTCGCGCGCGCCATAGGGGCACGACCAAGCACAGAGGCCGCAACCGATGCAGTCGCTTTCGTTAACCAGAACGATGCCATCTTCCACACGTTTATAGCTGGCGCCGGTCGGGCAGACGGTGACGCAAGGCGCGTCTTCACAATGCAGGCAGGATTTAGGGAAGTGGATCAGCTGAGCATGACCTTCGGCAGGCTGCACTTCGTAGGAATGCACCCGGTTCAGGAACGTACCCGACGGGTTACCGCCGTAAGCGTCCTGATCTGAAAGGGGCGCGCCGTAGTTTTCAGTGTTCCAACCTTTGCACGAGATCACGCAGGCGTGGCAGCCTACGCAGGTGTCCAGGTCGATGACCAGACCCATCTTGCGATCGGTGGATTGAGGTAGCTGGGTCATGTCATTGAACCTCTGCTTGCAATGCCGGGGAGGGGGCCAGCCCCCTCTTGAGCCTTTGGCTCAATTCACCCCCGAGATATTTTTGGCCAGATGAAGTGCGGATCCGGGTCATTTGCCCACCTTCCATGCCAGGTCCTGTGGCCCAGTCCCAACCGGGGACTTGATCGCAGGGAACTCAGGCTGACTTTCCGCATCCGAAGGAGGCGCGGCTTTCTCGATCTTGACCTTAAGGTCGAACCACGCGGCCTGGCCCGTGATCGGATCAGAGTTTGCCCATCGCAGGCCGTCGCCTTTGGCGGGCAGAAGCTCGTGTATCAGGTGGTTGAGAAGAAAGCCTTTTGTGGCCTCGGGTGCATCTTCTTGCAGGGCCCAGGCACCTTTGCGTTTACCGATGGCGTTCCAGGTCCATACGGTGTTGTCGTTCAGGGCAGCCATTTCCATGACAGGCACCGTGATTTCACCATGTGGCGAGGTCACCTTGGCCCAGTCACCATCTTGCAATCCATGTTCACGCATCAGTTTTGTCGGCACGTAAAGCGGGTTGCGCCCGTGCAGTTGACGCAGCCATGCGTTCTGGGTGCCCCAGCTGTGATACATCGCCATAGGGCGCTGTGTCAGGGCGTTCACAGTGAAGCCTTCATTGCCGGTCTGGTCGGTTTCGTACCAGATCGGCATCGGGTCCATAGTTTCTTTGATGCGCGCGCGCAGATGTTCGGGCGGTTGGCGTTCGCCATGGCCTTCGGCGGCCAGCTGAAACTTACGCATCGGCTCGGAATAGAGTTGGAACAAGTAGGGTTGCGGGCTGTCGTAGATGCCCATGCCAACCGCCCAGTCTTGGTAAGCGGTGTTCCACGGTTTGTAGTAATCCGCACCTTCGGGGATATGGGCCACGTAGAAGCCGCCGTTTTCAATATAGCGGTTCAACTGGTCGGGGTTTACTTCGCCCCGGCCCTTCTTGTCGCCATTCTCGCCCCGGAATCCAGCAAGGGGGCCGATGCCTGGCTTGCGTTCGTGGTTAACGATGTAATCGGCATAGTCGACCCATTTGGCGCTGCCGTCCTCGTTGGTGAAGCACGGCAGTCCCATTCGGTTCGCCAGATCGATCAGCACGGACTGAAAACCGCGCACTTCACGATCAGGTTCGATCACTGGCCAGCGGATCGCGTCCGCGGCGGCGTCTGCTTCGCAGATCGGGCGGTCGAGCAGCGAGATGCAATCGTGACGTTCCAGATAGGTGGTATCCGGTAGGATCAGGTCGGCATAGGCGACCATTTCCGAGGAATAGGCATCTGAATAGATGATGCGCGGGATCACGTAATCGCCGTTCTCATCCTTATCCGTCAGCATCTCCATGACACCCTTGGGGTTCATGGTCGAGTTCCAGGACATGTTGGCCATGTACATGAACAGCGTATCGATCTTGTAGGGATCGCCTGCATGGGCGTTAGAGATCACCATATGCATCAGCCCATGGCTGGACATCGGGTTTTCCCAGGTAAACGCCTTGTCGATTCGTGCGGGGCTGCCGTCTTCTTTCAGCGCAAGATGTTCGGGGCCCTGTACAAAGCCCAGATGCGGGCCGTCCAGCGGTGAATTTGGGGTCACCTTGCAGTGCGGGGTTGGGTGGGCCTCGACCGGTTTGGGGTAGGGCGGCTTGAAGCGGAAGCCGCCCGGAACCTCGACTGTGCCCAGCAGGATTTGCAGAACGTGCAGCGCGCGGCAGGTCTGGAAGCCGTTGGCATGGGCCGAGACACCGCGCATCGAATGCATCGCCACGGGGCGGCCGATCATTTTGCTGTGTTTTTCTCCGCGGAAATCGGTCCATTCACGGTCCAGCTCGAATGCTTCGTCAAAGGCCACGCGCGCCAGCTCACCCGCGATGGCACGAATGCGCTGGGCGGGGATGCCGCACTGTTCGGCAATGTTTTCGGGCGCGTATTCGTCGCTCAGGTACCGTTCGGCCATCAGGTGGAAGACCGGGCGGTGGGTGACGCCGTCTTTTTCGTAAGTGGCCGACAAGTCCGGGCGAACACCGGGCTTGTCGAAGGCAGTCAATTCACCGGTGGCGCGATCTATGACCAGTGGTTTGCCGTCTTCGTCCCGCAAGAACAAGCCCTTGGTCGGACCTTCGGAGGCGTCGATCAGAACCGGTGCGTTGGTGTAGCGACTGAGGTAGTCGAGATCGATCTTGCCCGCCTTCATCAGCACGTGGATCATCGACAGGATGAACAGCCCATCGGTGCCTGGCGTAATGCCGACCCAGTCATCGGCCACGGCGTTATAGCCCGAGCGGATCGGGTTGACGCCGATCACACGCGCGCCACGCGCCTTGATCTTGCCGATGCCCATCTTGATCGGGTTGGAGTCGTGGTCTTCGGCCACGCCGAACAGCATGAACAGTTTGGTGTGGTCCCAATCGGGCTGGCCGAACTCCCAGAATGCGCCGCCCATCGTATAGATGCCGCCCGCTGCCATATTGACGGAACAAAAGCCGCCATGTGCTGCATAGTTACAGGTACCGAAGTTTTGCGCCCAGAAGCTGGTGAAGCTTTGACTTTGATCGCGCCCAGTGAAAAAGGCCAGCTTTTCGGGGTTGTCTTCACGGATCGGCTTCAGCCAGCTGACAGCGAGCTCCAGTGCTTCGTCCCAGCTGATTTCCTCAAACTTCCCCGAGCCGCGCGGGCCAACGCGTTTCAGCGGCGCGCGCAGGCGTGACGGAGCGTTGACCTGCATGATCCCGGCGGATCCTTTGGCGCAAAGGACACCTTTGTTGACTGGGTGATCGCGGTTGCCTTCGATATAGGCAACCTTGCCATCTTTCATATGCACGTTGATGCCACAGCGGCAGGCGCACATATAGCACGTGGTTTTGCGAACCTCGTCCGAGACTTTCGGAGACGTATCAAGGATCGGCTGCTGATGGGTCATTGGCGGGTCCTGTCGGTTGTTTCGGGAGGAATGTGTCAGTTTCTTCCCGATATGAGAACACTGTTCCGAAAAACGGTGTGAATAAGTGAATTACGTACTGTCGGCTTGCAGTGCAGTCACGGCGATCATTTGGGTTACATCTTCGGCGCTGCAGCCGCGCGACAGGTCATTGGCCGGTTGTGCCAGCCCTTGAAGCACCGGGCCAATTGCGGAGTATCCGCCCAGCCTCTGGGTGATCTTGTAGCCGATGTTGCCCGCATCAAGATTTGGGAAGATCATCACGTTGGCCTGACCGGCAACGGATGATCCGGGGGATTTGCGATCACCGACCGAGGGAACAAAAGCCGCGTCAAACTGCAGTTCTCCGTCGACTGACAGATCAGGTGCGGTCTGGCGCAAAGATTCCGTGGCCTCGATCACCTTGTCCACGTCCGGGTGCTTGGCGCTGCCTTTGGTCGAAAAGCTCAGCATCGCGATCTTGGGGTCGATCTGCAGAAGACTTTTGGCCGAGGCGGCCGAGGCGATGGCGATTTTGCTCAGCTCAGAGGCAGTCGGATTGATGACCAGACCGCAGTCTGAATACAGCATCGCCCGTGCGCCGGACTGCGCGTTCTCAGGCGGGTACATCAGGAAAAAGGACGACACCATCCCGGCATCCGGGGCCATTCCGATGACCTGAATGGCCGCGCGAACAATATCGCCGGTTGTATGCACCGCGCCGCCAACCGTTCCGGTGGCGCGTCCGCTGCGCACCAGCATGGCGGCATAGACCGGTGCCGTTTCAACGGCCGCGCGGGCCGTGGCCTGATCAACACCCTTGTGTTGACGCAACTCAAAGAATGTCTGGGCAAACTCCTCGGTCAGTTCCGAGGTCACGGGGTCATGCACCGCAGCGCCCTGTGAAGGAGCAGCACCGTGATCCTTCAGGGCAGCTTCGACTTCGGCTTGCGGTCCGACCAGAATAACATCGGCCAGATCGGCCTGATGGGCGGCCAGCGCCCCCGCAACAACGCGGGGATCACTGCCTTCGCATAGTGAAATCACAGGGCGGGTGGCCGGAGCATTCTGCCGCAACAGCTCAATAGGTGTCAGGGTCATTCGCTCCGGCCTCGTCCTGTAATTATACGGCTTGCTCGCGCATATCGTCAGCCGAAACGCCTGCGACTGCGACGGGCTTCTTCATCGCATCACGGCGGAAGGGTTCACCCAGTTCCTGGTTGATCAGGGCCTCGATCAGGGTGGTGATGCCGTTCTTCTGATCTTCGATCGCCTGGTTCAGGGCTGCGGTCAGCTCGTCCTGCGTGCTGGCAACAACACCTTTCAGACCGCAGGCTTGTGCGATACCGGCATAAGACACCTGGGTGTCCAGCTCGGTGCCGACGAAGTTATCGTCGAACCACAGGGTCGAGTTCCGCTTTTCAGCACCCCACTGGTAGTTGCGGAAGACGATCTGGGTCACGGCAGGCCATTCCGAGCGGCCGATCGCGGTCAGTTCGTTCACTGCGATACCAAAGGCACCGTCACCGGCAAAGCCGACAACCGGAACTTCGGGCTGGCCGATTTTTGCACCTACGATGGCAGGCAGACCGTAACCACAGGGGCCGAAAAGGCCGGGGGCCAGGTATTTGCGGCCCTCTTCAAAGGCCGGATAGGCGTTGCCGATGGCGCAGTTGTTGCCGATATCGGATGAGATGATCGCCTCTTTCGGTAGCGCCGCCTGAATGGCACGCCATGCCATGCGCGGGCTCATCCAGTCGGGCTTGGCATCGCGGGCGCGCTGGTTCCAGCTGGTGCCCGGATCGTCATCCTCGTGGGTCATCGAGGTCAGTTCCTGAGCCCAGGCGGATTTCTTCTGCGCGATACGGTCTTTACGCTCCTGACGGCCTTCGTCACCTGCGGTGCCGCTCAGCTGGTTCAGGATGCCGTTGGCCACCTTGGCCGCGTCGCCAACGATGCCGACGCTGACTGTCTTGGTCAGGCCGATACGGTCGGGGTTGATGTCGACCTGAATGATTTTCGCATCCGCTGGCCAGTAGTTGATGCCGTAACCCGGCAGGGTCGAGAACGGGTTCAGACGGGTGCCGAGGCACAGGACCACGTCAGCTTCGCTGATCAGCTCCATCCCGGCTTTCGAACCGTTATAGCCCAGGGGACCTGCAAACAGCGGGTGCGAGCCGGGGAAGGCGTCGTTGTGCTGGTAGCCAACGCAGACCGGTGCGTCCAGACGCTCGGCCAGCGCCTTGGAGGCGTCGATGCCGCCTTCGGACAGAACCACACCGGCACCGTTCAGGATGACCGGGTTCTTGGCGTTCGACAGCAATTCAGCGGCTTGGGTAACGGCGGCCTCGCCGCCCGAGGGGCGCTCGAATTCAACGATGGCGGGCAGGTCGACGTCGATCACCTGAGTCCACATATCGCGCGGGATGTTCAGCTGAGCCGGGGCGCTGGCGCGTTTGGCCTGCATGATCACGCGGTTCAGAACCTCGCAGACGCGGGACGGGTCGCGGACTTCTTCCTGATAGGCAACCATGTCTTCGAACAGCTTCATCTGCTCGACTTCCTGGAAACCACCCTGACCGATGGTCTTGTTGGCCGCCTGCGGTGTCACCAACAGCAACGGTGTATGGTTCCAGTAGGCGGTTTTGACAGCGGTCACGAAGTTGGTGATACCAGGGCCGTTCTGCGCGATCATCATCGACATCTTGCCGGTGGCGCGGGTGTAGCCATCGGCCATCATGCCGGCGCTGCCTTCATGGGCGCAGTCCCAGAACATGATTCCAGCTTTCGGGAAGAGGTCCGAGATCGGCATCATCGCCGAGCCAATGATACCGAACGCATGTTCGATCCCGTGCATCTGCAGAACCTTAACAAAGGCTTCTTCGGTCGTCATCTTCATGTGAGTGCTCTCCAAACAAGTGGGTGAAACCGGGCAAAGTGCCCGGGGTTTTGATACGGTTTTGGCGTATGGGTGCGCTTGGCGTTAGGGCCAAAACGAAACCCGAATTAGGTCCAGATATCGCCTAGGCGGTCCGAATGGCGTCCGCAATCAGATTCACACCTGGTGCAATGCGGTCGGTCGAGATTGAGGAGTAGCCGAGGCGGTAAAAGTTCCGGGGTCTGTCTGGTCCAGAGAAAAACGGTGCGCCCGGTTCAATATGAACACCCTGATTCTGCAGCCTCAACGCCAGTTGGGTCGTGTCGACATGTTCCGGCGCCGACATCCACATTGACGAACCACCAATCACGCCGCGCCCGGCCACGGTCAGGCCGCTTTCTTCGATGGCTGAGTTCATTGCAGCGCGCCGCTCTTGCAAAGCCTTCGACATGCGCCGGATCTGCGCGTCGTAGTGGCCCAATGACAAAAAGTATGCGGCCGTGCGCTGAATGTGCCCAGGTGGGTGGCGCAGAACCAATGAACGAAGCGCACGTGCCTCGCGGATAAAGGGCTCGGAGCCGACCATGTATCCAAGCCGCAATCCGGGGAACAGCGACTTGGAAAAACTGCCGACGTAGATCACGCGCCCATCCCGATCCATGGATTTGAGCGCCGGTGAAGGCGCACCCCGAAAAGCCATTTCAAATTCGTAGTCATCCTCGACAACCATCGCGTCCAGTTCGCGTGCTCGATCCAGCAATTTGTTCCGGCGTTCGATCGACATCGTTGCGGTCGTCGGGCTTTGATGGCTGGGCGTTGTAAAGATGACGTCAGCGCTGTCGGGGATCGTTTCGGGTGGAAGTCCGTTTTGATCGACGCTCAGGGGCGTCACCGCGCAGTCCCAATGGTTCAGCAAGCTCCGTAGCGCGTAATAACAGGGGTCTTCTATCACTGCGGAACGATTGTGGGTCAGCAAGATGCGCGATGCCAGCCAGAGTGCGTTCTGCGCGCCCAGCGTGATCAGAATTTCTTCGGGGCGGGCGGCAATGCCGCGTCTGGGTAGGGTGTGGCGGGCGATGAACTCGACCAGAAGTGGGTCATCCTGATCCACGTAATCACCTGTCAGCGAATCGAAGTCCTTGTGTCCCAAAGCTCGCACAGCGCACAAGCGCCAGTTGGCGTGATCAAACAAAGTCCGGTCTGCCTGACCGTAGATGAACGGATAGCGGTATTCGCGCCAGTCGCTGGGTTTCGGCAGAACGTAGCTGTCCAGAAAGCGACGCGCTAGCGCCTTGTCCCAGTCTACGGATTCTGTGCCGCGCTGGACGGGCGAGTATTTGGGCGGGACGGGCGCATTATGCGAAACGTAGTATCCAGATCGTCCCTTGGCAGTCAGGTAATCATTTGCCAGCAATTCGGTATAGGCCAACGTCACCGTGATCCGGCTGACACCCAGATGTGCGGCCAGTTTGCGCGACGAAGGCAGCTTTTCCCCAACGTGAAAGCGACCAGACAGGATGCCTTCGGCGATCATCTGCTGGATCTGAGCCTGAAGCGTGCCTTGACCGTTGAGTTCAAGAAAGAATGTATCGACTGATATCCCCATGCCTGCTTATAGGGTGGACTTAAGGTGGGGGCAATCTGGACTTACATTGCGGTCACGAAATTTCACCTGGTGGGTTGACCCGGAAATCGGTTTAGCCTAAATAACTATAAATCTAGTTTAATGGAGGCGACTCATGTGGGAAGCTGCTGCTGCCGGATTTTCTGCCATGGGATCTGAAGCCCGGCTGAAAGTCCTCAAGACCCTGGTACGGGCTGGCGACGCCGGTTTGACCGTTGGCGAGATTCAAAACCGGACGGGTATCGCCCCGTCGACCTTGGCGCATCACCTGCGGTTTCTTGCGGCCGGTGGTGTTGTTGAGCAGGAAAAGATCGGGCGCACCACGATCAACCGGGCCTGTTACAACGAATTGAGAAACCTGGCGCAGTTCATTCTCAGCGAATGTTGCGCCGACGCGGTTGGAGAGGCTGCGAACGATGGTTGAATTAACACAAAATCCCAAGGTGACCGCCAAGGGCGTGCTGGAGCTGATCAAGACGCCTTGGGCGTTGATCGTTGCAATTCTTGCGGCTGTAGCAATCCTGGACCCCGGTAACTTGCGTGAGGTGGTGACTTTCGCAGTCAAGGCCTTGGCGCATACCGGGCAATACATCCTGTTTGCCGTGCTGCTGCTGTCATACCTCAAGGCGACCGGAGCAGAAGTGATGGTGGCCCGCGCCTTTGAGGGGCGCGAGACCCGGATGATCTTTCTGGCCGCACTATTCGGTGGTCTCGCACCGTTCTGTTCTTGCGAGGTCATTCCCTTTATCGCAGGCCTTCTGGCGCTTGGCGCACCGTTGTCGGCGGTCATGGCTTTCTGGCTCAGCTCGCCCTTGATCGACCCGCCGACACTCTTGATTACCGCCGGTGCGCTGGGATGGCCCTTTGCCATCGGTAAAGCTGTGGCAGCGGTTGCTCTTGGCCTGTTTGGCGGGTTCATGGTGCGACTGTTGATGCGCCAAGGAGCGTTTGCCCAACCTCTGCGCGAATACAAACCTGCCGGATGCTGCGGCTGTGGTCCGAAAATGGATGACAAGCCGGTCTGGAAATTCTGGCAAGAACCCGAGCGACGCGTTCGGTTCCGTTCAGAGTTCGTACACAACGGATTGTTCCTGCTGAAATGGCTGGCTCTGGCGTATGTGCTTGAAGCCTTGTTGGTCAACTATGTGCCTGCCGACCTGATCGCTGGCGTGGTTGGTGGAGATGGTGTGCTGCCCATCGTTGTTGCCGCCTTGGTGGGAATGCCGGCTTATCTGAACTCCTACGTGGCACCGCCGCTGCTGGCGGGATTGATGGAGCAGGGAATGACGGCAGGCGCCGCCATGTCGTTCATGGTTGCTGGTGCCGTCAGTTCCATCCCGGCGATGGCCGCCGTCTGGTCGCTGGTCAAACCCCGCGTGTTTGCCACTTACCTTGGCCTCGGTGTGGGTGGTGCTATTATCGCAGGCATCATCTTTCAGATGGTATGAACGAAAAAGCCGCCCGGTGTCAGCACCGGGCGGCTTTGTTAAATGGGTTCAACCAATCAGCTGTCTTCGCACAAGCGTGGCAGTTTGAACCGATACCGGGCTTCGCCACTTTCGACATACACGCGTTTCTCGATGCAAGCCGTTGTGCCCACGGTCTGTGAAATTTGGGATTCGGTCGAAGTGATCGACGTGGCAGATCCATCCGGCAAACGAACAGAGGCGATGACGCCGTTCTTAAGATCTCCGTTTACCGCCGTGGCAGACAAAACCGGCACAGTCAGGAAGGCTTCGTGCGCGTGTTCCCCTTCATCACCCAGCAGAAACAGGAACGTAACGATAACGATCATGACAACGCCGCCGGCCAAACCAAGGCCCCAGGTTTTGAGAAAGGCATAAACAGAGACGGCACGGTGCGGGCCAAAAACAGCAGATAGAACGTTCAGCATGGCAAGTCCGTTAAAAAGCCCCAGCCGTTCTGGCCGGGGCTGATTGTGCGTTAGGGGCGAAGATCATCTTCGTCTTCGTCATCAGCCCCACCTTTGGGCAGATTAAAGAAGCTGTCAGCATCGATGATCGCTTCTTCTTTCTCTTCCTCAGGTTCATCGGACAGTGAGAACGTTTCGAGCCCTTCAATCGCGGTTGGGATTTTTGGCGCAGCGTCCATTTCCAGCGACTGTTCGGTCGACACCAGTTTGCGACGTTCATCATCGCTCATCACACCGCCTTCTGCGGCTTTCTTGGCGGCGGCCTTCTGCACGATGGCGTCCAGCTCGGACTGTTTGCACAGGCCCAGAGCGACTGGGTCGATCGGTTGCATGTTGGCGATGTTCCAGTGGGTGCGCTCGCGGATCGACTGGATGGTGGGTTTGGTGGTGCCCACCAGCTTGGCAATCTGACCATCGCTGAGTTCCGGGTGGAACTTGACCAGCCACAGGATCGAGTTCGGACGGTCCTGACGCTTGGACAGCGGTGTGTAACGCGGACCACGACGTTTTTCTTCGCCCGAAGCGGCCGGGTTGAACTTGAGCCTCAGCTTGTGAAGCGGGTTGTTCTGCGCCGCGTTGATCTCGTCCTGGGTCAGCTGGTTGTTGGCAATCGGGTCAAAACCCTTCACGCCAGCAGCGACATCGCCGTCAGCGATGCCTTGCACTTCCAATTCGTGCATCCCTACGAAGTCCGCGATCTGCTTGAAGCTGATCGTGGTGTTGTCCACCAGCCATACGGCGGTTGCCTTGGCCATAAGCGGTTTTGCCATCAGCCCGTCTCCTATACATACATCTGTCCCGTCGCCGGAATTCGGCGGCCCCTTGGTCTTGAGGCAGGTTTCCGTTGTCGGGGAACTTGGGCCGTATATAGTCGCGCAAAGGCAAGAAGGGAAGAGGTGAATGCGCTGGGTCGTATTGTGGGTTTTTAGCGCGTTTGCTGCGCTGGCCGAAGGCGAAAAGGCCGGAGAGTTCGATTACTATGTTCTGTCGCTTAGCTGGTCGCCCAACTGGTGCGCCCGCGAAGGTGATGCGCGTGGGTCCGATCAGTGCGATGCGCGTCATGATCATGGCTGGATTCTGCATGGCCTTTGGCCACAATTCCATCAGGGATGGCCGTCCTATTGCAGAACGCCCGAAGCGCCTCCGACCCGTCGTATGACACGCGAAATGGAAGATATTCAGGGCAGTGCGGGTCTGGCCTGGCATCAGTGGAAAAAACACGGCACCTGTTCCGGACTGTCTGCGCCCGACTATTTCGCCCTGTCCCGACGCGCCTATGACGCGGTCAAGCGCCCACAGGTGTTTCGCAAGCTGGACTCATCCGTCACCCTACCCGCTACAGTGGTCGAAGAGGCGTTCCTGAAGGCCAATCCCGGTTTGAAACGGGACATGATCACCGTCACATGCAAGCAGGGCTATATCGAAGAGATCCGCCTGTGCCTGTCGCGCGACCTTGGTCCAGTGCCCTGTGGCGGCGACGTGATCCGCGACTGTACCGCCAAGGACGCGCTGTTCGATCCGATTCGTTAAAGCTTCTTGTTCTGGCAATCGCGGGCATAATCCAGCGCTTTGGCGGTCCCTTTGAGGTCGATAGCCATCACCACTTCACCTGCGGGGTTATGAACGGTCATCGTTTTGTTCTGTGCGATGGCGTTCACAAAGCTTCGATCGGTGAAAAACACCGTCGCGCCCGGTACATCTCGTTCGTTGAACCCAATGGCAGTCGCGTCATAGCTTTTGCCGTCCAGCTCAAACCGGATCGGATAGCTCTCGCCTTGTTTGATGTCGCCCCAAGCCTTGTTGTAAACGGCGAAATACCCGCGATTGCCAAGCGCGTCATAGCCAAGGCGCACCACCGAGAGATCCTGATACACCGTCTGGATCAGGCACCCGTTGCCAAGTGCGGGGTCCATCATGATGTTCCAGCCTTCGACAAAGCCTTTGTCGATGAGGTCTTGTGCGAGAGCAGAGGTGGTGGTGAAGGCAGCGAAGGTAAGGGCAAGAAGGCGGGTCATAGCACATCCACAAATCAGACAATCTATTTATGTCATTGTAAATTGTCGTGGAAGTTAGACAATCTATTAATTTCCAAGGGGCCGTGTCAGGTCTCCTCGCCGTTGGAACATATCTCAATTCTCAGGTTAACAATTGCCTGGTTCGGAACGTCTTCTGAATTCAGCGACCCTCCGACAGCTAACCATTCGGAGTATTCAGGGTTAATGCAATCAACGTATAGAGCGCCGAAAAAATCGCCGTACTTACCTTCGCCGCGAACATAGACGTGCCTGTCTGTTTGTTCATCATATCTTTTGTCTTCCGGAATTGCGCTCCACCATTGTTTGTATGGCGGCGGTAGATCGTGGGTGTCTTCGTATAAGTAGAGAGTTTCAGCAGCAATGGGCGAGGCGAAAGCACCAACAATTGCAAACAACGCTAAGTGTTTCATCGTGTTTGATAATCCGTGAAATTAACAGAAAGCAACTCATCCAACAACTATACCGCTGTCAAGGTAGGTACCGCGATATTTGAGCGAGCGCCGTGCGCTGCGCTGGCGCCGACTAGCGCAAAGGCAGCGCGAAAAAAAGAACTGGGAATTTGAGCTACAGTTCCTTCCGCGCCCGCAGCGCGGCCGTAATCGTCCCGTCATCCAGATAATCCAACTCACCGCCAATCGGCACACCCTGCGCCAGCGAGGTCAGGCGTACCTGACCCTCCAGTTGGTCTGCAATGTAGTGGGCGGTGGTCTGGCCGTCGACGGTCGCGTTCAGCGCCAGAATGATTTCGGTGATACCCTCGGAAGTCACCCGATCCCTGAGACGGGGAATGCGCAATTCATCCGGGCCAACCCCGTCCAGCGCAGACAATGTGCCGCCAAGAACGTGGTAGCGGCCTTTGAAAACAGCCGCGCGTTCCATCGCCCAAAGGTCGGCAACATCCTCGACCACGCACAGCTCTCCGGTCGCGCGGGCCTCATTGTCGCAGATATCGCAGATGTCGGTGGTGCCCACGTTACCGCAATTCAGGCATTCACGAGCGGTAATGGCAACCTGCTGCATGGCATCAGACAAGGGCGTCAGCAGAAGGGCACGTTTGCGGATCAGATGCAGAACGGCGCGACGGGCCGAACGGGGGCCGAGGCCGGGCAGCTTGGCCATCAGTTCGATCAGATTGTCTATGTCGTTGTTGGAACTCAATCCGCACGCTCCTGCAAATGGGCCGGGCAAGGGGGCCCGGCCTTTGGGTCGTCAGGAGTGTCTATCAGAACGGCAGCTTGATGTCTGCTGGCAAGCCCATGCCTTCGGTCAGTTTTGCCATTTCCTCCTGAGAACGCTCAGTCGCTTTGGATTGGGCATCCTTGATCGCGGCCAAGATCAGGTCTTCTACCACTTCCTTGTCGTCGCCGTTAAAAATCGACGGGTCGATGTCCAGACCTTTCAGGTCGCCCTTGGCCGTTGCAGTTGCCTTGACCAAGCCAGCCCCGGATTCACCGACAACCATCATGTTGTTCAGCTCTTCCTGCATTTCGGTCATTTTCGTTTGCAGATCCTGCGCGGATTTCATCATCTTGGCCATGTCGCCCAGACCGCCAAGCCCGCCGAGTCCTTTCAGCATTGGTATTCTCCTGTGTCTCTGTTTGGGTTCTAGATACGGGCCGCAGCCGCGTGGCACAAGAGTTGTCCCGCCGGTCGGAGAGCTCTTTGGCATAACCGATGACTCGAAGCGGGCGCGGGAGGGATGGTTTTTCAAACCACACGAACTGCGTTTAAACCATCAGACTCGGTTACAGAGCTACAAATAGATTTCAGCGTTCTTGGATGGTTGTAGTCCCAGGGACGGCCGCGATGCATCGTTGCGCGTTCATCCCAGATCAGAACGTCTCCGACTGACCATTGGTGCGAATAGACATATTCGGGCTGCGTGCAGAACGCGATGGCTTCGTCCAGCAGAATCTGGCTTTCTTCATGCCCCATTCCTTCGATGGCAAAGGCGTGCGAGGCGATGAACAAGGCTTCTTCCCCGGTCACTGGATTTGGCCAGATTGCGCGCCATGGGCGATCCGGCCATCGCGTCATTTTCGGCAGCGCAGCGAGGTCAGCTGAAATCTTTGATCGGGAATGTGACAACCGATGCCAGATGATGGCATCCTTGAGGGCGGATTTCAGATGATCTGGCATATCCGCCCAAGCGGCACGCGTCGACGCGAGTTCTGTTTCACCGCCGGATGGAGGTACGACTTTTGCAGTCAGAATGTTGATCAGCGCCGGCGTCGACAGGAACGTGCTGTCCGTGTGCCACAACATGTTGGCCTGCAAGTCCAACAAGCGCAAATCGTCTTTCGCACGCAGTCCATCCTTGGTCTTGTTTGTCAGCTCGGGAAGCTGAAACTCAATATCGCGACCCGCTGCCATGGCTTCCCGGTTTTCCAATGGCCCAAAAAGTTCGGCAAGGCGCATGTGATCCGCGTCAGATATCGATTGCGCAGGAAACAGGAGCGCAGAATGGGTTTCGAACGCTTGCCGAATTTCCGGAAAATAACGCTGTTTGGTGACGTCGCGCAAATCCAGGTCGTGAACGACCAATCCGAAACGTGGGTGCAGTGGTGACGTTCGCATGCAATCCCTCCCTAACATCATGGAAGGGTGTAATCGTTTGAAGTGTCAATCTGCTTCGTTTGCGACACGGGATCGATCGCTTTCGGGTCAGTCTTCCTCGAACGGGTCCCATTCATCTTCGACTTCGGGAAGCGCTTCGGTTTCGACTTGGGCAGCGCGTTGCTCTGGCGTCTCGATTTTTGTGATCTTTGCCTTGGGAAATTGAGCAAGCACAGCCTGAACCAGAGGGTGTTGTTCGGCTTCGGCTTTCAGGGCCAGCTCGGCCTCGTCCCGAATTTCCGCAATTGTCGGTGCATCCCCGTTCGAGACTATCGACACAGCCCACCGGTTTCCGGTCCAACGTTGCAGGGCAGAACCCAACCGGGGCGCAAGGTCGGTCGGTGCCTGCGCGGCGGGGGTGAATTCGATCCGACCGGGTTGATAAGACACCAGCCGCACGCCGTTTTCCACTTCGACCAGAAGCTTTACGTCGCGGTTGGTGCGGATCAGTTCGACCACATGCTCAAAGGTCGGATACCGGGCCAGGGCCGTCTGGACATCCTGTGCCAATGCGGCAACGGGCGCGCCGCTTGGGCCGCGTGGGGGCGCTGCGTATGCAGGTGCCGGGGCCGCGCTGGCCTGCACAGGCACTGCGCCCTGCCGGGACACCGAAGCGCCGCCACCAGGTCCACCAGCCGGAGGTGGCGGGGCATCCTGCAACCGTTTGATTAATTCTTCAGGGCTGGGCAGATCGGCCACATGGGTCAGGCGGATAACGGCCATCTCAGCGGCCATCATGGCATTGGGCGCGGCAGAGACTTCTTCTAGCGCCTTCAGCAGCATCTGCCACATTCGGGTCAGGACACGCATCGGCAGGGCCTCTGCCATGTGCTGGCCACGGCTTCGTTCATCCGGCGAAACAGTCGGGTCTTCGGCGGCGTCGGGCGTGATCTTTACGACGGACACCCAATGCGTGATTTCGGCCAGATCGCGCAAGACGGCTAAAGGGTCTGCGCCTTCTGCGTATTGTCCGCTCAGTTCCGTCAGCGCGCCAGCGGCATCGCCACGCAGGATCATGTCCATCAGGTCCAAAACGCGGCCACGGTCCGCAAGTCCCAGCATTGCGCGGACCTGTTCGGCCGTGGTTTCACCTGCCCCATGCGAAATTGCCTGATCCAGCAGCGAGGTTGCATCCCTTGCAGATCCTTCTGCTGCGCGGGTGATCAGCGCCAGAGCATCTTCGGCGATCTGAGCGTTTTCGGCAGCCGCGATCTTTTGCAGAAGGCCAATCATGTCCTCTGGTTCGATCCGGCGCAAATCAAAGCGCTGACAGCGGGACAGAACCGTAACAGGCACTTTGCGGATTTCGGTGGTTGCGAAGATGAACTTCACATGTTCAGGCGGTTCCTCAAGCGTCTTGAGCAGCGCGTTGAAGGCGCTGGTCGAGAGCATGTGAACCTCGTCGATAATGTAGATCTTGTAACGTGCGCTGGCGGCGCGATAGCGGACACTGTCGATGATCTCGCGGATGTCGTTCACACCGGTTCGGCTGGCGGCGTCCATCTCCATCACATCGACATGGCGGCCTTCCATGATCGCCACGCAATGTTCGCATTGGCCGCAAGGCTCGGTCGTTGGGCTGCCAGCGCCGTCGGGACCGATGCAGTTCATGCCCTTGGCGATGATCCGCGCGGTGGTGGTTTTACCGGTGCCGCGAATGCCGGTCATGATGAAAGCCTGCGCAATCCGGTCCGCTTCGAATGCGTTTTTCAGGGTGCGCACCATGGCATCCTGGCCCACCAGATCGGCAAAGGTTTCCGGGCGATATTTGCGGGCGAGAACCTGATAGGCGGGGCTGGGAGTGTCGGTCATGTTTTCTCGGTCGGATTCGGGGCTTCGGCACAGCGTAGTGGCCGCTGTCGTTTACGTCCACAGCATGGCGCGATGATTTTTGATTTAGAAACCGGCCGGTTTCGCACTAAGCTGTTCCAACAGATTTAAAGACTCATATTTGTAACGAGTTCTGGGTGGAGGACACAGGTTCATGTCGCAGCTGGTTATCTATGCCTTGCAAGTCGCAGGGGGAACGCTTGCCCTGACGTCGATGCCCGGACGCGGTGGTGATTACGGGGGTGATCTTGAAACGATTGCGGCATGGAAGCCGGGGCTTGTTGTTTCAATGACAACGGATGTCGAGATGCTTCAGCATGGGGCTCAGGATTTCGGCAGCGATATCCAAAGCCGCGCGAGCCGGTGGGTGCATCTGCCGATCGAAGACTTTGGTGCACCTACTGCAGCAGTTGAAGAGGCATGGCCCGGCGTCAGCGCCGCCGCCCGGCACGCCCTGGCTGGAGGAGGCCGGGTGCTGGTGCATTGTCGGGGCGGCTGCGGCAGGTCGGGGATGGTTGTCCTGAGGCTGATGGTCGAATGCGGCGAGCGGGCAGACAAGGCCCTTGAGCGTTTGCGGGCGTTGCGTCCCTGTGCCGTGGAAACAGATGCCCAACTGGCCTGGGCGGCACGGGAATTTCAGACTCAGGTCGTGTAGTCTTAGGCCGAAAGATGTTCAGGCGCGTGCACGGGTTTGCGGGGCTGCAGCGCTACAACCTCGATTATCGCGCAGGGTGGGTCTGCAATGAGGCCGGACGGCAAGGTGGTGAACGTATTCCCAAAGATCAGATCGGCGTACGCGTTCAGGTCCTCGGGCTGAGCTTCAGACTGTGTGCCGCAAAAGATGCGAATTCTGTCTGATTGAGCTCGAATGGTTGCGTGGCACCCTTCCGCGCAATGCGCCAATTCACTGCCGCCATCAAACTCGAATTCGTCGCCTGTGGCCGCTGTGGCCTGAGTCATAGCCTCGGAAACCGAGCGCGCAAGTCGCGCCAAGGCGGGGCAGGTTTTGCCTGTCCGCTGACATACCGTTGCGCTGTATTCATGTGTCTTTGTCTTCCAGATCATCCTGCGCCCTCCGCGCGTGTTGGACAGGAAGATCGGGTCAGGTGGGACGGCAAAGTGCAGTCAGGACCTGCCCGGACACCCCGCCCGAGTTTCGGTTTCAATTCCGATGGCAGGTCTCCTGACTTGCGGGTCTTGGCTTTGCCGACCTTCCCAGCCCTGGGGGCCAGTGGTGTTTTGGCATCGCTCACCGCTTACAGTTGCGGGGGCAGTCGCGGATTTGGTTTGCACCTGAATGACCAGGCTGAACCGCACCGTGTTCCCTTTTCATCCCGACCCCTTGTGGGGGACAGGAACCATCACACAACCGCTAGCGTCTGACCCGGTGCCGAGTCAAGCTGATCTTTTCGCCCGACGTTTGGTCATGCTGGATGGGTGGAAAGTTCCCGCTTAGAGTCTTCACTATTGAAGGTAAGCAAGTCAATTTTCAGCGCAGGGTCAGGGATCATGTTGGACACAGAGCAGTCGGTTTTGACCGAAGATTTCCTCTTTCCGTCCGGGTCGACGACCCTATCAGCGCGGCTATACCGACCGATCACAGAACCCGAGACCGTGGTTGTTCTGAACAGCGCAACAGGCGTGCCGCGCGACTATTATCGCCACTTCGCACGTTGGCTGGCTGCCGAGCGAGGTATGGCGTGCCTGACATATGACTACCGGGATTTCGGGCATTCTCTGACCGGCGGTATGAAGGATGCACGTGCGACAATGGCGGATTGGGCTTTGATCGACATGCCAGCGGCGCGGGCGGAAATGCGCAGGCGCTATCCTGATGCGCAGCAGTGGACCATTGGTCATTCGATAGGTGCGATGCTGGGGCCGGTTCAGCCGGATATTGATCTGATCGATCGAATGATTTCCGTGTGTTCGGGTCTAGTGACCCTGAGTGATCACCCGTGGCCTTACCGAGGATTGGCCGCTGTGTTCTGGTATGGGCACGCGCCATTGCTGGTAAAAGCACTGGGCTATCTGCCGGGAAAGGCAATCGGGTTTGGCGCGGACTTGCCGGCGTCGGTCTACTGGCAATGGCGCAAATGGTGCACGGCACCTTTGGGTTATGTGCCTGAAATCGGACAAAACCTTCCGGAGACGCGTTGGGACGGCTCTGGTACACCCGTGGACTTGTTCACTTTCGAAGACGACCAGATGGTCCCGCCGGAAGCGGTCTGGCGGCTTGCCGACCTTTATGGAGCTGAGGCTAAGCGGCACCTGCTTAGGTCTGATGATTTCGGATTGCCGGAGATTGGCCATATCGGAGCATTTGCACGGCGCAACGCGGCAGTATGGCCGCGCCTGATCGCTTGACCAGGCGCGGCACACGAATTGACGTACACCTTCCAGCTATCGCCCTTTGCGCAGTTTTTGCTCCTGCATGACACCCCGCACCATCTTACCGAACGCTTTGTCCCGCGCCCGGGATTGGGCGACAGATTCCGAGTTGCGCTGATCTTCGCGCCGAAGTTTTCGCCAGCGATCCAAACGGGCAGGATCAAGCACGCCTTGGTTGATCGCCTGCTGTACCGCGCAGCCTGGCTCGGAGTCGTGCTGACAATCTGAAAAGCGGCAGTTCAGGCCAAGTTCGGTGAGGTCTGAAAAAACTTCATCGATACCGTCCTGAGCGTCCAGCAAGCGCAAAGCGCGCATTCCAGGCGTGTCGATCAGCCAGCCACCGTTGCGCGTCCGATGTAATGCGCGTGCCGTAGTTGTGTGCCGACCGCGAGCGTCGTCCTCTCGAATACCTGACGTGGCAAAATCCTTATTGGTCAAGGCGTTGGACAGTGTCGTCTTGCCAACACCTGACGACCCAACCAGCGCGCCCGTCTGGCCTTTAGGACACCAGGACAGAACCGTTTCAATTTCCGCTGGGTCCAGTGCGTTGATTGCCAGAACTGTCAGATACGGGTCCAGGGCCTGCACCTGTCCCGAGAAACGCTTGGGGTCATCAGATTTGTCAGCCTTTGTCAGGACAATGACTGGGTAACATCCTGCTTGATGCGCAAGCGCCAGATAACGCTCTAGCCGGGGCAGGTTGAAATCTGCGTTGCACGAACTGACGATGAACAGCACATCGACATTGGCTGCGATCAGTTGCGTCGCAGCACCTGTACCTGCAGCTCGTCGTTGCAGTAGGCTGCGCCGGTCGAGCAGATGGTGAACGCGTTTGTCGTTGTCAGTTAGAACCCAGTCTCCGACGGCATAGCTACCGGTCGATTGATCAGGGGTCAGCAGTGGAAATTCGCCCTCTGGGTTCAGCCCGATTAGGCGGTCCCGATGAACAGAAGCGATGCGAAACGGCGTACACGAAGAATGAGCCGCGTGTTGCGCGGCAAAATGAGAGGACCACCCCAGGTCCGAAAGAGAAGAATGCATTGGTCTGCCTGTTGTCAGAAACAGCAATCCCAACGGATGGCGATCGCGCATCCCCGGGTCATGTGTTCAGGCAGTCGGCTGGTATTGTGAGATCAGAACCGTACTGCCCGAAGGGTTTTTGTTGCAATCATAAAGCCCTCCTGCGGCTAACGTTCATTAAGTGAGAGGTTGGACATCGACCCAAGCGGGGCTCGTTGTGGCTGCTTCCTTCCGGACCTGACCAGGTTGGCGAGGCGCTCGCCCGCGCCAACCTCTCGACTCTGGATATAGGGAAGGCAGAGGAAAAAGACAACCCGTCAGAACATCAGATGGATACGCTCGAATCCTGTGTCATCGGGGCTGAGCACCTTGGGATCGAACTTGAGCAATTCATCAATGTGTTTAAGGGCACCCGGACCTGTTCGAAGTACGGTTTTTGTGCCCGCTTGGGCTGCCAATGTAAACGGATAGGGGTGCCGCGTTATTGGATCGAGAGGAAGGCGATCAGACAGATAATCCCGCACCAGGTCCTTGATATCGAGAGGCGGCAGATTGATATGCCGGGCTGCGGATGCCACAGGAAAATGCCCCCCTCCGCTGGTGCGATAACTGTTGCAAGCCAGAACAAACCTTTGTGTGGGAGGAACGGATTGGCCACCAATTTGCAGATCACGAACCCGCCTGTTGTCTGGGTCGATCACCCGTCCTTCGACGTCGAAGCGTGCAGGTTGCGACAGATCGATTTGATAGGACAGTCCAAAGATGACGTCGAAATTATATCCGGCCCGCTCGGGGTTGATCAGATCCGTTTCGAAATCGGGCGCAAGCTGGTTGAACACACTTGCCGACATTTCAAGCCAATCCAGCAATTCTACACCATTGATCTGGATCGCACGCAACTCATTGCTATACGGATACAGGTCAGCAACATGGCGCAGGCATATTTGTCCCGCCGGTACATTTGTATAATGTCGGGGGCCAGCGCGTCCGCCGCTTTTGGCCGGTGCAACGGCTGACAGAAGCGGTAACTCTTCCAACGCGGAACCATGCAAGAAAGGGCGCACTGCAGAGGCCTGAGCAGCGGCGGCCAGAGCCAGCCCGCGATCTGGCAGGCAGAAGCTGAAATAGCTATGCATGGCGTCTGACACTTGCGCGACAGGTTTGGCTACTGCGTCACGGGTCTGACGATGGGCATCGGCGAGCAGGCGCACCATGTCCTGATCTTCGTCAACTGCAGCGCCGGCCACAAGAAACGGGCGCAGTTCTGCGCGACACTCTGCAATGCTGAACCCGGCATCCGGCCGCGGAGCGACAACTAGGTCTATTACGCCAAGGTAAGACCCGGCAGAACCGGCCATGACAACCGGTGTCCCGTGCACCAACCCTTTTGTTTGATTGAGATACGAGGAGTTGGCATTGGCGCGACTTGGAAGGGTCAGATGCGTGTGCCCGGCAACAATGGCGTCGATTCCGTCGATGGCGGCCAAAGGGATGACGGCATTCTCCATACCTTCTGCAGCCTCTGATTGGCCCAGCCCGGAATGGGCAAGCATCACGATCAGATCACACCCTTTGGCGCGCAAAAGCTCTGTCAGCTCGCGGGCGGTGGTTAGGATGTCTTCGGCTATGACCGTTCCGTTCAGGTGATGCTCTTCCCAGCACGTTGTCTGCGGCGGAAGAACGGAAATCAGGCCGATACGAAGGGGTATGTTTTGGTCGCCCACTGGTACGGTGCGGTCCAGTATCGTATACCTCTGCCACGTTTGCTGACCGTCCAAACGATGCAGGTTGCTGCACAGAACCGGGCACGGGGCTTGTGAGAGGATATTGTCCAATTTTGGTAACCCAAACCCAAAATCATGGTTGCCAAGACCCACGGCGTCATAATCCAGCTTTGTGAAGGCCTGCATCAACGGATGCGGCGTGTCGTTCCGCGCTGCCCACTCGCCCAGTGGAGTTCCCTGTATCGCGTCCCCATTGTCCACCAACAGAACCAACGCATCACTGGCTTCTTGGCGAGCTGCACGGATCAGGCTGGCGGTACGCGTCAGTCCAAGCGTCGGGTCCGGTGTGTCTGTGTAATAGTCAAAACCTGTCAGATGCATATGCAGGTCGGTCGTGGCCAGAATGCGTACGCGTCCGCAGTCCTTTGCAGGGCGTGTCTGAGTCGATGGGTTTTGCTTCACTTTAAAAAGTCTGCTTTTGACTAAGGTAATTGATCAAATGGTACAGGGCGTAACTTAAATGATTTTTCCGAGGCTACCATGCGGCTTTTCGGCGGCAGTCTCACGTATTGCAAGAGCCGGAATTGCGATTGCAACACGGGCACAGACATGGCAGCCCTGTGCGCAGGACCAGAAGGACATCCAATGAAAAACGCAGAGCAGGTGACGTTTGGCGGCTCGGGCCTGGATCGGGCCGCCCATTTGCGCGGGAATGCCGAATCACTTGCCGAAGCGATGCGCAATCCGACCGCACAGTGCATGTTGGTGTGGCGGGGGAAAATCCTGGTTGCAGGCGACGGGCTGGATCAGCTTGCTGTACTGCCGATGACGCATCCGCTGGTCAGCGACGGGCCCGGTGGGGTAGCTGAGATCCCGGTCTTTTTGGGTATGACCGCCGAAGACGCGCCTTTTTTTGCGGTGGATATCTCGGCCTGGACAGCAGAAGGTCTGGACCTGACCGGACTGGGCGAGTTCGTAGACAAGTCTGAACAGCAGCACCCGGATTTGCCGGAAGGGTATGTGTTCGCCGAATTGCGCCGGATCATGACGCGATTGTCGGCGCGGGATGCCGAACTGGCCGCGACGGCCAAAGCGGTTATCGGCTGGCACGAAACGCATCGATTTTGCGCCCGCTGCGGTGCCACCAGTGAGATATCGCAAGGCGGTTGGCAACGCAGTTGTCCGTCATGCAGCGGGCAACATTTCCCGCGCACCGACCCGGTTGTGATCATGCTGATCACGCATGGGGACAGTGTGCTGATGGGGCGGTCTCCGGGTTGGCCCGAGGGTATGTTTTCGTTGCTGGCGGGCTTTGTCGAGCCCGGAGAAACCCTGGAAGCCGCCGTGCGCCGCGAGGTGATGGAAGAGGCGGGCGTGCCCGTTGGGGACGTTTCCTATCTGTCCAGTCAGCCCTGGCCATTCCCAGCTTCGTTGATGTTTGGCTGCGCGGGAGAGGCGTTGTCGCGTGACATCGTGATTGATCCCGTCGAGATTGAAGAGGCCATGTGGGTAAGTAAATCCGAGATGATGCAGGCATTTGCCGGGGACCATCCAAACCTGCTGCCCGCCCGAAAAGGTGCAATCGCCCATTTTCTTCTTGAGAACTGGCTTGCGGATACGTTGGACTAACGAAATATAGGCGCGGCCATAATCTTCAAAGGGTATCATGCAGTTTTTAGCGCGAGAGGATATCGAAGCCCCAATTAACGCGGTGTTCGATATGGTGTCGGATTTCGAGCGGTTCGAACGTATGGCAATGCGCCGGGGAATCGACGTAAGGCGCTCGGATTCGGAGGCGATCTTTGCTGCGGGAACTGAATGGCAGACAGAGTTCAAGCTGCGCGGCAAATTGCGCGAGATGTCAGTGGTGATGACAGATTGCGACCGGCCTTCGCAAATGCGTTTTGAAGCCAGCAGCAAGGGCATGACCGGTCTGACGAGTGTGGATTTTCTGGCCCTATCGCCACGCAGAACGCGCCTGAGCCTTGAGATGTCTCTGGCGGCCAAGACTTTGCCTGCGCGCCTGTTGCTGCAATCGGTGAAGTTGGGCCAGTCCCGGTTTCGCAAACAGCTGCAATCCCGGCTGAGTGAATTTGCGCGTGAGTTGGAACAGCGTCATCTGCATGGTGCATAGAGAATACTGTTACTCTGTTTCTTGTGTTGATTAAGCGGAAGAGGCCCGGATGTCGCACATCATCTTTCTGCACGGCGCATCGAGCAGCGGAAAATCGACCACAGCGCGGGCCTTGCAGCAGAGGATCGAACTGCCGTTCTGGCACATTTCCATTGATCATCTGCGCGAGTCCGGGGTTTTGCCGCTGACTCGATACCGCAACAAAGAGTTTGATTGGCGCGCTGACAGATCTGCGGTTTTTGACGGATTTCATCAGTCGCTGGCGGGATATGCTGCAGCGGGCAACAATCTGATCGTGGAACACATTTTGGACACCCCGGGTTGGGTCGAAGATCTGCACAGGCTGCTTCGACCTTTCGACGTGCTTTTTGTTGCAGTTCACTGTCCGGTCGCGGAGTTAAACGCACGTGAGCGTTTGCGCGGTGATCGTCCAATTGGAAGCGCAGCGCAGGATCACTCTGAAATCCATGCCGGAAGGGTCTACGATATGGAAATAAACTCAACTGTAGGTGTCGAGTTTAATGTACAAACGATCCTTCAGGTGTGGCGCAGCAACCTGCGCCAGTCTGAATTTACCCGATCGAAGGAATAGAACCCTAGCCGCGCGGTTGCGCTGCCGGGTAGACGCCCAGGATTTCAACATTGGTTGTGAAATGCTCTAACTCATCCATGGCCAGTTGAACATTTCGGTCGTCAGGGTGCCCGACTATGTCTGCGTAGAACTGTGTCGCGGTGAAGGATCCGTCGACCATATAGCTTTCCAGCTTGGTCATGTTGATCCCGTTGGTGGCAAAGCCGCCCATCGCCTTATACAGCGCCGCAGGGATATTGCGGACCTGAAACACAAAGCTGGTGATCATGCCGTGTTCGCCGCGACGTGACAGATCGGACTGGCGAGACATCACAAGGAAACGGGTCGTGTTGTCGTCACTGTCCTCGATATGGCGGGCCAGAACATTCAGATTGTAAATCTCACCCGCCAGTTCGCTGGCCAACGCAGCAGAGTGGGGGTCGCCTACCTCGGCCACCTCGCGCGCGGCGCGCGCGTTATCCGGGCTGACGCGTCCGCGTATGCCATGCTGTTTCAGAAAACCGGCGCATTGCGGCAGCAGCACCAGATGGGAATGGGCCTCGGTGACGTCTTCCAGTTTTGCGCCTGGGACAGCCAACAGGTTGATATGCACCCGCACGAATGCCTCGTCGATGACATGCAACCCGCTATGGGGCAACAGACGATGAATATCGGCAACCCGGCCGTAGGTTGTGTTTTCGACTGGAAGCATCGCCAGATCCGCGGCACCGGAACGAACCGATTCGATCACATCTTCGAATGTGCGGCAGGGCAGGGCTTCCATATCGGGCCGAGCGTTGCGGCAGGCTTCGTGACTGTAGGCGCCGGGTTCGCCCTGAAAAGCAATGCGATTGGTCATTTGGTCGATTCCATGCAACAAGTTCGCGATTTTGTCGTTTCGTCGCGGTGTCTATACCTTGCCTCTCGCAAGGGGAAGCCTTAGACAGCAGCCCAGACAGCTGAAATGGACACGCGATCAATGTTCGACACGATGACAGTTACCAAGGCCGCCGCAGGCCTGTTCGGCACTTTCCTGGTGCTGCTTCTGGCCAAATGGGGGGCAACCGTCCTCTATTCTTCCGGTGGCCATGGCTCGGCTGAGGCCGCCTACATTATCGAAACCGAAAGCTCGGGCGAAAGCGCCGACGGCGAAGAAGTGGTCTTCGAAGACCTGCTGGCCGCCGCTGACGTTGAGAAAGGCGCTAAAGTATTCCGCAAGTGCACCGCGTGCCACAAGCTGGAAGACGGCGCAAACGGCACTGGCCCTTATCTGTACGGCGTTGTTGATCGCCCGGTCGCCTCGGCCAATGGTTTTACCGGTTACTCGGCCAGTATGCAGGCGCATGGCGGCAACTGGACACCTGAAGCGCTGGATGCGTTCATTGAGCGCCCAAGTGCCTATATCTCGGGCACATCGATGAGTTTTGCCGGTCTGAAAAAGCCGCAGGACCGTGCAGACCTGATCGCTTACCTGCAGACAATCGGCAACTGATTGCCTGACAGATCAAAGAATTCGAAAGCCGCTGCCATACGCAGCGGCTTTTTTTGTCTGAAGGAAACTTCACAAAGCGCTCACGCGTTCTAAACTTGAATTTGTCAGTGTTGGCTATTTAGCTAGCTGTTACGACATTTAAGATGCCCATGACCCAAAGGACGAGCCACATGATATCCCTGATGCCCGCTGCACGTGATCTGAAGTTACGGCCCTGGGTTGGCATATTGGGGCTTTGCACTGCTTTGATCGCTCCGCAATTCGTACAGGCTTCGGATGAGGGTGTCACCAGCAGTCATGGGTACTCGTATTTCGGCAATCTGGATTATCCCGCTGATTACACGCACCTGAACTACGTGAATCCGGATGCGCCCAAAGGTGGCGAGCTTTCTTTGGCGGCCTCGGGTACGTTCGATTCTCTCAATCCCTATTCCCGAAAAGGGCGCGCTGGCGCATTGACGACGCTGCAATATGATCGCCTTTTTGAAAGTTCGGATGACAGTGTCGGGCAATATTACGGAGTATTGGCAGAAAGCCTGGAATATGACGAAGGGCGCAACTACGTCATCTTCCACTTACGGCCCGAAGCAACCTTTTGGGATGGCACTCCGGTAACGGCGGAAGATGTCGTCTATAGCCACCGCCTGTTCATCGAACAGGGCTTGCCCTCGTACGCGCAGGCCGTAGGTCGCATGGTGACTGGGGCTGAAGCGCTGGATGAACATTCCGTCAAGTTTTCGTTTAACCCCGAAGTAACCCGCCGCAGCCTGATCGAAACGGTCGGCGCGACCCCCGTATTTTCCAAAGCGTGGTTCGAAGCGGATGAGTCTAGACGCCTGGATGAGCCTCGCCTGGAAGTAGCGGTTGGATCAGGTCCTTATAAGCTTGACAGTTATGACATCAATCGTCGGATCGTTTACAAGCGTCGCGATGATTATTGGGGCAAGGATTTGCCGTTCAACGTTGGTCGGAATAATTTCGACACAATCCGCGTCGAGTATTTTGCTGATCAGACGGCGGCGTTCGAAGGTTTCAAAGCTGGTGAGTACACGCTGCGTATCGAGAACGACCCCAAGCTTTGGGCGACGGGGTATGATTTCCCGAAGCTGAACGAAGGATCGGTCGTTCGCGATGAGATCGCGGATGGCAGCCCACCTACCCCCTCGGGTTTTGTTTTCAATCTCGGAAAACCGCAGTTGGCAGACAAGAACGTCCGTAAAGCCCTTGCTCTGGCCTTCAATTTTGAATGGGCAAACGAGTCTCTGTTGTTCGGTCTGAATTCGCCGCGCGATTCCTTTATTCAAGGTACCCCGCTTGCAGCAATAGATCTGCCCGAAGGCGATGAACTGGCGTTTTTGCAAGCGTTGGGTGACGTTGTACCCGAAGACCTTCTGACAGAGCCTGCTGTTATAACGCACGTGTCAAACCCTGCACGTCTGAACGATCGGAGAAATCTTCGCAAAGCAGCGAAAATACTGGACGAGGCCGGGTGGCCTGTTGGCGATGGCAATGTGCGACGCAATGCCGAAGGACAGACACTGAAGCTAAATATTCCGTATCCTTCAAATCTGCCGACATCGACCGCCACCATGATCGAAACCTATGTTCAGAACTTGCAGTCTATTGGTGTGGATGCTTCGGCTGAAAAGGTTGACCCGGCGCAGTACACTCTGCGCAGCCGCGAGCGGGATTACGATATGGTCTACTCCACACGTTACGGGTCATTCCTGTCCACCGGTGGCGGGTTAAGCCAGATGTATGGATCGGAAGAAGCTGCATTCAGCCTCTTTAATCCGGCCGGGTTGGCTAGCCCCCTGGTTGACGCAATCATCGAAGCATCTTTTGAAACCGACAATCAGGCGGATCAGGACACAGCACTGATGGCGTTGGATCGCGCCCTGCGGTATGAGTTCTTCGTAGTTCCCGTAGGATACATCGCTGACTATTGGACGGCGTATTACGATATGTACGAATACCCCGAAAACCTGCCACCCTATTCGCTGGGCCATCTGGATTTGTGGTGGATCAATCCGGAAAAAGAGGCCGATTTGAAAGCGAAAGGCGCACTGCGATAACATGGGCGCCTATATTCTAAGACGCTTGTTGCTGATCATTCCAACCCTTTTGGGTATCATGATCGTCAACTTCACGCTGGTACAATTCGTGCCGGGTGGACCGGTCGAACAGATAATCGCGCAGATCGAAGGGCAGGGTGACGTCTTTGCAGGATTTGCGGGTGGGGGTGATGCTGGCGCTGGTTCTGAACCGGGAGGCGGCGTTTTCGACGACAAATACGTCGGCGCGCGGGGCTTGCCGCCCGAGTTCATTGCTGAACTTGAAAAGGAATTCGGCTTTGACAAACCGCCGCTGGAGCGGTTCGTGATCATGATGGGTAACTATCTGACACTGGATTTCGGGCAAAGCTATTTCCGTTCGATCAGCGTGATTGATCTGGTGCTTGAAAAGATGCCGGTTTCGATTTCGCTGGGCTTGTGGTCAACGTTGATTGCCTATCTGGTTTCGATCCCGTTGGGCATTCGCAAAGCGGTCAAGGATGGCTCGCGGTTCGATACCTGGACCAGCGGGATGATCATTGTGGCTTACGCGATACCGGGCTTCCTGTTTGCCATTTTGCTGCTGGTGCTGTTCGCCGGTGGATCGTATTGGCAAATCTTCCCGCTGCGCGGTCTGACTTCGGATAACTGGGACAGCCTGAGTTTCTTCGGCAAGATCGCGGATTACTTCTGGCACATTGCGTTGCCGACAATCGCGCTGACAATCTCGGCCTTTGCGACGCTGACACTGCTGACCAAGAACTCGTTTCTGGATGAAATCAAAAAACAATATGTCATGACGGCCAGAGCCAAGGGCCTGAGTGAAAGCAAGGTGCTTTATGGTCATGTATTCCGTAATGCGATGCTGATCGTGATCGCCGGTTTTCCAGCTGTTTTCATCGGCGTGTTTTTTGGTGGGTCGATCATTATCGAGACGATTTTCTCGCTCGACGGTCTGGGCCGTCTGGGGTTCGAAGCAGCCGTGGCGCGCGATTACCCGGTGATCTTCGGCACACTGTTCATCTTTGGCCTGATGGGGCTGGTCGTCGGCATCATCAGCGATCTGATGTATGTGCTGGTCGATCCGCGCATCGACTTCGAAAAGCGGGAGGGGTAAATGGCACTGTCCCCTCTGAATCAGCGTCGCTGGAACAACTTTTGCCGCAACAGGCGCGCTTTCTGGTCACTCATTATCTTTTCGGTACTGTTTGGCCTGTCTCTGTGCGCCGAGTTCATAGCAAATGACAAACCCATCCTCGTGAAGTACCGGGGTGAGTTTTATGCGCCGATCTTCAATTTCTATGCTGAAACCGAATTCGGTGGGGACTTCCAGACCGAGGCGATCTATCGCGATCCTGAAGTTCAATGCCTGATCGACAGCGGCGGCCTGGAAGAGTGTTTCGACGATCCCGAAGGCATCATCGAAAAGATTGACGCCGGGACTTTCCAGGCGGAAGGATTCGAGCGTGGCTGGTCGCTTTGGCCGCTGATCCCATATTCCTTCAACACTTCGGTAGACCGACCGGGTGCCGCACCCTTGCCGCCCAACGGTCAGAACCTGCTGGGTACCGATGACACCAAACGCGATGTACTGGCCCGGGTGATTTACGGCTTTCGCCTGTCGATCCTGTTCACTCTGATTGTCACAGGCGCCGCCAGTCTGATCGGTATTTTCGCCGGGGCCCTACAAGGATTCTTTGGCGGTTGGCTTGACCTGATTTTTCAGCGGATCATCGAGATCTGGTCAGCGACCCCGTCGCTTTATGTCATCATCATTATGTTCGCTGTTCTGGGCCGAGGTTTCTGGCTGCTGGTTGCATTGATGATCCTGTTCAGTTGGACCGGGTTGGTGGGTGTCGTACGTGCCGAGTTTCTAAGGGCCCGAAACCTCGAATACGTTCGCGCCGCGCGGGCGCTGGGGGTGAGCAACATGACAATCATGTTCCGCCATATGCTGCCCAACGCGATGGTCGCCACGCTGACCTTCATGCCGTTCATTGTTACGGGAACAATCGGTGGTCTCGCCTCGCTCGACTATCTAGGTTTTGGCTTGCCATCCTCGGCCCCGTCGCTGGGGGAACTGACCTTGCAGGCCAAACAAAACCTTCAAGCCCCGTGGTTGGCTTTCACAGCCTTCTTCACCTTTGCCATCATGCTGTCGCTGCTGGTCTTCATTTTCGAAGGCGTGCGGGATGCGTTTGATCCTAGAAAGACCTTCTCATGAGCTTGCTGGATGTGAACAACCTCAAGGTCTCGTTCCGGCAGGACGGTCAGGTCAGCGCTGCTGTCAAAGGCGTGTCCTTTACCGTGGATCGGGGTGAAACCGTTGCGTTGGTGGGCGAGTCCGGGTCAGGGAAATCCGTGACGGCTTTGTCGACTGTTTCACTGCTGGGTGACAGCGCACTGGTCGAAGGGTCTGTGACCTACGACGGACAAGAGATGATCGGCGCCTCAGAACAGCATCTGATGGATGTGAGGGGCAACGACATCAGCTTTATCTTTCAGGAGCCGATGACCTCGCTGAACCCGTTGCACACCATTCAGAAACAGATGGCTGAATCCCTTGCCCTGCATCAGGGTGTTGCCGGTGACGCGGCGCGGGGTCGGGTTTTGGAGCTGCTGACCAAGGTTGGCATCCGCGACCCCGAGGACAGGTTGGACAGCTATCCGCACCAGCTGTCGGGCGGACAGCGGCAGCGGGTGATGATCGCAATGGCGCTGGCCAACAAGCCGGACATTCTGATCGCCGATGAACCGACGACTGCGCTGGACGTCACCATTCAGGCGCAGATTCTCGAATTGCTGGCCGAATTGCAGAGATCCGAAAACATGGGGATGCTGTTCATCACCCATGACCTGGGCATCGTGCGCCGGATCGCTGACCGGGTCTGTGTGATGAAGGATGGTGAGATTGTCGAAACGGGCGCGACGCAGGACATCTTTGACAACCCACAGCATCCCTATACCCGCAAACTTTTGGCGGCAGAACCTTCGGGCCAGCCCGAACCAGTTGCTTCAGACGCGGAAGAGGTTGCGCGCACTGATCACTTAAAGGTCTGGTTCCCGATCCAGCGCGGATTTCTGAAGCGTACAGTTGGCTATGTGAAGGCGGTCAATGACGCCACGCTCAGCGTACGCGCGGGAGAGACTCTGGGGATTGTCGGCGAAAGCGGCTCGGGCAAGACCACGCTGGCACTGGCGATCATGCGGCTCATCGCGTCTGAAGGAGCCATCACCTTCCGTGATCAGGATGTGCGAAGATGGTCCACGAAAGAGCTGCGCCGCTTGCGCAAAGACATGCAGATTGTGTTTCAGGACCCGTTCGGCAGTCTCAGCCCGCGCATGACCTGTCAGCAGATCATCGCGGAAGGTCTGGCAATTCACAACATTGACCCTCATCGCGCGCCGCGTGAACTGGTTGCTGAGGTGATGACCGAAGTGGGGTTGGATCCTGCGGCAATGGACCGGTATCCGCACGAGTTTTCAGGTGGTCAGCGCCAGCGCATCGCTATTGCACGTGCGATGGTTTTGCGACCGAAGCTGCTGGTGTTGGACGAACCGACCAGCGCGCTGGACATGACGGTTCAGGTTCAGATCGTCGATCTGCTGCGCGATTTGCAAAAGAAATACGGACTGGCATACCTGTTCATCAGCCATGACCTGAAAGTGGTACGGGCGATGTCGCACAACGTGATCGTCATGCGAAACGGAGATGTGGTCGAAATGGGCACGGCAGAGGATTTGTTCGAAAATGCCCAGACCGACTATACCCGCGAACTGATTGCGGCGGCGGGCTGAGACCAGCCCGCCTTCTTCAGCCCATTACGCGCTTGCCTTTTCTTTGGTCGCGGCTTTCGGCACTGGCCCACGCAGCTCTTCATAGTGGTCAAAGTTCAGCTTCACCCAACCGGTTCCTCGCGTGGCACTGGCGAGCGTGCGATGCAGTTCATCCTCGGAAACGGCAGGAATCTGAGCATTGAAGATTTCCCAGCCTGATGCGTTGGGATTGCCTTCAAATCCCAGAACCTGCCCTTGTAGCGAGCTGATTGTTGGCACGAGATCGCCCACAAAATCGGATGGCAGGTGAATTTCAGCGGTCAGGATTGGTTGCAGGACCACCGGTTTGGCCTGAGGCAGCGCTTCGCGTACGGCATTCTTACCTGCGGTACGGAAGGCGTAATCCGAACTGTCCACGTTATGGTGTTTACCGTCGCTCAGGGTGACTTTCACATCGACCACGGGAAAGCCTTCGGGGCCTTGTTCCAGCGCGTCCTTGGCACCGTGTTCGACGGAGGGGATGTAGTTCTTGGGCACCGCACCGCCCTTGACCACCTCTTCGAACTGGAACCCCGATCCGCGCGGAAGAGGCGCAACCGAGATCACCACATCCGCGAACTGCCCGGCCCCACCGGATTGTTTGCGATGACGGTGGCGATACTCGACAGGTGTTCGAATGGTTTCGCGATAGGCGGTTTCGACCTGGTCCGCTTCGATCTCGATTCCAAAGTCCTGGGCCAGCTTGGCTGTCACCCGGCGCATATGTTGCGGCCCCTGTGATCCAAGGATCAAATGACCGCTCAGCTCGTCCTGCTGCAAGCGCAGGCCGGGGTCGATCTCGGCCAGACGGCTCATGGCGTTGGACAGGCGCACATCGTCCCGCTCATGCGCAGGTGAGACGATCTGCCGATGCGCGACCGGGTGTGAGGCCGCCCATTCCGGCAATTCCGTCGCTGAATTGCTATCGTAAATATAGCCAGGGTTAAGGTGATCGGATTTCACCGCCAGGCCAATCTGCCCAGCTTCCAGCGTGGCGATTTGGGTCTTGGCATCCAGCGTTGTCAGGTTTCCGACGGTCTCGCCCCCCAAAGCCTCGTGCGCTTTCACGCCATCCCCGAGGCCTCGCAAAACGACGATCTTTCCGATGTGCTTTTTGACGTCAGCAAAACCAGCAATGGCACGCGCACTGTCCGCGGCTTCGTCCCGCCCGGCTGCGATATTAAACTCAGGTGCTTCGTGCCTCAGTGCTTTCATCAGGCGGGTCAATCCGTTGCCGTGGCTCGCGGCCCCCAGACACGCAGGAATCAACTGGTGATTTTGCAGGACCTGCGCGGCCAGATCATAAACCTCGTCACTTGGCGGCTGTTTGTCTTCGATCAGCTGTTCCAACAGATGGTCGTCGAAATCAGACAGGGTTTCCAGCAGCTCGGTCCGGGCTTCCTGTTCGCGGTTTTCGACGGATTGAGGCAGTTCGATCAGGGCCGAGGGTTGGCCTTCCTGATACTTCCAGGCCCGTTCCGAAATCAGATCGACCGCACCGATGATCGTGTCTCCTTCGCGGATCGGCACCTGACGCAGGGCGATGTGATGGGTGCAGTATGTTTGCAGGGCAGCGATAATGTCACGGATACGGCCATTGGGGCTATCCATCCGGTTGATGAACAGAAAGCAGGGGATGCCTGCTTCTTCCGCCAGTCGCAAGTAAGGCGCACACAGAACGGCGGCATTGGGATCGGGGGGTACAACCACGACGGCCGCGTCCGAAATGGCCATTGCAGGCCCGACATAGGCCAGCGCATCGCCGCCCCCATCAACGTCGATCGCGCACCATGGCTCGTCCAAGTAAGAAAAACCGTGCAAGTGCACGGTTCCGGAAACATCGAATGTGGTGGGGCGCCCGTCGAGGCGGCTGATGGCCTCGACCAGGGTAGACTTGCCCGATTGGCTGGGCCCGAGGACGGTGAAAACGCGCATGAGTGTTGTCCCTCTTTCAGGTTGCAGAATGGCTGCACGAAAGGGACTGACCGACGCGTTTGCGACGACAAGGATTGTCTGTATTTGCCCGCCTCAGGGTGCAGAGTGAAACTTCACCCTACAGCATGAGTGTGGGAAAAACCGCAGGCGCGCGTCAAGCCCCTGATGTGTTATGCGCGTCACGGGCCAAATGCTGCCCGCAGAAAAAGATCAGATGGCCGAACTGTGCCCGGCTTTACTGAGGTCATAGGCATCAAAACTGCGAGCGATCATTCTAGTCAGCGCACGCGCTTCGGGCGGTACGAATAGCCCGTCTTCGGTGATCTGCAGTAGCCCGTCGAAAGACGCATTGGCAGCGCGATACATCTCGTCCAGTTCAGTGGCAGATACATCGTGATCCCGCAGAATTTCCGCCGTGTTGATCTTGAAATCGCACATTAGCGCCTCAATCAAGCGTGCACGCAGAATGTCCTGACCTTTGAACAGATGACCGCGTGAGGTTGAAAACTGCCCGTTGCGAATGGCTTTGGTATGGGCCGACGTAGCCGGCGCGTTCTGGGCGTAGCCTTGCGGGAAGCGCGAGATTGAGCTGGCTCCGACACCGATCAGAACGTCGGCCTGATCGTCGGTATAGCCCTGAAAGTTCCGCTTGAGACGGCCAGCATTCAACGCGTGGGTCAAGCCGTCATCCTGCGTGGCAAAGTGATCGATGCCGATCTCGGCATATTTGTCCCACAGGAATAAACGCCGGGCTGTTTCGAACAGTTCGAGCCGTTGTTCAGGCGTGGGCAGTGCGTCCGACGGGATCATCTGCTGGCGTTTGGCCATCCAGGGTACATGCGCATAGCCGTAAAGCGCCACGCGATCCGGGCTGAGCGACAGCAATTTCTGCACGCTTTCCGTCATGCGCGCTTTGGTCTGATGTGGCAATCCGTAGAGGATATCGGCATTAAGGCTAGTGATGCCACGTTCGCGGATCATATCGATGGCGTCGCGTGTGGTGTCGTAGCTTTGAATGCGACCGATGGTTTTCTGGATTTCGTCGTCGAAATCCTGCACTCCGATAGAGGCACGGTTCATACCCGCGTCGGCCAGCGCGTCCAGACGGGCCTCATCAATTTCGTTCGGGTCGATCTCGACCGAGAATTCGGCATCAGGCCCCATCGGCACAATACCAAGTATATGCTGAGCCAGTTCGCGCATCAGTTGCGCGTTCAGCAAGGTTGGCGTGCCGCCACCCCAGTGCAGACGCGATAGCACCACACCCTCGGGCAAGCGTGCTGCAAGCAGATCCAGCTCGGCTTTCAGAACGTCCACATAGGCAATAACCGGGTTGTCGGTTTGCGTTCCCTGTGTCCGGCAAGCGCAAAACCAGCACAGCCTGCGGCAGAACGGAACATGGACGTATAGGGAAATGGCGCTGCCGGGTTTGATGCCCGAAATCCAGTCGCCAAACGTGTCCTCTCCCACATCGTTGCTAAAGTGGGGGGCGGTGGGGTAGCTTGTGTAACGTGGTACTTTCGCGTCAAAAAGTCCAAGCTTTGCCAATTGTGGTTTCACTGTCATGGCGATACCCTTATGGGACAGCCAGCTTGGTTGCTTTGATGGAGATCAAGTGGGAACGCGCATGACAGTAAAAGCACAGTTTGATCACTCCAACTGCGAAGACTGCCCGATCCGACATCGAGCCGTCTGTGCCCGCTGTGATGCCGATGAGTTGGAAGAGCTTGAGAGCATTAAATATTACCGCAGTTTCGAGGCGGGTCAGACCATCATTTGGTGCGGCGATCAGATGAATTTTGTGGGCTCGGTTGTGGCCGGGATCGCGTCATTGACACAAACAATGGAAGACGGCCGGACCCAGATGGTGGGTTTGCTGCTGCCCAGTGATTTTGTCGGCCGCCCCGGGCGAGAGGCAGCGCCCTATGATGTGCAGGCGACCACGGATGTCGTCATGTGCTGTTTCCGTAAGAAGCCGTTTGAAGAATTGATGGCAACAACACCGCATATCGCGCATCGCCTGTTGCAGATGACATTGGACGAGCTTGACGCCGCCCGTGAATGGATGCTGGTGCTTGGACGCAAGACCGCGCGGGAGAAGATCGCCAGCCTGCTGTCGATTATCGCGCGTCGGGATGCGTCGATCAGCCAGAAAGGCCTGACGGGATCGATTGTGTTCGACCTGCCCCTGACCCGAGAGGCCATGGCGGATTACCTTGGTCTGACGCTTGAAACCGTCAGCCGTCAGATCTCGGCCCTGAAAAAGGAAGGTGTGATTACGCTCGAAGGCAAGCGCCACGTAACAATTCCTGATCTGGGTCGTCTCATGGAAGAGGCTGGTGATGATTCGGATGGCGGCTTTCTGGTCTGATCCCTGTCCGTTGTGACGTGACACAGTTGCCGCGATCTTTCGATCCCGGCTTTGAAAAACTCAGGAGCTTGGCATGGTTTTCAGTAGTGTTTTGGCAATGATTCTTATCGGCGCAATCGCCGGATGGCTGTCAGGTAAGATCATGGAAGGCCGCGGATTCGGCCTGCTGGGCAACATAATCGTCGGAATCGTAGGCGCGTTCCTGGCAGGCATGATTTTTCCTGCACTTGGCTTTTCGGTGGCCGGAGGGATCTTTTCGTCGATCCTTTTCGCGACCTTGGGGGCGGTGATCCTGTTGTTTGTGATCGGCCTTATCCGCAAAGCATGACGAAAGCCGCCGTCTTGGGCGGCTTTTGATTTTTTGAGTCCCAGTTCAGTGCGCGAGGAACACGGGGACGGATGACTGTTCCAGCATGTTACGGGTCGCACCGCCGAGTATGGCCTCGCGGAAGCGCGAATGACCGTAGGCGCCCATCACAATCATATCCGATTCTGTGTCTGACGCATGACGGTTCAGTATGTCTGACACACGCGTCATGGTCTTGCTGAGCACATCGATCTCGCATTTGACCCCGTGACGGGCCAACATCTGAGACAGCATCCCGCCTGGATCTGACCGGTCTGGCCCGTGGCGTGGCGGATCGATAACCACGATTCGGACCAGTTCAGCCTGTTTCAGGAAGGGCAGCGCGCGCCGTATGGCACACATTGCTTCAACGCTTTCATTCCAGGCGATCATCACATTGAGTGGTTCTTTCAGTGGCGGGGTGTCCTCTGGAACCACCAGAACCGGGCAGTGTCCTTCAAACATTGCGGCTTCGATAATGGGTTCAGCTTCGGCCCCGCGATCCTTGCCGTAAGGGTGCGGCAAGACAACGAGGTCTGAAAAGCGCGCCCGATGCGCGACATGCCTGCCAATATCGGCTATCTGCGCCACGCCTTGTTCAGCGGACCAGCGAACGCCGGATTTGCCCAGAAAATCCTGGGCAAATGTCAGCAACTCCTGCGCTTCGGCGTTGGCCCGCGCAAGTGTCTCTTGAACGATCAGAGCGTTGGCTCCGGCGTAATAGTAACCGGTTTGGCTGCGATCGACGCCAAGACACAGCGCCTCGGCATGGGCATCCTGCGATTCCGCCAGTGCGACCATCTGTGCGAGAGCAGCCGGTGCTGTCTGCGATTCGGTCATGACAGTGAGAAGAGATTTGTACGCCATATTGACCTCTTGTTTCGGGCATTTGGTCTCATGTGACCAGTTGGCCTATTTCCTCTACAATGCGTGTCACAGAAAACGCAGAACTGTCTTGATACAGATCAAAGCAGTAGTAGCCGCCGTGCTTCAGAACGGCAGCCAGTCAAATAGGTTTCGCGTGTAAAAAGAATCAATAACGCGCGGAGCACGGCAAAGGGACGCAATATGTCGAATTACATCAAGCTGATCGTGCTTGGTCTGATCGCGCTATTCGCAGCGATCGGAACCAACTATGCACGCGATTTGGCGTATCAGGTGCATGCGCTGCTGGTGATGATCATCGCCGGCGGCTTGTTCATCTGGACGCTTCGAAACACCGATGAGCCAGATATTCTTGTCGACCGTTCGGCGGAATACATGGATGACGTGATCCGCTATGGCGTGATCGCGACGGCCTTCTGGGGCGTGGTTGGATTTCTGGCAGGCACCTTCATCGCCTTCCAGCTGGCCTTTCCCGTGCTCAACTTCGAGTGGGCTCAAGGGTATTTGAATTTCGGACGTTTGCGGCCTTTGCACACATCGGCAGTGATTTTTGCATTTGGCGGTAACGCGCTGATCGCAACCTCGTTCTACGTGGTGCAGCGCACCAGCGCCGCGCGCCTGTGGGGCGGTAACCTCGCATGGTTCGTGTTCTGGGGTTATCAGCTGTTCATCGTGCTGGCCGCAACAGGCTATGTCTTGGGCGGAACGCAGTCCAAGGAATATGCCGAGCCTGAATGGTATGTCGATCTGTGGCTAACCATCGTCTGGGTTGCCTATCTGGCGGTTTATCTGGGCACGATCATCAAACGGAAAGAACCCCATATCTATGTGGCCAACTGGTTCTATCTGGCGTTCATCGTCACCGTTGCGATGCTGCACCTGGTCAACAACATGACCATCCCCGTCAGCATCTGGGGTTCGAAGTCGGTTATCGTCTGGTCGGGCGTGCAAGACGCCATGATCCAGTGGTGGTACGGCCACAACGCTGTGGGCTTCTTCCTGACTGCGGGCTTCCTGGGCATGATGTATTACTTCATCCCGAAACAGGCCGAGCGTCCGGTCTTCTCGTACAAGCTGTCGATCATCCACTTCTGGGCGCTGATCTTCCTGTATATCTGGGCCGGTCCGCACCACCTGCACTATACCGCGCTGCCTGACTGGGCGTCGACGCTGGGCATGGTGTTCTCGATCATCCTGTGGATGCCGTCCTGGGGTGGCATGATCAACGGCCTGATGACCTTGTCGGGTGCATGGGACAAGCTGCGCACCGACCCTGTGATCCGGATGATGGTGATCTCGGTCGGCTTCTACGGCATGTCCACCTTTGAAGGTCCGATGATGTCGATCCGCGCTGTGAACAGCCTTTCCCACTACACCGACTGGACCATTGGTCACGTGCACTCAGGCGCGCTGGGCTGGAATGGCATGATCACCTTTGGTGCGCTGTACTTCCTGGTGCCTGTTCTGTGGAAGCGCGAGCGTCTGTACTCGCTGCAGATGGTCAGCTGGCACTTCTGGCTCGCCACCATCGGCATCGTGCTCTATGCCGCGTCGATGTGGGTGACCGGCATCATGGAAGGTCTGATGTGGCGTGAAGTGGATGCCAACGGCTTCCTGGTGAACTCGTTCGCCGATACCGTGGCTGCCAAGTTCCCGATGTATGTGGTGCGTGCTCTGGGTGGCGTCCTGTTCGTCGCTGGTGCTGTGATCATGTGCTACAACCTGTGGATGACTGTGCGGAAAGCGCCGGCCAAAGAGGCCAGCCTGACCGTCGCGGTCCCGGCTGAATAAGGAGGGCCGGAGCAATGGCAATTCTCGACAAACACAAGATCCTCGAGACCAACGCGACCCTCCTGCTGGTCTTCAGCTTTCTGGTCGTGACTATTGGTGGCCTCGTGCAGATCACCCCACTGTTCTATCTTGAGAACACCATCGAAAAGGTGGAGGGCATGCGCCCTTACACCCCTCTCGAGATGGCTGGGCGTGATATCTATATCCGCGAAGGCTGCTATGTCTGCCACAGCCAGATGATCCGCCCGATGCGGGACGAGGTCGAACGCTATGGTCACTACTCGCTGGCGGCGGAATCGATGTACGATCACCCGTTCCAGTGGGGATCAAAACGTACAGGACCGGATCTGGCGCGTGTCGGTGGCCGCTATTCGGATCAATGGCAGGTTGACCACCTGCGGGATCCGCAATCCGTGGTGCCGGAATCGGTGATGCCGAAATACGGTTTCCTTGAGCATCGCAAAATTGACGGCAAATACATCGGTGATGTGATGGCCGCAAATGCTCTGGTCGGTACGCCTTATACCGAAGAGATGCTGGAGAATGCGCAAGCTGACTTCCGCGCTCAGGCCGATCCGGACAGCGACTATGACGGTTTGCTGGAGCGCTATGGTGACAAGGTCAATGTGCGCAACTTTGACGGCCAGCCCGAGCTGACCGAAGCTGATGCGCTGGTTGCTTATCTGCAGATGCTGGGCACGCTGGTCGACTTTTCGACCTTCACCCCGGACGCAAACCGCTAAAGGAGGATAGTGATGGAAGAATACACAATTCTCAGGCAGTTCGCGGATAGCTGGATGCTGCTGTTGTTGTTCGCCTTCTTCGTTGGCATCGTCATCTGGGTTTTCCGTCCCGGTGCCAGCAAGGAATACAAGGACACTGCCAACATCCCCTTCCGGCATCAAGATAAACCCGCCACATCCAAGGAGGCGCGGCAATGAGCAAGACACCTGAAAAACAGCCGGGTGATCCGAACACAACCGGGCACAGCTGGGACGGGATCGAAGAGTTCGACAACCCGATGCCGCGCTGGTGGCTGTGGACATTCTATGTGACCATTGTCTGGGGCGTGATCTACACGATCATGTATCCTGCATGGCCATTGGTGCAATCAGCAACCGCTGGCGTCATGGGGTGGTCTTCACGGGCACTGGTACAGCAGGAGATGGTCGCGTTCGAAGAGGCAAATGCGCCCTGGAACGCCAAGTTGGTGGAAACACCGCTGGAAGACATCGCGAAGGACGCTGAACTTCAGCAATATGCTGTGAACTCTGGTGGTGCCGTATTCCGCACCTGGTGCGCACAGTGCCACGGTTCCGGTGCACAGGGCGCGCCTGGTTTCCCGAACCTGCTGGATGACGCATGGCTCTGGGGTGGTACGATGGAAGATATCGTCTACACTGTCAGCTATGGTATCCGGAACGAAGAAAGCGACGATGCGCGCTATTCCGAGATGCCTGCCTTCGGAGAAATCCTTGAGCATGATGAAATCACGCAGGTGGTGCAGTACGTCATGTCGCTGAGCAACGCTCAGACCGACGATGCAGCGGCGCAGGCGGGCAAGGTTGTCTTCGAAGACAATTGCGCTTCCTGCCATGGTGAGGAAGGCACAGGTGACATCTTCCAAGGTGCGCCGAACCTGACCGACGCCATCTGGCTTTATGGCGGCAGCGAAGAGGCTCTGACCGAAACAGTGACCAATAGCCGCTTTGGCGTCATGCCGAACTGGGATACTCGCCTGACCGAGGCGCAGATCCGTGCAGTATCCGCTTATGTCCACCAGTTGGGCGGTGGTCAGTAAGTTACAAAGAACACTTTCGGGCGGTTCGCTGCCCGAAGGCTGTGGCACCGGCTGTTCCATCTGTTCGCGCGTTTCCTGAACAGCCGGTGCTCACTTTCTACAAATTTCAATTATGCAGTCTTACAGGCTGGTGCTGCGTGGGCTGGGTCGCTGCGTTCAGATGACTAAGGTCTCATGCTGCGACAATTGGTCGGCATGTGGCGTGCGGCAGACGGGCAACTGGGCTGGTATCGCGACAAAAGCCGTTTTTCTGCTAAAATGAGTGAAAACCGGGCAAAATATGTCTGGTCCGACGCGCCTGAGATCGGCTGACTTGCGAAAGATGTTTGTTCGATGCGCGTTTTGACCCATGTCAAAGTTCGCTTGACCGTGATCTGGAACAAGACGCCTTCAGAAGACCCATTTGTGGAGCCAGCCAGTGAGCGATTCCGATCCCGCCCCCAGCCTTTACGCAGCCAGAGAACCGATCTTTCCCAGACGTGTCTCAGGGCCGTTTCGGAACCTGAAATGGATCATTCTTATTGTGACACTGGGCATCTATTATGTGACGCCCTGGATCCGATGGGATCGCGGTCCCAGTCTGCCGGATCAGGCGGTATTGCTGGATCTGGCGAATCGACGGTTCTATTTCTTCTGGATCGAAATCTGGCCCCACGAATTCTACTTTGTCGCAGGTCTGCTGATCATGGCCGGTCTGGGTCTGTTCCTGTTCACCTCGGCCCTTGGGCGTGTCTGGTGCGGGTACGCCTGCCCGCAAACGGTTTGGACCGACTTGTTCATTCTTGTTGAGCGATGGATCGAAGGGGATCGAAACGCCCGCCTGCGCCTGCACCGCCAGGAAAAGCTCGATTTCCGCAAGGCCCGTCTGCGGGCCACGAAATGGGCCGTCTGGTTTCTGATTGGTTTGGCGACAGGAGGGGCCTGGGTTTTCTATTTCGCAGACGCCCCGACGCTTTTGATGGATCTGGTCACAGGCAATGCGCATCCTGTGGCATATACGACGATGCTGATACTGACCGGCACCACGTTCCTCTTTGGCGGTTTCGCCCGCGAACAGATCTGCATCTACGCCTGCCCCTGGCCACGCATTCAGGCGGCAATGATGGACGAAGATACATTGGTAGTCGGCTATCGCGAATGGCGGGGCGAACCGCGGGGAAAAGGCAAGCGGACAGCGGATTCCGAGTTGGGGGATTGCATCGACTGCATGGCCTGCGTGAATGTCTGCCCTGTCGGGATCGACATTCGCGATGGTCAGCAGCTTGAATGCATTACCTGCGCCCTCTGTATTGATGCCTGTGACGACATGATGGCCAAGATCGGTAAGCCTCGTGGGCTGATCGACTACATGGCCCTCAGCGATGAAACGCGCGAGCGGTCGGGCCAGCCGCCTAAAAACGTATGGAAGCACGTATTCCGCGCCCGCACGATCATGTACACGGCCATGTGGTCGCTGGTGGGCTTTGCCTTGCTTTTTGCGCTGTTCATCCGTTCGGAAATCGATCTGACTGTTGCACCGGTACGCAACCCGACTTTTGTGACCCTGTCCGATGGTACGATCCGCAACACCTACGACGTGCGGCTGCGTAACAAACATGGCGAAGATCGTCTGTTCACTCTGTCTCTGACCGGGGATCCGGCAATGCGACTGGAAATCGAGGGTACGAACCTGCACACTGTGAATGTTCCGGTGGATACGGCACAATTGACCCGTGTGTATATTATCTCGTCCCGCGACTCGCGCCCTGCCGGAGCGGACTCGACACCGGTGCGCATCTGGGTCGAAGACCTGAGCAGCGGTGAACGGGCCTACAAGGACACCACGTTTAACGGACGGGGGAACTGATCATGTCGGAACGGAAGTTCACTGGAAAACACGCTTTGGCGGTGTTTGTCGGTGCCTTTGGCGTGATCATCGCCGTGAACCTTGTCTTGGCCTACAGCGCGGTCAAGACCTTCCCTGGGCTTGAGGTCAAGAATTCATACGTGGCCAGTCAGGAATTCAACGAGCGTCTGAAAGTACAACAAGCGCTGGGTTGGACTGTTCAGGCCGAAACCAAAGGCGGGTTGCTGATCCTTCACATCACCGACGAAAGCGGTGCGCCGGTTCAGGTAAGTGAATTGAACGCCGTTGTGGGCAGAGCGACCCATGTGCGCGAGGATTTCGCGCCGGATTTCATCTTTGACGGAACGGCCTATGCCACGCCTGCCACGTTGGGCGAAGGCAACTGGAACATTCGTCTGGTGGCGCGGGACAGTGATGGCGCCGAGTTCTCGCAGCGCGTTCCGCTCTATGTGAAGGGATAAGCGATGACGGCGCAGCTTTCTTCCGGTACCGCAGCCTGCCCGGGCTGCCTTGCGGCCCCGGCGGAACCCGCCCAGCCCATACCGGAGGACGTGCAGATTGCCCTGTCTTTGCCAGGCATTCACTGCTCGGCCTGTATCGCGACGGTCGAACGGGAACTGAACGCGCATCCCGGTGTTGAAGATGCGCGGGTGAACCTGACCCTGAAACGCGCGATGATCAAGGCTGCGCCGGAAACACGCGCTGTCGACCTGATCCCGGTGCTTGAGAAAGCCGGTTTTGAAGCGCATGAGCTTGATCCGGGTGCCTTGTCGGCCACTCAGACAGACAAGGCAGGGCGCGACTTGCTGATGCGCCTGGCGGTGGCCGGGTTTGCATCTATGAACGTGATGCTGTTGTCGGTGTCGGTCTGGTCGGGTGCCACGGACGCCACGCGCGATATGTTCCACTGGATATCTGCCGCGATTGCTCTGCCAGCCATTGCCTTCTCGGCTCAGCCTTTCTTTGCCAATGCCTGGAGCGCGCTGCGCGTCCGCCGTCTAAATATGGATGTGCCAATTGTGTTGGCGATCCTGTTGGCGCTGATTACATCACTGTGGGAAACAGCGCTGAGCGGCGAGCATGCCTATTTCGATGCGGCCCTGACCCTGACCTTCTTCCTGCTGGCGGGACGTTATCTGGATTACCGCACCCGCGCCGCAGCCCGATCTGCCGCCGAAGAGCTGACGGCGCTTGAGGTGCCGCGTGCCATCCGTTTGGTAGATGGTGTTGAACAAGAGATCGCGGTTGCTGAACTGAAGGTGGGCGATTTGATCCTTGTGCGCCCCGGTGGTCGTATGCCCGTGGATGGTGAGATCATGTCTGGCCAGTCCGAACTGGACCGGTCACTGCTGACCGGAGAAACGGTGCCTGTGTTTGCCGAAACCGGCCAATTGGTCAGCGCAGGCGAGGTAAACCTGACAGGTCCCCTGACACTCCGTGCAACAGCTGTGGGTGAGGATACGTCGCTACACCGCATGGCGGATCTGGTGGCGATCGCTGAGTCCGGGCGGTCGCGCTATACTTCGCTGGCAGACAAGGCGGCCAAGCTTTATGCGCCCGGCGTGCATATCCTTTCAGCGCTCAGCTTTTTGGGCTGGTACATTTATTCGGGCGACATCCGCACAGCGCTGAACATCGCGGCGGCGGTTTTGATCATCACCTGCCCCTGTGCCTTGGGTCTGGCTGTTCCAGCGGTGACAACCGCCGCGTCGGGCCGGTTGTTCCGCAAGGGCATGTTGATCAAACATTCAACCGCGCTGGAGCGGCTGTCCGAGGCCGACACGGTGGTGTTCGATAAAACGGGTACCCTGACTTCGGGCGCACCCGAACTGGTCAATCTTGGCGATCACACGCGCGCAAAGGTCGAAGTTGCCCTCGCGTTGGCCGAGGCATCGGCACACCCTTTGTCCGTGGCCTTGGCGAAAGCCGCGCGTGAGGCCGGGATCAAACCTGCCAACGTGCGCGGCGTCGTCGAGGTTCCGGGATACGGCACCGAAGGTGAATACCGTGGTCAACGCGTACGTCTGGGTCGGGCGGCTTGGATTGGGGCAGAGCAAGGCAATGAAACCTCAGCTTGGCTGGCGATTGGCGATCATGCACCTTTGGCTTTCCGCTTCTCGGACGCGTTGCGCCCGGGTGCGGCCGAGGCGGTCGACGCGTTGCGTGCTTCGGGCAAGCATGTGGTTCTGATGTCCGGCGACTCGCAGGGGGCTGTGCGCGCATTGTCTGAAAAGCTGGGGATCACCGACTGGATTGCCGAGGCTTTGCCGCAGGACAAGGCGCTGCGCATTCAGGAGCTCAGCGATCAGGGCCACCATGTCTTGATGGTAGGCGACGGTCTGAATGACACGGCCGCCCTGGCGGCGGCGCATGTATCGATTTCACCGGCGTCAGCGCTGGACGCGGCACGGGTGGCGTCAGACATTGTACTGTTGGGCAATGACCTGTCCCCCATCGCGGACGCCTGTGACACGGCGGTCAAGGCGACAAAACGCATTCGCGAAAACTTCCGCATCGCGACCGTCTACAACGTGATTGCCGTTCCGTTGGCGGTGATTGGACTTGCAACACCATTGATCGCGGCGCTGGCGATGTCGACCTCGTCTATCACCGTGTCGCTCAACGCCCTGCGCCTGAGGTAAACCGGATGGAAGTTCTTGCATACCTGATCCCGATTTCCCTGTTGCTGGGCGGCGTTGGTCTGGTCGCCTTTGTCTACACCGTCCGGTCGAACCAGTATGAAGACCCCGAAGGCGATGCGCGTCGGATTCTGAACGATGAGTGGGACGACAAACCCAAACCCTGACCGCTCAGGGCAGAGTTGATCCAACTGCTCTTGAAATTGCCGCAATGCCCGGCTATGTCCGGGCCATCCGCTAGCAGAGAGAACACGCCAAATGGCCACCACCAACCCGATTCAGTTCATTCAGCAAGTCCGTGCCGAAGTTTCCAAGGTCGTTTGGCCGACCCGGCGCGAGGTGCTGTTGACCACGGTTATGGTTTTCATCATGGCAGCCCTTACAGCTGTATTCTTTGCTTTGGTCGATCTGGGCATCCGGGGTGGCCTTCAGCTGATCCTGGGCGCGTTCAGCTAAGCGCGGAAACGCGGCTGCCCTCTTGCACAGCGGGCAATGTCAGAGTAGTTGACACAGGACTATTCGGAATAGGCGTGTGGCGATTCGGGCCGCGCGCCGCTTTTTATTCCGGATAACGTGACAGGATTTTAATGACGGGTGTATCCGGCAAGCGCGATACCCCGAAGACAGACAAGGACGACAGGTTCATGGCGAAACGGTGGTACTCGGTCAGCGTTCTTTCGAATTTCGAAAAGAAGATCGCAGAACAGATCCGCACGTCGGTGGTTGAGCAGGGCCTTGAGGACGATATCGACGAAGTATTGGTGCCCACCGAAGAGGTGATCGAAGTGCGCCGCGGCAAGAAAGTCACGACTGAACGCCGCTTCATGCCCGGCTACGTGCTGGTGCATATGGAAATGTCGGATCAGGGCTATCACCTGATCAACTCGATCAACCGCGTCACCGGTTTCCTGGGTCCGCAGGGTCGTCCAATGCCGATGCGCGACGCCGAGGTGAACCAGATCCTCAACCGCGTTCAGGAAGGTGAAGAAGCACCCAAGCTGATGATCACCTTCGAAATCGGCGAGAAGGTCAAGGTCAACGATGGCCCGTTCGAGGATTTCGACGGCATGGTCGAGGGCGTGGACGACGACAACCAGAAACTGAAGGTCTCGGTTTCGATCTTTGGTCGCGAAACCCCGGTCGAGCTGGACTTTACGCAGGTGACCAAACAGGGCTAAGCACTCTATGCTTGTTATAAACGCCGCGTTGCTTCGAGCATCGCGGCGTTTTTTTGTTTTGATGCCCCACTTTTTCAACCAGCACCAAGGAGCGGTCCAAACGGCAAGGCGTAGTCTTTGCTAGGGTCGGCCCGGAATAAGTTCTTGTTGTTGAAGAACTGTCAGAATGTCGAGGATTGTCGAAGGGCTGACATCAACGGATCCGTCCAGAAAAACGCCAAGACCGCCTTCTCCGATCTCACGCGGGCCGCCTTTTTCATACGCTGGATCAAGTGACGCAAGCTCTGCCGGGAGTTCCGGGCATAACGGGGTTTCGTTCAGTACAAGATCCACGGCAGCCAACATCAACTCCTTTACGGAGTCCAAAGTGTCGTCTTCCAGCAGTTGCTCTCGCTGTTCTTCGGGGGCCGTGAGTGTAAGATCAATGAGTTTGAAGTAGGCGCAGTTATCACGCAGTTCGACAGTTGCTTCGGTGGACATTTTGGCCAAGATAGCTCTTTTTTCTTCGCCGCGCTGAAAGTCGCGTTCGCTGGTGCGGCTGCATTCGAAGATCGTGACCGTTACATCACCATCCAGATCTATCGCATCGTCCTCGGCTTTGAAGCTCAAGTCGTCAAGTCGGACTTGCAGACCACAATTGTCGACGATCGCATTGTCAGCCAACCGCTCAGGCACAATTTTCTGAATTTCGCGCAGATCGAGAAGGGCACCAACCCCGATCCGAGTGGGCGCAGCAGCAGTGAGGTTCAGATCAAGCGTATATGGCAGTTCGGTATCGCGAACGGGTAGTGTTGCGTCGATGACAAAGTCCACCTCTTGCGCGTCGGGTGCTCGGGCGTCCAGAAAAGCTGCCATAAGGGCTGGTAGAATAAACCAAAGTCTCATTCAGCAAACTCCAACACGCCAAGTTCCTTTAACCCGGCAAGGACTTTAACTATCGTCTCGGCGCTTACATCGGCCGAACCGACAACAGCAGCGCCCATTCCTCCTGGTGCAATTTCGCGTGTTCCACCGGTCTCGTAAATCGGATCAAGCACAGAAAACTCTTCAGGCAGTGGCGGACAAACCGGATTGGCTGCCAAGAACTCACCACCCTTTTCAAGAACAGCTTCGTTGATACGGTTGGTCAGGCCGAAAAGGTTGGTAACAGCTCCGATGAACCCGCGCGGGCTAAGGTCGGCACTTTCGATGCTGAATGTTAGGCATTGGCCCTTAACTTCTGCCTTGGCGACTGCAATCGCATCCACCGTTGCCCCGAAATACTGAAAGCCAGGTTCTTCATTTCGCTTGCACCGCGTAAACCGGGCGCGGGCGGAACCTTCAACCTTTACGGTTTCACCGATTGCGGTGACATCTCGGATCTCGAGATAGATCTGGCGCTTACAGCTTTCTTCCAAGGGGCCAGTCAGTATCTGAGGCGCCTTTTCCTGCAATCCACGCAAATCCATGAATACCCGCAATCGCAGCCGGGTCGGGCTGGATTCCTCTAGGCCGCCGTAGACGGTGAAGGGCACGGGAATGTCGCGCAGGGGAACTTCCTTGGTCAGTTTGACTTGAAAGCGACCGGCATAGGTGGCGGGATCAATTCCTGCCGTGTTGAGTGAAGAAGCGTTTTTGGACGCTTCGGTTTGGGCAATTGTCTCGGACACCGCACCCTGATCTTGGGCTTTGCTGCCGCATCCGGGCAACATAGCAATAAGAACGCTGACCAGTAGCCCCTTGTTTAGTCGAGATGATGCCATCCCAGACCGCCCCTTCTGTAACCAAGTTGCCCTAAGATACCCACCGGTGCCTCTTAAGCAACGTATGTCTTTGAAAACTTTTTGTTTCACGTGCAAATACTGGCGATTTGGTCCGATCAGAGCCAAATACGGTTGCTCTAGAGTATTTCGCCAGTCTCTTTCCAACGTCTTCGGTCCGGTATCATCGCCGATGTTATCGCCTTCGAACAAAACTCATTGGTGGGAAGAGGCGTGGATCAAGCTGAGCTTTGCTGAATGCACCATGCTCAGAGTGACTATTGCAACGCCGCGAAGCTTTAGGCTTCGCGGCGTACTTTTAAAAATGGATTTCTATGTGTGAATCTACTGCGCCTGAACCATAGCCGCGCGCAGCAGTTGTGGGCGATCGGTCTGGGACGGCAAGAATACGGCTTGCGATCCGGCGTCGAGTGCCGAAAGGCTCGCATCATACCACTGCATCGCCAGATCACGACGCTCTTGTACGCCGAAGCCTTCGCGCAGGTGGTGACCAATCAGCTCTCCGTAGGCGGGTTCACCCATAGCGACCAGCATAAGCGCAGAACCAACAGCGGTATCCATGTTGTCCTGACGGTAGCCAATCGCAAGGCAGACTTTGCTTGTTGCTGCAAGATCCTCGGGGCTGAGTCCGGAATCCAGCGCAAGCTTGCGCATCTGGGTCTCCGCGTCGGATTTCGAGTTGAGAGACAAGGCGACAACTTGCGGTGCCAACATGTCGCCGTAAGAGTCGCACTGGGCCGCCACCTGATCCGGCGTCAACCCCTGAACATCCTGAAGCAGTTCCTCGCCGCGCGCCATTGCGTAGCTACGTGCAAGGCAGAACTGCTCGCTGAGTGCGAAGTCAGGGTCGGGCATGTTCGACAGAGTTGTATAGCCGCCATTGGTCGATGTTTGCAGCATGACACCACTGCAGCGATTGGCCAGCGATGGGCCTCCAGTTCCGCCGGAAAACAGGCTCGGCAGACTGGCAGATTGTGTTTCGGCAGTGGCCGCCTCTGGCTCGACCTCCTGAGGCGTAGCAACCGGTGTGGTCTGTGCGGGCGCCTGAGGTGCCGCAGCCACAGCAGATCCGCTATGGAGTTTTTGGCGGTACGCCATAAGTAGAGGCTGGCCCGAAAGTTGCATTGTGGCTTGTCCGCCGCTTGTCGCCCAGTAGTAGGCTTGCATCAGAAAGTCGTACTGATACGGCTGGAAGTCGTACCCGTTCACGGGATAACCCATTGTAGCTTGATAGCGCTCGATCGCTGATCGGGTGCCACGACCGACCTGGCCATCGACACGCCCGGCGTTATAGCCGAAATAGTTGAGCGCCGTTTGGGTTTGCGCCCCTTGTGTGGTCGACGGAATGCCCGGTCGGTACGTCCGGGTTGTTGTCCGTGTCTTTTTCTTCTGCTGGTCCTTTCCGATCGCGTAACCTACCACCCCGCCGACAACGGCTCCGCCGAGGAAATCACCGGCGTCTGCTTGGGCTGTCTGAGGCGTGGATGCGGCGAACGAGACTGCAATGACAAGTGTTGCTGCTAAACGAAAAATCATAATTAACCTCCACCAGAAATAACTATTTTCACAGAGTATAGCACAGCCATGGCGGGCGCGGGTGTCAAAGCTGTTAAATGGCTGAAGCTCGGGTTGTTTGCCAGCCAGCTTGCGTGTTTTGCGGCGGTGTTTTTCCATGTAATACAAGTTATTAACGCCTTATCGTATCGTGGGATGCTAAGCGTCCGGAGCCTTTCTGGAATGACGGAAAGGATCGCGTACGAAGTACCCCTCAATGCCAACGCCTTGCTTTGTACGCGTGGGGCCGATTCTATGATTCCGAATTGGGGTGCGGCCCACTTGCCAACCCCTCCGTTCCGCTATACATGCCGCACTATCGTCTTCGGGCGAGATTCTCTCGTGGGAGATTGCAGGGATCGCGATCCCTGATCGGACCACGCAACATAAACCGGGTGGAACGCGTTTCACCTACGTTGAAAGGAAAACCAAATGGCCAAGAAGCTTGCTGGTACAATGAAGCTGCAGGTTCCTGCAGGTCAGGCGAACCCGTCGCCGCCAGTTGGTCCGGCGCTGGGTCAGCGCGGCATCAACATCATGGAATTCTGCAAGGCGTTCAACGCCAAGACTGCAGACATGGAGCAAGGCGCGCCTTGCCCGACCGTGATCACCTATTATCAGGACAAGTCCTTCACCATGGACATCAAGACGCCGCCCGCGTCTTATTACCTGAAAAAAGCCGCTGGCCTGAAGCCGGTTGGCAAGCGGAACCGTCCCCGTGGCGCGGAAAATCCCGGTCGTGAGACCGTGGCCACCGTGACCAGCAAGCAGGTTCGCGAAATCGCCGAAGCCAAAATGAAAGATCTGAACGCCAACGACGTCGAAGGCGCAATGCAGATCATCGTGGGCTCGGCCCGCTCTATGGGCATCGAGGTGAAGTAAGATGGCAAAACTTGGTAAACGCACCCGCGCAGCGCGCGAAGCTGTCGCTGGCAAGGAAAACCTGTCGGTCGAAGAAGCAGTTGCCCTGGTCAAAGCCAATGCAACCTCGAAATTCGACGAGACCATCGAAATCGCACTGAACCTGGGCGTTGACACGCGCCACGCGGACCAGATGGTTCGTGGCGTTATCGGTCTGCCGAACGGCACCGGTAAAGCGATGCGCGTTGCTGTTTTCGCTCGTGGCCCCAAGGCGGACGAAGCGAAAGAAGCTGGCGCAGATATCATTGGTGCAGAGGACCTGATGGAAACCATTCAGGGCGGCACCATCGAATTTGATCGCTGCATTGCGACCCCGGACATGATGCCGATCGTCGGTCGTCTGGGCAAGGTTCTGGGCCCCCGCAATCTGATGCCGAACCCCAAGGTTGGCACCGTGACCATGGACGTGAAAGCGGCCGTGGAAGCAGCCAAAGGTGGTGAAGTTCAGTTCAAGGCGGAAAAAGGCGGTGTTGTACACGCCGGGGTTGGCAAAGCGTCGTTCGACGAAGCCAAGCTGGTCGAAAACGTCCGCGCCTTTGTCTCGGCTGTGGCCAAGGCGAAGCCGTCGGGCGCCAAAGGCACCTACATGAAGAAAATCGCGCTGAGCTCGACTATGGGCCCTGGCGTGACTCTGGACGTGGCGGAAGCATCGGGCGAATAAGTACCGGCGTTCAGCTTTGAAAAATTGATCCCGGGTGGTGCGAACTGCCCGGGATTTTCTTTTCTTGCGTTCGATGCAAAAGTGGTCCGGTATCCAATGCTGTGCTCATAAATAATCGGAATCAAGCCATGGAAACCAAGCGCGAACTCCTTCAAAGGTTCCTCAAGGGCTTGGAGACCGGTGACGCTATGGCGGCTGCTGTGGTCAATGAAAAGAAGTACATGCAGCACAATCCCCAAACCCACGAAGGTAGTGAAGGTATTGCAGACTTGTTCGCGCGCTTGTCCAAGACATCGCCCAAGGTGACGTTCAAGCGAGTGTTCGAAGACGGTGATTTTGCCTTTGCGCATATCGAATACGATTTCAGCAGTCTGCGTGCAGCGTTTGAGGTGTTTCGGTTCGAAGATGGTAAAGCTGTAGAGCATTGGGACAACATTCAACCTTTGCGCGGCCCTAACCTGTCTGGACGCGGAATGCAGGATGGCCACGCTGTAATAGCAGATTTGCAGAAGACGGAAGAAAATCGAGCGATTAGCAGTTTGTTTGTCAAAGATGTGCTGATCAAACGCCGGTTTGAAAGATTGGCGGACTTCGTCGCCGAGGACTTGAAACAGCACAATCCGGATATGGCCGACGGTATTTTAGCCCTTAAGGGCGTGTTGGAGGGCAAAAACGAAGGCGAACCGGTATTTGTTTACGCGCAATTGCACAGGGTTTTAGCTGAGGGCAACTTCGTTCTTTGTGTATGTGAAGGTCAGAGAAGTGGAGTACATTCCAGCTTTTACGATCTGTATCGTTGGGAAGCTGGTCGCATCGTCGAACATTGGAGCACAATCGAAGACGTTCCGCCACGCGAGGAATGGAAGAACGACAACGGAAAGTTTTGAAGCTGCGGTCGGAAACCAACTGTTGTTTGATCCGATCTGAAAGCAATTTACCTCTTGGAAACCCCGCCTAACTGCCCTAAGTAGGGCTACGAAATAAAGCGTGCGATTCGTCGTGCGCTTTATTTTGTTTCGTCCAAGACGGTGGGTGGTGCCATTCGGCCCCTTAATTCCCTGCCTGAGACGGGTAAGACCAAAGAATTTCGGGGGCTCTGGCCCTCGGGCGAATTTTGGCTCAACCCCGTAACAACGGACCTGAACGCTGGGGCGCAAGCCGCAGCAAATATGAGCCGGGGTGAGATATCGCCCCAAACTTGGAGAGAACTGTGGATAGAGCCCAGAAAGAGAAAGTGGTCGAGGAACTCGGCCAGATCTTCGAAAGCTCTGGCGTCGTGGTGGTTTCGCACTACGCCGGTCTGACAGTTGCCGAGATGCAGGACCTTCGCGCACGTGCTCGTGACGCGGGTGGCGCCGTGCGTGTTGCCAAGAACAGGCTCGCCAAAATCGCCCTCGACGGAAAGCCATGTGCAAGCATTGCTGACCTGCTGACGGGTATGACCGTTCTGACCTATTCCGAAGACCCCGTGGCAGCAGCCAAGGTGGCCGAGGACTTCGCCAAGGATAACAAGAATTTTGAGATTCTTGGTGGCGCAATGGGTGAGAACGCTCTGGACCGCAAAGGCGTCGAAACAGTTTCGAAAATGCCGTCTCGCGAGGAGCTTATTGCTCAGATCGTGGGCTGCATTGGCGCACCTGCTTCGAACATCGCCGGCGCGATTGGCGCACCTGCAAGCAACATCGCAAGCATCCTTTCCACCATCGAAGAGAAGGCGGAAGCTGCGTAAGCGGTTGGCACTGAATGATCTGCGTAGGGCAAATGCCCTGACGTTGGAACACACACTGTAAAACGGAAAGAGCTGATAAAATGGCTGATCTGAAAGCACTCGCAGAAAGCATCGTGGGTCTGACCCTGCTGGAAGCACAAGAACTGAAAACCATCCTCAAAGACGAATATGGCATCGAGCCCGCAGCTGGCGGCGCAGTTGTCATGGCAGCTGGCGGCGACGCCGGTGGCGCAGCTGAGGAAGAAAAAACCGAATTCGACGTCGTTCTGAAGAACGCCGGCGCTTCGAAAATCAACGTGATCAAAGAAGTTCGCGGCATCACCGGTCTGGGCCTGAAAGAAGCCAAGGAACTGGTCGAAGCTGGCGGCAAGATCAAAGAAGGCGTGTCGAAAGACGAAGCCGAAGAAGTCAAAGGCAAGCTGGAAGCAGCTGGCGCCGAAGTCGAGCTGGCCTAAGTCAGTCGACAGATACGTCGCTGACGTATCGTAATATTTGGCTGGATCCGGAGAAATTCGGGTCCAGCCGAACCTGTCTTAGAAAGGGCCTCAGCACGTGGGGCGTTTTCTAAGGCACGGTTTCGGATCGGGAGGCTGCCTTCGGGACGGTGGCCATGAATTGATCCGGACGTGTTATCTCGATTGTGCAAGATGCCGGGGCCCGACGGTGTCTTTGCCCGCTGAGAACATCGAAAGGTGACATCTGACATGGCTCAAACGTTCCTTGGCCAGAAACGTCTTCGTAAATATTACGGCAAAATCCGCGAAGTGCTGGAAATGCCGAACCTCATTGAGGTCCAGAAATCTTCTTATGATCTATTCCTGCGCTCCGGCGATGCAGAGCAGCCCGCTGACGGCGAAGGCATCAAGGGCGTGTTCCAGTCGGTTTTCCCGATCAAGGATTTCAACGAAACCTCTGTTCTGGAGTTCGTGAAATACGATTTGGAAAAACCCAAATACGACGTCGAAGAGTGTATGCAGCGCGACATGACCTACAGCGCGCCGCTGAAGGTCACCCTGCGTCTGATCGTGTTCGATGTCGATGAGGACACCGGCGCTAAATCGGTAAAAGACATCAAGGAACAGGATGTCTTCATGGGCGACATGCCTTTGATGACGCCGAACGGCACCTTTGTCGTGAACGGGACCGAGCGTGTGATCGTATCCCAGATGCACCGCTCGCCCGGTGTGTTCTTTGACCACGACAAGGGCAAGACCCATTCCTCGGGCAAGCTGCTGTTTGCCTGCCGCATCATCCCGTATCGCGGCAGCTGGCTGGACTTTGAGTTCGACGCCAAAGACATCGTGTTCGCCCGGATCGACCGTCGCCGCAAGCTGCCTGTGACCACCCTGCTTTATGCGCTGGGTCTGGATCAGGAAGCGATCATGGACGCGTATTATAACACCGTGTCTTACAAGCTGGACAAGAAGAAGGGCTGGATCACTCCGTTCTTCCCCGAGCGTGTGCGCGGCACTCGTCCGACCTATGATCTGATTGACGCGAAGTCTGGCGAAGTGATTGCCGAAGCAGGCAAGAAAGTCACCCCGCGCGCGGTCAAAAAGCTGATCGACGAAGGCAACGTCACCGACCTGCTGGTACCGTTTGAAAACATCGTCGGCAAGTTTGTCGCCAAGGACATCATCAACGAAGAAAACGGCGCGATCTATGTCGAAGCCGGTGATGAGCTGACCCTGGAATACGACAAAGGCGGCGACCTGATTGGTGGTACCGTCAAAGACCTGATCGACGCAGGCATCAAAGACATTCCGGTTCTGGACATCGACAACATCAATGTCGGCCCCTACATGCGCAACACCATGGCTCAGGACAAGAACCTGAACCGTGAAAGCGCGCTGATGGACATCTACCGCGTCATGCGCCCGGGCGAGCCGCCCACCGTCGAAGCCGCGTCGGCTCTTTTCGACACCCTGTTCTTCGACAGCGAGCGTTACGACCTGTCCGCCGTTGGCCGCGTGAAGATGAACATGCGTCTGGCTCTGGATGCGCCGGATACCCTGCGCACCCTGCGCCGCGAAGACATCGTCGCCTGCATCAAGGCGCTGGTGGAACTGCGTGACGGCAAAGGAGACATCGATGATATCGACCACCTCGGCAACCGCCGTGTACGTTCGGTCGGTGAACTGATGGAAAACCAGTACCGCGTCGGTCTGCTGCGCATGGAGCGCGCGATCAAAGAGCGTATGTCGTCGGTCGAGATCGACACCGTCATGCCTCAGGACCTGATCAACGCGAAACCGGCCGCTGCTGCTGTTCGTGAGTTCTTTGGCTCGTCGCAGCTGTCGCAGTTCATGGACCAGACCAACCCGCTGTCGGAAGTCACGCACAAACGCCGTCTTTCGGCGCTTGGCCCCGGTGGTCTGACACGTGAGCGTGCGGGCTTTGAGGTTCGCGACGTGCACCCGACCCACTATGGTCGGATGTGCCCGATTGAAACGCCGGAAGGTCCGAACATCGGTCTGATCAACTCGCTGGCCACCTTTGCCCGCGTGAACAAGTATGGCTTCATCGAAACACCTTACCGCGTCGTCAAAGACGCCGAGGTGACCGATGAGGTTCATTACATGTCCGCGACCGAGGAAATGCGCCACACCGTGGCACAGGCGAACGCGACTCTGGATGCGGATGGCAAGTTCATCAACGATCTGGTGTCGACACGTCAGTCGGGTGACTATACGCTTGCTCCGCGCGAGAATGTGGACCTGATCGACGTAAGCCCAAAGCAGCTGGTCTCGGTTGCCGCATCGCTGATCCCGTTCCTTGAAAATGACGACGCTAACCGTGCTCTTATGGGCTCGAACATGCAACGTCAGGCGGTTCCGCTGCTGCGGGCCGAGGCACCGCTGGTCGGTACCGGGATCGAGGAAAAGGTTGCGATCGACTCGGGTGCTGCGATTCAGGCGAAACGCGCCGGTATCATCGACCAGGTCGATGCACAGCGTATCGTTATTCGCGCCACCGAAGATCTGGAACTGGGCGACGCGGGCGTTGACATCTATCGTCTGCGCAAGTTCCAGCGTTCGAACCAGAACACCTGCATCAACCAGCGTCCGCTGATCAAGGTGGGTGACACCGTCCAGAAGGGCGAAGTCATTGCTGATGGTCCGTCGACGGATATGGGTGAACTGGCTCTGGGTAAGAACGTGGTCGTCGCGTTCATGCCGTGGAACGGTTACAACTACGAAGATTCGATCCTGATCTCGGAACGTATCGCGCGTGACGACGTCTTTACCTCGGTTCATATCGAGGAATTCGAAGTCGCCGCCCGTGACACCAAACTGGGCCCGGAAGAGATCACCCGCGACATCCCGAACGTCGGTGAAGAAGCGCTGCGCAACCTCGACGAGGCCGGCATCGTTTACATCGGTGCGGATGTTGAGCCGGGCGATATTCTGGTCGGCAAGATCACTCCGAAGGGCGAAAGCCCGATGACCCCGGAAGAAAAGCTGCTGCGCGCCATCTTTGGTGAAAAAGCATCTGACGTGCGCGACACCTCGCTGCGCGTGAAGCCGGGCGATTACGGTACGGTCGTTGAGGTTCGCGTCTTCAACCGTCACGGCGTCGAAAAAGACGAACGTGCGCTGCAGATCGAGCGTGAGGAAGTCGAGCGTCTGGCCCGTGACCGGGACGACGAGCTGGCGATCCTGGACCGCAACATCTATGCGCGTCTGCAAGGCCTGATCCTGGGTAAAACTGCGGTCAAAGGCCCGAAAGGCGTCAAGGCTGGGTCAGTGATCACCGAGGACCTGCTGGAAACCCTGACCCGTGGTCAGTGGTGGCAGCTGGCGCTGGAAGGTGAGCAGGACGCACAGATCGTCGAAGCCCTGAACGAGCAGTACGAAGTACAAAAGCGTGCTCTGGACGCCCGTTTCGAAGACAAGGTCGAAAAGGTCCGCCGTGGCGACGACCTGCCGCCGGGTGTGATGAAGATGGTCAAAGTCTTCATCGCCGTGAAGCGCAAGCTGCAGCCCGGTGACAAGATGGCCGGTCGTCACGGGAACAAAGGTGTGATTTCCAAGGTTGTTCCGATGGAAGACATGCCGTTCCTTGCCGATGGTACTCCGGTTGACTTCTGTCTGAACCCGCTGGGTGTGCCTTCGCGTATGAACGTTGGTCAGATCCTTGAAACCCACATGGGTTGGGCCGCACGCGGTCTGGGTCTGAACATCGAAGACGCATTGGGTGAATACCGCCGTTCCGGCGACCTGACCCCGGTGCGCGAAGCGATGAAGTTGGCTTATGGTGAAAATGTCTACGAAGAAGGCATCACCGGTCTGGACGAGGATCACCTGATCGAGGCTGCGGGCAACGTGACCCGTGGTGTTCCGATCGCGACCCCGGTCTTCGACGGTGCCAAAGAGGCTGACGTCAACGACGCGCTGGTGCGTGCAGGCTTCTCGGAAAGCGGTCAGTCGATCCTGTTCGACGGTCGTACCGGTGAGCAATTCGCGCGTCCGGTGACCGTGGGCATCAAATACCTGCTGAAACTGCACCACCTTGTGGACGACAAAATCCACGCGCGTTCGACCGGGCCGTACAGCCTGGTTACCCAGCAGCCGCTGGGTGGTAAGGCGCAGTTCGGTGGTCAGCGCTTTGGTGAGATGGAAGTCTGGGCTCTGGAAGCTTACGGCGCCGCCTACACCCTGCAGGAGATGCTCACCGTGAAATCGGATGACGTCGCCGGCCGGACCAAGGTCTATGAGTCGATCGTCAAGGGCGAGGATAACTTTGAAGCGGGCGTGCCGGAATCGTTCAACGTTCTGGTGAAAGAAGTCCGTGGCCTCGGCCTGAATATGGAACTCCTGGATGCGGAGGAAGAGTAGGGGCGGCAACGCCCCACACTCATCCCATCCCAATTTGTAAGGACGCAAAATGAACCAGGAAATCACCAACAACCCGTTCAACCCGCTGACGCCGCCGAAAGTCTTTGACGAGATCAAAGTCTCCTTGGCGTCGCCCGAGCGGATTCTGTCTTGGTCCTATGGCGAGATCAAGAAACCCGAAACCATCAACTACCGGACGTTCAAGCCTGAACGTGACGGTCTGTTCTGCGCGCGTATCTTTGGCCCGATCAAAGATTACGAATGTCTGTGCGGCAAATATAAGCGGATGAAGTATCGCGGCGTTGTCTGCGAAAAATGCGGTGTGGAAGTCACCCTGCAGAAAGTCCGCCGCGAGCGTATGGGCCACATCGAACTGGCCGCGCCTGTCGCGCATATCTGGTTCCTGAAATCGCTGCCGTCCCGCATCGGTCTGATGCTGGACATGACGCTGCGCGATCTGGAACGTGTTCTGTACTTTGAAAACTATGTTGTCATCGAGCCCGGTCTGACTGACCTGACCTACGGCCAGATGCTGACCGAAGAAGAGTACATGGACGCGCAGGATGCCTATGGCATGGACGCGTTCACAGCGAATATCGGTGCCGAAGCCATCCGCGAGATGCTGGCGCAGATCGATCTGGAAGCAGAAGCCGAGCAGCTGCGCGCTGATCTGGCCGAAGCAACCGGCGAACTGAAGCCCAAGAAGATCATCAAGCGCCTGAAGGTTGTTGAATCCTTCCTCGAGTCGGGCAACCGGCCTGAGTGGATGGTAATGACCGTGATTCCGGTCATTCCGCCGGAGCTGCGTCCGTTGGTTCCGCTGGATGGTGGTCGTTTCGCGACTTCGGATCTGAACGATCTGTATCGCCGCGTCATCAACCGGAACAACCGTCTGAAGCGCCTGATCGAGCTGCGCGCGCCTGACATCATCGTCCGCAACGAAAAGCGGATGCTGCAGGAATCTGTTGATGCGCTGTTCGACAACGGCCGTCGTGGCCGCGTGATCACAGGCGCCAACAAGCGTCCGCTGAAATCGCTGTCGGACATGCTGAAAGGCAAGCAGGGCCGCTTCCGTCAGAACCTTCTGGGTAAGCGCGTTGACTTCTCGGGTCGTTCGGTCATCGTGACCGGTCCGGAGCTTAAGCTGCACCAGTGTGGTCTGCCCAAGAAGATGGCTCTGGAACTGTTCAAGCCCTTCATCTACTCGCGCCTTGAAGCCAAGGGTCTGTCTTCGACCGTGAAACAGGCGAAGAAACTGGTCGAGAAAGAGCGTCCCGAAGTGTGGGATATCCTCGACGAGGTGATCCGCGAACACCCTGTCATGCTGAACCGTGCGCCGACGCTGCACCGTCTTGGCATTCAGGCGTTTGAGCCGGTTCTGATCGAAGGTAAAGCCATCCAGCTGCACCCGCTGGTCTGTTCGGCCTTTAACGCCGACTTCGACGGGGACCAGATGGCCGTTCACGTTCCGCTGAGCCTTGAGGCACAGCTGGAAGCGCGTGTTCTGATGATGTCGACCAACAACGTTCTGTCGCCTGCAAACGGCGCGCCGATCATCGTTCCGTCGCAGGATATGATCCTGGGTCTGTACTATGTGACCCTGGAACGCGAAGGCATGCCGGGCGAAGGCAAGGTCTTTGGGTCGATCGACGAAGTTCAGCACGCGCTGGATTCAGGTGAAGTGCATCTGCACACCAAGATCACCGCGCGGATCACCCAGATCGACGACGAAGGTAACGAAGTTCAGAAGCGCTATGAAACCACTCCGGGCCGTCTGCGTCTGGGTGCTCTGCTGCCGATGAACAACAAGGCACCGTTCGAGCTGGTCAACCGCCTTCTGCGGAAGAAAGAAGTGCAGCAGGTGATCGACACGGTCTACCGCTACTGCGGTCAGAAAGAGTCGGTTATCTTCTGTGACCAGATCATGTCGATGGGCTTCAAAGAAGCGTTCAAGGCGGGCATCTCGTTTGGTAAGGACGACATGGTCATTCCAGGCGACAAGTGGGGCATCGTTGATGACACCCGTAGTCAGGTGAAAGACTTTGAACAACAGTACATGGACGGCCTGATCACTCAGGGCGAAAAGTACAACAAGGTTGTCGATGCCTGGTCGAAGTGTAACGACCGCGTGACTGAGGCGATGATGAGCACGATCTCATCCTCGGATCGGGCAGCGGACGGGTCCGAACAGGAACCGAACTCGGTCTACATGATGGCCCACTCGGGTGCGCGTGGCTCGGTCACTCAGATGAAGCAGCTGGGCGGTATGCGCGGCCTAATGGCCAAGCCGAACGGTGACATCATCGAGACGCCGATCATCTCGAACTTTAAAGAAGGTCTGACCGTTCTCGAGTACTTCAACTCGACCCACGGTGCCCGTAAGGGTCTGTCGGATACCGCTCTGAAGACGGCGAACTCGGGTTACCTGACCCGTCGTCTGGTGGACGTGGCGCAGGACTGCATCGTTCGTGAAATCGATTGTGGCACCGAGCGCGCGATCACTGCCGAAGCAGCCGTGAACGACGGTGAGGTTGTTGCCTCGCTGGCGGAACGAGTGCTGGGCCGTGTCTCGGCGGACGATGTTCTGCGTCCGGGCACCGATGAGGTGATCGTAGCAGCGGGTCAGCTGATCGACGAACGTATGGCCGACATCATTGATGAAGCCGGTGTTGCCTCAATGCGCATCCGTTCGCCTCTGACCTGTGAGTCCGAGGAAGGGGTCTGTGCAACTTGCTACGGTCGTGACCTTGCACGTGGTACCATGGTGAACACCGGTGAAGCTGTCGGCATCATCGCCGCCCAGTCCATCGGTGAACCCGGTACGCAGCTGACAATGCGGACCTTCCACATCGGTGGGGTTGCCCAAGGTGGTCAGCAGTCGTTCCAGGAAGCCAGCCAGGAAGGCATCGTTTCCTTCGAGAACCCACAGATCCTGGCCAATGCCGCAGGCGAAAACCTGGTCATGGGCCGGAACATGAAGCTGGTGATCAAAGACGAGCATGGTGAAGAGCGTGCCAGCCACAAGCTGGGCTACGGCTCCAAGCTGTTCGTCAAGGATGGTGCCAAGGTTGCTCGCGGTGACAAGCTGTACGAATGGGACCCCTACACTCTGCCGATCATCGCCGAGAAAGCCGGTACCGCGAAGTATGTCGACCTGGTTTCGGGCATTGCTGTCCGCGATGAGACCGACGACGCAACCGGCATGACCCAGAAGATTGTGATCGACTGGCGCGCGGCCCCCAAAGGCAGCGACCTCAAGCCCGAGATCATTCTGGTCGGTGAAGATGGCGAGCCGGTCCGCAACGATGCGGGCAACCCGGTTCACTATCCGATGTCTGTGGATGCGATCCTGTCGATCGAAGACGGTCAGGAGATCCAGGCCGGTGAAGTTGTCGCGCGTATCCCGCGTGAAGGCGCCAAGACAAAGGACATCACCGGTGGTCTGCCGCGTGTGGCCGAACTGTTCGAAGCCCGCCGTCCGAAAGATCACGCGATCATCGCAGAAGCCGATGGTTACGTGCGCTTTGGCCGCGACTACAAGAACAAGCGCCGCATCAGCATCGAACCGGCTGACGAGTCCATGGAGACCATCGAGTACATGGTACCCAAGGGCAAGCACATCCCGGTCGCCGAAGGGGACTTCATCCAGAAGGGTGAATACCTGATGGACGGTAACCCGGCTCCGCATGACATCCTGTCCATCATGGGCGTCGAAGCGCTGGCGGATTACATGATCGACGAGGTTCAGGATGTGTATCGTCTGCAAGGCGTGAAGATCAACGACAAGCACATCGAAGTTATCGTGCGCCAGATGCTGCAGAAGTGGGAGATCTTGGATTCAGGCGACACCACCCTGCTGAAAGGCGAGCATGTCGACAAGCAGGAGTTCGACGCAGCCAACGAAAAGACGTTGGCCCGCGGCGGTCGTCCAGCACAGGGCGAGCCGATCCTTCTGGGGATCACCAAGGCCTCGCTGCAGACGCGTTCGTTCATCTCGGCGGCGTCGTTCCAGGAAACCACTCGCGTGCTGACCGAAGCTTCGGTTCAGGGCAAGAAAGACAAGCTGGTTGGCCTGAAAGAGAACGTCATCGTCGGTCGTCTGATCCCCGCCGGTACCGGTGGCGCAACTCAGGCTGTCCGCCACATCGCGCAGTCGCGTGACAACGTAGTCATCGAAGCCCGCCGGGAAGAGGCCGAAGCGGCCGCTGCTCTGGCTGCGCCGACCTTTGACGACGACATGGTCGGTGATGAGCTGGACGTTCTGGTGGAAACACCGGAAAGCCGCGAATAAGTCTGAGCCCAGTGAATAAAAGAAGGCCCTGCAAAACTGCGGGGCCTTTTTTTTGTGGGCGAGCGTTGAAGGGGGCGGCCAATACCGTACCAGCTAAATCCGGGGTCGCAAGGCAGGTTTATTCACTGTTCAGACATCCAGCGTGCGATGTTTCTCTAACTCCTAGAGGTGGCCTGTGTCTTGAGCTGGTCCGCAAGCTGATCAAACACCAACCTGATCCTGCGCGCCGTGTGTAGCTCTGAGTGGGTGGCGAGCCAAATTGGGAACTTAAAGGGCTCGCGTTCGGGTAACACCCGCTCGATGTCAGGTGTCAGTGCGGCCACCTCATCCGACATGATACCGACGCCGAAACCTTGGCGCACCAACTCCCATGAGACTATCCCGCTTTGTGAGCCGATCCGGAAATTCTTGCGGGTGACATCAATTCCTGCCGGATTGAGATAGCCGATCATCGTGTCAACATCGCCAAATCCGACGAAGTCCAACTTTACAAGTTCGCCCTCATTTTTGGGTCGTCCGACCTGATCAAGGTATGACGGAGCGGCATAAAAACGCGCTGTCGCTTCCGCTACAAGCTTCGCGATCAGATCCGGCTGCGTTGGGCGTATGTGCCGGATGGCGATATCGGCTTCACGCCGATGAATATCGCGCACTTCATTTGAAGCGACAATGTCGATCTCAAGTCGTGGTGCCGCAAGTCTAATCTGCTTTAGCATATGCGGAAGCTGATAGGTGGACATCACGTCCGACGCCGTGATCCTGACTTGCCCCTCGACAGCTTGTGACTGGCTTGTGGCGGTAAGCGAAATCCTGTTTGCAACATCTGCCATTTCCCTGACATGCAACAAGAGCTCCGCGCCCGAGGTGGTTAGGTTAAGCGACTTTCCGACTCTTTCAAACAAGGTGATTCCAAGTGCCAGCTCAAGGGCTGCAACCTGACGGCCGACGGTGGGCTGGGTTTGCTCAAGAACACGCGCCGCTGCGGAAAAAGAGCCTTCTTCTGCTGTCGCGAGAAAAGACCGCACTTGATTCCAGTCGAAATTGATGGCTTTCCAATTCATGCATAAATGCATAACGCTTCTTCATCCTGAAGTAATTCCAAAAGTTTGTGTTTGAATTTACTAAGGGCAACAACTGGCTTGAAAGAAAGTAATGAAATGGCTGCTTTGTCTAAGGATGCTGCGTTCTGGAGCAAAATTTCGCGCAAGTATGCGGCTGATCCAATCCGGAACATGGAAGGGTATCTGAACACGCTCGAACGAACGAAGTCGTACCTGAAAGCCCAAGACAGCATACTGGAGATTGGTTGTGGGACAGGTTCAACCGCGCTGCTGCTTGCACAGCATGTAGCTCATGTCACTGCCTCCGATCTTGCTCCGGGGATGATCGAGATCGCCGAAGAAAAACGCGACGAAGAAGGATTGCAGAATGTGACGTTCAAAGTGGCGGAAGTTCTCGAGCACGATCTTGGCGAAGGTTCATACGACGCTGTCCTGGCGCACAACCTACTTCACCTCTTGCCTGACCTGGACCGAGCACTTGAACAGATTTCTTCGCTCTTACAACCCGGTGGGATTTTCATTTCCAAGACTGTCTGCGCTCCGCAGAAAAAAGGCTTCAAATACGTTGTAATCAGCCGGATCGCGATCCCGATCATGCAGGCGCTTGGGAAAGCCCCGTTTGTGAATTTCGTTTCCGGAGCTGAACTCGAGCAAAGAGTTGCGCGTTCGGGCTTCAAAACCTTAGAGATAGTAGATCAAGCCGGGTTGCTACCGAGCCGGTATATTGTTGCGCAAAAAGTCTGATCCCGTTCAGAACCCTAATTCCGTTGGGATGAACCTTGGATAACAGCTTCAAGCGATATTGACATCCCACTCAAGACCTCGGCCAATGCGTGGAATTCCCTTGCGCGGAGCCTAACCAATATGACGCCGAATACGAAAGGTGCTTTGCTGATGATGGGCAGCATGGCGGCGTTTACCGTGAACGATGCGTTGGTGAAGGTTGCGCTTCAGGACCTGCCGCTGTTTCAGTTGGTGGCCATCAGGGGCGCGCTGGCCGTGGTTCTGGTGTACCTATTGGCGCGGTCTTTGGGCGCGCTGCACCTGAATTTCTCTCGCCATGACAAGTGGTTGGTCGCATTGCGCAGCTTGTGCGAACTGGCCACCACATTCTTTTTCCTGACAGCTCTCAAGAATATGCCGCTTGCCAATGTGACGGCCATCCTTCAGGCCCTGCCACTGACTGTGACACTCGGTGCTGCGTTGGTTTTTTCGGAAAAGGTGGGCTGGCGTCGTGCCACGGCAATTGGATTAGGGTTCATCGGGATGACGCTGATCGTAAGGCCCGGGCCGGACGGTTTTAGCCTCTATTCCATCTATGCGTTGATTGCGGTGATGTCGATCACGGCACGGGATCTAGTCACCCGTCGCATGTCCGCCAATGTGCCGTCGATGGTGGTGACATTGGCCACATCGTGTTCAATCGCCGTAGCAGCAGCAATCGCGTCGGTGTTTGAAGGATGGGTCCCGGTCTCGGTCGAGGCCGGATCTCTGGTCGTTGCGGCGGCTGTCTTTGTCTTGATGGGGTATTTTTTCAGCGTTTCGGTCATGCGGCAGGGCGATGTCGGATTTAGCGCTCCTTTTCGGTATTCAAGCTTGATCTGGGCGCTGGGGTTGGGTTGGGTCTTGTTTGACGAATGGCCTGACTCTCTGACGATGCTGGGCGCGGCGCTGATCGTTGGGGCAGGGCTTTTCACCCTGTTTCGAGAGCGCGCCCGTCAGAGTGCTGAATGAACCTGCCTGACATGGCTCACGTTTATGGCAAAGCGCGCCAGAAATTCATCCTCTTGCTGCGGTGAAAGCGGACTTAGATTGACGTCGAGGTTTCTGGTGCGAGGCGAGTCGTTGAACCGGTTCAGGCCGCGCACCCACATCGGATCTTCGGGTCGGGTGATAACGGGCATGGCCCGGTTGATCCGGTTGTGTGTGAAGTTCATGATCGATTTTCGGATGCCGCCTTGAATGAACATTCCAAGCCCGGCCGTCATCAATGGGCGGTGTACACGGATGGCCGCAATTCCTTTGGCATCCGCGCGGGCCAGATACCCACAGTTGAAATCGATCGCGACTATGGTTCGCTTCTGAAATAGCCCGGTGCAATCACCAACGGTTCCACGCAACCGTTCGACAAAATCCACTGCCACCGCGTCATCATCGTCAAGACGAAATTGCAAGCAGGGGTGATCGAGGCTGAGGCGCGCCGCATTCAGAACCTCCTGCATGACCTTTCTGTGCCGACCCGGAGGTTTGATGGCAATGCGCACCTGCTTCAGGTCAGCAGTCAGATCGTGCAGGCGCTCGAAGGCGGGTTTGGGCAGGCATTCACCGACAACGATCAGCAGGCGGAAGTCTTCGTCGGTTTGCTGCCTTAGACCGGGCAGAGCGATGGATTCAAACAGTCGGAACCGTTCTTCCAGCCGGTCAGGTTGATACAGAAACTGCCGTCGTTCTTCGACGGAGGCGTGCGCGGTTTGAAACCCCCCAATGGCGGGGTAGGAAAAGCGGCAAAGACCAAGGACTTGCATCTTAACAATCCCTGACACGCGTTCTTTTCATTGTGTCCGGGTCGATAGAGAACCGCGTACGCAAATCCTCTGTCTGTTCCGGAGTAAGCGGCAACAGCTCACACGTATCCTTGCGCGCGTGGTCAGAATCGTTGAACGCGTGCAGCATTCGCAGCCACATCGGCACGTCAGGGTAGCTGACCACCGGCATGAACCGCGCCAGCCTGTTGTGCAATCGGTCAAATATCGTCCGTTTACTTCCGCCTTGAACAAACATGCCCAAGCCGACCCCCAGCAGCGACCGATAGACCTGCGCCACTTGTATCCTATGTTTGTCACATCTGGCGACGTAGCCGTTATTGTAATCTATCGCGATGGACTCGCTCTGCCGCACCAACCCTGCATTCTCGCACAGGGCAGAGCGCAGGCTTTCTATGAAGTCGACGGAAACCGCGTCATCGTCGTCATGCCGAAACTGAATGCAGGGTTCATCCGGGTTGGTGCGGGCGGTGTTCAGAACCTCTCTCATCACCCGTTTATGATCCGCGGGGTCTCTTTCGATGATACGGATCTGTTTGATCTGGGCGGTCAGGTCCCGTAATCGATCCGAAAAGGCTGTAGGCAGGCACGTTCCCGTTAACAACAACAACTCAAACGCTTCATCTGTTTGGGCACGAAAGCCAGGCAGGGTGATGGTTTCAAACAGGCGAAAGCGTTCCGCCATCCTGTCGGCGGCATATAGAAACCGCCTTTGATCTTCGATTGTATCCTGGTTCAGCCGAAAGCCGCCAATCGCGGGATAAGAAAAGCGGCACAGGCCAATCACTTGCATCTGTTGTCCATCGGCTGATATCCAGCACGACTATGCCCCCGCCATGAATTAGTCGCAACGGGGGCATGGCGTCTTTTTGGGGCAATCCATTATGCCCCGAACCATGCCGCCCCGAAACCGCTGGCTTAGTGCTGTTGACACTTGGGCCGACTCCCCCTATTACGCGCGTCATCTCGGTGCCGGGGGCCGCCCCGTAGCCGATTCCAGTAATGAACTGGTCAAGGCCCGGACAATTTTACAGTTCGCGCCCTCTGAGAACCAACCGCGACGTTCACCTCGGAATGGGAACGCTCGTGGGTTTTGCGCTTGTGGACGCATAAGTGCAGCGAATTTAGCCGCACGCTACGCGCGTGCATGTCATGTGTGTTGCAAAACGGGGAAAGAACCGGAATGCCAACTATTCAACAGCTGATCCGCAAACCGCGGCAGCCTAAAGTAAAACGCTCGAAGTCCATGCACCTGGAGCAGTGCCCGCAGAAGCGCGGCGTCTGCACCCGCGTGTATACCACCACTCCGAAAAAGCCGAACTCGGCTATGCGTAAGGTTGCCAAAGTGCGCCTGACCAACGGGTTCGAGGTCATCTCGTACATCCCAGGTGAAAGCCACAACCTGCAGGAACACTCGGTTGTTCTGATCCGTGGCGGTCGTGTAAAAGACCTTCCCGGTGTGCGTTATCACATCCTTCGCGGTGTTCTGGATACTCAGGGCGTCAAAGATCGTAAACAACGTCGTTCGAAATACGGCGCGAAGCGTCCCAAGTAAGAAGGAGAGGCTGATATGTCACGTCGTCACGCCGCCGAAAAACGCGAAGTCCTGCCTGACGCCAAATTTGGCGACAAGGTACTGACCAAATTCATGAACAACCTGATGATCGACGGTAAGAAGTCGGTTGCAGAGCGCATCGTCTACAACGCCTTTGACCGTGTTGAAGGCAAGATCAAGCGCGCACCTGTCGAAGTGTTCCACGAAGCGCTCGACAACATCAAACCGTCGGTCGAGGTTCGCTCGCGCCGGGTTGGTGGTGCAACCTATCAGGTCCCGGTCGAAGTGCGCCCCGAGCGCCGCGAAGCACTGGCCATCCGCTGGCTGATCACTGCTGCGCGTGGCCGTAATGAAAACACCATGGAAGAGCGCCTTGCGGGCGAGCTGCTGGACGCCGTACAGTCCCGTGGTACCGCCGTTAAAAAGCGCGAAGACACCCACAAGATGGCCGAGGCGAACAAAGCCTTCAGCCACTACCGTTGGTAATTCCAGAGGCTTATCAAAATGGCACGCGAATATACACTCAACCATTACCGTAACTTCGGTATCATGGCGCATATCGATGCAGGTAAAACCACCTGCTCGGAGCGTATCCTGTATTACACCGGCAAATCCCACAACATTGGTGAGGTGCACGATGGTGCAGCCACCATGGACTGGATGGAGCAGGAGCAGGAACGCGGCATCACCATCACCTCGGCTGCGACCACCACGTTCTGGGAACGCACCGAAGACGGTGAAACCGCTGACTCGCCCAAGCACCGCCTGAACATCATCGACACCCCCGGCCACGTTGACTTCACCATCGAAGTTGAACGCTCGCTGGCGGTTCTCGACGGTGCCGTTTGCGTTCTGGACGCAAACGCCGGTGTTGAGCCCCAGACCGAAACCGTGTGGCGTCAGGCTGACCGCTACAAGGTTCCGCGTATGGTGTTCGTCAACAAGATGGACAAGATCGGCGCGGACTTCTTCAACTGCGTTGCAATGATCGAAGATCGTACCGGCGCACGTGCTGTCCCGGTTGGTATCCCGATCGGCGCAGAAACCGAGCTGGAAGGCCTGATCGATCTGGTCACCATGGAAGAATGGCTGTGGCAGGGTGAAGACCTTGGTGCAAGCTGGGTCAAAGCACCGATCCGTGACAGCCTGAAAGACATGGCTGACGAATGGCGCGGTAAAATGGTCGAAGCGGCCGTCGAAATGGACGACGACGCAATGATGGAATACCTGGAAGGCAATGAGCCCGACGTTCCGACCCTGCGCGCCCTGCTGCGCAAAGGTACTCTGGAAATCGCGTTTGTTCCGGTTCTGGGCGGTTCCGCGTTCAAGAACAAAGGCGTTCAGCCGCTGCTCAACGCTGTGATCGACTATCTGCCCAGCCCGCTGGACGTTGTTGATTACATGGGCTTCAAACCCGGTGACGAAGAAGAAACCCGTAACATCGCCCGCCGCGCGGATGATGATATGGCGTTCTCGGGTCTGGCGTTCAAAATCATGAACGACCCCTTTGTTGGCTCGCTGACCTTTACCCGCATCTACTCGGGTACTCTGGCCAAAGGCGACACGCTTCTGAACTCGACCAAGGGTAAGAAAGAGCGTATCGGCCGGATGATGATGATGCACTCGAATGATCGTGAGGAAATCACCGAAGCGTTCGCAGGCGACATCATTGCGCTGGCAGGTCTGAAAGACACCACCACGGGCGACACCCTGTGTTCGACCGTTGATCCGGTGGTTCTGGAAACCATGACCTTCCCTGATCCAGTGATCGAGATTGCGGTTGAGCCGAAAACCAAGGCTGACCAGGAGAAAATGAGCCAGGGTCTGGGCCGTTTGGCCGCCGAAGACCCGTCCTTCCGTGTGGAAACTGATCTGGAATCGGGTCAGACCATCATGAAGGGCATGGGCGAACTTCACCTGGACATCCTGATTGACCGTCTCAAGCGTGAATTCAAGGTTGAAGCGAACATTGGTGCGCCGCAGGTGGCCTATCGCGAAACCATCGGTCACGAAGCCGAGATCGTTTACACCCACAAGAAACAGTCGGGTGGTTCGGGTCAGTTCGCCGAGGTGAAGATGATCATCTCGCCGACAGAGCCGGGCGAAGGTTATTCGTTCGAATCTCGCGTTGTTGGTGGTTCGGTGCCCAAGGAATATATCCCGGGTGTCGAAAAAGGTATCAGATCCGTTATGGATAGCGGTCCGCTGGCTGGCTTCCCTGTGATCGACTTCAAAGTTGCCCTGATCGAAGGTAAATACCACGACGTGGACTCCTCGGTTCTGGCCTTTGAAATCGCGGCTCGTATGGGTATGCGCGAAGGCATGCGCAAAGCTGGTGCGAAACTGCTTGAACCGATCATGAAGGTCGAAGTGATTACCCCGGAAGAGTATACCGGAGGTATCATTGGTGACCTGACATCACGTCGGGGACAGGTTTCCGGTCAGGAAAACCGCGGTAACGCCATCGCGATCGACGCGTTCGTTCCGCTGGCCAACATGTTCGGCTACATCAACACCCTGCGTTCGATGTCGTCGGGCCGTGCCCAGTTCACCATGCAGTTCGACCACTACGATCCGGTTCCGCAGAACATCTCGGACGAGATCCAGGCGAAATACGCATAAGCGAAATCGGGGAAGGGGCGTTCGACCTCTTCCCTTTCTCAATGACAGGAGGCCATCA
>NZ_LGXZ01000011.1 GCF_001238295.1 Ruegeria sp. 6PALISEP08
TTTTCGTACCTGTGGGTTGACGCATCCCCGTCAGTCTGCCCCAAGCTGCGCGGATTGCAACGATTCCAGACAGTTTACACCCGTCACACCGGCTTTGGACAGCACTGCATACGGAGGTATGCATATAAATGTTCCTATAGGAAACTTTTTTCCCTTAAGCAACACGCCTTGTTCGAACCCTAAAACCCCGGAAATGTTTCCGCTGTTTTGCTCCAGCCTACTTGGCCGCAAGGATCAGAAAAATCAGTATTTTGCCTTCTCCTTTTACCATTGCCCCCCAAGCACCTGAACGGCGGTGTCGAGCACGTTCAGTCCGGCAAGCAGATCGCTTTCTGCGGTGTCTTCGGCGAAATCGTGGCTGATTCCGTTGATCGAAGGCACAAACAACATTGCAACCGGCATCAGGCGCGACACGTTTGTTGCATCATGCAACGCGCCCGAAGGCATCCGGCGCCATTTCCCCGGAGCGACCTGTTGCGCGCCGCTTTCCAAGGCTTCCCGCAGTGTCCGGTCCATGGCAACAGGCTCCAGCCCCAGCATCGGGCCGTAATCCAGCGCCATCCCCTGTTCATCGGCAACCTCCAAAGCTGTCGCGCGAATGATCTCTTCCATCCGGACCAGCCGGTCCGCATCGCCATCGCGCCATTGCATCGAAAACCGAACCCGCCCCGGAACGATGGACGAAGCATTGGGATGCACGTCAACACGCCCGATGGTCCAGACGGTCTGAGGCGTCACCACATTGCGGAAACGGTCATTGAGACGCGTGTTGAAAAGGGACAGTGCCTGAAACGCATCGCGGCGCAGGTGCATCGGTGTTGTGCCTGCGTGGTTCTGCTGACCCTCAAAAGTAATCGACATGTCGCGGATGCCGACAATATCGGTAACAACGCCGATCTGCTCACCCGCCGCGTCCAGGGAAGGGCCTTGTTCGATATGCATCTCAACAAAGCCGCTGAACCGGGAAGGGTCCACAAAGTCACCGGACATCCCGGACATTGAGGCACGGGCGGCACCAAAGCTGACACCCGCGCCATCCGTCAGCCCATCCGCCTGATCCAACGGCAGGCCACCGGACCACACGGCAGAGCCAGTGGTCACACCAAACCGCCCTTCTTCGTCCTGAAAGCTGACGACCGAGATGGGCCGGTCACTGAAGCGCGCGATCTCCAACGCGGCAATGACACCCAGCGCGCCATCCAGCCAGCCGCCTTCGGGCTGGCTGTCGGAATGCGATCCCATCAGCAACGAAGGGCCTTCGGCCAACCCGAACAGATTTCCGACCGGATCGAAATGTGGTGTCAGCCCGGCGTCAGACATGCGTTCTGCAAGCCATTTGCGCGCAGCAATATCCGCTTCTGAGTATGCCGGTCGGATCACGCCCTTGCCGACACCCGAGGCCCCAAATTCGCGTAACTTATGCAAATCTGCCAAGAACCGCGTGTGATTGACCGACATGACATCCTCCGAGTTTTCCTTGGGCAGACCATAGCCACAAACCGGACCACAGCGAGGATTTTTTCAATGGTACATGAAACCCCTCTGGTCCCGGGGTGGAACCTGCCCTAAGACGTCTGCGCAAGAGGGACTGACATGTCACATATTACATTGGTGCGTCACGGACAGGCCAACACCGCAGCGCGCGACGAAGTAAGTTATGACAGGCTTAGCGAGTTGGGGCATCAGCAAGCCCGCTGGCTGGGCGCGCATCTTCGTGACACCCGCAGCCACTATCCCCGCGTCTTTTGCGGCACTCTGACTCGCCATGCCGAAACAGCCGCCAGCATGGGGTTGGTCAATCCGGTGCAAGATGCCCGGCTCAATGAGATTGAGTATTTCACGCTTGCGCAACTGTTCGAAGAACAGCACGGTGTTGCGATCCCAACGGATCGCGAGGGCTTTGTCGAGCATCTGCCAAAGACATTTACAGCGTGGGCCAGTGGGGAAATCGAGGACACGCCCGAATCCTTTGACGAATTCGAAACACGCGTCCGCGACGCGCTGCACGAGATCGGGACCGCAGGCGGACCGGCCATCGTGGTGACATCAGGCGCGCTGATCTCGATGGTGGTGCGGCAGGCAATGGGGCTGGACATCCCGTCCATGGCGCGGGTGGCCCTTGCCATCATGAACACGTCAATGCATCGTCTGCACCCGATTGGGGCTCAGCTAAGCCCGGTTCTGTTCAACGCCGTTCCGCATCTGGAAGCACCCGACCGGCAGTTCGCGCAGACACACCTGTAATTTGATCGGAGACCTCTGATGCAGCTTTACTATGCCCCCCGCACCATCTCGGTCGCTGTTGCGATTACCCTGGAAGAGGCAGGACTTGAGTATGAAGCGATCATGCTTGATTTTGCCGGGGGCGAGCAGACGAAATCTGCCTACAGGCAGATCAACCCAAAGGGCCGCGTTCCGGCGCTGGTTGTTGATGGCGGCATCCTGACCGAAACCGGAGCGTTGCTGGAGTATATCGCGGCCAAAGCACCTGAAGCCGGGCTGGTGCCCGCTGATCCGGTCATGGCCGCGCGGATGCGCGAGGTGATGTTCTACCTGGCCTCGACCATGCATGTGAACCATGCCCACAAGATGCGGGGCCACCGCTGGGCCGACAAGAAATCCAGCTGGAAGGACATGAAAGACAAGGTGGCGCAGACGATGACTGCGTCCTGTGACTATATCTGTTCAAACGGGTTGCGTGGTCCGTTTGTGCTGGGTGAGGCGTTCTCGCTGGCAGATGCCTACCTTTATGTGGTTTGCAGTTGGCTGGAAGGTGACGGTGTCGATGTCACGACCTTCCCCAAAATTCTCGCCTTCCGCGAAGCGATGGAGGCACGACCCTCGGTTCAGGCGGTCCGTGCCGCCGGAATGCTCTGACAAAAGGAAATACGATGACACATCTCTGGGTCCGGGCAGAACAGCGCCCGAACGAGGAACGGGTTGGGTTGACCCCTGAAGGCGCCGCAGCGCTGATCGCGGCTGGCATCCGCGTGACGGTCGAGGAAAGCCATGTCCGTGCCATTCCGATTGACCGCTACAAGGACGCAGGCTGCGAGATCGCAGCTGAAAACTCCTGGCCCGAAGCCCCGCTGGACGCGATCATCTTCGGTCTCAAGGAACTGCCCGAGGACGGCACGCCCCTGCCCCATCGCCACATCATGTTCGGCCATGCCTACAAGGGCCAGCATTCTGGTCGCGCGCTGTTGGAACGGTTCAAAGCCGGGGGCGGTACGCTGTATGATCTGGAATATCTGGTGGATGAAGACGGCCGCCGGGTTGCCGCCTTTGGCTATTGGGCCGGGTATGCCGGAGCGGCAGTTACCCTGAAAGCATGGGCCGCGCAGCAGCGGGGCGAGGTATGCCCGCCCGTAGGTGTCTACGCGGGCAAGGACGCGCTGAATGACGATCTGCTGGCTGAACTGGACGCCACCGGAACCGCCCGACCGCGCGCCATCGTCATCGGGGCGTTGGGCCGCGTTGGCACTGGCGCTGCCGATTTGTGCGAAGCGATGGGCGTCGCTGTCACCAAATGGGATATGGCCGAAACTTCCAGCGGTGGACCTTTCCCGGAGATCCTGGACCACGATCTGTTCCTGAATTGCATTTTCGCGCGCCCCGGTACGCCTGTTTTTGTCCCGCAAGAGGCCCTGACCGCCCCGCGCAACCTGACCGCCATTGGTGACGTGGCCTGCGACCCGGACAGTGATTACAACCCGGTGCCGGTCTATGACCGCGCAACCACATGGGACGCACCTGCCCTGCGCGTCGCGAATGATCCGGTGATGGACGTGATGGCCATCGACAATCTGCCGTCGATGCTGCCGGTCGAAAGTTCGGAAGACTATGCCGCACAACTGCTGCCTTCTTTGTTGACATTGAATGATCTGGACAGCGGTGTCTGGGGTCGGGCAGAAGCAACCTGCAATACCCATATCGAAGGACTCTGAACGATGACGATTCACTGGTGTGGCACCGGCCTGTCGGCCATTCCCGGCCTGCGCCGCCTGATCGAGGGCGGGCACAAGGTCACAGTCTGGAACCGAACCATCGAAAAGGCCAAGGCCGAGGTCGGAGATCTGACCGACGATATCCGAGCCTTCGACATTGATTCACTTGGCGCGGTGCTTGGAAAAGGCGACGTGATCGTCTCGATGCTACCGGGCGACTGGCATGTTCCACTGGCAGAACTGGCGATCTCGAAACAGGCCAACTTCGTCTCGTCATCGTACATCGCTCCCGAGATGCGTGCACTGGACGACAAGGCGCGCGAAGCCGGTGTGGTTCTGGTCAACGAAGTCGGGCTGGACCCGGGCATCGACCACCTGATGGCCCATGCGCTGGTCGACGACTATCGTGCTTCAGATGCATTTGACCCGGAAAACCACCTAAGCTTTATCTCATACTGCGGTGGTATCCCGAAAACCTCAAACCCCTTCCGCTACAAATTCAGCTGGTCGCCTTTGGGTGTTCTGAAAGCATTGCGTTCGCCTTCGAAATCCATTCGTGACTATGCTCCGCTGGACGTTGCCCGCCCGTGGGACGCGATCAGCAGCTATGTTGCACCGCTTCCGACCCCGGAAAGCTTCGAAGTCTACCCGAACCGCGACTCGATCCCGTTCAAGGCGCAATACCATTTCGAGGATCATTGGCCGGTCAAGGAATTCGTCCGCGGCACCCTGCGCCTGAACGGCTGGGCCGATGCATGGTCGGATGTGTTCGCCGAGATTGAAACCCTGTCGGGGCCTGAAGGCGATGCACGTTTGAAAGAGATGTCGGATCAGTTCTGGGACGAAAACGCCTATGAAGAAGGCGAACCTGACCGGGTTGTGCTGTGCGTTGGCCTGAAGGCCGAGAAGGACGGCATCGAGGTTTGGAACAAAACCTATGTCATGGACGCGTGGGGTGATGCGCGTGGCACCGCGATGGCGCGTCTGGTGTCTATCCCCGTCTCACTGGCTATTGAGGCCGTCCTGAACCGCGCGATTCCGGCCGGGGTTCACGCAGCACCCAGCGACCCGAAGCTTGTGCAGGATTGGATGGGTGAGATCGATAAACTGGCGCAACATTTGCAGATCGTCGAACACCTGAACTAGTGGAAAGAAGAAAGCCATCCCAGGTTTGCTGGAATGGCTTTCATTGTTCTTCTTTAGGCATGTCTAGCTTTCCCTATTCGGGCCTTCAGATGTACCGCTCAATCGTGTCTTCGATATCGCAGCGATTGATGCCAAGCTCTGACAATTGATGATCGTTCAAAGCGTTCAGATGCTGGGCCGCGCGGACAATGTCAGGGCTGATCGCTCGGATGCGCATGGCACGGTCGAACAGCAGCAATGCGCTGGCCGCCGGGGCCGGTTGATTGATGGGCGGGATAACGTCAAACATACTGATAACCTCACTGACTGGTTCATTTGGGTAACTTGAAATCCGGCTGAGTTTGGTATCACTGCCGGTAAGGCTTGTTGTAATAAACACTCTCATACGCGCGCCGTTTGATCTGGTCCCGCTGGATACCGATATCGGCAAGTTGCTGGTCGTCCAGCCTTTCGAGATCGCGCACAGTTTTTGCAACAATCCGGCGACGGAAGTGTTCGACCTTTCCATCGGCGTATTTCGAAAACAGGCCGTCAAAAAGGCCGTTCCGGGTGTCTGCTGTCTGGGTATGTACCATGTCTTTGTCCTCCTGAATTTGATGTGTATTGTCTTCCTGACATCAAATTTGGGAACGCTGCCTTAACGTTATCAAAGCGCTTCATTAAGGTTTGTTTAGATAGGTTCGGAGGAAGCGCGCGGTGGATCAGATCCGCCGAAGCGTATCTGCTAAATGCATCCGCAACACGCATCTTAATCAATGATTAAAATCAGATGGCGGGCGAACCGCCACCCATGGCACTTGGTCGACGAGGTGAATTACATCAGGTCGTTCTCAACATCCTCAGCCGAGATGCCCAACGCATCCAGTCCGTTCTCAAGGTGGTCCGACAGATGCGGGGTGCCGATCAGGTAGTCGGCGCAGGGGGTCGAGGCTTCGGACTTGGCGGTTGCGATGGCTTCGGCCAGGTCTTCAGCGAAAAAGCTTTCGCGGCCGATCCACATGATGGCGACCAGCTCGGCCTGCTCGTCTTCGCCCATACGGCCGATGAACGCCCGCAGCTCACCCTCGGCCCGGTTCAGTTCACGGCCCATCATGGCCACTTGGGCAACTTTCCTTGCCGAAATTTCCAACATGTCCTCAGCTCCTGTTGTTCGCGGTTGTCATGCCATCACAACCATCGAAGAGGACCTGAGTCTTTGATCTTAAGCAAACCAGCGATCAGTCCCGCGCTCGGGATATCGGTTGTTCTGGTACAGGCTCGGATCGAAACGGGCGGAAGGATGCCTTTTTCACCCACAGTTTCAACGCCTGCCAAACGATCAGCGCAAAGGTCCGCCGGGCCCCAAATGGACGCCGAAGCAAAGACCACAGGATCAAACGATTTGTCAGTGGCTGGCGCGGTCCGGTCAGTGTGGCGATCAGCCCACCGTCGGGCCGTGTATAGTCGATCCAGATACCGACCCTGTCCACGCGAAAATCGAACCGGAACGTATAGGTGCCTTCGATCTTCTGGAACGGAGAGACATGCATCAGCTTATCGGCCACCACCCGGTCTGATGGCTCGATGGCTGCAAAACCAGGCTTGTGGCACAGATAGCTGTGTCGCGTCCCAAAGGTGTTCGTCACCTCGGCTACAACGGCGTAGAATTGGCCGTTGTCGTCAAAACAGAACCAGAAGCTCACCGGGTTGAAGACATGCCCCAGAACCCTTGGCTGAGTCAGCAACATGATGTGCGCCGGTTGCGGCACTGCCATCTTGTCAAAGCGGGCACGCAACCACGCGGCACCTTCACCTTTACCGGGCGCGCCACCATGATCGCTCGTGCGCCAGTTGGCGACATTTGCGCGGTCACGTGAAAATAGCAGCGGCGTATTCAGCTGTGCCTCAGGGTCGAACAAAATGTAATCGATCGAATACCGAAACGCATTTTCGATCCCGCCCTTGCGCCCGTGATAGGTGTGGCCAGCGATATGATCTATCTCTTTTGCCATTGTTTGTTTTCAGACCTGCCCATAACTGCCTAAAACAGCATCGTTTTCTGTCCAATGCATACATTTATAGTACGGAATTTGGCGCAGGTTGGATCATAATGTCCTGATAAAGTGATCCGGCTTGGGGTGCGGCCCGTAATGTGGTTATGTTTACCGAGATCAATACTGCGACCTTGGACGAACCTGCGGTTGACACAGCCGCCCCTCAGCCTTGGCGCGCGAAGAAACGCATCAAGGGTAGACAGGTGAACGGAACAAAAGACAGTTGCGACGCCAGATCCGAGTGGGTGGAACACGTCAAACGCATCCGGGATGCGCAGGACCAGTCGGCCTTTGCCGAGTTGTTCCAGCACTTCGCGCCACGAATCAAGGGGTTCCTGATGAAGTCAGGGTCTGATGCCACCATGGCCGAAGAATGCGCGCAAGAGGTGATGGCAACCTTGTGGCACAAGGCCCATCTGTTCGATCCAACACGGGCCACCGTGGCCACGTGGGTGTTCACAATTGCTCGGAACAAGCGCATCGACGTGCTGCGCAAGCAACGCCGCCCCGAACCCGAGGAACTGGGATGGGGACCCGAGGCCGAGCCTGACCAGGAAGACGTCATCGCGCTGCAACAGGAAACCGCGCAGCTGCGCACCGCCATGCTGGCGTTGCCGGAAGCGCAGAGAGAGCTGATCGAGAAGGCGTATTTCGGAGATATGAGCCACGGGGAAATTGCGTCACAGACCGGGTTGCCCCTGGGCACGATCAAATCACGTATAAGGCTGGCGCTGGACCGCTTGCGCCATGCAATGAACTGAGATGAGTGAGATGAGCAAGTCGATTAAACATCACCTGACAGATGACCTGCTGATGGCTTATGCTGCGGGGAATTTGCCCGAGGCGTTCGATCTAATGGTCGCGACCCATCTGTCCCTGTGTAACCATTGCCGCGCACGGGCCGAGAGCTTTGACGCCGTTGGTGGGCAAGTTCTGGACGATCAAGCAGGTTTAGTCGCCATTTCTGATGCTTCTTTGGCGGCAACCATGGCCTTGATAGCTCAGGGCGCACCGACCCCCAAACCCGCGCGCGCCGGCTGCTCCGTTTTGCCAACCCCCTTGCAGGACTACGTGGGTGGAACCGTCGCAGACATTCGCTGGAAATCGATTGGCATGGGCGTGAAGCAGGCCATCCTGCCGACCACCAAAGAGGCCACAGCGCGATTGTTGTTCATTCCAGCCGGCGCGGCGGTCCCGGACCACGGTCATCAGGGCAAGGAACTGACAATGGTACTGCAAGGCGCGTTTTCGGACGAGGTTGATCACTTCGCTCGCGGTGATGTTGAAATCGCTGACGAGAACCTGGAACACTCACCCGTCGCTGATATCTCGGAAGACTGCATTTGTCTTGCGGTCACGGATGCGCCGCTGAAGTTCAGCAAGCTCATGCCGCGCCTGTTCCAGCCCTTCCTACGCATCTGACCTGCTGGTGATTTCCACCTCAGGCCCGACTTGAAAGGACACAGACATGACAGGAAAACTACTTTTGTCGACCCTTTTGCTGGGCGTTGCAGCTGGCGCATCAGCCCAAATGAGGGCTGAGGTACAGTTTGAGTCCGGCAATTATGGCACCATGGTCAGCGGGACTGTCACTGGCGATGAATATTTCGACTATGTGCTGGGCGCCAAAGCCGGACAGGAGATGTTGGCCGACCTTCAGGTCAGTGACACCAATGGAAACGGCGTCATTTACTTCAATATCCTGCCACCGGGAAGCGACGGCGTTGCGATCTATAATGGATCGATTAACGGCAATACGGCCCGGATCAACTTGCCAGACGAAGGAGATTACACGATCCGCGTCTACCTGATGGGCAATGACAGGGACACAGGCAAAACCGTGGGGTACAATCTGGACCTGTCGATCCAGTGATTTCAGCCTTCGTGACGCGCCAAAGGCACAACGTCTGACGCGGCATCAGGTGCGATTTCCTCGAAATCAAAATTGTCCAGACGTTGCGCCCGTCGGCCAGCTTTTTCCGCACTGATCTTGATTTCCGAGATATCCTTGGCCGCCTGTCCAAAATGGCGGTCCAGATTGGTCACACGATCCCCCAGACGATCCACATCCTTGTGCAGCAACCCCAGTTCTTTGCGGATCGCACCGGCCTGTTCGCGCATGCGCGCATCCTTCAGGATCGCGCGCATCGTGTTCAGCGTCGCCATGCAGGTGGTGGGTGAAACGATCCAGACGCGCTTGGCAAAACTCTCCTGAACCAGCTCAGGGAACTTGGCGTGAAGTTCAGCATAAACGGCCTCGGACGGCAGGAACATCAGCGCACCATCGGCGGTTTCACCGTCCAGGATGTACTTCTCGGCAATGTCGGTGATGTGTTTGCGGACCGTACTGCGGAACATCTGCAAGGCCGCTTTCAGCTCAGCGTCATTGGTCGCACCTATTAATGCCTCATACGCCTCCAACGGGAATTTGCTGTCGATCACGATGGGGCCCGGCGGGTTCGGCAGATGGATCAGACAATCCGCACGACGCCCGTTGGACAGCGTGGCCTGCAACTTGAAACTGTCCCGGGGCAGTGCCTTTGAGACAATGTCAGTCAGCTGAATTTCCCCAAACGCACCGCGCGTCTGCTTGTTTGACAGGATATCCTGCAGGCTGAGAACATCGCCAGACAGTTTGGTGATATTGTCCTGCGCTTTGTCGATCGCGGCCAGACGCTCCTGCAATTGGGTCAAGGATGTCGCGGTCTGTTTCGATGACCCATGCAGAGATTCTTTCATCCTCTCCTGCATCTCGGCCAGCGCACGTGCAGACTTCATGGCGTTATCAGCCAGCCGGTCATTCATCTGCTGCTGGACCGAGGACAGACGCGCCTCGACCGTTTGGATCACCTGCACCTGCGCATTGGCCTGCGTGTCCGAGACATGCTGCAAGCCACCTCGCATTTGCTCTTGCCCCTGCCCCAATTGCTGCACATGCTGGCCCAGATGCGCCATTTGCCGCGCCAGAGGTTCCGCCATCCGGGCCGAGCGATTGGCTGCCCGTAAAGACAGGAACAAAAGCAGCAGGATCAGCAGGACAACCCCGCCGGCGGTCAGAAGAACCGGGTCGTTCAGTGGGATCTGGGTGCCTGCAATCTGGATCATGTCAGTCTTTATGTTCTCGTTTTGTTTCTATCTTCTTAATAGGTTCTGAACGACGGATCAACTGCGTCCGAACAACCTTTCGATATCGCTGAGCTTCAACTCCACATAGGTCGGGCGACCGTGGTTGCATTGACCTGAATGCGGTGTCGCCTCCATCTCGCGCAGCAGGGCGTTCATTTCTTCGGCGCGCATCCGGCGGCCGGATCGGATGGAACCGTGGCAGGCCACCCGGCTGAGGATCGCCTCGATCTTTGCCTGAACCATCTGGCTTTCGCCCTGATCGGCCAGTTCGTCGAGGATATCGAGGATCATCGCGCGGGCATCGACCTCACCCAGAATGGCTGGGGTTTCACGCACAGCGACAGCTCCGCCACCAAAAGGCTCAACCGTCAGGCTAAAGCGCGTCAAATCATCCGCAACGGCCATCAGACGTGCGCAGTCACTTTCCGACAGTTCCACGATTTCAGGGATCAGAAGCGCCTGCGCCGCGACGCCGTTATTGGCCATCTGAGTTTTGAGTTTCTCATAGACCAACCGTTCATGTGCGGCGTGCTGGTCCACAATCACCATACCGTCGGCGGTTTGCGCGATAATGTAATTCTCGTGCACCTGCCCCCGCGCGGCCCCTAAAGGCAAGTCCTGCGGTTGGGAGTCTTGTGCTTCCACTACCGGGGTAATTGGGGTCGGTTCGACAATGCTGCCGCTGTAATCTTGGGCCAGTTCAGCAAAGCCCGGAGACTGCGCCCGATAGGCCGCCTGCCGCGCAGCGGGCGAAGGTCGGTCCATCTGATACACCCGCGCCGGGGTCGGTTGCGCCGGTTCCGGCCGCATCGCGCCCAGGGTCGCGTTGGCCACGGTCGAGGACGCCCGATGTCCAGCCTCGGCCAGTGCATGGCGCAGGCTGGACACGATCAAGCCCCGTGCAACGCCGGGGTCGCGGAACCGAACCTCGGATTTGGCGGGATGAACGTTCACATCCACCAGCGTCGGGTCACAGTCGATAAACAAAGCCGCCGCCGGATGACGATCGCGGCTGAGGAAGTCGAAATATGCGGCCCTCAAAGCGCCGGTCAGCATCTTGTCGCGCACGGGGCGGCCATTGACGAACAGATACTGTGCGACTGCTGCGCCACGCGAGTAAGTCGGCAAGGCAGCATAGCCATAAAGCCGGATGCCCTCACGTGTGGCGTCGATCCGCAGAGCGTTTTCGGCAAATTCACGCCCGATCACGCAGGCCAGACGGGCGTGGAGCGCGTCGAACAGATCTCCGTTCTCGCGATCCGCACGGAAAGTGACACGGCCCTCGCCACCGCCCGACACATCGCGCAGGGTGAAGGTCACGGAAGGTTCGGCCATCGCCAACCGTTTCACTGTGTCGCTGATGGCCTGTGCCTCGGCCCGGTCGGTGCGCATGAACTTCAGCCGGGCCGGTGTGGCGAAGAACAGATCGCGCAGCTCGACCACTGTGCCTGTGCGTAGGGCGGCGGGTTTGACGGCGCCCATCCTGCCGCCCGCAACGTGGATCTGCGCCGCATCCATGCCCGGCACGCGGCTGGTGATGGTCAGGCGCCCGACCGCGCCCAAAGAGGGCAGCGCCTCACCCCGAAAACCAAAGGTGTGGATGTTCAGCAAGTCTGACCCGTCGATCTTTGACGTGGCATGGCGGGACAAAGCCAGCGGCAGATCATCGGGCGAGATACCGCAACCATCATCCGTGACACGGATCAGGGTCTTGCCTCCATCTGCAATATCGATGGCAATCCGCGTGGCCCCTGCGTCAATAGCGTTCTCGACCAGTTCCTTCACAGCAGAGGCCGGACGTTCCACCACCTCACCGGCGGCAATCCTGTTGATTGCAGCATCGTCCAGCTGTCGGATCACCGGGCGGCTTTCGCCGATATTGGGGTTTGATTGCGCCATACCGCTAGACCTAGCACAATCGCACACGATTCTGCCACTGGTTTGCGCAGGTTTTCTGATCAGAAAAAAGGTGTCCGGGGGGCCGTGAACGGCTTTGCCTTCAGGTCCACCCGGACGCACCAAGTGAGTGGTGTGAGTCAGTTAATGAATAGTGGGCGTGTAACATGTGCCTGCCCAATAATCTTCTTAAGATTAACCTTTTGGGCATCTGGGCAGAGATTGGCCGACGACGCACGGGCAGGTGTGGCAGGAACATGCCGGATCACGCAGATGTGTGCGCCCCGATACGCGCTCGGCAGGGTCCGAACATAGCGGCTGCGGCAAGTATCAAACCGGACATCGTGGCAATCATGCCCGCCGCGCTGACTGCATCCGACCCGCCCAGCCATAAAGGGCCGTAGCCTGCCAGCACATAGCCCGACACTGCCGAGGCTGTGGCGAACACAATACTCCAGGCAATCTGCGCCTCGAGCCGGTTGGTCAACATTCTGGCCGCAGCCGGAGGGCAGATGAACATGGCGATCACGATGATCGAGCCTACTGCGTCGAATGCGGCCACCGCCGCGATGGCCGCGGTAATAACCAGTGCCATGCCCAAGGCACCCGTTCGAATCCCGATCGTGCGCGCAAAGCCTTCATCGAAGGTGGAAATCTTCAGCGGTCGCCAGAACAGCCAGGTGAACACAGACACACCCACCAGCGTCAGAGCAATCCGGGACAGTTCAGGCGGCAGACCTGCAAGGGCTTCGACATCCAGCAATGATCCCCAGCCGGTTGCATCCAGCCAGATCAGGCTTTCAAGGTTGCCATAAAGCGCATGTTCCACGTCCAGATGCACAGTCGAGGTGTCCGTCTGCTCAAGCAGCAAAACACCCGCCGCAAACATCGTGGTAAAGACAACGCCCATGGCTGCACCGGGTTCGATCTGACCCAGTCGGCGAATGGCCTCGATCAGAACCACAGCTACAATTGCAGCGCCCGCAGCACCCAGCATCATCGGCCAGGTCGATATTGCCCCGGTCAGCAGGAACGCCACAACAATACCCGGAAGCACCACATGGCTGATCGCGTCCCCGATCAGCGCCTGTTTGCGCAGCACCAGAAAATTGCCGGGCAAGGCGCAAGCAATGGCCGCAAATGTGCCAATCAGCAGCGGCGTCAGCGACAGCGGTACAAACTCCTCACCACTCATGCCGGTACCCCCTGCGGTCCGCCAATTTGACGGTCGATTTCAGCGATCTGATCATGGGTCATGACGGTTTCGATATCCCGCATCCCGTCATACAGCGCAGCCGTCGCCTCATGCGCCTGATCCCCGCGCACGATCTCCCAGCGTTTTTCGTCGCGCAGCGCCTTGCCGGCCCGCGCCTTGCCGGTGTCAGTGGCGACCCCGTCTGGCCGGACCAGACCCGCACGGCGCAGCAAGCGCAGCGTGAGCGGTTCGTAGATCTTCTGCCCCTGCGCCAGTGCCAACAGACCCTGACGGATGTGCACCCGGCGTTGAAAGCGTAAATGCCGCAAGACCGCCGCCAGCACCCCCCGCTTTGGGGCGCAGAACAGGGACAGGACAAAAAACGCAAAGCTGACCAGAACGATGATCGGGCCTGTCGGCAAGTTGGGGGCAGAAGCGGAAATAGCAGCGCCGATGTATCCGGCCAGACCTCCGGCAAGACCGGCAAGCAGGACAACGTGCTCCGAACGCTCCGACCAGAACCGCGCCGTGACCGCCGGGATGATCAGCAGAGCCACAATCAGAATCAAGCCTACGATTTTCAGGCCGACCACAGTGACAGCCATGACCAACCCCATCATCGCAAGGTCGATGCGATGGATTGGCAAGCCACGGGCCGCAGCATATTCCGGGTCAAAGGCAACAAGAGTCATGGGACGGCGCAGGATCAGAACCAGCAGCAGCGTCGCCGCGCCACCGATGGCAATGATCATCGCATCCGCCCACAGCATTCCGGCGGTCGAGCCCAACAAGAAGCCCTCCAACCCCGCCTGACGCCCTACACCCATGGTCTGGATGATTGTCAAAAGCACGATACCAAAACCGAAGAAGACGGATAGGATCGCGCCGATCGCTGCGTCTTCGGCCAGTCGGGTGCGGCGCGTCAGCCAATTCATGCAAAGAAGCCCAACCCAGGCCGAAATCGCTGACCCTGCCAGCAAGCCCAACAGGTTGCGCCCATCCCCACCCAGCGCGACCAAAACCATGAAAGCCAGACAGACGCCCGGCAGGGTTGCGTGGCTGATTGCATCGCTGACCAAAGCGCGCTTGCGCAGGAACAGGAACGTCCCCGTCACACCCGCCGATACACCCAGCAAAGTCGCACCAATGGCGACCAGCGTGGCGTTATAGCCAAGCTGCAGGGTCAGAGCGTCCCAAATCATGTGTTATCCCAGTGCGCGCGAAATCTGATCAATCTGCGCGGTTGCCAGCCGCCCTCCATAAGCGGATTGCAACGTTTCCGCAGTGAAAGCCTCGGACACCGGCCCTTCGGCCACTTTGCGGGTATTGATCAGGAAAACGTGGTCGAAGTAATCGGTCACGGTCGCCAGATCGTGATGCACCACCACAACTGTTTTGCCCGCGTCTTTCAGGGATTTCAGCACCGCAATAATGGCCTTCTCGGTGGCGGCGTCCACCCCGGCGAAAGGTTCATCCAGAAGGTACAGATCCGCCCCTTGCGCCAAAGCGCGGGCCAGAAATACCCTCTGCTGCTGGCCACCGGACAATTGCCCGATCTGACGATCCGCGAAGTCCCGCATTCCGACACGGTTCAGACAGTCCATCGCGCACGCCTTGTGACGGGCGCGGACGCGCCCCAGAAGCCCAAGCTCACGCGACAGGCCCATCAGGATCACGTCAATCACACGCGTTGGGAAATCCCAATCTACGCTGGCCCGCTGCGGGACATAGGCAATGCGCGCACGCTGCTTGTCCAATGGCTGACCAAAAACGATTACCTGACCTGACAGAGGCGAAACGATACCAAGCGCCGCCTTGAGCAAAGTGGACTTCCCAGCCCCGTTCGGTCCGATGATCGCAGTCATCGCACCGGGCTGGACGGTCATATCAACCGAAAAGACCGCAGGCTTTTGCCCGTATGATACTGTCAGTCCGCGCACAGCAAGGGGGCTGTCTTCCAACCTTTGCGCCTCAACTGTCACGCCTTCATTGCTGATCAGGTCCAACATCAATCAAAATCCCGCCGACAGTTTTCCGTCCATGCCACGACCCGGCACATCGCCACCCAAAGCACCAGCAATGACAGTGATGTTATGGTCCAGCATTCCGACATAGGTACCTTCATAAGTACCCTCTTCACCCATGGCATCCGAGAACAGCTCGCCCCCGACTTTCACGTCATGCCCCTTGGCAGCCGCACCTTCGATCAGCGCGCGGATCGAACGATCCGAGACCGAGCTTTCAACGAAGACAGCCGTGACCTGACGGTCAACCAGCAAATCTACCAGTTCACCGATCCGGTTCAGACCAGCCTCGGACTGGGTCGAGATTCCCTGAATGCCCAGAACCTCGAACCCGAAGCTTTCGCCAAAATAACCAAAGGCGTCGTGGGCGGTGATCAGAACCTTGCTGCTTTCCGGAACGGAAGACAACGCGTTGTTGGCATACGTTGCCAGACGATCGATATCAGCCAGATGGGCCTTTGCATTTGCTGCAAAAACCTCGGCCGCTTCGGGGCGTGCTTCAGTCAATGCAGTCTGGATTTCCAGTACAACATCACGCCACAACTTGGGTGTCATCCAGACATGTGGATCAAACTTGTCGGCGTAATCATCATGCGCACGCAGTTTGGATTTATCGACCCCTTCAGCAACTGCGACCACGGTCCGTTTGCGCCCCAGATCATGGAAGAAATGTTCCATCTGCGCTTCCAGATACAGACCGTGCCACAGGATCAGATCCGCGCGGGTCATGGCCGCGATGTCACTGCGGGTCTGGCGATAGGCATGCGGGTCCACGCCGGGGCCCATCAGCCCTTTGACCTCAACCTGATCGCCACCGACCTGACGCGCCGCATCCGCGATCATGCCCGTCGTGGCAACCACTTTGAGCGGTGCCTCGGCCCAAGCTGCCAGTGGCAGTGAAACCGCCAGCACCAATGTGCAAAGAAAACTCCGACGAATCATCTTAGACCTCAATTTCGCGTCCTGATTAGGATAAATATGAGAACCACTCGCAACCAAGTCAACGCTAATGCGAATTATTCGCAAGAAAGTCATGCTTATTTGTCCATTTGGTCAAAAATTTCCCAATCAAACCCTCTCAACACCTTCCATTCCACGGCCTACCATGCGATTTTGTCGCAAACCTCCCAAAGGACGTGACTATGGATACGCAGAGCTCAGAAAGCCCCGTGCGCACCGCGCATCTGCCGCAAGTGACTGAACCCCGGAATCCCGGCATGGAACTGGATCTGGATTGGGTCCGCGCTGTTCAGGCCAACACTTCCGCGATTGAACGTCGGGCAGCCACCCTGCCCGGGCGTCGGTCAGTGAAAAAAGAGTATCAGGCTGCGTGGCTGCTGAAGGCGATCACGATGATTGACCTGACCACCTTGTCCGGCGATGACACCGTGGGTCGCGTGCGCCGTCTGTGCGCCAAGGCGCGCCAGCCCGTTGCGCCTTCAGTCCTCCAAACGCTGGAAATGCCGCCGATCACCACGGGCGCCGTCTGTGTCTATCACGACATGATCGAAACCGCCGTGAACGCGCTGAAAGGCACCGGCATTCCGGTTGCTGCTGTCTCGACAGGTTTCCCGGCGGGCCTGTCCCCTTTCCACCTGCGCGTGGCAGAGATCGAAGAAAGCGTGAAAGCCGGTGCAGAAGAGATCGACATCGTGATCTCGCGCCGTCATGTGCTGTCGGGCGATTGGCAGGCGCTGTATGAAGAGATGAAGGCTTTCCGCGTGGCCTGCGGCGATGCCCATGTCAAAGCCATCCTTGCGACCGGTGAACTGGGCAGCCTGCGCAACGTCGCGCGCGCCTCGCTGGTCTGCATGATGGCGGGGGCGGATTTCATAAAAACCTCGACCGGCAAGGAAAACGTCAACGCCACCCTGCCTGTCTCACTGGTCATGATCCGCGCCATCCGCGACTACTATGATCGCACCGGATATCGCGTAGGGTACAAGCCTGCGGGTGGCATTTCGAAAGCCAAGGATGCGCTGGTCTATCTGTCGCTGATCAAGGACGAGCTGGGCGACCGTTGGCTGGAGCCGGACCTGTTCCGCTTTGGTGCGTCATCGCTGCTGGGCGACATCGAGCGGCAGTTGGAACACTATGTCACCGGGACCTACTCGGCTGGCTACCGTCACTCCATGGGCTGAGGACAAGAACAATGACAGTCAAAGAGATTTTCGAGACCATGGATTACGGCCCCGCCCCCGAAAGCGTTGCCGAGGCGCTGGCCTGGCTGGTCGATCAGGGTGACAAGTTCGGTCACTATATCGATGGCGCCTTCACCAAGCCCGGTAAAGGCTTCGACAGCCGCAACCCAGCTAATGGCGAAGTGCTTGCCAAGCTGACACAGGCGAAACAGGCCGACGTAGACGCTGCCGTTGGCGCTGCGCGACAAGCACAGCCAAAATGGGAGAAGCTGGGCGGCGCAGGCCGCGCACGGTATCTCTATGCCATTGCGCGCCTGCTGCAGAAGCATTCGCGTCTGTTCGCGGTGTTGGAGAGCATGGACAACGGGAAACCGATCCGCGAGTCGCGCGATATCGACATTCCGCTGGCACAGCGCCACTTCTACTATCACGCAGGTATGGCGCAGTTGATGGAAAGCGAACTGCCGGACACGCAGGCCTTGGGCGTATGCGGCCAGATCATCCCATGGAACTTCCCGCTGCTGATGTTGGCTTGGAAGATCGCGCCTGCTCTGGCGATGGGTAACACGGTGGTACTGAAACCAGCCGAGTATACATCGCTGACCGCACTGCTGTTTGCCGATATCTGTTCGCAGGCCGGTCTGCCGAAGGGCGTGGTCAACATCGTCACCGGGGACGGTGCGGTGGGTGAGATGATCGTGAACGCGGACGTGGACAAGATCGCCTTCACCGGCTCGACCGTTGTGGGCCGCCGTATCCGCGAGGCAACCGCCGGTTCCGGCAAAGCACTGACCTTGGAGCTGGGTGGTAAATCCGCCTACATCGTGTTCGACGACGCCGATATTGACAGTGCCATCGAAGGACTGGTGGACGCGATCTGGTTCAATCAGGGTCAGGTCTGCTGTGCTGGTTCCCGTCTGTTGGTTCAGGAAGGTATCGCTGATCGCTTCCACGAGAAACTGCGCGCCCGGATGGACGGCTTGCGCATCGGTGATCCGCTGGACAAATGTATCGACGTGGGCGCGGTCGTTGACCCGGTCCAGTTGCAGACCATCAAGGGCATGGTCGAAAGCAACACGGCTGGCCACGTGCATCAGGCGGCCTGCCAGCTACCCGAAAATGGCTGCTACTATCCGCCGACGCTTATCTCTGGCCTCGAAACCTCTGACCCGCTGATGCAGGAGGAGATCTTTGGCCCGGTTCTGGTGTCCTCGACATTCCGTACGCCTGCTGAAGCGGTCGAACTGGCCAACAACACCCGTTACGGGTTGGCCGCGACCGTCTGGACCGAGAATGTGAACCTCGCGCTGGATATCGCGCCCAAACTGGTTGCGGGCGTGGTCTGGGTCAATGCGACCAACCTGTTCGACGCCGCCGCCGGTTTCGGCGGTGTACGCGAGAGTGGCTTTGGCAGAGAAGGCGGTTGGGAAGGTCTGGCCGCCTATACCAAGCCCAAAGGCAAGGCAAAACCGCTGTCGAAGGTCGATGCAAGCATGGGCGAAGGTGCTCCGGTCGACCCGATTGACCGCACCGCCAAGATGTATGTCGGTGGCAAACAGGCGCGGCCTGATGGTGGATATTCGAAGCCTGTCTGGGGCAAATCCGGCCTGCTGGGTCACGTTGGGCTGGCTAACCGGAAAGACGTACGCAACGCTGTTGAGGCTGCTGCAGGTGCCAAAGGCTGGTCCAGGACCACCGGCCACCTGCGGGCCCAGATCCTGTATTACATCGGCGAAAACCTCTCGGCGCGTGCTGATGAATTCGCGGCTCGGATCGACGCGATGACTGGCAAGAAGGACGGCGTGAAAGAGGTCGAAGCCTCGATCCAGCGCCTGTTCACCGCCGCCGCCTGGGCCGACAAATATGACGGTCAGGTCCATGGCGTTCCGATCCGGGGTGTCGCGATTGCGATGAAAGAACCGGTTGGCGTGATCGGTGCCCTCTGTGCCGATGAAGCGCCCCTGTTGGGACTGGTTTCAGCCATGGCGCCTGCGATTGCGATGGGCAACCGGACGGTTTTGGTTTCCTCGGAACCCTATCCGCTGGCAGCGACGGACTTCTACCAGATCCTTGAGACCTCTGACGTCCCCGCAGGCGTGGTCAACATCCTGACCGGCAGTCATGCGGAACTGGCGAAACCGCTGGCCTCGCACCTGAACGTGGATGCGGTCTGGTCATTTTCGTCCACTGACCTGTCGAAAGAGATCGAAGCGGTCTCGGCCGGGAACTTGAAACGGACCTGGGTCAATAACGCGACGACATTTGACTGGAGCATGGACCAATCGCGCCGCTTCCTGCAGGCTGCGACCGAAGTGAAGAACATCTGGGTGCCCTACGGCGAGTAGGGCTCCCGCCACGGGAGGCCTACATGGATTTTTCAGGAAAAACCGTCATTGTCATTGGCGGAACCAGCGGTATCAATCGCGGCATTGCCGAGGCCTTTGCGGCCTCGGGCGCTAAACTGGCGGTCGCAAGCCGGTCGCAGGAAAAGGTCGATGATACCGTCACCGCACTGAAACAAGCGGGCGCACAAGACGCGATCGGCGCGGCGTTTGATGTGCGTGACCCGGATGCTGTAACCGATGGATTGAAGCAGTTTCACGACGCCTTCGGTGATTTCGACGTGCTGATCTCAGGCGCTGCAGGCAACTTCCCGGCACTGGCAGCTGAGATGTCGGTGAATGCGTTCAAGACAGTAATCGATATCGACCTGATGGGCACCATCCACGTGATGAAAGGGGCCTACCCCTACCTGAAACGTCCCGGTGCCAGCATCATCAACATCTCCGCCCCGCAATCTTATCTGCCCTATGAGGGCCAAGCCCATGTCTGCGCCGCCAAGGCAGGCGTCGATCAGATCACCCGCACGCTGTCGATGGAATGGGGGGTCGAGGGCATCCGAGTGAACTCTGTCGTGCCGGGGTTCATCGAAGGCACCGAGGGTGCGAAACGTCTGGCCCCCACCCCAGATGCCGGAGAAGCGTTGCGCCGCGACGTGCCTTTGGGCCGCTGGGGTCAGCCGCAGGACGTGGCCAATGCCTGCCTGTTTCTTAGCTCGAATTTGGCCAGCTATATCAGCGGCACGGTTCTGGCCGTGGATGGCGCGCTGTATCAGCGCGGCTCAGGCAAATTCGGCCAGATGATGGGGGACATGCTGCGCAGTATGAAAAAAGGGTGAGCCACGCTCACCCCTTCCAGTTCAGTTCGTTGTGTCCAGACCAACCGGTTTGCCAACGACAGTAAAGTGCAAGCCATCCGGGTCGAGCAGTTCGGCAGCGACACGGTTCACGTCTTCCAAAGTCACCGCGTTCACCTTGTCATTCCGGGTGGCAATATAGTCGATTGGCAGACCTTCCATCTGCATACCAACCATGATCCCGGCAATCTGTCCGTTGCCATCAAAGCGCAACGGATAGGCGCCGGTCAGATAGGTCTTGGCGTCGTCCAGTTCCATCTGCGTCACGCCTTCAGTGGCCGCACGAGCCCATTCATCCCGGATCACCTCAACCGCTTCGGCAATACGATCGTTCGCAGAGGACACAGACCCCAGATAGACCGAGGCCAGATCCTTGGGTACCAGATAGGTTCCGACGCCATAGGTCAGGCCGCGCTTTTCTCGCACTTCCTGCATCAGGCGGCTTTCGAACCCGCCACCGCCGAGGATGTGGTTCAGGACAAACGCCGCAAAGAAATCCGGGTCGTCCCGATCAATGCCAGCCTGACCGAACAGGGCCACCGATTGAGGTGTGTCAAACTCGACGACGCTGACACCACCGGGAATAGTCACATCTGCTTTGTCCGGTATGGGTTTACCGGTCTCGGGCAAATCGGCAAGCAAGGTATCAAGCAACACACCCAGTTCTTCCGCGGTGATGTCGCCCACGGCTCCGACATACAGGCGGTCTTTGGCAAACACGCTGTCATACGCGGCCACCACGTCATCCCGAGTCAGGGTCGAAACGCTTTCGATCGAGCCCTTCCCTTCGGACCCGTACGGATGGTCGCCATAGGCCATCTTTGCAAAGTTTAGGCCCGCGATCTCATTCGGGTCGGTCTGATCCGAGCGCAATCCCGACAGAATCTGTGCGCGCACGCGGTCAATGGCATCCTGATCGAATCGCGGCTCGTGCAGCGTGGTTCGCAAAAGGTCGACCACCTCATCCCGGTTCTCGGTCAGAAAACGCGCCGAGATCGAAACGGTATCGTCGCCTGCGTTATATTTGAAGGACGCGGCCAGCGCTTCAAGTTCACGGGCATAGGTTTGGGCGTCCATATCGCCTGCGCCTTCTTCGATCAGGCCGCTCATCAAATAAACGGCACCGCGCTTATTCGGATCATCCAGAGAGGTGCCACCCCGAAACCGCAGTTCCAGCGCCGTGAAGGGAATCGAGTGATCTTCGACCAGCCAGGCTTTGATACCGCCGGGCGAGGTCACTTCTTCGATCTCGATCTCAGCCAGGGCCGGCAGAGCAACCAGACAGGCAATCAGAGTTGCAAGAAACCGTTTCATTGCGTCACCTCATCATCGCGCATCAGCCAGCCTGTGACCGATGTCTCGGGTTGCAGAACTTCGCGGGCGGTGGCGATGATTTCATCACCGGTCACCGCCTGAAGAATGTCGGGCCAAGCCTGCACATCCTCTACCGTCAGGCCGCTGGTCAGGGCACGACCATACCGGTTGCCGATCCCATCCACATTGTCGCGGGCATAGGTTTGTGACGCGCGCAGCTGCATCTTGATACGGTTCAGATCGTCTTCGTTCACACCTTCGGCAATAAAGTCGACCACGGCCTGATCCATGGCATCTTCTGCCTCTTGCAGGGAAACACCTTCGGCCGGAACAACCAACAGATCGAAGGTCGTGTCATCCAGCGAGACGCCGCGATAGAACGCCCCTGCATAGACAGCTTTTTGCTCATCAAACTGAAGCTTTTCGTTCAGATACGACGTGGTGCTGCCGCCCATCAACTCGGCCAGCAAAAACAGGGCTGCGGCCTTTTCCTGGTCACCCGGATCGCGTTCCGGGGCCAGATAGCTGCGTTGCACATAGGGCTGCGCGACGCGCGGGTCCTTGTAGGTCAGGCGTCGTTCGGCCGTGTGTGGCGGTTCTTGCGACCGCACCCGCTCGGGCAAGTCCGCGTTGGCCGGGATCACACCGTAATACTGCTCGGCAAGGGCGCGGACCTCAACAGGCTCAACATCACCTGTGACCACCAGAATGGCGTTATTGGGCGCATAATGGGTCTGGTAAAACGACAGCGCATCTTCCATGTCCAGTTCTTCCATCTCGTGCATCCAGCCGATGATCGGCACGCCGTAGCGATGGTTGAGATATTGCGCGGCATTCATCTGTTCGCCGAACAATGCACGTGGGTTGTTCTCGGTGCGCTGGTTGCGTTCTTCAAGGATCACGTCACGTTCGGTCAGAATATCCCCTTCACTCAGGCGCAGGTTCCGCATCCGGTCGGATTCCATCTGCATCATCAGTTCCAGACGGTCGGCAGCAACGCGCTGGAAATACGCCGTGTAGTCATATGAGGTGAACGCGTTGTCATTGCCGCCATTGGCCGCGACGGTGGCCGAAAACTCGCCCGGGGCCAGCGTATCGGTGCCTTTGAACAACAGGTGTTCCAGGAAATGCGCCACACCGGACGACCCGATCGGCTCATCCGCGGATCCGGCGCGGTACCAGACCATGTGTTGCACGACAGGGGCGCGGTGGTCTTCGACCACGACGACATCCATGCCGTTGTCCAGAGTGAATGTGGTGACCGCTTCTTTTCCGTCCTCGGCAAAAACCGGGGTGGCGGCGATCAGGGCAGCCGATAAGGCCAGGGCCCGAACCATGGGGCATCCTCCGTTTCGTTTCTGGTATTCAAACTACGGTGGTGCGGCCCGGGTTCAAGCCCGATGACGGAAAGTTAAGAATTATTCACCCGGCGGCGATGACGGGGTTTCAATCCCGGCATTACGCGCGGCGTTGGTTTCCGCATAGGGATTTATGGATTGCCGCTCGTAGACCTGCCCATAGCGGTCAACAGGGAACAGGCGCAAACCGGTCCAGCGGCCACGGCGTTTTCGGAACGCGGCATCTTCGGCCTCGACAACCTGGCGCGCATCGGGTGACACACCATACCGGCTGGAGGCCGTGACCAATGCCGCGTCTGAAGATGGCACAGCTGTATTTGGGTTCAAAGCCGACGCATTGCCACCCAGCGCAGCCACGGCGTCAGCGTTCGGATTCGGATCCGTCAGGTTTCCACCGCCGGGCGTAGGCGCGGGCAGAAATGCATAATCCTGAGGCTGCGTCAGCGGTTTGACCGGCAAAACCGAAAACTCGTCCGGACCGGGTCCCGGAGGCGCCAGATCCCGCAGACCAGGATTCGAACATGCCGCAACCGCAGCGGCAACAGTCAGAACAATAATGGCGCGCGGCATCCGCATTGGTGTCTCCAGCCTGTTTAAGGCGCTTTTATCGCATTTCATTCGGCGCGTCACGAGGGCTTTTTGCCATCAGACAGGACCAGCCCAATGGCCCCTGCAAAAATAAACACATCTGCCAGGTTGAACACAAACGGGTTGTTGATGCCGCAACAGGACATGTTCAGGAAATCCAGAACGAACCCGTAAAGAACCCGGTCCACCACATTCCCAAGCGCTCCGCCGATCAAAAGACCAGCGCACAAGAGCATGAGATTCGATGTGGCCGTGCGGCTGAGCCAGACAAGAACTCCGACACAGATTGCAACCGAGATGCCGATCAGCACCCAGCGCGCAGTGTCGGAGTCGCCCTGAAACAGGCCAAAGTTGATGCCGCGATTCTCGCCGTATTTGAAGACAAGAAACGGCGGCAGAACGTCGATGCCACTTGGCTGCTCAGCCACGCGCATAACATGAACGACCAGATACTTGCTGATCTGGTCGATCGCAAAGGCAGCCAAAGCCGCCCAGAGAAGCAGGCGAGACCGCATCAGTGACGGAAATGCCGCATACCGGTGAAGACCATGGCCAGCCCGGCCTCATCTGCGGCTGCAATCACTTCGTCATCGCGCATGGACCCACCGGGTTGGATGACGCAGGTTGCACCGGCCTCGGCGGCTTCCATCAGACCGTCTGGGAAAGGGAAAAAGGCATCCGATGCGACAGCAGATCCGATGGTCAGCGGTTGGGGCAGGCCCAGCACATCCGCCATCCGCTCGGCTTTCTTGGCCGCGATCATGGCCGAATCCACGCGGCTCATCTGGCCCGCGCCCACACCCACAGTCGCGCCATCCTTGACGTAGACGATGGCGTTGGATTTGACATGTTTCGCCACTTTCCACGCAAACAGCAGGTCACGCATCTGTACGTCAGTCGGGGCTTTTTTGGTGACGACCTTCAAGTCATCCATGCCGACAAATCCGTTATCCTTGTCCTGTACCAGCAGGCCTCCGGCCACCTGACGGACGGTTTTACCACCTGCTGTCACATCAGGCAGGCCGTCGGTCGTCAGCAGGCGAAGGTTCTTTTTGGCCGCAAAAATCGCCTTGGCTTCGTCAGTAGCATCCGGAGCAATCACGACTTCGGTGAAGATGCCGGTAATCTCTTGCGCGGTTTCTGCATCCAGCGGCTGGTTAAGCGCCACGATCCCGCCGAAGGCCGAGGTTCGGTCGCAGTCAAACGCGGCCTTGTAGGCCTCAAGCAGGTTTGCACCTGTGGCCACGCCGCAAGGGTTGGCGTGTTTGATAATGGCACAAGCCGCGCCCCGAGCGGGGTCGAATTCAGCAACCAGCTCAAACGCAGCGTCCGTGTCGTTGATGTTATTGTAGCTCAGCTCTTTGCCCTGATGCTGCACGGCGGTGGCCACACCCGGACGATTCGTGCCGTCCGTATAGAAGGCAGCCTGCTGATGGCTGTTCTCGCCATAGCGCAGGGTCTGTTTCAACTCACCGGCAAAGGCGCGGCGCTTAGGGGCCTCAAGCTCCAGCGCATCGGCCAGCCAGTTGGATACGGCGGTGTCATAGGCCGCGGTGCGGGCATAGGCCTTTTGCGCCAGCTTCCGGCGGAATTTCGGACAGGTCGCACCGTTGTGCTGATCCATATCGCCCAGCAGTTTGTCGTAATCCTCAACGTCCACGACCACGTTTACAAACGCATGGTTCTTGGCCGCCGCCCGGATCATCGCCGGACCGCCAATGTCGATATTCTCGACGCATTCATCGTAACCTGCGCCTTTGGCAACGGTGGCCTCGAACGGGTAGAGGTTCACCACCAGCAGATCAATTGCACGGATGCCGTGTTCGTTCATGGCCGCAACATGGGTGTCATTGTCGCGCAACGCCAGCAGACCACCATGCACCATTGGGTGCAGGGTTTTGACGCGGCCATCCATCATCTCGGGGAAGCCGGTGACCTCGCTGACATCCTTGACCGCAAGCCCCGCATCGCGCAGCGCCTTGGCCGTGCCGCCAGTCGACAGCAGCTCGACCCCGCGCTCGGCCAGCGCCTTGCCCAGCTCGATCAGCCCGGTTTTGTCGGATACGGAAAGCAACGCGCGGCGCACGGGGTGAAGATCGGTCATGGGTCCAAAGGTCCTTTTGGCGTCAGTCGAATTCTGGCTCGTCCCGGTGCGTATCGCGCACGGCATAGGCTGTGTCCTGTGCCTTGCTCAGAGTCCACCGGATGCGCGTCGCATACTCCATTGCGCGGCCAGATAGAACGATCTGTTTTGTCGCGCGTGGCTTTAAACGCCCTTTTTCAAGGTAAACGCTTGGCTCTACGAACAATTTTCCAACGCCATCATGGCGGAAAACCCAGATCTCACCGCTTTTGAGCGCCATGGACACCGCCGCCCCGCCCAGATCTAACGCTGCATCCACGTCCGGATGTAGATGAAAGCGGATATCAAACCCGATCCCCTTGAGCCCCGAGGCGTCCAACGCCTTGTCAAATTGGCGCTTTGCCTTGTCGGTCGCAGTCAGCAGAATATCCTCGACCATCAGCTCACGACCATCGAACCGCAATTCAAAGGTCCGCGCATGGGTCAGGCCGAACACTTTGCCATACCCGTCATGCCCGGCCATGAAGCGGACACCTTCAAATGCATCTTCGAAATCAACAGGCACGTCCTGCGGCGCATCCACTAACGCCTGACTTTCGCGGCCGGGCATGGGATTGGCCAACCGGGCGCTGGAGAATCCATCCAGGCACAGTGTCGAATGCGACGGCGTTGCCCGCCCGGCGCGGCGCCATTCCAACCCGAAACTGGCCCCAGACCCGCAATTCACAATCAACGGACGCCGCCCCGAAGTCAGCTCGAACGCCAGAGTAGAGGCGTGGGCATTGAACGACGCGGCACCGGTAGGCGGCGCACTGGCATCCACGATTACGGTGGTGCGTGCAGCGGACAGGCGGGCGTAGCCCATCGGTAATTCCGTCGCCGCCTTATGTTTGACGCCACTTTGTGCAAGGGCTTGTTCCAGACGTCCCTCGACACCGCGTCCGCCACCATGGAACCGCGCCAGCGCACCATCTGCATGGCGCAGGCTGCGCAGGGTCGGCGCAATCCGCTTGATCGCATTGACCTGCGCGACAGGCGCACCGCGCCCCAGATTATTCAGTGCCGCCGTGGTCCAGCTGAGCAGTGTGAACACTTCCAGCAATTCCTCTGGGTTTCGGGTGGGAATACCGCCCTGCGCGTCCACCTGCCTGTCGCATTCGCCGGCCAGGGCGCGCAAGGCTGGATCAGCCATATGCTCCAACCCTTCCAACGCCAAACCGGCCTGCACCAGCCCGGCCAAAGCTTCGAATCGGGGCAGGCCCGGGGTCGCAGCCTGCCAGCGTTTGGACAGGAACCATGTCTGTTGGGCAAGCGAGCGAAAGAACAGCTTGCTTTGCTTTTCATCTGCACCTCGCAGGAGAAAGATCGCGTGGTTGATCCAGCGCATGACCCGCCGACCGGTCAGGTCAGGCACCCAACCGGGGCCTTGCCCGCGACCATGCGCTTCAATCCAGCCCCAGACCCAACGTTGCGCCTTTTCGCGCGCGCGCATGTCTCCGACTGCGGCCAGATCGTCCAGCCACGCGAAACCATGGCGTTCATCATCAAAGCCAGCGCTTGGGGCCGTGACATCCCACAGGCCGGTATCTTCCGCCTCGACCAGATACCCGGCGAACAAAAGGTTTCCGGCGACCAGCTGTCGTCCGCGGGCAAACGAGCCCACAGTGCGCGGATCAGGTTGCGCTACAAATCCCGTGACCGCCTTTTGCCGTTGGCTCAGACGCGCGTAGAAACGGTTTTGAAACCGCATCCACCGACTGGTCATGGTGTCCGAGTTCGACATGTCTCGCGTTACTCTGCCCCTTGCGCTCTGCTGGCGCTTGAGACCCAACGATAGACCGCGCCGATCGTCAAGTCATCGAAAAGCGTACACTCAGGCGGATTTGGTCAGACAGGCAATATAGAACCCATCCATGCCACCATTATCCGGCCAGTAGTCAGGTCGCAGACGCAGGCCGCCCTCGTCGGTCATCCAGCCAGCTTCGACACCCGGTATGTTCAGTGCGTCGCGATCCACGCTCATATCGGGATACATCTCCAGCGCCTCTTCGACCTGCACCTCACCTTCATCCGGCAACAAGGAACAGGTGCAATAGACCAGGCGTCCACCGGGTTTCAGCAAGCCCCAGGCATGGGCGAGCATCTGGGACTGAAGTTCAATCAATCCACCGAATTCAGACCCATCCTTGGCAAACGGCAAATCTGGGTGCCGTCGGATCGTACCCGTGGCCGAACACGGCGCATCCAGCAGGATCGCGTCGTACTGGCCTTGATGCTCCAGCGCATCCCCAACAACAACCTCCGCCTTCAATCCGGTCCGTGCAAGGTTTTCACGCACCCGGTCCATCCGAGAGCCCGACACATCCAGCGCCGTAACATCCGCCCCGGCGGCGGCCATTTGCATCGTTTTACCTCCGGGCGCTGCACAAAGGTCCTGTACCTTCTCGCCCGCCTTGGGCGCCAGAACGCGAACCGGCAAAGCAGCCGCCGCATCCTGCACCCACCAATCCCCGGCTTTGTACCCCGGCAGGGTCGAAACCTGACCGGCATCCTGCAAGCGAATTGAGCCTGTCGGCAACACATTGCCCGAAGGGCCTGCCGCTCCCGGTTTCACGGTCAGATCAAGCGATGCACCGGCGAAATGCGCCTGCTCCATCCCGGCCACGGCATCCGCGCCCCACGCCATGATCAGGGGATCGCGAAGCCATTTTGGCAAACGTGGGACACGCATCTTGGGCCAGGCTTCCGGCCCTTCGGCTGCCACTTTGCGCAGAACTGCATTCACAAGGCCCTTGAGACGCCCATGCTTGCGCGAACGGCTGATGATCTCGACCATCGAATTCACCACGCCATGCGCGGCTTCACCGTTGCACAGCTCAACCGCGCCCAATCTCAGCGCGTTATGAACCGTTAGGGCGGGTGTGCGGTTCAGATGGTTGTCCAGCAACCTGTCGGCGCGTTCCAGTCCGCGCAAGGTCTCCAACGCCAACCGCTGAGCACGCGCGCGATCTTCAGGCCCCAGCCGGTCCAATGCGCCCGCTGCGAGACATTCGGGCAACAGGCGGCCTTCCCCAAGGACCTGATCGAGAAGATAGATTGCGCTGCGCCGTGCTGCAGTTGCGCTGTTTTCCATTGTACCGCCTTCATGTGACCTGCGCCCGCATTGCCATTGGCGGACGCGGGCGTATATCAAGACGCAGCACGGAAAGGAAGCCGATGTCATGACTGACGACCGCAAAGATCTGCCCCCCGCCGCCCAGCGCGCACTGGCCGAAGCGGAAGAGCGCCGACGCAAAGCCGAAGCCGAGGCCAAGGAACTGCCCAAGGAACTGGGCGGACGCGATGGGCCGGACCCCGCCCGTTATGGTGATTGGGAAAAGAAGGGGATCGCCATCGATTTCTGAGCGATCAGCCGCGCAGCGCCTGCAAGAAATCCTCGATCAAGGCGCGCTGTTTCTTGGACTTTGCCCGGTCTTCGGGCCATGTCAGCCAATACCCGTCTTTGGTTTGAAGTTCAGGCTGGTCCAACCTGCGCAATCGCCCCTCTTGAAGATCGGCCGAGGCCAGAGGAACCGACCCCAGCACCACACCAAGCCCGCGCCGCGCCGCCGAGATCGAATGCTCCATCGAATCAAAACTAATTTGGGACGGCGGTACATCCTGTTGATCGCATTTCTGAGCCCATTCTCGCCAACCGGGGCGTTCACCACGCAAATCGATCAAAGGTGCGCCCCAATCGACACCCGGGGCTGCCATGGGCACCAGTACCTCGCGCGCAATCAAGGCCGCATCGCGCCCTACCCACATGCCTCGGCCATATCGGATTTGCAGCCACGTGCGTTCTTCATCCAGCGAAGACCGCCGTGCAACCGAGTCCGTCATCACCCGCACCTTGGGCCGCAACTGGTGGAAGGCAGGTAGAGCAGGCAGGACCAGCGCATGAATGTTCGAAGACAATCCGGCCACCCGCAACTCACGCGGGGACTTCCCGAACAAATCCTCTGTGTTGCGCTCCAACGCTTGCAGGCTGTCTTGCACTAGCGGCAAATAGCTCTCGCCTTCCACAGTAAGCGAAACACCCCGTGCCTCGCGCACGAACAAGGATCGGCCCAGCCAGGCTTCAAGATTGCCGATCCGTTGGCTGACAGCGGCCTGTGTCAAACCAAACTCTTTGGCTGCGGCCGAGAACCCACCCAAACGCCCCGCTGCCTCGAACACGCGCAACCAGTCCAGAGGTGGCAGTCCGATCTTCTTTTTAGCCATAAGATTTTCCAAGCCTCAGCCGAAATAAGGATTAATTGTCGTAATGCCACGAACAGCCTATCTGCTCAACCAAAGCCCGCGCTGAACAGGAGACCCCCATGCTGCGCTCTGCCACCCACGACACCTCGGTCGTCACCGTCGCGTTTGACACCGGAACCCAAGCCCGCTTTCACGCCATCTGGCTGCGCGACAACGCGCTGGACTCCGAAACCCGCGCGCCCGGAAACGGCCAGCGTCTGATCACCATCGGCGATATCCCTGCAAACATCTCGGTCAGTGCAGCCGAGGTTGTTTCGGGCGGTTTGCAGGTCACGTTCCAGCCTGAAGGCAAGACTGTTACCTTCCCGGCCGACTGGCTGGCCGAACACAGTTACGACCGCGATCAAGATGTTGCACTAGGTCGTATCGCACCGGGTATAACGACATGGGAACGCGGCATCGAAGCACCCAGCGGCGATTGGAACGAGGTCCATGCCAGCCCTGCAGCCAAGCGCAATTGGCTGGCTTCTGTGGCAGAATTCGGCTTCGCCAAGTTGACGGGCGGGCCAACCGAGCCGGAATCGTTGCTGAAAGTTGCGGGTCTGTTCGGCTATGTGCGTGAAACTAACTATGGCCCCTATTTCGAAGTGCGGACCGAGGTGAACCCGACCAACCTCGCTTATACCGGACTGGGTTTGCAGGCCCATACCGATAATCCCTATCGCGACCCGGTACCTACGCTACAAATCCTCTATTGTCTTGAGAACTCAGCAGAAGGTGGCGACTCGATCGTGGTCGATGGTTTTCGCGCTGCCGAAAAACTGCGCGCACAGAACCCCGAGGGTTTTGCCCTACTGGCAGGCCACCCAGCACGGTTTGAATACAAAGGTTCAGACGGGGTCTGGCTGCGGTCGCGCCGTCCGATGATCGAGCTGTCTCCGGATGGAGAATTGATCGGCATCCGCTTCAACAACCGTTCGTCCGCGCCTTTCGTGGACGTACCATTCGACAAGATGGAAGCTTATTACGCCGCCTATCGTCAGCTAGGCGAGATCATCGACGACCCGGCCATGGGCGTGTCGTTCAAACTGGAACCGGGTGAAAGCTTTATCGTCGACAACACCCGCGTTCTGCACGCACGGCTGGGCTATTCCGGTGCGGGTTCGCGTTGGTTGCAGGGGTGTTACGCCGACAAGGATGGTCTGCTGTCGACACTGGCTGCGATGCAGATGGCCCAACCGGAGGCAGCGGAATGAAACCCGATTTCTCAACTTTGAACAGGGAAAACATCGTGGCCTTCATCGGCGACATCTTTGAACGTCGCGGCGGCGAAGAATATTTGGGGGAACCCGTCACCATGGCCGAGCACATGCTGCAAGGGGCCACCATCGCCGAGCAGAACGGTCAACCCGAAGAAATTATCGTCGGCGCGCTACTGCACGACATCGGGCACTTTACGTCCGAGTTCGGCACTTATCACCCCGACGACACCGAAGACCGCCATCACGAGGATGCAGGGGCCGAAGTGCTGGAGCAGTTCTTCCCCTCGGTCATCACTGATTGCTGCCGTTACCACGTGGCGGCCAAGAGGTATCTCTGCGCCACTAAACCCGAATATTTCAACCGCCTGTCTGCCGCCTCGGTCCATACATTGGAACTGCAAGGTGGACCGATGAGCGCCGAGGAAGTAGCAGAATTCGAAGCCAACCCGAACCTGAAAGAGATCATTCAAGTACGCTATCTCGACGAGGCCGGGAAACGCGCGGAAATGGAGACCCCCGATTTCACCCATTTTGCCCCGATGGTGCAGCGCATGGTCGACAGACATCTGGGAACAACATGACTGCGCCCGAGTACATTTTCGAAGCCAGTTCCAAGCCATCCTTGCCGTGGCATGAAGTTCCCCTGATTAGGGCAACGGAAGATACGGTCAAGGGTTATGGCTGCCTTGTCGATGACCCTGAATCCTTTGAAATCGAAATAGTGCGCTGGCCCCAGCAAGGCTGGCGCCCCATCGACGAAGGAACAGGTGACGAAGGTGGCTGGGTCGAAGGCACGTTCAAATGCGATTGGCAGGGCGATGTCCTGTATGGCGAAAACGAAGCGGTCAAAGGTCACTACGTTCTTGGCTGGTCTGCCGATCCTCAGAACGCGCAGACGGACCAGCAAACCACGCCACGGGATCAGGTGCTTCTGTGGCACATGAACTACCACCCGGATGGAGGGCAGATGTTCTGGCCGCTGGACAACAAGCCTTTCATCGTGCCTGCTGCCCTTCCCGGAGATAACCTGACCCCCGACAAGGTGGTGGCATTCTGGTGTGACGGATCGCGCGGTTTGTATATCCACCCTGGCATCTGGCACGAAGGGATTTTCCCGGTCGAAGACAATCAGCGCTTTCTTGACCGTCAAGGGGCCGTTCATGCCCGGGTCAGCGCGGATATTGGCAAGGAATTCGGCGTGTATCTGGCCTGCCCATTGCGCGAAGACAAGATCAGGGACCTGTAAACAAATCCCCTTGATGCCCTGACCGTCTGCGCACGATCCAAACCTGCACGGCCAGCAAATACGGCACGTAGAACGCAAAGTTCTGAACCAGATCGAAAGGGCCCGAGAAATCGGGCTCTGACCCAAGACCACCGGTCGCCAGATACCAAAGTGTGTAATGCACCCGATACAACCACGACCCCAGCGCCAGCCAGAACAGGCGCAACCCCCAGCTCCAATGTCTTGCGCGATCCCCGGTCAGGGCCATGCGCGCCACCATCAAGGCCGCAGTGAACAGGCAGAGGCCATACAGAAAGAAGGCAGCAGACATCACTGGGCCGCCGATTGTTCCGCGTAATGGGATATATGTCATGCCCGCCGCCCCGGTCATCAGCGCCAGCGCAACCAAGCCAGTTCCCAACGCGCGGTGAAATCGGTTGTACCTGAGGCGAAGGCCATTCAGCAATTGAAGCGGCACAAGCATAAGCAACAATGTGCCAGCCAAGATGTGCAACGTCATGGCCGTATTGGCGACAATCTGGCCATCGGCAAACAAGTAGCTTTGCGTGGCTGCTTTGTCCGACAGCCCAACGCCAATCATACCAAACCCATGCACAACAAAAGGCAGTAGCGTCAGATAAAACAGCGCCAAAAGAAGGCCCGACACCACTCCAGATTTCAACATACCCATAGCAGAACTTTAGCTTTGAAAGACGATCCGTCTACGAGGATAAAAGTCAGAACTCGAATCTTGACATGCAAACACGGCAATTGCTGTTTTAACCCCCATTCAAAAAGGCGGTGAGGCGTCATTGAACCGTGCGACCGGCAGTCACTCGTGATCAATCGAATGCGAGCTCGGTGATGGCCGTGTCCTGATAATGTGTTCCGGGATAAACTTCAGTGATCTCAAAGTTGACCCACGATACTGGACCATAGTCGGCAAGCGCAGATGTGCCCTGCCAGCCGGCGGCTGTGCAGCCGGAGTTGCTGTGGCAGGTGGCTGTCCTTTTCGACGCAACCAGCCACGCTCAACAGCCGCGAGGCGTTGATGTTGCGGTTGGTGCGTCACTGACCCCTCTGCTGGCAGCGTGGCCCAAAGAGACTGCGCTTCTTCCAGGTTCGCTCCGAGTGCTGCCAGGATGAAGCCTGCGTATTCGTCTGCTTCCAATTCGGTCGGCGGACGTGATCCTGTACCGGTAATGGTATGCCCCTGCAGATGATGACCGACCTCATGCGCCATGACGCCATATAGCTGCCAGCGCGCATTGGGGTCCGCCTCGTACTGCGCCAGCCATTCGGGGTTGAATGCCAGATAGCGTTCGCCGTCTATGATGACCGCAGCAGCGTTACCAACTTCATCCGTTTCAACTACCTGATAATTCGGCACCATACCTGACGTTCTCTTGTTGAAGTCAGTCTGGGTTTGTTTTTCTGCAATCGTAAAGGGTTATGAATGCGAAACAGGGTTGTAGACTGGCTCACAACCCCAGCACGTCCACCATATCGTATTGTCCGGGTGCCTTGCCCTGCCCCCACAGCGCGGCCTTGAGTGCACCACGGGCAAAGATCGCGCGGTCGCTGGCCAAATGACGCAGGACGATGCGTTCTCCGGGCGCGGCGAACAGCACATCATGTTCACCAACAATGTCGCCGCCGCGAATGGCGTGGAAGCCGATGTCACCGCGCTTGCGCGCGCCGGTGATGCCATCGCGACCCCGATCAGACACATCCGCCAGCTTGACGCCGCGCCCCTCAGCAGCCGCCTCGCCCAGCATCAGTGCCGTGCCCGAGGGCGCGTCAACCTTGTGGTGGTGATGGCCTTCGATGATCTCGATGTCGAAATCTTCATCCAATGCCGCAGCAACCTTTTTTGTCAGTTGCACCAGAAGGTTCACGCCAAGGCTCATATTCCCGGCCCGCACGATCACTGCATGGCGCGCGGCAGGTTCCAGCGCCGCGATTTGCTCGTCGGACATGCCGGTTGTCCCGATCACGTGGACACAGCGCGCCTGCGCAGCCAGAGCGGCAAATTCCAAAGTCGCTTCGGGCGCGGTAAAATCGATCACCGCTTGCGCCTGTGCGAATGCTTCCAACGGGTCATCGGTCACGATGACGCCCAGCGCCTGCCCGCCCATGGCCGTACCCACATCCTGACCGATCCAGTCATGCCCTTCGCGCTCGACCACGCCAACCAGACGCGCCTGATCGCTGTCGGTGACAGTCTTGATCAGCATCTGCCCCATACGGCCCGAAGCCCCTGTGATGACGATCCCCGGAATATGGGTCATTGCGCTGGTCCTTTCTCGAATTCGGCTCAAAGCCTCCTACCCCGTTCGCGCCCGCTTGGCAAAGCCCCGCTTTGGGCTTAGATCGGAGATATGGCAAAGAACAAATTCCACGATGGCCCCGGCCCGTCCCAACGACAGCTGCGTGTCGGCGAACTGATCCGCCGCACACTGTCCGAAGTTCTGGCGCGCGGAGATATCCACGACCCCGACCTGAACCGCATGTCGATCACCGTAGGTGAGGTGCGCACCTCGCCCGATCTGAAGATCGCAACCGCCTTTGTGCTGCCCTTGGGCGGTAAGGGGCAGGAGGACGTGATCGAACTGCTCGCCCGCAACAAGGGTGAGCTGCGGCGCGTGATCGGCAAAAAACTGAACCTAAAATTCTCGCCCGATCTGAGATTCCGTCTGGATGACACGTTTGACCGTCTGGACGACACCCGCCGCATGTTCCAGCAGGACGCGGTGCGCCGCGATCTGGACGAGTGATCCGCACTTTAACGACATTGGGCGCGATCTTGTGCGCCACACAAGCCTTTGCGGTTACGTGCGAAAATCTGACCCATGAGGAACTGCGTTATACCGTCTGCGAAGTCGACGCGTCCGCCGCAGACCTGCGCTTGTTTCTGAATGGCGAAGACGGCGAAGTGCTGGGGCATTTCTCCTCGGTCAACGAGGCACTTGCGCCCGAGGGCAAACGGCTGGCTTTTGCGATGAACGCGGGTATGTATCACGACGACCGCTCGCCCGTTGGCCATTACGTCGAGGACGGGCAAGAGCAGATGCGGGTAATCCCGAACCCCGGTCCTGGAAATTTCGGCCTGCTGCCCAATGGAGTGTTCTGCATCCGCGACGGGCGCGCCGATGTTTTCGAGACGCTGGATTTCGTGGATCAAGCCCCCATCTGCCGCTTTGCCACCCAATCCGGCCCTATGCTGGTGATCGACGGCGCACTGCACCCTCGCTTTCTGCCCGATTCGACATCGCGCTATATCCGCAACGGCGTGGGTACCAGCGCCGATGGAATGCGGGCCGTTTTTGCAATCTCTGAGGATTATGTCACCTTCCATGAATTCGGCAGCCTGTTCCGCGATGTGCTGGATACCCCGAACGCGCTGTTTCTGGATGGCAATATCTCGCGGATGTATGACCGGGCGAGTAACCGCTCGGATCTGGGATTCTCGTTGGGGCCCATCGTCGGCGTAGTCGAGGATATGCCTGCAAATTGACAGGGCGGGTATGATCCGCTAACTCGCGCGCCTCAGCAAAGGGCAAGGTGCAAGATGGGACGCAAACGCAAGGGTCGTGACATTTCCGGTTGGTTGGTGGTGGACAAGCCTGCGGGCATGACTTCGACCGCCGTGGTCAATAAGGTGCGTTGGGCGATGGACGCCAAAAAAGCGGGCCATGCGGGCACATTGGATCCTGAGGCGACTGGCGTTCTGGCCGTGGCCTTGGGCGAGGCGACAAAAACCGTTCCTTACATCACCGATGCGCTGAAAGCCTACACGTTCACTGTGCGGCTGGGTCAGGCCACCAATACCGACGATGCCGAGGGCGAAGTGATCGCACAAGGCGATGCGCGCCCTACGGATGAGGACATCAAAGCGGCGCTAACCCCGTTTCTGGGCGACATCATGCAGGTCCCGCCAAAGTTCTCGGCGGTAAAAATTAACGGTCAGCGCGCCTACAAGCTGGCCCGCGATGGCGAAGATGTGGAACTAACCGCCCGGCCCCTTTGGGTCGAGGAACTGGTCCTTGTCGACCGCCCCGATGAAGATCACGTGGTGTTGGAAATGACTTGCGGCAAGGGTGGCTATGTGCGCTCGATTGCGCGCGATCTGGGTGAGGTATTGGGATGTCACGGCCACGTCAAGGAACTGCGCCGCGTCTGGTCCGGCCCTTTCGAGGCCGAAGATGGCATGACCATCGAACAGATCGACGAGATGGCCAAGACCACCGCGCTGGACGCGTATCTGCACCCTCTGGAAACCGGCCTGTCGGACCTGCCCGAGCTGAAGTGCACTGCCGAGGGCGCCACCCGTTTGCGCAACGGCAATCCGGGTATGGTATTGGCGTCAGACGTCGAATACGGCGATGAAGCCTGGGCCTCGCTGGATGGCAAGGCGGTGGCAGTGGGCATCTACAAATCGGGCGAGTTGCACCCCAGCCGGGTGTTCGTCGCCTGAACCACGTGTTAGGCGGGTGGCATGATCACCAGAACGCATACCAAGGGCGACGCGCCCTCGACCGCCATCTATTCCGATTGCGAAAAGTACCGCTATAGCCTGACCCGTGTCTGGGATGCGGCGGGGCGGAAGGCATTGTTTGTGATGCTGAACCCCTCGACCGCGACCGAAGTGCAGAACGACCCTACGGTGGAACGCTGCGAACGGCGTGCGCGGGCGTTGGGTTTTGGCGCGTTTCAGGTTACCAACATCTTTGCCTGGCGCGACACCGACCCGCGCAAGATGCGTGCCGCTGCCGACCCAGTCGGGCCTGCGAATGACGCAGCCATTCTGGACGGTGTGAATTGGGCCGATCAGGTCATCGCCGCCTGGGGCACCCATGGTGCGCATCTGGACCGTGGCCCGGCAGTTGAACAGCTGTTGCGTAACACGGGTCAACCACTGTTCCATCTGGGTCTGACCAAAGACGGCCACCCCAAGCATCCCCTTTACATCGCCTACACCCAGAAGCCTGAGCGATGGTGACAAAGTATTAACCATTTCAACGACTTGCCTTTGAAGTCGCTGCCCGCAGCATGAAACATTCACCCTCGGAGCATTCTGATATCGGAGGGGTGTCATGTTTCTGGCCGGATTGATCGGACTGGCCGCCATTGGCGGTGCAGCGTACGCGATGAGCGACATGCTGATCGAAGACGAGGACGTGTCAGATGACATCCCCGAAGATGACGCAGAAACCAGCGTCGAAACCGGAGAATTTCTGGACATCGGCGAAAATGTCGAAGACCCCGTCGAAACCGAGGTCACACCCCTGTCCACTGGTATCGTGATTTCGGAATTCGAAGGCGATCTGGTGATTGCAGGAGATGACGATCCCGATGTCATTACCGGAGAGGACGGCGTGGATCAGATCAACGGCTATGGCGGTGACGATACGATCCAAGGCGGAAAGGGGATGACGTTCTGCATGGTGGCGACGGGATGGATACCATCTATGGCGGACAGGACGACGATGTCCTGCATGGCGAAGCGGATGACGACCTGCTGTTTGGCGACACCGGCGATGACGCTCTGTTCGGGCATTTTGGCGACGACACTCTGGACGGGGGCGATGGCGAAGATGAGCTTTATGGCGGTCAGGGGGACGATACACTGGCAGGCGGGGCCGATGACGACGCATTGCAGGGCGGCTTTGGGGATGACGTCCTGACAGGCGGCGCAGGCGAAGATGCGATCTTTGGCGGCGACGGGGACGACTTTGTGTTCGGCAACGAAGAGGGCGTTGCCGAAAAGGATTTCCTGAACGGCGGGGATGGGGATGATACCATTGTAGCGGGCTCAGGGGATGTGGTGACCGGCGGTCAGGGCGCAGATGACATCGTATTGAGCCCGGGTGACGAAGAAGTCACCGTCATGGGCTTCCAGCCCGGTGAGGACAAGCTGCTCGTTACCTGGGAGGATGAGACCTCCCCCGAGATTGAAGTGGAACCCGACACTGACAACGCCAATCTGACGCGCGTGATCATCAACGGTCAGTACGTAGCGCAGGTATACGGGGCCGAGGGGATGACCATCGCCGATATTCAACTGATTACAGAAGCGCAACTTGCGCAATACGGTCACATGGTCTGAGTCCACAGATTCCCTTTGCCATTTGACAAAAATGCGCCTATACGCGCCCATCCGCATCGGAATCGGTGCGGTTTTCTCCATGGGCCTGTGCTGGACGACATCCCGGCCTGCGCCATCAACTCTAACCCATAAAGGAGACCCCGATGTCGATCACTGCCGCTGATAAAGCACGCGTCATGAAAGAATTCGCAACCAAGGACGGCGACACCGGTTCGCCTGAAGTCCAGGTTGCAATCCTGACCTCTCGCATCAACACCCTGACCGAGCACTTCAAGACCCACAAAAAAGACAACCACGGTCGTCGCGGTCTGCTGAAAATGGTTGCTCAGCGCCGTAAGCTGCTGGACTACCTGAAGGGCAAAGAAGAAGCGCGTTACCAGGACCTGATCAAAAAGCTGGGCATCCGCCGCTAAGCGCTTTTGCGATTTTTACGGGTCCTCAGACCCGGATAATCTGACTTGAACGCCCGCCATTTTGGCGGGTGTTTTCCTTTTTAAGGGGATTTGAATCCTGGCGTTGCATTCCCGCATTTCTTGCGGGTCAAACTGCATGACAGCGCAGAACCAACATCGGCTATGCCGGCCAATCAAATCAGACCGTGGCGACAAACGGCCGGTTGTTCTTTTCGAGGCGGGCAATAAAACTTCTCTGTTGCCGCCCCTTTGGTGTAAACCTTGCAAGCTTTTCCTGAGCACCACGTTCAGCCAACTCGGGAAACAGCTGGAAGATTTCTTCCAAGGCTTCCGGAGGCAATGTTTTCATCGCTTCTGGTCCAGTATGCATGCTCTCTGTAGGCGTCCCTTCCGCGTAGATGATTTCGTGGCCATCGAACAGAAGATGATAATACGTTATTGGCTGAACCGGATCTTCGACTTCAACGTCTGGAAGCTCAGTAAGCTTATGGGCTGGAACCAGGATTTCTAAAGCTCCGAACATGCGTCTCGCAATTTCGGACACGGCGAGCATTCTGTGTTGGCGGGACACAACCAGATCCCGGCATGGCAGACCAGAAGACAATGCACCTGCCTTAATGCGCACAGGGCGCAGCTTTCGGTTTTCGCGAAGCCGATCTGTCGAGACTTCTTTCCTGCCGATCCAACGCAGCGGTTGATATCCGTTGTCGCGGGTTAAAACCCTATCGCCAGGGACAAGATCCTCAACTGATTTCGGGCCATCGTCAGTCTCGATCTGCGTACCATTGGTGAAGCACACGACATCGCCAATGTCGCCGGTCGTCAAAAACAACCAGCCATGCTGCTGATCCGGGTCAAAATTGGTGAGTGTGATCTGATCAAGTGGACCTGGAACTGTCACGGTTTCCGTCACGTTCGTGCCAAAGGGCGCTTCGTACACAGCGGTTGTTCCACTGGTTCCAAAATTCAGATTTGTTACAACAGGCGACCCGTCAAGCGTTGACTGAACTGTGATTTGGTCGTTGAAACCGCCGCCAAATCCGTTCGAGTTCACATCACCAACCGTGAAAGTGAAATCCTTGACCGGTTTCGAGAAGGTCAGGGTGAACGAATCCGGATTGGTATCCACCGCATTGTCGGATTGTACGTCGCCGGAACCATTGACGAAGAAGTCACTTGTGAAGGTTGCAGTTACGACAACAACATCACCATCGGCATCAACGACAGTCTGCGAACCATTTTGCAGCAACGTGGTAAAATTAATCGCAACCAATATTCAATCCTAACACTATTGACCCGTGACGTTCAAAACCAAGCAAACCATTGAGTTCATTTCGTCTTACGTCGTTATTAAGTTGGAAACTTCCCCGTTACAATAGCGCCCTATCGCTTGGTTCCCCATCGCCCGGCCACAACAATAGCGTCAGCCTGACGCGGCTTTGTTCGTATTGGCGAACGCGTAAGTCCAGTCAAAATACCGTGAAAACCACCCCGACTTATGCACACTCCACAGAAATCAAAAAAAGACAAAACAGAACCTCAAATGCTACGCGGCATGGTGCGATCTGCTTCAGCAGGTCATGCGCATTTAACCTGAACTGGGATCAAGACGTCATACCCCTCAGAACGTGCCACAACGGATGGAAAACCATTGAACGCAAAGGAAGCTCTATCGAGACGCACCGCTGTTAGCTATCAGCGTGTTTTTCCCAACGCGTGGCATAGTCACTTTGCGACACGCTGCCGGGTTTCCCTATATCAGCAAACGGTTTTCGGACCACATAATCCAACAGCACCGGCAATCCGGGATTAAACGATCCAAGCGGGCGCGGACGTTTCTTTGTCTTGTTGGGGTCCGTCATTTTCACCACATTACGCGCGGCATATGGCCTTAACGGTTGCCACACACATTTCAGAGCCTCGTAGTTCATCGCATTGACCCAGAAGCCATACACGATCTCTGGGCAAATCTGATAAAAGCCGTGATTGATCCAATTGTTCGAAGGAGAGTGTGCAATAAACACCCCACCGGGCTTAAGCATCGTGTCAATGTTCCGGTAGGCGGTCGGCAAGTCGAACACGTGCTCGCAGGTGCCACCATCATAAATGACGTCGAATCTACCAACCAGAGTGTCAGGCAAATCCCCGGCGAGATCCTGAACAATGCTCGCGCCTTCGAAGTCCGAATAATCCAGAGAGTCCACTTCAGAGAACCCCAGTTTCCGAAAGAAGGTTTCCGAGTAACCATCCTCCGAGTTGCAAAGTTCGGCTTCGGTCACGCCGGGCAAGTGTTTCTGCAAGGTTTCCCTGAACAAGTCTGCGGATGCCGACCGGCGCGCGCCCACCCAGTCCTGCCGCCCAAGCATCAGGAAGTTGCCTGACAGGTCATTGGATTTGACATCTTCAATCAGGCGCGCAGCCAGAACATCAACAATTGACACTTGTTCCTCCCAAAGTGGTTCAAAGCAGTTTATTTTGCAGTGAAAGTCCTATTCAGAGGATTCAACGTCAACGCAATAGCTCAGCCCGAGAATACTTGAAAATGCGGGCAAGGTTCTCTGCCTAGGGCAAAGTTGGATACTTCCCTGTTTCAACGGTATCATAAAGCTTGGGTTTCCAACGCTTGGCCACAAACACAGCGCCGCCTAACGCAGCTTTTTTCATACTGGTGAGCGTATATATAGCCGTGAAAGTCACCGTTCCTTATGCGCAATCGACAGAACCCAAAAAAACGCCCACCGTTCGGTGGGCGTTTGGGTCGTTGAAACACACCCAATTCTACATCTTCGATTTCTCTGACTTCAATGCCAGCCACAAGCAGTAGCACATCATCAGGACCACCAGCGTAAACGGTATCCCTGTTGAAACAGCTGCACCTTGCAGGGCGGACAGGCCACCCCCAAGCAGCAGGGCGATGGCCACCAAACCTTCGAGCGTGCACCAGAATACGCGCTGTACAACCGGAGCGTCCATCTTACCGCCTGCCGTGATCGTGTCGATCACCAGCGAACCAGAATCCGATGAGGTGACAAAGAAGATCACGATCAGGATCAAGGCGATAGGAGCTACAATTCCGTAGAGCGGCAATTCCTTCAGGAACCCGAACAGCGCGCCTTCGGGGGCATAGCTTTCGATCACCGTGGCGTGCACACCCTCGGCACCGCCGGCATTCAGCATGTCGATGGCGGCACCTCCGAATGTCGACATCCACAAGGCGCAGACGGCAGTTGGTGCCAGAAGCGCACAGATCATAAACTCGCGCACCGTGCGTCCACGCGAGATACGCGCGATGAACATGCCCACAAAGGGAGACCAAGCGATCCACCAGGCCCAGTAGAAGGTCGTCCAACCGTGGAAATAGCTGGTGTCCTCACGCCCAAACGGGTTGGAAAGCGCTGGCAAATGCAGAACGTAATCTTTCATCACGTTGAAGTACCGCGAGGCGGCTGTTCCAACACCTGTCACAGCAATAACGAAGACGAACAGCCCGACGGCCATGATCATGTTGATCTCACTCAACCGCTTGACGCCTGCATCCATCCCCATCAGGACCGAGCCCATGGCGATAATCGTGATACCGATGATCAGCAAGACAACAACGGTAGAGCTTGGAGCGATCCCAAAGACCTCATTCAAACCGGCGGCGACCTGTTGTGCGCCAAGTCCCAGTGAGGTGGTCAGCCCGAACAGCGTTGCAAACACCGCCAGCGTATCAATGATATGGCCCCACCAACCCCAGACGCGTTCACCGAGAATGGGATAGAACGCGGACCGCAGGGTCAATGGCAGGTTCAGGTTATACGCGAAAATAGCAAGGCTGAGCCCCACTGCTGCATAGACAGCCCAGGCCTCAAGACCCCAATGGTGAATGGTGCCCATGACCCCGGCGTATTCATTGCCGGGCACCGCGATATCGATGCCCAGCGGGCGGGCATTCCCGTCCTCGGCAAAGTTGTAATAGACCGGCTCCATCACACCGAAGAACAGCAGTCCGATGCCGATACCGGCGGCGAACATCATCGCGATCCATCCGGGGTACGAATAGTCGGGCTTGGCATCTTTGCCGCCAATCCGGACTTTACCCACCGGCAGAATGATTAAGACCAGGCAGAACAGGGTTATTGCGTTCACGGACAACACCAGAAACCAGTCGAACGTACTGGTCAGCCAGGGCCGGAGCCAGCCGAAGAACTCAGCAGAGGCCTCTTGGTTGGCCAATGCGATCAGGACGAACCCAAAGATCATAATACTCGAGATCAGAAAGACCGGGTTGTGGATGTCCAGACCAAACGGCCGGACGTTATCCTGCCCCAGTTCATACTCTGTTTCGAAGTCGTAAATCCGGGGGTCCGGATCCAGCATCTTCTTTGTTTGTGCCATTCGATTGCCCTTCTGTTCGCTATTTGCAAACGCCAAGGTATTCGGTCGGCGGACGGTTATGAGATAGTTACCCCCTTGGCGCTTTTCCGTCATTTCGACCGCGGGCTTGTTCGTAAGAGCTTATACAACCTTGCTATTTCTTCAATTGCATTCAACTTTAGCTATGTGATTGATCTGTCCTGATTCCAGATCGCACAACCCTCCAGAATACTCCTTGCACATCTCTCTCCAATAAGCAGAACTTACTGAAACACTCTTTTCGAAAAGTTCACGTTTCACACGTCAAGTCACTGTACCTGACCATTGCATACTTAGTTTTCGGACCCATTATATGTTCGTCATCCTAAGAGCTGTCCCCATGTCATTCGGCGTTTTTTCGCGGATGATCGTTCCGGTAATCGTTATCTATTTCCTTTCATCGATTGTCTGGTCGCTTTTGGACACCATTACAGCCGGTTATGCAGATACCCTGAGCGAACCGGTCAACTCTGCCAATAATTACCCTGTTTGGTATACGCGCCGCTCTTGCAATCAAAGGGGACACGCGTCGCACTGACCTAAAGATACTCATTCTGAATGCTGTCAAATACGGAGTGTTTTTCCTGATCGTGTTGGGCGCTCTGAGTATAGTGGTGCGTGTTGCCTCGGCGGTTTTTTCCCTCTGGAAGCTTGATCTGCCAATCTCATTGACAGCGGTAAATGATGCTGCGGACTCAGTTCAGACATCGTTTGTTCTGCTTACCTTCGGCAGCACAGCCATTGTTTTGTACATCATCTATGCGGCCGTCAGTGCCGCGATGGCCGTCCCTATGGCCAGCGCCGCACAAGAAGCGGGCTACGGCGCACCGAGCCGTGGATTTTTTTTCGGCTTTGGCCGCAGTTTCATCCCGTTGTTCTGCGTTTTTTTCTTCTCGATCTTGCTTCAGTTTTATTTCGGACTTTTGACAGCGCTTTTTGCGCTTCTGCCGATCTTCATTTCCGTTATCTCGATCATCCTGACTCAGTCTCTGCCGGATTTCGATTTAGACCTTATACTGAAAGGAATAGCAGCAAGTGCGGCTCTGCTTTGGCTGAACTCTTGGATCTGGTCGGTTTGCGCTCTGGCGTTTCTGAAACACAGCGGCGATGCACCTTTGCCGGCGACCAGTCCGCAACCAGGTCCTGAAACAGCAACGGACATCCGCTCACTACGGAAGTCCCGCGAGCGATCTTTCTGAGTGGGGAAACCACCCCAGCGTTAAGCTAGACCTCTTTCCTTTCAACGCATTCTCATGTATGCGCGCGGTATCTGAGACGTTGTGCCCTGACCCTGGCACTCGAATGGAAGATAAAGTGGGGTCGGCGGCAATGGGGCCGCCATTCAAACGGGAGACCCGGAGGGCCGGGAGTGCTCCCTTCTAGGATACGCATATGTTTGATGTAACAAAGAAATCGATGCAGTGGGGCGAAGAGACGCTCACACTGGAAACCGGCAAAGTTGCCCGTCAGGCAGACGGCAGCGTGATTGCCACGCTGGGCGAAACCAGCGTCATGGCAAACGTGACCTTTGCGCGGGCTCAAAAGCCGGGTCAGGATTTTTTCCCGCTGACCGTCCATTATCAGGAAAAATACTATGCCGCCGGTAAGGTTCCGGGTGGCTTCTTCAAGCGCGAGGCGCGCCCGACCGAGAAAGAGACGCTGACTGCGCGTCTGATCGACCGTCCGATCCGCCCGCTGTTCGTTGACGGCTTCAAAAACGAAGTTCTGGTGATGTGCACCGTGCTGTCCCACGATCTGGTCAACGACCCCGACATGGTTGCGATGATCGCAGCATCGGCTGCGCTGACCTTGTCCGGCGCGCCGTTCATGGGCCCGATCGCCGGTTGCCGCGTTGGCTTTGAGGATGGTGATTACGTCCTGAACCCGACCGTCGACGACATGCAGGACCTGCGCCTGAACCCCGAACAGCGTCTGGATCTGGTTGTTGCCGGCACCAAAGACGCTGTGATGATGGTTGAATCGGAAGCTTACGAGCTGTCCGAGGCGGAAATGCTGGGTGCGGTCAAATTCGCACACGAGCAGATTCAGCCGGTCATCGACCTGATCATCTCGCTGGCCGAAGACGCCGCGAAAGAGCCGTTCGACTTCCAGGCACCCGACTATTCCGAACTGTCTGCAGCCGTGAAGGCCGCCGGTGAAGAACAGATGCGCGCCGCCTTCGCGATCACCGACAAGCAAGAGCGCACCGCCGCTGTTGCCGCTGCCCGTGAGGCGATCAAGGAAGCACTGACCGAAGAGCAGCTGGAAGACGGCAACCTCGGTTCGGCAATGAAGAAACTGGAAGCCGGCATTCTGCGCGGCGACGTCGTCAAGGGCGGCAAGCGGATCGACGGTCGTTCGACCACCGATATCCGTTCGATCGTCGCAGAGACCTCGATGCTGCCGCGAACCCATGGTTCGGCCCTGTTCACCCGTGGTGAAACACAGGCACTGGCCGTGACCACGCTGGGCACCGGCGACGACGAACAGTTCATCGACGCGCTGCACGGCAACTTCAAATCGAACTTCCTGCTGCACTACAACTTCCCTCCGTATTCAGTTGGTGAAGTTGGCCGGGTCATGGGCCCGGGCCGTCGTGAGATCGGTCACGGCAAGCTGGCATGGCGCGCCCTGCAGGCGGTTCTGCCTGCGGCAACCGACTTCCCCTACACGATCCGCATCGTGTCCGAGATCACCGAATCCAACGGATCAAGCTCGATGGCGTCGGTCTGCGGCGGCTCGCTGTCGATGATGGATGCGGGTGTTCCGCTGAAGGCACCCGTTGCCGGTGTGGCCATGGGTCTGATCCTGGAAGATGACGGCGACTATGCCATCCTGTCGGACATTCTGGGTGATGAAGACCACCTGGGCGACATGGACTTCAAGGTTGCGGGTACCGAAAACGGCATCACCTCGCTGCAGATGGACATCAAGGTTGCAGGCATCACGCCCGAGATCATGGAGAAAGCCCTGGCGCAAGCCAAGGACGGCCGGATGCACATCCTGGGCGAGATGGGCAAAGCCCTGTCCGAGACCAACGAATTCTCGGTCCACGCGCCGCGCATCGAGACCATGAACATCCCAACCGACAAGATCCGTGAAGTGATCGGTTCGGGCGGCAAGGTCATCCGCGAGATCGTGGAAACCTCGGGTGCCAAGGTCGACATCAACGATGACGGCGTCATCAAGATCGCCTCGCCCGATGGTGAATCGATCCAGAAGGCATACGACATGATCTATTCGATCGTGGCAGAGCCGGAAGAAGGTCAGGTCTACACCGGTAAAGTGGTCAAGATCGTCGATTTCGGCGCCTTCGTGAACTTCTTTGGCAAACGCGACGGTCTGGTCCACGTATCCCAGATCGAAAACCGCCGCCTGAACCATCCGTCAGATGTTCTGAAGGAAGGTCAGGAAGTGAAGGTCAAGCTTCTGGGCTTTGACGATCGCGGCAAGGTGCGCCTGTCGATGAAAGTTGTCGATCAGGAAACCGGCGAAGAGATCGTTCCCGAGAAGAAAGAAAAGAAAGAGGAAAGCGCAGAGTAATCTGCCCCTCTTGCTGAACACGAAAGGCCCCGGCGTTGTCCGGGGCCTTTCTTTTGTGCGGGGCGACCATACGCAGCCCCACACTCTGGCTTTGGTAAATCAACTATTAACGTTTCTTAAACGTATTAGCACAACCTTAAGGGTGATTTTGTCGCTCTCAGGGATGTTGTACAACCGTGGCTTCGATTACCGTTTATGAAATCAGCGCGGACCCGTTCAGCACGCGCGACGTCGACATCACGGCAGCGTATTCTGTTGAAATCACGGATAACGACGCCATCTTGCACGATCCTGACCCCGACAGCACCCAATTGGATCTTTCCGGATTGCCGGGCTTTACTGCCTCTTCTCAGAATTTTAGCACGTTCGAGACATATACTGGTACGATCGATGGCGCTCCGGTCAGTTTCACCCTGATCCAGTTCACCAACCCGCGTTACATCATCGTCACCTCGGGTCAGGCGGCGCTGAATGACACCATCGAGGACACCAGCTTTGGCGGCACCGCGTCTTCTACCCCGTACCAGAGCCTACCCTCTTTCGTGTGCTTCACCACGGGGTCACTGATCCTGACCCCTACGGGACAGTGCCAGGTGGAAGGGCTGGTACCCGGAGATCCGGTCGTAACCTCAGATGGGCACATCCGTCCGGTGCGCTGGATCGGTCGACGGCATCTGTCGGCGCAAGAGCTGCGCTTCTCTCCGCATCTGTGCCCGGTGCGCTTCAAGGCGGGCTGTTTCGGGCCGAACAGCCCCAAGCACGATCTGTTAGTGTCGCCGCAACATCGGGTCGCCGTTACCTCAGCCATGATGGAACTGATGCATGGCGAGACCGTGATGCTGGCCCCGGCGAAGGCATTGATCAATGGGCAAAGCATTGTGCAGGACCTGCCTGCGCAGGGGGTTGAGTATATTCACATCCTCTTCGATCAGCATGAGTTGGTGAGTGTCGAGGGGATCTGGTCCGAATCCTTCTATCCCGGCGAAACCACCCTCAGTGCGATGACACCTGCCACCCTGCGCAGGTTGTTCAACCTGTTTCCGAACCTGTCCCGCGGCGCGGACGGTTACGGGCCGACTGTGCTGCCGGTCCTCAAACCTTTTGAGGTCGGAATGCTGAAAGCAGACCTGAAGGTTCCAAATTGGCAGGTACATCCAAACCTGCTGAAGAGAGCCGCTTGATGCTGTTTAATGAGCGACGCCGCGCGGCCCATGTTTCAGGACATGCCACTGACCATAGCTGTCTTTCAAATCCAGTTTGATCGCCGCATCTGAGCGCGTGGTGGCACTGCCGATCTCGGCCAAAGAAAATTCGATACCGCCGGGAATATCGATACGCACGCGATGCGGTCCTCCGCCATGAGGGGCTTCAATGGGACGCCCCGTCGAGCTTAGCACATCGCCGATGGACACGCGTGCGGTGCGCTCTTCCATGTCCATTTCAAAATCAATCGGCAGGTAAAGCGTTTCGTGCACCTTCTCGCACATGGCGCGAAACACGTACCAATGTGTTGCCATCTCTTCTGTTTCTTCACCGAGAAAGACCTTTTCAAGCGCAGCGCGTTGCCCCGGGCTCGCCGCAGGATCAACGATCACCTGCATTTCTCCACCACCCTCGAAAATCGGCCCCGGCCAGGCATAGATCAGCGCTGCCTTGGTACCACTGAGATCTGTGTCGCCGAAATACCCGTTGCCAATCTCAAGCACTTCGAAGCCCCGGCAGTTTCCGTGGGTGGGTAGTTCTTCGAATTGGCAAGGACAGGCATAACCGCAATTGCAGTTGCCGAAGCTTTCTCCTTCAACGTACCAATCTGTAAACGCCATGGTTCTCTCCTGCAAAGTACAGTGAAATCCCGATGGCCTTCGCCTGTAGAACAACGCCCTTCTGACACAATAGCACGTCCACGCGCATACCAGAAATCGACGGCTTGACGTTCAGCGACAACAGTTCGGTGAAACGATTTATTCTGTCACACGGTCCCAAAATAGAGTGACCCAATGTGAGCATCCAAACCCTTTCCCTGCAACGCCAGACACACGATCTACACCGGGAAGCGTTTTGGAACAAAGGACATGATCATGGTTAGTCGCTTCATCCTGACCTCCGCCGCCCTGATGCTGGGCACAACCGCAGCAACCGCACAGAGCCTGGGTGATGGCACCTATGTTCAGGGCTTCATCGGCTACAGCCAACTGCAAGACAGCGACCTTACGGGCACGATCGGTGACGCGCCGCAATCGGTCGATACGGATTTTGATGCAGGCTTTGGACTGGGTGTGGCCATCGGTAAAGAGATCCCGCAGTGGTCCAATGACACGGTCGGAACGCGCGCCGAACTGGAACTGTCGTACCGCGAAAGTGATGTGGATGGGGTAAATTTCTCGGGCAATGGTCCAGCACCAGAAGGCAACATTTCTGGCGATGTTTCACAAACCTCGCTCTTCGCCAACGTGCTGTTCGACTTCAAACAGGCTGGTGCGTTGACTCCGTTTGCGGGTTTTGGTCTGGGCGCCACCTATTCGGATCTGGATTTTGCCTACGGACCCGGTGTGGCATTGGATGACAGCGACACCACTTTTGCCGCTCAGCTGATCGCGGGCGTGGCCTATGACATCAACCCGTCAACCGCCTTTACCATGGACGCCCGCTATGCACGGGCCTTTGACGTTTCGTCGGAACGGTTGGCCCCGAATGGAGCATTGACGGGAACGGTCGAAGATAACCTGGATACGTTCAGCGTCAATTTCGGACTTCGTTACAAGTTTTGATCACATGGGGGTTAGGTTTCTCTCCGGTTTTCCTTCCCCTATTTGCCCCCGCGCTTCAGGTGCGGGGGCATTCTGATTAATCGACAGAGATCAGCTTACATTAGGTTTTTTGCGGATCACCCTGTCCGTAGCAACCGCCTGCTTCATCTGGCCAATAAATATCTTCGGGGGGAATCGCGCAGAAAGGCGTGATTGGGGGGCAAACAGCCCCCCAACCCGGCAACCGTCTTAGGACGGCGCTTTGGTTTTGCGCAGATAGGGAAAGATCGTCTCAAACTCGCCAAACTTGGCTTTGGCGTCTTCGTTCGACACGGCCGGCGGGATGATAACGTCTTCGCCCGGCACCCAGTTGGCCGGTGTTGCAACGCCTTTGGCCGACATTTGCAGCCCGTCCAGCGCGCGCAGGATTTCAGCAAAGTTCCGGCCCACGGTCATTGGGTAAGTCATCGACAGTTTCAGTTGCTTGTCCGGGCCGATGATAAAGACCGAACGCACGGTGGCGCTGTCAGCCGGTGTGCGGCCATCGGGCAGATAGGCTTCGGCAGGCAGCATGTCGAAAGCTTTTGACACGGCCAGACCGTCATCGGCGATAATCGGAAAGCCGGGATTGGCCTTGCCGTATTCTTCGATGTCTTTCTTCCACTTCTTGTGGTCCTCGACACCGTCGACCGACACGCCGATCACTTTGGTGTTGCGTGCGGCCCATTCGTCATTCAACTGCGCAACAGCCGAAAACTCGGTGGTGCAAACAGGGGTGAAGTCCTTTGGGTGCGAGAACAGAATGGCCCAGCTGTCGCCAATCCAATCGTGAAACTGAACTGTGCCTTGATCCGTTTCTGCTGTGAAATTCGGGACGGTGTCGTTGATGCGCAAACCCATGGGGCATCTCCTTTCCTGTGAAAAACCTGAGTCGGTTGCTGGGAACCTAATCACTTTGAGCGAAGGTTAAACCATCCACCTCGTCCAAGGATACGGAATTCGTGGACACCTCGAGAAAATAATTTGATCAAATCCACTATTGCCCGATCCAGGTATGGATGACAGAGTGTGCGCGAACAGCCGGATGAATGCTGAACCTTCAGGAGGGCTCATGATGATCGAAAAGCGGGATTTCTATATTAACGGTCAGTGGGTCGCTCCATCGCGGCCCAGTGATTTCCAAGTCATCAACCCCTCGACCGAAGAGCCCTGCGCGGTGATTTCGCTTGGCGCTGAAGCCGATACCAATGCAGCTGTTACGGCTGCCAAGGCCGCCCTGCCCGGCTGGATGGAAACCCCGGTGGAGACCCGCATCGCGCTGGTGGAAAAACTGGTCGATCTTTATGCGGCCCGGTCCGAAGATCTGGCGCAGGCAATGTCGCTTGAGATGGGCGCCCCGATCGATCTGGCGCGCTCGGCACAGGCGGGCGCAGGTATCTACCACCTGAAGAACTTCATCCGCGCAGCCAAAGCGTTTGAATTTGAACGCCCGCTGGGTGATCACGCGCCGAATGACCGGATCATCCATGAAGCGGTTGGCGTTGCTGCTTTGATTACGCCGTGGAACTGGCCGATGAACCAGATCACGCTCAAGGTCGGTGCGGCAGCGATTGCAGGTTGCACCATGGTGCTGAAACCATCAGAACAAAGCCCGCTGAACGCGATGATCTTTGCCGAGATGATGGACGAAGCAGGCTTCCCGCCCGGCGTGTTCAATCTGGTGAATGGCGACGGGGTAGGCGTTGGCTCTCAGCTGTCCGGCCACCCGGATGTAGATATGGTCAGCTTTACCGGCTCGACCCGCGCGGGCACCGCGATTTCGAAGAACGCCGCCGATACGCTCAAGAAGGTGCATCTGGAATTAGGCGGTAAAGGTGCGAATGTGGTTTTCGGGGACGCAGACGAGAAAGCGGTCAAGCGCGGTGTGCTGCACATGATGCAAAACACCGGCCAAAGCTGTAACGCCCCCAGCCGGATGCTGGTGCAGCGCCCGATCTATGACAAGGCGGTGGAAACGGCGACTGAAGTGGCCAACATGATCAAGGTCGGTCCAGCCGCCGATGAAGGCCGCCATATCGGCCCGGTGGTGAATGAGGTGCAGTGGACCAAGATCCAAGACCTGATCCAGAAAGGCATCGATGAAGGCGCGCGACTGGTCGCTGGCGGCACTGGACGGCCTGAGGGGCTGAACAAGGGCTACTATGTCCGCCCCACGGTCTTTGCCGATGCGAACAACCAGATGACGATCGCGCGCGAAGAGATCTTTGGCCCGGTCCTGACCATGATCCCTTTCGACACCGAAGAGGAGGCGGTCGAGATCGCCAATGACACGCCTTATGGCCTGACCAACTACGTTCAGACCCAGGATGGCGCGCGCGCCAATCGCATGGCGCGGGTTCTACGGTCGGGCATGGTCGAGATGAATGGCCAGTCACGCAGCGCGGGCTCTCCGTTCGGGGGCATGAAGCAATCCGGGAACGGGCGTGAGGGCGGTGTCTTCGGTCTGGAAGACTTCCTTGAAGTCAAAGCCGTCGGCGGCTGGGCTGCGGAATAAGCTTCCCGGCGAGTTGCGCGGATTGGGCGAGGCGACTCATGTGCCTCGCCCTTAGTGTATTATACAGGCCGTACCACAAGTTGGGGTTCCCCATCGGAAGTGTGCCGTAGGGATCGGCCGTCCCAGCCAATCTCTCCGGTAACGCGCTGTCGAAAAGCAGAGAAGCTATCGAAACGTACCACATCAACCGGCGTATCGAAGTGCAGGGTAACCCGGCGACGAGCACCATCGCCCAGCATAGTTATACCGCGAATTTCCGCGGTGAACGCCTGAATCAGATATCGTCCTTCGACCCTGTCGCCTACACGCAAGTGCATCCGGTTCCCAGCCATTGCATTCAATGTGTTCCAGTCTCGTACGCCATGCTGATGGGCCAGCAGTTCCAATGCGGCGCTGTGCGACAGCGCAACACCTGTCGCCTTCAGTTTTTCCCGCAGGCGTTTGGCTTGCGCTTTCAGCTCTTCAACCGGAGCAACGGTTTGGATTCGTGTCATCATGTGCCTCGTTTCCTTGAACGGGCGCGAAGTCTGGACAGGGTTCGCATTTCCATCCGCGCGCCAGAAATGGGCAACAGATGTTCTTCAAACCGGGTTTCACCAAAGCCAAAGGCCGCGAACGGCAGGGGACCCGAACCTGCGATGCCTTTTCGCAGCGGTCAGGTCATCTGTCAATCAGGCATCTGCCTGCGCCGCTTCAAAGGCCAGCATGGCGCGTTTGACCGGCAGACCCCAGTGGTAGCCGCCCAAACCACCCGACTTGCGCAGCGCTCGGTGGCAGGGGATCAGCCAGCTGACCGGGTTTCGCCCAACCGCCGTTCCAACGGCGCGCACGGCTTGTGGTGAGCCCACGCGCTGCGCGATCTCAGAATAGGTGGTGACCTGCCCCGACGGAATGTGCATCAGCGCTTCCCAAACTTTGATCTGCAGGGGTGATCCGATCAGATAAAGCGGCGTTGGCTCCAGCCGGTCACTGGCGGCGCCAAAAGCACTGAGCACCCAAGGGCGCAAGCGCATCGGATCCTCGACAAATTCAGCTTTCGGCCAGCGCGAGATCATGTCCTCCATCGCGGCCTCTTCGCCGGTCTCGGCCCCGAAGGCCATGCCGCAGATGCCCTTGTCGGTGCCCATGACAAGTGCAGGGCCAAACGGGCATTCGAACCAACCCCAATAGATCGTCAGGCCTGCACCCTTACGGGCGTATTCGCCGGGGCTCATGGATTCCCACTTCAGGAACAGATCGTGCAGACGGCCGCTGCCGGACAGACCCACGTTGTGCGCCGTTTCCAAGGTCGTGAACCGTTCGCGCAGCAATGCCTTTGCGTGTCCCAGTGTCAGGTATTGTTGGTACCGTTTCGGCGACACCCCAGTCCAACGGGAGAACAGGCGCTGGAAATGGGCCGGGCTCATATCCATCTGGCGTGCCAGTTCATCAAGGCCGAGACCCTCGCCGCTCTGATCAATCAGGTCGATCGCCCGACGCATGACGTTGTAATGGTATCCGCTTTCTGGGGTCTGGACGTTCATGGTTCTACCTCATTTCCTGACAAAACCATAGCGCGCACGCCACGCCCAAGCGACCCGGAACTTGCGCATTGGCTTAGGACTTGTGTCACGGCTCGGCGGACGGCATTAAGGCCCGGATGGCTAAGCAACTCGACTATCATACGATCCGCGAGATTTTCACGCGCTTTCAGGAGGCCGACCCCGAACCCAAGGGCGAGCTGGAGCATGTGAACGTCTATACTCTGGTCGTGGCCGTGGCGCTGTCGGCGCAGGCGACCGATGCCGGCGTCAACAAAGCCACGCGCGAGCTGTTCAAAATCGCCGACACGCCGCAAAAGATGCTGGATCTGGGCGAAGGGGGTCTGATCGAACATATCAAAACCATCGGCCTGTTCCGGCAGAAGGCGAAGAACGTCATCAAACTCAGCCGTATTCTGGTCGAGGATTACAATGGCGAGGTGCCCAATTCCCGTGCCGCGTTGCAATCGCTGCCGGGTGTGGGGCGCAAGACGGCCAATGTGGTTCTGAACATGTGGTGGCGGCAACCCGCGCAAGCGGTGGACACACACATCTTTCGCGTCGGCAATCGCACCGGCATTTGCCCCGGCAAGGATGTGGACACGGTCGAGCGGGCCATCGAAGACAACATACCTGCTGACTTTCAACTCCATGCGCATCACTGGCTGATCCTGCATGGCCGGTACCATTGCAAGGCGCGCAAGCCGCAATGCCCGACCTGCATCATCCGTGATCTCTGTCAATTCGAGGACAAAACCTTATGAAAACTTACCAACTGACTGGCATCGGGAATGCCGTTGTAGACGTGATTTCCCAGGCCGATGACAGTTTCCTGGAACTGATGGGCATTGAAAAAGGCATCATGCAGCTGATTGAGCAGGAGCGTGGCGAGGTGCTATATGCTTCGATGGAAGGTCGCGTGCAGACCCCAGGTGGGTCTGTGGCGAACACGATCGCGGGTGCCGGTGCGTTGGGGTTGGATTCCGCCTTCATCGGTCGGGTGCATGATGACGCTCTGGGTCGTTTTTACGCGGATGCGATGAACGAAGACGGCGTTGATTTCGTGAACCCGCCGGTTCCGGGTGGAGAACTGCCGACCTCGCGCTCGATGATCTTTGTTTCGCCCGATGGCGAGCGGTCGATGAACACCTATCTGGGCATTTCGTCCGAACTGTCCTCGCAGGACGTATCGGATGACGTCGCTGGCAACAGCCAGATCATGTTCCTCGAAGGCTACTTGTTCGATAAGGAAAAAGGCAAAGCCGCGTTTCTTGAAGCTGCACGAGCCTGTCACAAAGGCGGCGGCAAGGCCGGTATCGCCATTTCCGATCCGTTTTGCGTGGAACGTCACCGGGTCGATTTCCTGCTGCTGATCGAGAATGAGCTGGATTTCGTAATCGGCAACGAGGCCGAGATCAAATCGCTGTTTGAAACCGACGATCTGGACGAAGCACTGGCTAAAACCGCCGCGATCTGTCCGCTGGTGGTTTGCACCCGTTCAGGCGACGGTGTGACTGTTCTGAATGGTGACAACCGCATTGACGTACCGGTCGAAAAGGTTGTGCCCGTGGATGCAACAGGTGCGGGCGATCAGTTTGCTGCGGGCTTCCTGTTTGGCATGGCCACAGGTCGGGATTACGAGACCTGCGCAAAGATCGGCAATGTCTGTGCCCGCGAAGTCATCAGCCATATCGGCCCACGCCCCGAGGCAAACATGCAGGAATTGCTGCGCGCCGAAGGGTTGCTCTGACCTCGGATCAGGGCCTTCCTGATGTACTCACAAAATGGATTGGGGCGCCCACGCCCCGACCCCACCGTTTTCTAAGAAAACAGTGCCAACCAGATCCCGACGAACATCAGAACCCCGCCCATGTTCACCCAGACGTGCCATATCGCGTAACGAAACGGCAGTGTCTTTTGGACATAAAACATCGTTCCAATAACATAACTGGCTGCGCCGCCCGCAATGCACCAAAGGGTGGCTAGGGGAACGGTGGTCATGTCGGGGATCGCGCCCAGACCAATGCCGCCCAAACCAAGGTATGACGCTGTCGACCATCGTGATTTAACTGTCTCATTCGCAATCTTGTTCCAGACGGCTGCGATGGTCAGCCCCCAGCATACCCAAAGCAAAGTCATAGTCCATGTCGTGCCGGCCTGAACGAAGAGTGGTGTAAATGTCCCGCAGATACTGGGATAAATCGCGGCATGATCGATGCGGCGCAGCAATTTGCGGCGGTCATGCCAAGGCGCGAAATGATAGGCGCAGGACGCAAGATTCGACGCAAGCGCGCAGAGCACATAAACAATGACCGCAAGAAGCAGCGCGGAATCCAAACGCTGATAGGCGTTCATGATCAGCAGGCTGCCAGCCATCAGGATCAGGGACAACCCGATCGCATGGACAACCATGTCGACAGTGCGATGCGCACGTACGGGGCTTGGATAGGTCGTTTGCATCATGACAGGCCGGTTACGAACAGCTCTGCGCTAAAGACCCGTTTGGAAAATGTCCAACTTTCCCATGCGTCATGTGTACGAGCCAAGGTGACCTTCAAAAGCCGTCAGCACTTGCTCATACACGTCCCGTTTGAACGGCACAATCTCTTCGATCAACCGATCAGGGGCCTGCCATTTCCAGTGTGAGAACTCGGGGTGGTCGGTTGCGATATTGATCTGTTCATCTGTCCCGACAAAGCGCAGCAAGAACCATTTCTGCTCTTGCCCGCGATAGCGGCCTTTCCAGATCTTGGGCACGATGTCGTGCGGCAGGTCATAGGGCAGCCAGCCATCGGTTTCGGCCACGACCTCCACCAGATCAGAGGTCACCCCGGTTTCTTCCCACAACTCGCGCAGGGCCGCGTCGCGCGGGTTTTCGCCCTTGTCCACACCGCCCTGAGGCATCTGCCACGCGTCCTTGTGGCGGTCGTTGCGCTGGCCCACAAAAATCCTACCGTCCGCGTTTATCAGCATCAGCCCCACGCAAGGGCGATAGGGCAGCTTGGCGATGTCTTCGGGGGTCATGTTGGGCCTCATCGGGTTGTTCCGCCCACCTCTAGCAACCGCAGCCGCAACAGCAAAGAGGGTGACGTGGGGTTTCGCGTGACAAAGTTGACGCGAAGGTCAATCTAACTCGCACATTCGGGAGGGAGAGTTTCGTCATGACTGCGTACCCAAACATGCTGGCCCCGCTGGATCTGGGCTTTACGACCTTGAAGAACCGCGTGCTGATGGGCTCGATGCATACGGGGCTTGAGGAAACCGGTGATTGGAACCGGGTTGCTGAATTCTATGCTGACCGGGCCCGCGGCGGCGTGGCATTGATGGTGACGGGTGGGATTGGTCCCAACCTCGAAGGCTCGGTTCTGCCTGGCGCGTCGATGATGACCAATGACAAAGAGGTGGCGAACCATTCCATAGTGACCCAGCGGGTGCACGAAGCAGGCGGCAAGATCGCGATGCAGATCCTACACGCGGGCCGCTATGCTTATGGTCCGAAATGCGTGGCCCCCAGCCCGGCAAAATCCCCGATCTCTCCCTTTCCCCCGAATGAACTGGATGAAGAGGGTATTGAGAAACAGATCAGCGACATCGTAAACGCTGCCGTTCTGGCGCAAAAGGCAGGTTATGATGGGGCCGAGATCATGGGGTCTGAAGGGTATTTCCTGAACCAGTTCCTTGTGACCCACACCAACAAGCGCACCGACCGCTGGGGCGGGTCCTACGAGAACAGGATGCGCCTGCCGATTGAGGTCGTGCGCCGCACGCGTGAGGCCGTTGGCAGCGATTTCATCATCATCTACCGCCTGTCGATGATCGATCTGGTACCTAATGGCTCGACCCATGAAGAGGTGGTGCAACTGGCTCAAGAGGTTGAAAAGGCCGGTGCCACGATCATCAACACCGGCATAGGCTGGCACGAGGCGCGGATTCCGACCATTGCCACCAGCGTCCCGCGTGCAGCCTTTGCCTGGGTGACGAAGAAACTGATGGGCAAGGTGTCGATACCTGTGATCACCTCGAACCGGATCAACACGCCAGAGGTTGCGGAAGAGGTTTTGGCCACAGGCTGTGCCGATATGGTGTCGATGGCCCGCCCGATGCTGGCCGATGCAGATTTTGTCAACAAAGCCGTCGCAGGCCAGTCTGCGCAGATCGCACCCTGTATCGCCTGCAATCAAGCCTGTCTGGATCATACATTCAGCGGCAAACTGACCTCGTGTCTGGTCAACCCGCGCGCTTGTCATGAGACTGAACTGGTGATTGAGCCTGCCACGACGCGCAAAAAAGTTGCCGTTGTCGGTGCGGGCCCCGCCGGTCTGTCCACAGCCATGACCGCCGCCCAGCGCGGCCACGACGTCACCCTATTCGACCGCGCATCCGAGATCGGCGGGCAGTTGAACATGGCAAAACAAGTTCCAGGGAAAGAGGAATTCTGGGGGCTGGTTGACTGGTACCGCACCATGATGGATGAACTGGACGTTAACGTGGAGTTGAACCGAGAGGTCAGTGCCGACGACCTGATCGGCTTTGACGAGGTGGTCATTGCAACCGGCGTCACCCCGCGCGATCCGGAGATCCCCGGGCAGGATCGGGATAACGTGCTGAGTTACATCGACGTGCTGCGTGGTAAGGCCGACGTCGGCAAATCCGTTGCCGTAATTGGGGCTGGTGGCATCGGATTTGACGTGTCCGAGTTCCTTTTGGAAGATGGCCACAGCGCGACAACCGACTTGCCGCTTTGGATGAAAGAGTGGGGCGTGACAGACCCGGCCGAGCACCGCTCGGGCCTTGCCCCTGAAGGACCACAACCCAGCGCACCCGCGCGTGAGGTCACTTTGCTACAACGCAAGAAACAGGCACACGGTAAGGGCTTGGGCAAAACCACGGGTTGGATTCACCGTGCAGCGCTGAAAATGAAGAATGTCAATTTCGTGGGCGGCGTGAACTATGAGCGCATCGACGAGGACGGACTGCACGTCAGCTTTGGCGAAGACCGTGCAGACCCAACAGTGGTAGCGGCGGACAGCATCGTGCTGTGTGCCGGTCAGGTCTCGGACCGGTCGCTGGCAGACGCTTTGACTCAGCGCGGCATCACTCCGCACGTGATCGGCGGCGCGGATGTGGCGGCAGAGCTGGACGCCAAACGCGCGATCAATCAAGGGACGCGTCTGGCGGCAGAGTTTTAGCAACTGTCAGTTACGACACTGGCGTGTCGGTAACTGTCTTGTAAGTGATGGCTGGCCAACTAGAGTGGCATCGCTGATTGTAGGAACAGCTTGCCATGGTCTTTGCCACCATATTGTCGGGGCTCGCCCCGAGTTTCCTGATGGTCGCGCTTGGCGGAGTTATCCGGGCACGGTTGTCCGAGAAGGCTTGGCAGGGCCTCGACAAACTGAACTTTGAAATTTTGTTCCCCGCGTTGCTGTTTGTCGCGGCCTGCAAACGACCCATCGCTGTGGCCGATGTTTTACAGATCGGACCGGCTGTATGGGCTATTTTGATCTTTGCTATGCTATTGGGCTGGGCGGCAAGACCAATCGGACCGGACCGGTTTCTGGATTTTGCGGGCGGTTGGCAAACGGTGTGGCGCTTTAACTCGGCAATCGCTTTGGTCGCATCACAAACACTGGGACCGGATACGATCGGTCAGATGGCTGTGGCCATCGGGATGGCGGTGCCAGTTGCAAACATGTTGGCGGTTTTGGTGCTGTCAAAGGGCGGCAGCCTGAGCCTTTTGCAGACCCTGTCCAGAGTGGCACTGAACCCCTTTTTGCTGGCCAGTGTCTTGGGCGTGGCAGTCGGCCTTTCCGGCATAACCATTCCCGCACCTATTCTGGCCCCTCTTGAAATGGTCGCGGCAGCGGCAATTCCGATTGCGCTTATTTCAATCGGTGCAACCATGAATTGGACCGCGCTGGCAAAGATGGATCGATTCAGCGGATATGTTTGCCTGACACAGTTGGTACTGGTTCCCGGCGCTACGTTTCTTGTATGCCTGCTTGCTGAAGGGGCAAACGGGCTGGCGCCTGTGTTGATCCTTTTTGCGGCCTTGCCGACGGCCTCCGCCGCCCACGTACTGGCGTCTGGGTTCGGGGCTGACAGAAAGCTGGTCGCCACGCTAATCGCGCAATCAACACTTCTGAGCGCAGTGACTATGCCACTGTGGATTTTGGCGGCGCGGGCTGTGTTTTAGAGGTCGCCCCTCGTCCGAAAAACCTTACTCCACGTTAATCGTAATCACCTCGGATACGATCGGAGTGGCGTGCGGCGCATGCCCGGCGTCGCCAAGCACCAGTTGCAACGTGTGCTGCCCGGCGGGCAGGTCCAGTGTCACCTCGGTCTGGCCGCCGCCGAAATGAAGGTGATTGTCGTCGGCGGGCAGGCCAAATGCCAGTTCATCCGCGCCGTCTTCGCCTTCGCCAATTGGGGGACGGTCGATCAGCAAATGATGGTGACCGGTGTTTTCCTTCTCGGTCCCAGCTGGCGCGACGCCCATGCCGCTGAGGCCAAAGACAACGGTGACCGGTGATTGCACCGTGTCACCGTCTGACAAATTGACGAAATAAACCTTTGCATCGGGGTTCGAAGGCGTTTCACCCCCGGCTTGCGCAAAGCCCGCAAAGAGGCAAAGGGAAGCAATGGCGAAAAAGGTCTTCATGATCTCCTCCGTTGTCACAAAAATGCCATTCTCAAGTTAACAGCTTAGCGCGATTGCCCAGAAAACACAGCACCACAGGGTCTGCGGCGATTATGGAAACCACTGTTTCTAAGTTTCCCATACGCAAACGATCCGATTCAAATCCCCGATATTATCCCATGTATGCCCCGTTTCCGCCCAGATTCAGCGCCATAGTCAGGGAGGAAATCAAGATCTGGGGAACGAGTATGGACCGATTGACCGAAATGGAAGCCTTTGCCAATGTGGTGGACCAAGGTGGTTTCACCGATGCGGCCAAGAAGATGGGCATCTCCAAGTCTGCTGTGTCCAAACATGTCTCGAGCCTCGAAGCACGTCTGGGGGCCCGGTTGCTGAACCGCACCACGCGCCGGGTGTCGCCAACGGAAATTGGCCTGGCTTATTATGACCGCGCGCGGCGCGTTCTGAATGACGCAGGCGAGGCCGATTCGCTGGTCACGTCGATGCAATCGGCCCCATCGGGCCTGCTGCGGATCAGCGTCGCCACGGATTTTGGTGTAAATCACCTGTCTCCCGTTCTGTCCAAGTTCCTGTCTGCCTATCCCGACATCACCGTGAACATGGTGCTGAACAACCGTTACGTAGAGCTGATTTCCGAAGGATTTGACGTAGCCGTACGCATCGGCGAATTGGAAGACAGCACGCTGCGCGCACGGAAACTAACCGAAACCGTGAAACGAATGGTTGTTGCGCCCAGCTACATTGAACGATTCGGGCGACCGCAGAAGATCGATGATCTGAACGAACACAAGCTTCTGCACTATTCCAGCCAGTCCTCGGGCAACGTCTGGAAACTGACCGCACCCTCGGGTGAAAAGCGTCAGGTGCGCACTGCAGGCTGGCTAAGCGTGAATGACGGGCAATCGCTGTTGAACGCGGCCATCTCGGGGCTGGGGATCGCGTACCTACCCAGCTACCTGTATGCCGAAGCGCTGAAATCAGGGCAGGTGGTCGACGCAATGCCATCACTGCCGGATGAAGTTCAGGGCATCTATGCCGTCTACCCACCCGGCCGCTTCACACAACCCAAAGTTCGGGCCTTCATCGACTTCCTCGTCGATTCCTACCACGAGAAAGGCCCGATGGACTGGTAATTCTCCCAGAAGACCAACCTCTGACCCGCATCTAAAAGTGCGGGTCTTTTTTTGCCTTCAGGCTTGGCTGCACCTGCTCAGTTGACCAGCAACACCGCCTCGACCCGGCGGTTCAGGTCGCGCCCCTCGGGCGTTGCATTCGACGTGATCGGAGACAGATAGCCCACGCCCTGCGCCTCGATCCGGTCGGGGGCCACACCATGGGCTTCGATCAAACGGGTACGTACGGCCTCGGCCCGGCTTTTGCTGACCGAGATATTGGCCTGCAACGCACCGGTGTCGTCAGTATGCCCCACCAAAGCCAACCGCGTGTCCGGGTTGTCGGCCAGATACCCGGCCAGCAGGGTCAGCGAGCCAAACGGCCCCTCACCCAACGCCACCTCGCCGGTTGGAAAATGCAAATCATCCAAGATCACATGTCCTGCGCGTGTCAGGGCCTCGAGTAATCCGCCCGAGCCTTCGACGGCCTGTTCGATTACCACCGGATCCGGGTCAGGCACATCCTGCGGCGACACGCGGATCAACTGGACATAGCCATCCGGCGGGTTGCGGCTGACAAGCAGGCTGAGCGCGACAGGTCCCTTGGTGGCGGACAGAAAGCGGTAATCCTGAATGGCGACATACATGTCGGGTGTCGGCACGACTTCGGTGCCAAATCTGAAGTCGAAGCCGCCGCAAGTTCGCGCCTCGCACTCGAACAGAATCTTGTATCCCTGCGCCTCGACCTGATCGCGCAACGGCGCCAAAAGTTGCAGGGTTGTACTGGACCCTGCCTGAAGCCGCCATGTGAACCGTTCGACCCGACCCTCATACGTATCAGCAGGTACAACGCCTTTGGCATAAACCCCTGTTGGCAGGTCATAACTGTCCAGCGGCGACGTCCGGTCGCTGACCTGGCGTGCACTTGCTGGCAGGGTCAGATCCTGCGCCAGAGCCGGACCTGCCAGAAGCATTGAAACAAGGGCTGCGGCGCGGATCATCGAAACTGTGCGTGATATTCTTCGTTGGGCACCATTGCGGTCGCGCTGGCCACCCGGTTGGACATGTTGAAAAACCCGGTGACATTGGCAATGTCCCAGATGTCCCGGTCGGTGAACCCGGCATCGCGCAGCTTCTGGCGGTCAGGTTCTTCGATCTCGGCGCTGGAAGTGGTCATCTTTGCAGCGAAGTCCAACATCGCACGTTGGCGAGAGTCCAGCGGCGCGACGCGATAGTTCATCACCAGCATCTCGCCCAATTGCGGATCGCCCGAGAGCTGACGTACCGCTGCGCCATGCGCGACCAGGCAGTAAAAGCACTTGTTGATCGACGACACCACCACGGCGATCATCTCTCGTTCCAGCTTGGACAAGCCGCTGTCGGCCAGCATCAGGTCATTATACATCGCCGTGAAGGCGTTCAGCTTGTCGATATCAAACGCGTTGGCCTTCAACACATTCGGCACCATGCCCAGCTTTTCGACACAGATATCAAAGTACTTCTGCGTTTCCGGCGGCAAGGGATCGACCATGGGCAGGTTCAGCGCGGTGGGCTTGTCTTTCTGTGTCACGGCGGCCTCTTCAGTTCACTCAAGGTGACGGTAATGGTATTCGCCCGCAAGCTCCATCCCGAGTGTGCGATAAAGACCGTTGGCACCTTTGTTGGCTTTGGTGCAGATCACGCTGAGGCTCTGCGCACCATGGTCTCGCGCCCAGATTGCTGCCGCGCGCATGGTCCAGTTGCCCAGCCCTTGGCGGCGGTGATCGGGCAGGATTTCAAGCGCGTGGACCATCGCAACATTCCCATGCATCGCGACAAAGGCCACACCGCTGGGTTTATCGTTGTGGCGCAGCAACAGACTGGTTTTGGGGCCCTTTGCGCGCGCCATCACCGCCTGCCGTTTTGGCCCGACCCCGGCCGAAGACCAGATTTCTCGAATGATTTCAAGCGGTTCCCAGACCGCAAACACCATGATCGAAGGGATCGGTTGATCTGTCAGCCGAGCGACCGGGCAAGCATAAATGTTGACCGGATCCAGGATACTATACCCACGACGCGCCAACTGAACATCCAGCGCCTCGTCCCCGGGGCGCAGGCAGAAAATGCGTTTCTGCCCCATGGCAAGCATTGCGGCCTCAGCAGCGTCAATATCCGCTTCGGTGGCGGGGGCCAGCGCATTGGCGGCAGACACGCGTGACCCGCCGCCCTGCCCTTCGCGCAACTGAAATGGGCCAAGCGCCTGGTAACGTGCGGCAGGCCATGTGCCGTCGACTATATCTGCCCAGTTCGGACTCAAAGCTCCAACTCTTTCGCAAGACGGGTCATCGCGGCATCAATCTGTCCACCATCAGTACCGCGTATCACAACATTGGCGCCGAAGGCCCCGTTAATCTGGAACGGATAACAGCCGATGGACAAGTCGTTGAACTCTTCGGCTAAAACGGACAGGTTTGCCGCAATATCGCCCTCGCCCCGATCCACACGCAGAGTTTGCGACAGCAAGGGGCTGCCGCCGGCCAGTGTTGGCAAAACGCTGGCCACCATCGCCTGAAAGACCGAAGGCACACCTGCCATCACATACACATTCGCAAGGACAAAGCCCGGTGCCGTTGAGACCGGGTTGTCGATCAGCGCCGCGCCATCCGGGATGCGGGCCATGCGCAGACGGGCGGCGTTCAGCTCCAACCCGGATTTGTCGTAATGGGTTTGCAGCAGCGCCCGCGCGTCATCCCGTATGTCTATTGGCGTGTCAAAGGCACGTGCGATGCAGTCGGCGGTGATATCGTCATGGGTCGGGCCGATGCCGCCGCTGGTAAAGACGGTGCCATGGGCGTCAGATAGCGCTTTGACAGCCGCTTCGATAGCGGGGGCGTCATCGCTGACAATGCGCACTTCTTTCAGGTCAATGCCGTGCTTGGTCAGTTCCTGCGCCAGAAAGTGCATGTTGGCATCACGGGTGCGGCCCGAGAGGATTTCATCCCCGATCACCAACATTGCTGCGGTTGGATTGGCCATGGCGCTCTCCCCTCTTGATCGTTCTCAGGGGCAGGTATAGGCCCTGAACCATGCGTTTTGAAACCCCTCTTGTCCCCGCCCGCCTGATCCGTCGCTACAAACGCTTTCTGGCCGATTGCACGCTTGAAGATGGCCGAGAGGTTACAGCCCATTGCGCCAATCCCGGCTCGATGATGGGACTGGCCGAACCAGGCGAGAAAATCTGGCTGGAGCCCAATGACGAGCCCAAGAAAAAGCTGAAATACGGCTGGCGGCTGGTTGATCACGAGAACGGGCATTTCACGGGGGTCGATACCTCGGTTCCGAACCGGGCTTTGCGGGCCGCCCTAGAGGCGGGTGAAATCCCCGAACTTGCCGCCTATGACACCGTCCGGCCCGAGGTGAAATACGGCGAAAACAGCCGCATCGACTTCCTGTTGACCGGGCCGGGCCTACCGGACGCCTATGTCGAGGTCAAAAGTGTTACCCTGTCCCGCCGACCCGGCCTCGCCGAGTTTCCCGATAGCGTCACGGCCCGTGGTACCAAGCATTTGGGAGAACTGGCGACGATGGCCGCGCAAGGACACCGGGCGATCATGCTGTATCTGGTGCAACGGACGGATTGTGACCGGTTTGCTCTAGCTGAGGATATTGATCCGGCTTATGCGTCGGCGTTTGACACCGCGCAAGTTCAGGGAGTTGAACGGTTGATTTACGGGACGCGCATTTCGCCGGGGGGTATTTGCGTGGATGATGCACGACTGGCCGACTGAGCAGGGATTCCGCAGGCCAAACCTCGTTTGACGCTAAGGTTGTACAGCCCTTGAACTTAGCCCTCTAAACGCCATTTTCTTTCGTTGAATCGCCCCGCGACCCCGCACCCTCTGGAACTTTCTGCACAAGCAGCGTAAAAGGAATGCTGCGCGCAACATATGGAGCTTAGCGTCGATGAAAGAGCATCGTGGCCGCCTGACGAAAGACGGCATTCGCATCTATGAACAAAGTGACTTCGCCGGGATGCACGCGGCGGGCGCTTTGGCGGCGCGGATTCTGGATGATATCGCCGGGCATATCTTTCCCGGCCAGACCACCGGCGCGATTGACGGGCTGATCACACAGATGGTCGAAGACGCAGGCGCAACCTCGGCCACCATTGGCTACAAGGGCTATCAGCACGCCAGCTGTATCAGTGTGAACCACGTGGTCTGCCATGGCATTCCCGGTGAGAAAAAGCTGAAGGATGGCGATATTCTGAATATCGACGTGACCGTCATCGTCGATGGCTGGTTCGGCGATACTTCGCGCATGTATGTAGCCGGCAAACTGCCGCGCAAGGCGGAACGGTTGATCCAGGTGACCCATGACGCGCTGTTCAAGGGCATCGAGATGGTCAAGCCCGGCAACACATTCGGAGACATCGGCCACGCCATTCAGGCTTTTGTCGAAGCGCACCGGATGAGCGTTGTGCGTGATTTCTGTGGCCACGGGCTGGGCCGCGTGTTCCACGCGCCGCCGAACGTGCTGCACTATGGCCGTCCGGGCACTGGCGCGGTTCTGGAAGAGGGTATGTTCTTTACCATCGAACCAATGGTGAATCTGGGTCGTCCGGAAACCAAGACGCTGGCCGATGACTGGACCGCCGTGACCCGCGACAAGTCGCTATCGGCGCAATTCGAGCATTCGGTGGGTGTCACGGCGGACGGGGTCGAGATCTTTACGATCTCGCCGGGCGGCAAGTTCCACCCGACCTATTCCTCCTGATCGGCAACCTGTTCACGCAGGAATTTCAGCAACAACGTCTCTGATCCCCACGGGGTAACTGCGTCGTGGATGAAAACCGGTGCACGCATCGGTTTAGGCTGCGGCCCTGTCGTGCTGTCAGTGTCCTGCGAGAAGGCCCAGAACGGAGGTGTGATGGCGCGGTCCATGAGCCAAACATAGCATGATTGTCGCTCAGAGTCCCAAAAGCTTGGGCACTTGAGACATCTGTGTGAAGACCTCGGCCCCGAGTTCCCTCAACCGCTCGCCCCCGCCATGGGGCGCATACCCCAAGCAGCGCATATTCGCGCGGATGGCCGCCGTCACACCGCTTGGGCTGTCTTCGATCACGATCGGAGACGCAGCACCCAACTGTCGGGCAGCAGTCAGAAACAAGGTCGGATCAGGCTTGCCCATTCCGATTGTCTCAACTGAGAACATAACGTCTTTGAATCGGTCCCACAGCCCGTTCTGACCCAAGGTGACCTTCATCTTGGACAGTGTTCCATTCGAAGCCACACAATAGGGCAGGCTCCTGCGGTCGAGCAACGACAGAAGGTCAGGGATGCCATCAATCAGGGGAACACCTTTTTGCAACAACGCGTCCGTCTCTGCGTCCAGTTCGACAATCCAGTCGGCTGGCAGGTTCGCCCCCAACTCGACGGCTTTTTCCTTGCACTTCGCCGTTGTCAGCCCGACAAACAGGGACATGCACTCCGGCAGCGTCAGATGCAGGCCATAGCCCGCGAGGTTATCGGCCAATGCCTGATTGGACAGAACCTCGCTGTCGACCAGAACGCCGTCGCAATCGAAAATCACCAAATCGTGCATGGGAACCTCTGCCTGTCTCAGGTGAGACCTACACCTTGGCGTGATGCGGGCGCAATCCAACCGTCGGCATCAACCCGCCCGGTGTGTTTCAGTCTGAAACCTGGTGCCACATCAATGAGATATACGTTTCTCCATAGCTGCGTGAGTCATGCAGGACAAACCCTTCGGGCGCAGTCATTGGGCTGTTTTCCTCCCATACGATCAACGCGTCATCGGCCAGCCAATGGCCTTGCAGGGCAGCAGCCAGCGCCTTCTGGCCCAAAGCTTTGCCATAGGGCGGATCCAGGAAGATCAGATCATACGCCGCGCCGGGATTGTCGCCCAGCCGAGTTGCGTCGCGGCGGATCAATGTCGTCTGGCCTGTGCTGCCAGTGAGGTCGATATTCTTCCGGATCAGCCCCTGCGCGACACGACCGTCATCAACGAAAGTCACATGAGCCGCGCCGCGCGACAGAGCCTCAAGCCCCAGCGCCCCGGTGCCTGCGAACAGGTCCAGCACACGAAGACTGTCAAAATCGATCTGATGGGTCAGTACGTTGAACAGGCTTTCGCGAACGCGGTCGGTGGTGGGGCGCAGATGTGCGCCCGCATCCCCTTTGCCGACCGAAGCCAAGGCGCGGCCCCGAAACTCTCCGGCGATGATCCTCACGCCTTGAGCAGCGGCTTCAGATCCGCTTCCGGGTCGGCCACGATGGCCGGGTCGGCCGTCTTGCCTGCATCAATCAGGCGTTTTCCGACCATATAGGCGCGTGGATCGTTCATTGCGTCCACCGCTATCAACTGGTCGCCCTTGTAGTACCAGAAAGACACGGTTTGCCCTTCGCCTTTGCGGGTCACAACGCGGTCATATCCGGTGTTCAATCCGGCAATTTGCAATTTGACATCATACTGGTCTGACCAGAACCATGGTGTCGCCACATAATGCCGGGCCGCGCCCAGCATGTTCTGCGCCACGATCTCTGCCTGATCGATGGCGTTGGGCACGCTTTCAAGCCGGATCCGGCCTTCACCATGCGGGAACGAAGCACAATCGCCTGCCGCCCAGATCGAGGGGTCCGATGTGCGGCCATGGGCGTCGGTCTTGATACCGTTGTCCAGCTCAAGCCCCGCCATTTCAGCCAATTGGGTTGCGGGTGCGATACCCACGCCAACCACGACGAAATCAACCGCCAGCTCGGTGCCGTCGGTCAAAACGGCTCCAGTGACCTTGCCGTTTTCGCCAAGCAGCCGATCCAGCCCAACACCTTCGCGAATGTCAGCGCCGTAATCGCTGTGCAACGCGCGGAAATAGTCGCTGGTCTCGGGTGCGGCGACCCGTTGGAGGATGCGATCTGCCATTTCGACCAGAGTGACATTGACCCCGCGCTTGGCGCAGACGGCAGCGGCCTCAAGCCCGATATAGCCACCCCCCACGATCAGCGCGCGGGCACCTTCTGTTACCTTAGGCTCCATATCGTCGATATGTGCCAGGTCGCGCACCACATGGACGCCGTCCAGATCACCGCCTATCGCGGCTGGCAGACGGCGTGGATCTGAGCCGGTGGTCAGGGCCAGTTCGTCGTAGGAAATGACTTCATCCCCCAACGTCACAGTCTTGGCGTGCGGGTCGATGCCCGTCACGTGCTGGCCCAGACGCAGGTTGATGTTGTTCTCGGCGTAAAAACTCTCGGGTCGCAGGAACAGGCGCTCCAGCTCCATGTCGCCCAACAGGTACGCCTTGGACAAAGGCGGGCGCTGATAAGGCAGATGCGGTTCAGCCCCGATGAGGGTGATGTCCCCCTCGAACCCATCCTTGCGCAGACGCGCCACCAACGATGCGCCCGCCTGACCGGCACCTATCACGACAATATGGCTCATGTTTTGCCCACCCTGCAGATTTCTCGTGGTCACTTTCTGTCGACCACCTATATTGCGGCTAAGCCCAATTCTGCAAATCCAAACGACAGGAGCTGAAAAATGATTTCAACAGGAGATGCACTTCCCGAGGCCACACTGATCCAGATGGGGGCAAACGGTCCGGAAGAGGTTCGGATTTCAGATAAGACCAAAGGGCGCAAAGTGGTCATATTCGCAGTGCCCGGTGCCTATACCGGCACGTGCACCACGGCACATGTGCCAAGCTTCATGCGTACGAAAAAACAATTCGACGACAAGGGCGTGGACGAGATCATGTGCCTGTCGGTCAATGACCCTTTCGTGATGCAAGCCTGGGGTGAATCCACCGGCGCGACCGAGGCAGGATTGACCATGGTGTCAGACGCGGCCTCGGAATTCACCAAGGCCATCGGCATGGATTTCGACGCGCCACCTGTAGGCCTGATCGCCCGGTCCAAACGTTATGCGATGCTGGTCGAGGACGGGAAAGTCACAGCGCTGAATCTGGAAGAAAACCCCGGCGCCTGTGAAATCTCAGCGGGTGAAGGCCTGCTGGAGGTGATCTGAGTTTTGCTGGCCCCGGTCTGCCCGGGGCCACTTGTTCTCAAATTAACTTGAAGCACCGCCCCAATGCGCGAATACTCGTCGCATAACTTGGGGAGATTTTTATGAAGCTTAGGGTATTTTCACTCATCTTAGTCGGCACAGGCCTTGTGGCGGCCTGTGGACCAGCGCCCACCCCACAGCAACAAGCCGCACGACAGCACGAGATTGCATGCCTTGGCGGCACGCTTGGCGGCGCGTTGATCGGTGGTGCAATCGGCAACCAGTTTGGCGGCGGATCGGGCAAGACGATCCTGACCGCAGCAGGCGCCGCCGCTGGCGGTTTCGAAGGCCAGAGATTCGCGTGCTGAGGAGGTTGAGCATGACACGGACAGTAATCATACTCGCAACCGCAGTTCTGGCCTCGGCCGCCCATGCGGAAACTGTGGCCGAGCTGCATGAAAAAGAGCTGAACGCCATTGACGCAAACAACGACGGCTTCCTGTCCAAAGACGAGTTCAACGCGTTCTCGGATTATGCGTTTCAGACCATGGATGAAGACAAAAACGGCACCTTGGGGTTGGACGAGGCCAAACCGTTTCTGGACATCAAGCAATTCCAGAATGTTGACCGCAACAAGGACAGCTTTATCTCAAGAGCGGAATATGATGCTCAGATGGATGAAGATTTCAACACGGCGGATCAGGATGGTAACGGCCAACTGGATTAAACCTGCCGCGGACAGGAGCTTGGTATGAACAAATGGATTGGCTTGGGCGCATTGGCACTGGTTGCGGCCTGCGATGTTCCGCAGGCACCCGTGGTGACGGGGCCGGACGGTCAGGCCCGTATTCAAATCAACCTGTCCGGGCTGACCTGTTATGAAAATCGGTGCCTGGACATCAACCCGAGCGCGCGGAGCGTGCGTCAGATCGGGAACAAGACCACGGGTATCCCAAGGTCCATTGACGTCAGCGACGGCACCGTGACACCTGCCGAGTTCAGGCAGATGGGCACTACAGCATCCCTTGCCGGAGGAGAAGGTTCAGGCAACGATCGCTAGCACAGGCTGTCCATCTTACGGGCCAGCTTGGCATCCAATGACGACAGGCCGCCCACATCGTGCGTAGACAGAACAACCTCGACGGTGCGGTAAACGTTGAACCATTCGGGGTGGTGATTCCATTTCTCAGCCCAGATCGCCACTTGCGTCATCCAACCGAATGCGTGCACGAAATTGTCGAAAATGAAGGTCTTGGTGATTGCATCGCGGCCTTCAACCATGGTCCAGCCGTTCTTGAACAGCGGATCCAGCAGTGGGCCACGGGTTTCGGACGACAAAAGTTCAGTCATTGCTGTTCCTCCGGGTTCGATTTCCTGAACGGACCGTAGTCCGTTAGAATTTCGATCTCTTCTCCCACTGCGCGGCCTTCGGCGTCCAGATATTTTTTGACCGCATCGGCAAAACCCGGATCGCCAACCCAGTGCAAGCTATGCGTGCGCGTTGGCAAATACCCCCGCGCCAGCTTGTGTTCGCCCTGTGCGCCCGCCTCAACCCGGGCCAGACCGTGGGCAATGGCAAAGTCTATCGCCCTATAGTAGCACAGTTCGAAATGCAGGCAGGCATGATGTTCACTGCAACCCCAATACCGGCCAAAAAGCGTTTCGCGGCCTATGAAGTTCAGCGCCCCCGCAATGGCATAGCCATCCCGTTCCGCCAGCACCAAGGCCATGTCATCCGCCATAGTTTCCTGCGCAATGTCAAAAAACTGGCGCGTCAGGTAAGGCGAGCCCCACTTACGCGCGCCGGTATCCTGATAGAACCGCCAGAACGCGTCCCAATGCTCAGGGCGCAGTGCATCCCCGGTCAGGGTGCGGATGTCTCCGCCAAAGTGATTGGCCTGCGCCCGTTCCTTGCGGATGTTCTTGCGTTTGCGCGATGACAAAGCGGCCAGGAAAGCGTCGAAACTTGAATAGTCATCATTCAACCAATGAAACTGCTGCGAACTGCGCAGCATCAATCCCATCTGTTCCCCGACCTGCGCCTCATCCTCGGCACAGAAGGTCGCGTGAACCGACGAGATCTGATTGTCCGCCGCCAGTTGCACCGCGCCTTGCACCAAGGCCGACATGCCGATCCGCTCGTACCCCGGACACACTAGGAAACGCCGCCCAGTCGCCGGGGTGAACGGCACCGCGATCTGAAGTTTTGGGTAATAGCGCCCGCCCGCGCTTTCATAGGCATGGGCCCAGCTATGATCGAAGATATATTCGCCCTGACTGTGAGATTTGGCGTACATCGGCGCCGCCGCGATCAGGATCCCGTCAAGATAAGCAGTCAGATATTGCGGCTGCCAGCCTGTACCACGCCCAACGGACCCGCTTTCTTCCAGCGCCAGTAAAAACCGATGGGTTGTAAATGGATCAAGAGGTCGGCCGCCATCGGCGATCTCAGGGCAGGCGCAGGCATCCCACTCTGCCGCAGAAATCTGCGACAGAGCGCCCAGTACCTGAATTTCGATCTGTGCCTGATCCATATGTCCTCCGCGCCAGTCCTTTATCTGTGACAGCACAGAGCAGGTTCAAGCCGAATGCGTGGCCAGATACCCTTCGAAGGTCACATTGTCGGCAACCTTGCGCGCCTCTGCCTCTTGTTCAGGCGACCGGATTGTCCAGCACAGGATTGGCACACCGCGCGCTTTCAACTCGGCCACGCGGGGACGCGACAAGTCAGCAGCCTCGTGACTGATGAAGCTGGCATTGGTGCTTTCGAAATCCGGAATGCCCCGCAGATGTTCGCGGACGGCTTGCGGTAACGGCCAGTCGTCTGCCCTAAAAGCGCAGGTTACGATCCCGCAAGGTAGATGCGGGGCCAGACGTGCAAGCTCAGCGGTCGAGTTCGGGTTGAACGACATTAGAGCCAGCGGACCTTCATAGCCCGACAGAATGCGCACGGCCTCTTGCTCCAACGGGCCGATGCCGGTGCCCATGGCGCCGTCCTGATCTTTGAACTCAATAAGCAACGGCACCTGCCCGGCGACAAGATCCAGCACTTCTTTCAGTGACGGGATACCTTCGCTGTCGGAATGCAGCAAAGGAACCGCCAAGGCCTCGGCCCCGGTGATCTGCTGGATCGCGCCGGTCTGCCCGGTCAGACGCTTGAGGTCATAGTCATGAAAGACCATCACCTGACCATCTGCGGTCAGTTGCAGATCAATCTCGATCCCATACCCTGCATCAATCGCGGCCTGAATGGCAGCGCGACTATTTTCAGGACGGTTGTCCGAAATATCATGCAACGCCCGATGCGCAATCGGGCGTTGAAGAAACTCTGACGGCAAACTGGGTGTCATTGGACTTCGAAAATCCCTTCGATCTCGACCGCGACGCCCAACGGCAGCGACGCGGCACTGACGGCCGAGCGCGAATGACGACCGGCTTCGCCCAGCGCCTCGACAAGGAAATCGGATGCGCCGTTGATCACTTGCGGCTGCTGGGTGAAATCCGCAGTCGAGTTTACAAAACCGGTCAGTTTGATCACGCGCACCAGCTTTTCGATGTCGCCGCCACAGGCTGCCTTAACCTGCGCCAGCAGATTGATCGCGCAAACCCGTGCCGCCGCCGCACCGGCTTCGACATCCATATCATCACCCAGTTTGCCGGTGATCAACTCAGCTGTTTTCGAAATCTGACCCGAAACATAGACGATATTGCCCATACGCACGAAGGGTACATAATTGGCGGCCGGCGCGGGTGCATCATCCAGCCTGACACCAAGGCTTTCCAGCTTTGAAGCGATGCTCATTTGAGAGGGTCCTTCCCTAGATTCAACTGCGCCGGACGCTAACCGGGAAGAACCGTTTGGGAAAGTCGAAATCCGGTACTTGCCGATTTGCCTCCGTTCTAAGCGTTTCTTTACTTATTACGACCTATTGATCCGTGGTCACTTTACCAGCCCCCGGCGGTCAGGTTACACGCAAGGTGTTTCATTCGAGACCCGAAACGACTATGTGACAGAACTTGTGCCACCCCAGCACGTTGATATTGATTAAATGTCCGGCGGACCATGTGCCGGGCCACTTGGGAGAAGCAAAACGTGCCTCGCAGATTGCGCCTGAAACATCTTGTCGTCCTATCATGTATGGCCGTTCTGTCCGCCTGCGCATCCACGCCGCCCGAAGGGGCCACGCGCGATGACGTTTTTGATCCTTATGAAAACAACAACCGGGCGATCCACAAATTCAATCTTGGCGTGGACCGGTTTTTGTTCCGCCCCGCCTCGAAAGGCTATGTGAAAATTGTTCCCGACCCGATGGTGACAAGCTTCAGCACCTTTGCCGAAAACATTTCGCTGCCGGGTCAGGCCGTTGATTACCTGCTGCAAGGCAATCCGAAGCAAATGGGTAACGCCTTGCTGAGATTCGTGATCAACATGACCGTGGGAGGCTTTGGTCTGTCTGCACCCGCGGACGAGTTGAACCTGCCGCCAGTGGATACCGATTTCGGCGAGACGCTGCATGTCTGGGGCGTGGGCGAAGGCGCATATGTGGAACTGCCCTTCTACGGTCCGTCGACCCAACGGGATGCGATCGGGGTTGTGATTAACCTGTTCTCGAACCCGATCAATTTTACTCCGGTGCGCCCCGCCGATAACATTGGCGTCTATGCCGAGATCGTGCGCCGCATGGGAGATCGCGGCCGGTTCTCGGATACGATCGACTCGATTCTTTATGAAAGTGCAGACAGTTATGCGCAGGCACGCCTGATCTTTCTGCAAAATCGCCGCTTTGAACTGGCAAGAGATGACGAAGACGCCTATCTGGATCTGTATTCTGACCCCTATGCCGAAACCGGGACAGACCCGGTCAGGGACCCCTTTTTAGACCCCTACGAGGACCCCTATGCCGAATAACGAGTTGAACCGCCGCCATTTCATCGCCTCAGGCCTCGCGTTGGCCCTGCTGCCCCTGCCCGCCTTGGCGCAGACCGAAGCCGCTGCCAAAGCGCTGGTCAACAGCGTTGTTACAGACATCAATCGGGTGATCGATTCCGGCAAATCCGAAAAGGCGATGCTGCGTGACTTCGAGAAAATCTTCGTGCGATATGGCGATGTGCCGATCATGGCACGCTACGCGCTGGGGGCAGATGCCCGCACCGCCAGCCCCGCCCAGTTGAAACAGTTCACCAATGCCTTTCAAGGCTATATCTCGCGCAAATACGGTCGCCGGTTCCGCGAATTCATCGGCGGCGAAGTCAACGTGCGTAACGCGCGCAAGATCAAGGCAGGATATGAGGTACGGACCCTGGTCAAGCTGCGTGGATCGTCCCCGTTCGATGTGACATTCCTGGTGTCGGACAAATCGGGTCGCGACAAGTTCTACAACATGTTCATCGAAGGCGTGAACCTTCTGCTGACCGAGCGCACCGAAATCGGCGCAATGCTGGATGCCCGGAAGGGGAATCTGGATCAGTTGATCAAAGACCTGAAAAAGACGGGCTGATTCATTTGTTGAGTTTGGAACGCCCCAAACTGAAATCCTGAAAAGCTAATGTGAGGGGTCAGAAACGTCTGGCCCCTTTTTGGTGGCAAACGTCTAAATTATGGCAAATAACTGCGCACTAGCGCGCCAGCGATCAACGCCCACCCGTCCGCAATCACAAAGAACTCCAGCTTGAATGGCAGGGATACGATGGCGGGTGGCACCATCATCATACCCATCGACATCAACACCGCCGCCACAACAAGATCGATGATCAGAAACGGCAGGAAAATCAGAAATCCGATCTGAAAGGCCCGCGCTATTTCGGACAGCATGAATGATGGCATCAAAACCGACAAAGGCGCCTGTGCTGACAATTCCATCGCTTCGCCACCAGGTCGCAATGCCGCAATTGCATAGAACGTATCAGCGTCCAGCCGCGCCACCATGAAACCCCGAAAGGGTTCCAGTGCCCGTTCCAGTGCGGGCTCAACCGCTAGCGTTTCTTCCATCATCGGACGGATGCCGGTGTCCCACGCCTTGTGAACACCGGATCCATGATGAAACAAGTCAGGAATAGCGCCAAACTGACCAGCAGCATGTTGGGGGGCGATTGCTGCAGACCGATCCCCTGCCGCAGGATCGAAAGTACCGTGATCAGAAACGGGAAGCAGGTAATCATGATCGCCAGACCCGGCGCGATGCTCAGCACCGTGATCAGCAAGATCAACTGTATGGTCCGGGCCGAAATCGACCCACCTTCGCCCAATGACAAAGTCACATCCTGCGCGATGGCAAGCGAAGGAAACAGCGCCATCGCCAGAGCCAGCCAGATCGCGCAGCGCATCAACCGATCCCGTTTTGAAGATCGGCAATTTCGGTCAGACGCACAGCCAGTTGTCCGGCCTGATCGCCGTCCATCTCTTCGAGCAACCCACGCGCCACCAACTGATCCCCAACATAAAGGTCAACCGGATCCTCGATCCGTTTGTCCAGGGTCAGCACCGCATTCTCGCCCATGGTCAGCAAATCCCGGATCAACGGGCGGGCGCGACCTACCGAAACGGTCACTTCGATCGGAACCGATTCAAACGGGTTGGGCTTTTCAGTTTTCGGGATCTGAGTGTCATTCATTGGACAAAGCCTCTCTTGCCTCAAAGACGTAAGCGTCAAAAATCTGTGCAACGGTGGTCAGCAAGGCACCGCAATCCACTTCGCGCCTGCTGGTGCCGACCTGCAACCGCGCCTGCCTGGGCCCGAGGGCGAGATCTTCGATCACGCGTGGGACTGAATGCATATCTGTCGGCAAAAACGCCTCGACATCTTCAACGCATCCCATCGGCACCATAATCTGCATCGGTTGTTCCATCTGCGTCCGCGCCATCTGGCACAGCTGTTCAACAAGACGGGCGGCGATGCCACGGTCTACTATCTCGGGCAGAACCGTCTGAACCAGGCTTTCGAACATGGGCTCCAGCGACAGCGTCATCCGGGTCATCGCTTCGTGATAGGTGAAGGACATGTCCTCCAGCGATTGGGCGAGCTTTGTCGAAATCTTCCCACGGCTTTGCTCCTGTGCTTGAGAGGCATCTTCCCACCCGGCTCCATACCCTTCTTCAAAGGCTGAAAGCTTCTGTTCCTCCAGCATTTCCTCATCCAGAAACAGAACCGTTCCGGTGTTAGTCTGAGCGGTGAAGTCCTCAAGTAGATGGGCAATTGACATCACACCTGCTCCTCGCCTTCTTCAAGCCAGCTGCGCAGGATCTCGACGGTTTCTTCCTGCTTGTCCCCGATCATTGTCCGCAACCGTTCGACCGGGTCTTCGGCGGTTTTTACACCCAGCGCCGGAACGCCTCCGTCATGAGGCAAAGGTGCGAAACCTGCCGCGTCATCTGTCGCGATTTCACCGGTCAGCACCGAGGATTCGCCACCGACGCCGTCAGTGGCGGGCAACAACGCCGGTGCAATTGCGGGTTTCATCAGGATCGGTCGGTTCACGAACAGTGCCAGCACCAGCGAAACCGCAGCAAGTACCGCCATCTGGATCAGAGACATCGCGTCCAGATGAATGTTTTGCCACAGCGAGGATGACACCACGGTGCCTTGTGGGTCTACTGTGGGCAAATCCAGAGATTTCAGAGTGATCACATCCCCCCGCGCCGCGTCGAATCCCACGGCCGAAGCCACCAGTTCCTCGAGCGCATCCAGCTCTGCATGCGACAAAGGCGCAAATGTTTCAGCACCCGAGGCATCCACTGTCCGCGTCCCGCTCATCAAAACAGCAACCGTCAGACGTTTGATCGCACCGGGTGCTGTGTGTACCTCAAGCTCTGTCTCAGAGACCTCATAATTCACCCTCTCACGTGTTTGCGTGGCGGTGGAATTGGACTCGTCGCCTCCGGCCCCATCCCCATCGGGCAGGTTCGATGCCACCGTGACATCCGAAGACTGATTGCGAGCGCTGTCCGAGCGTTCCTCGACATCCGTGCTGATCGCCAAACGACCCTTGGGATCAAAGCGCCGCTCGCGGATCGATTCTGTCTTGGTCTCCGTATCCACGCTGACCTCGACCACCGCATTGCCGGTTCCCACGCGCGCTTCGACCAAACGCAGAACACGTTCGCGCAGTTGGCGCGATTTATCATCCGCTGTATTCGCGGCCACAGCCGTGTCCTGCCCACCAATCACGGCCCCGCTCGAATCGATCACAGTCACGTTTTCGGGCGTAAGCCCGCTCACGGCAGAAGCAACGAGGAATCGGATAGCCTTGGCCTGATCGCTGGTGATGTCAGCCCCCGACGGCACCAAATATACCGAAGCCGTGGGCGCGACACTGCGCTGAAACGGGTTCGCCGAACCGTTTGCGATATGCACACGTGCCTGACTGACATATGGGCTGCCGACTATTGTACGCGCCAGTTCACCCTCTTTCGCGCGCCAGTAAGCGGCATCGAACATCTGTGATGTGGTGCCAAACCCGCTTAGTGAATCAAGTAGCTCATAGCCCTTGTTGCCGTTTGCAGGCAGGCCTTCACTGGCCAAGGTCATCCTCAATTCGTCGCGCTGCGCGCCTGGAACATAGATGGAGCCACCCCGAATCTCATAGGTGACGCCGCGCTGATCCAATGCGCGCACGATGTCTCCTGCGGCACCACTTTCTAATCCTGCATACAGAAGCGTCATCGACGGCGCTGTCACAAGGCGGGACATTCCGAGAATTCCCAAAAACACCAGCACAACCGCGCCGGCAACGATAAATTGTTTACGCCTGTCCAAACTTGCCCAGACAGTTCCGATCTGCTGCACGCTCACCTCCGACTCGCCGACATTCTGCCCGGCGCACCCCCTGTTTGGACGATTGCCCTTAACAATCGGTTAGTCCCTGACCGGTTATGAAACAACAGAACGGGTGAATGAGGACGTCATGACCGACGCAACGGCTGAACAGACGGAAACCACTGATAAAAAGGGAAAAAAGGGAATTCTAATAGGACTGATTCTGGCCGTTTCTGGCGCCGCGGGCGGGTATTTTCTGACCTCTTCGGGGCTGATTCCACTAGGTGGCAAAGCCGCTGAAGAGGCAAGCCAGGATATGGAAAAAGAAAAACCGGTCAAAACGCTGGCTGATGTTGCATTCATCGATTTGCCACCCGTGATCGTATCGGTGAACTCAAGCAACTCGCGGCGTTTGAAATTTCACGCGCAGCTCGAAGTTAACGCCCCGTACATGGCTGATGCGGAAAGAATGCAACCACGAATCATGGATGTCCTGAACGGATACCTGCGGGCCGTCGAACTGCAGGATCTTGAGGACTCGCTGGCGTTGATGCGCATCAGGGGTCACTTGCTGAGGCGCATTGGAATCGTCGTTGGCGAGGGTCGCGTTCGCGATGTGCTGGTGATGGAATTTGTACTGAACTAGGAGGCAAAATTGGAGCTGATTGCGAATATTCTGCTGGTCGCCGGTGCGTTGGGCGCGGGTCTGTATTGCTTTGTTCTTGCGCGCCGTCTCAAGCGGTTTACCGATCTTGAAAAAGGCGTCGGCGTTGCCGTGGCCGTGCTGTCAACACAGGCTGAAGAATTGCGGAAGTCGCTGGAAGACGCGCGTCGTGTCTCAGATCAGTCCGGAGATCAACTCAAGGCGTTGACACAGCGAGCAGAAGCTGTGGCGCAGCGGCTGGAACTAACGATGGCCTCGATGCATGACGTTATTCCCGAGGAAAACCCAACGCCTGAAGCGATAGAGACTGCTCTTCCCGACACGCAGCCAGAAGGGCCAAAGACAATCGGGCAGGACGACACTGCAGAAGTAGCTGATTCCAGTTTGCCCGATGTGGAGGAAGAAGAAATCAAGGCGCCAGAGGGCCTGATGTTTTTCCGACACGACCGCAAACAAGGTGAGGCACAGGCATGAACCGCCTACGAGCTGCCCGAAAAAACGTCCGCCTGCGCGGCGGCGTGCTTGCGGTGATATCCTTGCTGATGATCGGTTCAGTCGCCATTCGAATTGGTTTGGAGGCCGGACCGGCCCTGGCAAAACCGGCAAAACCAGAGACCTCGACAAGCAATCCCGCTGCGCCCGAGGCATACGACATACAGGTTCTTATCAGCACGCTTTTACGCCGGGAGGAAAAAGTAAAACAGCGCGAAGACGCGCTACACGAACAGGAAAAGGCGGTGGAGATCGCAAGCCAAGCCATCGAAACGCGGCTGATCGCGCTTGAAGAGGCAGAAGAGTCGTTGCGCGCCACCCTGGCTGTTGCAGTCAACGCGGCTGAGAATGATCTAACGCGCCTGACAGATGTTTATCAGACCATGAAACCCAAGGACGCAGCAGCATTGTTTGAGACCATGGACCCAACATTTGCCGCTGGATTTCTGGCACGGATGCCGCCCGACTCTGCGGCCGGGATCCTGGCGGGTCTCAGCCCCGAAGTCGCCTATACGATTAGTGTTGTTATGGCAGGTCGCAATGCCTCGGCCCCACTGGAATAGCCCGTGCCTCCCATTCTTGCGCACCACCTAGTCGGAGATGTCAAATGATTGGAATTGTCGTCATTTTCGTGATGGTTTTCGGCGGCTATCTGGCTGCTGGTGGCAAGATGACCATCATTCTGAAGTCGCTTCCGTTTGAAATGATGATGATTGGCGGTGCCGCCGTTGGTGCCTTTCTGATCAGCAATGACATGGGCGGTGTAAAACACACGGTCAAAGATATGGGAAAGGTCTTCAAAGGTCCGAAGTGGAAACCCGAAGACTATCGCGACCTTCTTTGCCTTTTGTTTTCGCTGATCCGTATTGCACGTGCGAATCCTGTCGAGGTCGAGCAACATATCGAAGACCCTGAAAACTCCAGCTTGTTTTCCACATATCCCAAGATCCAAGCCGACAAGGAAGCGGTCGATCTGATTTGTGACACGATGCGTGCTGCCGCCATGAATTATGATGATCCGCACCAGGTTGAGGAGGTTCTGGAAAAGCGGATGGAGGCGAACTTTCATCACGCGATGCACTCAAGCCACGCCTTACAGACAGTGGCAGACGGCTTGCCCGCGCTCGGGATTGTGGCGGCGGTTCTGGGGGTGATCAAGACCATGGGTTCAATTGATCAACCACCCGAGGTGCTGGGCAAACTGATCGGTGGCGCTCTGGTGGGCACGTTCTTGGGGGTTTTTCTGGCGTATGGTCTGGTGGGTCCCTTTGCTGGAAAGTTGAAAACCGTGGTCGAGGAAGACAATCACTTCTATCAACTGATCAAGGAGGTTCTGGTTACAAACCTGCACAACCACAATGCCGCCATGTGTATTGAGGTTGGACGCCAGAATACGCCGACGCATAACCGCCCAGGGTTCTCCGAGCTTGAAGAGGCGTTAAAAGACCTCAAGCAGGCTGCGGCATGAAACAGCTTGGACTTTTGACCGCAGCTTTGATCATGGCGGTCACTGCAGCGGCTGCGCAAGACGTGACGGTTCGGTCAGGTGAGCATGACGGCTACACACGTCTGGTCTTCAACGTTCCACCGAATACAGAATGGGCGCTGGCCCAACGCAAAGACGGTGCACGATTGACGGTGGATTTGGACGGCGTGACATTTCGGACAGGGTCGGTTTTCAGTAGATTAACGACAAATCGGCTTGAATCGCTGTCGCAGGCACAACCCGGTGGCGCCTTGGAACTGGAATTTGGGTGCGAATGCGTGGCTTCGGCCTTCCTATACAGAGGTTCGATGATCGTGCTGGACGTCGCGCCAGGCGAATTCCTGCCCCCGCTGCTGGCTGACCTTCCACCGCCGATGACGCGGCAGCCGATCAAAGCGGTATCTGTTTCGAATACAGACGCACAAATGGCCGGGCTTGACCTGCCGCTTCTCAAACATGAATTAAAAGACCAGCTTTCCAACCGTTTTCTGCAAGGTGCCGACCGCAAGCTGCTTGATTTACGGCTGGCGCCGGTTGGACCGCGCAACTCTACCCCGTCCAACACGGATCCGCTGTTGACCGATCTAAGTTCGAATATGCGCCTGACCACGGTGCTTGACGATCTGAAGGACGTGTTGAATTCCGAGGTGCTGCAACTCGAAAGTAATGCAGTCTGTATCTCGACAACCGAGTTGGGCTTCTCAGAGTGGTCCACTGCGGAACCTTTTGTCACGCAGGTGTCTTCTCTGCGCACCGCACTTTACCAAGAGTTTGACACTCTCGACGAAGAAAAAGCCCTGGAACTGGCAAAACTTTATGCGTTCCATGGCTTTGGAACAGAAGCTTTAGCTATTTTCGGCTTGTCCCAAACGGGCACTGGTGAAGCTGAGCGCATTGAGGCGATTGCTCGGCTTGTGGATGAGAAACCAGTGCAAACATCCAATCCGTTCAGCGGCTTGCAACGATGCGACAGCGATGCGGCGCTGTGGGCCGTTCTCTCTGAAAAAAAGTTGGCCTCCGATGCCGATGTTGAAGCGATCGAGCAGGCTTACGCAGGATTGCCGGATCATCTTCGCCGCCGCTTCGGTACGCGGCTTTCCCAAATTCTCGTCGAAGGGGATGAATTGGAGGCCGCCCGCAGAGTGATACGTTCGGTCGACCGCATCGAAAAAAGCAACTCGCCCAGTACGACACGCGCCAAGGCCATTGTTGCCGCAGCCGAAGGCGACCACACGCGCGAAGAGGAATTGCTGACCGAGGTGGTTACGTCAACCGAAGCCACGCCCGAAGCGCCGGTGGCGTTGGCCCGTTTGGTCGAAAAGCGCTGGACCGAACGTCAATCCGTTTCTGCGCAGGAACTTGAACTGGCCGCGTCCTATGCGGTCGAGTATCGGCGCTCGGATCTGGGCCCCATGATGGCCCGCACTTATGCGATTGCGCTGAGCCTAAGTCTGGACTTCGATCCCGCATTCGACATCATTCTGGAGCTGGCAAACGGGCAAGATAGGAACCGCGCGTTCAACCGGCATCTGCACCTGTTGTCAGAGCGTTCAGATGACGTGACCTTTTTGCGCCAGACATTTCATCTAATGCAGATGAGCAAAACACCAGCCCTGACCACAGACACCGCAATCGCATTGGCGGATCGGCTCACCATGCTCGGTTTTGCGGATCAGTCATTTGCTCTGGCAAACAGAACTGAAGACCAGACGCATCGGGCTGAAAGGGCCCGTTTACGAGCAAGGGCAGCCCTGATGTCGGGACGTCCCCATCAGGCTCTGCTTGAACTGGCCGAGGACGGCTCAGAAGAAGCTTTAGCTTTGCAAGCGCAGGCCTTGGACATGGCACGGGACTTTTCGACCGCAGCCGAGATCATGCGGAGTTTGGGGCAAGGCGAAGCGGCCAACCGCTTGTTCTGGCTGGCGGGATCGTCGGCCGATACGGCTGACCCGCCGGATGGGAAATATGCGACCCTTAATCGAACAGCCCAAGCCCTGTTCACCCCTCCTGTGCGGCAATTCGAAAAGCCATTACAGGACGCCGAAGATCTGCTTGAAAACAGTGAGACGACACGACAGAAAATCGCCGAGATGTTCAATGCAATCAATACAGAGTGACACGCGCTTCTAGCGCACCGTGGTCAATAGGACTGTACAGCTCAGCAAAATCGCACAAAGGGGTTAGCGCTGCAATCGCCATCCAATGCGTCGACGTCACAGACGCACATTTCAAATTTCAGCAACCCAAAAAGGCGTGCACGCGCCCGCTTGAAATATGCTCTGCACCCGACGCTTTAAGCCGGGAACAGAGAAATTAGGGGGCAACAGACAAAGCGCCCGTTTTCAGTAAGGTGCCTCGACATCGTTCATCGAGACATAGACGGTTTTCATCTCGCTGAAATGGTTAATCGCCAGTTTCGAGTTTTCGCGCCCCACACCTGACATTTTCGATCCGCCAAACGGGGCTTCGACCGGGGCAAGGTTGTAGGTGTTGATATAACAGGTACCCGCCTCGAACCCGGCAACCACGCGGTGTGCGCGCGTCAGATCGCTGGTGAAGACACCGGCAGCCAGACCAAATTCGGTATCGTTGGCGCGGGCCATGACCTCTTCTTCGGTGTCAAAGTCCAGGACTGACATGACCGGGCCAAAGATTTCTTCACGCGCGATCGTCATGTTGTCGGTCACGTCAGCAAAGACTGTGGGTTGCATGTAGAACCCTTCGCCATCGATCCGCGCACCGCCATGGACAAGACGCGCGCCCTCGGCCTTACCTTTTTCGATATAGCCCAGCGCGATATTCATCTGATTTTCGCTGACCATCGGACCAAAGCTGACGTCCTCGTCCATGGGGTCGCCGATTTTGGCGTTGGCCAGACGTTCGGACAGGCGTTTGAGGAAAGCATCCTTGATAGCCTTTTGCACAAACACGCGGGTGCCGTTGGAACAGACCTGACCCGATGAATAGAAGTTGCCCAAAATCGCGCCCGAAACCGCGTTTTCGATATCGGCGTCGTCAAACACGATCATCGGGGATTTACCGCCCAATTCCATGGTGACGTGTTTCATGCCCTCGGCTGCCGCGGCATAGACCTTGCGACCCGTTGGAACGGAACCAGTCAGCGAGACTTTGGCAACGCGCGGATCAGTGACCAGCGAAGCGCCTACATCTCCATACCCCTGGATCACGTTGTAAACACCTTTGGGCGCGCCGGCCTCTATCAGAATTTCGGCAACTTTCAATGCGGATAAAGGAGTTGTTTCCGAAGGTTTGAACACCATTGAGTTACCGCACGCCAACGCCGGAGCGCCCTTCCAGCACGCGATCTGGGTGGGGTAGTTCCAGGCTCCGATCCCGACGCAGACGCCCAGAGCCTCGCGGATCGTGTAGACAAAATCGCCCCCGCCCAGCGGAATGTGTTCGCCGGTCAGGCTGCCTGCCAATCCACCAAAATACTCCAGCGCATCCGCGCCCGAGGTGGCATCTGCCACGGTGGTTTCCTGGATGGGTTTTCCGGTGTCATGAGTTTCCAGAACCGACAGGTCATAGTTGCGTTCGCGCATGATGTCGGCGGCACGGCGCAAGATGCGGCCGCGCTCGGTGCCAGATAAAGCAGCCCAGGCCGCCTGCGCCTTCTTCGCACTGTTTAGAGCCTGTTCAACAATTGAAGGCGTTGCCGAATGCAACCGCGCGATCACCTCGCCAGTGGCCGGGTAGATCACGTCAAGGGCAGCACCATCCGTATCTTCGACATAAGCGCCGTCAATGAAATGGCTGGCTTGGGGCTGAAACTTCATACCGAATCCTCTTTTTTTCGCACCCGTCTGAACGGGAAAATCAGTCCGTTGAAAACGGCCCTAAAGATTATTGATTGACCAGTCAATAAAATCATTCGGACGGCAGAATCATGCCGGTTCTAACCCACAAACCTTGAAATATTTGGTTAATGTTCTATTTATGTTCTACATAGTCAGAGGATAAACCGATGGCCCAGAACACGCACCAATCTGCCCTGAACGGGCCCAGCAATGACTACCATTTGCTTCCGGTGACTGACCGGCAGATGCGCTATGCCCGCGCGATTGCCGAGAAGTCGGCATTGGAAATACCGGTTGAGGCGCAGCGCGACCGAAAGCTGCTGTCCGATTGGATTTCAACGCACAAACCGCACAGTACGTCGCAATTCGACAATTACCCGACAGGCAAACAAGTTGCCTTTGCCGAGCGAATTTCACGCAGCAAACGCCGCCCGATCCCATCCGAGTGTTTCCGTGACAAGCAAATGATGTCGAACTGGATTGATCACAACAAATAGACCCTATTTAGGGTCTGCATGGCTGTGATTGCGTGCATAAAGCGACACCGCAGCCGCAACAAACATGCCCAGCAGAATGTACCCGGTAACGGCCTCGGACACAGCAAGCCCACGGCACAGGCCAGTTGGGGACATGTCGCCATACCCTACCGTCGTAAAGGTTACATAGGAAAAATACAGAATATCACCCGGACCCTGAGCGCCGACGACACAATGATCATTATATCCAAAGGCGCCATAGACGGCAGCGAACAGGAAGGGGACGACCTGAATGAATGACACGCCCATCAGGAACAAAAGCCTGCGCGGCGATTTCACTTGGGTCATGTAAAACCAGGACTGTGACACCAGCCAGATCAGCAAGCCGACCGAAGCGATTGTGCCGATCGTGTCACCTGCGGTCGCCTCGTTCAGGCGTGAGAGGCCATACCAGGCAAGAAAGCTCGCCAGAACCAGACCCAACGCCGCCAGAAGGGTCGATTTCCATTCGTCCAATGTTGTGGGTTTGCGGTACATGGGAGTCCCAAAAAGCTGATCTTCAGGTGATCATCTGACCTAATGCAGGGGCCTGCAACCCGAATTCAATCCTGCCGAAAATGCGTTTCGCCTCGTTCACGCGCCAGCCGGATCTGCTTTTGCCGTTCGCGAAAGCGCATTTTGTCGGCCTCTGATGTCTCATCGATACATTGGTGACAGGACACGCCGTGTTCGTATTCCGGGCGTTTCATATCCTCGGGCAAGATCGGGCGGCGGCAACCATGGCAGAGCATGTGCGGCCCTTCCAAAAGACCATGACCGACGGATACGCGATTGTCGAACACGAAACACTCGCCTTGCCAGGTGCTGTCCTCAGCTGGCGTCTCTTCCAGATACCGAAGGATCCCGCCTTTCAGGTGATAGACATCCTCGACCCCCTGCCCGAGCAGGAAGTTGGTCGATTTTTCGCAGCGGATACCCCCGGTGCAGAACATGGCGACGCGCTTGTTGTGAAAGCGGTCCTTGTTGTCTTCCCACCACACCGGGAAATCGCGAAAACTGGCCGTTTCAGGGTCTATTGCGCCTTCAAACGTGCCAATCGCTACTTCATAATCGTTCCGCGTGTCGATCACCACAACATCGTCCGAGCGGATAAGGTCGTTCCAGTCTTGCGGCTCAACATAGTTGCCAACGCTGGCGCGCGGATCGACATCCGGCTGCCCCATGGTCACGATCTCTTTCTTCAGCCGCACCTTCATCTTGCCAAATGGCGGATGATCCGAGGTTGCCTCTTTCCACACAAGATCCGCGCAGCCCGGCAAAGCACGGATACGCGCAAGAACCGCGTCGATCCCGATGCGCGGGCCTGCGATGGTGCCGTTGATCCCTTCTTGCGCCAGCAGCAATGTGCCGGTTACAGATTGCGCGCGACACAGTTCCAGCAGCGGATCTCGCAACGTGGCTGGATCCGGGAAACGGGTAAAATGGTACAAAGCGGCGATGGTATACATAGGCGCGATTTACCTTCGTATTCCTAAAGTCGCAAGAGAGTGCATTGACGCCCAGTATCCCGACCCCTACCGATACAGTATTTAAAGGAAGCTGCCATGACCCACGCCCTGATCGTCATCGATGTCCAGAACGATTTCTGCCCCGGTGGCGCGTTGGCAACAGCGGGAGGGGATGAAATCGTCGCCCCGATCAATGCGATGATGGATGAATTCGACGCCGTGATCCTAACTCAGGACTGGCATCCGGCAGGGCATTCTTCTTTCGCCAGCGCGCATAAGGGCAAAAACCCGTTTGACCTGATCGATATGCCATATGGCCCTCAGGTTCTGTGGCCCGATCACTGCATTCAGGGTACACAAGGTGCCGCATTTCACCCCGATCTGCGCACCGATGGCGACTTGATCCTGCGCAAAGGATTCCGCAGCGCCATAGACAGCTACAGCGCATTTTTTGAGAACGACCACAAAACGTCCACGGGCCTGAAGGGGTATCTGGAAAACCGGGGCATCACCCGTTTGACCATGGCCGGTTTGGCGACCGATTTCTGCGTTCACTATTCGGCTGTGGATGCCGCCCGATTGGGGTTCGACGTCACCGTTCGCATTGATGCCTGCCGCGCAATTGATATGGACGGATCGCTGGTCACAGCTGAACACGCCATGCGCGGTGCCGGAGTTACTTTGGCCTAAGGACCTGTCCCGGCTGCGGCCAACAACTTAAGAAGCACAAACAAAACAACCGCCAATCCCAAAGCTAAACCGATGCGGCCCGCTACGGTCCGCCGGTCCGGGCTGGGCTGCGTCGGTTGCGGCGGCGGCGTGCGTGTCTGACGCGCGCGCGTAATCCCGGCCATCGGCTGCGCGGTGCGCACGTAGCTCAGGAAATCCATCAGGTCGAACTCACCGCAATACTCCCCCTGAACCCCACGGTTTTTTACATTGGCAAACAGTGATCGGAGAATCCGCACCCGGTCGGTTTGGTCCTCTGCCGGAAAAACGCCCGGCACAATGCCGCTGTTGCGCGACTCGAGACTGAACCCGGCATCCAGAAACATCTTGCGGATTTTCGGTGACGTACCCCGCAAAGCGTCCGCAGTTCTAATGTCGCGAAAAACCGCATGCACCTGACTGCCCCCATCCATCTGAGCCCCCGGCTTTTCGGGGTCAGAATCGTCCAATGCTACGTTAACAATATCAAAATCGTACTCGAGACTCATTCACAAACTCAGTTCCGTATTTCCATCCCCTCTTATCACTAACTCGCGAAAACAATGCACAATATGCCGGTATTGTGACGTCATACTGGCATTGTCACCAAATCAGCGACTCTTGCCATTCCCGTTGTCGATTGATCTAAATACGGAAATCGCAGGAGTTCCCCATGGTCGACATCGCGACCCGTGTATACAATCACAAATGGAAGATTGACCCGATTGTCCGGTCTTTGATCGACACAGATTTCTACAAACTGCTGATGTGTCAGTCAGTGTTTCGAAACAAGCCCCAAACAAACGTAGTGTTTTCCCTGATTAACCGGTCGAATCACGTGCCATTGGCCCAATTGATCGACGAAGGCGAGTTGCGGGAACAGTTGGATCACATCCGATCACTCAGCCTGAGCCGCGGGGAAAGCACCTGGCTGCGCGGTAACATGTTCTACGGCAAACGTCAGATGTTCCGCTCGGATTTCATGGAATGGTTCGAGAACATGCGCTTGCCGCCGTACCATCTGGAGCGCAAGGGCGATCAGTATGAGCTGACCTTTGAAGGCAAGTGGCACGAGGTCATGCTGTGGGAAATCCCCGCACTGGCGGTGCTGATGGAGCTGCGCTCGCGCGCCGTTCTGAACGACATGCGTCGGTTCGCATTGCAGGTGCTCTATGCCCGCGCGATGACGCGCGTCTGGGAAAAGATCGAAAAGCTGAGGTCGGTCGAAGGCTTGACCATCGCCGATTTTGGAACGCGACGGCGGCATTCCTTTTTGTGGCAGGATTGGTGCGTGCAAGCGATGATCGAAGGCTTGGGCGCGTCGTTTACCGGCACGTCAAACTGCCTGATCGCCATGCGGCGCGAGGTCGAAGCCATTGGCACCAACGCACATGAGTTGCCCATGGTTTATTCCGCGTTGGCCGACACCGACGCAGAGCTGGCGCAAGCTCCTTATGACGTGCTCAGCGATTGGCATGATGAACATGACGGCAACCTGCGCATCATTCTGCCCGATACTTACGGCACCAACGGCTTTTTGGACAATGCACCCGATTGGCTGGCCGGATGGACCGGCATTCGCATTGACAGCGGCGATCCCGCGGCGGGGGCCGAAGTCGCCATCCAGTGGTGGAAGTCACGCGGAGAAGATCCGACACAAAAGCGAATTATTTTTTCGGATGGGTTGGACGTCGAGAAAATTCAGGAGCTGCACACCCAATTCGCAGGCCGCGCCAGTATTTCCTTCGGTTGGGGAACTTTGCTGACCAACGATTTTCGCGGTCTGGTTCCCAATGACGCGCTGGCACCGTTCTCATTGGTCTGTAAAGCGATATCCGCCAACGGACGCCCAACAGTTAAACTGTCGGACAATCCGGAAAAAGCGATGGGACCGAAAGATCAGATCGAGCGCTATAAGCGGGTGTTCAAAGTGGGCGCGCAAGAATCGATCAAGGTCGTGGTTTAACCGTGAAAGGCGGCGACCGTCTTTAACTGTGAAAAGCCGTAAAGCGCCTCAAACCCTTTCTCACGACCGTGGCCGGATTTTCCAATACCACCAAAGGGCAGTTCAACCCCACCACCTGCACCATAGTTGTTGATAAAAACCTGACCCGAATGCAGCGCCTTCGCCATCCGCATCTGCCGGGCCCCGTCGCGCGTCCAGATGCTGGCGACCAGGCCATATTCTGTGCTGTTTGCTATGGTTAGGGCCTGCTCTTCGGTGTCAAACGGGATCAGAACCTGAACCGGACCAAAAATCTCGTCCTGCGCCAGTACGTGATCGGGCGGTACATCTGCAAACAAGGTAGGCCGGACATAGGCACCTGTCTCGGGCGCTTCACTCACGATCTGACCCTGCGCAACAATGGCCAGATTAGCGCCTTTGTCCAGAAAACCGTTTACGATCTGCTTTTGCCGGTCCGAGATCAACGGCCCAACGCGCAGATCCTGCATTGCGGGCCCGACAGTAAGCCGTTCATAAGCTTCGGACATGCGGGATTTGACCTGATCATACACCCCACGCTGCACCAGTATGCGGGATGAGGCGGAACAGGTTTGCCCTGCATTCTGAATGCCAGCATTCACCAGAAACGGCAGCGCCGCTTCCAGATCGGCGTCGTCAAAGACCAGTTGCGGGGATTTCCCGCCCAGTTCCAGCGTCACAGGCACCACGTTGCGCCCTGCAGCCTGCTGCACCAAGGTCCCCGTGGCAACCGATCCGGTGAACGAGATATGGTTGACCCCCGGGTGTCCGGACAGCGCAGCACCTGCCTCGCCCCCCAGACCCGGCACGACATTTAACGCACCGGCAGGCAGTCCGGCCAGTTGCGCCAGATGAGCAAAGGCCAGTGCCGTCAAACAGGCCTCTTCCGCAGGTTTCAGAACGCAGGCGTTGCCCATGGCCAGCGCAGCGCCGACTGAACGGCCAATGATCTGCATCGGATAGTTCCAGGGTACAATATGACCCGTTACCCCATGCGGTTCGCGCAGGGTATAGACGGTGTAGCCATCAAGATAGGGGATGGTCTCTCCCATCACCTTATCCGCCGCACCGCCATAGAACTCGCAATACCGTGCCAGCGCGACAGCATCAGCCCGGGCCTGCGTCAGCGGTTTGCCCACATCCATCGCCTCAAGCTGCGCTAGATCGTCGACCCGCTCCAGTACCAGCTGACCCAGCCTCGTCAGAATGCGACCCCGCTCAAGCGCTGTTTTACGCCCCCAATCGCCCTGCAATGCGCTTTGGGCCGCTGCAACTGCGACGTCGACATCTGTCTCCGAACCACGCGCGATCCGACAGATTTCGGTCCCGTCCGAGGGGTTGATGAGCGGCATGGTGTCACCCGAGGTTGCTGGTTTCCAACGACCCTCAATCAGGCAAAGAGTGGGGTCGAACCATATTTTCTGGGTCAATTTCGCCTCCATTTCAGGCTCTAATCAATGGTTTCAGGCCGGTATTTTCCCAAACTCTGGCAATCGGGGTGCGGCTGCGATCAGGGTTTGTGTGTAGGGGTGATTTGGTGTCGTAAAGACCTGATCGGTCGCGCCCTGTTCAACGATCCGACCGGACTGCATAACCAACACGCGATCGGTGACCGTGCGCACGACGCTCAGATCATGGCTGATGAACAGATAGGTCAGGTCGTAAGCTTCGCAAAGCTCAGCCAACAGATCGAGGATTTGTGCTCGGACCGACACGTCCAGCGCCGATACAGCTTCGTCAAACAGGATCAATTCAGGCCGGATGATCAGCGCCCGCGCGATTGCAATTCGCTGGCGCTGCCCGCCCGAGAACTCATGAATGTACTTGCCAGCGTCATCCGGGCTGAGGCCGACCGCTTTCAACATCTCTGCAATCCGATCTTGACGGTCCGATCCGGTTGGTGGGGTATCCAGCAGATGGAAGGGTTCAGTGATCAGGCGCGCGACGCGGTGGCGGGGGTTGAAACTGCCAAAGGGGTCCTGAAACACCACCTGCATCTTTCTACGCACGGCAAGATTGGGTTTGTGGCCGGTGAACACTGGCTGCCCGTCCAGGCGAATCTGACCGGATTGCACCTCTTCCAGCCCCAAAATAGCCCGTGTTAGGGTCGATTTACCGCAACCAGATTCGCCCACCAACCCTAAACGTTCTCCTCGGTTGAGGGTGAAGCTTACGCCTTCCACTGCCCGGTGATGACGCGGCCTGACAAACATACCCGTCCGAGGCAGGCGGTATTCCCGCACGACCTGGTTCACCTCCAGAAGCGGGAGAGGCTCTGGTGGTTCCGGCAGTGTGACCTGATGGTCGGATGCCTCAAACAGCATGCGGGTGTAGGGATGCTGCATGTTGTGCAACAGATCGTTGGTCGCACCGTTTTCGACCACTTCCCCGTGTCGCATAACAATGATTTGGTCGGCCATATCTGCGACCACAGCCAGATCATGGGTGATCATCAGCAGACCCATGTCATATTCGCGCACCAACCCCTCGAGCAGATCAAGAATCTGAGCCTGCGTGGTAACATCCAGCGCCGTTGTCGGCTCATCTGCAATCAACAGCTTGGGTCGCAGGGCGATGGCCATTGCAATCACCACACGCTGGCGCTGCCCGCCGGACAATTCATGCGGATAGCGGGACAGAGGGAACCGATCCGCAGGAAGACCAACGCGGGCCAGCACCTCTTGCGCACGTGTACGGGCCTGGGCCGGAGGCATCGCCTTGTGGATCAGGATCGTTTCCATAACCTGATCGCCGACGGTCTTCACGGGGTTGAGCGCTGTCATCGGCTCCTGAAACACCATCCCGATGGATGCACCGCGCAGGGCGCACATCTGGGCCTCTGACCGGGTCAGCAGACCTGCACCGTCCAGTTGGATCGAACCGTCCACCTCTGCACCGTTCGGAAGCAGCTGCATCACCGCCAAGGCCGTCATGGATTTACCCGAGCCGCTCTCACCCGTTACCGCCACGATCTGACCGTGATCAATGGACAGGTCGACGTGTTTCAGGATCGGAGCCCCATGGATCGACAGTGAAAGGTTCTTGATGCGCAACAAAGTCATGCCCGCGCCACCCTGATCCGGGGATCCAGCCAATCACGCAATCCGTCCCCCAGCAGGTTCAGGCCCAGCACCGTGACGATGATCGCCACGCCCGGAATCAGAGCCAAATGCGGGGCAAAACTAACCATTGTCTGCGCATCCGCCAGCATTCTGCCCCAACTGGGCGTAGGCGGCTGTGCCCCCAGACCGACGTATGACAGACCGGCCTCGGCTAAAATTCCCAAGCTGAACTGGATTGTGCCCTGCACGATCAGCAGGTTAGCGACATTGGGAAGGATGTGTTCGGCCGATATCCGCGCCGCGCCCTTGCCAGACACGCGGGCGGCAAGGATGAACTCGCGCTCCCAAAGCGACAAAGCGGCGCCTCGGGTGATGCGGGCAAAAACGGGAATGTTGAAGATACCGATGGCAATGATGGCGTTGATCGCTCCGGCACCAAACACGGCGGTGATCAGGATCGCTATAACCAGCGAGGGGAAGGCAAAGACCAGATCGTTGCCGCGCATGATCACCTCATCCAGCCACGACCCTTTACGCGCCGCCGCTGTCAGACCAAGGGGTACACCCAGCGCCATACCAATCCCCACGGCCACCAAGGCCACCGCGATTGACGTACGCGCGCCGACCATGATCATCGAAAACATGTCGCGCCCGAAGTGATCCGTACCGAACCAATGCTGCGCATTTGGGGGCTGAAGCTTCTCTGGAATGCTCAGTGCCGCGTAGTCATAGGGGGTCCAGACAAACGAAATCAGCGCGGCCAAAACCACCAGTGAAGACAAAAAGGCACCCAGAAACAGGTTACGGCTCATGTCCTGCTCCTCAGCCTTGGGTCAACGGCGGCATAAGCCAGATCGACCAGAAAGTTCACGGTAATCACGGCAAAGACCAGCAACATGACCACCGATTCAACAACGATCAGGTCGCGGGCCGAGATCGCCTGAAACACCAATCGCCCGAGGCCGGGCAGGTAAAACACCTGTTCGATGATGATCGACCCGGCCAGCAGGAAGGAAAACTGCAAGCCGATGATGGTCAGCACCGGGATCAGCGCATTTCGCACACCATGGCGCCACAACGCCTGACGGCGGGACAAGCCCTTGGCCCGGGCGGTACGCATGAAATCCTCGCCCAAAATATCCAGCAAGGCCGACCGCATCACACGCGCAAGAATCGCCGCCTGTGGCAGGGCCAGTGCTATTGCAGGCAGGGTCAGCGAATGCAATCCGGCCCACATCCCGTTGCTCCAACCGACAAACCCACCCGCATTGAACCAACGCAGGTTGATGGCGAAGATCAGCACAAGCATCATCGCAAACCAGAAATTGGGGACGGCAATGCCCAACTGCGTGGAACCCATTACCACCAGGTCGCCCGGTTTGCCCCGGCGGGCAGCAGCGTAGATCCCGGCGGGAAACGCAATCACCGTAGACAGGGTCAGCGCATAAAGTGCCAGCGGCAGCGACACCCAAAGCCGGTCTGCGATCATCTGGGACACCGGCGTACGGTACGTGTAGGAGGTGCCGAAATCCCCCACCAGCATCCCGCCGACCCAGTTGAGATACCGCTGCATCTTTGACCCGTCCAGGCCCAGCTCGGCCCGCAATGCGGCAAGGGTATCCTCTTGAGCGTTGACGCCCAGCATGAACGACGCCGGATCGCCCGGTGCGACCTCGATCACCGCGAAGATGACGACCGAGGCTACAGCCAGGCTGATCAGCAGCGAAATCAGGCGTTTAAGGGCATAGCGGAGCATTGGAACCACGTTAGGGTCACATCAAGCGCGGGTCTAGCACCTAAGGCACCAGAAGATAGGCGAAAACCGCGTAGGCCACGATTGCGGCATAGCCCAACGGATAGATCCACTTGATCGCATAATTGTCCAGCGTCCGCGCCGCTCCTTCTTTCCCGGAAACTTTGAGTTTTCGCAGCGCAACATTGAACACGATCAATGCCCCGGTCATCAGGAACATGCACTGAAGAACAAAATCCAGAAAGGTCAGATAGCCGAGCTTTGGCAAATCAGCAGAGATCGCCCAGTTGAAGGCAACAAAGACCAGCAGATTGCCGCCCGCAATCTCGATCCGGCGGCGATATTCATCCAGGAAGAACAGCGCCCATCCGACCGAAATCAGAACCAGCATCGGCAGGAACACCCGAATGACGTAATAGGTCAGGTGCCGGTTGCCTTCGAAAACAAGCGCGACCTGATCGCTTTGTCTGCCTGATAAGCCTGTGACCCTGGTCGCTTCCAGACGTGCATTGCCCAAAATCCACTCTTCTTCCCCCAACAGATCGCCAAGTCCGGAATAGTCCTCAAGCGGGCGGTACGTCACGTAGTCAGAGGGAAAGATTGATACGACCTCGAAATGAAACTCCTGTGTATCGAACGGGTATTTTCGGAAGTCAAAATGCGGTGCCTGCAACGTCAGCGAGGATTTCTCAACATAAACGACGCGCCCATCATACCGCAGGGACGCCGCGGATTCGTGGATCCATTTGTTGGATTGCTGGTTGTGGATGACAAAGGCAGGCAAAATGGTGCCGATGTCGGCGGCATGATCCGCAAGATTCGGCGGGTTAAAAACCCGGATATCGCGCCCGATCTCAGCACGATCAAACGCGAGCGCGGGATCCGTCCACTCTACGCGCAAAACCACAACAGCACCGTAGTTTTCGGCCTTTTGATCGACGCTGGTAATCTGGTCGATGCGGATACCAATGCCAACTTCAAGCGGGTTCTCTGGTGTGCCGGTCAGCGCATCCAGCCGTCCGCCCAACACGTTTTGTGCCATGGCCTTGTCCGGTGCGATCGACGAAAGACAAAGGCCCAAAAAGAGAAAACAAAAAACACGAAACACGAACATAACAAGAGACACCCGAAAAGAGTGTGGGGCAGAGGCCGCATCAGGCAGCCCCGGTATAGGCATTATTCAGACCAGCTGATCTGGGTCAGGTCGATTGCCGCTGTGGGGGCGTTTGCCCACAATCCCTGCACACCGGCCTTTGCGACGCCCAGCTTGGCCAATTGGAACAGATAGCCGTTCACGTAGTCGGTCGAGATCAGACGCTGCGCCTCACCCAACAAGCGGCTGCGTTCATCGGGGTCGGTGGTGGCGTTAAGAGTATCCATCAGCGCCTGAAAATCAGTGCTTTCATATTGGAAGTAATAATCGGGCCGGGCATAAATTCCGATGTCCATGGGTTCGGTATGGCTGACAATCGTCAGACCAAAATCCTTGCCCCTGAACACCGATTCCAGCCATTGCGCCCATTCGACATTGATGATCTCGGCCGTGATGCCGACCTCGGCCAGTTGCGCGGCAACAATCTCACCCCCCCGACGGGCGTATGAAGGCGGCGGCAAGTGAAGTGTGGTTTCAAACCCGTTTTCAAACCCGGCCTCGGCCAGCAACGCCTTGGCCTGTTCAGGGTCATAGGCGGATTCGCCGGTCAAATCGACATAAGCCGGATGGTGCGGCGCGAAATGAGTGCCAATCGGCGTGCCATAGCCAAACATTGCCCCGTCAATAATCGCTTGTCGGTCGATGGCATGAGCCACGGCCTGCCGGACAAGGATATCGTCAAACGGAGACTGTTTGTTGTTGGTGGACAGGATCGTTTCCCCTTCAGTTGTACCGACCAGAACCTGAAAGCGTGGATCTGCATCGAACTGCGGCAGGTTTTCCGGCGCGGGGAAGTTATCAAATACGTCCACATCCTCGGCCATCATGGCGGCAAAAGCGGCGGTTGGATCCGAGATGAACTTGAAGGTCGCAGTCTCTAACGCGGGCTGATCGCCCCAATAATTGGGGTTTCGGTTCAAAGTGATGCTGTCGCCCTGAACCCAGTTGTCAAAGGAGAAAGCCCCGGTGCCGATCGGGTTGGTCTTGATGTTTTCGATACTGTCGGGCGCAACGATGACCGCATCCCCCCAGGCCAGATTGAACGGAAAATTACCATTCGGTTCTGACAGAGTGACTTTGACGGTCAGCGGGTCTAACGCTTCGACACTTTCGATCCCGGCAAACAGCGCCTTCTGTGCGTTCGCGCTGTCTTCGGCGGTAGCTCGGTCAAGCGTGAACTTGACGTCCTCGGCATCCATAGTTGTGCCGTCATGGAACGTCACACCATCACGCAGCTTAAAGGTATACACCGTACCATCGTCGGAAATCTCCCAGCTTTCAGCCAGGCCGGGCACGACCGAGCCGTCACCCATAAAGCGAGTAAGACCTTCGAAGATATTGGTGTAAACCACCGAGTCGATGGCCTGCGCTGCAGCACTGGTGGGGTCCAGATGCGGGGGTTCAAGCTGCATCGCGATGGTGATGTCGGACTTGGCCAGAGCTTGCGTGGCAAGCAGACTGGCCCCCACGGCCAGGGTCGTTGCAAATGTCCGGAACATGAATTTTGTCATGTGAACTCTCCCTACTGAAACTGGTTGTGCCCTTGTTTTCAGGGCCGTTTTACTGACAGTCTTCCTGTAAACCTGAGGTCAATCAAGGGAATGTTCGCGCAACCGGGGTTTCTTCGACCCCTTCCGATCTGCTATGCCGCACTGCAACATAATACCTGCAGGAGCGACCCATGAGCGCAACCGCCCGCAAGAAAGCCCTGAACGCCGAGGATATTCGCGCCCGAAAAGGCGGCGTGCCTCTGGTCTCGCTGACCGCCTACACCACGCCTATGGCGCGCCTGATGGATGCGCATTGCGACTTTGTTCTGGTGGGCGACAGCGTTGGCATGGTGCTGCACGGGCTTGAATCCACGCTTGGCGTCACGACGGAGATGATGATCCTGCACGGTCAGGCGGTGTCGCGTGGTCTGGACAGGGCAATGATGGTCATCGACATGCCCTTTGGCAGCTACGAGCATTCTCCTGCCGATGCTTTCCGCAACGCGGCGCGGCTTATGGCGGAAACCGGCGCCGGGGCTGTGAAGCTGGAAGGTGGCGTTGAAATGGCCGAGACTATCCGCTTTCTGGTCAAGCGCGGCATCCCGGTGATGGCCCATATCGGTCTGACCCCGCAATCAATCAACACGCTGGGCGGTTACAAGGTGCAGGGCCGTGACGATCAGGCAGAAACTGTCATGGCAGATGCCCGCGCCGTGGCCACGGCTGGTGCGTTTTCAGTTGTTCTGGAGAAAGTCCCGCAAGGTCTGGCCGACCAGATCACCGAAGAGATTGCGATCCCGACCATCGGCATCGGTGCTTCTGCGGGCTGTGACGGGCAGATTCTGGTCGTGGACGACATGGTCGGCTTTTTCACCGCCTTCAAACCCAAATTCGTCAAACGCTATGCCCAGCTGGGCCCGCTGGCCGAAGCAGCCATTGCAGAATACGCCGCCGAAGTGCGCACACGGACCTTCCCGGCAGACGAACATGTCTTTGCCGACCAGGCTCCGACCAAAGGACCTAAGGCATGACTGCACCGATTTTGCGTTCTCTGGCCGAGCTGCGCACCAAAACCAACGAATGGCACAGGAACGGAGAGACTATTGGCGTTGTTCCGACCATGGGTGCGCTGCACGAAGGACATTTGTCACTGGCGCAGGCCGCGAAAGAAGGTTGCGACCGGGTCATCGTGACCATCTTTGTGAACCCCAAGCAGTTCAACAACCCCGAAGATCTGGCCAATTACCCCCGTACCGAACATGAGGACGCCAAGAAACTGGCCCCCTATGGGGTGGACGCGATCTATGTGCCGGACCCGCATGAAGTTTATCCTGATGGTTTTTCGACCACGGTTTCGGTTGCTGGCCTGACGGACATGATGGAAGGCCCCTTCCGTCCGGGACATTTCGAGGGCGTCGCCACCGTTGTCGCCAAGCTGTTTCTGCAAACCCAAGCTGATCGGGCCTATTTCGGGGAAAAAGACTATCAACAGCTGTTGGTGGTCCGCCGCATGGCCCGCGATTTGAACATCCCTATCGAGGTGATCGGCTGCTCAACCGTGCGCGAACCTTCGGGCCTGGCGATGTCGTCTCGCAACCTTCTTCTTTCACCCGAAGGGTTGAGAGTTGCAGAACGAATGAACAATGTCATGCGACACGTGGCTGACGGTTTGGCTACCGGAAAAGACTTTGCCCCGCTGGCGCAGGAGGCGAAGGAAAACTTATTGCAAGCAGGGTTTTCCGAGATCGAATATATCGACCTTCGCTGTGCCGAGACTTTGGAAAACCTGTCCAAAGCCAGCAAGCCCGCCCGTTTGTTCGTTACCGCCTGGGCCGGTGGGGTTCGATTGATCGACAATATCCCGGTCAATCCGGTCTGATTTCTGCTCTGGCCCCTGCGCCGTTGTTCGCGCTAAAGTCCCGTCAAACAAGACCGGGGGAGAGCGGACATGACCTATATTCTGGCAATCGATCAGGGCACGACATCCTCGCGCGCCATTCTGTTTGATGCGCACATGCAGCCTGTAGGCGCCGCACAGCAAGAGTTTCCCCAGCACTTCCCGCAGGAAGGCTGGGTTGAACATGACCTCGAGGATATCTGGTCCAGCGTAATGCACGTGTGCCGCGAAGTGATTGAAACCACCGGCGTTTCAGTCGATCAAATCGCCGGTATCGGCATCACCAACCAGCGAGAAACAACGGTCGTCTGGGACAAACAAACCGGCAAAGCCATCCACAACGCCATCGTCTGGCAGGACCGCCGCACCGCCGACATCTGTGCCCGCTTCAAACAAGCAGGGTGCGAGGATGACGTCACTGCCCAGACCGGCTTGTTGCTGGACCCGTATTTCTCAGGCACCAAGGTCAAATGGTTGCTGGATAACGTCTCTGGTGCGCGTGAGAGGGCCGAAGCCGGAGAACTATTGTTCGGCACGATAGACAGTTTCCTGATCTGGCGGCTGACTGAAGGCCGCGTTCATGCCACCGATGCCACCAACGCCGCCCGTACCTTGCTGTTCGACATCCATAAGGGCGCATGGAGCGACGAGATCTGCGATCTGCTTGATGTACCCCTGAGCCTCTTGCCCGAAGTGCGGGATTGCGCATCGGATTTCGGCACCACCACAATGCTTGGAGGAAGCATTCCTATTCTGGGCGTTGCTGGCGACCAGCAAGCGGCCACAATCGGGCAGGCCTGTTTCCAGCCTGGTATGATGAAGTCGACCTATGGAACGGGCTGTTTTGCGCTACTAAACACGGGCGCACAGCCGGTTGAATCGAAAAACCGACTGCTGACGACGATTGCCTATCAGTTGGACGGTCAACGAACCTATGCGCTGGAAGGATCGATCTTTATCGCAGGGGCGGCCGTGCAGTGGTTGCGGGACGCGTTGCAGATCATCGACTCGGCCCCTCAAAGCGGCGATCTCGCCGCTCAGGCAGATCCGAACCAACATGTCATTCTGGTGCCCGCATTTACCGGATTGGGCGCGCCCTATTGGAAACCCGATTGCCGCGGTGCGATGTTCGGGCTGACCCGCAGCTCGGGCCGGGCCGAGATCGCACGCGCCACGCTGGAAAGCATTGCCTTTCAGACACGTGACCTGTGGCACGCCATGCAGGGTGATTGGGGGGCTGATGCCGATGTCATCCTGCGCGTCGATGGCGGAATGAGCGCATCTGACTGGACCATGCAAGGCTTGTCGAACTGCTTGGGCGCGCCGGTGGATCGTCCCGTGATGCAGGAAACGACCGCGCTAGGTGCGGCGTGGCTGGCCGGGATGAAGGCCGGTGTGTATCCCGATCAGAGCGGATTTGCAGAAACGTGGCAGCTGGATCGTCGCTTTGAACCAGATACGGCACAGGATGAACGCGACGCCATTTATAAACGCTGGCAACGCGCGGTGCAGTCGGCGATGGCGTTCTGAGGCAAGGCGTTTATTGAGCCCAAGTCGAAGCTGACCTAAGCTTTGGGACAGAGATCCCAAAACGCTCGGATAGGAAGGCGAAACATGATTGCCTATGTCACTGTTGGCGTCGATGACATGGCGCGCGCAAAACGGTTTTACACGGCGTTTTTGCCTGCGCTAGATTTCGAACTTGAAGAAGGGCCCGAAGGGTTAAGTTTTGCCTTGCCCGTGGACCCGGGCCAGTCCCCGGTGCTGCCCGATTTCTACGTGAAACCGACCTTCGACGGGGGTCCTGCTTCGGCTGGAAACGGATCCATGGTCGCTTTTGAGGCACAAACCCAGCAGCAAGTCCGGGATCTTCATGCCGCAGCACTTGCCGCTGGAGGGTCCGACGAGGGCCCACCGGGCTTTCGCGCCAATTACGGAGCCAACTTTTATGTCGGCTACCTGCGCGACCCCCAAGGTAACAAGATCGCGCTGTTCTCAAGCAATCCAAACGAACCTGGGCGCGACGATTAACGCTTCGCCCTGCGTTTAGCTGTGATCTTTCAACAGCCGCTGTTTCTGCCGTGACCAATCCCGCTTGGCTTGCGTTTCCCGCTTGTCGTGGATCTTCTTGCCTTTGGCGATCCCGATCTTCAGCTTGGCCCGGCCCTTATGGTTGAAATACAGAACCAGCGGCACCAGCGTCATACCTTTGCGCTGGGTCGCATTCCAGAGATTGGACAATTCCTTGCGTGATACCAGCAACTTGCGACGGCGACGCTCTTCGTGCTTGAACACTTTGGCCTGTTCGTAAGGTGCGATGTAGCAGTTGATCAGCCACAGTTCGCCATCATCGACCGAAGCATAGCTTTCGGCGATGTTCGAGCCACCGGTTCGCAGGGACTTTACCTCGGACCCTTCCAGAACAATACCGCACTCGATATCCTCTTCGATCGCATAATCGAAGCGGGCGCGCCGGTTTTCGGCGATTACCTTGTAATTTGGGTCTGTCTTTTGTTTGGCCATGACGCGTTGATTTAGGCGGCTTGGGCCGTCCTTGCAAGGCAGGGTTTTTCCGAAGGGTCAGGATTTAGCCGAAATGATCAGATCAGGGCCAAAAATCGTATCGGCATAATTGTGCAGATAGATCTTGAGCCACGGCGTGAACCGGTCCGGATGGCGGGTCACTTCGGCCAGAAGGTCGTGATAGTCGATCCAGCGAATTTCCATGACTTCGTCCGGGTTAGGCTCAATTTTCAGTGGGCCGCGGACATGGGCCAGAAAGACATCGACAACCTCGTTCTCCACCATGTTGTTGCCCACATCCGCATGGTACTCCAGACGGTGTCGGTATTCGGGATAGAGACCGGTGATTCCAAGTTCTTCGCGCAGGCGCCGCACGGCACAAGTGGACGAGCTTTCATCCCATTCCGGATGCGTGCAACAGGTATTCGCCCACAGACCCGGCGTGTGGTACTTGCCCATCGCGCGACGTTGCAACAAAATCTCTGTACCGCGCACAACAAACACGGACACAGCCTTGTGCTTGAGCCCTTTTTCATGCGCTTCCAGCTTGTCTACGGGGGTCAATTCGCCATCAACCCAAGCCGGGATCATGATTCCCATCTGTCCTCTCCTGCTGCCAGTCCGTCTGCCGGGCGCTGATTTGAGTTTAGCTGCCTTCTGAATGGGCTGGCTGTGCGACGAGTTTTTGAATTCTCTCGTTGAATAGCAAAGTGGCTTCTATTCACTCGGGTATCAATCGCACCAAAGGCCGCAGGGGCTGCGGCCTTTGGTCCTTGTGCGTCACACTTTGTGTCAGGGCTTATTCGCCTGAAACGCTGACGATATAGGCATAGACGTCTTCAGCGCCTTTTTTCAGCTTGAACGTCATTTTCGACTTGGCGGCGGTGTCATCCAGATAGGATTTCAGGAATGCCTTGGGATCCTGCGAGTACTCGACAAAGGTCGCTTCGTCCCAAACCAGACCTTTCTCGCCTGCGGCGACAATGCTGTCACCGTATTTGAAGCCCTCATATGTCCCAGCCGTGCGGCCATCGACGCCATACAGGTTCGGGCCGGTCTTTCCGCCTTTGACGATCACCTCGCCTTCGGGGTCGGCGATCAAGTGGCAGGACTTGCATTTGTTGAAGGTTTTCTTGCCGGCTTCGGCATCGCCTTCTGCATAGGCGGGCAGGGCCAAAAGGCCGACGATTGCGGTAGCGAGGATGCGATTCATAGCTTGTGCTCCGATACAAATTGGCTGCACCGAATGGACCTTCGGCGCAAAAAAGAGTCAACGCGCAGATTGCCGCGCGGGTTTACTGTGCCACTGCGACAAATAGGCTGTCCTTAACTTTTGTCATGTACCCCGGACCAGCAGGGCAAAAGGTCGCCCGCTGCCGGTGTCGCCAGATACACCGCCCGCGCGATCGCCCGCGCCAGACACAGCGACGCTGCGTTGCCGATGACCCCAAGCTCAGCTCTGTTCGCTATAGGCCGGGCACCAACGCTGGCTGCAAACACCAGATCGCCATCACCGGGTGTGTGAGCCGGTACGATAGCGCGCGCGATCCCATCATGCGCGGCAACGGCCACCCTCTGGCATTGGGACTTGGTCAGGGCAGCATCTGTTGCCACGACGGCGATGGTCGTATTTGTCTTGGTGGGGTCTGCCGGTTTCATCGCCTGTGCCTTACGGCTGGGCTGTGGAAGCCCAAGACCAGCGGCCGGGTCAGGCCCTGAACCGCCAAACTCGTCGCCAATTTCAAACGGTGCGGCCCAGAAATGCCGATCTCCGGGTGTGGTTACACTGCCCAGCGGATTGGCGGCAACCAGCGCGCCAACAGTGATGCCACTTTCCAGAACAAACGAAGCAGAGCCCAGCCCGCCCTTTTGCATGGCGGCCAAAGCGCCGGTGCCTGCGCCAGCAGTGCCAAGATCGAACCGATCCGACGCAGCCTCGAACGCGGCGCGACCCAAGGTGCGGTATGGGTTTTGATCCCAGTTTTTATCACCTCCGTTGAGCAGATCGAACAGGATCGCCCCCGGCACAATGGGCACACTAATGTCGCCGACCGGAAAACCCCGGCCCCTTTCACGGAGCCCGTCCGAGACACCGGAACAGGCGTCCAGCCCAAATGCCGAACCGCCAGACAATGCGATCGCATCGACATGCGTCACCGTTTTGTCCGCCGCCAGAAGGTCGGTCTCACGCGTCCCGGGCGCCCCTCCCATCACGTGGACCGAAGCCAGGAACGGGGCCTGAGCCGTCAAGACGGTCGTGCCGGATTTCAGCGCGTCGTCCTGCGCGTTGCCGACCATCAGGCCAGGGATATCGGTGATCAGGTTTTTGGGTCCAGGCGTCATTTTTCCTTCGAAGTTGAGGCCGGGAAGCGCATAGGTGCGCTGCCTTCGGCGAGAGAATTTCCGAAAAGATGAAGAGCAGATCAGATGCAGCGGCCTCCGTCGACCTCGAGTGCTGTGCCGGTGATCATGCTGGCCTCGTCCGAGCACAAGAAACAAGCGGCGTTTGCCATGTCTTCCGGCGTGGAAAAACGGCCCAGTGGGATGGTCGAAAGGAACTTGGCGCGAATCTCGGGCGTGTCTTCGCCCATGAAGGATTTCAGCAGCGGCGTTTCTCCGGCCACGGGGCAGATGGCGTTCACACGCACACTGGTCGGGGCGAGTTCCACAGCCATGGTCTTGGTTGCCGTGATCATCCAGCCTTTGGAGGCGTTGTACCAATTCAGGTTGGGGCGCGGAGACAACCCAGCCGTAGAGGCCACATTCAGGATTGCCCCTGCCCGGCGCGCTTTCATCGCCGGGACAAAAGCACGCGCAGTTAGGTAGACCGATTTCATATTAACGTTGAAGACACGGTCGAATTCCTCTTCGTTGACATCCTCAAGCGGGGTTGGCAAATGCGTGACGCCCGCATTGTTAACTAGAATGTCGAGATCTCTGAACTGATCCTGCGCAACCTCAGCCATGGCTTGAACCGAAGCCCCGTCTGCGACGTCGACCTGATGTCCAATCGCCCGTTCACCGAGAGAGTTCGCAAGATCCAGCGCCGCTTCGCCATTGACATCCGCAATCATCACGCGCGCGCCTTCGTCCAGAAATTTTTGTACAATCCCTGCGCCGAACCCGGATGCGCCACCGGTTACGATTGCGGTTTTTCCATCCAGTCTCATGGCGTTACCCTCCTGCAGCTTTTGAAGGTCAGACTATCAACGCCCCGACAAGATGCCAGATCAATCTTCGGACACTTTGCCCCGCAGTGTTTTTACATCGCTTCGGGCCTTTTTCGCAGCAAGCCGACGTTTGACCGAGCCATAGGTGGGTTTCGTTGCGATCCGCCGTTTGGGTTTGACCAACGCGCGGGTGATCAGTTCAGCCAGTCTGGTACGCGCAATTTCCCGATTACGGGCCTGCGATCGCGTTTCTTCGCACTGGATGATGATCGCACCATCCTTGGTCCAGCGTCGCCCGGCCAGCCGTTTCAGCCTGTTCTTGACCGGATCGGGTAAAGAAGGCGAGCGCGCAGCCTCAAATCGCAACTCAACAGCGGTGGAAACCTTGTTGACGTTCTGCCCACCGGGACCGGAAGAGCGGACAAAGCTTTCGGTCATTTCCCAGTCTTGCAGGATGATATCGTCAGTGATGTGCAACATGGGGCGGATCTTATAGGGCATGGATGGAAACAGAAAGGGCCGCCCCTATGGGACGGCCCTTCGAAAGTTCAGGAGGTCGGGTCGGTTAGATCAATCGACCAGCCGGAGCGAGCGCTCCGCCAAGGGCTGCCCTAGCAGGCTTTCCCCCCGGTTGTTCCGACACCTCTCTCCAATCTCTTTCTTGACACTGGATCACCTCCTTTTCTATTTGTTGCGGTTGAAATTGAGCGTGGCACAAGATGCGCCATTCTCAAAGCACTTTTTACGCAGGCTGCGCCGTCAGCCGCGCAACGATCACCTTGAACGGGATCAGCGCGATCAGGGCCAGCGACAGTTTCACCAGCCAGTCTGCAAAGGCCAATGTCACCCACAGCGGCGCCATTGGGCCAGACAGCATGAAGGGAACAGGCTCCCAAGCCCAGTTGATCGCAGCATCTGCATTGGCACCGAAGAAGGTAACCGAGGCCGAGAAGGCGATGGTGAAGAACAGTGCAGTGTCCAGTGCAGAGCCAACCAGCGTCGAGACCAGAGGCGCGCGCCACCAGCGACCACCACGCAGCGAGTTAAAGATGGTGACATCGGTCAGTTGCGCGATCAAGAAGGCGGTTCCCGAAGCCACGGCAATCCGCAGAGGTACGGCGGCATAGGTGAAGCCGTCACCCTGCAACATGATCTGGCTGCCGATCAGCGAGCAGATGATGCCGGTGACAAACCCGGCGAACACGACCTTGCGGGCCGGACCCACGCCGTAGACGCGGTTCATGATGTCTGTGACCAGAAAGGCCAGCGGATAGGTAAAAGCACCCCAGGTCAACAGCCCGTCAAGGATCAGGAACTGGACCAGGAAGTTCGAGGCCACAACAATGGCGGCCATGGCAATGATGCCGGGAATGTAAGCGCGTTGCATTTTCAGATGCCCGTTTTGACAAGGTAGCGGCGACTTGGCCAAGGGACCGTCCCAAGGCAAGCCGTGCGTTTAGACCCTTGGTGACCCAGAGTCAATCAGGCAGAAGATACTCCACCAATTCGGTCCGCTGCAGGGCCAGGAAGTTGTCATCCGAGATCATCGTGGCCCGCAAACAGCCCTGCCCATCGCGCCAGACTGACAGCCCTTCGAGATTGTCATGCGTGCCCGTTGCGGTTTCGAACAGGGTTTCTTCGGCATTGGGAGTGTCATCCGCCACATCCCATCGGCGCAGTCGCGAGCGGAAGCCGACAAAACCCAGCTTACGCTCCAGCACATAAAACTTCCCGTCCGGGCCGAAATCAGCACCGACAGGCTTGAACCCACCGCGTTGCGGAAAGACGAATGGGATCGACCATGCATCGCCATTCCAACGGTAAACCGGGATGTCCCCGTCAGCGGTACGGTCTTTTTCCGGCATTGTGTAAAGCCAGCCGCGCGCATCAACGGCAAGACCTTCGAAAGACCCGTTGTCAGCGAGATCTTCAAAAGCCGGGGGGCGCGGTAAAACGCGTGCCTTGGCACCCGGCTCTGAATAACGAGCGACCCGGTGCACCCCCTCGAACGCGACATAGACCCCACCACCTGGTGCCAGCGCAAGCCCTTCGGAATCCCCAACACCGCCTTTCATGATGCGCCCCTGGCTGGACAGAACCTGCCAATGATCCAACACACGAACGCTGGTGATCTGATCCCCGTCCCGCTCTAATCTTGCCGTGGCTATTCTGGCCCGATCACTGAGCACCAGAATCTGCTGACCATCGTCCCAGACGTGCAGCGCCGAAAACCCGCCAAACCAGTTTGCGGGGTCTTTCCACTCAAAGCTGTGCAGATATGTGGCGGGCTTGATTTCGACCGCCACGGCTGCCGTGGCCGCAAATAGAAAAGCGCTCAGTTGGATTGCAAAACGGCAGCGCATTGTTGTGGCAAATCGGCCAGAACGTATTCCCGGCGTTTCTTGGGGGCTGGCGCATTTGGATCAGGTGGCGGCGGATTGAGGATGTTGTTCACCCATTCCTGCGCCTGGGCGCAACCATCGCCCTTGGGTGGCGAGTCCTGATTGACGCAGCCTTTCGACCCTCGGGGGCATTTCAGACGGACGTGAAAATGGTAATGATGCCCCCACCATGGTCTGATCTTGCGCAGGTAGGCGCGGTTGCCTTTCTCATCCTTGCACATCTGCACCTTTGCCCCGGGAAACACGAAGATGCGCGCAACACGCTTGTCTTTTGCAGCTTCGCGCAAAACCGCATGGTGCTGTTTCGTCCAGTTTCCATTGACAAAAGCACCGTTCGCGCGCCGCAGCGAAATGGACGAGATATTCTCTCGCGCCTTGCGGCTGAGGCGCATGTTGTCTCCCGGCAGCATCCAGATATCGATATCCAGACCCAATTGATGCGAGCGGTGGCCCGAGGTCATCGGCCCGCCCCTTGGCTGGCTGATATCCCCTACATAGAGACCATTCCAACCCGGCTGTTTCGCCGCAAATTTGCTGAGGTCTGTCACATAATCAATCGCTTCGGGGTGCCCCCAATTGCGATTGCGTGACAAGCGCATGGCCTGCCACGTAGGTCCGGTTTCGGGCAATTGCACGGACCCGGCGGCGCATCCACGCGAATAACTGCCGAACGCGGCTGGTTTTTGTTGTGAATTGACCCTTTTCGCCCCAAACAACTGCTTCGCCAGAGGCTCTGCCGTCGCAGTGCCTGCAAAAGCAAGCGCCGCCAAAACGATCAAAAAACGCTTTAAAATCATCTGCTCTGATCCCCTTCCGGTCTGACCCAGCGCATCAGGACTAATCCCAGAATAAACAACCCAACGACGGGTGACACCCCCAGACGGGCACTGCCAGTCACGGTTGTTGCAATTCCGATCAATAGAGGTGCCGCAAAGGCGGTTGCACGCCCCGACAGACCATAAAGCCCAAAGCTTTCGACCGGAGCCTTGGGATCAGTATGACGCACCATCATCGAACGGCTGGCCGATTGTAGAATTCCGCCCATACCCCCGATCAGCACACCACAGCCGAAGAAAACAATGTCTGGCAGGCTAGATCCTTCGACCAGTGGAATGCCGTAAATCTGTGTCCGGTCCATCATCACCACCGTGGCGCAGACGAAAATCAGAACCCAGATCGCAACGATGATCACTGGTTTGGGGCCGTACTTCTTGTCCAGCTTGCCGCCCACCCAGGAAAACGCCGCCGCCGCCAGCACGCTGACAATCCCGAAGACGCCGATCTTGATCAGGTCCCACTCCAGCACCAACCGAGCATAGACACCGCCAAAACTGTATAGCCCATTCAGCGCATCGCGATAGAACATGGACGAGCCCAGATAACTGGCCAGACTGACGCGGTAACGCAGGTTAGACACTGATTTCGCGAGCAGCCGCAGCGCCTCACCCACGCTGCCCTTTTTGTCACTTGGCACATCCTCGCGCACCCACAGGAAGTAGGGCACCATGAACAGAATGAACCACGCTGCCGTAAACGGGCCGACAAAACGTGTGCCTTCCCGGGTCGCAGCATCAAGACCCAGGGCGGGATCCATCCCAATCAACGTCTTGCCATTCGCCTGTTCAACAAACAGCGCCAGCATGATCGCCAGTGAGATCAACCCACCAAAATAGCCAAATGCAAAGCCCGAACCCGAAATCTCGCCCACTTCGCTGTCATCGCCCAGATCGGGTAGCTGCGAGTTGATGAAGATCAGCGCATATTCCGCGCCCACAAAGCCCAGTCCAAAGGCCGCCAGCATCAGCCACATATTCGAACCATCCGGCATCGTGTACCACAGCGCGCCGGACCCGACCGCATACATGACCGAAAATGCAAAGATCCACGGAATGCGTCGCCCCGACACATCTGCCATCGCCCCCAGCAAAGGCGCACCAAAGGCAATGATCAGCCCCGTGATCGTCAGGCAGTTTGCCCAGACCGTCTGCGCCTGCGCGGCGGCGGCCTCGGAATCCAGTCCACTGTTGGCATAATACCCGGCTGCCACCCCGGCGAAGTATGGGCCAAAGACAAACGTGACCAGCAGGGTGTGATAAGGCTGACTGGCCCAGTCAAAGAACCACCAGCCCCAGATGCGCCTGCGTTTGGAAATCTCTGCCATCTCTGCCTCAGTTATTGTTGTGTTTATAAGAAGGGGCTTTAATTCAATTCGCAAGCTTTGAGTGCCAGACACTTGCTCTTTGCCTTTGTGGCGCTTAGGTCTCGGCCAACAAGAAAACGGAGAACCTATGCTGTCGCTGATCCAAATCCTGCTGCTGATCCTGGACATAGTCTGGTTCATCATTTTGGCCCATGTGATCATGAGCTGGCTGATCAACTTTCAGGTGCTCAATTTGCACCAGCAGTTGGTTGCGCAAATTTGGTATGGGCTGAACCGCATATTAGAGCCTATCTATGGCCCTATCCGACGTATTTTGCCGAATATGGGCGGGCTGGATCTGACCCCTTTGGTGGTGCTGATCGGGGTCTATGCGCTGCGGATCATCCTGATCAACAACGCGCCATACTTCTACTGACCTCTTGTTCACCGAATCTTAGTATGTGATTGTCCTGTCTTAAGAGCAGATAAACCTTAAAACAGGGCAACCCCACAGATGTTCGACTCCGCACCCTTGTTGCGAGATGTCTTTGGATTCGACGACTTCCGCCCCGGGCAGGAAGAGATTGTCGATGCCGTGACCGCTGGCGAAAACGTGCTGGCCATCATGCCCACTGGGGGCGGGAAATCCCTATGCTTCCAGTTGCCTGCCTTGCTGCGCGACGGTGTGACGGTGGTGATTTCACCGCTGATCGCCTTGATGCGCGATCAGGTGCGCGGACTGCAGGAAGCCGGGGTTGAGGCCGGGGCGCTGACCTCGGGCAACACACCCGAAGAGACCGACGCGGTGTGGGAAGCTTTGGAAGCCGGGCGGCTCAAGCTGCTTTATATGGCGCCTGAACGTCTGGCTGCCGGGTCGGCGCTGGGCATGTTGCGCCGGATCAATGTAAGCCTGATTGCCGTGGATGAGGCGCATTGCGTCAGCCAATGGGGCCACGATTTCCGCCCCGATTACCTGCGGATCGGCGAGTTGCGGCGGGCACTGAACGTCCCTCTCGCCGCCTTCACAGCCACAGCGGATGCAGAAACCCAGGACGAGATTGTCGAGAAACTGTTTGACGATATCGAGCCGCGCAAGTTTCTGCGCGGGTTCGACCGGCCCAATATCCATCTGGCGTTTGCCGCCAAGGACGGGCCGCGTAAACAGATCCTCGATTTTGCAGCCGCACGCAAAGGGCAATCCGGCATCGTCTATTGCGGCACCCGCAACAAGACCGAGGTCCTGGCCCAGGCCCTGCGCGCCGAAGGCCACACTGCTTGCCATTACCACGGTGGGATGGACCCCGAGGATCGTCGCATCGTCGAGACCCGTTTCGCACGCGAGGACGGTCTGATTGTCGTGGCCACCGTGGCCTTTGGCATGGGCATCGACAAACCCGATATCCGCTGGGTGGCCCATGCGGACTTGCCCAAATCCATCGAGGCCTATTATCAGGAAATCGGGCGCGCAGGGCGCGACGGCGGCCCCGCCGAAACGCTCACCTTGTTCGGCCCCGACGATATCCGCCTGCGGCGGTCGCAGATAGACGAAGGGCTGGCTCCTCCCGAGCGCCGCATGGCCGATCATGCAAGGCTGAACGCTTTGCTTGGCTTGGCCGAGGCGCTGGAATGTCGCCGCCAGACCTTGCTGGGCTATTTTGGCGAACAGGCCGTGCCCTGTGGCAAATGCGACCTATGCGATACGCCGCCCGAGGTTTTTGATGGCACAACACCGGTTCGCATGGCCCTATCCGCGATCCTTCGCACTGAGGAGTGGTTCGGAAGCGGCCATTTGATCGACATTCTTCAGGGGAATGAGACCGATAAAACCCGCGCACGTCGTCACGATGATCTGTCCACCTGGGGCATCGGCAAAGAATGGTCGCGCCCGCAGTGGCAGGCGATCTTTCGACAAATGATGGGGCATGATTTGGTCCGTCCCGACCCCGAGCGTCATGGCGCGTTGCGCATGACCGAGTCAGCCAAACCGATTCTCAAGGGGAAGGCGAAGATCAACCTGCGCAAAGACACCCTGCGCAAGACAACACGCCGACCAGCGGTGAAAGCCATGGTGTCCGAGGAAGACGCGCCGCTGCTGTCGGCGCTCAAGGCCAAACGCCGTGCTTTGGCGGAATCTGCGCGCGTTCCAGCCTATGTCATCTTCACTGACCGCACCTTGATCGAAATGGCTGAAAAACGACCTATGACACTGGACGATGTGGCACGGATTGGTGGAGTCGGTGCCAAAAAGCTGGAACGCTATGGTGACACTTTCCTTGAAGTCATCGCAGGAGCGGTTGAGGTCGTTCACCCGGCGCGGCGCAAACTGGCCGGGCGGGATCAGGGCGAGATTTATGACCGTTTGCTCGAAGTGCAGTCTCAGTTATCGCGCGGCCCCGATGGAATCGACAAGCCACTGACCTGCTCGGCTTCGCAATTGGCAAAGGTGGCGCAGATGCGGCCCGATGACTCTCGCGGGATCGAGACGGTGCTGGGCGATCGACGTCACGAAAGGTTTGGCGCTGCCTTTCTGGACGTGCTGCGTGAGGCGGGCTAGATACGCCAATTCAGGCAAGGAAAGAGGGCGGATATGCTGGTAGTGATTTCCCCGGCCAAGCGGCTGGACTGGGCAGAACGGAATGTCGCGGTCACACAACCCGACTTTCAGGATGACGCGATCCGTCTATCGAAGACCGCACGGAACCTGACGCTTGGCGATCTGAAAAAGCTGATGGACCTCAGCGACGATCTCGCACGCCTGAACCGCGACCGCTATCGCGCCTTTACGGACGCGCCCGAGGCCGAGGCCACGCGCCCCGCGGCGCTTGCTTTTGCGGGTGACACCTATCAGGGGCTTGAGGCCAGTTCACTTGACACTGACGAACTGGCGTGGGCCCAGGACCATTTGCGCATTCTGTCAGGGCTGTATGGCGTGCTGCGACCGCTGGATGCGATTCAGCCTTATCGGCTGGAGATGGGCAGCAAACTGAAAACCCGGCGTGGCAAAAGCCTTTATGAATATTGGGGCAACCAACTCAGCAAAGCGCTGAATACCCAAGGCTCCGAAATTGACAGTGATGTTTTGATCAATTGCGCCAGCCAGGAGTATTTTGGCGCTGTTGACCCAAAAGCCCTAAAACTTCGGGTCGTCACGCCGGTCTTCATGGAAGACAAAAACGGCACCCCGAAGATCGTCAGCTTCTTTGCCAAAAAAGCCCGCGGTGCGATGGCGCGGTATATCATCCAGCACCGCCTGACCGATCCCAAGGCACTGCAGGAATTCGACACAGGAGGGTACGTATATCGTGCTGACCTTTCTGAGGTGGACAAACCGGTCTTTGTGAGACCCTACACGGTCTGAATTTCATTGGTAAATTTGGTTGCGCTTGCGGCCAAGGAAGGAAGCGAGGGGCCTGCGCCTCGCGCACCCCGGGTTATTTCTAGCCAGATGAAGCAGGACCCCTCTTGCTGTCACCGCCGGGTACAACATGATTATCGTCTTCAAGAGGCACAACCTGGCTGACATCATCGGGTTGATGTTGCAGGATCATCTGGTGAATGAGGTTTTTGTGCAGTGGCTTGGTCAAGTAGTGATCAAGCCCCGCAGATAATATCCCCTCATCATCTCCGGCCATTGCGTGGGCGGTCAGGGCAACGATGGGTACATGACGGCCGGTTTCAACCTCGAGCCGACGGATTTCAGCGGTGGCCTGTTTGCCGTCCATTTTTGGCATTGAGATATCCATGAAAATCAGATCGGGTTGGAAGTCCTGATAGATATCAACAGCCTCAAACCCATGAGATGCAAATCTCAGCTCGATGTTCAGATCCTTGACCATCTTTTTTAGGATCAGTTGGTTGGTGCGATTGTCTTCTGCCGCGAGGATTCTCATGCGTCGGACTTTGGTTGTTGTAAATTCACCCTTATTAGAGACTGATTTCAACTTTCTAAGCTGGGAAGGGCTTTGGGAATGGTCCTTGAGCACCATCAGCCTGCTATACAGTTCGGATCGGGGGATGGGTTTCTGTAGAACCCCTTCGATCAGGTCGCGTGCCGGGTGAGTGTGGATCAGGCCGGGATTTGTGGGCATCACAATAACCGACAGATCCCCCCAGCCCCGATCTTTGAGCGAAGTTGCAAGGTCCAACCCGTCCATGTCCGGCAGATCATGATCACACAACACAAGTTCAACTTGATCGTTCATCTTTGCCAGCGCCTCTCCCCCAGATGCGCAGACGGTCACTTCGGCACCCAATCGGCCAAGCTGTTTCGACAGAATGGCCCGGTTTACAGCTAGATCCTCAACCACCATCACATGTTTGACGCAGTCCGCCAGGTTCGGCGGTTCGGGCTGCGGACCTTCGGCCGTGGGCAGGGAGATGCGAAAACCGAAACATGACCCTTTACCCAATTCGCTTTCAACCCAAACCGCGCCCTCCATCATGGAAATCAAGCGCTTGGTGATGGCGAGGCCCAACCCGGTGCCTTCGAACTGACGATTGCGATCGTCTTCCACTTGATTGAACTCGCCGAAGATATGGCTGATTTTTTCGGCCTCGACACCGATGCCCGTATCTTCGATGGCAACATGAATATCGCAGGTCTGTGTGTCAGGGTGGGGCACACCGGTGACCCGGATCAGAACATGCCCTTCGGACGTGAATTTGACCGCGTTGCCAACCAAATTGGTCAGGACTTGCCGTATTCGGCCGGGATCACCGACAAACAGCGTGGGCAAGAACAGGTCATAGTCCACCAGCAGCGTCAGGCCCTTGTCCCGCACGCTGGGCTGCAACAACATTGCGACCTCCAGAATGCAGCGTTCCAGATCGAAGTGTTCGGGGTGCAGAACAAGTTTGTCAGCTTCGATCTTCGAGTAATCCAGCACGTCATTGATGATGACAAGCAGGGCCTCGCCCGAATTACGGATAGTATTGACATAAAGCTGCTGCTCTTCATCCAGCGGGGTTTCGCCCAGCAACTCGCTCATCCCGACGATACCATTCATCGGCGTGCGGATTTCGTGGCTCATGTTGGCCAGAAACGCAGACTTCGCACGGTTGGCCGCTTCGGCCCGTTCACGCGCCGTTCTCAACTCGGTCTCATGCCGGACCGAGGCGGTTATGTTAAGGGCAAGGCTGACCACGTCACCACCATTGCCCCGCTGATCGATCAGACGGATGTACTGCCCGTTCCACAGTTGCAGCACAATTGGTGGCGGGTTGGCACGGTTCCAGCGCGCCTGCATTCTGGCGCACCATTCATCGGCGGATTCATCGCCAATGTCGACGATGCCTTCGGTCGTCAACAATTCCAGAATACGGGTGTAGGTTATCCCGGGTGCCACTTCATCCAGCCCGTCAAAAGCGCTCAGATACGCGGTGTTGGCCCCGATCAGCCGACCATCTCCGTCGAAAAAGGCAAACCCATCCTGAATGGTTTGGATCGAATGCCATAGACGGCGTTCGGCAACCTCGATCTTGGCATGGGCGACGGTCAGATCAGATTTGACCTTCTCATTCTCATCCCGAACGGTTTCAACTTCGGCCTGTGTTTCACCAATACGTTTGGTCAACGCCATGGCGTGCTGACCCAGTTTCCGGTTGGCCGCCGAAAGCTCGGCCTGTTTCAGGGCCAGCATACGCTCGGCCGCCAGACGTGCACGCCGTTCCTGTGCCAGTTTGTGTGCAAGATTCATGATGATCGATTCCGGGACGTTCAGGCCCCACCATCGCGGCAGAGAATGAAAAACTGTTTAAGCCGTTGCGCGACAGGCATGCGCCATGCAAACTTCGGTTCAAAGAGGAGGGCACCATGCACCGCTTTGTTTTTATTTCAATTACTTACATCTTTTCACTGCTGATCCTACCCGCTGCCGTACTGGCGCAGGATGCGATGCCTGAATTCCGATATATTACCTCACGGGACACGGATTATTATGGCTCGGATCTGGACGCACTGTTCGACACCGATCTGAAATCCTGCATTCAGGCCTGTTCTGCCACTGCACAGTGTACGGCATTCACCTACAACACCCGATCTGATGCGTGCTTTCCCAAAAGCGGCGTGAATCGACAAGAGACCTATCAAGGGGCTCTGTCAGCGCAAAAGGTACAGAACTCTCAACAGGCCCTAACATTGGGAAAAACGCGTGCCGAAACCTTGAATGCACTGGGGTCTTCCGATCTGAATACAGTAACGAAACAAGCTCGAGATTTGGGTTTCCTGCACCCTGCTGGCGAGCATGACCTGCAAGCTGTTCTGGATGCGGCACGCAATGCGAGCAGTGTCACGCAAGCGATGCAATGGACTGGCGTTGCCGTATCGCTCAGCGATGCACCGGATCTGTGGGTGGAATACGCACGCCTGTTGCTGACTATGAACCCCTCGGGCTGGAACGAACGACGGGATCTGCGCGATCGTGCACTGAATGCTGCGATCAATGGCTATCTGCGCGCCGAGGCCCCGGGCACTCAGATCGCGGCGCTGATGACTATGGCAAACGCGCTGGAAGAGGTTGAGCGCGGGCGTGACATGATTCCTGTTCTGCGCCTTGCCGAGCAGGTGCAACCGCGTGAGGATGTGTTGGCCGCGCTGGACAACGCCATTGGAAAATACGGTTTCCGCGTGGTCGACAGCTCGGTCGATAGCGATGCCGCCGCACCTCGAATCTGTGTTGAGTTTTCCGAACCGCTGGTCAAGGCCGGGGTCGACTACGATCCTTTCGTTCAGCGCAGCGAAGACGGGCTGGTCGTGCAGGCCGAGGACAAGCAACTCTGCGTCGATGGGGTGGCACATGGCCAGCGCTATCGCTTGACAGTGCGCCAGGGTTTGCCTGCCACCTCAGGTGAAGCCCTGAACCGCAATATTGAACTGACCCACTATGTGCGCGACCGGACGCCTTCGGTTCGCTTTCCCGGACGCAGCTATGTCCTTCCGAAATCTGCTGACGCAGCACTGCCTGTCGAAACCGTCAATGTCACCGATCTGGATCTGATCCTGCGACGGGTCAGTGACCGCAACCTGTTGCGCGCTGTGCAACAGGACTTCTTTGGCCGTCCGCTCAGCGAATGGCAGGAAGAAGAATTCTCGGACGAGATTGCCGAAGATATCTGGACCGGCACAGCCGAGGTTTCCAACCAGTTGAACCAGACCATGACGGCACGTCTGCCCATGGCGGAGGCCATCGCCGATCAGCCTGCTGGCATCTATGCGCTGACGGCCCGCGTTCCAGGGGCCGATCCCTATGACGACCCCGGCGCTACGCAGTGGTTTGTACTGTCCGATCTGGGGATCAGCACCGCGCTTGGCACGGATGGGCTGCACGTGACCGTGCGCGGCCTAAGCGATGCCGCGCCGCGCAAAGGGGTCGAGGTTTCGCTGGTCACAAACGCAAACGCAGTCATCGCAACGGCGCAGACCGATGAAACCGGCTATGCCGCCTTCGCACCCGGCCTGATCCGCGGGAAAGGAGCCAGTGCACCTGCCTTGGTGATGGCCGCCGAGGACAACGATTTCAGCTTTTTGTCCCTGACTGATCCCGCTTTTGACCTGTCGGACCGCGGCGTTGAAGGGCGCCCGCCCGCGGGGCCGGTTGATGTCTTCCTGACCACAGACCGTGGTGCGTATCGGGCCGGAGAAGTCATCCATGCCACTGCGCTATCCCGCGATGGCGAAGCACAAGCCATTGAAGGACTGCCACTCACTGCGATCCTGTATCGTCCGGACGGGGTTGAATACCGCCGGTCAGTCTCGGATGGCGGCGTCGCCGGGGGGCATGTCTTTGGCTTGCCCGTTGCCGCTGACGTTCCGCGTGGGGCATGGAAGATCGAGATAAAGTCCGACCCCAAAGGCGAGGCGCTGGCGCGTCAGACGGTGCTGGTCGAGGATTTTCTGCCTGAGCGTATCGATTTCGATCTGACCCTGCCCAGCGCACCTTTGCGCCCGGGCGACACCCCCCCGCTTTCTATCGATGCGCGTTATCTCTTCGGTGCGCCCGGTTCGGATTTGAGCATCGACGGTCAGGTCATTGCCCGCCCAGCAGATACCATCCCGGGCTATGAAGGCTATCGCTTTGGCCGTTACGATACCGAGACTTCGATCAAGAGCACGTATTTTGGTGACATGCGCACTGACGCGGCAGGCCAGGCCACTGTTGCCGTCGAAATCCCCGAGTTAGACACTGAAGGAAAACCTATTGAGGCCGAGATCATCGCAAGATTGACCGATGGCTCGGGCCGTCCGGTTGAACGTCGCCTGACTGCTCCGGTTCTGCCGCCGCAACCTGTGATCGGTGTCAAATCTCTGTTCGAAGACGTCATCCCGGAAGGCACCGAGGCGGCGTTCCAGATCGTTGGCCTCGCCCCTGATCTGACCCCTAGCCCGATGCGCCTGCGCTGGACGCTGAACAAGGTTGAAACGCGATATCAATGGTATCAGCTTTATGGGGATTGGAATTGGGAACCGACAACCCGCCGTACACGCATTGCCACGGGTGAAGTAGACTTCGCGACAGACCCATTGACGCTGACGCAGCCTGTGGATTGGGGCCGTTATGAATTGGTGGTGCAGCGGATCGACGGGGCATATGCCGAAACTGCCGTCGATTTCTATGCGGGTTGGTATCAGGCCGCTGACGCGTCGACGACGCCGGACCGGCTTGAGATGTCGCTGGACCGTGACACCTACAGCGCAGGTGATACTGCGCAGCTCCGGATTGTCCCGCGCATGGCGGGTGTCGCCCAGATCGACGTCCTTTCGAACCGGCTGATCCATCGCCAGATGGTCGAGGTGCCGGAAGGTGAATCCGTGATCCCGATAGAGATCACACAGGATTGGGGTGCAGGAGCCTATGTAACCGCCACGGTGATCCGTCCGATGGATGTCGCGGCAGGCCAGAACCCGGCGCGTGCCATGGGTGTGGCCCACGCCACCATCGATCCGGCAGGCCGTAAGTTGACTGTCGCCATTGACGTACCCGAGATCACTTCGCCTCGACAGACGCAAAAAGCCCGCGTTAGGGTCGAAAACGCTTCGGAGAGCGATCCTGTCTGGCTGACTCTGGCCGCTGTGGATGTGGGCATTCTGAACCTGACCGGGTTCGAAAGCCCGGACCCGCAGGGATATTATTTTGGACAACGTCGTCTGGGTGTCGATCTGCGCGATGTCTATGGGCGTCTGATCGACGGTATGAACGGAGCGATGGGCACGGTTCGATCCGGCGGTGACGCCGATAACGGGATGCGCCGTCAGTCTCCACCGCCAACGCAGGACCTGATGGCTGTGTTCAGCGGCCCGGTGCAGGTCGGCGCGGATGGAGAGGTTGAGATCGACATCCCCCTGCCCGCCTTCAACGGAACCGTCCGATTGATGGCCGTCGCGTGGTCACCCAAAGCGGTTGGTCAAGCCGAAGCCGAGATGATCGTCCGCGACCCGGTGGTCGTCACCGCCAGCCTGCCGCGGTTCTTGGCCCCAGGCGATCAAAGCCGGATGCGGGTTGAGATCGTTCATGCCGAAGGCACATCCGGAGACATGGCACTTGGCCTGACCGCATCGGGCGGCTTGGAACTGGGCGCGGCACCAACCAGCTTTGTGTTGGAGGACGGCGGCAAGGCGGTGTTCGACGTCCCGATCACGGCGAATGTCGTCGGCGACCCGGAAATCGGTGTTTCGATCACCACGCCGGACGGGCGCGACCTGTCACAGACCTTGCGGATGCCCGTGCGGGCAACCGATCCGGTGATTGCCCAGACACGGCGTTTTGCACTGGGTGCCGGAGACAGCTTCCTTTTTTCGCAGGACGTGTTTGACGGGTTCCAGGCCGGCTCGGCCAAAGCCATCCTGTCTGCCGGAGCGTTTGCGAAATTCGACACGCCGGGTCTATTGGATCAGTTGGATCGATACCCGTATGGCTGCACCGAACAGATCACCAGTAAAGCCCTGCCGCTGCTCTATCTGTCATCCGTCGCGCAAGCCTCGGGGCTGGGGGACGGTCCGGTGGTGGATCAGCGCATCACGGACTCGATCCGCAGCATCCTGACCCGTCAGGCCGCAAACGGCGCCTTTGGTCTGTGGCGCGCTGGCAGCGGTGACTTCTGGCTGGACGCATATGTGACCGACTTCCTGTCCCGCGCCCGTGCTCAGGGACATCCTGTGCAGGACCGGGCCTTTGCGCAGGCGATGGATAACCTTCGGAACAGGGTCAACTATGCGCCCGATTTCGACGAAGACGGTCAGGATATTGCCTATGCCCTTATGGTTCTGGCGCGGGAAGGCGCCGCGTCGATGGGTGATCTGCGCTATTACGCGGACGTCAAAGGGGATGCGTTCGACACTCCTTTGGCGCTGGCACAGTTGGGCGCAGCACTGGCATCCTACGGCGACCAGACCCGAGCTGACGCGATGTTCAACCGTGCCGCACGGATGCTGGAACAGGTGCCCGACGAACCGGAAAACTACTGGCGCGCAGATTACGGCACCCACCTGCGGGATGCGGCGGGTCTGCTGACCCTTGCCGTGGGCGCGGGCAGCGAGGCGGTTGACCGCGACGCTTTGATCCAAAGGGTAAGCGCGGGCGCCGCGCCATTGTCCACGCAAGAGGCCACGTGGTCCCTGCTGGCAGCGCACGCGTTGGTTTCTGACCCGACTGGGTCGGGCCTGACGGTCAATGGCACGCCGGTTTCCGGTCCGTTTGTGCAGGTTCTGCAGTCAGGACAGTCAGATGAGGTCAACATCACGGCCATGGACGGTCAGGCGACGGATATCACCCTGACGGTCACTGGGATTCCGGAAACCCCGCCCGAAGCGGGCGGCACCGGCTACGCGATTGAGCGGCGGTACTATTCGATGGATGGTGATCTGATCGACGCAAGCAGTTTCACTGTGGGTGACCGGTTCGTCACCGTTCTGACGGTAACGCCGTTTGAAGGCGGTGGCGCGCGGTTGATGGTGGATGATCCACTTGCCGCCGGGATCGAGATTGACAACCCCAGCCTGCTGCGTTCAGGCGATTTGCGATCCCTGGATTGGCTGGATTTGTCGGATGCCACCCATACCGAGTTCCGTTCAGACCGTTTCCTGGCCGCAGTTGATCTGTCCGGGCGTGAAACCGTGACGCTGGCCTATGTCGCCCGTGCGGTTACGCCAGGTGTGTTCAATCATCCCGCGGCCTCGGTCGAGGATATGTACCGCCCTCAGAACCGCGCATGGACGTCTACTGGTCGGGTTGAAGTTCAGTGATCGTTCTGGTGCCATATCACTACTTGGGTTTCTGCGATGCCTAGGTCGTCGCGATTTTTGCTCGTACTGGCTGGTGCCTTATTTATGACTGCGCTGGCACGGGATGGCGTTGACCGCTGGGTTGACGCCACGGTGCTTCCCCCGTTTCTGGCCGAAACATCGGTTGAGATGCGAGACCGGAACGGCGACCTTTTACGCGCGTTTCCAGTCGAGGATGGTATCTGGAGGTTGTTGCCCGGCGCGGTCGATCCAAATTTCACCGCCATGCTCATCCGGTATGAGGACAAACGATTCTGGACCCACGCCGGTGTGGACCCGATCGCAATGCTGCGGGCAGCGGGGCAAAGCCTGTGGAATGGGCGTACGGTGTCGGGTGGGTCCACCTTGACCATGCAGGTCGCGCGATTGATCGAGGATGGCTCGACCGGGCGGTGGCGTGGCAAATTTCGGCAAGTTAGGGTCGCATTTGCATTGGAGCGGCGGCTAAGCAAGAAGCAGATTCTGGACCTGTACCTGACCCACGCTCCTTATGGTGGCAATCTGGAAGGTATTCGCGCCGGCACCCGTGCGTGGTTTGGCAAAGACGCAGCCCGGTTGACCGCGGCACAGGCGGCCTTGTTGGTCGCGCTGCCACAATCCCCAGAGGCCCGGCGCCCGGATCGCAGGCCAGAGGCGACCCGGAAAGCACGTGACCGGGTTCTGCGCAGGCTCGAGCGCTTTGGCGTCCTGACCCGGGCTGAAACACATGCGGCTCTGACCGAACGTCTTCCGGATCGAATGAAACCGTTTCCGCGCCTCGCACCACATTTGACCGACCGCGTAAAGCGGCAAGCGCCCGCGACCAGCGCCTTTGATCTGACCCTGGATGTCGGATTGCAGGCCCGGTTGGAGACTTTGGTCGCACAGGCCGCCACCCGTGCCGGGCCGCGAATATCCGGGGCGCTGATCGTGGCGGATCATCGCAGCGGTGGAGTTCTGGCCTCGGTCGGTTCGGCCGGTTATCAGGATGCACGACAGGGTTTTGTGGATATGACTCAAGCCCTGCGGTCGCCTGGGTCGACCCTGAAACCGCTGGTCTATGGGTTAGCATTCGATCAGGGGCTGGCCCATCCTGAAACCCTGATCAGCGACAGCCCCGTGATGTTTGGCCGGTACGCCCCGCGCAACTTCGATGGCGCTTTCCGTGGCGATGTAAGGATTCGTGACGCCCTGCAATTGTCGCTCAACATCCCTGTTGTACGCCTGACGAATGCGTTGGGGGCCGCGCGTGTTATGTCGGCATTACGCTTCGCCGGATCAAAACCGCGTCTGAACGGCGGCACGCCGGGATTGGCGATCTCTTTGGGTGGCGTTGGGTTAAGCCTGCTCGATCTGGTACAGATCTACGCCACTCTGGCAGCCGGTGGGCAAGGTCCGATTCTGCATCATGACGCGTTGGCTGAAACGCGGCAGACCCCGCGCGTTTTGTCAGACACCTCTGCCTGGCAGGTCGCAGACATTCTGGCCGGGGTTTCAGCCCCCGCTGGCGGCGCGACAGGGGCGCTTGCCTACAAAACCGGCACGTCTTACGGCCACCGCGATGCCTGGGCCATCGGCTTTGACGGGCAGCACGTCATCGGAGTCTGGCTGGGTCGCGCGGATGGAACGCCTGTTCCCGGCGCATTTGGGGGCGATCTTGCTGCGCCTCTTCTGGCTGAGGCATTCAGCCTATTGAAACCCGAACTTGCCCCGCTGCGCCCGCCACCTCCCTCAACCCTGCTCGTGGGCGCGGCACAATTGCCTCAACCCTTGCAGCGTTTTCGCCCCCGCACTGCGGCTTTCGAAAATGATCCGTCCGCGCCGGACTTGCTGTTCCCGCCTGACAACGCCGTGTTAGAGACGTTTGGAGCACCTCTGACAGTCAAACTGCGCGGGGGCGTCGGGCCATTTTCAGTGCTGGCAGATGGCGTTCCCGTATTGACCGGACAACGGCAGCGAGAGTTCGAAATCCCCAATCCAGGGGCCGGTTTTACCTCGCTCGTTGTGGTGGATGCGCAGGGCCTTTCGGACCGGGCAGCAATCAGGATTGATTAGCGCCGCCCTTCGCGCAGCCAACCACCCAACAGGAAACCTCCTGCCAGCAACAGAACCAGCCAGGGCGGCAGCAGGCCGGCCTGCGTGACGTCCCGTGTCTCATAAGCATCGCGTGGGGTCAGACCGATCCAGCCCCGGCCTGCCGCAGGACGCCCAGCGCGCACGTTGCGGATCGATGGCAAGCCGTCCTCCAGCCGGATCACGCCACCCCGCATACTGGCCAGGACCGGTTCCAGAACATCACTGGTTGCGATGGTGCGTTCAAACTCCTTCGGTGCGGCGGGACCAAGGCCAATCACGGCCATATGGTCGCCTTCCTGCAAACGATAAAGACCAATCTCTGGCCCATAATATCGCGCTTCGAACCGGCCTGGAGAGACCTCTTCCAATGTGATCTCTAATGTCTCGCCATTCGGGCGTGTCACCGTCACCGGCCCCACGTCATCTTCAAGGGTCTGGCGAATGATCCGCATGGATTGACCGTTGGCCTCGGCCCATAACGCCTCTTCCTCCAGTTCGGGTTCTTTCATCATCCAATGGGCCAGCCTGCGCAGCAGCTCCAGTTGCGGACCACCGCCTTCAAAACCCCGACTCCATAGCCAAGCATGATCCGAGGCCAGCATCGCAACGCGCCCTTCGCCAACGCGGTCCAGAACCAGCAGCGGGCGTTCGTCAATGCCTGTCATCAAAACCTCGCCCGAGCGATGATTCACGTCGATCTGACGCAACCAAGCCCCCCAATCCTCGGAATCGCCAAGATTGGTTGTCACCGGATGCCGCTGCCCCAAATCACTGACCATCGGCACATAACGCTCTTCGAACACCCGTGCTGAGGGCTGAGCTGGTAAAATCGGCGCCAGCGGAGACCGGAAGATGCTGTCGGCACTGGCGAAATCAGGACCGGCCGCAATCAAAACCGCACCACCGTCGTTGATGTAACTGGTGACGTTGTCCAGATAGATCGCAGGCAAGATGCCGCGCCGCTTATACCGATCGAAGATGATCAGATCGAAATCGTTGATCTTTTCCAAAAACAGCTCACGTGTTGGAAATGCGATCAACGAAAGTTCATCAACGGGCACGCCGTCCTGTTTTTCGGGCGGACGCAAGATGGTGAAATGCACCAAGTCGACCGAACTGTCGGACTTCAACAGATTGCGCCATGTGCGCCCCCCGGGATGCGGCTCACCCGAGACCAACAGAACGCGCAAACGATCCCGAACGCCGTTCATCTGAATCAGGGCAGTGTTGTTGCGGTCGGTCAATTCACCCTCGGCCCGAGGCACAGAGAACTGAATGACGTTACGCCCGCCATGGGGCAGCGTGATGGGCAGCTCAACATCACGACCAATGGGAATGCTGAACTGTTCAGGTGCGGCACCATCTACAGAAATCTCCAACGGCGCGGTAACCGCGCCTGCCGGAGCAGCTCCGCTGTCATCCACCCGCAGGGTCAACGTGACCGGCTCGCCGATTATGGCAAAGGCAGGTGCATTGCGGACGATAAGCCTGCGATCCCAGTCACTTTCACGTCCGGTTTGCAACAGGTGCATCGGCGCAGGCAGGTCCGGGGCCTGATCAACATCGTGCACGATCCCGTCCGACACCACCAGGATGCCAGCGATACGGGCCCGGGGTTCTTCGGCCAAAGCCTCATTCAGGGCCGCCATAACTTGCGTACCCTCATCCCCACCCCCGTCGCCAACCTGAATGCGGCGCAGTTCCGTATTGTTGCGCGCCTCAATCTCGGCAGCAAGTTCCTCGGCAGCCTGCGCAGTTTGTTCGGCCCGGTCCGAAAGCGTTTGGCTGGCGCTTTCATCCTCGATCATCAAAACGATATCTGTCAGCAGCGCGCGATCTTCAATCTGATAAACCGGGCCAGACAGCGCGGCGAGAACCACCAAAGCCGCCAAACCCCGCAAGGCCCAGCCTGACAGGCCACGCCTCAGGGCCAGTGCAATCCCTGTCACGGCAATCGCACCCACAGCGGCCAGAACGGGCCACGGAATCAGCGGGTCGAATATGACGGTTCCGGTCATTGTCCTAGCCTGTCCAGAAGGGCGGGCACGTGGACCTGATCGGATTTGTAGTTCCCGGTCAGCACATGCATCACCAGATTGACGCCAAAACGATTGGCCAGTTCGCGTTGCCGTTCCCCCGCATATCCGCGTCCGACCGGCAGCAGGGCCTGGCCGTTGCGATCCACGGCCCAGGCCCCAGCCCAGTCATTTCCACCGATGACTACGGGTGTCACGTTATCGTTGAGGTTACGGAACGGCATCCCTTCGATCTGTTCCGCATCCAGTGGCGCAGCTTCGACCCAGACCTCGGTACCGGAGTAACGACCCGGGAAATCCTGTAACAGATAGAAGGTTCTGGTCAGGACGTGATCGCGTGGAATCGGCTCTAACGCAGGGATATTCAGCGGTCCGGCCAGTTGCTGCAACTTGCGACCATTCGGGCTGGACGCACCGAAGCCAGCGATATCTGCGTCACGCGTGTCGAACAGGATCATCCCACCCGAGCGCAGGTAAGCATTCAGTTTCACATAAGCTTCGGCGGAAGGCTGAGGCTGGCTTGGGGAAATCGGCCAGTAGAGCAACGGGAAGAATGCCAGCTCATCGCGTTCCAGATCCACACCAATAGGTTCGGAAGGTTCGACTGAGGTGCGATAAAACAAGGTTTGCGCCAATCCCCGCAGCCCGGCCTGTGCAATATCGTCCACCTGTGCGTCACCCGTCAGCACATGCGCCAAAACAAGTTCATGCGTTGCCGCCAAGGCGAACTCGGTATCTTCCTGCGTCTGCGCCTGAACTTCGGGCACCAACAGAAACGCGGCCAGAATCCCAGCGGCTGCGCGTGCCAAACCCAATCGGCCAGACAAGGCCAAAGACGCGACCACGTCGATCGTGAGCAAGATCAGAGCGAAGCTGAGGAGCAGGCCACCGAGCGGAGTTTCGGTGCTGATCTCCTGTCCTTTGATCGGAACATTGGCGGGCCAGACCACCGGGCGCAGTTCGGTATCCTCGGAAACAACGTTCAGCGCCAGTTTCTGCTTACCGCTTTCATACAGACCCGGGCGCAGTTCTGGCCCGATCTGGCCCGAAATCAACTGTACCCCATCCACACCGACCAACGTACCAGCATCCGACAAGGTGCCAAACCCATCCATGACTTGTACCGGCTCCCATGTCGTGCCCTGCAACTGCGCCTCTTGCCGGGACTTCGCGGCAGAGGCCACGGCCAGACGATCCAGCATCTCGACAAACAGGCCCGACAGCGGCAGGCTAGACCATTCAGCGTCCGCAGTGACATGGAACAGCACCACCTGCCCCAATCCCAACGCCTTGCGCGTCACCAAAGGTGTGCCATCAGAAAGCGAGGCAATCACGCGATCGGCAAGATTCGGGTCTGGTTGGGCCATGACTTGGGTCGAAACGACCACATCGTCCGGGATGTCCAAACCATTGAACGGTGAATTCTCGGGGAACGAAGCCAATGTCTTGGCCTCGCCCCAGCTCATCGCTCCACCAACGGATCGCCCGCCGCTTCGCAGCCGTACGGGCAACAGGGTATCTTCGATGTCCCTCCCCAGATCGCTGGCCGCCATACGCGGACCGGCAAACCGCAGCAGCAGGCCACCTTGTTCGACCCATTCGATCAGACCGGCCTCTTCCGTATCAGACATCTGCGCGACATCCGACAGAACGATCACATCCGGGTTCGCAGGCAGAACCTCAAGCAGGCCGCCATCGACAAAATCTGCCGTGGGGTTCAGAACCTGCGTCAGGTAATGTAGAGGCGACAACAACTCCAGCCCCTCTCGGTTCAGGGTTCCTGCAATCAGCGAAACCTCGCGTCGGCGCAAGCTGTCATCAGTCAGGGTCACGGCCCCGGCGGACCGTTGGCCCTGAATTTCGAACCGCGTAATCCGTGCCCGCAATTCCGAAGGCAGCGCCAGTTCGACCTGCACCGAGGTTTCCCCGGCTTCAAAGGTCAGGTCGACCGAATGCAGCACCCGTGCCGTGCCCGCCGGGTCGCGACCTTGCGCCAAAACCGTCACCCGCTCCTCCGGGCCGGGACCTGCCCGCTGTAAAGTGAGTTGGATCAGACCGTCCTGATAGGCCGCAGGCTGGATCGCAATGGGCCGAGACGCCCCCTGATAAACCGTCACATCACCACGCGCCTGCAAGGCAGAGACCAGCCCGGCATGTTGGGCATAGTCCAACCTGTCGCTAAACCAATGGGTGTCAAAGCTGCCATCAACTGCATCCAAAGCAGAAATGGTTTGCGAAATCTGATCTGCGGTCGGTTGCCAAGGGTTCGGTGTCAGCCCCGGAAGGCGCCCGCGCCATGCCTCAGCCGCTTGAAAAACAGGCGTTTCCGGCTCGGTCAGGCGCATAATTGCAACGGTACGGCCCGCGCGCCCGGCCTCTGACAGCTGTGTGTCAATCTGGTCCAGCGTGGCCGACCAGCGCGTGGCACCGGCCCAACTGGCATCCAGAACCAGCAGCAGCGGCCCGGTGCCAGTCTCATCCCTTGATGGATTCAAAACCGGCCCGGCCAGACCGATGATGATGGCCGCAGCCGCAAGCATCCTAAGCAGTAACAGCCACCATGGCGTGCGGTCCGAGACACTTTCGTCATCCTTCAGCCCCAGCAACAGCGTGACCGCCGGGAACAACCGACGGATCGGCGCAGGTGGTACTGCGCGCAGGATGAGCCACAAGATCGGCAGGGTCAGAAGACCCAGCAAAATCCATGGCGCGGTAAAGCCAATGCCCGCCAGAACCGTCATCGCGTGCCCCCATCCAAGGCCCGATAGAGCCACAATAGAGCCGCTTGCGCGCTATCGTCTGTGTGGTGCAGACCCAATTGCCAGCCGGTCGCACGGCATAGCTGCGTCAGGGCATCCTTGCGGCGTGCAAGTCGTTCCAGATAGCGATCCCGCAGCTCGGCGGCCTTAAGCGTTTCGTGCCGGACGGATCCTCCGACGCTTTCGAAAATCGTCCGGCCCCGATATGGAAATGTCTCTTCGCCCGGATCCAGTACTTGCAGGACCACGCCGCGCACGCCACGGTCAGCAGCTTTGGTCAGGGCCAATTCAACTTCGTCCATAGGACCCAGAAAATCCGAAATAAACACCGCGTGGGCATGAGGGATCATGGCGCGGTGTTCAGGTGGGGCATAATCCGCGTGATCATCTTCGGACCAGGCTTGTGCCAGGCGGATGATCTGCGCATTGCCGCGCCGGGGCGGCAACTTTGTACCGGTCAGGCCGACGCGCTCACCGCCGCGCACCAGTAAAATCGAGGTCGCCAGCCCCAGCAGACGGGCACGATCTGTCTTTGTCGGCAGCGATTTGTCGGACGCAAACCGCATCGACGCCCCCTGATCGACCCAGAGCATCACCGATTGCGCGATCTGCCATTCCCGTTCCCGCACAAATTGCTGATCCCCCCGCGCCGAGCGGCGATGGTCAATCATACGGCGGCTGTCCCCGATTTGCGCAGGACGGTATTGCCAGAAATCATCTCCCATTCCGGACCGCCGTCGACCGTGGTCGCCCAGCAGAACGGTTCCGGCCAAATGCTCTGCTCGCGCCAATAGGGGCGGCAGCCGTGATGCCTCGGCCTCGGATCTTTCGCGAAGGGTCAGCGCGGCATTCACGCCGCAGCCTCGGTGCGGATCAGACCGGCAGCCGTCGAGTCAATCAGCTCAGCAAGGCTGTCACCCCGAGCCCGCGCCGCAAAGTTCAACGCCATCCGGTGGCTGAGCACCGGCCGGGCCATATCCAGAACATCTTCGGCATTCGGGGCCAAACGCCCCTGCAGCATCGCACGCGCCCGCACTGTCATCATCAGCGCCTGCGCTGCGCGTGGGCCGGGGCCCCAGGCCACCGTTTCTGCAACGCGCTCGGATGCGCCAGCTTCTTCGGGCCGGAAGGCGCGAACCAGATCGAGGATCAATTCGACCACCGACTCGCCCACCGGCATCCGGCGCAACAGGGTTTGGGCCGCCAACAGGTCATCCTTGCTGAATATCTGATGCGCCTCTTCCTCTTCCACACCGGTTGTGGCCAGCAGAATATCGCGCTCTGTCTGCCGATCTGGATATTCGACGTCGATTTGAACCAGAAAACGGTCCAGCTGCGCTTCGGGCAGAGGATAGGTGCCTTCCTGCTCAATCGGGTTTTGCGTGGCCAAAACGTGAAATGGCGTCCCAAGCGAGCGATCTTCGCCCGCCACGGTCACTGTACGTTCCTGCATCGCCTGCAGCAGCGCCGACTGCGTTCGCGGGCTGGCACGGTTGATCTCGTCCGCCATCAGCAACTGGCAAAAGATCGGGCCAGAGATAAAACGGAAATGCCGCGATCCATCATCCGCAGTATCCAGAACCTCAGACCCCAGAATATCGGCCGGCATCAGGTCAGGTGTGAACTGAATGCGATTGCCATGAAGGCCCATCACCGTCGACAATGTCTCGACCAGACGTGTCTTGCCCAGCCCCGGCAAACCAATCAGCAGCGCATGACCGCCGCACAGAAGCGCGGTCAGGGTCAGGTCCACAACCCTTTCCTGCCCGATGAAGCGGCGGGTGATCGAGGACTTGGCCTCTTGCAGCTTGGTTTCCAGCGCTTCGATCTCGGCTACGAGGTCGGCAGGTTCGGTCATGACTTTCCCTTCCGTGGACTATTATAGATGAAGTGTATCGCGCTAAGAGGAAATGGCAAAAGCAATGAGCGGACAAAAACCTGTGAAACCTTCGCCCGATGGTCTGGCTGCATCAGTCAAAGCGACCAAAACCAAGGGTTTACCGCCCGTTCACCTGTGGAATCCCCCGTTTTGCGGCGATCTGGACATCCATATCGCAAAAGATGGCACCTGGAGTTATTTAGGCTCGCCCATCAACCGTTTCGAGCTGGTGAAGCTATTTTCCTCAATTCTTAAGAAAGAAGATGGGAAATACTACCTCGTCACACCGGTCGAGAAGGTGGGAATCACTGTCGAGGACGCCCCTTTTGTAGCCGTAGATTTCGACCGTGAAGGTGAGAGCGAACATCAAAGCCTGACTTTTACCACTCATGTCGGCGATCACGCCATTGCCGGGGCAGAACATCCGATTCGGATCGTCATCGATCCGGAAACGCAGGAACCCTCACCCTACATCCTGATCCGATCGAACCTTGAGGCGCGCATTGATCGCAAAAGTTTCTATCGCCTTGTCGAGATTGGCACCCATCATGACGGCTGGTTCGGCGTTTGGTCTGGCCAGAACTTCTTTGGGTTGATCCCCTCAGCCGAACTTGGCTGATCCACGGACCTCTCGTGGTGCCCGATCCTGCGCAACCACAACGGCCAGAGCAACAACACCCGCGCCCAGCGCGCGGGTCCAGCTCCAGTCTTCCCCCAGCATCAGCATGATCAGCATCACATAAAACGGCGCGATGTTGATGTGGAACGACGCCAACGCAACGCCCAATTTACCAACCGAAGCGATGAACAGAACCTGGCTGAGCCCCATGGCAATCAGCGCATAGATCGCGAGCATTCCGATCTGCTGCGCATCAACCGCCGCACTCGGCATTACATCCATACCCAGTTGCGCGGCCCCAAAACACAGGACACTGGCCATCAGCAACCCACCGGTAAAGGTGATCGTGGCGCGGCCGAGCTGGCTGAGCTCGGGAAAGTCCCGTGCCGTTGCCATGCTACCCCAGCAAAACAGACCGGTTGAAGCGATTGCGCAGACCGCACCCAGCCCCAGTTGTTCCGGTGAACTGGCGCTGGTTGCTATCAAACCACCTACAATCGACACCAAAACGCCAAGTGCAAAGTTCCACTTCAGACGCCGTGTGCCCGCAGCAAGTTCCAGCAATGTGGCCGCCAGTGGTGCACAGGACGCAATAATTGCAACGGTGACGGGATCTGTCAGTTTTTGCGCAAGGATCAGAAGAAACATGCTGATCCCAAAACCGAATCCGCCAATGACCATCGCCCGCCCCCATTTGGCCCTCAGTACACGGCTGGGTCCGTCCAGAAGGAACCAAAGCGGCACCATCACAGCCACTGCCAATGCCAGACGCGCCGCTAGCAGTGCCACAGGTGGCCAGCTTTGCAACAGGATCTCAGCGGCGGGGAAACCCGCAGCCCAGGCCATCATCGAAGCCACCGCCAGACCATTGCCGGACAGGGCCGAGTTGCGGCCAGCAGGCATAAAAAGAGTCACCCCGCGCGCGGGTTCCGGGCTCATCGCCATAGGGTCCAAACCTTTTGTTGGTGCAGCGTGAAAAATGATTCGCTGTTACCGCCCGACTGTCCCTGATCCTTCAACCACGATCTGGCCGATTTTCGACAACTTGTCGTTTTCAGTCCCTTCCCCGGAAACCGCGAGGCGGTTAGGGTCGAGCTGCCGCAACCAAAGACCTTTCATGCCCAGATTCGCCGCCAACCTTTCGCTGCTCTTTACCGAACTGCCTTATCTCGAACGGTTTCAGGCCGCCGCTGATGTGGGTTTCACCGCTGTCGAAATCTTGTTCCCATATGACGTGGCCGCAAAAGAAACCCACCGCGCCTTGCTTGCCAACGGGTTGGAACTGGTTCTGATCAACGCTCCTCCACCCAACTACACCGGCGGTCAGCCGGGATATGCTGCCGTTCCGGGTGGCGAGGTTCGGTTTCAGTCGGATATCCGCCGCGTCCTTCGCTATGCCGATGTGCTGTGTCCTGGGCTCATCCACATTATGTCGGGGTATGCCTCGGGGCCGGACGCGCTGGCGTGCTTTGTACAAAACCTGCAATGGGCCGCCGATACTGCGCCACGACAGAAGTTCACGATAGAACCGCTCAATCCGATGTCGCAGCCTGAGTATTTCCTGAACGACTACGATTTGGCTGCCGAGGTGTTGGATCGTGTGAATCGCCCGAATGTCGGCCTGCAATATGACAGTTTTCACGCACATATGATCCACGGCGATGCACAAGCGGTTTGGGATCGCTTTCACCCGCAGGTCATCCACGCACAGATCGGCGCGGCCCCTGACCGATCTGAACCCGGACGCGGACCAACGGATTTCCAAAGTTTGTTCTCAGCCATGGACGCTGCGGGATATACCGGTTGGGTCAGTGCGGAATACACGCCTTCGACATCGCGAACATCCAGCAGTCTTGACTGGATACGGGCTTAGTACTGGAATTTCCTCGGCGAATACTGCACATCAGAGGCAATACGACTTTCAGGACACCCGCCATGATACCAGCCCGTTATGCCCGCGCCGTATTCAGCCTGATCATGTCCGGCCTCATGTCCTGTATCGTGACGGGGATCGCAACAGTGAAAGCCATCGGTTTCGGCCCCGGAACGTTCGGAGATTGGATGGCGTCCTGGGTCTTTTGCTGGCCGATAGCCTTCATCGTGATTCTGCTGTTGGGCCCAACCGTGCAACGTATGGTGAACCGCATGGTCAGACCGCAGGACTGACCCGCGACGAAGAGGGCCCGGCGGGTCGGATGAGACGCGACGCTAGTGCGCCTCGGCCCAATTCGCGCCTTGTCCGGCATCTACACTCAGCTTCACGTCCAGCTTGACTGCCGGGTCCGAGGCGCCTTCCATCACATCCCGTGCCACGTCGATCACCTGATCCACTGAATCCTCAGCCACCTCGAAAAGCAATTCGTCATGCACCTGCAACAGCATCTTGGCAGGTAGCCCATTGATTGCCCCAGGCATACGCACCATGGCCCGTCGGATGACGTCTGCCGCGGTGCCCTGAATAGGCGCGTTGATCGCCGCCCGGCGCGAGAATCCGGCATGTGGCCCCTTGGCGTTGATCTCGGGCGTATGAATCTTGCGCCCGAACAGTGTCTGGACATAGCCATGCTCTTTCGCAAATGCGACGGTGTCGTCCATATAGGCTCTAATACCAGGGAAACGCTCGAAGTATCGGTCGATGAAGCCTTGCGCCTCGGACCGTGGGATACGCAGGTTTCGCGCCAGACCAAAACCCGAGATGCCATAGATCACACCAAAGTTGATCGCCTTGGCCTGGCGGCGAATGTCGGGCGTCATCTCATCGAGAGGCACATCGAACATCTCGGACGCAGTCATCGCATGAATATCCAACCCATCCGCAAACGCCTGCTTCAAAGCAGGGATATCCGCGATATGCGCCAGAATCCGCAATTCGATCTGACTGTAGTCGAGACTCACCAAAACATTGCCCGGTTCGGCGATAAACGCCTCACGAATGCGTCGTCCTTCCTCGGTCCGAACCGGGATGTTCTGAAGGTTTGGATCGGTCGAGGCCAAACGTCCCGTATTCGCACCTGTGATGGAATAAGACGTATGCACCCGCCCCGTATCCGGGTTGATATGGGTCTGCAGCGCATCCGTATAGGTCGATTTCAGCTTGGACAGCTGCCGCCAATCCAAAACCCTGCGCGGCAGTTCATGCTCGGTCGCAAGATCCTCGAGAATATCCGCGCCGGTCGAGTATTTCCCGGTCTTACCCTTTTTTCCGCCCTCAAGACTCATCTTGTCGAAAAGAATCTCGCCCAGTTGCGCCGGCGAGCCCACATTGAAGTTCTCGCCAGCCAATTCGTGAATTTCGGCCTCTAACCCGGCCATTTTTTGCGCGAACGCGTTGGACATTCGGCTAAGAACGTCCCGATCGACCTTGATGCCATGCATCTCCATTTCGGCCAAAACCGGCACCAAGGGGCGTTCCAACGTCTCATAGACGGTCGTCACTTGGACCTGATGCAGCTGAGGCTTGAACAGTTGCCACAGGCGCAAGGTGATATCCGCATCCTCGGCGGCATAGGCGGTGGCCTCGTCAATCGGCACTTTGTCAAAAGTAATGGCCGATTTGCCCGACCCCAGCAGCGGTTTGATCGGGATCGGCGTGTGGCTCAGATAACGCTCGGACAGTGTGTCCATGCCATGCCCGTGCTCACCACCGTGCATCGCATAAGACATCAGCATCGTGTCATCGATTGGGGCAACATCGATACCATAGCGCGCAAAAATCTTGGCATCGTATTTCATATTCTGTCCGATCTTGAGGATCGACGGATCCTCGAGCATCGGTTTCAGCTTGGTTAGAGCCTCATTCAGGGGCATCTGCCCCTCAGCCAGTGCATCCGAGCCGAACAGATCGTCCGCTGCACCGTCTCGGTGGGTCAGCGGTACATAGCAAGCCTCGCCAGCTTCTACACACAGCGAGATGCCCACGAGATCGGCAATCATCTCGTTCAAGCCAGTGGTTTCGGTATCGACAGCGACCCAACCGCGTTCATAGGCCTGATCGATCCACTTTTGCAGGGCCCCCGCGTCTCGAACACATTCGTATTTCAACGCATCAAACGGGACGAGCTCTGCCTGTGGTTCTTCAGCCGCAGGCGCAGGCGCGTCGGCAATCACCGGAGCTTCGGCCCCCAGCTTATCCGCAATCCGCTTGGTCAGTGTTCGGAATTCCATATCCGCCAGAAAACCCAGCAGCGTCTCGGCGTCCGGATCTTTGGCCTCAAGGTCCTCCAGAGTGAAATCCAGCGGCGTGTCTTCGTCCAACTGCACCAGCTTCTTTGACAGCTCGATCTGGTCACGCTTTTCGATCAGCGTCTGGCGGCGTTTGGGCTGTTTGATCTCTTCGGCACGGTCCAGCAACGTTTCCAGATCGCCATACTCATTGATCAACAGGGCTGCCGTCTTTACCCCGATGCCCGGGGCACCCGGCACGTTATCAACCGAATCCCCTGCCAAAGCTTGCACATCGACCACACGTTCCGGCCCAACGCCGAATTTCTCGAACACACCATCACGGTCGATGCGCTTGTTCTTCATCGCATCCAGCATTTCCACACCGCCGCCGACCAACTGCATCAGATCCTTGTCGGAACTCACAATGGTCACACGCCCGCCCGCCTCGCGCGCCTGCACAGCCAGCGTGGCGATGATGTCGTCGGCCTCGTACCCCTCCAGCTCTTTGCAGGCGATATTGAAGGCTTTCGTCGCCTCGCGCGTCAGGGGCATTTGTGGGCGCAGGTCTTCGGGCATCGCCTCGCGGTTGGCCTTGTAAAGATCGTACAGATCATTCCGGAAGGTGTGCGAGCCCTTGTCAAAGATCACCGCCACATGGGTTGGCGCATCCGGCCCGGCGTTTCCCTCAACATATTTCTGCAGCATGTTACAAAACCCTGAAACAGCGCCAATCGGCAGTCCGTCCGACTTTCGTGTCAGCGGAGGCAGCGCGTGATAGGCCCTGAATATGAAGGCGGATCCGTCGATCAGATGCAGGTGACAGCCTTTTCCGAAATCGCTCTTGCTCATGGTGTCCTGCCTTATAGGATTGTAGTCATGTTCAGTCTGCACGTTTTATCGGCGATAGCGTCCGCAATCGCAATCGCTCTTGTCGCCTCGACCGCATTGGCGGGGCTTAAACTGAGCGCCAAATCAGGGTAACTTATCCAACTGTGTCCCGATCCTTGCTTGTCTGGGCGACAGCGGAATTTTCTTCACCGGTCGCGCCATCGGATGGGGCGAAGGAACGCATGCTGGTCAAACAAGTGCAAATTTTGGTTGTCATGGACAGTGGCGTGCCCAAGGAAGCTTTGGTTTCGGAGAAGCCACACTGGAATGTGACAACGGGCTTAGAGGAAAAGCGTTCTTTACATACCAGCACCCAGAAACCGGCACCGCCAGTGGAATTGGCCGCCTCAGCACTGGGGAAATCTTTCATGTGTGGTCCGGCAAAAATGTCGATCAATTCCTGATCAACAAATATGGCGAAGTCGACGCAGGTGCGCTTTGTCAGAATTTCACCGCACCCGGCACCTGACGGACAATCAGCCCTGTTCAGTGTCCTTAAGAACATATTTACAATCACAATAAGGGCACTCGACCCAACCTGTATCTTCGGGAATTTGCAGCCAGACGCGCGGATGGCCCAATGCGCCTTCGCCACCATCACAGGCGACACGGGCGGTTTCGACGATCTTGGTTTCCGGCGCTTCGATGGTCACGGCTGGCGATCCTTCTTCGGTTGTCGGCCTCGCGGGCATGTACTAGGTGCGTTTATGAGCGATGAGCAAACCGGGGGCAAGAGCCACATGAGCGATGCGGCAATCAGGATCGAAGGGCTGCGCAAAACCTATCGCGGCGGCAAGGGTCAGCCTGAGAAACACGCGCTGAAAGGCCTTGACCTGACCGTTCCACGCGGGTCGGTTTTTGGATTGTTGGGACCGAACGGGGCCGGGAAGTCGACGCTGATCAACATTCTGGCCGGGTTAGTGGTGAAATCAGCGGGACGCGTTTCGATCTGGGGCTTCGATCAGGATCAGAATCCGCGCCAATCCCGCGTTGCAATTGGCGTGATGCCGCAAGAGCTGAACCTGGACCCGTTCTTTTCCCCGCGCGGCGCGTTGGAGGTTCAGGCAGGTTTGTACGGCGTACCGAAATCTGAACGCCGTAGCGATGACATTTTGGAACTGGTGGGCCTCAGCGACAAAGCCGAGGCTTATGCCCGTACGCTGTCAGGCGGGATGCGGCGGCGACTATTGCTGGCCAAGGCGCTGGTGCATCACCCGAAGATTCTGGTGCTGGATGAACCCACGGCTGGCGTGGATATCGAGCTTCGCCAGATGCTCTGGACCAATGTGCGTAAACTGAATGAACAGGGCATGACGATTATCCTGACCACGCACTATCTGGAAGAAGCGCAAGAGATGTGTGACGAGATCGCCATCATCAACCATGGCGAAAAGATCGCGCAGGACAGCACCGCAAACCTGCTGGGCAGGATGGACAGCCGAACGATGGTGATCGTCCCGGACAGCCCTGTGGTTGATCTGCCTACAACCGAAGGAGTCGAAGCCGCGCTACGCGACGATGGCAGCCTTGTCCTGCAGTATCAGGGCAATCAAACCAGCGCCGAGCAGGTGCTGGAATCCGTCCGCGCCGTAGGTATCCGCATCCGCGACGTACGTACCGAAGAAGCCGATCTTGAGGATGTTTTCCTTGCACTGACATCCTCGCGCGCCGAAGAACCGGCGGAAGATCAGGACCAGCCGCGCAGGGGGATGCACCGGGTCAAACTCTAGACCCGGTCAATACGCGCCTGATAGCAGTTGTTTCGGGCCGAGCGGACATGGATATAGGCGATGTCCGCTCGGGCCAGGATGTCCTTCACCGCTGCGCCGATCTGGTCCGTGGGTGTGATCGCTCCGGTGCCGTAGACGATCCGGTCATCCGACCCATAACCCTTGATCAGGTAGTCAGGAGAGGTGGTCAGGATCTCGGGCATCTCTTTCCCCTCGTACCGCTCACACGGTGCAGCACACAGAAAAATCGGGCCGGTTTCTGCGTAAGGATGCGTCTCTAAAAAAGGGCAATATGCCAATATCAGCATCTCTTTGCCTTCTGGAATGTTCTGCAGGCAGTGCCGGCAAGGGTTGCCTGCGCCCGTCGAAACGGAACGCTCGGGCGTAGCGCCATAAGCGTCTGGCCCTCCGGCCTGAAGGGCGCGGACCTTGTCTGTGGGAAGTGCGGTGATCTTGAACATATCGGGTCTCCTTTTCTTTAACCATGTCCACCCGGGACATCCCAAGCGACCCGTTTCCTGCTCAAAGGACTCGAAAAAGAACAAAACGTGAATATAATAGGGAATCGTCATGTATGCCGAGCTGTCGATCACGTCGAACTTCACCTTCCTCACCGGGGCCTCCCACCCCGAGGAGTATATGGAGCGTGCCGTCACCCTGGGCCTGCCCGCCATTGCGATTGCCGATGACAACTCGGTCGCCGGGATCGTCCGCGCCCATACCCAAGCGCGCGAGATCGCCCGTAGGGTCCGCGAACGGCTGGAGTGGGAAGCACAGAATACCTCCATCGGCCCGCCTTGCCCCGATCATATCCCCAAACCGCCGTCCTATCCGGTCCACGCAGTACCCCGCCTGATCCCGGCGGCGCGGCTGATCTTCACCGACGCGCCGACCGTCACCGCCCTGCCCCTGAACCGGCAGGGCTGGGCCAACCTGTGCCGCATCCTGTCCACGGGCCGCCTGCGTGCCGAGAAAGGCGACTGCATCCTGCACCTGTCTGACTTTTTGGAGTTCTCTGACGGCCTCCACCTGCTGCTCTGGCCACAGGCGGACCGATCCCAAGGCGGCGCGAACGCGTGGCGAACACAGACGCAACAGCTGACGCGCCGCTTTGCCGGGCGGATACATCTGTTGATGCACCCACGATATGACGGTGCCGACGGTTCATATTTCTCTTTATTAGAGACTGAATCAAAGCAACTTGGCATCCCCACGCTCGCCAGTGCCACACCGATGATGCATCACGGGGTCCGCCGTAAGCTGGGTGACGTCATGACCGCCATCCGCCTGCGCCGTAAGGTGGACGAGTTAGGCCGAGAGGCTTTGGCCAATGGCGAACAACGTCTGCGCTCCGAGACCGAGATGCTGCGTATCTTCAAAGGTCATGAGGGCGCTGTTGCCCGCGCCCATGAGCTCAGCACCCAACTCATATTCTCGCTCGACGAGCTGCGCTATGACTATCCCAGCGAGGGTAGCGAACAGGAAACCCCAACCGAGCGTCTGCACCGTCTGGCGCATGAGGGGTTGAAATGGCGCTATCCGGCGGGCGCGTCCGAGAAGGCCCAGAAGATGCTGGCGCATGAGCTCACCCTGATCGGCAAGCTTAAATATGAACCCTACTTCCTGACCGTCCGCGACATCGTCCATTTCGCGCGCTCGCGTGACATCCTCTGCCAGGGGCGCGGCTCGGCGGCCAATTCGGTGGTCTGCTTCTGCCTCGGCATTACCGAGGTCAGCCCCGAAATGGGCACGATGGTGTTCGAACGCTTTGTGTCCGAGGCCCGCGATGAGCCGCCGGACATTGACGTGGATTTCGAACACGAACGCCGCGAAGAGGTGATCCAGCACATCTATGACCGCTATGGCCGCGAACGCGCGGGGCTGTGCGCCACGGTTGTGCATTACCGAGGCAAACGCGCCATCCGCGAGGTGGGCCGCGCGATGGGGCTGACCGAAGACACGATCTCGGCGCTGTCCTCGCAGCTTTGGGGGTTCTTCTCGACCGTCGGGCTCGAGGCGCACCGGATGCGGGAAATCGGCCTTGATCCCGAGGATCGCCGATTGAAACAGACTCTAATGTTGGCTTACGAGATCGACGGCTTCCCCCGCCACCTCTCTCAGCACGTGGGCGGCTTCATCATCACCGAAGGGCGTCTGGACGAGCTTGTCCCCATCGAAAACGCCACGATGGAGGACCGCACGGTCATCTGCTGGGACAAGGATGACATCGATAGTCTGGGCATCCTGAAGGTCGATGTCCTAAGCCTCGGGATGCTCACCTGCATCCGCAAAGCGTTCGATCTGATCGGGCAGCAGCATCAGACCAGCTATACGCTGGCGACCCTGCCGCCCGAGGACCCGGTGGTTTATGACATGCTTTGCAAGGCCGACAGCATCGGTGTGTTTCAGGTGGAATCACGTGCACAGATGAACTTTCTCCCCCGAATGCGGCCGCGCAATTTCTATGATCTGGTGATCGAGGTCGCCATCATCCGCCCCGGCCCCATTCAGGGCGATATGGTTCACCCCTATATCCGCCGCCGAAATGGCGAAGAGGAGGTCAGCTTCCCCTCGGACGAACTGGGCGAGGTGTTGGGTAAAACGTTGGGCGTGCCGCTGTTTCAGGAACAGGCGATGCAGATCGCCATCGTCGGCGCGGGTTTCACCCCGGAACAGGCCGACAGGCTGCGCCGCTCGCTGGCAACATTCAAGAAGCACGGCAATGTCAGCGAATTCCGCGCGCTGTTCCTGCGTGGTATGAAGCGCAACGGGTATGATGACGACTTTGCCGAGCGCTGTTTTTCGCAGATCGAAGGGTTTGGGTCATACGGTTTCCCCGAAAGCCACGCGGCCAGCTTTGCGTTGCTAGTCTATGCCTCGGCCTGGATCAAATGCCACCACCCCGGCATTTTCGCCTGCGCCCTGCTGAATTCGCAGCCGATGGGGTTCTATGCCCCCGCCCAGATCGTGCGCGATGCGCGCGAGCATGGCGTTCAGGTGCGCCCGGTCTGCATCAATGCCAGCTTCTGGGACAATGTGATGGAGCCGGACGGCCATGGCGGGCTGGCCCTGCGGCTGGGGTTCCGCCAGATCAAAGGGCTGAGCGAGGAAGACGCCAGTTGGCTGACTGCCGCGCGCGGCAATGGCTACACTCAAGTCGACGATGTCTGGCGCCGCGCGGGCCTTGGCCCGTCGGTGATCGAACGGTTGGCCGAGGCCGATGCCTTCGCCGGCTGCGACCTGACCCGGCGCGAGGCACTGTGGCAGGCCAAGGCGATTGCCACCGCAAAGCCCTTACCCCTGTTCTCGCAAGATCTGGAAGGCGAGGCGCTGGACGAGCCCGAAGCCTATCTGCCGCAGATGACATTGGGTGAACAGGTGGTCGAGGATTACGTCGCTACCCGTCTTAGCCTGCGGGCGCATCCGGTGGCCCTGCTACGACATCTGCTGACGCCCGAGCTGCGCGACAAAACCACGCCTGTTGCCTGACCGCGCAACCGGATATTGGCCATGAACAGAGTCGAATTTGGTGACCTCATGGCCAGACCCACCCTACCACCCCGCTTTCCGGCAACGCCCGAGCAAATCAATGCTCAGGTCCACGCCTTCTATGCCCGCGTGCGCGAAGACGCTGTGCTGGGCCCGGTTTTTGCCAACCATGTCACCGACTGGCCCACTCATGAGGACAAGATCGCCGCCTTCTGGCGCAATGCCATCCTTTATGAGCGCAGCTATGACGGCAATCCGCAGCGGGTTCACATCGAACGGCCCGATGTAAAACCCGAGATGTTCGTCCACTGGCTGGACCTGTTCGAAGACGTCGCCGCGCAGACCCTGCCACCAGAAACCTCTACCCCTTGGGTCGCGCTGGCCCGGCGCATCGGCGTGGGGATGAAGGCCGGGGTGCAATCGGCCCGCCAGCACAAGGACGCACCACCGATCCTGCGTTGATCCCACATCATAGCTGGCTTGCGGTGTTAGCGGTAAAATAGGGGCTATGCGGGCCGAGAGAATAGGGTTACTCAGAGGCAAGACAGCCCCTCTGCGCTGCCCTTTCACATCGAAACATCACCCGAGGCCGACCCATGAGCACTCAGAACACCACTCTCCGGGGTCTTGGCTATGCATTTGCGGGCTTTGCGGTCTTTGCCACCCATGACGCGCTGATCAAGGTGCTGGGCGGGACTTATTCGGTGATGCAGATCATCTTTTTTGCCACGCTGTTTTCCTTTGTCCCTATGGCGGTGACGATCCTGACCGACAGGACCACGGGCAATTTCCTGCCGCATCACCCGTGGCTGGTACTGCTGCGTTCAGGCCTGATGGTGACGGCCATGTCCTGCGCTTTCTATGCGTTTTCGGTCCTGCCACTGGCCGAGGTTTATTCGTTGCTGTTTTCCTTTCCCCTGATCGTAACGGTCCTTTCAATCCCGATTCTGGGCGAGGTTGTCCGCGCCCAGCGCTGGGCCGCCGTCGGAGTAGGCCTGATTGGCGTCCTGATCGTTCTGCGCCCCGGTTCAACAGATATCACGCTGGGGCACCTCGCCGCTTTGACAGCCGCGTTCTGCAGCGCCTTCGCCTCGGTTTTGGTACGTAAGATCGGAAATGAGGAACGCTCGGCGGTATTGATCCTCTACCCGATGCTACTGGCCATCTTGGTGATGAGCCTGACGCTACCCGCCATCTATCAACCACCCTCGCTGTTGCACCTGGCGATGATGGCGCTGGTCGGCGTGTTCTCGGTCATCGCCCAGCACCTGATCATTCTGGCCTACAGGGCCGCGCCTGCCGGTGTTGTCGCCCCCAGCCAGTACAGCCAGATCATCTGGGCGACGATCTTTGGCATGGTTTTCTTTGGTGAACGCCCGGACATCTGGGTCGCGGTTGGAGCAAGCGTCATCATCGCGTCCGGCGTCTACGTTGTCTGGCGCGAGAGTCGGGCGAATACGTCATCGGTCAACACGCCTGTTCTGCGCGTGCGGTCGCCTCGATCAGATACAGGTGCGACACGGCCGGGAGACTAGAACCCAGGCGTCAAGTATCCTTGCATCTGATCTTGAGATCACCATTTGTACCTCTCTTATCAAAGCGATCGATAGCACGTACCAAATCGCTCAGCCTTTTGTAGCCATAAGTTCGAGAGTCGAAATCCGGATACATCTTGCCTAATTGGCTTCCCACAAATGAAAGACTGGCCCAACCGTCGGCTTCGTTCGTGTTTAGTACAACGTTCCGGATCAACTGGTATGCATGGTTCAGCTCATGCTTTGATTTTACGTCACCAGCTTTTTTGACCTGAGGCGCGCCAACTTCAGGCTTCTCTATGTTTTCAATGTAAATGAATCGGTTGCATGCTGCGACAAACGCGCTTGGTGCCTTGCGTTCGCCGATCCCAAACACATCCAATCCCTGTTCGCGGATACGACTGGCGAGACGGGTGAAATCACTGTCAGAGGACACCAATACAAATCCATTGAACCGGCCTGAATGCAGGATATCCATGGCGTCAATCACCAGCGCGATATCACTTGAATTCTTCTTTGATGTGTTAGCGAACTGCTGATGTGGAACGATGGCATATTCGGCCAGAGATTTTGCGTCCCACCCTTGGGGCGATCCATTGGAAAAATCCCCATAGATCCGCCTTAAACCCGCTTCGCCCAATGTTGCGATTTCTTCAAATATCTCAGCGGCATGTTTTGCGGAAACGTTGTCCGCATCAATCAGAACCGCAAGGCGGTCCGTATTTCCTGGTATCACCTGAATTCCTCAACTCAAAATTTAATTCGCATTGAGATATGTAAGAATGAAAAAGGGCGGACAAAAGCCCGCCCTGTGCATTTTGCATATTTTTGTCAGTAGACTACGACAGATCTGATGCTCTCACCTTTATGCATCAGATCAAAGCCGTGGTTGATGTCGTCCAGACCCATGGTGTGGGTGATCATCGGATCGATCTCGATCTTGCCGTCCATGTACCAATCGACGATCTTGGGCACATCGGTCCGGCCCCGTGCGCCGCCAAAGGCGGTTCCGCGCCAAGAACGCCCGGTAACCAGCTGGAACGGACGGGTCGAGATTTCAGCCCCTGCAGGCGCCACGCCGATGATGATTGATTCACCCCAGCCCTTGTGCGCCGACTCAAGGGCTGCGCGCATCACGCCAACATTGCCGGTGGCATCAAAGGTATAATCCGCGCCGCCCTTGGTCAGGCTGACCAGATAAGGGACCAGATCGCCTTCGACCTCGGTCGGGTTGACGAAATCGGTCATGCCGAACTTGGTGGCCATCTCGACCTTTGACGGGTTGAGGTCGACGCCGACGATCTGGTCCGCTCCGGCCAAACGCAGGCCCTGGATCACGTTCAGGCCAATGCCGCCCAGACCGAACACAATCGCGCGGCTACCGATTTCCACCTTGGCGGTGTTGATCACCGCACCAATGCCGGTGGTGACGCCGCAACCGATATAACAAATCTTGTCGAAGGGCGCGTCCTCACGCACCTTGGCCAGCGCGATCTCGGGCAGAACCGTGTGGTTCGAGAAGGTCGAGCAGCCCATGTAGTGCAGGATCGGATCGCCATCCAGCGTCGAGAACCGCGAGGTCCCGTCGGGCATCAGGCCCTTGCCTTGGGTTTCGCGGATCGCCTGACACAGGTTGGTTTTAGGATGCAGACAGTATTCACACTCACGACATTCAGGAGTGTAGAGCGGGATCACGTGATCGCCTGGCTTCAGGCTTGTGACGCCCGGGCCGACCTCAACCACAACGCCCGCGCCTTCGTGGCCCAGAATGGCCGGGAACAGGCCTTCGGGATCGGCACCCGACAGGGTGAATTCATCGGTATGGCAGATGCCGGTGGCCTTGATTTCCACCAGAACCTCGCCCGCCTTGGGGCCTTCGAGGTTCACGTCCATCACTTCCAAAGGTTTGCCCGCCTGAACGGCAACGGCAGCACGGGTACGCATGGTGCTAATCTCCCTGTCTTATTCGCCCCGACCCTGCGTCAATTGCAGGGTGTTTTCAACTGTGCTTTCATGCCAGACTTGCTAATTGGTTGATATTGCAGAAACGACATCGCCGGAATGAGGAACGCCAATGCACAGATTTATCCCGATTCTGATCCTTCTGGCCGCCTGTGCCGAAACACCCGTCTCCGAAGACGCACGCCTTGCGCCCGAGGCCGCGCCGGTTGATCTGGCCTTTTGTCAGGGCGAAGCATTTGCCAACTCCGTGGGCCAGCCGGTTTCAACCATTCGGGCCGATTTGCCGGAACGCACCCGCGTACTGGGGCCGGATGATATTGCGACGCAGGATTACCGGATCGACAGGCTGAACGTCTATGTAAACGGTGCGGGTGTTATTCAACGCCTGACCTGCGGGTAAGCGTGGACTCAGCCGCTGATTCTCGGATAAGAACAAAGTGGGAACATTTTGATGTCTGCCGATGCCAAAACGCCGAATACTCTCACTGTGGTTTCCCCGTCTTGGGGCTGAACGGCTGATCCGCGCCGCGCGGGGGCTGCATTCTGGGCCGTTGGCCGTGGTCACTGAGCAGTCGAACATGCAGGTCATTACCTCGCTGAATATTGAGGCGCAGGCCGCCGGGCTGCGTGTGGGCCAGCCGGTGCGCGATGCCCATGCCATGTGCGCCAGCCTGATCACACGGCATCGCAACGCCCCGGCCGAGGCCGCGTTTCTGACCGCGCTACGCCGCTGGGCGGGTAAGTTCAGCCCCTGGGTAGCCGAAGAGGCTCCGGACGGGCTGATCGTCGACCTGTCGGGCTGCGCGCATCTGTTTGGCGGAGAAGAGGCGCTGCTGAGCGTGCTTGAAACCGACTGCGCCGATATGGGCCTCAGCGTGCAGATGGGCATTGCCGACACGCTGGGCGCAGCCTGGGCTTTGGCCCGCTATGCGGGGCAAGAGGCCACATCCGACCGCAATGGCGATGCCATCAGCCAAGAAGCTCGCGCCACCCGCGCCCGGGCGGGTAAACGGCGGCACTGGACCAAAGGCGGGGCTGCACCACAGGTGATGGCCTTGGGTGGTGGCGCGCGCATTGCGGCACCGGGGCAATCTTATGGTGCACTCAGCCCCCTGCCTATCGCGGCGCTGCGGTTGGACGATCCGGTTGTGGCACAGCTGAACCGTCTGGGACTGCGCCGGATCGGCGACCTGCTGGGCCAGCCGCGTGCCAATTTGGCGCGGCGCTTTGGGCGTGGGCTGGTGCTGCGGCTGGATCAGGCCATGGGCAGCGCGCCCGAGCCGGTTTCTCCGGCCCGCCCACCGCATCATTTTGCGGTACGGATGACGCTGCCCAATCCGATTGGTCTGATTGAAGATGTCATGGCTGCCGTCGATCGGGTGCTGCCAACGCTCTGCGCCAAGCTGGAAGAGAAAGATCGCGGTGTCCGCACCTTGCGGCTGGAGGCGCATCGCGCCGATCAGGCTGCCGAGGTTATCGAGATTGGGCTGGCCCGTCCGACCTATGACAAACACCGGATTCGTCCATTGTTAGAGATGAAAGTTGACAAGATCGATGCAGGCTATGGCATCGACATGCTGCGGCTTGAGGCGATCCAGACCGAGCCCATCCACGCCCGCACGATCGCCGGTCATGCCGAGGCGCGCCGCGTGGCCCGTAACAGGCTTGAGGGCAATACAGCCGTGGATGACCTGATCGGCAAGCTGGGCGCAAGGGTAGGGCTGGAGGCGATCACGCGGCGACATCCAGCGGCCTCGCACATCCCCGAGAAAACGGCGCAGACGCTGGCAGCGGCGTGGTCGGAGCCTGCACGCGACTGGCCTGCGCCGCCACGCCCCCGGCCCTTGCAGATGTGGCAGCCCGAGCCGGTTATGGCGCCGGAGACCCCGGATGTTCCAACCACCTTCCGCTGGCGCGGGCGCGACTGGCGACTGGCGCAGGCCACCGGCCCGGAACGGATCGCACCGGAATGGTGGCTGGATGATCCCAACTGGCGCAGCGGCGTGCGCGATTACTGGGTGGTGGTGACAGAACAGGGGGAGCGTCTATGGCTGTTTTACGGCCATGGCGGCACTATGTCGGCAGGCTGGTTCTGTCAGGGGTATTTTTGTTAGACTCTATTTTCTGCGATAAACCAACAGGTCCGGCAGATAATCAATCAGGCGAATAAACCACGAAAACGGTGCCGGGAAATCGGTACGGAACCGGCGGCGCGACATCGCTTTGACCACGCGTTCTGCCGCATCCTCAGCAGTCATCAGCATCGGCATATTGAAACTGTTCTTGTCGGTCAGGCGGGTCTTGATGAAGCCGGGATTGACAATGCGCACCGTCACGCCCGTGCCCGCAAGATCATGCCGCATCGTCTCGGCCAGCGAGATCAGCGCGGCCTTGCTGGCCCCATAGCCGATAGCGGCAGGCAAACCATGATACCCGGCCAGCGATCCGATCAGCGTGATCTCTCCGTGACCCGCCTGCACAAAGCCCGGAACGATTTCACCCAATACCCGCAACGCACCCGAATAGTTCACATCGCTGATCCTGAGCGACGCCTCGGTGTCCCAGTCGCCCGAGCGCATGGGCTCGTAAGCGCCTGCATTATAGATCAGCCCATCGATATGGCTGGCCTCGGCCACGGCGGTGCGAACAGAGTCTAAATCAGTCACATCGCAGGGAATCGCCCGGGCATTAGGCAGCTTGGAACAGATATCATTCAAACGCGCAGAGTTGCGCGCAGACAGGATGAGATGCGCGCCCTCACGGCTCAACGCCTCAGCCAAGGCGCGGCCCAAGCCCTCGCTTGCGCCGATGATCCAAATGGTTTTCCCGTCAAAGCTGCTCATGTGTGGGCCGTTTCAATTGTGTTTCACAATAATACGGCCCCGCATACGCGTCGGATCAAAACGGTATCGCAAATCACGAATGCTGTAACCAGAAGTCACAAGGTAGTGCATCTGTTAAAAACTCCTATCCCGAGTGATCCAGCGCACCGTACCGTGCGTATCCCATTGTAAAATGTCACATAACGAGGCTGGAATGTTCGACGAAATCCGGGGTGTACGGAAGAAAATTGCGATTGTAGGTGCAGGCATTTCGGGTCTCTCCGCCGCGTATTACCTTTCAGAAAACAACGACGTGACGGTGTATGAAGCCGAACCCAGATTGGGCGGCCATGCCCGCACGGTAATGGCTGGCAAAAACGGAGAGCAGCCGGTCGACACCGGATTTATCGTCTTCAACTACGCCACCTACCCCTATTTGACCCAGCTTTTTGACGAATTGAACGTACCTGTCATCAAAAGCGAGATGAGTTTTGGCGCGACCATCGACAACGGTCGCATCGAATATGGCTTGAACAATTTGCGCACGCTGACCGCGCAGAAACGGAACCTGGCGCGACCCGCCTATTACAAGATGATCGCTGACATCCTGCGCTTTGGCAAAGAGGCACCCGAAGCCGCCAAGGACGACGACACCACAATTGGTGAACTGGTCGATCAGCTGCGTCTGGGACACTGGTTCCGGCACAACTATCTGTTGCCCATGTGCGGCGCGATCTGGTCTACCCCGGTCGAGTTCGTGGATCAGTTCCCGGCCCGTTCGCTAGTACAATTCTTCCGCAACCATGCCCTGCTGGCGAGTGGGCGCGCCAATCAGCACCAATGGTACACTGTCAAAGGCGGCAGCATCGAATATGTCCGCCGCATCGACGCCGCCCTGCGCGCCCGTGGTTGCGACATCCGGCTGGCCGCCCCGGTTCAGGATGTTCAACGTGGTGAAATGGGCGTCGGCGTCACAAGTCACGGCCAGACGGATCAGTTCGACGAAATCATCCTGGCAACCCACTCGGACCAGTCCCTTGCCATTCTGGGTCAACGCGCAACCCCCGCCGAGGCCGCCGCGCTGGGTGCGATCCGCTATCAACCCAACACCGCAATTCTTCACTGTGACCCGGGGCAAATGCCGAAACGGCGCGCCTGCTGGTCCAGCTGGACTTATCGCTCGCAAGCTGGAAATGTGGGCGTGACTTATTGGATGAACCGGCTTCAGAACATCCCGGACAGCGATCCGCTGTTTCTGACGCTGAACGCTTCATCAGAAATTCCCGCGGACAAAATCTATGATCAGGTCGAATTTGCCCATCCGGTGTTCGACAAAGCCGCCCTGAAGGCACAAGGGCAAATCCGCGAGATGCAGGGACAGAACCGAACCTGGTTTGCCGGCGCATATAACCGGCACGGATTTCACGAAGACGGGATTGCCAGCGCGATGCATGTCGTTGCGCAAATAAATGGCACCCCGCAAACCATCGGAGCTGACAATGGCTTTTCTGGGAAAGATCCGGCCATCGCTGTGGCGGCCGAATAACGGGATGCGGCGCGCGGCGCTGCTGACAGTGGCTCTCCTGGCCCCGCCTGGCGTGCTGGCATCGCCAGTGAAAGAAGAATTGAACGACGCGCAACTGCGCGGCTCAGCGACTTTTCGGTATCTGGGTCTACCGATTTATGACGCCAAACTCTATACCCCCGGTGGCGCTCCGCTTAATTGGAGCGAAGACATCGGCCTGCAACTTACGTACCGCAAAAACATCAAGAAGAAAGCGCTGGTCAACTCGACCCTGGACGAGATGGACCGGATCGGACGTTCCACCCCCGTGCGCGATCAACTGGACCGGTGCTTCAAATCCGTGACCAAGGGGGACAGCTTTCTGGCTGTGTCCAACGGGCCGGACAACGTGAGCTTCTGGCTGAACGGTCAAAAGACCTGCACCATGTCCTATCCCGGCATCAAGCGCAGTTTCATGTCCGTCTTTCTGGGGGAAAACACGCGGTCCGCGTCTTTCACGCAGAAACTTCAGGGGCGCTGATGCTTTATCCTCGGGTCAGCCTGTACGCGCTGATGCTCGCTGCGGCGGGTATCCCACTTTATATACACCTGCCGCGCTTTGCGGCGGTAAATCTGGGCTTTGGCCTGGGGGTTATCGGAACCGTCCTGCTGGTAATCCGCCTTGTAGATCTGGTGCAGGATCCGTTGATTGGCTGGGCAATCGACAAATGGCCAAAGGGGCAGCTTGTGTTTGCCTCTCTGGCTGCATTGGGGCTGGCGGTTGGGTTCCCTCTGCTCTTTAGCTTGCCGCAGGGTGCCAGTGTATCAGCGCTGATCGCGATTCTGATCTTGCTGTTCTCGGCATACAGCCTCGGAACCATTCTTCTGTATGGACGCAGCGCAACCTTGGCAAAACATACCGATCCAAAAGAGCTGATGACCTTGGCGGCCTTTCGTGAAGGCGGGCAACTGACCGGCGTGGTCATCGCCGCGAGCGCCCCGGCGCTTTTGGTTGCATTCGGAGCACAAGCCCAAGGTTATCCCGCTTTTGGAGTGTTTTTGGGACTGTTGTCCGTTCTGACCTTAGTGCTGACCGTTCCGATTTGGAGACGTACGCCAATCACTGGCACCGGCCTGTCTTTTGCGGGGCTGGGTCAGGCTGGGGGATTGCGTTTGCTGGCTCTCGCCCTGGTGAACAGCCTACCGGTAGCCATCACCTCGACCCTGTTTCTGTTCTTTGTAGAAGACCGACTGCAACTGCCGGACAAAGCTGGCCCACTGTTGATCCTGTTCTTCCTCAGTGCAGGCGCAAGCGTGCCGCTTTGGGCCAAGCTCAGCAACCGAATTGGCCCGAAACAGACTTTGCTGATTGCCATGCCCCTCTCGATCGCGGGGTTTATCGGTGCCGCCAGCCTAAGCGCCGGAAATCTTGCCGGGTTTGCTGTGATCTGCCTCGCCTCGGGCGCTGCTCTGGGTGCGGATATGGTCGTGTTGCCCGCCATGTTCTCGGTCGTCCTGACCCGGGCCGGGCTGAACGCATCTGCCGCGTTTGGTATCTGGTCTTTCGCAGGCAAACTGGGCCTCGCCCTGGCTGCCTTTTTCACCTTGCCGCTGTTGGAACGCAGCGGTTTCACCCCCGGTCAAACCAATTCTGCACAAGCGCTGGATACACTGAATCTGGCCTATGCAGTGCTGCCCTGCATCCTGAAAGTTGGGGCATTTGGAATGGTCTTGACCCTGCCGACCGAGGTCGCAAGCAAATGAACGCTATCGCCATCATACTGCTGGTCCTTCTGATCGCAGTTTTCATCCGCGCCCGACTGTTGAGCTTTCGCGCGCAATCTCCGTCGGATTACACAGGAACCGGTCCTGTCTTTTCGCTGAAAGAGCATCTGAACGGGGAAATCCTGTCCGAGGGGCTGATCTATGGCCCCAATGGGAAGATGTCGAACAACTTCGTCGCCCGTATGGTTGGCGAATGGAACGGAAACTCGGGCACGCTGTTCGAATATTTCACCTATTCCAACGGCAAACAGATGTCCCGAAAATGGTATCTGACACTGGGCACCGGCAACACGTTCACCGCAATGGCAGACGATATTGTCGGTGAGGGTCAGGGCATCATGTCGGGATCAACCGTCAAACTGACCTACCGGATCATCCTGCCTGAAGATGCCGGTGGCCACACTTTAGATGTGACAGATTGGATGTATCTGACGGAACACGGGGTCATCATGAATCGGTCCGAGATGCGCAAATTCGGCCTCAAGGTCGCTGAACTGGTGGCCACGATGCGCCCCGCTCCCGACGTGAAAATCACACATGTGCCAGGTGCAAACGGGTATGATGCGACATCCGAAGGGAAACCGCTGCAATGAGTGTTTTCCGTTCCCTGATCACGTTTCTTGCGATAGCAAGCCTTGCCCTTCTGGCGGCGTGCTCCAGCAAGCCCAAAGTGCCCAAGACGTTTTTGTCCGACCGGCAATTGAACCTTGAGGAATTTTTCGAAGGCAAGACGGTGGCATATGGTCAGTTTCAGGATGTTCTGGGCAATATCCCCCGCAGATTCACCGTTGATATCGACGGGGCATGGGATGGCGAAACCCTGACGCTGGTCGAAGATTTCGTCTATGACGATGGCGCCACCGAACAGCGTATCTGGACTCTGACCAAAACCGATGAAGATACCTGGACAGGTACTGCCCCCGGCGTGTTGGGCACTGCCAGCGGGATTGAGCGTGGGGATACGTTCAACTGGAAATACAAGATCGACCTGCCGATCAAGGACGGGACGATGCGTGTCAAATTTGACGACTGGATGTGGTTGTTGGATGACGACCGGCTACTGAACCGCGCCTATGTCTCGCGCTATGGCATGCGCCTGGGCGAAGTGATCCTGTTCTTCGAAAAGAAATAGCCGACGTAGGCTCAGACCTTCATCTCGTCAGTAAAAGATGAATTCGTCGGTAGGAACCTGTGACGATCCACTGGCCGATCCTGCCCGCTTCGTTCTTGTCCCGTTCGAGGCGGCAGCCTCGGGTGCAAGTGCATTTTCTGATTTGAGGCGCGCGCGCTCAATCTCACCCCATAGGAAAAACAGACCGTCCCTTTTACCCATCAAACGCGCAGGCACCCTGGCCCGCAAAACACGTGTTTTTGCTTGTGGCATCTGCTCTCTCACTGCCTCCGGTGTTATCCACCTTTTTGGAAAGGCTATCGAATTTGTGCAAAAAAAGCAATTTTGCATAAGCAAAATAGCGCTCGCAATCATGCATTGATGGGCTGGCAGCGTGACTCACTTTAAGATTGCATTCGAGTTCTGCGCCCAGCAATCGTTCTCCGACCTGTTTTCCCAACCTCAACCAAATCGCGCGGCGTTCGCCGAAAGAGGGGGGTGATTGTAGCCCCCCCTCTGGAAATACCGGAACCCAAGAAGACCTCAAAATGCACATAGTAAATCGAGGCTTCGACACATTCGCGCTTTCGATTCAGGCGAACATTTCTCAGGAGCTGTTCGATTTGCTTAACACCGAACGGGAAAGAGCCAAAGAAGAGCGGCACCCCGTTCCTATCAGCTACGGCGGCGCAGACTTTGACTTGTTGCCCCATGGTGGCAACGGGTATCGCTTTATCCTAAAAGGGGGGGCCTTTGGATGTGCATTGGTCCTTCAGGAAACCAAATGCACGCGACCCTTGGGGCATTCGGATTTCGGGTGGTTCAACTCTTCTAGCGACACAAGGGCTCGGGTGTGCGCGATCTTATATTGATAAGACCCTGACAAGGCTGGGATTCCGATTTGAATCGCACCAGGTTAGTATCGGTCGGGCGGATTTCTGCGTTGATGTACTGGCACCTCAATACCAAACATGAGCGTTATCTAGGTCGTCGGTATTTTTCTAAATCTCGCGGGTCTAGGTCTGGCCATATCGGACTTATTGGGTGGTCCGGTCAAAACAGATGCATGGATAAAAACCTACCAAACCCATTTTCCGCCATCGTTGTTGGCGTCGCTGTTTACCTGATATCAATCTCGATTGATCTGGCTTTCATTGCGCTTTCTCTAGGGTCAGG